>JBCCPG010000077.1:0-1508 GCA_039039885.1 Pseudomonadota bacterium | reverse complement strand
CTACATTCAAGGATTTGCCAGGTGGACAGGTTTTGGGGCCGACCTTTGACTACACGCACCGACTGCTCGATTTCAAACTAGCCGCTGATGGCGAGGTTCCCGAAGCTCCAACACGGGACAGCGTCCCGGGCGATGTGCCCCATGTGACAGAGTTCCTGAACCGCGAAGGTCTGATCGAGGAAGCGCCTCTCGACGACACAACGCCGCCCGACTTAACGCGCGAGCCTTTGGAGATGCCAGCGGACCGCGCGCTGCGCCTCCAAGCGCTGACCCGCGCCGATGAAGGCTTCACGCTTGGTCTCGCCTATTCCACGCAGCGCGGCTATGGGCGCAACCATGCCTTTGTCGGCGAGCTGCGGATTGGCGTGGTCTCGGTAGAGATGGACATTCCCGAGCTTGGCTTTGCCATCGAGATTGGGGAGATCACCCTTACCGAATGCGAAACCGTCAACCAGTTCAAGGGATCAAAGACCGAGCCGCCGCAATTCACCCGTGGATACGGCTTGGTCTTCGGCCAATCCGAGCGCAAGGCGATCTCCATGGCGCTCGTCGACCGCGCCCTCCGCTGGGAAGAACTGGGCGAGGACAATGTCGGCGCCCCCGCGCAGGACACCGAGTTTGTTCTTTACCACGCGGACAACATTCAGGCGACGGGCTTTCTGGAACACATCAAGCTGCCTCACTATGTCGACTTCCAATCGGAACTGGAACTGGTACGAAAGCTGCGACGCGAAGCTGGGGCGGATCGTGTGCCCGAGGCCGCCGAGTGAAACACGTCGTCTTTGACATCGGTGCTGTTCTGGTTGATTGGCAGCCAGAATTGGCTTGGGCAGAAGAACTTGGGCTGGACGGCGCGCGCGAATTCATGAGCCGCATAAGCTTTGACAAGATCAATGTTGCCTGCGACGCAGGGGCCAGCTTTGCGAAGGCAAGCAAGCAGATCGCAGACCCGGACGACGCTGCTCGATTAGAACGGTATGTCGGCCACTATCACTTGACTGTGCCAAGCAAAATCACTGGCACGTGGGATTGCCTATACGACCTGAAAGAGCGCTGCATCAATGTGCACGCCATCACCAACTGGTCTGCTGAAACCTGGCCGGAGGGCGTAAAGGTCCATCCAGAGCTGGGCGAAGTTTTCGAGACCACGATCGTGTCTGGACAGGTCGGCATGATCAAGCCCAGCGTCGCAATATTCCAACTTCTTTGTGACCGCGCCGGTATTGCCGCTGAGAGCTGTATCTTCGTCGACGACGGTCTGCACAATTGTGTCGGCGCAACGGCTGCCGGGATGGACGCGATCCATTTCACAAACCCTGAAGCGCTCAGAGCCTCCCTAGAGGCAAAGGGGGTTCTATGACCGATCAAGCTTACAACTTCGCCTATCTCGACGAACAGACAAAGCGGATGATCCGCCGCGCGATCCTAAAGGGGCTGGCCATCCCCGGGTATCAGGTACCCTTTGCCAGCCGCGAGATGCCGATGCCCTATGGGTGGGGGACCGGCGG
>JBCCPG010000076.1:0-1515 GCA_039039885.1 Pseudomonadota bacterium | reverse complement strand
CTTCGGCAATCAGGTCGCAGCATCCATTCCTTTTGCATTGGACATGGCGCGGCGCGAGGCACGGTTCAAACGCGGAGACAAGCTGCTGATGCTTGGAACCTCGGCTGGGGTATCCTTGGGGGGTATGGCGATGACATGGTAAGCCGGGTCCTCGTCACGGGTGCAACAGGCTTCCTCGGCGGGGCAGTTCTGCGCCGCCTGATCCAGGCAGGTACGCCAGCCATCGGCCAAGGCCGCAACCCGGTTCGCTGTGCGCAGGTGCGTGAGGAGGGTCTAGATTGCATTTGCTGGACCCTCCCCGAATCTTTGCCACTTGAGGCTTTTGCCGCTTTGGGCGAGATCAACGCGATCATCCATTGCGCAGCACTCTCTTCGCCCTTCGGATTGAGGGCGGCCTTTGAGGCGGCGAATGTCAGGGGGACGCAAGCCATGCTTGATCTCGCTCGGCAAAAGGGGGTCAAACGCTTCGTCTTTGTCTCCTCCCCGTCAATATATTTTGCGCTGAGGGATCAGTTGGAGGTCACGGAGGATAGCCCTCTGCCTAAGCCGTTCAACGCCTACGCGCGCAGTAAGGTCCGGGCCGAAGCTTTGGTGCGCAAAGCTCAGGATGTTGGACCGATCATCCTGAGGCCAAGGGGTCTTTACGGCCCAAAGGATACGACGCTCTTGCCCAGATTGCTACGCGCAGCGCGGCGGCGTCCATTGCCAGAGTTTCGCGACGGGCGCGCGAGGATCGATCTGACATTTATTGAGGATGCGACATCCGCGGTCTGTGCGACATTGGCGGCACCGGACAGCCTGGAAGGGCGAGCCTACAACATCTCAGGGGGTGAGGTTGTGAAGATATCGGAAATCGTCGAGCAGACTTGCGCACGAGCGGACGTCGATATGCGCTGGAGGCCGATGCCACTTGGCCCGGCCTTGCTTGCGGCGCGGTTGGTCGAAGCTGCCGCGCTGATGTATCCTGGTCAGCCGGAGCCAGCCGTGACGCGATACGGTCTCGGCCTTTTTGCCTTTGAGCAAAGCCTAAACCTGACGCGTGCGCGCAGCGAACTCGGGTGGGAGCCAGAGGTATCTTTTGCCGAGGGCTTGCGACGCACCTTTGTTAGAAGCCCCGCGTGAGACCGGTCTTTGGCAACTCAGCTTGGGTCGATACAAGGGCATGCCTCGTGTTGCGGGGTGGGACTTGGCAACGCGTCGCCTTGCGCGTGCGCTACGGATTTCTACACCACCCAACAGCTGGGCCAACACTGATCGATACTGGCTATACACAGCATGCGCTCTCCGCCGCTGGACGCAGCATGGCGTTGCGCTTGTATAGCAGGCTTCTATCACCCCGCTTGAATGAGGCGGAGCAACCAGCACTATTCCTGGCGCGTTTTGGGCTCACGCCGAAGGATATCACCACGATCATTGTGACGCACTTTCACGCGGATCACGTTTCTGGCCTGTGTCTTTTTCCGAATGCACGATTTGTCGCCAGCGATGCTGCTTGGGATCGGATTTCGCAACGCG
>JBCCPG010000075.1:0-1518 GCA_039039885.1 Pseudomonadota bacterium | reverse complement strand
CGCGGCACAAGACAACTTGTGACCGTTCCATCCAGAAACGCCCGATCGTGAGAGACCAGCAGAAGCGTGCCCTCATAATTGGCGAGCATGTCCTCCAACAGGTCGAGGGTTTGCATATCGAGATCGTTTGTTGGCTCGTCGAGCACGAGGAGGTCGCAGGGTTGGGCAAGCGCCACGGCCAATGTCAGGCGATTGCGCTCCCCCCCAGACAAAGCGCCCACGGGCTGGCGCAACTGGCTGGGATCGAACAAGGAATCCTTCGCATACCCCGCAACATGGCGCGACTTGCCCTGCACCATGATGTGATCCCCACCATTCGGGGCGAGGGTCTCCCAAAGCGTATCCTTTGATTTGAGGCTATCTCGCGCCTGGTCGAGATACAGGATTTTCACCGCTTTGGAGACCTTCACGCTGCCGGCGTCAGGCTCAAGCTCACCCAGCAGCAGTTTGAGGAGTGTGGTCTTACCGATACCATTTGGCCCGACCAGTCCGATCCGGTCGCCGCGCAAGATCTTTATCGAAAGGTCGCGCACGATGGTCAGTGCTGTGCAGTCAGCCCGTTCGAACGCCTTCTCCAGACCGCGCGTCTCGATCACCTTACGGCTCATGACGTCGCCAGTGTCGGCGCTCAGGTCCGCGCTCGAGCGGGCTTCATTTAGCCCAGCGCGCAGTTCCGCTGCTTTGGCCCGCATCTCTTTCAGCTTGGTCAAGCGACCCTGATTGCGGCGGCGGCGGCCTGTGACGCCGCGCGCCAGCCATCGATGCTCATCCTTGAGCTGCGTCTGCATCCGCGAAAGCGCCTTCTCCTCTTCAGCTTCGATGCCCTCAGCCCAGGTTTCGAATGTGGCATATCCTTCAGGGCTCTTCAGCACCCTGCCCTGGCGCAGCCAAAGCGTGTTGGTCGAGACGGCCTCAAGAAAAGCGCGATCGTGGGACACGATGAGGGCGGCACCGCGGAACCCCCTGAGGCGCGCCTCCAAGGCTTGAATAGTTGCGATATCGAGATGGTTTGTCGGCTCATCCATCAGGAGGATGTCCGGGTCTTTCGCAAAACCCCGCGCGATTGCGGCGCGACGAAGCTGCCCACCAGACAGGCTTGCAGGGTCTGCGTCTGGATCGAGAGCAACCTCTGTAAGCTCCGCCTCGGCACGGTGTCGATCCTCTAGACCATCGGCGACAAAATCCAGGATGGTGCTGTAAGGCGAAAAATCCGGCTCTTGGGCCACAAAGGCCGCGCCACTTCCCGGCTGCATCCAAAGCTCACCGGCATCAGGCTCAATCGACCCGGCAACCAGCTTCATCAGCGTGGACTTTCCTGCTCCATTGCGGCCAACCAGCGCGCAGCGTTCTCCCTTCGACAGCGGGAACGTCACGCCTTCGAAGAGTGGCCGACCGCCGAACGAGAGTTCAATCTCGCTCAGCGTGAGAAGTGGAGGACGCGCCATGGCCAAAACATGTGCCGACTTTTTGCGTCGCTTCAAGGGGCGCCACACCGCTGAAGGCATTGGAGAAGCCGTT
>JBCCPG010000074.1:0-1533 GCA_039039885.1 Pseudomonadota bacterium | reverse complement strand
GACCGGGTGGGCGACACGCTCGATGCAGCGATCATTCTCTCGCGCGGTCCCGCATCGGGGCTGCACGCGGTTCGGCTCGACCACAATTTCGTCCACGCGATTTGCAGCAAGGATGTTGCGCAGACCGTCGGCAGCGGCGATGCGCCTGACCGCTTTTCGCGTCAGACATTCTTGATCCACAACGAATTTCCCGAGAGCTTTGTCGCCTGGAAGAAAGCGCATGTGCTCGAGGATATGGAGCCGGCGGCGATCGACCATTACGACTCAGGTCAATTGATGCTCGAAGCCGCGGCGCAGGGGCTTGGCATTGCCATCATGCACGACGATCACCTTGGTCGTGCAGGTGACGGGCGACTGACAGACCTCTCACGCAAGCAAGTCGAGAGCCCGTACAGTTACTGGTTTGTGTGCAAGCCCACGGCACTCGAGTCGCGCCCCGTTCGGCTGTTCCATGATTGGCTGGTGCGCGCGGCGCTATAACTCGGTGTGGCAGAGGCCCACGCTGAAGCAAATCGCGCCTCAGTCGACCTCGCTCGGCACCACGGGATTGTCCTCGGGCGCTACATAGCGAATCGGCGGAACGTTATGATTGAAATCGCGCAGCGGTTTCCCGAGCGCCTCGCACAACGCTTCTTCAATCCGGCGTCTGGCTTCCTTGCCAATGGCCTTGCGACCGCGAAAGTCTTCGGGGCTAAAAGGTTCGAGAAAGTGCACATGCAGCGGGAACGTGCCTTTGCGCGAAAGGACCCGCTTGGCGTTGTTGAGCCCACCTTCGTCGCCGATCCAGCCGATCCACTCCGCGACCGAACCGTAATCGAGCAAGACCGGTTGAACGAGCACACCGGGAGGTGGCGGTTCGAGCACCGAGAGCATGCTGGTTTTGAACGGCAGCAATGATTGCCCATCGGTGGTTGTCCCCTCCGGAAAAACAGTGACCGCCCAGTTATCCGCCAGAGCTTCCTTGAGCGCATTGATCTGTTCAGCGACGCCAAGACGGTGTTCACGCTTTACAAAAACCGTGCGGTTGAGTGAGGCTAGCCAGCCGACCAGCGGCGATTGCTCAAGTTCTGCCTTGGCGACAAATGCCGTCCCGCATGCTCCGGCGAGCGAAAGAATATCGAGCCAGGACACGTGATTGGCGACATAAAACACATCGCGCTTAAGGTGTGTGCCATGAACCTTAACCCGCGCGCCCGATATCCACGCCGCCCAGCGCAAAAACCACATCGGGAAGGGCGAGCCATAAGCAAAAATGCGATAAGCGAAGTGCGCGGGCACCATGACCAGCATCAGCAAGGCCAGACCGATTACGCGCGCGGACAATCGTATCCAGCCTGCGATGGAGATCGGCGTAATTTCGCCCCGGGCAGCCGAAACACGAAGTTCCCACGCTGCGGAAACCTTCGGGTCAATTGATTGATCAGTCATCGTTGAAGCTTAGTCTTCGCGCGAAAGGCGAACGCCGTACAATTCCATCCGGTGATCGACGAGGCGATAGCCAAGTTTCTCGGCAATCTGGCGCTGCAGCGATTC
>JBCCPG010000073.1:0-1553 GCA_039039885.1 Pseudomonadota bacterium | reverse complement strand
TTCGACACATCATTGTCGAGGGCAATTACCTACTTTTGGACGAAGTTCCTTGGCGTGAGCTCACCTTTGACACAACCGTTTATCTCGAGGTTCCGTTGCAAGAAATTGAGCGACGGTTGCTGAAGCGTTGGAAGGCTTTGGCGGGGGATGATCTAAAATCAAAGATGGAAGCTAACGATCTTCCAAATGCTCGCAAGGTGATCGAACGGAGCCGGCCAGCGGAATTCACACTACAAAATTTTTGAATTAAGGCACGTCCTTGGGACGCCATCCTCCGGAAAGTGGATGATGCGCGCCGAGCGGGAGCTGAACGGCTTCGCCACTCCGCGACGAATGGTAGGCGGCCGTTACAAACTCGACTGACCTCAGCCCGTCCTCCAGCAAAACAGCGTTGTTCGGCCTCCCGTCGAGTGAGTTTGCAATCTCGGTAAACAGGCCTTCGAAACCTGTGGGAGGCGCATCAACAGTCGCAAGAACTGCCTCAATGTCGGATTGCCGCTTCGGCGCACGCGCCAGAAAGTGCCAGGGGGCTGCAGCCGGTGCATAAGGCGCGTGATCACTTTCTACGGTGAACCCTTCGAACGCGAGCCTCACGCGGCTCTGGTCGTGTGCTGCACCCAAGGTGACCGAAGACGTGATCAGGGCCCCCGATTCCATGCGAATTGTCAGCGCGGCGCAGTCTTCCGTCTCGATTTCATTTACGCGCGTCGCCGTTTCAGCATAAACCCGGGTAACAGGCCCGAGAAAGCCCGTCACCATGTCATGAATATGAATGGCGTGGCCGAGCAGCGCGCCGCCTTGTTCCCCTGCCCATGTTCCGCGCCAATCGACTTCATAGTAGTCGCTTCCTCGACTCCAATGGGTCTCAAGCGACCCGGCATAGCACCGTCCGGCAACACCGCTCTCAATAAGCGCTGCAAGTTGAGCGCTGCCAACACCAAACCGGTACTGAAACACGGGAAAGACATTCATCCCCGTTTGGCGTGAACGCACCGCCAGAGTTTCAGCATCGGCAAGCGAAGTGGCCAGAGGTTTCTCGCAGATCACATGTTTGCCCGCATCCAGCGCGGCCAAAGACGCCGACACGTGCAAGTGCGGTGGCAAACAGATATCAACAATATCAATGTCGTGATCCCGAATGACCTCGTCCATATCTGTCACGGTTTTGATACCATGTGGCTCGGCGAGGGACTGCGCGCGCGCAAGGTCGAGGTCACAGATACATGCGACTTCAAACGACGACAGTTGCAGGTAAGCGCTCAGATGCTCTGCGCCGATGCCTGCACCAACAATGGCAACTCGATAGGTCACGCTTCGGCCTGGATCTGAGCGCGAATTGCCAGTTCCATCGTGGTAAAGGCATGTGCCTGGGCCATGGCGGTTTCTGTTCGGTCCTGAACGTCAGCGATCAGCCTTGCAAAGTAGGGAAGACCGGCATTCGCGCAATCAAGGCGAGTGTTTTCCTCACCATTCACAAGGTACAAGGTGTCCGTGACGTGGGGACGCCCGACATCCGTATATTTGCGCAGTTCAATTTGCCCGTCGGTCCCTTG
>JBCCPG010000072.1:0-1564 GCA_039039885.1 Pseudomonadota bacterium | reverse complement strand
GAGAGTAAGCTTGGCCTCTACGCGCGCTCGATCTCACCTGATGGGAAATACGCGCTAATCACCGAAAGCGTCGGCGCAGCAGCGAACAATCTCTACCTCCTCGATCTGGCCACCAAGGAAATGACGACGATCAGCAAGCCGCCGGTCGAAGATTACGCCAGCCACACGCTGGGTGGATTTGAGTGGCGGCCCGATTCCAAGGGCTTCTACTTCTCCACCAGTCTGGGGCGTGAATTTGGCACGCTGGCTTACTACGACCTCGAAATGAGCGATTTTGGGCGGGTCTTTGAATCCACCAGCGATGTCGGCAACCTTCAGCTGTGCGGCGCTGGCGAGGAAGGCTCCTACCTGTTCTGGAAGCAGAACGAAGACGGCTTTGATGTCCTGAACGGCTGGGATCTTGGCACAGGCACTCCGATGACGATGCCCGAGATGCCGGAGGGCAAGTATTCGCTTGATTGCGAGGGGACCGACGCGCCCAAACTCATGGTGCGGGTCAACGGCTGGCAGACCCCCGGCGAAATCTGGATGATCGACGTGGAGAACATGGAGGCTAACAAGGTCTTCTCATCCAACCTTGCGGGGCTCGATCCAACCAAACTCGTGCGCCCGCAAGTGGTGCGTATGCCCGCTCGCGACGGCGTGGAGCTGCAAGGCATCCTCTATCTACCTGCAGGCGCGGAGACAGGCGAAAACGCACCGCCCGTGCTCTTCGGCGTCCACGGCGGACCCTCAGGCCAATCGCAATCAAGCTTTGACGCGGTGTCGCAGTATCATGTCGCGCGCGGGATCGCGGTGTTCCGCCCGAATGTGCGCGGCAGCACGGGGCTGGGCCGGACCTACGGCATGCTCGATGATCGCGAGAAGCGCCTAGATTCGGTGTCCGACTTGGTCGATATGCTCGACTATCTCGGCCAAGAGGGCCTTGTCGATACAGACAACGCGGCCGTGCTGGGCGGCTCGTATGGCGGATACATGGTGAACGCGGTGCTGGCCGAATATCCCGGCACATTCAAAGCGGGCGTTTCGCTGTTCGGGGTGGCGGACTGGATCACCGGACTTGAGATCGCCTCCCCTGCGCTGAAAGCGGCGGACCGCATCGAATTTGGCGACATCACCGAAGAGAAGTGGCGCGAGTTTTACCGGGTCAATTCGCCAATCCGCAAAGCCGATCAGATCAACGTGCCGGTGTTGTATTCACACGGCGTCAAAGACCCGCGCATCGACATTTACGAAACCGAAGTAATGGTGAAGACGCTGCGCGCCAACGGCGTGCCTGCCCCCTTCATCCGCATGCCGGACGAAGGCCATGGTTGGCGCAAGCTGTCCAACCAGCTGTTCTACTATCGCAAACAGGCGGAGTTTCTGGAAGAACAGCTGGGTCTGGCCGAAAGCGAGTAAGCCAGCGCTTAAGCAATCAATCCGGCGCGTCGAGGCTCACTTCGAACTTCATCAAAAGCGTGCGTTGGCTGCCGGAGAAGTTGTCGTCGCTCACGATGTAGAGGAAGGTCTTTTCGCCCTCTTGACGCACGGCGAGGCCTTCGAAATTGTCGACGCTGAGCGG
>JBCCPG010000071.1:0-1587 GCA_039039885.1 Pseudomonadota bacterium | reverse complement strand
GGCTCTCCTCCGCAAGGTGATCGAGGACGCACCGACACTCAGCTACCGACGCGACCTTGCCCTGTCGCTTGGGTCCTTCAGTAACCTCGTGACCAACACAAAGGGACTAGAGGCGTCGTTGCCATACAATCACGAGGCAATTGCCATTCTAGAGGACTTGTTCGAAGAGAGTGAATTGCTGGCTCTGACTGGTGATCTCTCCATTGAATATGGGGACCTTAGCCGTTCGTTTGAGAAACTGGAGGGCCCAGCGGCGGCCTTGCCCCTGCGCGAAAAGGCAACCCAATATGCGCGCGATTGGGTGGCTATGTCCGACATTCCCAAAAGACGTCGTGATTTATCGATCAGTCTTGATCACTTGGCCACATTGGTGAACGCGGTACACGGTGCTGCGAAGGCTCTGCCGTTGCGAGAAGAGCAGGTGATGGTGCTGCGCAGTTGTGTGGCGGAAGAGGCGGATCCAAACGACCCCGTATCCCTAGCCTATGCGATTGCCCATGTAAGCGAACTGGTCAAAACGCTGGAAGGGCCGGAACCTGCTCGGGTCTACGCCCGTGAAGAGGAAGCCTTGTTGCGTGCAGCGGTCGATGCTGCGCCAAATCAAAGCACTGAACTTGGACTGGCCAACGCTCTCCAGAGGCTCACCACGCTCACCGAGGATATCGAGGGCGCGCGCGACGCCCTGCCGATCTGCACCAAGCGCTTAGCCTTGGTGCGGGATATCCATCGGCGGGAACCGACATCGCAAACCCGCAGTCACCTTTACTCTGCTGTCGCGGATCTTGCGTCGATGACGGACTTCCTGGACGGTGCGACAGCCGGGCTCCCGCTTTGGGCAGAAGCCGTGTCCATTACGGCCGAGCGGGACGCACTGGACCCGTCGGATGGAACCAAGACGGATCACGCGAATGCACTCCACGAACACGCGTTGGTTTTGTTTCAGCTCGGCGATACACGGTCTGCTGATGCGAGTTGGCAGCAGGCGCTTTCTGTTTTGCGCAAGGTCAAGACTCCATCTGACGTGAGGCTGTGGACACTCCACCTATCGCTTCAGGCATTGCGCCATCGCGCTTTGGGTGAAGATCCGTGGGCGCATGCCTTTGCCCTTGAACTGCCGCCGTCCTGTAAGCCTGACATGCTTCAGGAGTTCGTGGCGCTTCGGGACGATTTCGCCGCGTGGGCCGCGCAGTCGAACGACCCAGATGCGTCAGCCTGGGCAACGTCTGCCGAAGTGGAACTGGCGCGTGCAATCTTCGCCAGCGGAGACCTGGCAGGAGCCCATGCCCATGTGCAATCGCTTCAGGACGGCATCGACGCTGCATACCTCCGCAACCCGGGTCTGTGCAAAAACCTAACGCGCGGCTTTGCGATGCTCGCCGGAGGTATCGCGCAGGCTGCAGGCGACGCTGCCAAAGCGCTGGCGCATCTTGACCGCGCAGAGGCGCTAAATCACAGCTCGACGCCCGAGGCGCCCTATGCCTTGCGGCGCAGTGCGATGATTGCGTGGCATCGGTCGAAAGCGCTCGGTCAAGACGAGGCCGCAGCCGAGAGCCGAGCGGTCGCTCAGCAAGCCGCACGCGCCTTTGC
>JBCCPG010000070.1:0-1618 GCA_039039885.1 Pseudomonadota bacterium | reverse complement strand
GGAAAATTAGCAAAGGGTGGCGAAGTGAAAATCGATGTGGATCGCAAGGATCCAAAGAAATTGAAATTCACCTATGTCGAGCACAAGCCCAAGAAATCAGGCAAAAAGTCGGAGGAAGACTCCTCAGAAACCGTCTAATTGGACCCCCGAATAAGCGGCGCATCCATCAACGATGCGCCGCTTGTTTTTGGCCTGTTATGACTTGGGGCCAGTTCGGAAGACTGGGACCGGATTCAAAAGACCCGCCTAATCCCAGAGCTCGCCAAGCTCTAACTGGTCTCTCCAAGACTCTCCGACCGGCTCCCCATCACCGTGCGGGTGACGGCGAAGCCGGTGGCCCAGCGTGAAGGCCGACGGACCCGTCCTGACATGTGCCAGCGATAGCGCCTCAACGATCTCCCGCAGCACATGGTCTGGCGTTTCTCCGTTCGCATGGGTCTCTGCTTCTGCCAGACGCCAACCAGCCGGGTCCCAGCGCAGCGCCAGAACGACATTGGGCTGCCCATTCCAGCGGTACACGGCCATCCGCCCCACCACCATGTCATGGCGAAAATCGCGCAAGCAGTTCTGGAACTCCAAAGCGATCTTTTCGAGGGCAGTGCTGCTTGTCACGGCAACGAAGGGCGCGGGCAGAACAGGCTGCGGCAAAGGACCCCCAAACCGCTCCACACTCAGACCGTTGGCGGCTTTGCTGAAGAGGCTTGCTGAGGTGTCAGCTTGGACAAGTGCCTTAGCCAACGCATTGCTTGCGCCAAAACCGTGGATACGGTCCGCCAGGTCAAGAGCGAGTGCGAGGTCTCTGGCGGCCTGAAGTTTCGGAACTTTCGCGACGACGGTTGCTTCGTGCAGAAGTGAAGGCAGCGCGTGGACTACCGATAGCTGCGTTGGATGAAGCGTGCCCATGTGGCGCAGGATGCGATTCGCAGCTGGCTGATCGAAAAGGACCAGAAAGCGATCATACTGGTCAGCACGCCAAAGGGTTTCGCCCATTCGGCCGAGCGCT
This sequence comes from Pseudomonadota bacterium, assembly GCA_039039885.1. Taxonomy (GTDB): domain Bacteria; phylum Pseudomonadota; class Alphaproteobacteria; order Sphingomonadales; family Sphingomonadaceae; genus Erythrobacter. The sequence continues at coordinate 615 of JBCCPG010000070.1, read as the reverse complement.
TTCATGAGACCTCGCTTTTCTCCATCACCGACAAGCAGCCGTGCAAGGGCAGCATCTCTCTGACGCTGAACCGTGCTCGCAATGTCGGCAGGTCCGCGAGCGTCACGGGCGAGCAAGATCGCTGCCGCATGTCGACGCGCTGCAGGTAGGGCAAGGAAGTCCTGATGAGGCGCAGGCCACACGCTCGCAATCGCTTCGGCGTGAGGTCCGGCGAGGAATCGCAGAAGTGGCGACGGCTGGTCGGATTTCTGCACCGCTCGTTTGATGCGGTGGGTCATGCCATCGGCCATGGCGGACCTCCCTCAGTAATGCACAAACAATGAAGCACGACACCTATCTTGTTGGGTGCGTGAGTCGTTCGGCTAAATTAGCTTTCTGATAGGGGTCAGCTGTCGCCGGCAAATGCACGGAAGAGCTGACTGTGCCCTCCCGTCTTGGGGAGGACATACATGTTTTTCGTATGTCCTTGCCGCATTCGTGATGTCCTTGGTGTTGTAATTTTTACGACGCTAGTCGGTTAATAACAGAATGTGACACGAGTGAGACCGTTGGCCAATTTGACTCGCTTAAAACAAAAGAGCCGCCCCGAAGGACGGCTCCCGTGAGCCGGAAGGC
>JBCCPG010000069.1:0-1643 GCA_039039885.1 Pseudomonadota bacterium | reverse complement strand
TGGTGCTTGACCCCGTCGTGGCCGAACGCAGCCTAGACGTGATCCGCGGTTTCGGCGTCAACATTTCGCTTGATGATTTCGGGACTGGATACGCCTCGATTGGCTTCCTACGTCAGTTCCGGTTTGAAAAGCTCAAACTCGACCGCAGCCTTGTTGTTCAAGCCGGCCAAGACGATGGCAGCCGCGCCATGATGCTCTCCAGTATTGCAATGGCGCGCGCGCTCAAAATGAGCGTGACGGCCGAAGGGGTCGAGACACGTGAGCAAGCCGATATGGTGCGCGTCGCTGGCGCCGATCAGCTTCAGGGATGGCTTTATTACAAAGCCCTTCCCAACGATGAGATCGACGATCTCTACAAGGCGCAATCCAGATCAAGCTTGGCGGCTGAACGCTGATCACCTTCTTGCGATAATTGCACGTCCTCCGAAAGGGCCGCGGGGCGCGATATAGGATAGTCCAAGTAAGAGCGCTTGAGGAATTGGTAGCGCTTCGAGAAGCGGATCCCGAAAGGCGTTATTAACGAATTTCCTTCACATATTGCGCCATGTCTTACGGAGATTGGGGACCTCGGTCATGAATATGATGAATGTGCAGGACCATCGCGATCCGGGCGGGCGCCCGTTGAATGCGCTGCACGATGACAGCGAGTTCGCGGAAACGCGAAGCCCGAACGCTGCCGATGAAGGGTACTTTAGAACGAAGCCAACTTTCGGCGTGACCTGGTTTCGCAACCTGCCCATCGCCGCAAAGGTCAACACTATCTTTGCCGGCTTTGCCGTCTTCGGCGTCGCGATGCTGATCGTACTCGCCTATGGCATGAACGAGGTATGGAACCGCTATCACGTCTCCGATGCGATTGAGCGTACAATCACCGAAACGGCCGAGTTCAAAGCCACATTTGGCGAACTTCGCTACACTTCAGCGAGGCTCTTGGCCGAGCAGGAAAACGATCTGAGAGATCGGCGGATCGCGGCGAAAACCGAGGCGGTCAACCAGTTGCAAGACATTGAAAGTGTGCTTTCCGAAAGAGCGCCGCAAATGGCTCCTCGCGTTGAACAGTTGCGCCAAGACCTCGACGCCTACAGCGCGGCCTTTGATCGGGCGATCGCTGAGACTGATCGCAACAGCCGGTCGAGCCGCGCTTCCGAGCTCGTTGTGGAAGTCGGGAACAGCGGCGAGGCTGTGTTTGCCTCTGCCGAGAGTTTGGTGGACGAGCTTACAAGCCACACGGACACTATGCGCGAAGTTGGTATCGACTACTTTCTCAGTGTTCTTTCCATCGTGGGCCTCCTCGCTGCGCTAACCGGCGTAATCCTGTTTTCCGGTTTCGGAATCCTGTCACGCGATCTCGTGACAAAGATCGCCGAAGTTCGAACTGGAATGACCAAACTCGCAAATGGCGAGCAGGATTTCGAGATCAACGGCACAGAGAGGCAAGATGAAATCGGGGACATGCTGCGAGCGCTGGTGATGTTCAAACGCGCGGGCCGTCAACTCGAAAGCCTTGCGCGCGAACGCGCCGACCACGCCGAGAAAGAACTTCGCCAACAGCAAGACCTCGCGCGCGAGCGCGAAGAAGCCGAACAACGCCGTGCGGCGCTGATCTCAAATGTCGCGAGCAGTTTTGAACGCACCGTGGGCGA
>JBCCPG010000068.1:0-1658 GCA_039039885.1 Pseudomonadota bacterium | reverse complement strand
TGCGCTTCGACCTGGCCTTGGCGCTCCTTGGCCGCGTGATACTCAGCGTTCTCGGACAAATCGCCGTGAGCGCGCGCCTCTTCGATTGCGTCAACAATAAGAGGACGTTCCTCGCGCAGGACTTTGAGGTCTGCCATGAGCAGCTCATAACCCTCAGCCAGCATCGGAACCTTTTCCATCGTCGCCATTACCGTCTCTTTCTCAGTCCTTCGCCCGCCCCAACACCTTGAACAAAAGCGTCATTTCGAGTGCAACCACCTTAGTAAAAGGCGGTCCGGCTGCATCGAAATGTGGGGAGATCGAGCGTAATCGTTCAGCTATAATAGTCCTGGAGTGGGCGAACTTCAAGCTGATCTGGTGCAATAGCCGCGATCGCCGCCGCCGCCGCGCGCGACGCCGCTGCGGTGGTGTAATACGGAACCTTCTTTTCCAAAGCCGTCGCGCGGATCGATTTGGAGTCCAAAAGCGATTGCCACCCTTCCGTTGTGTTGAAAATCAGCGCCACTTCGCCATCAATGATTTTATCGACGATATGGGGCTGCCCTTCAGCGACTTTGTTCACCCGCTCCACCGCCAATCCTTGCTCTGCAAGGTAGCGTTGCGTGCCTGAGGTCGCGATCACCGCGAATCCGTGCCCAAGCAATTCGCGCACAGCGGGCACAATCACCGATTTGTCCGAGTTCTTGACCGATACGAATACGGTGCCTTCGCGGGGAAGATACATTCCCGCACCGATTTGTGACTTCAGGAACGCCGCTTCGAAAGTCTGGTCGACGCCCATGACTTCGCCGGTGGACTTCATTTCGGGTGTCAAAACGGGGTCTGAGCCGGGGAAGCGACCAAACGGGAACACAGCTTCTTTGATCGCCATGTAATCGAGATCGCGTTTGAAGGGTTCGAACCCAGCCAGCTTTTCGCCTGCCATGACGCGCGCCGCAATCTTGGCAACAGGCTGCCCGATAGCCTTCGCAACGAACGGTACCGTGCGGCTAGCGCGCGGATTGACCTCGATCAGGTAAACCTCGCTGTCCTTCACAGCGAACTGCACGTTCATCAGACCTCTGACCTGAAGCGCGCGAGCCAAAGCGTCCGCTTGGCGCTCCATTTCCTCGATGATGTCTGCGGGAAGGGAATAAGGCGGTAAGGTGCACGCGCTGTCGCCAGAATGCACGCCGGCTTCCTCGATATGCTGCATCACGCCCGCAATGCGCACTTCGTGACCGTCGCACAGCGCGTCTACGTCGCATTCGATCGCGTCGCGCAAATATTGATCGACCAATACCGGGCTGTCGCCCGAGACGTTCACGGCGGTCTTGATGTAGTCATCGAGCTGCGCTTCGGAATCGACGATTTCCATCGCGCGCCCACCCAGCACGAATGAAGGTCGCAGCAGAACCGGATAGCCAATCCGCGCCGCCACGGCGGCCGCCTCGTCGCGAGTGTAAGCAATCCCGTTGTCGGGCTGTTTCAGGCGCAGCTTGTTGACGAGCCGCGCGAAGCGTTCCCGATCCTCAGCATGATCGATCGCGTCCGGGCTGGTGCCGAGGATCGGGATACCGGCGTCTTCTAGCGCCTGCGCAAGCTTAAGCGGGGTCTGCCCGCCAAACTGCACGATTACACCGGCAAGCTTGCCCGATTGCTGTTCGACCCGCAGGATT
>JBCCPG010000067.1:0-1661 GCA_039039885.1 Pseudomonadota bacterium | reverse complement strand
CTGGCTCCATTTTGTGAGTTTTGAAGGCTTTCCGCTTGAAGCGGAGGATATTGAGCGCGCGCTTCATCCTTGGCCGGAGTTGAACGACCTGACCGCGCAGCTGGTAAGCGCCTGGCCGCCGCGTGCAAAAGGCATACGCCACATCACCTGGCCGGACGAACGCCTCAGCCTCACGCTTCATATCGGTCTTATTGAAGAGACGCTCCCACAATCACAGTTTCGCGCTGACGCTTGGTTCCTGGATGGCTTCAGCCCCGCCAAAAACAGCGCCATGTGGGCTGACACGCTTTGGCCGCTGATTGCCGAGCGATCCGCCCAGCATGCCCGCGCGGCGACATTCACGGTCGCTGGCACCGTCCGCCGAGGGCTCGCCGCTGCCGGGTTCGAGGTCCACAAACGCCCTGGTCATGGCCGCAAGCGCGAGCGACTAGAGGCCACGTTGTTGAGCGCCTCATCGGCAATGAGGCCAGAGACAGTCACGGCCCCCAAAGTGGCGATTATTGGTGCGGGGATCGCAGGTGCCTGCCTGGCTGACCGGCTTAAGACACGCGGCGCGATGGTAACGCTGTTTGATCGCGCCGACGGACCAGCAGAGGGCACAAGCGGTAACCCGCTGGCCCTCGTCATGCCACGACTCGATGCGAGTGATACGGCGCAGGCACGACTGCTGATCGATGCCTATTTGAATGCGCAGGCCTTTTATGACGGTCGCCCCGGGGCGGCGCAGGTCGAAACGGTTCATCGCCCGCGCGACGAGACCGAGCGCACACGCTTCGGTAAAGTGCTCGCCGATCCTCCATTGGGATTGGAGCAACTTGAAGCACTATCAGGTGACGGGTTGCTTCACAAAGGCAGCCAGGTGCTGTCGCCGCCCGAAGTCTTGCGCGGGCTGCTTCAGGCGCAAACGGTCAGATGGCGCACGGAGGCCGACATCGATATCACCAACCGGTCGGTGAATGGGGAGAGTTTTGATGCCATCATCGTCGCCGCGGGCTGGCAAGCCGAGACCGTTTTTGCAGACTTGGATCTGACCCCTCGCCTTGGACAGATCGAATATGTTGAAAGCGATGTCGACGCGCCGCCGGCCGCTCTCGCGAGCGGCCATTATGCGATCGCCTCGGGCCATAAGCGGCTTTGGGGCGCCACCTTTGCTGATCACCCCGGCGGTCCGCCTGAAACGCGTGATGCAGCGCAAGACGAGAACCTGATGGCTTTGGAAGCACTCGCCCCATACTGGTGGCAAGAGGCAAAACGAAAGCCAATCAGTTCGCGCGCCGGCATTCGGGCCACCACTGCCGATCGCTTGCCTCTGATTGGTCCCGCACCGGATCACGCCCGTCTGGCAGACGACCGGTCTGCGCTTGAACGCGCGCAGTGGAAAATCGATTTCTCAGACTATGCGGTTCGAGGTCTTTACATCGCCGGCGGATATGGCTCGCGCGGCTTCACTTGGGCGCCTTGGGCTGCATCGATCTTGACCGCTGAGATCTTCGGTGATCCGCGTCCTGCCCGCACCGAAACGCTGAGAGCAATTGTGCCAAATCGGCAAGTCTTGCGCCGACTCAAGCGCCGGCAGACTTAGAAAATCGAATCCAGCGCACTCGAGTTCGCCTTATAATTGGGTGGCACCAGACTTTTTCGCCTATAATTTGTACACCCGT
>JBCCPG010000066.1:0-1662 GCA_039039885.1 Pseudomonadota bacterium | reverse complement strand
GTGCTGATCTTCGCAGGCCTCACCGCTTACGACACGCAGCGCCTGAAGCATATGTATGACTCGGTCGCTCACAATGGTGAGATGATGGCGAAAGCCTCCATCCTCGGCGCGCTGAGCCTGTACCTGAACTTCGTGAACATGTTCATGTTCCTGCTCTCCTTCCTCGGTAACCGCGAATAGTCGGACCGGCTGAGAGCCAACCAATCGAAGGGCGTCGCGAGAAATCGCGGCGCCCTTTTTCATTGTCCGTCGATGTTGCCTAAGTTGGCAGTTGCTGGAATCCTGAAGGCAGAACGGCCACGGCACTTGCAACGCGGGCCGCATGGGGAACACGGGCATGAGGATCACAGCCTTCACCGGCGCTGCCGACGAGGTGGCCGCGATCACGGCCATCTACCGATATTGGGTCGAGAATGGCATCGCCAGTTTTGAGCTCACCGCGCCGGACGAAACCGAGATGGCACAGCGCCTCCAAGGACTGCACGAGAAGGGCTATCCTGTTCTGATCGGACGGGCTGGCGCCGGCGATGATCAAGATATCATCGGTTACACTTACGCATCTGCCTATCGGCCGCGTCCCGCATATGGGGCAACGGTGGAGGACACAGTCTACGTTGCGCCTGGTCATCATGGTGGCGGATCGGGTCGCGCGCTTTTGACCGCCCTGATCGCTGCTTGTGAAAGCAGACCCTACAAACAGATGATTGCGGTTATCGCCTGCGAACAGGCCAGTGACGCGCCCGACAATATGGCCAGCGTCCGCTTGCACGCGAAGCTGGGCTTTCGCTCGTCGGGTCGGCTGCGAGGGATCGGCAAGAAGCACGGGCGATGGCTCGACACCGTTTTGATGCAGCGCGAACTCTAGGCGGCTGCTCCTACAACCGGCCGAGAGCGTCCGCCATCTCTGCGGCGATGGCCTTTGCATTCACGCCGTCGCGCTCCGCCGAAACCCGTAGCCCCAGTAAGTCGGACTGATACTTGCTGGCCAGCCGCTCGGCATTATGGTTCGCGTCGATCTCGCCACGCGCCTGCGCCAGCTCAAACAGCTTGGCGAACTGACGTTCCATCTTTTGCAGTCTCTCGTCCGCCTGTTTCGCCAACGGGTGTCCGTGAGCGTGCAACTCCAGAAGCGTCTTCGACAACATGCATGCTTTTGCAGGTGCTTCCTCATTATCGATCACCGCTGCGGGGAACTCCTGCAGGGCCTTCAATGGGCCATGCTCCGCAGCCATTTGAGTCAACCGTTCAATGCCATCCATCGAGTAGCGCTGAAGCGCCAGCTCGAAGAGCGCGTCCTTGGAGCCGAAGGCGGCATAGAAGCTACCAGGCTTCATCTGCAGTTCTGCTTCCAGATCCTTGAGCGAGGTACCCGCCCAACCGCGCTTCCAGAACAGGTCTCGCGCGCGCTGGATGAGGTCTTCACGGTCGTAATTCGGCTTGCGTGGCATGGATCACCTTTATTTGAGTGATTGCTCAATTATATTCTTGAGTGATCGCTCAATAAAGCCTAAATGTGACGCACCCCGAACTTTCTGTTCCCTAAGGACCAAAACAATGACCTTCCCCTCTCATGATCTCGAATCTGCTCCGGAAGCTTCCAAACCGTTGCTGGAGAACTCTCAAAAAGCCTTTGGCCGCCTGCCGGGCCTCCACAAGGTGTTG
>JBCCPG010000065.1:0-1717 GCA_039039885.1 Pseudomonadota bacterium | reverse complement strand
TCTCGCACGTTGGTCGGCTGTAGGAAAACGCCCCGAGGCGAAGGCGGCCTATTCGGTCGCAGCCTCACGAGCTTTGCGCGCCGCGCGGAAGCTGCCGATAAAAGCGATCATCGCGACGAGGCTGGTCAGCATCATCACGACAATCCGTGCAAGACCCATGGGGTCGCTGCCATCGAGACGGCCGGACAGCGGCATAAACAGCGCGACAAACACCACCAGCGTCAGCAGCACTGCGATATGCGCAACCACCTTGTTCTGCACCTTCACACCGGGCTGGCAAAGCAAAAGCGCCACGCCAAAACCAAGGGGAATAAACGCGGTCAGCGAGGGCTCGGGGCTCTCCAGATACGCCCAGATAGGCAAAAGGCAGAGCGCGAGCGCGTTGATCAGATTGGCAATGGGTGCGGACGGCATAGGAAATCTCCAGACGGTTCTGCTCAAGAACGCAAGAACTGAAATCTCGTGCCCCGGCTTCCCTCATGGTTTGGCTGTGATAGTCTGCCTCGACACCAGGCGTTACATTTTCTAAAACGTGTTATAAGTCGATTGAGGAGGGCAGTTTGACGGGATCGTCTATCAGCGTTGACCAATGGTTTGTTTGGGCGGGCCAAGCCGCGATGATCGGGTGGCTGATCCTGATCTTCGCGCCTCGGCGCCTTCCCTACAACATCGGCACCGCACTGCTCACCATTCCGCGCTTTATCATCCCCTTCGGCATTTCGCTGCTCTACGCGGGATTTGCGATGTCCTATTTCTTCACGGTCGAAGGTGGTGGGTTCGGGTCGCTGGATCAGGTCGCGGTCTTGCTCGGCAACCGGGAAATGCTGCTCGCGGGTTGGGTGCACTATCTCGCTTTCGACCTCTTCATTGGTGGCTGGATTGCGGTGGAGGCCGACAAGATCGGACTCAATCGAATTGTCCGGGCTCCGATCCTTGTAGCGACCTTTATGTTCGGCCCGGTCGGCCTCGCGATCTTTCTGGCGATCAAGGCCACCACCCTGCGTTGGCCAAGCCGGTCAGCGGACACCGCTATGCAAGGAGCGCCCGGATGACTTCGCAAACTATCGCTACCCCTCCCGCTTTCGCCTTGGGCGGCGACCATATGACCCGCCTCAACATCTCGCTCGCCTTGCTCATAGCGGTGAGCTTCCTCGTTTTTTTGCCAGCCATGCTGATTGATCCGCGCACGCTGGACAGCGCCGGGGTGTGGGTCAAACCGCAGAAGTTTCATATCTCGCTCGCCTTGCACTTCTTCACCATCGCCGCGCTCGCGCAATTGATACCGCGCGACGTGCGCAACGGGCCTGTGCTGATCGGCTTCAGCTACCTCGCCGGATTGGCGCTGTTGCTTGAATATGTGTGGGTCGGTGTTCAGGCCGGCCAAGCCAAGCGGTCGCATTTCAATTACGACACGCCGTTCGAAGCGCTGATGTATGCGGCGATGGGGATTGGCGCGTTCTTCCTGATGACGATTGCCATGGCGCTGGCCGTGCAGATCTGGCGCAAGGGCGATCGCTCGCTATACGGTGTGTGGCTCGGCGCTATCGTAGGCCTAAGCCTTGCGTTCCTCTCAACGCTCTATTTCGGCTTCGAAATGTCGAACAGCGGACGTTATGTGGGGTCCCCTTTGGAAGGCGGCGGCGCGACCGTGCCCTTTTTCGGCTGGAGCCGCGAATACGGAGACCTGCGCCCCGCGCATTTTGTGAGCCTGCATTTG
>JBCCPG010000064.1:0-1729 GCA_039039885.1 Pseudomonadota bacterium | reverse complement strand
GTCGAAACCAGAGGAATCCTTGCAAGGCGTGCAAATCGATAGCCTGTCGCGATGTGTAGCTGAGCTCGCATCGCGGCACGCACGCCCTTTGTCCTCATCGGCTCTGGCACAACTTCCCAAGAAGCCGGACGGGCGGCTGCCCTGGCACCAGGCGGAAACCGCGCTTGAGCTCGCGGGCGTTCATTTTGAACGCAAGAATACCAAGCGTCTGCCTCGCCAAGCCGCCGATTACCCAGCGCTAGTCGAACTGTCCGAAGAACACTTCGTTGTCGTTCTCGACGCTAACGAAACCGACATGCTCGTTTGGCGACCTGAGATTGCCGAAGAGAGCTGGGTTTCGCGCGACGAGATAGCCGAAGCTTTTGCCGGGAGACTGTATTCGGTCTTTAGCAACCCGGATGTCCAGCGCGAGGGTGAAGCGCCCTGGCACGCCAAGGCGCGGGGCCACTGGTTCTGGAGCGAGTTGCGCAAAGAGCGGTATTCGTTCTGGCCCGTCATTTTGGCTTCGTTCGTGATTAACCTTCTTGCCGTGGCGCTGCCGCTTTTCACGATGAACGTGTATGATCGTGTCATTCCCAATCGCGCCACCGACACGCTTTGGGTGCTGGCGGCAGGCGTCTTGCTGGTTTTTGCGCTTGAGTTCGCTCTGCGCCGGGGCCGTACGGCGGTGCTGGATCAGATCTCGCGGCGGCTGGATCTTAAGCTCTCACAGAAGATCTTCGGACGGCTTTTGGCGACGCCGCTTCAAGAGAAACAAGGTCACACGGGCGCACTGGCTGCTCGGGTATCCGAATACGCAATCGTTCGGGATTTCTTCGCCTCGACCAGCGTAGTCTTGGTCATTGATCTGCTGTTCTTGTTCGTGTTTGTCGGGGTGATCGCGATCATCGGGGGCTGGCTGGCGCTGATCCCGCTGACCATCATCATCGCGATGATGGTCGCAGGGTTCATCCTTCAAAGAAAAGTGACCGAGGCCGCGCAAGACGCGCAGGCCGACTACGGGTTGCAGCAGACCCTGTTGGTGGAATCCCTCGCTGGTATGGAAACCCTCAAAAGCATGGGCGGGGAAGGCGGCACGCTGGGTCGCTGGTACCGCCTGGCCGATGCCGGTGCGCATTCGCAAGAACGGTTGAGGAACATCAACTCGGTGGCGGTTGGCTTGGCGCAGACTTTCCAGCAGCTATCGACCGTTTCGCTGATTATTGGCGGATACTACCTCTTTGCAGCCGGCGAGATTTCGATGGGGGCGATCATCGCAATTGTCATGCTGGCTTCGCGCTCGTTGGCCCCCGCCGGACAAATCGCTTTCCTCCTGACGCGTGGCCGCCAAGCGGTGGAGATGGTCGACAGCATCGAACGTTTGTTCGCTGCTAGCGATGAAAGGCAAAAAGGGGGCACGCTAGCACCCGCTTCGATCGGCAAGCCGCTGCTTAAAATGAAAGACGTACGCTTTTCCTATCCGGAAAGCGGACAGCCGGCGCTCGATGGCATCAACCTTGAAATCAAACCGGGCGAACGTATCGCCGTAGTTGGCCGCGTGGCCTCTGGCAAATCGACGTTTGGACGGGTGCTTTGCGGCCTCTACGAACCAACCGAAGGCTCAATGCTGATCAACGGATTGGATGTGGGCCAACATCAGCCTGATCAGGTCCGCGGCGCGCTGCGTTATGTCGGCCAAGACACCGATCTGTTCTCCGGTTCAATTCGCGACAACATGGCGCTTGGTCGG
>JBCCPG010000063.1:0-1780 GCA_039039885.1 Pseudomonadota bacterium | reverse complement strand
GTGTATGCCTGTTCTCGTGCAGTGCCAGAACGGCCCTGCCGTCCATTAGACTTGTTAGGACGCACAAGATGGAACAGCAGAACGCTAAGTCGCGGAGTGTCCGTGGGCCGGATGGCCGCGCACTCACACTGGATGACCTTCCCCCCCGTTCGATTTCACGCTGGGTAACCCGCCGCAAGGCTGAGGTTGTTGCTGCGGTTGAGGGCGGTTTGCTGACGGTCAACGATGCCCTGGACCGCTATGGCTTGTCTGAAGAGGAGTTTGTCGGATGGCAGCGCCTCTACAGTGCCCACGGGACCAAAGGACTGCGCGCAACCCGGCTTCAACAGTATCGCTAAAGCGGAGGCGTTGGCCTCGCTCTACTGATAGGGTTAAGGGCGGATTTACCGTGAGCGCCTAAGCCTTCTCGTCAGGCACCGGAGTGGACCGGTCGACCTGAGTGGAGCGCCCTATGGCTCGATCAATCCATGCAAGCCGTCGCAGAGTCTGGCTTGCCCTGGCCCTCGCGCTGACGCTTGGACTTGTCGCCTACCGCGCTGTTGACGCCTTTGCGCGATCCGCTGAGCCGACTGATATCGCAGGGGCTTCTCCAGTGGAGACGCGCCTGACAAATCTCCTCGAAACCGTGGTGGGCCCCGGCCAGGTACAGGTCCACCGCGCTGAACGGCCAGACGGAAGCCAGGCGTTTCTCGTGGTGATCAATGCGGCCGCAGGCACCGCCGACCCGGGCGATGACGTCCTCTTGCGGCTGCTCTCCTCTGCCGTCTTCATTGACACGCTTGCGGGCGACACCGTGACCTTCGACCGCCTGACCTTCGTCGCAAGCCCCTATGGTTTGCCTGACCGTGCGGCCCTGCTGGAACTCTTCGCGCTGCTCGCCGTCTGCGCTCTCATTGGCGGAGGATTGGCCGTCCGGGAAAGCGAGCAGAGCGTGTCGCCTGCTAAAGAGCGTTCAGAGAGCCGGCGTGAGCCTGGAGCCTCGGCAGGTGTGCGACACAACCCGCAAAACCTTATCGCTGAACGAATTTCAGAGGATCCAGCACGAGCCGCACGCGTGATCCGCCGCTGGCTTGGCACCCGGGCTGCAGATACATGACCGACACGATTCCTTTACGGGGTTCATCCAACCCAGAGGGCTTGCGCGCTGCGGCCCAGATTTTGCGCGCTGCAGGCCCGGGCGCGGAGCTGGTTTTTGCCCAATTGACACCGGATGAGGCGCGCGCCATCCACGCCACAATGGACGATCCATCGGCGCACCCAACGAATGAAGATCGCTCCGCCCTTGAAGCGTTCCTTCTGGAAACTGCGGAGGACCCGAGGAGCCGCCCGGAGCGGCCAGAAAACAGTGTTTGGGCCAAGCTCACGAAAACGCATGCTCCGATCCTTGCAGCACTGGCCAACCGGGAGAGCCCCCAGGTCGCGGCCTGGATGATCAGCAGGCTTGATCCTCATCTTGCAGCGAACGTCGTCCGTGTGCTCAGCGACGAGGTGAGTCTCTCCATTCTCAAGCGAATCCTGAACGCGAAGACGCCGCCGAAGCCGGTCTGCGATCTCATAGAGACCACATTGGAAACGACCCTGTCACGGATCGGTCCTGAGCTTCAGGTTGATGGGCACGCAACGGTCGCGCGTATTTTCGATCAGCTTGATGAGGATGCGACTCTGCTCGCAAAACTCGATCAGTCGACCCCCGGCGCAGCAGATCGTGTGCGCGCCCTTATGTTCACATTCGAAGACCTTGTGGTGCTCGACGCTGCGGGGATGCAGACTTTGATTGCGG
>JBCCPG010000062.1:0-1843 GCA_039039885.1 Pseudomonadota bacterium | reverse complement strand
TGCAGATGGATGGGATCTTTGTCGCCGAAAATGCCCGCGGGCTTGGCGTGGGGACCAAGCTTCTCGACGCCGTTGTTTGGACCGCGCGAATGAACCGCTGTGCACAGGTGCGCCTCGATGTGGTTGGGACCAACACCCGCGCCAAAGCGCTTTATCAACGCTATGGCTTTCGCGAGGTGGGCGTCTTGAAGACCGGGCTTATGTCGCCTCTCCTCGGGTTCCGGGAGGCCTCGACGATGGCTTTCGACGTAGTGCCGGTGTCTAGCTGAACATCCCTGTCACACGCCCCATGAGCATGAACGCACGGGCTGTGCGGGTATCGGACAAGGCAGCGATCTCCTCATCACTGGCGGTCTCTGCGAAGTCGGCCAGGAGGCGGTCAAAACGGCGCAAGAAATGATGCGCGGTGTCCCGAAAGATCGTGTCCGCGCGCATGCGGCCCGCCGCGAGCGCAAGGGAAGATCGATCTCGGATGCCGCCCAAGGTAGCAATGGCGCGGCCCCTTTCACCAGCAGCAAAGCGCCGCCAGACCTCTGGCTTTGCGCGATCCGGGCGCAGGTCATCCATGTAGATGCCATCCTGACTGAGAAGGGTCAGCAGGTCTTGGCTCGCCTGAATGACCGTGGAGGCCTTGCGATCCTTGAGCGCTTTACGAAGCGCGCTGAAACCCGCCTGATCTTCGGCTGTTTCCGGAAAGTTGAGAGCGCGGATCAGGTCGACATGGTCTAGAGGCGGCGCGAAGTCCTCAGCCGTGGTGCCCAGCGCGAGCGTCGGCTGATCTTCTCGCGGTCCGGCATTGGCGACATCTGCCTTACGAGACGTTGAGAAGGTCGCCTTAGCTGGGGTCGATGTTGCCGCCGCGCCTGCGGCTTCCCGACGTTCAGTTACGAATGAAGGCGTGAGCCCTGCGGTCTGACGCTCGGACACATAGGTTTGCCGCATAGCGTCGATGGCGGCCTGTAGCCGCTGGCCCTCTTCCCGAACAATCCGGGCAGATCGTGCAGCTGAGGCTGCTACCCAGATGATGGCCACCGGAACGAAGACCGCCATCAGCGTCATGACAAAGGTCAGTCTGTCGACATTCTCTGCCGCAAAGATTTCTGTCCCGCCCAGACCAAGGAAAAAGACCGCAGAGCCAATGAGCCAAAGCCCAGAGAGGCCGATGGCGATCAACTCTACCGCAGACATGCCGCCTGCGCTCTTGCTCTCGTAGATGCCGAGCGAAGGCTGCGCAGGACGGTGGTCGACCTGCTCTTTTTGCGCTTCAGGTTCTTCGATGGCCATAGGTTGGCGGCTCAGACGTATTTAATGCTTAGGATTTCGTAACTGCGCGTGCCGCCGGGCGTGCGGACCTCAACGCTGTCGCCCTCATCCTTGCCAATGAGAGCGCGCGCAAGAGGAGATTTGATATTGAGTCGCCCGCCCTCGATATCTGCCTCCGGCTCACCGACGAGCTGGTAAGTCCGTTCCTCATCAGTGTCTTCGTCGACGATCTCCACTGTGGCACCAAATTTGATCGTGCCGGAGAATTTCGACGGGTCCATGATGTCGGCGCGCGACATGACTGCCTCGATCTCTTTGATCCGGCCTTCGATAAAGCCCTGTTTCTCTCGCGCCGAATGATACTCCGCATTCTCTTTGAGGTCGCCTAGCTCCCGCGCCTCGGCGATAGCTTTGATGATCGCCGGACGTTCTACACTTTTGAGGTGTTTCATCTCGGCTTCGAGTTTTTCAGCGCCGCTGCGGGTAAGTGGGATCTTGTCCATGGTGCGCTCCTAGTGAGGCAATTCGTGGGATGTGACCCATGTGCGGTGGGCATTGCAAGGGGTCAGCCTCTGAGCAC
>JBCCPG010000061.1:0-1872 GCA_039039885.1 Pseudomonadota bacterium | reverse complement strand
CGCGATGCGCCCCAAATCGCTGAGATTATGACCGATGATACAACATCACACGGATTGAAGCTTTTCAATTCGCTGACACGCCAGCTGGAAGACTTCCAGCCCGTCCATCCGGGCGAGGCGCGCGTCTATTCGTGTGGTCCCACGGTCTACAACTACCAACATATCGGCAATATGCGCGCCTATGTCTTTGCGGACACGCTGGGGCGCACGTTGCAGTACAAGGGCTATAAGCTCTCCCATGTCGTGAACGTCACCGATGTTGGCCACCTCACCTCGGATGCGGATGAGGGTGAGGACAAAATGGAGAAGATGGCCGCCACCCAAGGCAAGTCCGCCTGGGATATCGCGGCCTTCTATCAGGCCGATTTCGAGCAGGATCTGCGCCGCCTCAACATCCAGCCCAAGCAGCACCCCAAGGCGACGGACTACGTTCAGGAAATGATCGACTGGGGTAAGCGGGTCGAAGACAAGCATTGCTACGAGCTGGACAGCGGGCTCTATTTCGACATCTCTACGGTCGAGGATTACGGGAGGCTGGCGCGTGCGGTGACCGAAGAGGGAGAGGGCCGGATCCAGGCGGTTGAGGGCAAGCGCAACGCGGGCGATTTTGCGATCTGGCGCAAGACCCCGGAGGACGAGACCCGGCAAATGGAATGGGACAGCCCTTGGGGTAAAGGCGCGCCAGGTTGGCACCTCGAATGCTCTGTGATGGGCGAGAAGCTGTTGGGCTTCCCCTTTGACATTCACACCGGCGGTATTGATCACCGCGAGATTCACCACCCTAACGAGATCGCGCAGAACCAAGCCTACGCGCTTTCGCAGGGGGATGCCTGCTGCGGCGGAATGGATGGCGGCGGCCTTGATGATCCGCGCAATTCCGGCGCGAACATCTGGATGCACAACAACTTCTTGGTCGAGCGTTCGGGCAAAATGTCGAAGTCGTCCGGCGAATTCCTCCGGCTGCAATTGCTTGTCGACAAAGGTTTCCACCCGCTCGCTTACCGGCTGATGTGCCTTCAGGCGCACTATCGAAGCGAGCTGGAGTTCAGCTGGGAAGGGCTTGAAGCTGCTTTGACGCGCCTTAAGCGGATGGTGATGGCAGCGTCACGACTGCTCGACGCTGAACCCAATCCGGTTGCCGAACATCCCAAATTTGCAGCCTCGCTCGCCAAGTTTGACGAGGCCATGGCTGACGATCTCAACACGCCCATCGCGCTCACCGCGCTGGAGGAAGCCTTGGCGGTGAAGAAAGTCGACGCCGGGATTAAACGCGCCGTGGTGGAAAGCATGGATCAGGTCTTGGGCCTGAGGCTATTTGATTTGACGCGAGAGGAGTTGCGCATTCGCCCTGTTTCGGCCGACATTACCGAGGCCGAGATCGACGCTGCGATTGAGGAGCGCAAGGCAGCGCGGGCTGAAAAAGACTTCGCCAAGTCTGACGCAATTCGTGATGAGCTCATCACTAAAGGCGTTGAGGTCATGGACGGCGATCCGCTGGGGTGGGACTGGAAGCTTGCCTAGTTCGTCATTGCGAGCGTAGCGAAGCAATCTAGGGCGTACCGCAAGGCGGCTCTGGATTGCCGAGGCGACTGTGTCGCCTCGCAGTGACGAAGAAACTGAGGATTAGACAGTGACCACCCTCGCGATTTCCGGCCTTATCCGGCCGCTGCTTGAACCCCAACTTCCCGACGATTTGGACGTGCGCTGGTTTCTAAACAAGGACGAAGCGCGCGAAGCCGTGGCCGACGCGGAAATCGGCTGGTTCGACATGAACGAAAAAGAGGTGATGGCCGAAACGCTGATCGCGGCCAAGAACCTCAAATGGCTCAATTCGATCTACGCTGGGCTCGACTTTCTCGACATGGACGTTCT
>JBCCPG010000060.1:0-1892 GCA_039039885.1 Pseudomonadota bacterium | reverse complement strand
TAAGCCTCCTCATCCTGTCTCTCATTTCTCTCCTGCTGTGGCGAACGGCCATAGAGTTCGCGGTAGCATTTGGAAAAGTGCGATGCGGATACGAAGCCGCAAGCAACGGCCACTTCGATGACCGGGAGCGACGACTGCAATAATAGGTGCCGTGCACGGTCGAGGCGAATTTCGAGGTAATAGCGCGCAGGCGACCGCCCCATGTTCTGGCGGAACAGTCTCTCAATCTGGCGGCGGGACAAGCCTGCGTAGTCCGCGATTTCGAGCAGCGTAAGCGGTTCCGACAGATTCGCTTCCATCATCTCGATAATGGAGAGAATACGGACATTCTGGACGCCAAGTCGTGCGCGCAGAGGCAGTCGCTGGCGATCGTGCGGGCCGCGCACGCGATCAGTCAGTGCTTGTTCGCAGATCGCGTTGATGAGGTTTTCGTCGTGGTCTTCGCCGATCATCGACAGCATCATGTCGAGTGCTGCGGTGCCGCCGGCGCATGTCCACACATTGCCGTCAACTTCGAAGAGATCGGCATAGACGTCTGCTTTCGGGAACTTTTCCTGAAAACCGGGCAGGTTTTCCCAATGGATCGCGCATCGACGACCGGACAGCAGGCCTGCCGATGCTAGGATGTAAGCGCCTGTGCATAACCCGCCGACGGAGACGCCCCGCTTGTGCTCTTCACGTACCCATCCCAGCACGGATTTGTCCGCAAAATTCTCCACATTGATGCCAGAGCAAACGAACACCATGTCGGGTCGTTCGCGCCCTGCGAGCATCCGGCGTTCGTCAGCGAGGGATGTGTTGACGGATACTTCAACTCCGTTGGATGCCTTGACGGGCTGCCCGTCCACTGACGCCAAACGCCAATCGTAGCTCTTCCAGCATAGCATCCGGTTGGCCAGTCGCAGCGCTTCGATGGCTGTCGAAAAGGCGATCATGGAAAAATCGGGAACGAGGAAAAATACGATGGACCGTGTTGTCCGGTCATCGCCAGCGGCCTCGCTGCGCGGCTTGGCTTCAAGCTGATTCATCGCACGCCTCCCAGCAGATGAATGTGCTGACCGGCTGGGCAGCGCCGCAAACTAGCACCGAAATATCAAGTCGCAAAGCGAACAATCGCTTCGTTGTACGTGAACGGTGAACCTGGCCTTTACCAAGTCTCTTCACCGGCTCGAAAAGGCTAGGCGGCATAGTGGTGGTGAACAGAACCTTGTGGAAATACACCATGCCTGCTGCTCTTGAGATCACCGGCCTTGTGAAGGCCTTCGACAAACCTGCCGTTCAAGGTCTCGACCTGGAGGTCCGCGGCGGCGAGTTTTATGCGCTTCTTGGGCCGAACGGTGCCGGGAAGACGACGACGTTGCGAATGGTAGCCGGTCTTCTGAAGCCGGATTCTGGTGCGATTTCAGTTTTCGGCACCGACGCTCTGGCTGATCCGATCGCCGCTAAAGCAAAGGTCGCTTGGGTTTCCGACGAGCCAATGATCTACGACAAGCTCACGCCGCTCGAGTACCTCGAATTTGTTTCTGGCCTTTGGGGCGTGCCTGCGCCACTGGGCGAGGCACGTGCGTTGGAATTGGTCGACTGGTTGGGCCTCGGCCCACACGCGGGCCAGCGCTGTGGCGGTTTCTCCAAAGGTATGCGGCAGAAAGTGGCCTTGGCGGGCGCTTTGGTTCACGAGCCGCAACTGATCATTCTCGATGAACCTCTCACAGGTCTCGACGCCGGTTCTGCCCGCCAAGTGAAAGACGTGCTGTTGGCGAAGGTCGCCCAAGGCACCACGGTCATCATGACCACGCACATTCTGGAAGTGGCGGAACGTATGGCGCAGCGCATCGGCGTTATTGCCAATGGCCGCCTGATTGCAGAGGGCACGTTCGATGAGCTCCGCGGTC
>JBCCPG010000059.1:0-1895 GCA_039039885.1 Pseudomonadota bacterium | reverse complement strand
GCGCAAGGAGGTAGGTGTGGATCAAATGTCTTCGGCGATCCGGCTGTAGAGCTGCGGGCGGCGGTCACGGAAGAACCCCATGCCTGCCCTGTGCTTCGCCGCCTGCGCCAGATCCAGCGTGGCGACAAGCACGCCTTCCTCTCCAGACCCAAACTCCGCGACCAAATCGCCCCATTCGTCGCTGATGAAGGAATGGCCGTAAAAGGTCTGCGCCGCGTCTTCCGAGCCCTCCGCACCGATGCGGTTGCTGGCTACTACGGGCATGCAGTTCGATACCGCGTGGCCCACCATGGCGCGGCGCCACATACGGCTGGTGTCGAGATCGGCGTCGTAGGGTTCGGAGCCGATGGCGGTGGGATAAAGGAGAACCTCGGCGCCCTTAAGCGCCATCACCCTCGCGCATTCGGGATACCATTGGTCCCAGCAGATACCGATCCCGATCCGCACGTTCACGCCATCGTCCGCCGGCACGTCCCACACTTTGAAACCGTCATTGCCGGGGCGAAAGTAGAACTTCTCTTCATAGCCAGGGCCATCGGGAATGTGGCTCTTGCGGTAAGTGCCCATGATCGCGCCATCCGGGCCAATCATGGCGAGCGTGTTGTAATAGTGATGGCCGTCGCGCTCGAAGAAACTGGTGGGGATGGTGACCCCGAGCCGTGCAGCCAAGTCTTGCGTCGCGACAACGCTGGGATGCTCGGCGTTCGGACGAGCGAGCGCGAACAGCGCCTCGTCTTCCTCACGACAAAAATACGGCCCGGAAAACAACTCCGGCGGCAGGATCAGTCGCGCGCCCTTGCTCGCCGCTTTCTCGACGAGAGCCGCGACCGCTGCGATGTTCTCGTCCTCGCTCGGACGGTTGAGAGAAAGCTGAAGGGCGGCAACCGTGATCTGTGTCATGGTGCCGCCCGTTAGCGTTACGCTGGCCTCTTGAACAGACCGGCGGGGATCAGGCCGGCTTTTTGAAAAGCAAGGTCATGCGATCGCTTTCGCCTATTGCGGCGTACTTTTCGCGATCGGCGTCGCCTTCGGCAAAGCTGGGCGGCAGCGTCCACACGCCCGATTCATAGTCGGCGGTGTCGTTGGTGTTGGCGTTGATTTCGCTGGTTTCGACGAGTTCAAAGCCTTTTCCCTCAAAGAAGGCGATCATCTCATCCTGCTTGAGATACCCCCGATTACCATCGACATAATCGTCCGGCGCGTCGGCCTTGGCACGGTGCTGAACCACGCCGAGAAGGCCGCCCGGCTTGAGAGCGGTGTAAAGGCCCTCAATCTCGGTGTCAGCCACCTCCCAGCGCTTCAGATTGTGCATCATGCGCATCATCAGCGCGCGGTCGACAGTGCCGGCCATGTCCTCTGGGATGTCTTCGGTGAAGTAGAACGGGAGCTTTTCGGCGGCAACGCCTGTTGTCTCGGCTTGCTTTTCAGAGAACGTCCCCGCGCCCGCCTTTACGCGTTCTACGAATTCCTCGCCCAGGGAGGCCGCAGCGGCGGGCCCAAAACTGACGGCGACATACTGCCCTTCTTCCGCCACGTAAGGCGCGAGGATGCGCGTGTACCAGCCACCACCGGGTGCGTATTCGATCACCGTGTGGTTCGGCTCAACCTGAAAGAAAGTCAGCGTTTCAGCCGGGTGACGGTATTCGTCGCGCGCGGTGTCCTCAGCGCGAATATCCGCCGCCAGCACTTCAGCGAGCTTGGCGTTTTCAGTGGTGGCTTCAGCCGTGGTTTCCTCGGCTTCGGTCGAAGCGCCATCGGCGCAGGCGGACAGAGCCAGAGCGCTGGCCAAAATCAAAACAGAGTGTTTCATGATCGTCTCTCCTCTTGGGATACCGCTCAAACGGCCTTCTTGAACAACAAAGTCATGCGCGTGCTTTCGCCAATGGCGCTGTGCT
>JBCCPG010000058.1:0-1917 GCA_039039885.1 Pseudomonadota bacterium | reverse complement strand
TCCAGATAGATATCGGTCTGTCCCTTACGGCCAACTTCGATAGGACCGGTTACCGGATCTTTAGGGGCAGGTCCGCCTGTCCAGTCTGCAAACTGCGCGCGCACTTTGGCTTCCAGCGTTTCGACGGGGTAATCGCCGACAATCACAAGCACCGTGTTCTGCGGCACATAGGTCCGTTCGTAGAGCGTGCGAATGGTCGCCGCGTCCGCGATTTCCAGGACTTCAAGCACTCCGATGGGCCACCGCTGGGCAAAGCGCGCGCCCGGCGCGAGAAAATCGTAGCTGTCCTCTTGAGCACGCTGGGCGAAGTTGCGCCGATCTCTCCGCTCCGCAAGGATCACGCCGCGCTCACGATCCACCGCGCCTTCGGATATCGTCAGCTCGCTGGCCGTTTCGCGCATCAGCATAAGCGCGGTGTCGAGCAGTGGCTCATCGTTGCGCGGCAAATTGAGCATGTAGGTGATGGCCTCAAGGCCCGTTCCCGCATTCGTGTCCGCGCCAAAGGCCAAACCTTCGCGTTCGAGCAATTTGATCATCTCGCCTTCGGGAATGCCTTTGGATCCGTTGAAGGCCATATGTTCCAGATAGTGTGCAAGGCCGCGCTCTTCGTCGGTTTCATCCAGCGAACCGCTGTCGATCCGCATGCGCACCAAAGCGGTGCCCTCCGGCGTCGCGTTCTGGCGAAGGATGTAGCGCATGCCGTTATCCAAGCGGCCAAACACATAGCCCTGATCGACCTCTAGATCGCTTTCTTCAAAGGCCCAGACAGGCGGCGGCGTCGCTTCGGCGCTTGCGGTGCTCTCTGGAACGGGCGCCGGTTGCGCGATCAAGGGGTAGGGTAGGGCCAGCGCAAGGCATGCCGCAAACAAGGTGGTCCGATGGGAAATCAAGATGGTTCAGCTCTCCATTGGTCTGCGTTCTTGCGCGCAGAACTGGAGCCTAGCTGATTTACCGCGGCTGAAAAGCGCAATCGCGCGACATCAGCACGACGCACTGAGTTTACTTTTTTGGGGAAGTCCCGCGCAGACGCGAACGGTGGGTCGAAAGATCGAGCACTTCGCCGGGCTGATTATCTTCCCCGTGCAGCAGGCCAAGGCGCCGCGCGACCTCACGGTAGGCTTCCTCTTCGCCGCCCAAATCGCGGCGGAAGCGGTCTTTATCGAGCTTTTCGCCTGTCGCCATATCCCACAGGCGACAACCGTCGGGGCTGATCTCATCGGCCAAGATCACGCGGCTGTAGTCCCCATCGAACAGTCGACCAAATTCGAGTTTGAAGTCCACCAAGCGAATATCAATGGCCGCGAACAAGCCGCATAGGAAATCGTTGATCCGGATCGCCATGGACGAAATGTCGTGCATTTCCTCGGCGCTGGCCCAGTTGAAGCATGCGATATGCTCTTCAGCGATGAGGGGATCGCCCAGCGCATCATCCTTATAGTAATACTCGATGAGTGTGTGCGGCAGCGGTTCGCCCTCTTCGAGGCCCAGCCGCTTGCAAATCGAACCTGCGGCCACATTGCGCAGCACCACCTCGATCGGAATAATCTCAACCTGACGAACCAGTTGTTCGCGCATGTTCAAACGGCGGATGAAGTGCGTGGGAATGCCAATGTGCGAAAGGCGCGTGAACACGTGTTCGCTGATGCGATTGTTGATCACGCCTTTGCCGTTGATCGTGCCTTGCTTTTCCGCGTTGAAAGCGGTCGCGTCGTCCTTGAAATACTGAATCAGCGTGCCGGGTTCCGGACCCTCGTAAAGGATCTTGGCCTTGCCTTCGTAGAGTTTTGTGCGACGGGACATGCGGCTGAACCCCTTAGATCAGCGAATGGTGCCCGGGGGCGGAATCGAACCACCGACACGCGGATTTTCAATCCGCTGCTCTACCCCTGAGCTACCCGGGCATTCGCTGCGGCGACG
>JBCCPG010000057.1:0-1934 GCA_039039885.1 Pseudomonadota bacterium | reverse complement strand
GAGCGACGCTTACGCCAAATTCGACAATAAAGAGTTCCCCCAAGGATAATCCATGGCCGGCCATTCCAAATTCAAGAACATCATGCACCGCAAGGGTGCGCAGGACAAGAAACGCTCCAACCTGTTTTCCAAGCTCAGCCGCGAAATCACCGTGGCGGCCAAGATGGGCATGCCCGATCCGGACATGAACCCGCGCCTGCGTCTGGCGGTCAACAACGCCAAGGCGCAGTCCATGCCCAAGGACAACATCCAGCGCGCGATCGACAAAGCGACCTCGGGCGATGACGAGAATTTTGAGGAAGTCCGCTACGAAGGCTATGGCCCCGGCGGCAGCGCGATAATTGTCGAGGCGCTGACCGACAACCGCAACCGCACCGCCACCGCCGTGCGCACCGCGTTCAGTAAGAACGGCGGCAATCTGGGCACCGAAGGATCGGTGGCGCACGGTTTTGAACGGCTGGGATACATCGAATACGGCCCCGACGCCGGTGACGAGGAAAAGGTGCTCGAAGCGGCTCTCGAAGCTGGCGCGGAGGATATCTCTTCGTCCGAAGAAGGACACGAAATCTGGACCGCGTCGGAAGACTTGCACGAAGTGTCCAAATCGCTCGAAGCGGCGCTGGGCGAGGCCAAAGAAGTCAAGCTGGCTTGGAAGCCCAACATCTCGGTCGAGATGGACGAAAAAGGCGCCGGCACGTTGATGAAGCTAATCGATGCGCTCGAAGACGATGACGATGTCCAGACCGTGTGGGGCAATTATGAGATCCCTGACGCGGTGATGGAGAGTCTGGCCTGAGCCAAGGCGGTGTCTTGGACCTCATGGGCTTTGGCGCTCGCCTTGGGATCAGCGTTTCTGTTGGCCCTGCTGTGGCGGGTTGGCTTTCTGGTCGGTCTGTGAAGCCTCTTCGCCTGTGATCATTCTGGGTCTGGATCCTTCGCTTAGTTGCACCGGCTGGGGGCTGGTGCAGGCCGAGGGATCGCGGCTGTCCCATCTCGCCAACGGTCAGATTCCAACCGATCCCAAATTGCCGATCGCTCAGAGGCTGTCGCTGATCCACGCCGAGATTGCGGAAGTGATCGCGCAGCATCGCCCCGATCGTGGCGCGTGCGAAGAGGTGTTTGTCAACAAGAACGCGCAATCGACGCTCAAACTGTCACAAGCGCGCGGGGCGGTGCTGGCGGCGTGCGGGGCGGCGGGATTGCCGGTCGCCGAGCATTCAGCGCGCAAGGTGAAACAGTCTGTCGTGGGCACCGGAAGCGCCGACAAGCACCAGATATCCGCGATGCTCAAAGTGCTTTTGCCTGGAGCGGAAATCGCCGGTGCAGACGCCGCCGATGCATTGGCGGTGGCTATCGCGGATGCGCATCTGGGTGCGGCGTAGCGTCCTAAGCCAAAGTCGGCTCCCGACCCATATCCTGACGTCATGATGCGGAGCTCTACTGGACAGGAATCGCCATAACGCGGTCCCAGTCTGGAGGAGGGACGCCGTCAATGCATGGAAGGAGGTATTTCTTGGTCGGAGGGAAACCCCGGCACATTCCATCGATATGCGTCACGATGGTTTCGCAACTATTGGCGGTGTTACAAGGCGGGCGTGTTGCTGAGCTAATCGAACGACAGTAACGCACGAGTGCGAGTGCGGGCTCTTCGCCGATTGTATCTCTACAACGCTCAGGACTTTCGCCTGCTGCAACTGCAGCCACATAAGCCTCTTCAGTCACCTTCTCATATGGCCGCTGATCGATAGACGTGCTCTCGCACCCAACCAAGAACAAAGCCAAACCTGCGGCAATCCTCACGATCAAGTACTCCTATTGGTCAACCGATAGCGGGCTCCTCTTGAATGTCAGCTTTCCACCCACATTCCGCCGTCGCCCAGCGGGTAAACCGTCACCACTAATCGCCTGTCCTACCGCTTGCGATCCGGCTAGGG
>JBCCPG010000056.1:0-2030 GCA_039039885.1 Pseudomonadota bacterium | reverse complement strand
GTGGTGATGGTGCCGCCGCCAATGCCCAGCAAGGCGGAGAACGCGCCTAGGCCTCCCGCCATGCTGGCGCGCGGCACGCCAGTGGGCATACCTGCGAAGACGGGTTGGCCAGAGCGCGCGGGCAACAGAAAGTAGATCGCAAAGCCGATAACGCCGACGCCGAAGATCAGAGCCAACTGACCACCGGACACAAGGTCAGCGATCACTGTGCCAAGGGCTGTGCCCAAGACGACCCAAACGGCCCAGCTTTTCAAAACATCAACCTCGACCGCGTCGCGCTTGGCGTGGCTTTGCGTCGCGCGGATCGAGGTGAAGATAATGGTGGCTAGTGACGTGCCGACCGCGATGTGCGCGCTTTCGTCGCTTCCAAGACCCAGAACAGGGAACAGCATCACCAGCGCTGGGACAACGACAAAGCCCCCGCCGATGCCGAACAGTCCGCCCGCAAAACCGGCGGCGGCCCCAGCCAGCAACAAAAGCGGCAGGGCAAAGGTGAGGTAGGAGAGATCGCTCACTTGGTAATAATACCCGCGAAGCCGGATTCGCCAAGCGTTTTGTTGCAGCGCAAAAAAGAGCGGTTTGCGCGGACAAGTCGATGGAAGGAGCGACGCGAAGGGATCCGAAAGGGCGGCGACGCGTGCAGCCTCTCGACCTTTACCCTCTATGCCCGTTAGTGAAATAATATTACTTAACTAACTGGATTTGTTGAACTTTACTTAGACAAAAAGCGCGTTTTCAGATACTAGAGTCGCGGTGGGGTCATAAAGGGGAAGAAAAATGACTAAGCTGCGTTATCTCTCAAGCGTGGGCCTCTTCGGACTTGTCGGCTCGCTTGCATCCGCGCCTTTGAGCGCGTCGGGTACAACCGATGAAGAAGGTCCGGAGCTCTCACTCGAAGCTCAGGGCACCTTCCAAGGCTTCACCATCTCCGCGCCGCAGGCGGTGATGGAAACACCTACAATTTCGCAGCTTCCCGACTTTACCGTCCGACGCACGCTCGACGCGGCGCCCCTTCCGCCCACACCCGAGATCATCGCACGCGACGATATCGGCATCGACGGCGCGGTTGATGTGAACAACACACTGCCTTCGGTGGTGCAGACCTTTGTCACGGACAACATAAACGGCGGCACTTTCTTCAATTGCTCGGGCACGATCATCAACCCGCGCACGATCTTGAGCGCCGCGCACTGCTTTAACAGCCGCCCCTCAGAAGCTTACGGCGATGCCGAGGCGGCGTTTTCCATTCTCGTCGCCACCGGGGTCGACACCTCACCGAGGGTCTTCGGGACCATCTTCGACGGTCTTAGCTATAGCGAAGGCGGCGCTGCGCGAAGCACCGATGTCGTTATCCATGCGAGCGCCAATCAGGAAAACGGCGCCCTTCCCTTTCCATGGGCCGATGTTGCGTTGATCGCTCTCGACGAGCCGATCCTTGATGCGCCGTCCATGCCGGTTCTGCTGTCCCCGCTGACTGAATTGCAGCGTGTCGTCCAAACGGGTTACGGCGTGAATGGTACAGGAACCGAAGGCGGGATTGACACCGGCAGCCCGTTCCTGCGCCGCTTCGGCGAAAACGATCTGGGTGCCAGCGCCTCTTTGGCGGACTTCATTGACGCCGGCTTCCCGGACTTTGCGCCCAGCGCCGCCTCGCTGGGCTTTGAATCGCAGGTTTATTATTGGACTGACTTCGACAATCCCGACCGCACGCCTGAGCAGATCGCGGGATGCGATTTCGATGGCACTGGAATTACATGCGCCGACGATGCCGCCATCTTCGCGATCGATTGGTTCGATGGCGATGCGCTCCCGCTTGAGGTAGGCACGGCGCCGGGTGACAGCGGCAGCCCGCTGATCGCCACAGAGTTCGGAGTGGAAGGACCGGGCGTGGTCACAGCTGTCCTAAGCGGTGGCTTCGATTTCTTCGGTCTTGAGCCGGGCAACAATTACGGCGACGTCAGCTTCTACAATCCGCTCTTCCCGTTTTTCGAGTTCATAACCGAGAACACAGCCTACAAATATGTGTCGGC
>JBCCPG010000055.1:0-2044 GCA_039039885.1 Pseudomonadota bacterium | reverse complement strand
GCCGGACACGCCCGCTCTCCGCGATCAGACCATGCCCGCGTGGACGCTGTACTCGCCTGCGCAGAGAACGGCGGGTCCGATTGTCGGGTATCGCTTGCTTTCTGCGCGTTCGACTAAAGCGCGGTCTTCACATTCTCAGAGAGTCTGCGTGTGGCCGGGTCGTCGGCTGCGGCCTCGCCCTCAAGAACCGATTTGAGCCTGCCAGCCATTGTTTTGCCTCGCTCGACGCCCCATTGGTCGAAGGAGTTCAGCCCCCAAAGAACACCGGCCAGATAAGTCCGATGCTCATAAAGTGCTATGATCGCACCCAAAGCGTGGGGTCCAAAATCATCGTGGAGGAAAAAGCTGCTCGGGCGATCGCCACCATGGACCTTTTGGGCTGCAACCGTCTGGTCGAGATCGGGTTCGTCTGCGAGCACCTCATCAAGGCTGCGCCCATTCGCGAGCACTTCAGCTTGAGCCAGTGCATGGGCGGCAAGAGCGCGTTTTCCCTCCACATCCCCGCCCTTTGAAAGTGCCAGAATGAACTCAGTCGGGACGATCTGCGTGCCCTGATGCAGCCACTGGTGGTAAGAATGTTGACCAATCGAGCCCTCGCCGCCCCAAAGTGCTGGCGCCGTTGCCGACGTGACTTCGATACCCTGCGGAGTGACGGACTTTCCATTAGACTCCATTTCCAATTGCTGCAGATAGGTTGGCAGCATGCGCAACCGTCGTGAATAGGCGAGCACCACGCGCTGACTGTGGCCAAGGACAGAGGCATTCCAATAGTCCAGAAGTGCCAGGCGCGCGGCAAGATTGTCTTGCAACTGTGTGTGCCTGACATGCTCATCCATTTTGGCCGCGCCCTCTCGAAACGCGATTAGTGGCGCCACGCCGATGGCGCAGGCGACCGAGACGCTTGCGGCTGACCATAGCGAAAAGCGTCCGCCCACGCTGAGGGGCATGTCGAACATGTGCGCCGATCCGCCCTCCAGCCAGGCTGTCGCTCTATCCTTGTTGGCAGTTACAAGGAACATGTGTTGAGCCCACGCGTCCCCGAGCGATGCTTGGAGCCAATGTCTCGCCCGTCCGAGATTATACAACGTCTCTTCCGTGCCGAAGGATTTCGATACGCCAACAATGAGCGTCGTGGTGGGGTCGAGCCCATCCATGGCGCTGTCGAGATCGAAGGGGTCGAGATTTGCGCAGAAACGAAGGTCAAGAGCATTCGACCCAATCGGCGTGAGCGCATCTGCGATCAGGCGCGGGCCAAAATCTGATCCACCAATACCAATATGCAGGATGGCCTTGAAGGGCGCTCCCGTGCTCCCGGTTTCTTCACCTGTATTGACCCGAGCTGCGAAAGTGTCTGCGGCGTCGAGGGTTTGACGCACAGCTTTCGTCTCGTCGGGTCCTGCGCTCAGCGGAGCACGTAGAGCCCAGTGGAGTGCGGGGCGGTCTTCCGACGGGTTGACGTGCTCAGCGCTGAAAAGCCGCTCAAGGGCTCCTTCAAGGCCAGCGGCGCGCCCATGGTCAATCAGGGCTTGGTGAGCCTCACCATCGAGCCGCTGTCGGCCAAGGTCGACATGCCACCCCGCCGCCTCGAGAACACTGGTCTCATTTTCACTCGCTTTGCATGCGAGCTCATTGAGTCGAGGCGCGCCAAGTCGAGCTGCGTGGATGGTCAGAGCATTTGACATGACAGGGGCCTTTCCTGGGCTGTCGCCTGCCGAGCCTTACGCGCTTGCCCATCTCCGGGAAAGCCCCGGTCCGCTCGATAGGACAGGTCCTTCACAACAATGCTTGAAAGCGTGGACTTTGGGTTGTATGTCGCCGGGTCATCGGAAGGCTGGTGAGTTCTGCCTTCCAGAATTTCCAGTGAGGCGCGCCCGAAAAGGCGGCCAAATCCTGTGTCAAAGGAGAGGCCCAGATGGCCAAGGCAAAGTTTGAGCGTAACAAGCCGCACGTGAACATCGGCACGATCGGCCATGTGGACCATGGCAAGACGACGCTGACGGCGGCGATCACGATGGTTCTGGCCGATGTGACGGGGGCTGAGAAG
>JBCCPG010000054.1:0-2069 GCA_039039885.1 Pseudomonadota bacterium | reverse complement strand
GCGTCGAAATCGTAGCTCTTCTCCAGATAGCGCGCCACGCTGTCGCGCAGCATTTCCTGTTCTTGCGTGAAGGCGAAATCCATCGATCAGGCCTCCATCGCGACGGTGCGAGCTATAAGGTCTCGCTGCACTTCGTTGCTGCCCGCGTAAATCGAGGCCGCGCGGCTGTTGAGGTAGAGCGGCATCGCGATGAGATCGAATTCGCTGCCCAGGGGTTCGACGTTCGATCCAACCCGTAAGGCTTCGACCTGCCGCGCTAGGCCATCAACGCCGGATAGGCGCGCCATCAGGGTGGAAATATCCTGCAACAGCTCGGAGTTGATGGTTTTGTTCATGGAAGGAAAGGCGGGGTCCTGGCTAATCGGATGCCCAGCAATCGCCAGTTTTTCCATATGGCCCAGCGAGGCGATGCTGGCTTCGAGCGCGCCAATCTCGCTTTGAAAGACGGGGTCGTCCGCTAACACTCCGCCAAATGGCGATGGGCTTTGAGCGGCCGCCTCGCGGGCGCGCTGCGAATAGCGCATGAGCGTGGGGCTTGCCGCGGAGCCGCCGCGTTCATGCTTCAAGAGGTGTTTGGCGACGGTCCAGCCATCGTCCTCTTCGCCCACGCGGCCCGATTGCGGCACGCGGACATTGTCGAAGAACACCTCGCATTGTTCGGGGAAGCCGTCGAGGCCGTAGATAGGCCGGACCTCAATCCCGGGATAATCCATCCGATCGAGCAAAAGGAAGGTAATGCCTTGCTGCTTCTTGCCCTCGTTATTGGTCCGCACGAGCATGAACATGCGGTTCGCGTGGTGGGCGTAGGTGGTCCAGATTTTGGAGCCATTGATGATGTAGTCATCGCCATCCGGTTCCGCGCGGCAGCTCAATGAGGCGAGATCCGAGCCTGAATTTGGCTCTGAATAGCCCTGCGCCCAGAAATCATCGCCGTTGAGAATGCCCGGCAGATACTTCTCTTGCTGTTCCTTGGTGCCCAGATCGATCAGCAGCGGCCCGACCATGCCGAGGCTCTGAGGTAGGAGCGGCGGCAGGTCCGCTTTGCGATACTCCTCGGCGAAGATGAAACGCTGCTCGACGCTCCAGCCTGTCCCGCCATATTCGACCGGCCAATGCGGGGCCGCCCAGCCTTTCTCGAAAAGGATCTTGTGCCATTCCATGCACTCTTTGAATGGCGCGAAGACGCTGGTCGTCTTGCGCCCGGCCTCTCGGATAGCGGGCGTCGGAGCCGTGGCGAAAAACTCCGCGACTTCGGCGCGGAAGGCCTCGAGTTCGGGCGAGAATTCAACGTTCATTGTGGTCTCTCCGTACAGGGGTAAGGGCCCCTTAAGTCAGTATGTACATACCCGACGGGCGTGTTTGCGAAAGCCCAATTGATCCTAGAAATTCTACAAGCTTTGACGGCAGTGTCTGTGATCACGGTTTGCCCGGCACGCCGCCATCGAACACGTTTATGGCGCGGTTGAAGGGAGCTGCGTTCTCCACGTCGTAGTCTGATGGCTTGAAGCTTGTTTCGTCCCACAGCACACTGGCTTCGGAAGAGGTGAGTGTGGTCTCGAGAACGGATTTCGCATCGTTGGGCAGCTCTGCCCATTCGCGTCGCAGCGCTTCAAGGCACCATACGCGATAGCGCGATGTCGGCACGCTCGCATAGCGCGCATCCTGAACCTCAAGTGCGTAGCGATCCGCGCCTTGTGACCACGCCGCCGCGTTCTGGAAATGCTGGGTAAGGTTCGTCTCGCACACTTCGCCCAGGAAATCGACGAGCGGCGCGTCCGCGCTCTCGATTAACTCGCCGTCCAAATCGGATAGCGAAAGCCCCCACATCCGCGCCACCCAGGCGAAGACGTGCGGACCTTTCTGGCGCATGATTTCGGATGGGGTCGGGTCCTGTCCAAAATGCCGGAACATCGGTCCCAGCATTCCGAAGTCGGCGACGGTCGGTCGGTTCCCTAAGAGAAATGGGCGCTGGGCCGGAAGTTCACCGAAGACTTTCCAACCTATCCCGAAGGCTACCCCAATGAGGACCGTCCGGATCCCTTCGCCATTGCGATGGGCAACCAAGTTTC
>JBCCPG010000053.1:0-2070 GCA_039039885.1 Pseudomonadota bacterium | reverse complement strand
TCGGAAATCGCGACACTGAGCTCCGAGATCACACGCGGCTTGTTGTTTCCGCCTCCACCAAGGTTGATGCCAAGACCAACGCCCACACCCGAACCGAACGTGCCGGTGCTGCCGCCGACCCCAACGTTAACCGGGTTTCCCGTGCCCGCGCCCGCGACAGGAGTGCGCGAAGTGTCGACACGCGCGATTTGATTGGCGATCTCCTTGTTGTCGATCACCGTATAACCCGCCAGCGAAAGTTCGTCGCTCATTGCGCCGCGAAAGGCCTCGATTGCGGCCTCGCTTTTGAGCTCGGGCGAAAACTGCAAGGCGATCGTTCCTTGCCCGAGAAGGGCAGGTTCAGCTGCGGCAAAGGTGGTGACTTCGACGGGCCCTGTATAGGCGCCGACGCACGCGGAAAGACCAAGGACAGCGAGGCTAATCGCGGCCCCTTTCAGAAAGTGAGGTTGCGGCATAAGGTAATCCTCTCGATCGGCGTTGATAGGCCCATTTCGTACTTGTGCAAAACCCTCTACGCCACGCACCGACTTTACATCTTCTTACCGCAAGAGTGCTAAAGACCAGCGCATGGCCCATACCCAAACGACCAACGTTCTCGTTACTGGCGGCGCCGGTTACATCGGGAGCCACGCCGTTCTTGCGCTTGTAGACGCAGGATGGTCCGTCGCGGTTATTGACGATCTCAGCACGGGGTTCCGCTTCGCGGTGCCGGATGGTGTGCCCTTCTATCAGGGCGACATAGCGGATCGCAGCCTGCTGGCGCGAATCTTCGAGGAACAATCCATCGGCGCAGTCATGCATTTTGCAGGATCTATCGTGGTTCCCGAAAGTGTCAGCGATCCGATCAAGTACTACACAAACAACACGGTAAAAAGCTGCACGCTGATAGAAGCGGCGCTGGAAGCCGGAATTCAGCATTTCCTCTTTTCATCGACGGCTACGGTTTACGGCGAGCCGGAAGTGAAACCGCTGACCGAAGAAGACCCTCTCGAGCCGGTTAATCCTTATGGCATGACGAAGTTGATGACCGAAAGGATCCTCGCCGATGTCAGCGCCGCGTGTCCGATCAATCACTGCGTCTTGCGCTACTTTAACGTGGCGGGAGCCGACCCTTCGGCGCGCAGCGGCCAATCGACCGCGGGTGCGACGCACCTGATCAAGGTCGCGGTTGAAGCGGCGCTCGGCAAGCGGGACCATGTGGCGGTGTTTGGAGACGATTATCCGACGCCGGACGGCACGGGCCTTCGCGATTACATCCATGTCAGCGATCTCGCGAACGCCCACCTGCTTGCCCTTGAAGCTCTGATTGAGCAGCCACAGCGATCGATGACGATGAATGTGGGCTATGGGCGGGGCTTCTCCGTGCTCGAAGTGCTCGATGCGGTTGATCGTGTGACCAACTCACCAATTGAGCGCAGGCAAATGCCCCGACGCGCAGGCGATGTGGCGTCGCTCGTTTCGGACAACGGCCGCATCAAGGCGGCGCTCCCTTGGGAGCCGCAATACAATGATCTCGACATAATCGTCGCGCACGCCTTGGCGTGGGAGCGCAAGCTCTCGCAAATGCGAGAGCTAAACGTTGACGAAGCGGGCGCTTAAAGCTATCGGGCGCTCCAGAAATTCCGCGCGTCGGCTTGATTCCGGCGCGCTTTGCTTTTTGAGAGATTCGAAATGAAGATTCGCAACAGCCTTAAGTCGCTGAAAAATCGCCATCGCGACTGCCGCGTCATTCGCCGTCGCGGACGCACTTATGTCATCAACAAGACCAATCGCCGCTTCAAGGCCCGCCAAGGCTAATTGCGGCTTCGATTGCCCTTTCGGGTGGTCAATTGGATGATCTGCGGCCCGCCTCCGATAAGGAGCGCGGGTCGCAGGCGTTTTGGAGCCTAGTAAAGAGGAATCCATGACCAAAGCGGTGGTTTTCGATGTCGGACGTGTCCTGTTTGAGTGGCAGTTGCGCGCGCTGTTCGAGAAACTGATCGATGATCCGGAGGAACTCGACTGGTTCCTAGCCAATGTCGTGACCGAGGAATGGCATTTCGAGCACGATCGCGGGCGAGCTTTGGCGGA
>JBCCPG010000052.1:0-2101 GCA_039039885.1 Pseudomonadota bacterium | reverse complement strand
ATCTCTCTCGTCTTTGGACTGAGCCAAGGCGGCATCGTTCCCTCCTATGCAATCATTGTGCGCGAATACATGCCGCCGCGCGAAGCCGGAAGGCGCGTTGGCATTGTGATCGGTGCAACGATCCTCGGCATGGCCTTCGGTGGGTGGGTCACAGGCTGGCTTTACGACGTCACGGGAAGTTACAGCGCAGCCATTTGGAATGGTCTTCTCTGGAATCTACTCAATGTCGCAATCGCCTTGGGATTGCTGGCGCGTGTCCAATCTGGGCGTCCAGCCATCGCGAACTGACGGTTCAGGCTCGACCGCGCATGGTCAGATATATCAGTTGCGATCCCACTATATCACAGCCTATAGCCGCTCGGCACTGAAGGTGTCACACGCCAAGATGTCGCCGTTCTCAAAACCGCGCGCGAACCAACGCTGTCGTTGTTCCGAGGTGCCGTGCGTAAACGTGTGAGGCTGCGGCACTCGGCCGGCATTGCGCTGAAGGATATCGTCGCCAATCTGTTTGGCCGCATTCATCGCTTCTGCAATGTCGCCCCGCTCGAGAGTTCCGAAACGCTCCTGAGCCAGCCGCGCCCACAAACCGGAATAACAATCGGCCTGAAGCTCGATACGCACACTTACTGCGTTTGCTTCGCTTCGGCTCAATTGCTGACGCAAACGGTTGGCTTCGCCAAGGACACCCAGTTCATGCTGGACATGGTGGGCCACCTCATGCGCCACGACATAGGCAGCCGCGAAGTCACCTCCTGCCCCCATCTTGCGCTCGAGTGTCGTGAAAAAGTTGGTATCGAGATATATCTTCTCGTCCGCGGGACAATAAAACGGCCCGGTCGCGCCGCTTGCGTTCCCACACGGGGAGGCCGTGACCCCCTTGAACAATACAAGGACTGCCGGATCATAGGCGCGCCCGACCTGACGCTCGAAGATCGTGGCCCAGATCTCCTCTGTATCTGCCAAAGCCACACTCACAAATTGCCCCATGCGCTCATCGGCATCCGTCAATTCGACGCTGCCTTGCTCGACCGTCAACCCGCCCTCTTGCTGCAGCAGCGGCGTGACATCGATCCCAAGAACATACCCAAGCCCGAGGACAACGAGGATGCCGACAATCCCAAGTCCGCCGCCGCCGCGGACAGTCTTTCGGCGCCGATCTTCGATGTTTTGGCTGCCCCTGCGGCCTTTCCAACGCATAGACCTCTCCCCTTAGGTTCTTGTCGAGCTTTGTGCATTCTGCCCAAGCCCTGACTGAACAGCAACGGCACCCACGGATCAACATCGGAGTTTCACTGCTAAGTCACCGCGCGGAATTGAACTGTGGCGTGCAGCACGTCGGTTTGGTAGGGCCAGTTTCGCAAGCGAGCCCTGAACAGGAGACGTCCGAATGGACGCGCAGTCCGTTGACGATATGCCGATATCACGTCGACTCTACCAGTTGGCCGAGGACGCCGAAGGCGAAGTTGTTACGCTTGGCTGGATAATGTCTCAACTCCACGAACGTGCGTTTGGACTGTTCCTGCTTATCCTCGCGTTGCCCTGTTGCATTCCGTTTCTGTACGGCGTCCCTCAGATCGTCGCTTTGCCTTTGATGTTTGTATCCGCGCAAATTCTCTTCGGGCGCACGTCGCCCTGGCTGCCGGAACGCCTAAGTACTAGGGAAGTCACGAAACTCGGGCTTCAAAACCTCGCTGACCGGGCAAAGATTTGGCTCGAGCGGATCGAGGCGGTCAGTCGGCCAAGGCTCGCGGTTCTGACGCGTCCACCTGTTGACCGCCTTCTCGGGATTGCTCTCGTGCTGTTCAGCGCGTCCATCCTTGTGCCCTTGCCCGGCACGAATACGGTTCCCGGCTTTGCGGTCGTCCTGGTCTCAATGGGCTTGCTACAGCGTGACGGTATATTGGTACTTGTCGGATCAGCGCTCGGGACGGTGTGGATTGCCACGCTAATATTCGCAGGAGCGACGCTCGCTAGTCTGGTAAAAGGATGGCTTGGCCTATGACTGGACGCAACATGATGCTGTTTGCCGCTTTCGGCTCGTTTTCGCTTCTTGCCGGGGCATTCATCTTCCAGACCTTGGGTTATGCGCCCTGCCAGATGT
>JBCCPG010000051.1:0-2103 GCA_039039885.1 Pseudomonadota bacterium | reverse complement strand
GTCAGTGACGGGGAGATGAGTAAGATCAGCTACGCGACCTACATTAAGGACCGCATTACCGGTTTCGCAGGAGACAGCGATCGCAACCCGCCCGCTGATCTTGAGGAATTTCCCGGATTCTTACAGCGCCAGGCTTCCAGCGGAGGCACTCCCAGCTATCGTCGCCCTTGTTGCGTGGGCGCGATTGAAGTTAAAGACTTGGATCCGCTGAATGAGGATCTGGATAATTTTCGCAGAGCAGTAGACGCGCACGGCCCGACCGAGGGCTTCATGAATTCGGCGTCGCCAGGGGTAATTGCGCTATTTCAACCGAATAAGCACTACCCCAGTCACGAGGCCTATTTGGAGGCGCTGGCGGAGGCCATGCGCATCGAGTATGAAGGGATCGTCGCTGCTGGGTTCATACTGCAACTGGATTCGCCGGATCTAGGATTGGGCAGGCACATGATGTTCAAGGATAAGCCCGAAGAGGAGTACATTCGGCTGGCCAATCTGCATGTCGACATGTTGAATCACGCACTGAGAAATGTGCCCGCTGACCGTGTTCGTTTACATGTCTGCTGGGGCAACTATGAGGGACCGCACCACTGCGATGCACCTATGGATACGGTTCTACCCATTGCCCTGCGCGCAAACGTTCAGGCCATTTTGTTTGAATCGTCCAATCCCCGGCACGCACACGAATGGGAGGTCTTCGCTGAAGCTGATATTCCCGATGACAGAATCTTGGTGCCTGGCGTAATTGATTCCACAACAAACTTTGTTGAGCATCCGCGACTGGTAGCACAACGCATCTGTAAGTATGCGGACATTGTCGGACGCGAGCGAGTGATTGCGGGTACGGACTGCGGGTTTTCTACCTTTGCCGGATTTGGCGCGGTAGACGAGGACATTGTTTACGCCAAATTGGGCGCCATGGTCGAAGGTGCCGCTTTAGCGAGTGACGCCTTGTGGGGTTAACGGTCGCCGCTTTCTTCCACCCTGCGTCTTTGATCGGTCGTTTTGCTAGGTCCATTTGGTAGGAGTTTTTGAATGAGTTCTAGCTTTAAGAGCCGACTGCACAATCGCGAGCCTCTTTTGGGCACCTGGCTGAAAACACCCTCATCAATGGTGTGTGAAGTGCTTGCCGAGACCGGGCTGGACCTCGTCTGCATTGATGCGGAACACTCGCCCTTTGATCGACTGGAGCAGGACCGTTGTATACACGCGCTGCGGTCAGGCAACATGCCCGCGCTCGTTCGCGTGCCAGCCGCTCGTCCCGAGTGGATTTTGAATGCGCTTGATTGTGGTGCTACGGGAGTCGTCATTCCTCACGTCACCAATGCAGCGATGGCGGAGGAGGTTGTGACCGCATCGCACTTCGGCGCTGGGGGAAGGGGCTACGCGGGTTCGACCCGAGCCGCTGCTTATACGACCAAGGCGATGGGTGCGCATCTGGCGGACAGCTCGGCTGGGACCTGTGTGATTGCGCAGATTGAAGATCTCGAAGCCCTTGCAAGTATTGAAGAGATAGCGGCGGTTCCGGGTATCGACTGTCTCTTTATCGGCCGAATTGATCTCACCGTTGCTCTCGCTGCTGACTCGCCTAAAAGCCCCGTGGTGGTCGAAGCGGTCGAACGAATTTGCAAGGCCGGCAATGATGCTGGTGTGCCAGTTGGTATGTTTCTGGGTGATTTGTCCGAACTGGCTCATTGGAAGGCATTGGGTGCCAACCTGTTCCTACTTTCCTCCGACCATAGTTTCCTGCTCAGCGGCGCAGCACGCCTGGTGGAGTCCTTCGCAGAACAGTAAGAGCGAGGAGACAGGGCAAGCTAGGCACTATTGCTCGCTCGCTTCTCGTAGATTCTCAGCCGCGGGCTCAGGTCAGAGCTCAGACGAGCGCAAAGGCCTCAGCACCGCAATCCACTCGGCATAAGCAATAAAACGTTTGTCGCCTACGCGCTTGGTCTTAGCGATCAGCTTGGTAGAAGCAAAAAATGACTTCGCAATCAATTAGCTAGCAATATTTAGCAATAGCTGAGGCTTAGATCTTATTCGGCTAGATGACGCCTTAAGTGACTGCTTTTATTGAAAATATAAGAAATAGAAGCATTCGCATTTGGG
>JBCCPG010000050.1:0-2113 GCA_039039885.1 Pseudomonadota bacterium | reverse complement strand
GTGATCGGCCAATAGTGCTGATGCTTCGCTTTAGCGCGATTGAAGCGTGGGCGCTTGACGTCGCCGCCGCGACGCGCCTTATCAGGGGCAGGAGGCGCGCGATGGCAACGTATCACGTGAGAGAAGACGGTCGGGGCAAGAGCATCGGCGACTACTGGCCGCTCATTGCGCTTGTGGGCGTCTCTGTGGCCGCGGCGCTGGCGCTCGCGGCGCAGGGCATGGCGTGGATGCCCGCCTTTATGGGCGTTTTCCTGATCATCTTTGCGCTTTTGAAGATCTTCGACCTGAAGGGTTTTCGGCGCGGATTTAAAATGTATGACCTCCTGGCGCGACGGGTGCCGAATTACGCGCTGGTATATCCGTTCATCGAGCTGGGGCTTGGGCTGGCCTATCTCAGCGGCTTTGCACCAACCGTGACCCAGGTTGTAACCATTGCGGTGTTTGGCTTTGGGACCTTGGGCGTCCTCTCAGCGCTGCAGCGGGGTCTCGATATCGACTGCCCCTGCATGGGGTCGATCCTCTCGGTGCCGCTCTCGACGGTGACGTTGACAGAAGACCTGAGCATGGTCGCCATGGCGGCGCTCATGCTTTTTGCTCTGGTTTAACGAAGCAACTCTCTAACGAAAAAGGGCCCTGGCGGGGCCCTAATCGTTAGTCTTCTTCGGAGGCCATTTCGGCGTCGCGATCGATGCCGCGCTCACGTTCGCGCGGCGCCTCGTCACGTGGGGGGCGGCCGATGACGTCCTTTAACTCATCGAGCTCGATAAAATTGTCGGCCTGACGCCGGAGCTCGTCAGCGATCATCGGTGGCTGGCTGCGGATCGTAGAGACCACGGACACGCGCACGCCTTGGCGCTGCAGAGACTCGATGAGAGGGCGAAAATCGCCATCACCCGAAAAGAGCACGATATGATCGACATGGGGGGCAAGCTCCATCGCGTCCACGGTGAGCTCGATATCCATGTTGCCTTTGACCTTCCGACGGCCCTGACTGTCAGTGTATTCCTTGGCGGGCTTTGTCACCATGGAGAAGCCATTGTAGTGGAGCCAGTCGACAAGGGGCCGTATGGGCGAGTAGTCGTCATTTTCGAGGAGTGCGGTGTAATAGAACGCGCGAAGAAGTTTGCCTCGGCGCATGAATTCCTGACGGAGGAGTTTGTAATCAATGTCAAACCCAAGCGCTTTCGCCGCGGCGTAAAGGTTGGAGCCATCAATGAACAGCGCCAGCCGTTCGTCCCGATAAAACATAAATGTGTCCTTTCCGGTGCGCTTTATAATGAACTTGGTTGAGTGGATGTGGGGACCAAGCCAAAGCGCTTCGCGCGTAAATAAGGAAAATTCCTCGTGTCTCAAGCCTTAAACAGCATGCCTTTGCGGCAAGATTACCTGGTGGCTTTGGGAGCGAACCTGCCGTCCGAGCTCGGACCGCCTGCCGAAACACTTCGCCACGCTCTTAGTATTGCTATTAAGTATAAGTGCAAATTGATTAATTGCGGCACTTTTTTTTCCACTCCCGCATTTCCAGCTGGAAATGGCCCTGATTTTGTAAATGGGGCTGTCGCCCTCGAGGGCCCTGGCGACCCGAAGGAGATGATCGCGATTTTGCATGAGATCGAGGCGGAGCTCGGGCGCGAACGCACCCAGCGTTGGGGGCAGCGCGTGATTGACCTCGATCTGCTTGCCGCTGGCGATCAGGTTTTGCCGGATGAAGCAACCCATGCTGAGTGGCGCGGCTTGTCTCTGGACGAGCAGCAAAGCTTTACCCCGGATACGCTGATCTTGCCGCATCCAAGGCTCCATGAGCGCGCCTTTGTGCTGGGCCCACAAGGCTCATGTCACCGACAAGAACATTAATAATCTGCGGCAGCTCATAGAGCGAGGTTTTGCGCAGCAGCCGGCCTGCGGCGGTAATGCGCGGGTCACGCTTGAGTTTCTGGGTCGCATCCCATTCGGCACGGGCCTCGGGGTTTGCGGCCAGATAGGCCTCAAGCTTGGCATCTGCATCGACAACCATGGTGCGCAGCTTCCAGATCCAGAACGTGCGGCCATTCCGGCCGACGCGTTCTTGGCGGTAGAAGGGCGATTTCCCATCGGTCATCACCAATGCGGCACC
>JBCCPG010000049.1:0-2163 GCA_039039885.1 Pseudomonadota bacterium | reverse complement strand
GCGGTTGCGGCCAATCCTGACATGATCCTGGTGATGACCCATGATGCTGGCGAGAACGGCGGTCTTGAGGGCATGACAAGCAACCCGGCAATCTCTCTCACTCAAGCCGTTTCAGACAATCGGGTGTTCCTCGTCGATTCTGTGAAGATCATGCAGTTCGGTCCGCGCACACCCGAAGCGATGGTGGAACTTGCCAAAGCGATAAACGAGGGCCGCCAGGCTTTCGAAGTGCCTGTCAATGAGACCAAAGACAGCGGTGCATAAGACCACAGCGTCAGCGCCCATCGTCGAGACAGCCGCCGACTTGCAATCCGCGCGCGAGCGTCGCGGGCGATTGGCTGTGGCAACCTGCGCGGTGCTTGCATTGGTCGGTGTTGTTGCATCGATCATGCTTGGGCCGCTCGATATCGGCCCCGTGGACGTCGTGCGAATTGCGCTTGGCGCGTTGGGATTTGAGACCACCGAAGGTCTGACCCGCGTACAGATTGGTGTGGTTGAGAATATCCGCGGGCCGCGAGCGCTTTTGGGTGCATTGGTGGGCGCGGCCTTGGGCGGTGCTGGCGCTGCGATGCAAGGCTTTTTCCGCAATCCATTGGCAGATCCCGGCCTTATCGGGGTCTCGGCAGGCGGCGCCTTTGCAGCGGTTGCGATCATCGTATTGGGCGGTGCAGCACTGGCTGGCTTTACCGCTGCTTTGGGTAGCTTCGCGCTGCCTATTGCTGCCTTTGCAGGCTCTTTGGTGACGGTTGTCGCAATCTATGCCTTGTCGATGATGGATGGCCGTGTGGTCGTGGCGACGATGCTGTTGGCGGGTGTTGCGGCTAACGCACTCGCGTTCTCGGGCATCGGATACCTCACATTTCTGGCCGATGACGCGCAATTGCGCGACCTGACATTCTGGACGTTAGGCAGTTTGGGCGGCGCGACATGGGAACGCGTTTTGCCAGCTTCGCTGGGTATGATCGTCGCGCTGGCGATGTTGTTGACCTTGCAGCGCCCTTTGAATGCTCTGCTGCTGGGCGAAGATGATGCGAGCGCGCTTGGCGTCGATGTCGAGCTGGCCAAGCGATTGGCCGCCGTCGGCACGGCTCTCGGTGTGGGAGCTGCGACCGCAGTGTGCGGGATTGTGAACTTCGTCGGACTGGTTGTGCCGCATCTGGTCCGCCTCGTGACAGGGCCAGATCACCGCTATGTCCTGCCCGGATCGTGCTTCCTTGGTGCCGCTCTTATCCTGTTTGCTGATATCATTGCTCGCATCGCGGTGAGCCCGGCTGAACTGCCGCTTGGCGTTGTCACCGCAGCGATCGGCGCTCCGTTCTTTTTCTGGCTTCTGATGCGCGACAAAAAGCGGAGCATGCTGGGATGACTCTGGCTCTGCGCAACGCGTCCGTAATCCGAACCGGTCGTGCCATTCTGGACCAAGCGAGTCTCGAATGCGCGCCCGGGCATTTCACCGCGTTTTGCGGTCCCAATGGAGCGGGCAAAACGACGGCTCTGTCGGTGCTGTCGGGGGCGCTTTCCCCGGATCAGGGCGATGCTGATCTCGACGGCGTTTCAATTTCTGCCTTCAAGCCGATTGAGCTGGCTTGGCGTCGCGCGGTTGTTGCCCAATCGTCGCCGCTCAGTTTCCCGTTTCACGTGCACGAAGTCGTGGAGATGGGCAGGACACCTTGGTCGGGCGTGAGCGGGCGCAAGCGTGACAGCGAAATCGTTGCAACGGCAATGGCGGAGATGGACCTGACCGACCTTGGCGCGCGCAACTATCTCACACTGTCGGGAGGAGAACGACAGCGCGCCAATATCGCACGCGCTCTCGCGCAATTGTGGGACGAGCCCAAGGATCACAAGGGCCGCTGGCTGTTGCTCGATGAGCCGACATCGGCGCTCGATCTCAAACACCAGATCGCGCTTCTGGCATTGCTAAAGCGGCTGGCCGATGCAGGCTGGGGCGTGGTCGCAGTGCTTCATGACCTTCACTTGGTGAGAAAGCATGCCGATCGGGTGGTGCTGTTTCAGGATGGTCGGGTTTTTGACGATGGTGCGACCGAGAGCGTTCTGACACCCGAGGCTGTGCAGCAGGCCTATGGCCTTGATGAGCCCTACGCCCTGATCGCTTGACGACATACGCCACGAAGCCTGACTGGCATTACAGGATAATGCGGG
>JBCCPG010000048.1:0-2261 GCA_039039885.1 Pseudomonadota bacterium | reverse complement strand
CTTCGCCAATGACTTTGACAGCCAGGTCGCGACCATCGACGCGGAGCCCGTCATTGGCCCGGTCGCCGACCTCTGAATGTGTTTCTGACTCCACCTTTACATACGTTCCGATGCCGCCGAACCAGAGCAGCTCTGCATCCATCTTGAGGAGCGCGTGGATGAGGTCGTTTGGGGTTGCCGATGAGCTCGATAGGCCTGTCATTTCGCGTATGGGGTCTGTCAGCGGGATGGCCTTGAGCGTGCGCTCGAACACGCCACCCCCTTCTGAAATCAGTGATGTATCGTAGTCAGCCCACGAAGAGCGGGGCAAATCAAAGATGCGTTTGCGTTCTTCCCAAAGCCGCTCCGGATCGCTCGGATCAGGATCGATGAAGATGTGCAAATGGTTGAAGGCGGCTTGAAGGCGAATTTGTTTCGACAGGAGCATGCCGTTCCCGAAAACGTCGCCGGACATGTCACCAACGCCCACCACCGTGAACGGCTCAGTCTGGATATCCTTGCCCATCTCACGGAAATGGCGCTTGACCGCTTCCCATCCGCCACGTGCCGTGATCCCCATTGCCTTGTGATCATAGCCCGCAGAGCCACCGGATGCGAATGCGTCGCCGAGCCAGAAACCATGCGCTTCGCTG
Organism: Pseudomonadota bacterium; assembly: GCA_039039885.1. Taxonomy (GTDB): domain Bacteria; phylum Pseudomonadota; class Alphaproteobacteria; order Sphingomonadales; family Sphingomonadaceae; genus Erythrobacter. Next base: position 1,629 of record JBCCPG010000048.1, on the reverse strand, counting down.
ATCTCGTTCGCGATGTCTGAGAAGGTGGCTGTGCCCTTGTCGGCGGCGACGACGAGATAGGGGTCTTCATCGTCCCAGACGATGGTATCTGCTGGCGGCACAACCGCGCCATCGACGAGATTATCCGTCAGATCCAGAAGAGACGAGATGAAGGTTTTGTACGCCTCGATGGCAGCCAGTCGAATATCGTCACGGCTTGCACTGAGCGGCAATTGCTTCGGATAGAATCCGCCCTTGGACCCCACCGGCACGATCACCGCATTTTTCACTTGCTGGGCTTTTACGAGGCCGAGCACTTCAGTGCGGAAATCGTCGCGCCTGTCTGACCAGCGCAAGCCACCGCGCGCGACCCGACCAAATCGGCAGTGGACGCCTTCCACAGCGGGGCTGGCCACGAAGATCTCCCGGAACGGTTTGGGCGCAGGTAATTCTTCGACGTCCTGACTTGCGATCTTGAAGCTGATCGCTTCCCGGTAGTCGCCATTTGGCGTCCGCTGATAATAGTTGGTGCGCAGGAGCGCCATGGTGAGGTCAGCCAAGCGTCGGATCACGCGGTCATCGTCCAGCGCGGGGACATCAACCAGCCCGGTCTCAATATCGCTTCGCAAGGCCTCGCATCGCTTGGTGCGTTCTTCCATTTCGTGGTCGAGCGACGTGTCGAAGCGCGCCGCGAAAAGGTCGAGGACGAGCCGCACGAGCTTTGGATGACGCCGCAGAGCCTCAATCTGGGTGCTCCGACCTGGATCACGACCCGTCTGATGGCGGTACGCCGCCATGCCCCGCAACAGGGCTGCCTCACGCCACGTGGCACCTGCGCTGAGGACCAGTTGGTTATAGCCATCGTTTTCAACGAGGCCGGTCCACACCGCTACGAAAGCGTTCTCGAAACGATCAGCTATCTCGCCAAACTCGGCAGGATCCACCCCCTTCGGATACTTCATCTTCACGTGGTGTATCCAATAGGTCTCTGGCGCGTCCTTCGCGAGTTTCTGAGACGGGCGTACAGGGTAGCCGGTCTCGAAATTTACAAACAGGCCCATGTTCTCGAAGATTGGAACACAGTCTGACAGAGGAATTGCCCCGTCGCGGACATAGATCTTTGCACGCAGGACGTTCGGCCCGTCACGGGTCTGTTGGAAGGCCCTGACACACACGGTCTCATCGGCGTTGAGGCGCGCCAAAGCGCGGACATCTTCAATCGCCTCGGTCGCTGAGAAGGCTTCCCGGTAGGCCGCGTTGAAGGCCGTGCGAAAGGCCGGCGCACCCTTTGCAGCGTCTGCCTCTAGGTCAGCCTCGCCAAGTGCCTCTCGGAAGCTGTCTTCCCATGTGCGCGCAAATTCCGAGATTGCGGCTTCAAGTTCGCCTGGATCGGGGTGGACATGGCCGGGCTGGACACGAACGTGGAAGACAACGCGCACCAAAGCGGTCGTGTCGAACTGGGGGGCGAAATCCACGACCTCGCCAGCAAGTGCTTTCTCCAGGACATCTGCGATCTGGCGGCGCAGATCGGTCGAGTAGGCTTCGCGGGAGACGTAAACCAGAGCGGTCACGAAGCGATCAAACTCGTCATGGCGCAGAAAAACACGTGTGCGCGGTCGGCCAATGAGATGCAGGGCGCCGCGCGCCATG
>JBCCPG010000047.1:0-2316 GCA_039039885.1 Pseudomonadota bacterium | reverse complement strand
GGTTGCAACTCTCTTGCGTCCAATTTCCGATTTCTCTCAATGAGAGCATCAATCAGCGTCGGCGAACGCCATGAAAGCCAGCTTGTTGCCATCCGGATCGCGGGCGTAGGCGCCGTAGACACCTTCGCCGTAGATCGGGCGTGGGCCGGGCACGCCTTCGTCGGTGCCACCATTCGCCAGCGCGGCCGCGTGGGCCGCCCGAACCTTTTCGGGAGTGCCGGCGTGCAATCCGGCGGTGTGGCCGTTGCCTTGCTCGGCCGCTTCCCCGTTCTGGGGAAGCGTCACCCAAAGCTGAAATCCGTCTGGCATGGCGTAGCTGCGTGTGACATCGGGCATATCGAAGCCCTGCTTCGCGCCCAGCGCTTCCATCACGGGATCATAGAAAGCGTACGATTTTTCAAGATCGTTCGATCCGAGGGTCAAATAGCACATTGTCATCGGCTCACTCCCACTCAATCGTCCCCGGCGGTTTGGACGTGTAATCGTACACCACGCGGTTGATGCCTTGTACCTCGTTGACGATCCGCGTGGCGACTTGGGTGAGGAACGCAGCGTCAAACGGATAGACATCGGCGGTCATGCCGTCGGTGCTGGTCACCGCGCGCAGGCCGCACACGCTGTCATAGGTGCGCGCGTCGCCCATAACGCCGACCGTCTTCACCGGGAGCAGCACGGCAAAGGCTTGCCAGATCGCGTCGTACAAGCCGGCGTTGCGGATCTCTTCGAGGTAGATAGCATCCGCCTTGCGCAGGATGTCGCAGCGCTCTTTGGTCACTTCGCCCGGAATGCGGATGGCGAGGCCCGGCCCGGGGAAGGGATGGCGGCCCACGAACGCTTCGGGCAGACCCAATTCTCTACCCAACTCGCGCACCTCGTCTTTGAAGAGCTCGCGCAGCGGCTCAACCAGATCCATGTTCATCCGCTCGGGCAGGCCGCCAACATTGTGGTGGCTCTTGATCGTGACCGAAGGCCCGCCGGTAAAGCTCACACTTTCGATCACGTCGGGGTAGAGCGTCCCCTGCGCAAGGAAGTCCGCACCGCCGACTTTTTTGGCTTCGGCCTCGAACAGGTCGATAAAAGCGCCGCCGATAAATTTGCGTTTCTTCTCCGGGTCCGAGACGCCCGCCAGACCGCCCAAGAATGGCTCTTCGGCGTCGACGGCAACCAACGGAATATTGTAGTGATCGCGGAACAGCGTCACGACCTGCTCGGCTTCGTTCATCCGCATGAGGCCATGGTCGACAAAGACGCAGGTGAGCTGATCGCCGATCGCTTCGTGGATCAGCACCGCGGCGACCGCGCTGTCGACCCCGCCGGACAGGCCGCAAATGACACGCCCTTCCCCAACCTGCTCGCGGATCTCGGCGATCTTGGTCTTGCGGAATTCGGCCATGGTCCAGTCGCCCGCCAGTCCGCAGACATGGCGCACAAAGTTGGCGAGCAGCTTGCCCCCATCGGGCGTGTGCACCACTTCGGGGTGGAACTGGGTACCGTAGAACTTGCGCTCTTCATCCGCGATGACGGCAAAGGGCGCGCCATCGCTGGTAGCGACAATCTCAAATCCGGGCGCGAACTGCGTGACCTTGTCGCCGTGGCTCATCCAGACCTGGTGGCGTTCGCCTTCTTGCCAGAGGCCATCGAACAGCGCGCATGGCTTGGTCACGGTGAGGAACGCGCGACCGAATTCGCCCCCTTCCCCCGTTTCGTGGCCGGGGCGCACTTCGCCGCCAAGCTGGTGGCTCATCACCTGCTGGCCATAGCAAATGCCTAGAATTGGAACGCCGGCCTCAAAGAAGCTCTGCGGGCAGCGCGGCGAGCCTTCGTCGGGCACGCTGGCGGGGGAGCCAGAGAGGATGATGCCTTTGGGCTTTAAGCGTCGAAACGCGTCTTCGGCCATCGAAAACGGCGCAATCTCCGAATACACACCGGCCTCGCGCACGCGCCGCGCTATCAGCTGCGTGACCTGACTGCCAAAATCGACAATCAGAATGCAGTCGGGAGTGGCGGAATCGGTGGGAGGCGCTGTCATGCGCGCCGATTACCCAACGGCGCGCCCAGCTGTCCAGCGCCTCTGAGCGTTTGTCCTCGCACACTTGGGCTTTTGCGAGGCGACCCATGCCCCACGCCGTCGCTGGATTGTGCGACGCACAAAATGGTTCCCGGAAAACATGCGATTTTTCTTGCGATTTTTGGAACCAATTTGCCGCTCTTCGCATTTGCACAATCATCTTGTGCAATGCACCAAGGTTTCAAATCACAACTGAAGGTCGGTCAACGGCCCGGAAAACAAACACTCTCTCCGCAAAGGATACTAGG
>JBCCPG010000046.1:0-2330 GCA_039039885.1 Pseudomonadota bacterium | reverse complement strand
CGCGAAGCGCGGCTTCGAAACTCTGCCTAGTGTCCGAACTATTCCAACAGTCGCGGATCAAGGTCTTGGTCTGCTTCGCACCAAGCCCCGTTCGCTTGCCTTGCTGCCATTCTTCTAAAGTGAAACTCAGCGGGTCGCGAAGACGTTGGTCCTTCAAGCCGTTTGGCAAAGACCAGCCATGCTCCAAGAAAAGCTCTTTCGACAGCCTCGTGAGGTCGCGCTTGTAGAACGACAGATTGACGGCTTTCATCTTTTCGCCGTCGATTTTCGACCAAACAGCGTGAGCATGCCGCCGCCCTTCTTTTTCGTGGAACACGATGGCGCGCGGCTGATTTTCAAGACCGAGCTGCTTTTCGATCTTCTCGATGGCTGCTTCAAATGCCTCGATAGGCACGTCTGCGTCTTGCGGAGGGTTCAAACTCAAAGAGAACAGGTGCTTTTCGCACCGCGTGCCTTTGGCGATGGCTTCGCTTTCTAGTAGCGCGCCGTGCAGATCATCGGCCACGAAACCGCGAAGATCGTGCAGCTCGACATGCTCGTTGTCCTGCGCATTCATCAAATGACGTGCCAGGCGCGCTGCACCGCTGCGTTCATTGCCGTTCAGAATCATGACGGTCCTCCCTTCTTCCCGAGGGCTCGGAGAAGGTCGTGGCGCATGGCTGCGACTTCTGCGCAGGCTGACTTCAGCTCTGCCTCCGTCTCGGGGTGAACCGGCAACGTTCCCGTGTTCACTGCACGCGCAAGTTGATTGAGGTTTGAGGAAAGGCGAGAACGACCCAAGGCCGCCAGTACCCTGCCAAGGGCTTTGTCATCACTGGTTGGATTGACGTTCCTGCGGCGCACCTTGGTCAGGTCTCCCCCAAACAAGATAGTCTTTATGTATGCGCCAAGCGGAACGCCGTTGGCGGCAGTTTGAAGCTTGGAACGCTCTTCGAATGACAGTCGAAGTGAGAAGGGTGCCTCACGCTTTTTGCGCTTTCCAGATGTATTGAATTCGGTCTTCATGTCGGGTTACTTTCGGACCCGGCATGACGGCGAAAACAACTCTCCCAAGTGATTGCATATCTATATCAATCACTTAGTCGGCGTATCGCCATGCCGAGAAGTCTGGCGCGAAGATCAGCAAGTTAAGTTGGTTGCGAGCCCCCGCAACCAACTTATCCTGCGAAGGATCATTCGCACGTAGGTTAAGTTTAGATCGCCCTCCCGCAACCAACGTGAGTTGAGATCGACCCGCCCCTCGTGGCGGGTTTTTGCGTTTTGGGGAGGGATCGCCGATGGGCGTCCGGGTCGCGCTGGCGCTGCTCAGAAATCCGAAACTTGTGACAAAATCTATTCCTGGATTTGAATACCTGACGCAGGGTAAGGTCAGAGGCTCGCGCGGTGCCCAAGCGTGTTGTGTCCAAATATCTTAAGCGTGCAGACCAATGATCCAGACCACCCTTTGCGTTCCGCTTGAAGTCCAGCCTGAGAGTGCGGCCCGGCTTTCGGCGTTGATCGAAGAATTCAAGCAGGCCGAGGACAAACCCCACCCGGAGGCGGAGAACTTTGCCCGTCTGATCAAGGGCCTGCCCGCGCTGCACTTCATGTCGCTGAGCGTGTTCGAAGATACCTCCTACGATCCGATCTTCATCATCGAGGCGAATTTCGATGGGCCCGCGACGCCATTCTGGGCGGCGCTGGAGGATCTGGTGGGCGACACGCTGCGCGACATGCTGCGGTGCTGCAAGGCGCCTCTGGACAATGACGAGGCGCTCTACCGGACCGTGACGGCGGAGGGCTCCCGCGCGCCGGTCGCCGCTTATCTTGAGGCGCGGACGCAGGCCCCGAGTGTCTTTCACCACGGCAATCGCGGGCTCACGCGGGATCGGATTCTCAAGGAAGCCAAGCTGTTTCGCGCCATTCGGGAGGAGTTGGACAAGCCCGAAAACCAGGGGCCGGAGCCCTACCGCGGGCACAAACCCCAAGCCTTCCGCGAGGCCCTGCGGGAGCGTATGGCCACGGCCCATCCCTGGTTGAACGAGGAGGCCGCCGAACGCGTTCCCACGCAGCAACGGCTGGGGGATTTCTGGCGGCTGCTTCTGTTCATGACGCAGGTTCTCTTTGTGCTCACCCTGCCTGGCATCATCGCGGCAGCCCTTCTGCCGACCCCGATCTACGTGGGCGGGATCCTGGTGCTGGCGGCGGCGGCCATCGTGTTTATCGCGGTGCTGCGCAAACCCCTGCCCAACACGGATGTGAAGACCGATTTCAACCTGGTGGGCTTCCTGGTCAAGAACCTGAAGACCATTGCCCTCGTGGTTGTCCCGCCGCTGATCGTTCTGGTGGCG
>JBCCPG010000045.1:0-2392 GCA_039039885.1 Pseudomonadota bacterium | reverse complement strand
TCATACACGCCAGAAGCTCGCGACGTCTGAGCGACGGACGTGCCGGGTGATCGGCCTCGCGCGGAGCTCCCTGCAATACCAACCGGCCCCGAGAGATGACGATGCGCTGCGGCTGGCGAAGCAATACGGTTGATACGGGTATCGCAAGATCACTGAGTTGCTTCACGTTGAAGGCTGGCGGGTGCGCTCGTTCCAAGGAGACGTTGCTTTAGAACCCGCTGGGTTCTCGCGTACGCAACCAAAATAGACAGGACCCGTGTCCTCGCGGCGTGGCCGCTGCGGGCCGCACCAGTCCCATCGATTTTGGTGGCGTTTGCTCACTCCGGCACTTCGCCAGTGGGTCAGGGTTTAGAGACGACGCCCCTCAAGGGGCTTGGCTCAAAACCAGACAGCAAAGGGCAGAGATCCGCGGACTTGCGGTCGTGTTCGGCGTGCGTCTGCCGCGCGGCCTCAGCCCCGCCTTCGTTGAGCAGGTACTGAGCATGAGTGATGGCGTTGAAGGCTTGTCCGTCGCGATGCGTGGTCTTGTTGCAGCACGGGCTGCCGTGCTCGCAGCTGTCGCCGCCATCGATGCCGATATCAGGCGGTTGACGCGGGCATCCGAGGCGCGTCGCCAGCTCATGACGATACCGGGTGTCGGTCCAATCACCGCGCTCGCATTTGCGGCTGCCATTGATGATCCGGACCGCTTCAAGCGCTCGCGCGATGTCGGCGCCTATCTCGGTCTTGTTCCGAGGCGCCATCAGTCAGGCGAAGTCGACTATGTCGGCAGGATCAGCAAATGCGGTGACAAGAGATTGCGAACGCTGCTCTATGAAGCGGCCAATGTGATGCTGACCCGTTACAAGGCGCCGTTGAAGCTGAAGGACTGGGCCTTCGCGATTGCCAAGCGGTCCACCATGCGGCAGGCCCGCGTCGCGCTTGCCCGCAGGCTGGCAGTGATCATGCACGCCATGCTGCGCGATCGAGAAGAGTTCAAGCCGGCCTGAGCAGAAACCGAAGAGGAGGCCGCAACAAGCTCCCGAGCGAGAGCGTCCGCCCCAGGGAGGGAACCGGTGATGGCGTCGATTCTGTAGCAAGAGGCCGCGAATATCGCAGTGGATTGCGCTTTCAACATAGCCACCCGGACCCAAGCAGACCCCATCAAGAGCCAGCGAGCTCGTAGAGAACGAAGTCACCCAGAGGCAAACGCATCAGCTCAAGATAATCGCAGCCGCCATTGACCTATTGGAGAACAAAATCAGCTCATCTAAGTCTTTCACCGTGTTGTTTGGGCGAAGACTAACCAGCCCATGAATCCGAAATGTTCTGGAGGTTATCAATGATCGGTCGGGCTTGCTGCTGGTTTCCCTTGGACGCTAGCGACTCGGCATCACACATACGACAGAACAGATGCTGTAGAGCGACGCCCCTGAAAAGGTCTGTCGGTGGGGTCGATAGGTTTTGGTCTGTAAGCCTAGCGTCAGCCAAAGCTCGAACAAACTCCAATCTGGATTGCTCAATCAACTGATCGACCCGCACGGTTAAATCCGACCGGATCTTGCTATCGATTTCCATGAAGACACGTTGGCTGGACGTAAGCGCGTTGGGTTCAGTTGTGGAACTTGTCATCGTCGAGAGGCCTCCGTCGTAAAATGGCGTAGCCTAAAGGCTTGCGGTTAACTCAAAACGTCGACATTTCCCGCACACCCGACATCCGTGTCATGCGCGAGCCTCGACCGTACTCGGCACGCTTGCTTGCGCCAAGGTCAATCCTTCAAATCGGACCTGAAGCAACTCATTTTTTCCGCAAGTGATCAACCGGTCAGCCCATGTCATGACGCCCTGAGCGAGGAGGTGCGAGGAAGGCCAGCGGCACCCCCCCTTCACTCACTCCCCTCGGCATTCACTGCGTCCTGCAGGCGTTTGATCTCCCCGTTCAACTCCTCATCTAACATGCTCGACGGCTAGCGGGTTTGCCATGTTCTGCTCGTTGGTTGGTTCTAGATGGCTTCTGCGAAGTTTCGACTGCAGTTCGGTCGCTGGGCGCAGGATTTTGCGTTTCGGAGAAACTATTTTTCACTGCAACATCAGCTAGGAAGATCTTTGGAACTCTTAGACATCTCCATATTGATCGGCACATCCAAACAAGTTGTCGTAAAATGTCAGCATTTCGGATGTTTACAGATTGTTTGGGTTCTTCTGTTACCTCAAAGTTGTGGCTTAACTCGGAGGAGCATTGTTCGATGAAGGGCCTTGTTTTCCGGGAGTTCTTTGATTTTGTCGAAGACGCATTGGGCGCAGCTGTGGTCGAGGACATGATCGAGATGGCCGACGTACCTTCCGGTGCGGCCTACACTGTCGTTGGCAAGTACGATTGGCGCGAAATGGCCGCGCTCGTATCGGCGCTATC
>JBCCPG010000044.1:0-2402 GCA_039039885.1 Pseudomonadota bacterium | reverse complement strand
TCTCGGTATAGAATGCGAGCGCCTTTTGCTGATCTTCAACGACGATGCTCTTGATATACATCTTCATGTTTGTTCTCCTTCGATAAATGGACGGATCCACGGCTCGACCAGTGCTTCCAGCGCCTCGGCGGTCAGTGAGTGGATTTTGGTACGGCCCTTCCAGCTTGTCGCAATCAAGCCAGCCGCCTCAAGGACATTGAGATGGCGGGTGAAGGCTTGGCGAGACAGGGTCATATCGTATTCCGTCACCATCCGCCCACACAGCTCAAAAAGGGTTTGGTCATCGCGCTTTCGAAGCTCGGTTAGGATCAATAGCCGTGTATCGTCCCCGAGCGCACGAAAGATCAAACTGAGGTTCGGATCATATGCGATGCCCATTTGCTCAATATGCAACAATCTTGTTGCATGTAAAGATAGAAGCTTGATCTGCGCGCGATCGGAGACATTTCGACCGCTGGTTCGCAGCACCGTTTCCGGCTAAAGCGACCGCATGAGATTGCCACCGCGCCCAAACCTGACCTGGAAAGATGATGGCACCCCGGTCGATCCACGTATCGACGATGTCTACTATTCGGTGGAGGATGGGCTGGCCGAAACACGTGCGGTGTTTCTCAATGGCTGCGGGCTGCCAGACCGCTGGGACGAACGCCGCCAGTTTACAATCGCTGAATTGGGCTTCGGTACGGGCCTCAATTTCCTCGCCACCTGGCAAATGTGGAGGGTGCATCGCAGCGTAGATGGCTGGCTCCATTTTGTGAGTTTTGAAGGCTTTCCGCTTGAAGCGGAGGATATTGAGCGCGCGCTTCATCCTTGGCCGGAGTTGAACGACCTGACCGCGCAATTGGTAAGCGCCTGGCCGCCGCGTGCAAAAGGCATACGCCACATCACCTGGCCGGACGAACGCCTCAGCCTCACACTTCATATCGGCCTCATTGAAGAGACGCTCCCACAATCACAGTTTCGCGCTGACGCTTGGTTCCTCGATGGCTTTAGCCCTGCCAAAAACAGCGCCATGTGGGCTGACACGCTTTGGCCGCTGATTGCCGAGCGATCCGCCGAGCATGCCCGCGCGGCGACATTCACGGTCGCTGGCGCTGTCCGCCAAGGGCTCGCCTCTGTCGGGTTCGAGGTCTACAAACGCCCCGGTCATGGCCGCAAGCGCGAGCGACTAGAGGCAATGTTGTCGAGCGCCTCTTCGGCAATGAGGCCAGCGACAGTCACGCCCCCCAAAGTCGCGATTATTGGTGCGGGGATCGCAGGCGCCTGCCTGGCTGACCGGCTCAAGACACGCGGCGCGACGGTAACGCTGTTCGATCGCGCCGACGGACCTGCAGAAGGCACAAGCGGCAACCCGCTGGCCCTTGTCATGCCGCGACTCGATGCAAGTGATACGGCGCAAGCACGGCTGCTGATCGATGCCTATTTGAATGCGCAGGCTTTTTATGGCGGTCGCCCCGGCGCGGCGCAGGCCGAAACGGTTCATCGCCCACGCGACGAGACCGAACGCACACGCTTCGGTAAAGTGCTCGCCGATCCTCCATTGGGATTGGAGCAACTTGAAGCATTATCAGGTGACGGGTTGCTTCACAAAGGCAGCCAGGTGCTGTCGCCGCCTGAAGTCTTGCGCGGGCTGCTTCAGGCGCAAACGGTCAGATGGCGCACAGAGGCCGACATCGAAATCACCAACCGGACCGTGAATGGGGAGAGGTTTGATGCCATCATCTTGGCCGCGGGCTGGCAGGCCGAGTCCGTTTTTGCAGACTTAGACCTGACCCCTCGCCTTGGGCAGATCGAGTATGTTGAAAGCGATGTCGACGCCCCGCCGGCCGCCCTCGCGAGCGGCCATTATGCGATCGCCGCGGGCCATAAGCGGCTTTGGGGCGCCACCTTTGCTGATCATCCCGGCGGTCCACCTGAAACGCGTGATGCAGCGCAAGATGAGAACCTGATGGCTTTGGAAGCACTCGCCCCATACTGGTGGCAAGAGTCAAAACGAAAGCCAATCATATCGCGCGCCGGCATACGGGCCACCACGGCCGACCGGTTGCCGCTGATTGGTCCCGCCCCGGATCACAACCGTCTGGCGGAAGACCGGTCTGTGCTTGAACGCGCGCAGTGGAAAATCGATTTTTCAGACTATGCGATTCGAGGTCTTTACATCGCAGGCGGTTATGGCTCGCGCGGCTTCACTTGGGCGCCTTGGGCTGCATCGATCTTGACCGCTGAGATCTTCGGTGATCCGAGTCCTGCCCGCATCGAAGCGCTGAGAGCAATTGTGCCAAATCGGCAAGTCTTGCGCCGACTCAAGCGCCGGCAGACTTAGAAAATCGAATCCAGCGCACTCGAGTTCGCCTTATAATTGGGTGGCACCAGACTTTTTCGCCTATAATTTGTACACCCGT
>JBCCPG010000043.1:0-2469 GCA_039039885.1 Pseudomonadota bacterium | reverse complement strand
ATCGTAGTTCTTCGATTTGGCGCCGATGGCCGCGACAATCCGGTTCATCGCGAAAATGCTGTCAAAATCGTTCGCGGCGACCACCAAAGCGCGCTCGGCGTGCTGCAAAGGCGCGGCAAATCCGCCGCACACCACATCGCCCAGAACGTCAAAAATCACCACATCGGTGTCTTCGAGCAGGTGGTGCTGCTTGAGCAGTTTCACGGTTTGGCCGACCACATAGCCGCCGCACCCGGTTCCGGCGGGCGGGCCACCCGCTTCGACGCACATCACGCCGTTATAGCCTTCGAACATGTAATCGTCCGGGCGCAGTTCTTCGGAGTGGAATTCCACCGTCTCGAGCACGTCGATCACGGTCGGCATCAGTTTCTTGGTGAGCGTAAAGGTGCTGTCGTGCTTGGGATCGCAACCGATTTGGAGCACCCGGTGGCCCAGCTTCGAAAACGCGGCTGAAAGGTTGGACGACGTCGTGGATTTGCCAATCCCGCCTTTGCCGTACACCGCAAAGACTTTTGCGCCTTTGATCTGATCGCGCGGGTCGAGCCGGACCTGAACCGAGCCTTCGCCGTCGGTTCGATCAAACTTCGATTTCGTGTCGAGCAAATTCATAGCGTGTCTGATCCCTCTCTCACTCTTCCACGAAGACGCCTTCGAGGCGGTCTTCGAGTTCGTCGCTCGCGTCGCGCAAGGCTGCGAGCGTTTCTTCATCCGGTTCCCAAAGCTGGCGGTCGCACGCTTCGAGCAAGCGGTTGGCGACCCGAGCGGAACTCTTCGGATTGAGCTTTGCGAGACGGCGACGCATTTCGGCGTCGAGTACGAATGTCTCGGAAATCTTCTGATACACCCACGGGTTCACTTGGCCGGTGGTGGCCGACCATCCGAGAGTGCTGGTCACATGGCCCTCGATCGTCCGCACGCCTTCGTATCCGTGATCAAGAAGACCCTCGAACCACTTTGGATTGAGCGTACGCGTGCGCGCTTCCAGATCGATCTGTTCGCTGAGCGTGCGGACTTTGGTTTGGCCGCGCGTCGCATCGAGGATGTAAACCGGGGCGTCTTCGCCTTTGGCTTTCGCAACCGAGCGCGAGACGCCGCCAAGCCCGTCGACATATTGATCGACATCGTTGAGACCCAGCTCAATGCTCTCAAGGTTCTGGTAGGTGAAGTCGACCGTGCTCAGCGCGCTTTGCAGTAGCTCGCGTTGCTGGACCGGCGAACCGCTTACGCCGTAGGCAAAGCCCTTGTTTATCTCGAAAGCGTTGGCGAGTTCATCCGGGTCGGCCCAAGTGCCGCCTTCGATCATCTGATTGACGTTCGCGCCATACGCGCCTTCGGCGTTCGAGAAGACCCGCAAAGCGGCCGTTTCCAGATCGCATTCATGCGTCTCAGCGTAGGCAAGGCTATGTTTGCGAATGAAATTCTGCTCAAGCGGCTCGTCCCCGCTCGCCGCGAGATACGCGGCCTCGGCGAGCATCCGCGTTTGCATCGGTAGGAGATCGCGGAAGATGCCTGAAAGCGTGATCACCACGTCCACGCGCGGGCGTCCGAGCTCCTCAAGCGAAATAAGCTCCGCGCCGGCCAGACGGCCATAGGAATCGCGCCGTGGACGCGCGCCGATTAGCCGCATGGCTTGGGCGATTTGGACGCCCTCGGTCTTCATGTTGTCGGTGCCCCACAGCACCATGGCGATGCTTTCGGGGAAGGCCTCGCCCGCCTCCGAGTGCTTGGCGAGCAACCGTTCCGCCTGCTCTTCGCCCTGTTTGCACGCGTAGCGCGACGGCAGAAGGAAGGGATCAAACCCGTGAATGTTACGGCCTGTGGGGAGCACATCAGGATTGACCACAACATCACCGCCGGGCGCGGGCGCGACATAGGTGCCATCGAGCGCGTGGATCAGAGATCCCAATTCGTCGCTGGCATCCAGCCTTTTGCCCAACGCTTCGCGGTCCGGCTGCTCGTCGTGCTCGCCAACCTCTTCGGCGGCGGCGGCCATCGCTTCGATCATGTCCTCGCGGGCTTGGCCTTCCGGGTTTTTCCCGAATACATGTAGCCCGTGCGGGATAAGGGTTTCTTCCAGTTCGTAGAGACGGCGAGAAAGCTCTTCAATGGGGCCGAATTCGAGATCGACCGTTTCGCATTGATCCTCGATCAGCTCAGCCAGATCGTCGCGCTCGGACGCGTCTCCGCTCGCGCGCCAACGTTCCACGCTGGCCTTGAGATCAGCTAAGTCCTTGTAAAGTCCAGCGTGGGCGAGGGCGGGGGTGAGATAGCTCACCAGTGTCGCGCTTGAACGCCGCTTCGCCAGCATGCCTTCCGAAGGGTTGTTGGCGGCGTAGAGGTAATAATTGGGCAGATCGCCGATCAGGCGTTCGGGCCAGCATTCGCTCGTCATGCCGGTCTGTTTGCCGGGCATGAATTCGAGCGCGCCGTGCGTGCCAAAGTGCAGCACCGAATGCGCGCCAAAGTCTT
>JBCCPG010000042.1:0-2500 GCA_039039885.1 Pseudomonadota bacterium | reverse complement strand
TCTCAAAATCGCTGGCTGAGTCGCCGTCAGCGAGGGCTGCCTTAATGACACCGGCATGCGTAACGATCACGGTCGTTGTACCGCTCTCATTCCAGTTCAGTAGGGCTTCAGCGGTGCGATTGCGCAACATAGCCACGCTTTCACCGCCGTGGGGCCGTGCATTCAGAAAGTCTGCTGCCCAGCTGTTGAGCTCTTCTCGTGGTATGGTCGACCACAGCTGCTTTTCCCAAGAGCCGAAGTCCATTTCGATGATGCGAGGATCCTCTACGACCGGAATGTTGGACATTCCAGCAAGGTAGTCCGCGAGCTTCCGGCAACGCGTGAGCGGGCTCGAAACGATGCGTTGAAAGTCGGGCAGGGAAGCCGAAACGGCGGCAGCCTCAACTGGGAAGCTGTCGATAAGGTCCAAATCTGTCTGGCCGTAGCAAACTCCGTCAGCGACTGCTGGGGTTGTGTGGCGCACGAGGATCAAAGCCATATGAGCAGCCCGAGATAGAAGCCAATTTCGCTCGCCTGTTGGACCGCGCCCAAAGTGTCTCCCGTATAGCCGCCGAGCTTGCGTTCGAAGAACAGTCTCATCGAAACATGACCGACGAAGAGGCCGCCAAGCGCTCCGGCCAACGCGATAGGCGTTTGCCAGACAAGCCACGCCGCTACGACCGCGCCACCTGTCAGGACCGCGATGAGCAGGCCGACTTTCGTTATGCCGCCAGCCACAGGTTTGCCCGTTCCTTCGCCACGGACATAGGTGCTGGTCGCGATCACAAGGACGCTGGAGAGGCGCGACAAGCCATGTCCGGCTATGAGCGCCAGTGGGACTGTTGTTGCCGCGAGAAGGCTCAGTGTGGTCGCCTTCAACGCTAAAGCGATCACCAAGGCGAGGGTCCCATAGGTGCCGAGACGGGAGTCTTTCATGATCTCCAGAGCCCGGGCCTGGGTCAGGCCACCACCAATGCCGTCAAACGTGTCGGCGAGACCGTCTTCATGGAACGCGCCGGTCACGAGCAAGCCTGCTGCGATGGCCAAGAGAACAGCGACCACGCTCGGAAGGACCATATGGGCGAGAAAGTAGACGCCTGCCGAAACGCTGCCAACCATCAAGCCGACCAACGGATAGTAGCGCACCGATGCCGCCATTCGCTCCGGCGAATACAAGCGTGCTGATCTCACGGGCAGACGTGTCAAAAACTGGACTGCCAGCAGAAAGGATGCGGTTTCATCTCTCATGTCGGACCATTTGCTGGCCCACTCACCTTGGCGCTTTCAAAACTCGCCATTTCCCTGAGCATTGCTGCGGCGGCCTTGATGAGCGGAAAGGCGAGCAGCGCACCAGTCCCTTCGCCAAGTCGCATTCGCAGATCCAGAATTGGCTTCGCACCCAGGGCGTCAAGCAATACTTGATGACCAGCTTCGGCTGACCTGTGGGAAAAAACAAACGAGGTCTCACAGCCCGGTGCTATCTCGCGCGCGCACAGCGCTGCTGCCGTAGCGATGAAGCCATCAACGATCACAATACGTCGCCGCTCGGCTGCGCGGGTCATGGCGCCAGCCATCATTGCGATTTCGACGCCCCCATACTCGGCAAGTGCGGTCATAACATCGAGCTTTGAAGGTGTGCGCTTCGCTGCTTTTTCCAGAAGCGCCTGCTTGCGCACCAATCCCCCGTCATCAAGCCCTGTGCCGCGACCCGTCAAGTCTGCAACATCCAGCTCTAAAATCTTGGCTCCAATCAGAGAGGCAGATGACGTGTTTCCAATTCCCATCTCGCCAAAACAGGCAACATCAGCCTCAATTGCCTCACCAATCTGCCGACCGTGAGCAATTGCAAGGGCCAGTTCTTCGGGTGTCATGGCGGCTTGCTCGATGGCATTGCGGGTCCCGTTCATGACCCGCTGACCGATAAGATGTGGATGCTCGATCGGATCGCCTACGACCCCGGCATCCACAACGCGGATCGTTGCACCCACACTCCGTGCAAACACATTGGCAGCCGCTCCACCGGCGAGGAAGTTCTGCACCATCTGCCGTGTGACCGCTTGCGGGTAGGCGGATACACCGGCCGTAGCCATGCCGTGATCGCCTGCGAAAATGATCAGGGCGCAGCTTTCCGCTTTTGGTGCGACAGTGGATTGAATGCGCGCGATCGCTGCGGCGAGTTCTTCAATGCGTCCGAGCGACCCTACGGGCTTGGTCTTTCCGTCAAGCGTCGCGGCGAGCAGCAATTCAAAATCGATATCTGTTTGACCCATGCCCGAGCGCATTAGCGCTACGGTTGAAATTAGCAAGGCGTTGGGGATCCTGAAGACGTGGCCTCAGTCCCCAAACCCGGCTTTGCAAATCTATCAACAGGCGCGCCGCCTCTGTTCCAAGGTTGAGTCAAACTTCAAGACTAAATGGACTGCCTAGCTCGGCTCCAGCGTCCTGGTCCGGTGTCGACATCATGCGGTCGAGGTCGAGAACCGTTCAGACTGATCGCAGGACCCGCATGGGCGGATTTGCG
>JBCCPG010000041.1:0-2540 GCA_039039885.1 Pseudomonadota bacterium | reverse complement strand
GATGATCGCCGCGAGGCCCAGCGCCCAGTGGAAAATCAGCAAGACGACAATAGCCACGCCGGCATGGACCAAGGCGACACCGAGAAGTGGCGCTTCCTCTTCGAGGAAATCGACCAGTTCGTGGCTCATGTCGAGCCGAGCATTGATGGTGGATACAGCGTGCGACGAGGAAGCGCGCGCGGTGGCTTTGCCCAGTTCGACCCTGATCGTCCCGTAGGCCCGCGTGTCATAAACCCGGCGCGTGACGCCTACGAAAAGGAGGCCTGCCATGGCCGCACCAAGCGCCACAAAGGCGCCAAGGTCATCTCCAATCAGTCCATCGATGGACCGCCCCAGCAGCCATGGCAGCGCGGCCAGCAGCAGCGTCTCAACGAATACGAGCGCCCAGGTCACGCCGATCTGGCGCCAGAAGACCTGGAACACGGTGCCGAGCGAGAGGCGTCGACCATGCAACATGCGGCCACCTCAGCTTTGAACGGATTGCGCGCTTGGGGTACTGTCCTTCACGGGTTTTGGGCGCCATCCCGGAGGGCCAAAGAGGAACCAAAGCGCTTCTTTGGGGGTCTTCGCCTCGGTTAAGTCTCGCAACAGCTGCGGCCATTCCGAAAACCACACCAGGAACGGGTTTACGCTGTCGAATTCGCGCTTGAGCCCGTAGCGTGGCGTCTCCTCCTCGGCCTGATAGGTGCCAAACAGCCGGTCCCAGATAATCAGGATGCCGCCGTAATTTGTGTCGATGTACTTATCGTCAAAGGCGTGGTGCACGTGGTGGTTGGCCGGCGTGTTCAGAATACCGTCGAGCCATCCCAGCTTGCCAATCAGTTCGGTGTGAATCCACACCTGATAGGCGAGCACGACGAAGATCCCGAAGAACACAATCTCTGCCGGGAAGCCGATCAGGATAAGCGGGAAGTGAAGGATGGCGGAAATCGCCCCTTCAAATGGGCCAAAGCGAATGGCGACCGAAGTGTTCATGTAGCGCGATGAGTGGTGGACAGCGTGCTGGGTCCAGAACAGGCGCACCTCGTGCGCGATGCGGTGCTCCCAGTAATAGACGAAGTCAGCGGCGAGAAGGCCAAGGCCCAAGGTCCACCAAGTGATCGGAAAGGTCCAGGAGACGACCGCTTCGCTCAATACAACGAACCCGTAATAGACGAAGGACATCAGAAAGGCTTCGACCAGAATAGTCGGAATCTGTGTTGACGCGCTAACCCCTATGTCGAGGAGTCCGCGTCCCTTCAACGTTCCGGAAAATAGACCCTTGGCGATCTCGATCACCAGGATGGCCGCGCCGATCAGGAAGAAAGCGTCGTCGATATCGGAAGTGAGTTGCTGGACTATGGCCTCGGTGATCATGATTGCGCTCCAAGGCCATTGGTGAGCGTGCGCCAAGCGAGATCGGTCGCCTGAGCGGGCGTGCATTGTTGCGCCGTGACGCTCTCCCACGCGGCGTAGAGCAAATGCTCAAAACTCTGCACGATCCAAAGCGTGGGAACGATGGCATCAAACAGGCCCTCGGCTTTGGCGGCATCAACAAGTTCAACCGTCTCGCGTTCTTGGCGTGTGTATTCGGCCTGGAGTTCAGGATTTTCCTCAAACGCACTGTTCGCCAAGAACCGATATCGGTCACCAAGCGGCACCAGAGCTTCAAGAGATCGATAAAGCGCGTCGGAGTGGGTCGGGCAATCCGCGCAAGCCGCTGCAACTGCGTCGTCCATTTCACGCACAGCCGCCTTAGCGAGCGCCAAGAGGAGGTCATCACGACTGGAGAAGTAGCGGTGAAGGGTTGCGCGGCCCACGCCGGCGCGCGTGGCGATATCGGCGAGTGAAGCGCCGGGGTTTGAGGCCAGAAGTTCGAAAGCAGCTTCGAGGATGGCATCGAGCGAGGAGGGTTTGAGTCTGGGAGTCATGAGACACTTATGTCTCATTTGAAGCATAAGTGTCAACCGTACGATTTTGAGGTACTTGAAAAGATCAGCTCTTGGCCAACACTTAAACCCACGTCCTTAGGTCTTGTGCGAGCCTACTTTCTTTGAAAGGAAAGGTGAGATGGCAGATCAGACCCAAACGATTGCGCTCCCCGCGAGGCCAGATCCGCTGAAGCTTGACGCGTCACAGACCGCCGTGATCGTGATCGATATGCAAAACGCCTACGCTTCGCCTGGCGGTTATGTCGATCTGGCCGGTTTCGATATCTCAGGCGCAGCGGGCGTTATCGGCCGCATTGGCGAAACGCTGACGGCGGCGCGCGCGGCCGGGCTGCCGATCGTCTTTCTGCAGAATGGCTGGGATCCGGAATACGTTGAGGCTGGAACCCCGAAGTCGCCCAACTGGCATAAATCCAACGCGCTTAAGACCATGCGAAACCGCCCTGAACTTCGTGGCAAGCTGCTCGCAAGGGGCGGGTGGGATTACGAAATGGTCGATGCGCTCAAACCCCAGCCGGGTGATATTTGCGTGGCTAAGCCGCGCTATTCAGCTTTCTTCAACACCCCGCTGGACAGCCTTTTGCGTTCGCGCGGGATCCGCAATTTGGTGTT
>JBCCPG010000040.1:0-2599 GCA_039039885.1 Pseudomonadota bacterium | reverse complement strand
TGAAATCGGTTCGCTCAGCCAGTCGGCCGAAGCGCTGCGGATCACCGCGTCCGCTCCTACTCGTTCGACCTCGATCGGGGCCGATTACGAAGGTTAAAGCTGACTACCAAACAAGCGCGCGATCAGCGTGCACTCAAAAGGTCGCTCTCCAAGGCGGCCTTTTTTGTATCCGTACTGACCTATTGTGTCGGCAAGATACACCCAATAACGCGCGCTTGCTTTGAAGCTGGACGCGTGCGATTGAAGTGTAATGAAATTGTAACAATTCGGACGCGGGCACAGCGTCCCAAGTAGGCGAGACTTCGAAACGCAATGGCGTCGATTGCAATCTACAGTGTGAAAGGCGGGGTCGGAAAAACGACTTTCTCCGTCAACCTTGCCTGGTGTGCCGCGACAATTTCGCGGAGGCAAACGCTTCTATGGGATCTCGACGCCGCCAATGGTTCAGGCTTCTTGCTGGGTGTGGATCCGAAGAAGAAGCGCACCGCCGAGAGCGTCTTTTCCGCGGACCGCGAGCCCACAAAACTGATCCAGAAGACCGCCTACGATAACCTTCATCTGCTTCCCGCCGATGAGAGCATCCGCACGCTGGACCGGCAGTTCAGCGTGCTCGGCAAGAAGAAACGCCTCGCGAAACTGACCGAGACGCTGACCAAGTCCTACGACCGAATTCTGTTCGATTGCCCACCCGTGCTGAACGAAATCAGCGCGCAGGTCATGAGGGCGGCGGATCTCGTAATTGTCCCGCTTCCGCCCTCGCCGCTTTCGGCCAGGGCGCTCGATCTGGTGGTTGAAGAGGTCAAGGGCGCGGGCAAGGGGCATCCTCCCATTCTGCCGGTCTTCTCCATGATCGATATGCGACGGACACTCCACCGCGAGGCGCGCGAGGCGAACCCCAAATGGCCCGTCGTGCCGCTGGCCAGCGCCATTGAGCAATGCGCTGTCCAGCGCCAGCCGGTCGGAGCGTTCGCTCCGCGCTCTCCAGCAGCCAAAGCCTTCGCCCAATTGTGGACGGCGATCGAGAGGAAGCTCGCGCAGAAATAGTCCGCTTGTTGGCAAGTCCCTGAGTTGGCGCTTATGGTGCGCCGCAGCGCAAATCAGGGGCAGAACAGATGAGCGACATTGCCGAAGGTCTGGGCGTGGCCATCGAGGGCTCGATGGCGGCCAAAGCCGTCGAGCCTCGAGACGGGTCCGCGCACGCGACGTCTACCACGATCAAATGCGCCAATTGCGGGACGACCTTTTCCGGCAAGTTCTGCCCTAATTGCGGGCAAAAGGCTCATATCCACCGCACGATCACCGCGATCGCCCATGATCTGGTCCACGGAGTGCTGCATCTCGACGGTAAGCTGTCGCGCACGCTTCCTTTGCTGATCTTTAAGCCCGGCAAGCTGACGCGCCGTTATATCGACGGCGAGCGGGCGAAGTTCGTTAGCCCGATGTCGATGTTCTTGTTTGGCGTCTTCGCGATGTTCGCCGTGTTCCAGATGGTGGGTCTGACCACGCCTACCGATCTTGATTTCGGCGATACGGCCAATGCCTTGCGCGCCGAAGGCGAGGCGGAAGCCGAGCGGCTAAGAGTCGAAATCGAAGAGATGGAAATCGATGATCCGGATCTTGAGAAACGCCAGCAGCAATTGGAACTTCTCCAAGGGTTGGTCGAGCGCTCAAACACGCCGAGCGATGATCGCGAGATACTGATTGGAGAGGACGGCGCTTCCTTGACTATGGCGCCCACAGGTATCGACTGGATCGACAAGGGTATCGTCAAGAAGGGGCGCGAGAACCCGGGCTTGATGCTCTATAAGATGCAGGCAAATGGCTATAAATTCAGCTGGCTTCTGATCCCGCTGTCAATTCCGTTTGTTTGGCTGATGTTTGCGTGGCGGCGAAAGTACAAGGCGTACGATCACGCCATTTTCATCACGTATTCGCTCGGCTTTATGTCGCTGCTCTTTATCACCGTTTCCTTGCTCGCAACTAGCTTTGCGCAAGGCGGCTGGGCGTTTGCACTTTTCGCCTTCGGCGCTCCGCTGCATATCTACAAGCACTTGCGCTACACCTATGGCCTATCGCGGTTCTCGACCGTTTGGCGCTTCTTCTTTTTGATGTTCAGCATGATTTTCATTCTGCTGATGTTCGGCAATGCACTTTTGCTCCTGGGCGGTTTCTAGGGGTTTCGACACGAAAAAGGGCGCTGGATCTCTCCGGCGCCCTTCGTTTTCTGATTCGGATTAGGGATTAAGCCCCTTGCGGAGCTTCACCTCCCTTTGGACCAAAGCGCTTGCCAGCTTTCGGGATCGCCGATCCATGCGCGGGACGCACCGTGGTCGGTCCGGTGGGCGCGTCTGGCCGATCGATTGAGCCGCCCTCCATAAGGGTATCGATTTCCTCGCCAGACAAGGTCTCGTACTCAAGCAAAGCCTGAGCCAGAAGGTGGAGCTTGTCCTCCTGCTCCGTCAGAATGTCGGTCGCACGCTTCAGGCCTTCTTCCACCAGCCTCTTGATCTCTTCATCAATCAGCTTGTTGGTCTCCGCGCCCGCCATCGTCCGCGCCGATTGGCCCATGCCAAGATAACCTTCCTGCTGCTGTTCGTAC
>JBCCPG010000039.1:0-2650 GCA_039039885.1 Pseudomonadota bacterium | reverse complement strand
TGTGGTGATTGTTGCCATGCCCACAGAAGCCTATGACCGGGACTATGTCTGGGTGGTTGAACCCGTTCGGCTCGGCGATGGGACCGTGTCGGGTTTGATCTACCCGGAAGAGGACGCACCCCTCTTGAACGGTCTCCGACCAGGCGAGCCAGTGACCGTTCTGGAAACCGATATCGTGGATTGGATGTTGCGCGATGGTGTGACAACCCGTGGCAGCTTTGTCATCCGCGGCTCCCTTATCGATGGGCCGGGGCGTGGCTCAGATGTTGAGGCCCTTCTCGCCCGGTTCCACGAGGACCCGCTTCCGCCGATCGGCCTGACTGACTGAAACCCGGCGCACGGGGTCAGGGCGGAAGCGCGGGCTTGACGGCCTCAGCCAACGCCTTATCCCCGGCGGATCATCTTGAACGCGCGAAAGCCCGCCGCCTCCATGCCTGACCTTCTCCTTGAGCTTTTCAGCGAAGAAATTCCGGCGCGCATGCAAGCGAAGGCTGAAGCCGATCTCCTCAAGGCGGTCCTTGCCAAGCTGGATGAAGCAGGGCTTGCCCGTGGCGAGGGCAAGGCCTGGAGCACGCCTCGAAGGCTGGGCGTGCATGTGGCAGATGTGGCCACCAGATCGAAAGATGTACGCGAGGAGCGCAAGGGCCCAAAGGTCGGTGCGCCTGAGAAAGCCGTCGCGGGTTTTCTGCGTGGGGCTGGGCTGGAGACGATCGACCAGGCGGACGTGCGCAGCGATCCAAAGAAAGGCGATTTCTACGTTGCCATCAAGGAAACGCCAGGCCGGGCCGCCACTGACATCATTGCCGAAGCCGTGCCGGACATCATCAGGGGCTTTCATTGGCCGAAATCCATGCGCACGGGCACGGGTGAGTTGCGATGGGTGCGGCCGCTCCAGCGGATCCTGTGCGTGCTCGGCGGCAAGACCGTAGCCTTTGAGGTCGACGGTCTCCAATCCGGCAACGAGACCGAGGGGCATCGCGTCCATGGCCGCGGTCCATTCAAGGTCGAGTCCTATCAGGACTATGCCGAAACGCTTGAAGGCGAGGGGCGGATTATCCTCACGCGGGACACGCGCCGCGCGATGATCGAGGCGCAGGCGGAAAGGCTCTGCGCCGATAACGGGCTGGAGCTGATCGAGGACAAGGGCCTGCTGGAGGAAGTGGTCGGCCTTGTTGAGCTGCCTGTTGCGATTTTGGGCGAGATGGACCCGGCCTTTCTGGGGTTGCCCCCAGAGGTCGTTCAACTCTCTATGCGCACGCACCAGAAATACTTCGCGGTGAATGATGCCAAGACCGGCAGTCTTGTAGCGAAGTTTATCGTGGTCGCCAACATCGATCCGGCAGACGGCGGCGCGGCGATTGCGGCTGGCAATGCGAAAGTGCTCTCGGCGCGGCTCGACGATGCCCGGTTCTTCTGGGAGAATGATCGAAAGACCGGGCTGGAGGCGATGGCGCCGAAGCTCGCCAAGATCGCCTTTAAGGAAGAGCTCGGCAGTCTGGGCGACAAGGTCGAGCGCGTGGCGGCGTTGGCGCGTGAATTGGCGCCTAAGGTTGGCGCTGACCCGGATTTGGCCGAGCGTGCCGCGCGCCTCGCAAAGGCTGATCTCGTTTCTGAAATGGTCTACGAATTTCCCGAGCTGCAGGGCGTGATGGGGCGGTATTACGCGCTGGAGGCGGATGAGGACGAAGCCGTCGCAAACGCCATCGCCGACCATTACAAGCCCCAAGGTCCCTCAGACGCCGTGCCCACCGCACCGGTCTCCATCGCCGTTGCCCTCGCCGACAAGCTCGACACGCTGGTCGGCTTCTGGGCGATCGATGAGAAGCCTACGGGCAGCAAGGACCCGTTTGCGCTGCGGCGCGCCGCGCTGGGGGTTGTGCGGATTGTTTTAGAGAATGGGGTTCGGTTCCCGAACCAATTTAAGAATCTAAACCCGTCAGATATTCGACAGCTATCTCCAGATGAATTGGCTCAGCTTGAGCTTGGATTTGAGCATGTATTGGACATGCAGGTTTGGAAAACGGCTTTGGCATCTGGCATAAAGCTATCTGCTGAAGAAGCCGGAGTTCCGCAAAACAGTTCAATGCTGCTCACGCATGGTTCGGCACAAGCGCAGTTGGAGAGCGGTCACGCTATTGAGGTCGATGGCGAGGCAAGCCGCTCAATCGCCATCGATCTCCTTTCCTTTTTCGCCGACCGCCTCAAGCAAGTCCTGCGCGATGAAGGCAAGCGCCATGATCTCATCGATGCCGTCTTCGCGCTGGGCGAGGATGATCTGGTCCTCATTGTGAAACGAGTCGAAGCGCTCACCGCCTTCCTGGCCAGCGATGACGGGGCAAACCTCCTCGCAGGCTATAAGCGAGCGGCAAACATCCTGAAGGCCGAAGAGAAGAAGGACGGCGAAGGCGCCTTTGCCGGTGCGCCCGAGACGGCGCTGATGGGCGAAGATGTGGAACGCGCCTTGCTTGTTGCACTCGATCAAGCCGAGCCAAAGCTCGAGCAGGCTTTAGGGGAAGAGGATTTTGAAGGCGCGATGAAAACGCTTGCAGACCTGCGTGCGCCTTTGGATGCCTTTTTTGAAGGCGTGATGGTCAACGATCAGGATCAAAACGTGCGCAGAAACCGGCTGAGACTGCTCGGCCAGTTCCGC
>JBCCPG010000038.1:0-2676 GCA_039039885.1 Pseudomonadota bacterium | reverse complement strand
TGGACGCCGCCAACCGCCATCTCTCAACATCGTATGGTGCGTAACGAATACAAGAAAAACCCCGCCACGCGGTGCGCGGCGGGGCATGAAACTGTGGTAATGCTGGCTTCAGCAGCCTACTTTATTTGGACCCCTAGGCCTCGTCACCCTCTGACGGCGTTTCTGCGGCAGCAGCCTCGGCTTCGGCAGCTTTTGCAGCCGCTGCTTCGGCTTCAGCGCGCGCTTTTGCCTGGGCTTCACGCTCCTTGGCCGCAGCCTCCTGACGCGCGAGCTTGTCGGCTGCGCGTTGGCGCTTGCGCTCGGTTTTTGAGACCGCAATCTCGGTCTGCTCAATGCCGTGGCCGGTTGTCCGCTCTGCGATCCGGGCAGATTTACCGCGACGGTCGCGCAGGTAGTACAGTTTCGCGCGGCGCACACGGCCTTTGCGCTTGACCTCAATGCTATCGACGTTGGGCGAGTAGATTGGGAACACGCGCTCTACGCCCTCGCCGAACGAGATTTTGCGCACGGTAAACGTCTCGTTCAGGCCACCGCCTTTGCGGGCAATACAGACGCCTTCGAAACGCTGAATGCGCTCGCGCTCACCTTCTTTGATGCGCACGTTCACCGACAGGGTGTCGCCTGGAGAGAAATCAGGCAGGGATTTGTCCGCGTGGAGGCGAGCCGCCTCTTCAGCTTCGAGGGTTTCAATCACGTTCATCGCCAGTCTCCGGACGCTTGTGCTCAATCTCTGTTTTGCGGTCGAGGAGGTCAGGCCGCCTCTCCCGCGTGGTCTTTTCCGATTCAGCGCGCCGCCACTCGGCAACCTTCCCGTGGTCGCCTGACGTCAGCACTGCCGGAACTTCTCGACCCTCCCACACCCTTGGACGCGTGTAGTGGGGATATTCGAGCAGCCCCGTCTCAAAACTCTCTTCTGCCAGCGAATCTTCGTTTCCGGCGACACCGGGAAGGAGCCTCACACACGCTTCTATGAGCGCCTGGGCTGCGACCTCTCCACCGGCGAGCACGTAGTCGCCAAGCGAGAGTTCTTCCATGTCGCAGGCTTCAATCACCCGCTGGTCCAACCCCTCAAAGCGGCCGCAGAACAAAATCAACCCCGATCCGCTGGCGATCTCTCGCACGCGGGCCTGGGTGAGCGGCTTGCCCCTCGGGCTCGGATATATGAGTGGCCGTTCCCCACGGGGCGTACCACTAACCGCTGCCGCCGCCACATCGGGACGGATGACCATGCCGGCACCGCCCCCAAAAGGGGTGTCGTCAACGGAGCGGTGCTTATGGTGTGAAAAAGTTCGGATGTCCAGTGTCTCGAGTGACCAAAGTCCCGCCTGACGTGCGCGCTCAAGAATCGATACGCCAAGCACCCCCGGAAAGGCCTCTGGATAGAGCGTGAGAACGGATGCCTGGAAGGTCATGGTGGGCTTAAAGCGGAAATTTGACCCTCAAGCAAAAGGCCATGTTCAGGCCTGGCGCCTAACACTTCGACCAGAACCAATTCAATCTAACTCGAAGAGGGGCAGAACATGGCCGTCGCGCGTGACTTCCTGAAGGGTTTTGGCCTTGGCCTGGCCCGCATCGCAATGAACCGATTGGTCTTCATTGGCGCACGTGTGGTTGGCCTCCTTGGCTTTGTTTCGTTGATCTGGTGGAAGCCGCACATCTTCGGCCACCCCTACGCCCCCTTTATTGGCGTTGCATTGGTCATTCTGGGGGGCATCGCCTGGCGCGCGCGGCACCTCTTGCCGAAGCCAGCAGCCAAATCCGGCGGCGGATGGTCAGAACTCGGGACCACCCGCAAGCCCTAAAGTGTACCCCGCCCCTGGGCGATCCCGATGAGGTGGTCTTCAAGACGCTTCGACTGCTTCACGAGGTTAAAGGCTTCAAGCGCGAAGGCTCGGCCCGCCTTACCCATGGCGCGGGTGGCATCGACATCGGCAACCATTCGACCCAGCCGATCAGCCAGTGCCTCGCTGTCCCCCTCATCGACGAGATAGCCTGTTTTCCCATCCTTCACGCACTCGGGGATCCCCGCATGGTAGGTGGCGGCGAGCGCGCATTCGCAGAGCATGGCCTCGACGCACACCAGCGGTAGGCCTTCGGCATCACCGGACGCGGCGCGTTTCGACGGCACACAAACAATCATCGCCTCGGCGAAGTGTTTCGGCATGTCGTCTGCAGGAATCCAACCAGGCAGTTCAGCGTTTACGCCAGCCGCCTCAAGTTGCGCGACAAGGCCTTCCTTCAACGCCCCATCGCCGAGCAGGCGTACGCGCCAGCCATCAAGCTTCGGCCCAAGCTTGGCGAGTGCCGCGATCAGAGTGTCGATACCTTTCTTCTCGGTCCAACGGCCCGCAAAAAGGATGATCTTGTCCTTTTCACCGGGCTGGAAGCGGTTTGGGTCAGCGGTGTTGTGGTGGACCAGCATTTTCTCGTCAGGCGCTCCCCGGGCGAGGAGCTCACGTCGAATAAAGTCCGAACAGGGCAAGATCAGGTCTGCTTCGCGCCAGAGCGCTGCGCGGCGCCGATTGTAAACGCGAATGAAGCTCTCTTTTGTATTGGCCGTCTTGGTGGCGTCCCCTCCGTAATAGGTCACGGCGAGGGGCAAACTGAATTTGCGCGCAATGGGCAGGGCATAGGCGCCGGATTTCCCAAAACTGGCATGGATCGCTACAGGATTCA
>JBCCPG010000037.1:0-2905 GCA_039039885.1 Pseudomonadota bacterium | reverse complement strand
TTGTAGGTGCCCAGCAGGATCGTGTCGCGCCCGTTGCAGATTGCTCGCGTTGGCGAAAGCACCTTTTCCATCACCAGATTGTACGGGTCCTCCACGCCGGTCGCGAGGATGCTCTCGCGCAGTTGGATCATTCCATCGAACTTGGAGAACAGATCGCCCTTTGGCGCCGCGGCTTCAGGAGCCGGTTTGGTTGCGATATCAGTCATAAGGGGTCTTGTATCAGCTATCTTGGAGCTTGTGCACTGCGCTTACCAACTGGCCGTAATTCTCGATCTCGGCCTGCTGATTCATGCTGATGATAATGTCGAATTCGTCCTCAATCTCGGCGACGAAGTCCATCACTGTCAGGCTGTCAAACTCGAGATCGTTCGCGAAAGTCGTCGCGGGTTCAATCGTCACACCCTTCTTGTTGAAGGGCTCGATCAGGGCGCGGATGCGCTCGTCAACTTCGGCTTCGGTCATGTCGGGTGCTCTTTCTTTTGGACGCGCCCTTTATACGAAATTAGCGCGCTCAGATATGCAAACCACTGAAAAGCGGCTCAGTGCCACGCTTGTCAAGCGCTGGCTGACCTTATCGGGAAGGCAGCAATCCGTTCACCGCGCTCATAAACGGCGTAATCGACACCGGCTTCGCCAGATAGCCCGACGCGCCAGCGGCGCGGATGCGTTCTTCATCGCCCTTGGCGGCGAAAGCCGTCACCGCCAGGACGGGTATCCCTTCAAGCTTGGCGTCGCTCTTCGCCGCTTCGATTAGATCTACGCCCGAAACACCAGGCAATTGGATATCCATGATGATCAAATCCGGCGAATGCTGGCGCGCAGTGTCGAGCACAAGGCCGCCATCCGCCACAGGCAACGCCTCGAACCCGTTGGCCTTTAAAACGTCACAGAACAATTTGCGGTTGAGGTCGTTATCCTCAACAACCATGATGCGTTTCGTCACGATGCGCCCCGTCTTTTCGCCCCAATTGTTTCACTGACTTACCCGACCCAAGAGACGTTCACAATGCCAGATGATCTAACCAAGGGCGACGACCGCTCGACCCGCGCGGCAACGCTCGCCTTGGCGGCACTGGGATGGACGCTGGAAGACGACGACCGGGCGCAGCGTTATCTGGATATGACGGGACTGGATCCCGACGCGCTTCGTGGCGGTTTGGGAAACCCGGCTGTGCTTGGCTCGTGCCTCGATTTTCTCGCCAATTACGAACCCGACCTGATCCGGGCTTCGGAGGCTCTTGCGGTGACGCCCGAAGAGCTTATCGCGGCCCGTCAACATCTTGCCCCTAGGAGCTCTGCCGAATGAAACGCCCACTGATCATCAGCGATTGCGATGAAGTGCTGCTGCATATGGTGGCTCCTTTCAAGGTCTGGCTCGAGACCAGCCAAGGTGTCGATTTCAATCTCGAGGGGCACAATTTTGCCGAAGCGTTGCGCTGGCAGAAGAGCGGAGAGCTGCTGGAGCCGAAGGACATCTGGAAAATGCTCGGTGGCTTTTTCGACACCGAAATGGACACGCAAACACCGATTGAGGGCGCGGTCGAGGCCATCAACGCGCTTGGCGAGCACGCCGATATTGTTGTGCTGACAAATCTCGTCGACGAACGCCGCGAGAAGCGCGCCGAGCAATTGGCGTCTGTCGGTATTCACGCCCCGGTTTACACGAATCAAGGGCCAAAAGGTCCGGCTCTGCAAGCCATTCGGGAAGAGCTTGGCGTGGACTGGCGGACGTTCTTTATCGATGATCTTGCGCAGCATCACCAGTCGGTCAAAGACGTCGCGCCCGATGTTATACGCCTGCATATGTGCGGGGAGCCGATGATCGCAGGCGAGATTACCTGCGCGCACAGCGAGGGCTTCGCCCACGCGCGCATCGATCGTTGGGGGGACGCTCTACCGTGGTTGGTGGAACGCATGGAAAAGGAAGCGGCATGAAGATCGAAGCGCGTTTGCAGGAACTGGGCATCTCATTGCCCGAAGCCGCCAGCCCTGTGGCGAGCTATAGGCCCGTCGTTGTGCAGGGCGGATTGGCTTATATTTCGGGGCAGCTGCCTTTTATCGGAGGCAATTTGAAGACGGGCCGTCTTGGCGAAAGCGTCGATGTAAATGGGGGCGTCGAGGCCGCGCGCGCCTGCGGGCTGATGATCCTTGCTCAATTGAAGGCGGCAGGATTGCTCGAGCGTGTGGAGCGCGTCGTGAAGCTGGGCGCTTTCGTGAGTTCCACGCTCGACTTCACCGATCAGCCCAAGGTCGCCAACGGCGCATCGGACCTGATGTTCGACGTCTTTGGCGAGAAAGGTCGACATGCCCGCGCGGCGGTGGGCGTGCCGGTCCTCCCGCTCGGCGCAGCGGTGGAGGTGGACGCGGTGATCGCGATTTCAGGCGACTGAGGCCCTCGGTTTGGGACGCACGCCGCCCGATTGGCTAACCCGCACGACATACGCGCATCGGGGACTGCATGCGCCGGGTGTTCCGGAGAATTCGCTGGCAGCTGCGCTGGCCGCCATCGAGAGAGGCTTTGGTATCGAATGCGATATCCAGCGAAGCCGAGACGATCACCCGATGGTCTTTCACGATTGGGAGCTTGATCGGCTCACGAACGGGACGGGTGAGACCGAGGATTATCTCGCAGACGAATTGGAAGGGTTGAGCCTGGTCGGGACGTCCGAAACGCCCTCGCGGCTTCAACGCTTTCTCGAAGCGCTTGAGGGACGCGTGCCCCTCCTCATCGAGATCAAGTCGCAACCCGACTACGATGTCGAGGGTACCGCACTTAGCGTGGCTCAACTTTTGGAGCGCTATAACGGCCCGGCGGCGGTGATGAGCTTCGATCCGCGCGTGCCGCAATGGCTGGCCAAAAGCTTTCCCGAGATATGCCGAGGTCTCGTGGGCACCGATAGCCTGA
>JBCCPG010000036.1:0-2983 GCA_039039885.1 Pseudomonadota bacterium | reverse complement strand
TGAAGCCCCATGGCCCACCTCTCGAAAATTCGAACCCTCGCGCTTACCTGCGCGGCCAGCCTTGCCTTGGCGCCTGTCACAGCGGCGCTGGCGGATAATCATAAGGACGTAAAAAGCGTGAGCGCGACCGAAGCTACCCCTCCCATCGCCAAGAAAGTGCCGCACACTTACACTCATCACGGCGTCACGATCGAAGACCCGTACGATTGGCTGTATGACAAATCCTATCCGACCGTCGATGACGAGGATGTGCTCGACTACGTGAAGGCGGAAAACGCCTATTTCGAAGCGAATATGAAGCCACTTGAGGCGCAGACCGAAGCTCTGTTTGAAGAGATGAAGGCGCGCATCAAAGAGGACGACAGCTCGGTCCCACAGCGGACGGGCAAGTATCTGTATTGGTCGGCCATTTCGGAAGGCGAGCAATATTCGAAGTTCTATCGCAAGCCGGTCGGCGCGCCCGAGGATGCGGAAGGCGAGCTGCTGCTGGACCAAAATGCGCTCGCCGAAGGGCTCGACTATTTCCGGCTTGGCGGCCTCTCGGTCAGCGAAAACGGGCGCTATATGGCGTACTCCACCGACACCAACGGGTCCGAACGCTACACGGCGGTGATCAAGGACCTAGAGACCGGCGAGATGCTGGGTGATGAAATCACGGGCATTCGCGGTGGTCTGACGTGGGTCGCGAACGACACCAAGGTGGCCTACACGCCCGCTACCGAAGAGTGGCGCACGCTCGAGGTGAAGCTGCACACGGTCGGCCAGCCCAACGATACTGATGTGTCGCTCTACAAGGAAGACGATCAGAGCTTCAGCGTGGGCGTGGGCCTCTCCGCACAGGATGACTATCTCATCATCGCAGCGGGCGATAATGAGACGAGCGAAGTGCGCTTTGTTTCCGCCGCTGATCCGACTGGTGAACTGACGCTGATCAAGCCTCGCGAAAAGGGCGTCGAATACAGCGTCGATATCCGGGAAGGGGAGATGTTCGTCTGGACCAACGATGATCACATCAACTTCCGCCTCGCCAAGGCTTCGCTCGACGCGCCGGGCGAATGGGAGACGGTGATCGCTGGATCGAACGAATTCTATCTGACCGGCTTCAGCCTGTTTAAGGACTTTATCGTCACCGAAGGGCGACTGAACGGCCTCGATAAGGTGCAGATCCGCCAGTATGACGAGCCAACAGTGGCCGAGGAAATCGCATTTCCCGAAGAGAGCTATTCCGCCGGTCTTTCGAACAATCCCGAATACGATCAGACCAAGCTGCGGCTTTCGTATGAAAGCATGATCACCCCTGACACCGTCTACGATTACGATGTGACGGCGGCTTCGCTGGAAGTGCTCAAGCAGCAGGAAATCCCGAGCGGCTATAACGCTGCCGATTACGTCACACGCCGCGTTGAGATCGAAGCGCGCGATGGCACCATGGTTCCCGCCAGTGTGGTGATGCACAAGGATCGCGAGAAGATACTCGCCGACGCCGGGATCGAAGGGCCGGGGCCGCTGCACCTGTATGCCTACGGCGCTTACGGCTACGCGATCCCGCCGGGCTTTTCGACCACGCGTCTAAGCCTCGTCGACCGCGGTTTCGCCTACGCCATCGCGCATATTCGCGGCGGCGATGATCTGGGACGCAAATGGTACCTGCAAGGCAAGCTGATGGAGCGCACCAACACCTTTAACGACTTTGTCGATGTAGGTCGGGGCCTCATCGCCAAGGGCTACACCGCCGAGGGCATGGTGACAGCCAGTGGCGGCTCCGCAGGCGGCGAATTGATGGGCGCGATCGTCAATCAGGATCCCACCCAGTATGGCGCGGTCGTGGCGCATGTGCCTTTTGTCGACGTGCTCAACACCATGCTCAACGAAGACCTGCCGCTGACGCCGGGCGAATGGCAGGAATGGGGCAACCCAATCACCAGCAAGGAGGCCTTCGCCTTCCTCCTGAGTTATTCGCCTTATGATCAGGTCAAAGCGCAGGATTATCCAGCCTTGATGGTAACCGCTGGATTGAACGATCCGCGCGTGACCTATTGGGAGCCGGCCAAATGGGTCGCCAAGCTGCGCGACACGAAGACCGATGAAAACGTGTTGGTGATGAAGACCAACATGGGCGCCGGACATGGCGGCAAATCGGGGCGTTGGAATTCGCTCTACGAAACCGCGGAGGAATTCAGCTTCCTGCTTTGGCAGATGGGAATGAGCGAAGACGCCCAGAACGGC
The DNA here is from genome assembly GCA_039039885.1 of Pseudomonadota bacterium. Taxonomy (GTDB): domain Bacteria; phylum Pseudomonadota; class Alphaproteobacteria; order Sphingomonadales; family Sphingomonadaceae; genus Erythrobacter. The sequence goes on along the minus strand of JBCCPG010000036.1, from coordinate 757 downwards.
GGCTGATCCTCATGCCTATTCGGAATATCGTCTTTGATGTCGGCAATGTCCTGGTGCCTTGGGATCCCGCCGGTATCGAGACGCGGGCTTTGGGCCCTGCGAGGGTGGAAACGCAAGGGTTCGTCCCGCCGCTGCGGGGCAACCCGATCTGGCTCGCGGTCAATCGCGGCGAACACTCGCTCGAGGAAGCCAAGCAGCGCTACGTCGCCGAGCAGGGCTTTGCCGCGGAGGAAATCGACGCCCTGTGGGAGGCGCTTTACGCTAGCTTTCCGCTTATGGCCGACACGCGCGCCTTAATGGATGAGCTTAAGGCCGCCGGCTATCGCCTGTTCGCGATCACCGACAACGTCCACGAAATTGTCGCCCAGCTGAAACGCGATTACGATTTCTTCGATCTGTTCGAAGTGGCGGCGGTGTCGGCTGAATTGGGCTCTCTGAAGCCCGATCCACGTATCTATCAATGGCTGCTGGAGGCGGGTGGCATTGAGGCGAGCGAAAGCGTGTTTTTTGATGATGTTCAGCGCAACGTGGATGGAGCCAAGGCGGTCGGGATGGAAGCTTTTGTCTTCACCACCGCAGCGAAGGCCCGCGAGGATTTGCGGGGGCTGGGTGCAAGCCTGCCGGAGGTAGTGTGATGCGTGTTCGGTTTGGCCGGTTCGTCGCGCTGGGTATAGCGGCGGCGGCGCTCATTATTGTGCTTTTTCCAGTCGTCTGGGTCGCGCTGGCCTGCGCGGTTACGGGAACATGCCCATGATCG
>JBCCPG010000035.1:0-3035 GCA_039039885.1 Pseudomonadota bacterium | reverse complement strand
GGCATTCGCCCAAACGGTACGCTCGCCAAAAACTCCGGAATCGACGTGGAACGCGGCATCGTCGTCGATGACCACATGGTCACCTCTGACCCCAACATTCTGGCCGTCGGCGAATGCGTGCAGCACCGCGGCGAATGCTATGGTCTAGTCGCGCCCTTGTGGGACATGTGCCGTGCGCTCGCCGCTGGCCTTGCGGCCGCTCCCAAACCTTACGAAGGCTCGGTCACCTCAACAAAACTCAAGGTGTCGGGCGTTGATCTCTTCTCTGCAGGCGATTTCTCCGGCGGCGAAGACTGCGAAGACATAGTTATGCGCGACGCTTCCCGAGGCATCTACAAGCGCGTGGTCGTCAAAGACGATAAGGTCGTGGGCGCTGTCCTCTACGGTGATACGCAGGACGGCAATTGGTACTTCGATCTTCTCAAGAACCAGGACGATGTCTCCGACATTCGCGAGGCGCTGATCTTCGGCCAGGCCTTCGCCTCCGGAGGGTCTTCGCTGGACCCTAACGCCGCCGTTGCAGCGCTTTCGGACGACGCAGAGATCTGCGGCTGCAACGGTGTGTCCAAGGGCCAAGTAATCGAGTGCATCAATGCCGGGGCCAAAAGCCTCGACGCGGTGCGCGGCTCTTGCAAGGCGTCCGCCAGTTGCGGGTCTTGTACCGATCTCGTCGAAAGCTTGCTTGAAATCACGTTGGGCGATGAAGTCGAAGAGCACGATCATTCGATGTGCGGATGCACTAGCTTTGGACACGATCACGTGCGCAAAGCTATCGTCGAAAATGGCTATTCGTCGATTCCGGAGGTCATGCAGGAACTCCATTGGTCGACGCCTGATGGCTGTTCCAAATGCCGCCCGGCGCTCAATTACTACCTCCTGTGCGCCAAGCCGGGCGAGTATGTTGACGATCAGAAGAGCCGCTTCGTCAACGAACGCCTCCACGCCAATATTCAAAAAGACGGCACCTATTCTGTCGTTCCGCGCATGTGGGGCGGGATCACCAATCCGCGTGAACTGCGCGCGATCGCGGATGTGGTCGAGAAATACGAAGCGCGGATGGTGAAGGTCACCGGCGGCCAACGGCTCGATATTTTTGGTATCAAGAAGGAAGATTTGCCCGCCGTTTGGGCCGATCTCAACGCGGCCGGGATGGTCTCGGGCCACGCTTATGGAAAGGCGCTCCGCACGGTGAAAACGTGCGTGGGAAGCGAATGGTGCCGATTCGGCACGCAGGATTCCACCGGGCTCGGCGTCAAGCTTGAGCAGATGAGCTGGGGCAGCTGGATGCCCCATAAATTCAAGATGGCCGTCAGCGGGTGTCCGCGGAATTGCGCTGAGGCGACGATTAAGGATTTCGGCGTGGTGTGCGTCGATAGCGGCTATGAACTGCACATTGGCGGCAATGGCGGGATCAAGGTGCGCGTAACCGACCTGCTCACGCGGGTGGATACCGAGGAAGAGGCGTTGGAGATGAGCGCGGCTTTCATCCAGCTTTATCGCGAAGACGCGTGGTATCTGGAACGCACCGCTCCCTGGGTAGAACGCAAAGGTCTCGACTGGGTGAAATCGCAGCTCTTCGATGATCCGGCGACGGTTCCCGCGCTCGCTGAGCGCTTCCGCTACTCGCAAAGCTTTAGCCAGGACGATCCATGGGCTCAGCGCGCCGATGGAGATCGTTCCGATCTACACAGTCATGTGGGTAGCATCGAAGCTGGGCCGCCCGCAGATGGCGCGATCAAAGCGGTGGAGCCAGCCGAATGAGCGGCACGCAACAGGACTGGGTGAACATTTGCGAGACCACTGCGATCGAGCCAGGAATGGCGGGAACCGTGCCTGTGGAAGGTGCCGATGAGATCGCAATTTTCCACACAATCGGCGGTGAATTCTACGCGCTTGTAAACAAGTGCCCGCATAAGGGTGGACCGCTGAGCCAGGGCATTGTCCACGGCGACAGCGTCTCGTGCCCGCTTCACAATTGGCGCATATCTTTAAAGTCGGGAGAGGCCTTGGGCCAGGATGAGGGGTGTACACCTACTATCCCGCTCAAGGTTCAAGGCACGAGTGTTTTCCTGGACCGGGCGGCCATATTGGCGCGGCAGGCGGTGTAAGGACGCGGCTGCGTGGCCTCGATCAAAACCACTTGCGCGTATTGCGGCGTTGGCTGCGGGATCACCGCCAAGGTGACTGGGGAGCGCTCAGTTGAGATCGCGGGCGACAAAGAGCACCCGGCCAATCGCGGTGCGCTTTGCTCCAAAGGCACCCATCTTGGAGAAACCGTGAGCCTTGAAGGCCGTCTTCTCCAGCCGATGATTGGCGACGAAGCGGTGTCTTGGGAAAAGGCTACGGCTGAAGTCGCGCACCGCCTGAAGTCTTGTATTGAAGAGCATGGACCCGATAGCGTTGCGTTTTACGTCTCGGGGCAACTGCTCACCGAGGACTATTACGTCGCGAACAAACTGATGAAGGGCTTCATCGGCAGCGGTAACATTGACACCAATTCAAGGCTTTGCATGGCGAGCGCGGTCGCCGCGCACAACCGCGCCTTTGGCGAGGATATCGTCCCATGCACCTACGAGGATATCGATTATGCGGACGTGATCCTGCTGGTCGGCTCTAACACGGCTTGGTGCCACCCGGTCATTTGGCAGCGGATTGAGCGAGCGCGTGAGGAGAACGGCACTAAACTTGTCGTCATCGACCCGCGCCGCACCGAAACCGCCGAGCGCGCGGATCTGCATATACCTGTGGAGCCCGATGGCGATGTAGCGTTGTTCGACGCCTTGCTCGCCGCGCAGGACATTGACACTAGCGCGGTCAATTCTGTGTGCGAGGTGCCGGAGGGGCTCTGGGAAACGCGTAGCTTGATACATGGCATTGACCCCGTGCTGTTTGCGAAGCTCAACGATCTTGTAATGTCGTCAGAGCACCTTCTCACGCTATTCAGTCAAGGTGCCAATCAGTCGCGTTCTGGGACGGACAAAGGCAACGCAATAATCAATCTGCATTTGGCGACCGGGCAGATCAATCGACGCGGG
>JBCCPG010000034.1:0-3142 GCA_039039885.1 Pseudomonadota bacterium | reverse complement strand
TTGGCCCGTAAGCCCAGAGCAGATTATTGCGATGCTGCGAGAGGCCGAGGTTCGGCTGTCGCAGGGAGAGAAGGTCGGCGCGATCTGCCGATCGCTGGGGATCTCAGAGCAGAGTTACCACCGCTGGCGACGTGAGTATGGCGGCTTGAAGGTCAGCCAGGCGCACCGTTTGAAGGATCTTGAGAAGGAGAACCAGCGGCTCAGGAAAGCGGTGTCTGACCTCACGCTGGACGCTCTGATCCTGAAGGAGGTTGTCGAGGGAAAGTACTGAGCCCTTCGCGACGGAGGCTGGCCATCGATCATGTGCAGGAGGCGTTGGGTGTATCCGAGCGCCGCGCTTGCCGGGCCGTTGGGCTCGGCTTTGGCAGGATGCCCCGCATCCTGCGTCGCCTGCGCCACCGCTCGACCCAGCGCAAGCTGCCAACGCCACGAGCAGACGAGAAGCCGCTCACTTCGGCGATCATCCAGCTTGCCCAGCAATATGGTCGCTATGGCTATCGCTGGATCACGGCGCTGCTGCGCCATGAGGGCTGGCTGGTGAACGCCACGGCTCTCCTGAGCGCCTGCCTTGGCAGGCAGTCGAAGGGCGGGTTGAGCGTATCTGGCGCCGTGAAGGGCTCAAGGTGCCGCAGAAGCAGCCCAAGCGTGGGAGGCTATGGTTTAACGACGGATCATGCGTGCGGCTGCGCCCTCAATATCCCGGCCATGTGTGGAGCTACGACTTCGTCATGGACCGCACACATGATGGTAAGGCGTTCCGTATGCTCACGTTGATCGACGAGCACTCCAGGCAGTGCCTGGCGATCCATGTTCAGCGCAAGCTGAAGAGCGATGATGTGCTGGCCGTGCTGACCGAGCTGTTCCAACGGCACGGGCCGCCCGATCACATCCGTTCGGACAATGGGGTTGAGTTTACAGCGCACGCTGTGCGCGACTGGCTGGGCAGGATCGGTGTGAAGACGCTCTACATCGAGCCAGGATCACCATGGGAGAATGGTTACAACGAGAGCTTTAACGGCAAGCTCAGAGATGAACTGCTCAACGGCGAGATCTTCTATACCTTAAAGGAAGCGCTCATCCTGATCGAGCGCTGGCGCATCCACTACAACACCGTGCGCCCACACTCATCACTTGGCTACCGACCGCCGGCACCACAACGATCTTGCCTCGCCCCGCTAGACTGCCTTACGCTACGCTTCAGGCCGCCCAACAGGGCGACCATAACCGCCGGAACTCTAACACAACCGGTGAACCACCTTAATCGGGCAGGCCAGTTTTGCTGTTGGACGCTTTGAGACCCAGGCGGAAGTGAAGCGCTTCCTCGAAGGCCAGCCCGACTACCCCAAATGCAAGCCCGATGGGACGATCCGCAATCAGCGGATCACCGAACTCCTGGGTCGTGTCTTCTACGCTGGCTATGTCGCGCACGCCCCGTGGGACGTCTCACAGCGGTGTGGAAAGCACGAACCGCTTATTGACCTGGCTACCTTCGATAAGATCCAGACCCGCCTCAAAGGTGCTGCTAAGGCTCCTGCACGCGTTGATCTCAATATCGACTTCCCTTTGCGCGGATTTATCCAATGCGGCGATTGTGGGCATCCGATGACCGCTTGTTGGTCCAGGGGACGGCATAAGTCCTACGCCTATTATCTGTGCCGTCAGGATGGCTGTCCCTCCAAGGGCAAGTCGATCAAGCGTGAGAAGGTCCATGGCGAGTTCGAAACTCTGCTCGATCAGATGAGCCCTAGCCGCGATCTGTTCGATCTGGCCAAGGCCATCTTCAGCGACATCTGGGCCTATCGTCTTTCTCAAGCCAAGGAGCAGGCGCAGAGCCTCAAGAAGCGCGTTGCCGAGCTGGAAAAGCATATTGAGGGCGCAATTGACCGTCTGATTGGCGCCAGCGATGACACGCTCATCACAGTCTATGAGGCGCGCGTGGCTGATCTCGCCCATGAAAAGGCGTTGCTGGTCGAGAAACAGGCTCAAACAAGCAAGCCCAAGCGCAGTTTTGAGAAGGTGTTTCGAACCGCTCTAGCCTTCCTCGCGAATCCGAAAAAGCTATGGAATAGCAACTGTTTGGAAGCGCAGCGGGCGGTGCTGCGACTCATCTTTGCCCACCAACTGGCCTATTGCCGTGAAAAGGGCTTTCGAACCGTCCAACCCTCTGTTCCATTTACCTTTTTAGGCCTCTCAGGCCCCGAAAGTAAAATGGCGCGCCAGGAAGGATTGTCTCGCTCGCCTGCGCTCGCTCGTCGTCTTCGGCGGCTGCGCCGCCTGCGACTCCGAACGGGTTCACCTCCTCCCTTTGACTCAACAAAAAAGGGACCGACCCTTTGGGCCAGTCCCTTTCTTGGCGCGCCAGGAAGGATTCGAACCTCCGGCCGCCTGATTCGTAGTCAGGTACTCTATCCAGCTGAGCTACTGGCGCGCGTGAGGGGCGGCACATAAGAGGGTGCGGCGCGCTTGGCAATCCCTCATGACGCACACGCGGCATAATATTTCGCCCAGCTCGGCCTGCCCAATCCGGACCGGCTCGCATCAAGCGCTATCGATTCGCTGTAGGAGATCCATATCCAGAGGCGGCTTAGGCAGCTTGCGCATATCCTGCATCGAAAACCATCCCACATCCCCGCCTTCCAGAGCGCGAGGAGTCCCAGCCCAACGCGCCACTTTGTAAAGCAGAATGACAATCCTCGGCGAAGGCGCTCCGAGCGCGGTTTCCGCAAAGCACAGCGGCTCGCAATCCTCTGGACATATCGCGATGCCGAGCTCCTCTGAAAGCTCGCGCACGAGAGCTTCATACGGAAATTCAGACACTTCCACCTTGCCGCCCGGGAATTCCCACAGCCCCCCATGGCGCTTATCCTTAGGCCTTTGGTGCATGAGCCATAGGCCATCGTGGCGCCGCAAAGCTCCGGCGACCACCAGTAACGCGGCGTTCGTCATGTCGGTATTTTTTCCAAACTGCGCGTGCCTCTCAATGTTTTCTTAAGATTCCAGCCCGATTTTTACAGGGTCAGCAACGTGGCAGATGGGGGCTCACCCGATGGTTTTGAAATTTCTAAAGCACATTGGAAACGACAGCCAGGGCGCAACCGCCGTTGAATACGGACTGATCGTAAGTCTTATCGTTCTCGCCATG
>JBCCPG010000033.1:0-3193 GCA_039039885.1 Pseudomonadota bacterium | reverse complement strand
TTCCTGCTTTTCATCGAGTGTCATCTTTGGACCACCACCCATTCCACCGGCTCGGCGAGCGCTTCGGTTTGCAATTGATTGTTGGCGCTCCATAGCAGCCATGGGCGCTGTGCATAGCGCGGGCGTGAGCGGTCACGAACCAGCCACAGATCACGATCAAGCGAAGCGGCTAAGCGAAAGCGGCTCTCAAACTCTTCCTCCAGCTTCAAGATAACTGGCGTACCAGAGTGCAATTCCAACTGATTGACCAAGGTGAAGACTTCGCTGGCGACGGCGGCATCACTTACGCGCGAAGGGCACGCATTCGGGAGGCGGGCCAAAGCAAGCGCGGGAGGCAGTAAGTCCTCATTGCGCGCCACCATCCGCGCAAACTTGGCGGAATGCGGATCGGCCTTCCGGCAGGGGTCAAACGCCTGGACGATGCCGACCTTAAGGCCAGCCTCCAGCGCCGCTTCGAGACGTTGGCGAAATCCCGGATCAGGCGGCGCTCCCGCGGCGCCAAGCTCGAGATACACAAACGAAGCGCCAACAGCCTTGAGCGTTTCAAAACGCACGCCCGGCGTTCCGCTTGCGATCACCGCCCCTTGTTCAGGGTAGAGCGCCGTTTCCGGTTTCCAAGATCGCATTTCGAACCAGAACCACCCGGCGTAGATGAGCGTGCCGAACGCAATAACCGCCACCAATTGCAATAATCGGCGAAAATAGCTTCGCTTAGGCTTTCCGCTTTTCGTGTTGCGAGATGTGCTGGCCATTGTGTCGGGATAGTTAGAGACGCGCAGCGCCAATCACCCTTTGATGTGCAGAACGCAGATCAACGTGAACAGGCGACGCGCGGTGGCAAAGTCGGTTTCAACTTTGCCTTCCAGCCTCTCCAACAGCAATTCCGCTGCGTTGTTATGGATGCCCCGGCGCGCCATATCGATGGTTTCGATCTCGGCGGGCGTCGCTTTGCGGATAGCCTGATAATAGCTGTCGCAGATCGCGAAATACTCTCGGATAGGGCGGCGAAAACGGGCTAGGCCGATCAGCAACGTTTCAAGCAATTCGCCTTCCTTGTTGCTGACATCCATCGCCAAGCGTCCATCGCGGACGCCCAGGTACAAACGGTAGGGGCCTTTGGCTCCCTTTTCCGCGCTCTTCACAGGCGTGAAAGTGTTCTCTTCGATCAAATCGTAAATCGCCACCCGGCGCTCTTGTTCGACATCCGCGTTGCGCCAAAGGATCGTCGCTTCGTCGAGCGAGATATGCGCGATCCTCTGATTAGTCGCGGATGAATCGGGCGGGAGGCCAGCCATAAACACCGCCTTCGCAGATCGGAGGGGGCGACTTCAAGCGTTTCGAATCTTAGCTGTGCCCAAGCCCTTCCCCGCTATCCACAGCGCAAGCCTCGGACGAGAAAATTTATTCGACCAATTGCCTCTTGAAGTTCCCGCAACGAAGGTCGAACGAGACTGGCTATGGATGACACAGAAACTCTCTTGTTCCCGAGCGATGATACCAAAGATGCCGATGGAGCGGGGCGTAAGTTGCCATCTAACCTGGAGGCTGAAGCCGCCTTCTTGGGCGCGGTGTTGATTGACAATCGCGTGATCGAAGAGCTGCGCACGCCGATCAGGCCGCATCATTTCTTCGAGCCGCTCCATGAGCGTATCTACGAGAAAATCCTCAAGACGATGGATCGCAACGCCACAGCCTCGCCAGTGACGTTGCGCCCGCAGTTCGAAGGGGATCCGGCTTTGAAGGAACTGGGCGGCCCTAGTTATCTCGCCAAACTAACCGCCAACGGATCGGGCCTGCTGGCGCCGCATGAATTGGCGCAGCAGATTTACGATCTTGCCCTTCTGCGTGAGCTGGTCAGCGTGGGGAGGGGTCTTGTTGAAGGCGCTCTCGACACATCGGAAAATGTGCAGCCGATGGATCGCATCGCCGAAGCCGAAGCGGACTTGTTCAAAGTCGCCGAAGGCGCCGAAACTGGCAACGAGGCATCGAGCTTCCGCGAAGCCTCGCTCGCCGCGATCAAGATGGCCGAGGCGGCGATGAATTCCGGTGGTGGTCTGTCCGGTAAGACGACCGGCATTTCCGTCATCGATTCCAAAACATCGGGTCTGCACAACTCGGATCTCGTGATCCTCGCCGGGCGTCCCGGCATGGGCAAAAGCTCGCTCGCGATGAACATCGCCTACAATTGCGCCGAAGAGCACTTGCGCTGGCAAAAGGATGGCGGCGAACACAATTACGGGGCGCCGGCGGCCTTTTTCAGCTTGGAGATGAGCGCCGATCAGCTGGCTACGCGTGTGTTGGCTGAGCAAGCGGAAATCAGTTCGGAGAATCTTCGTTCGGGCAAGCTGAGCCGCGACGATTTTCAGAAGCTCAGCTTCGCCAGCCAGCGTCTGGCGGAACTCCCACTCTACATCGATGATACGCCCGCCCTGACGATCGCCGCGCTTCGCAATCGCGCCCGGCGGCTGAAGCGGCGGCACGATATCGGATTGATCGTGGTTGACTATCTGCAACTGCTCCAAGGTTCAGGGCGCGCGAACGACAACCGCGTCAACGAGATTTCGGAGATCAGCCGTGGCCTGAAAACTCTCGCCAAGGAACTGGCGGTTCCCGTCATCGCGCTTTCGCAGCTCAGCCGTGCGGTCGAACAGCGTGACGACAAGCGCCCTATGCTTTCGGACCTGAGAGAATCGGGCTCCATCGAACAAGACGCCGACATGGTGTGGTTCATCTACCGCGCCGACTATTACCATGAGGCCATTCGCCCTGATCTTCCGACCGAAACCAGCAGCGCCGACGTGGTCGAGAAGTACAAGATCTGGGAGGAGAAATACCTCGAGCTCAAGAACAGGGCCTCTCTCATTGTGGCCAAGCAGCGCCATGGCTCGACAGGAAATGTTCCGCTCCACTTCCAAAGCGAGATCACCAAGTTTACCTCGCCAAATTGGAAGTATGACGAGAGCGAATTCAACTAATTCTGTCGCAGACATCGGGCGCATTTTCTTGACTCTGCGCTTCGTCGCACCTATTTGCAGCGCTTCTGATTTCCGCACAATTCGTTTGAAAGAGGCCCCTGCATGGCACGCGTTACCGTTGAAGATTGCGTCGACAAGGTTCCCAACCGTTTCGACCTCGTCCTGCTCGCCGCGCAGCGTGCGCGCGAGATTTCGGGCGGCAGCGAGCTGACGATTGA
>JBCCPG010000032.1:0-3376 GCA_039039885.1 Pseudomonadota bacterium | reverse complement strand
TCCCGCCGGTGGCGCTTGGCCCAGCAACAACAGGCCATGACTGGTCGCGCCGAGAGTCGGGTCATGCAGCGGCACGGTATAGGCAAATTCGAGATCGTCCCCCACGCGCAGATCAGGGACTTGCAAGACCGCAGTCAGCATCCCGTCGAGGACAGCCGTCTCTAATTGATCCTCTCGCCTCAAAATCTCGAAGGTCGAGTTTTCAAGCACGTCGATCACGCGCGGACCACGCCGGATCTTGATACTGTGCACTTCTGGCCGCCCGGCGGCGGGGTTCCACGCAAGCTGTATATTGCCCGCTTGCAATGCCTGCGAATTCAGAATGCGAACCGTTTGGCCCTGATAATATCGTGAGCCGGTCTCGGTCAGGTGAATGATAGTATCTTGTTTTCGATAGAAGAATTGGCCTTGAGCGTCCTCGGGAACTGCCATCAATTCGCTTGGACTGACCCAATCGGGTTCAGGTGTGAGGGCCACTTGAGTGTTGTCGGCGTGCGCGAGGCTGGACGAGACCGCGAGCAAACCTGCCGCGGCTAAAGAAGTGCGTCGCGCCATCGGCCCTAATAGTCTGGTGATTGCGATGTTGGGCTGAGCGAACAGAAGCCCAGCTGCAATGGTCCGTGCGGTTGATTTCATTAATTGCGGCGTGCCTTCTTTCCCCTGAACTATGCAGCTTAGAGGATGAATGCACGGTGTCAGGTCTTTTTTGCGCCGTCGCGGATGTGATGCACACAAAATGACCAGCGCGGCGGCAAGAAATTGCCGCCCTCTTGATCGTGCTTACTTTTTGGGCGGAGTTCCGCGCAGCCGGGTGCGATGGCTGGTCAGGTCGAGCACTTCGCCCGGAGAATTGTCTTCGCCGTGCAACAGGCCGAGCCGCCGCGCGACTTCGCGATAGGCCTCTTCCTCGCCGCCCATATCGCGGCGGAAGCGGTCTTTATCGAGCTTCTCGCCCGAATTCATATCCCACAAGCGGCACCCATCCGGGCTGATTTCGTCGGCCAGTATCACGCGGCTGAAATCGCCATCGTAAAGCCGCCCGAACTCCAGCTTGAAATCGACGAGGCGGATGTCGATCCCGGCGAACATCCCGCACAAAAAGTCGTTGATGCGGATCGCCATCGAGGCAATGTCCTGCATCTCTTCGGGGCCGGCCCAGTTGAAGCACGCAATGTGCTCCTCGGCGATCAGCGGGTCGCCGAGCGAATCATCCTTGTAGTAATATTCGATCAAAGTGTGCGGCAGCGGCTCGCCTTCTTCGAGGCCAAGCCGCTTGCAGATCGAGCCCGCGGCAACATTGCGCAGCACCACCTCGATCGGGATGATCTCGACCTGCCGCACCAATTGCTCACGCATATTAAGGCGGCGGATGAAATGGGTGGGGATGCCGATATGGGCGAGACGGGTGAAGACGTGCTCGCTGATGCGATTGTTGATCACGCCTTTGCCGTTGATCGTGCCCTGTTTCTCCGCGTTGAAAGCGGTCGCATCATCCTTGAAATACTGGATGAGCGTGCCCGGCTCAGGACCCTCATACAGGATCTTGGCTTTGCCTTCGTATATCTGGCGGCGTCGGGACATGCAGCTCGCTTTCTAGTCAGAACATACAGGCGCTCTGCCCAGAGAGGGTAGCGCCGCGCGCCTCCTATCGGTTTAGTTGACCGCGTGCAATTGCAAGTGCGCTTCGCCGCGGATCATCTTGGTCACTTGCGGATGAAGCGCTCCGGCAGCATCCGCTAAACTTGGCAAGACAAGGCTGGCTTCGTGAAAGTCTTGCTCCGCGGTCAAAGCGCCCGGTGTGGCGATCACTTCGATTCCCGCACGGCGCGCCGAGGCAATCGAAGCGGTGGTGTCCTCAATTACGAGGGCGTTACTTGCCTCGATACCCAATTTGCCCAGCGCGTGCGTGTAAGGGTCAGGTGCAGGTTTACCTAAAGTGACGTCATCACGAGTGACGATCACATCGAAGTCGTGTGCGGAAAGCTCCACCCCTTCGGCGCCTAAGATCGCATCGATGTTTGGCTGATATGTGCTGGTCACAAAGCCAAGCGCTATGCTTCGACTTTTCGCATACTGCGCCAAAGCTGCAACGCCGGGACGAAGTTTTCCCGCTTGGCGGATAACGGTAGAGGCAAGTTCGGTTTTGCGAGTGTGAATTTTGGCGATTGCGGTTTCGCTCAAAGGTTGACCGGTCGCGCGGCCCAGCATGCCCAGCCTGTCGCGCCCTCCCGACATCTCGAGAAGATCGCTGTATGTTTCTTCATCCCATTGCCAGTCGAGGCCCGCTTCTTTCAGCGCCTGATTGTAAGCTTGCCGTTGCACATTCGACGTTTCCGCAATGACACCAATGGAACCAAAAAGGATTGCGGTGGTGGTCATAGAGAGGCTCCTGATGTGCGACGAGGGGATAGCAAGGCTACCGGCCAAAGGCCGCCTTGTTCCCGAAGCCATTACAATTTGAGCTGCAATCAGGCAGCCGCTAAGACTGCGTGGCTTGGGTGCTTTGCCGCGGTGAGGCCGAATGATCTGAACTGCTTGGAAGTGGTGCCCGGGGGCGGATTTGAACCACCGACACGCGGATTTTCAATCCGCTGCTCTACCCCTGAGCTACCCGGGCATTCGCTGCGGCGACGGTATTGGGCGATGAGCCTTGCGACCGGCGAGCAAATGAGAGCGGGCGTATGGCGAAGCGCGGGCCGGTTGGCAAGAGCAAATCAGCCCTTCTTATCCCATTCCTGCGAAGCGATATCTTCCGGGTCCGCGGGAGGGCCGGGGACAGCATAGCCATCGCCAAACCACTGCGCGAGATCTCGGTCCTTGCAACGCTGCGAACAAAAGGGGCGAAACTCCTCATTGCGAGGCTTCTTGCAGATGGGACAGGGGCGTGATTTCATTGTTTAGGTTCCTGGCCACCCGCTCCCTCCACCCTTCCACCCGGATTATCGCACCGGGTTACGATCCGGGTGGAAGGGTGGAGGGAGTGGGTGGCTTGGTTAATCTCTACCAAGACTCATAACCTGAGCATGGGGCGCTTCGAGCGCAAGGCCGGGATCAGTCTCGATCCGCACCTCTTTGCCGCTGCGCTTGGCAAGCTCCTCGATCCACTGCGACTTCAGTTTGGCTTTGAGCGCGGGGTGGACGGTCAGCAGCACCGCTCCCGCTCCTTCAGCCCGCTCGCCCGCGCGCAGGGCAGCGCGCGCGCACATCCCCACGCGCGACGTGGCAAAACGATGGAGCAAAGAAGGCCCCTCAAGCCGCGCTACCAAATGCACAAAGCCAAAACCGTTCATCGCGGTACGTTCATGCGGCCAATCGGCGAGCGCATCGGCCAGTGCCTCGTCAACCGCGCGGCGGTCTGCCTTGCTATCCAGTGTAG
>JBCCPG010000031.1:0-3467 GCA_039039885.1 Pseudomonadota bacterium | reverse complement strand
TACGCCGGTTCGATTCCGGCTCGGGCCTCCACAACTGGCAGCTAGTTTGATGCCAGACTGTGCCGCTTTAGCTCAGTTGGTAGAGCACATCATTCGTAATGATGGGGTCACGTGTTCGAGTCACGTAAGCGGCACCATTTGGCTGCCCCGACCCTAAAGCGCGGCCGCCGGTTGCCTCTCGAACTCCAGCTTTTCCCAGATGCCCTTGTCAGCTTGTCCACGGCAGGCAAGAAACTCGAGCTCGGCTGGATTGCAGGCAATCACGGCGTTTGTCGTCGCGCCGGAATTGTCTTCAGCAAAGCGATTGATGCTCAGGCGCCCATCGCCGCGGTCCGCGAACAAGGCCTTCATCGATTGAACTGTGTGCTCATCGCTTTGTGACAGAAGTGTGTTCATCCGATCAAAGCGATTATGCGTGCTGGGCGAAAGATCGGTTTCGCGCGCTGTGTTGGGATCAAACAGGCAGTGGTTGGTCCGCGCCAGCGGTCCGTCCTCGGTTGTGCGCAAGAAGGCGGTTTGAGGGGTCTTCTCCCACTCGATCGCGCCATCCTTATCACCCACCCAGTAGGTGTGCGCTCCCGCCACACCTGTTTGTTCCACGACCGCGCTGGCTGCGGCGCGCGTTTCTTCTGAAAGCGCCCGATGAAGCAGCGACAGATAAGGCACACCGACTTTCGCGCCGAAGGTCTTGAGGTTGGTGGTGCCGACCGTCACGCCGTGCTGGTTCATGCCCATAAGCGTGAGGCATCCAGCGCAGGTCACCGTCCAGGTTTCGGGTCCCTCATCAGGTAGTCGATGAAGCGCGATGACGTATTGAACATCCGGCCCGTTCAAGTCCCACGTCTGCCCTTGCAGAGCTTGCCCGTTGGCGGAGAGACGGGGCGGAACAAGGGCAACGGTGCAGCCTTCGTCCTCCACCACAACGGGATCATCAGGATAGGCGATGATGTCGCGCACATCGGTCATATTGGCCGTCGTGAACAATCGCACCGGGTCAATCCCAGCGCCTTCGGCAAGCCCCATATGTTCGGCATACCCAGAGGGATCAAAGCCGCGAACCGTTTCAAGACAAGCGGATCCTGCCTCAAACAGCCGGTCGGTACCTTCGTGCCCTGTGTCGCGCAGATACGTTTCAACCGCGCTGACGCGATCCGCCACAAAGGGGTGGATCATGTCGCGGAAATGGGCTCCGTACTGACGACCCATGTCATGCGGTGAGCCGCTTACGGTGAGTTGCGGAAGGTCGAAGCCCATCGCGTTTATCCTAATTGCTTTTGTCGCGCCCCGACATGGCGGCGCCCTGTGGATTGCGCAAGGGTTCGGCGCTTTGCTGGACGATGTTCACCGAGGTGTCCGGATTCAGATCATCGCGAGGATCGGTGAGATGTCCGGCTGGAAAGCGCACGGAACGGATTGTCTCTGGTCGATTCAAGCACAGCTTGTGGTTGTTGTCGCCATCACCAAGGTCGCCAAGCGCGAAGGGTGTGATGACCGCTTGGCCGCCGTTTTCCTCATCGATCACCACTTCGTACAGGCGCGCCTCGGTTTCGTCCGCCGCCTCGCCGGATGGCTTTGTTACGCCGCCGGCCCACGTAACTTGGATGATTTGCTCAGTACCTTGCGGACACCCGCTGCCGCCGCCGAACGGGATACCGGTTGCGTTCTGCCCTAGCTGCCATTCATCTCGCGGAACAACCTGCGCCAACACAAGGCTGGGACCCGCTTCGAGCGGCGTCACATCCATCTGTGCGCCTTTGAATGTGACGTTGCTATCCCGCGAAACAATGTTCCCGATTACTCGGACGCTGGTCGGTTGATCTGCGGCGTCTCCAAACTCTCCGGCCAATAGGACGGTGCGCAGCTCGCCCGGATCATCGGCTGGAGCCAGCGTCAGGCAGGTGACCGAACCGACTGCGCCCGATCGCTTGGTCATCTCGAAGTCGCCCGGATCGAGAGTTGAGACATCGACTTCATGCGAGAAGATAACTGGCATGCCATCTTTTCCGCCAGCGCCTTCGCAAATCACTCGGTCGCTGACGAATCTTGGCAACCCATTATCGAGACCGAAGAAGGCTGAGAGCAGCTCAGCTCTGATGCCGTTTGCGTCGACTCTCGCTGATACATTGGTGGTGGTCGTGTCGGTCTGTTCGTAGCGATCATACACCCGCTCATAGGTGAGCGCGTAGAAGAGGTTTTGACCGCGGCGCGTCTGACTGAGCGCGAACAGCCCGCCTGCGATGACCAAAAGCAAAGCGGCCAGGATCAGGTTTCGTCTAGACATCACCCGCTTGGTGTTCTTCTAAATCTAGCCCATCCCGACTGTGCGCAGGTGGTAGCGGTGATCCCCGAGCTGCGCGTCGTACGCAATCAAGCGCTTGTGATAATGGCTGACGCTCAATTCGTCGGTCATGCCGACGCCGCCGTGGGTCTGAATAGCCGCCTCACCGATTGAGCGACCAAGCGACCCCACTTGGCCCTTCAGCACAGCGATATCGCGGGAGGTTGCCGCCCCCGAATTGGCTAGCGCGGTCGTGTAAGTGAGGGTCGACAAGGCCTTGGTGTACGCCATCTTCATATCAGATAGGCGGTGCGCAACGGCCTGAAACATCATGATCGGTTTGCCAAATTGCTTGCGGGTCATAGCGTATTCACCGGTCAGCGAAAGCAATGCAGCCATCGCGCCCACCGCCTCCGCCGACTGCGCGATAATCGCGTTGGCAAGAATACTTGCAAGCGCCTCGGTCGCGTCTTCGAGCAGCACGCTTTCTTGACCAACCGCTGCGTTGTCAAAGCGGACTTTGGCGGCGCTTCGTCCGTCAATCGTCAGGTACGAGCTGACTGTGATGC
The DNA here is from genome assembly GCA_039039885.1 of Pseudomonadota bacterium. GTDB lineage: Bacteria > Pseudomonadota > Alphaproteobacteria > Sphingomonadales > Sphingomonadaceae > Erythrobacter. The sequence goes on along the minus strand of JBCCPG010000031.1, from coordinate 620 downwards.
CGGGGGCGTCTTGAGGGAGCAGGAAGAGTCCGATGGGGCCGTCTTGGCCTATCCGCGCCGCAACAACGAGAGCATCCGCTTCCGCTCCGGCAATCACCAAGCGCTTCTCACCGGAGATCGTAAATCCATCGCCGTTGGCGCTTGCCGTCGTCTGGATCATGTCGGAGGAACTGGTGCCTGCGCCTTCCTCATAGGCAAACGCGACTAGCCCTTCGCCAGCGGCTATTTTCGCGATCCACTCGTCCGCTGCGGCTGCATTGCTCGCATCAAGCGCAGCCCCGGCAAGCAGGATAGTGTGGATGTAAGGCTCAATGACGAGGTGCTTGCCCAGACCACTGGCGAAGGCGACGCAATCCGCGATGGATCCGCCCAATCCGCCGCGTTCTTCGCTGAACGGGAGAGCCAAAAGCCCCAGCTCAGCAAACTGATCCCACACGTCCGCCGACCATGGATCATCCGATCGGACGAGGGCTTGCCGGGCGTCGAAATCGTAGCTCTTCTCCAGATAGCGCGCCACGCTGTCGCGCAGCATTTCCTGTTCTTGCGTGAAGGCGAAATCCATCGATCAGGCCTCCATCGCGACGGTGCGAGCTATAAGGTCTCGCTGCACTTCGTTGCTG
>JBCCPG010000030.1:0-3901 GCA_039039885.1 Pseudomonadota bacterium | reverse complement strand
TCGGGTAGGCCAATGTCGAGCAGGACAAGATCAGGTTTCTGGGACTGGCCAAGCAGGTCGCGTGCCTTGCCGAGCGTCGGCGCGATACCTGCAAGATCTAGCCCGTCTTGATCGCTGATAATCTCGATAAAGTGTTCGCGCACAGTCGGGTCATCCTCGACAATCGCGATGCGGTGATTCCAGCTGCGGGCAGTCTCATTCATGGTATGCGTGTCTTCCAATGGCGATCACATTATCTGCGCGGTGCGTGGCCTGCTAGCGCCCAATTCATGGCAGTTCGGCCGAAGGGAAGCGGATGTGAACCGCGCCGCCTGCCTCATTCTTCGGATCGGCAAACTCGACGCTGCCTCCCTCTTTCGCTGCGCGCGCACGCATATTTTCAAGGCCGTGCCCCCCACGCCGAGGGGCACGGATACCTTGCCCGTTATCGCGGACAGAAACGACAAGCGAGTTGTCGCTCGAAGCGTCGTGATCGATTTGGATCGAGATCCGGTCGCCGCCGGAATGCTTCAGTGCATTGGCAACCGCTTCCTGCATAATGCGGAAAAGCTGCAAGGTCTTTCGCGGAGGATAACTTGGCACGCTGTCGCCGAGCCGATTTTCCCATTCAAATGCGAAGCCTGCGTCTTCAATGCGAGGCTGAAACCGGCTGCGAAAACCGGTCAGCGCGGTGCCAAGCGAGTCCCCGACCGAGTCCATCGATTCGATCATCAAGCGCAGTTCATCGATGACCTGCTGCAATCCTTCCGCGACTTTGTCCGGATCAGCTTTGCCCCTTCGCGCTGCGAGCAGCATGCCCATCAGCTGACTGCCCAAACCGTCATGCATGTCGCGCATGATCCGTTTGCGCTCATCGCTCAATGCTTGCTCTCGCACCCAGACTTTCTCGCGCGCATGGACCTCGGCCAGTTCGGCTTGGCGCTGGTCCAGTTGGCGATTGAGCTCGCCATTGAGATCTTCTGACAATCGCCTCGCGCGGATCTGATGAAAGATCATTGCACCAAGCACGCCCAAAGCCAGCAACAGACCATGGCGCGGCGTGGCATAATAGATCATTGGCTGAGGATCGAGCAGGCCAAGCGCGAGATCAAACCGCTCATCCAATGCATCGAGCGCGAGGGCTGTCCCCGCGCCGACAATCAAAAGCAGCTGAATAGAGCGCTTTGCTCCGGACTGCCCCTCGCCGATAAACGCCGCGATGATCCCTGCGATGGCGAGCAAGGGGATCAGCCAGCTTTCTACGAGGTAGGAAATTTCGAACGCATCACCGCCGCTCTCATATCCCAATGCAAGAGTGAGCAGGATTGCGAGGATCGGAGCAGCCCAAGCCGCCGCTACCCAACGCAAGCTCCTGCCTGCCCATGCGAAGCAATGGGCGGCAAAAGCGCCGGCAAGCAGGTATCCGACCCAGTAAGCTGAAAACACCCGCCATGGGTTTGGCAATTCGCCAACAAGATCGAACCCCATCGCGTTGCGCAAACACCACGCCAGCAGGAGTATGATAAAACACCTCATCTGGAGTACCTCTTCGCGAGGCCAGCTTACGAAGCCGCAGAACAGCGCAACAAACAGCATGACCCCGGTTACAGCGAGCGGAAGGTGCAACTCGAAGAACTCGCCCATAAAGGCCGCGTTCAAGGCTTCGTCTTGCGGGACCACCTTGAATGCGGGAAGAACTTTGCGCGACTTTCCGGGGTCGGTAATCCGCAGGGTGTTCTCACCCTCGACCAAATGCTCTGGATCCAGCATGATCGCCACCGGTCGCCAGCCGCCGAACAGTGACTGGCTCCGAAGGTTCTGCAAGGCGACCGGCTGGCCATTAAGCTCGACAGCATCGAGCCTTCGAAAGAAAGCGAGAAGGAGAGCAGGCTGCGGATCGCTCTGGTGCCATTCGAACCGTGTCTCAAAAACACCGCCCGGTGCAGCTGCGGGATCGTCGTAGACATAGGCCGGTACAGGAGTGAATTCCGGCGTGACCCGTAGCGCTTTATCAAGCGGAAGCTGGTCCTCGCCGGGAAGGATCAAAGCAATATCGGGATCAGCATCATAGGGGCCTGCGCGCGAGAGCGTTTCGGACCCAATCTGGCTCACAAGCAAGAGCAGAACGCCGAGGATCACCGCTAAAGTGGACCGCAGCCAAGGCTGAAACAAGACGTTCACAAGCTCCCCCAAAGTTCCGCGCCAATAGGAACGGAATACCCGAACTTATGGCATGCGAGACACTGCCATAGATATGGCAGCACTCAAGCGGAACTAGACTGCGGGTGAGTGCAGTGCCCGGGTTATTTTACGTTTTCGCAGGCGATGCGCGTCGTGCTGTGCGAGTCTCGCCGAACACTGCCGCTGCGGTCACGGAACATCGTGAAGTCATACAAATTGCAGCGATTGGAATTGTTCGGATCTCGAGCGGCAATCGCCGCATCGCGGCGCTGTCCGATCACGCGCCCATTTTCAACCTTGTCGCGCCACCCGCTGGTAACGTTGATTTTGATTATTTCCCAGTCAATCCCGCTGGTCTGCCAAGCTTGTCTGAACATAGCTTGCGCTTGGGGATCACGGTCAATCGAAGCGGGCATACGGACATTGCGAGCGGCCGCTAAGTCAGCGGCGTCCTCCGCCTGAAGCGCCCCATCGCGAGACCCACCCAAACTCGACAGTGCAGAAGCAAGCTTTTGCCGCGCCGCAGTGTATGATCGCTCTGACGGAAAAAGCCGTTCTGCAGCATAGAGATAGGCATCATTCACGATGAGATAATTGTACGCACTATCTGCCCGCCCACGGCCAGTGATGAGACTTTTCGCAAAGGCGATTTCGTCGTCCACGGACGCCGCCGCACCATCGTACAGCGTCTTCAACCCGAAGAGCATCGGCTCTCTTTGGGCGGCGGGAAGGGCGTCATATCGGCCACCAGAAAGGCGGTCTGCCAGCTCGCGATAGCTTGCCACTTCACGGTCTATCCTGTTGTTATCAGCATCATTGACCGTCGTCGTATTTATCGGTGTTGAGAGTTTCTGCGCGTCCGTGATGAAGGCCTGGATCATGTTGCCATCGACTGCATTTCCGCGGTTGGTGGAGGTTGGTGACCTTCCAACATTCGGAAGGCTGGGTAACTTTGGTTGTTCAACGCGAGGCATTCGTGGGAAGCTCTGCGCGGCAGCCACAAACGGCGATTGTATGAGGAGCGGAAAGATAAACAGAGTAGAAAAAAGGGAGTGTCGCATGATGCCCTCCAAGTATTGCAAGCTTCTTTGAAAAACTCAAAGTACCTAATTGGACAATGCCATAGCTATGGGATACAATAGAGATGGCAATGTCGCGGCCAAAGTCAGAATCCCGAATTGATTCGAAAATGAAAACCCTGCATTGAATAAGAAAATATCGAAAGCTGGATGTATTGCTAGACCAGTGATAAGTACGTGGGCTGCAACAAAAAGCCGAGATTCCTAACAGAGGCGGAATCCCTCTGCCAAGCTCTTTTTAAGAGAGAGCCGCGCGAATTCGGTATTATCATTGGGTCATTCTCACCTTGACTGGTTGGAATACGCTGAACGCCCAGGCCATATATGATTGTTTTCCTCCTTCCCTCGAGAAACCGAATGACACTCCGATCGCCAAACCCTCATTGCTGAAGCCATCTGCTCCGATGCCATCATAGAAGCCTGAGAATGAAGCGCGGAAATTTCCTTTACCTAACAGATCAATTCCGCCCTCAATCCATGCACGGACCCCTCCAAACTGATCAGCAAACGAACCCGCCAGCAGGCCTGCCAACGCGGCATCAGGCTCGGTCCTAAACGTATAAATCCCCTCGACCTGAGCGTAGGGTCGCAGGCTCACTCCACCCTTTGTTTTCAGCGAATGGCTGAGCCGTGGCCGGAAACTCAGATCTCCTTGATCGACT
>JBCCPG010000029.1:0-4183 GCA_039039885.1 Pseudomonadota bacterium | reverse complement strand
TCCTTGCCCTCCAGCGCATCCTCAACTGGCGCGATCAGCTCCCGATAGAGCTTGTGCGCGGTCTTACGGTCAAAGGCCTTGGCAAAGCTGCCATCAGCGAGCGGCGCCTGATCCAGACCCCCGCGCAAAGCATCCACCGCCGCCGACACCTGCTCCTGCGTCATATCAGAACGATGCCAGCGAAGGCCATCAGCGCTCACAACCATCACATGCGTGCCGAACTCGGAAGGAACCCAAAGCAACGCCGCCTCGCTGGGGGACATGAGGCTAGAGGCCGCTTCGGGGGTGAGGGGGGTGGGACGGATGAAACTGTAATATTCGGGGAAGTCAGATTCGAGAATTTGGTCGATCTCTGCAAGCCGCGCCTCGATCCCTGTGCGTTGCAGCCGAAGTGATCGCGCTCCCGACGCGCCGCCTTCGGTCCGCACTTGCGATAGGGATTGCGCGAGCCCCTGATTGACGCTTCGCCACTGGTCGATCAATTGCAGTCGCTCTGCAGCCAGTTCACCCACATTAGCCCGTTCCGCAGCGCGCAGACTGGCTGTCTTGGCAATCGCGAGCGAAGATTGATCCAGCGTTGCATTCTGCAGTGCTTCGAAAGCGAGGTCGAGCGGGGGCACTTCGAGGTTTGGAATATCGCGCGCCTCATAGGCGGCATTGGCGATGGTCTGCATCGCAGAAGGCATTGTAGTCGACTGAATCTGGTTACCGTTAAGCAGCCGTGGATCAAATCCCAATGCAGCCCGTGTGTCTCTGTAGAGTTTTGCCAGCGCAATTGCGGGCTCTACCGAAGCGGCTTCACGTCCTGCGAGATTCAGTCGTGCAGCGGTATGAATGCCAAGCGCTAGAAAGTCGTATTCCGCTATGCCTGAAGGAAAAACGTCTTCAGCTTTGAGCATATTGTTCAACGTCTCTTCCGCTCCGCTGAATTCCTGACTGTCGAGTAGCAGCTTAGATTTGAAAACTGCGGGAAACGTCCGCGCATTGCCCGGCAACATACCATTCTCATACAATTCTTGGGTTAATTCCTCGGCTTGCGAAACTGCGTCTAATCCTCTTTGCTGGTCCCCAAGCTCGCTGGCGGACAGAGCAAGAAACAGCAAACCCATGTTGCGCACAACTTTATACAAAAGATCGTCCTGATCTCGCGTCGCCTCCTCGATCAGCGAGTATCTGTTGTGTGCAGATTCGACATATCCAAGCGACAGTTCAAGCGTCGCATATTGCAATAGAACAAAGTAAAACTCGAGATTGTCTACCCCCACATCGTCCACGATTTCAGATGTATAGCGGTCATAGAGCCGAAGCGCTTGCTCCCCCTGGCCCGATGACTGAGCGACAAAAACGTAGACCTCTAATGCACCGCGTGTCGCGAAGTGGTTTGGACCGAAACTATCTTGCGCAAGCTGGAAGGCTTCGGCGGCAAATGGCTCTGCCTGCACCGACCTGCCTGCGAGCGACAACGTCCGCGCATGCCCTGTGAGGCCCGTAATCAAGTTTACTCCAACACCAAACGATTCTCGCGCTAGAGCGACAGCATGTCCACTCAACTCTATCCCCTCTGCTCGTCGTCCAGCGTTGAAAAGTGCAGAGGCGTGTGACGTCAATTGGTAGAAGTAGCCGTCACCCGTTTTATCGGGATCAGATGCCCACAAGTCCATTAGGCGCTGTGATAATATCAGGGCTTCTTGCGAACGCCCGCTTCGTAGGTAAATGCCGGACAACACCAGGCTTGCGGCACCCGTCGCAGGATTGCGATGGCCAAGATATGTAATGGAATCACTGAACGCTGCGCTTGCAAGGCGCTCGGCCTTTTCTAAGCGGCCAGTCTCTTCATAGAGCTTCGCCAGTTCAATACGGGTCTCAATGGTGAGATAATTTTTTGGCCCTAGCGTTTCGGCATATTGGGGGACGATCGCTTCAAAAAGTTGCCTTGCACTGGTAAATTTGCCTGTAGCTTGCAGCGCGATTGCCTGCTTCCTTTGTGCTTCCAGAATGCCCGGTGAACCCGGTGGAAGCGACTGCTTTTGTAATTCGACATTCTCTTCGAAGAGCGCAATGGCCGCGCCATAATCGCGTGCGGCTATTAGCAATTCTGCAACGAGTGCCCTCGGCGCATAGGTGGCGGGTGCCGCCGAACCTTTTGTCTCCCATGCGGCGAGGTTTGACTTCGCAATTTCCATCGCTTCGTTACCGCGCCCGGGAATGATCCGGAGTAGGCTAGCTTTAGCGTGAAGTGCCGATAGCACCGCGGGGGATTTTGGATCGAAAATCCCAGAGTAAAGGGCAAGTCGCTGGTCGATAACCTCAACGGCTTTTTCGGGCTGTCCCCGCAAGCCGAACCAACCAGCCCTTCGGATCAGCAGCCATTCTTTGGCCGCAAGATCGTTTTGTCCCTCGCCGGTGTGTTGCGCGAACCTGTGTTCGTAGAACTTTTCGACCGCATCCGGATCATTGCCTTGCTCGACAATGGTAGCTTCGGCATTCACCAAGATTGCGCGGTTCTGCCACGGTGTCTCTTCAGGCAATTTCGCTTCAATCTCTCTGAGTGTTTGAAGGGCCTCTTGCGCAAAACCCCGCTGTGCGCGCACCCGCGCCAATGTCGCTTTGGCATTTAGGAGTTCGGGATGAGCAGCAGGCGCGGTCGCTTCAACGGAGGCGACATGCTCACGGAAAAGCGGTTCAGCATTCTCCAGATCATTCGTCGCCGCAAGCGCTTGCGCGTGCATCACTCGGGCATTCTTGGTGCTTTGGTGGCGCGGCCCGAGCTCTTGAGCAAACAGGAACGCCGCTTCGCATGTTATCTGTACAGCCTGTGGCCCTCGTTGGACTGCCAACAAGACTCGCGCGTAAGCGAGGAGGTACTCGGCATGCCTTGCTACTTCGACCGATTGCGCGGCTCTCGCGCGGCTTTCTGGGATAACCTGCTGAGCGAATGCCAGCGCTTGATTGGTTTGATTAGACCGCAACGCGCGGTCCCAATTGATAGTCAGGTCGCTGAATTCTTCATCGCTTAATTTCGCGGTTCCTGTCGGCGGCGTCGTGCCCTCGGGACACACCAACCCTTTTGTGAAGTCCGATTGATCTTGGGCAGATGGCGTGGGCGTTACGGCAGTCTGCGCAGTCTCGATGTCTTGCTGCCCGTCAAACTCGGCCGGCACGGCAAGACCCTCGTCAGCCGCCGCCGATGCCGCGCTCACAAGCAAAATTAAAGAAAACGCCCCATCCCGTATCATGCAGTCCCCTTACCGCATTTCGCTTTATTCTTAGGTGTATAGGGGTGTCAGCATCTGTTCAACAGCAGACGAATATGGATCACGGCGAGATAACCGAATCCAAGAAGCCAAGCAGATCACGAGCTACGCCGCACTATCGCTGCACTCGACCTGATCTGTCTCCGCTTAGCAGCTTCTCGACCTCGGGCACCGTCACGCGGTTAAAATCGCCCATGATCGTGTGTTTGAGCGCACTGGCAGCGGCTGCGAATTCGAGGCTCTGCTGGCGGTCCTCATAAGTGTTGAGGCCATAGATCAGCGCGGAAGCAAAGCTGTCCCCTCCCCCGACACGATCGACAATATCGCTCAATGCGTATTTCTTTGACAGCATGAAACCAGCCTCGCGGGTGCGAAGACAGGCCGACCAGTTGTTGCAATTCGCGCTCAGGCTCTCACGCAAAGTAATCGCAATGGTGTGCATGCCGGGGAAGATATCGAGCACCTTCTGGCTTAGCGCCTCGTATCGCTCAGTATCGAGGTCACCTGCCCCTACATCCACGTCTACTTTAATGCCGAGCGATTTCTGGCAGTCTTCCTCATTGGCGATCCCGATATCGACATAATTCACCAGGTCGCGCATCACCTCGGGTGCAGTCTTACCATACTTCCAAAGCTTGGCGCGAAAATTGAAGTCGCACGAGACCGTCAGCCCCGCCTGTTTTGCGGCTTTAACGCAGGCCATTGAGAGGTCGGCGGCCGACTGGCTAAGAGCGGGCGTGATCCCGGTTATGTGCAGCCACTTGGCGCCCGCAAAAATCGTCGGCCAGTCAAACTCGTCTAATCTCGCATTGCAGATCGAGGAATTGGCGCGGTCATAGATCACCTTGGACGGGCGCTGGTTTGATCCTGCTTCGAGGAAGTATATCCCCATCCGTTCGCCAGAGCGGCTGATATGCGCAGTATCGACG
>JBCCPG010000028.1:0-4507 GCA_039039885.1 Pseudomonadota bacterium | reverse complement strand
TATCGGATTCCATCTTTCGACAACCCGGATTTCTTTGCGACTTCGCCAATCAGCATCTGACCCAACCTCCCACCAATTAATGGTGTTGACTGTAGGGTATACCCAACAGTTTAGGCTTTGCGTCGTAAAATTCTTAGGGTGCTTCGTTGTGCTAAAACTTCGCTATTCGCTGGCCACGGACTGGCCTCTCTACCTCTTGATCCTCGCCTATACGGGTCTGATCGTGCGAATGACATTTGGTCTGTGGTTTGGCGATGGCATCAACATATTCTCAAGCTACAGCAGCCCGACCGATACCGCCCAGGCGATCATGGATGCCAACAAGGTTTATTGGTCAAAGACCTGCTTCCTTTTTGGCACTCTTCTGCTTGTTGGACTGAACCTCGATTTCAGGGCCGCCGTAGGGTTGGCAGCTCTGTTCTGGTCTAGCTCACTAATTCTCATGTTTGGGCTGACACCGACCCTTGCAACAACTTTGGTCTTGGCTGCACTACTTTTAGGGCTTCAGGTCTATCGTGCTCAACTTTTCAATTGATTTTAGAATTGGATTTACAATGCGTTACCTCGCTCTCGTGTTCATGATTTTCGCAATACCTGCGGCCGCACAAGACGGCTCATCAATAAGTGGCATAGAGCTCAATCCATCGCGCGGGTCCGAAATTGGTGCTGTCTTTGAAGCCTGGCTAAGCCCGCATCAACAAGGCGGCGAAGAGCGAGATACCCCGTCTTTTACACCTCAGGCGTTTCAATCGACCTCTCCCTCCGTTGATCGGAAAGATCGAAAGTCCCGCGGACATGGCACGCTATCCTTCAGTCGCGATCTGAGCCGCGCGTTTGCCCATTTAAAAATAGAAGGGGTGGAGAATGAGGAAATCACAATGTTCCACATTCATTGCGGAAGGCCGGGGCAGCTTGGCCCGATCATCGTGGATATCGGGATGAACCGCGACCTCGCTAAAGAATTTGCAGACGGGGAAGTCTTTGTGGAGATTACGAACGAAGACATCGTCGCTGTGTTGGAGCATTCCAGCGGCTTGGTTGGCGCGTTTACCGCTGGTTGCCCAATCATTTTGGCCAATCCGCTTGATCGCGTCAAAACCGTATCGGGCATGGCGCAAATTGCATTTGAACGGGAACTTTACTTCAACCTGCACACAAAGAGCCAAACCTTCTTCGGAGATATTAGAGGGCAGTTGCACCCTGTGGACTGAGCAAATTCAACGCCCGCGCAGGGCTCCAAGCGGCCGTACTCACATCGGTAAGACGCGGAGTTAAAGGGAAATTTGTTGCGAACCGTTCGCAAATATCTATCTGTCTGGTGGCCCGCCGAAGACGGCGGCATCGCGGTGATGCCCCGAAGGTGGCCGCAACGACAGGAGACGCGCATGGCACGTCCAACCTCCACACCACATCTCCACTCCAGCAAAGGCCTGACAAGACGCACCGTTCTAACAGGAACAGCCGCAGCGCTCGCGGCCAGCGCTCTTACCCCAAGGCTTACCGGTGCAGCTCAGGCTGCGACCGCGCCTCTGGGAACAGCAACGACGCCATCTGTTGGCAGCAATGCACTTTGTGTCGCCCACCACAAAGAGTTGTCCGCTCATCTGCGTACAATTCTGAACTCGGCCTATGTCGATCAAACCATGAAGAACAAGGTGATTTCGACTTCGCAGTGCCCGCATTGCAAAGTCGCCATTCGCCCTGCTGACATGGACAAGGCAGCCTTTTCGGTTCTCGCCTAAATGAAAAAGGGGCGACCGGTTGTCCGGTCGCCCCGTTTCCAATGTCAGGCTCGCACTGCGCTGGAGTCACGATGCAAGCCTATCCCTAACCTGCAGCTTTCGTCGTGACCTCGACCATTTCTAACGAGGTCGGCACGTCTGCTTGTGGGGCAGCCAGCGAAATCGAAATTCCAACGATGGCAGCTACGATGATGGCGGAGAATTTCATGGGTTCGCCTCCTTAATTGCCTGATATGCCGGTAAAGAGCCGGTCGCCAAAAATGGTCCCCGAATATCCGCTTGAGATATCGGCGCTGATGGTCCGCTTGCCGTAAACCTTCGCCTTAAGCGGCTTTGGAGGTTCGAGGCTTTCGCTCTGGTGTTCTTGCGTTCGCACCTTGCGGCGCATCAAATTCCAAAGTCGGGTCATGTCATTCCTCCGTCGCGTTGGGGCTACAAAGATGCGGCACCATCGCTCGACGCGGCGAGTTTGTATGTGTGATAAGACACAGAACGAACCATGTACGGAATCATGCGTTCATCTTTTCGATGTAACGGGCCGCTGCCCGTTTGTTCGCCAGACCGATTGAGGCTGTATGTCCGACAACAAGAAATCTGACCGCCACACCGGGTTCGAAGAAGCGCCGCAAGCGCCCTTTGAAGGCGCGCCGCTGTCCGGTGACATTGCTTCATGGGCGGAAGAGATCGCGGCTGAAAGTGAAGCCAGCCCACAGGCCGTCGCTCAGGAAGCCGAAAAGAAATCGCGGAACAGCAACGCTGCGAAACCGAAGGCAAAGACGAAGAAAGCGAAGAAGGCCGACACGGTGGGCGAAAAGCGCACTGGCGGCGGCACGATCATCGGCGGTTCCAACGATGTGAAGGCGCGTGTCGCGGCGGGCCTGAACCCCGTGGCCGGTCTCGATGTATCCGCCGAGGACGCGCTGGAGATGGCCTCCACCTCTGGCGTCACCGCCACTGTGCAAGCCCTTTCAGACCTCATCGAGCACGGTCGCGACGAGATGAAGGGCGACATCTGGGTACCCCACCGGCCTGACCGTCCGGAGAAAGACCCGGATCAGAAGCCGTTTAAAGTCATCAGCGAATATGAGCCAAAGGGCGATCAGCCGGGGGCGATTAGTGAATTGGTCGGCGGACTGAAGTCCGAAGCCGGATCGAACCAGGGCGGTGAGCGCACGCAGGTGCTTCTTGGTGTTACTGGCTCGGGCAAGACCTTCACCATGGCGAAGGTCATCGAAGAGACCAACCGCCCTGCCCTCATCCTTGCGCCGAACAAGACGCTCGCCGCGCAGCTCTACGAGGAGATGAAGCGCTTCTTCCCGGAAAACGCGGTGGAGTATTTCGTCTCCTATTACGACTACTACCAGCCTGAGGCCTACGTCCCTCGCTCTGACACGTTCATCGAGAAGGAATCGAGCGTGAACGAGCAGATCGACCGGATGCGCCACTCGGCCACCCGCGCGCTGCTGGAGCGCGATGACGTGGTGATCGTGGCGTCGGTCTCCTGCATCTACGGTATCGGGTCGGTGGAAACCTACACCGCCATGACCTTCCAGATGAAGATCGGCGACCGGCTGGACCAGCGCCAGCTTCTGGCGGACCTCGTGGCGCAACAATACAAGCGCCGCGATGCCGATTTCCAGCGCGGCTCCTTTCGCGTGCGGGGCGATACGATCGAGATCTTCCCGGCTCACCTCGAAGACCGCGCATGGCGCATCTCGCTCTTTGGCGACGAGATCGAGACCATCACGGAATTCGACCCGCTGACGGGCAAGAAGACGGACGAGCTGAAGAGCGTGAAAATCTACGCCAACAGCCACTACGTTACGCCCCGCCCGACGCTCAATCAGGCGGTGAAGGAGATCAAGAAGGAGCTCATCTGGCGGCTGGAAGAGCTCAACAAGGCGGGCCGCTTTCTCGAAGCCCAGCGGCTGGAGCAGCGGGTGCGCTTCGATATCGAGATGATCGAGGCCACCGGTGCCTGCGCCGGTATCGAGAACTATTCGCGCTATTTGACCGGCCGCAAGCCGGGGGAGCCGCCCCCCACCCTGTTCGAATATCTGCCGGATGACGCCATCGTCTTTGCCGATGAGAGCCACGTCACCATTCCGCAGATCGGCGGCATGTATCGCGGTGACTTCCGCCGCAAGGCGACGCTGGCGGAATACGGTTTTCGCCTGCCGTCGTGCATGGACAACCGCCCGCTGCGCTTCGAGGAGTGGGACGCCATGCGCCCACAGACCATCGCCGTGTCCGCCACGCCGGGCGGCTGGGAGATGGAGCAGGCCGGCGGTGTCTTCGCCGAACAGGTCATCCGCCCTACCGGCCTCATCGACCCGCCGGTGGAAATCCGCCCAGCCAAGGCGCAGGTGGACGATGTGGTGGACGAGATCAAACAGGTCACTGCGGGCGGCCACCGCACCCTCGTCACCGTGCTCACCAAGCGCATGGCGGAGGATCTGACGGAATACATGCACGAACAGGGCATCAAGGTGCGCTACATGCACAGCGACATCGACACGCTGGAGCGTATCGAGATCATTCGCGACCTGCGGCTGGGCGCTTTCGACGTGCTGGTGGGCATCAACCTGCTGCGCGAGGGGCTCGATATTCCCGAATGCGGCTTCGTCGCCATTCTGGACACCGACAAGGAGGTCTTCCTGCGCTCCGAAACCTCGCTGGTGCAGACCATCGGCCGCGCCGCGCGCAATGTGGAGGGCAAGGTGATCCTCTATGCCGATGCCATCACCGGCTCCATGGAACGCGCC
>JBCCPG010000027.1:0-4630 GCA_039039885.1 Pseudomonadota bacterium | reverse complement strand
TGCTTCTTCTTTGCGACGATCTGCCGTTTTTTCATCACCCATTTTGAAGCCCCCTCTCAATTGCCAATCCGCTCGTCTTTCAGGACCCAAATGTCCCATTGGGCGAGCCTGTCTGAAGCGGGACTCGCTCAAGCGGCAGATAGATTAGCCAAAAGTGCTACAAAAACAAGGAATGCTTACACTGAAAATTGTAAACTACATTAGACACAAAGTCTCTGGTGGCGCTCCAGGATACATAAGTTGCGAACCTTTATGCCTGCTCCAGCGCCTTGAGCGCCGGCGGCAGGATCAGCAAATCTGCTACCAATGCGAGAGTGAATATCGTGATCGCGAGATAACCGAACAAGACAGCGGTTGGCATAATGCTGATCAGAGTTGCGGATAGACCGCCAGCCAATACCAGGCTGGTTGTCACGAGCGCCGGCGTAACATGCTTTAGGCCAGGCACCACCAATTGACCCGGCGGGGTGTCAGGAGCTTCTTTGCACAATATGTGATGGCGATGCAGCATGTGGATCGTGTCGTCAGCCGCCACGCCAAATGCGATTATCAAGGCAACCGCGCTTGTGAACTGAATTTGCATGCCGGACAGCATCAAGAATGCGGCCACAATCAGGATTGGCAGGAAGTTCGGCAGGATCGACGCGACGGCATAGGTCCAACGGCGATACCAAAGCCCCATCAACACACAGCATAATCCCGCTGCGATCAGAAAGCTCACCGTCAGTTCCCTGATCATCGAGTCCGACATTTTTGCGGCCATGGGCAGGAGGCCTTGCGGCTCTCCAAAGGTGAAGTGGGTCAGTTCCATTTGAGCAAGCGTAGTCTTAATCCGCTCGTTCAAAGCGCGCACTGCAAGCGAATGGTTGTCTTGCGCGAGAACCGTGAGGATAATCCCCCCATCATCCTGCACCAGCGAGCCAGCAAATCGTTCGGGGGCCAAATCCATGAGTTCGCTCAGGCGCTCAGGCTCCCCCGATTGCCCCTGCGCACCGAGCGCTTTGCGCAAATTGTGGATCGACACAATCGGGTGAGCGGGAAAGTGTGTCTCCATTGCCTCGTGGATTTGCGACAACTCATCCAGCGCGTCAGGCTTATACAAGTCGGCATTTGCGCCGCGTGGTTTCAACTCAACTTGCATGGCCAGCGTCGGGGCACTGAATTCTTCGATTGCCTCCAAAGCGATGACCGAAGGCTCGTCATCATTCAAATACTCGCCAAACCGATGGTCGGTTTCGAGTGGAAATATCTGCCAGACCAATGAGCCAAACGCCGCAAGGCTCGCCAGGGTTACTGCGCGGGAACGCCGGGTCAAAAACCGTCCGATCCGTTCGATCCAACCGACATAGGCCCACTCGCGCGGAGCGGAGTTGAGGAACGCGTTGCGCACGAACTGAAAGCGCCAAGCCATCAAAAAAACCAGCGGATGAATCACAAGCAGAGCGATCAGGGAAGCCGCCAGACCGGTCAGACCAGCAATGGCAAAGCTATGGATCAACGCAGATTGCGACAGGAAAAGGCTGGCAAACGCGATTGCAGTTGTCAGCGAAGTGAGCACACAAGGCGGCCCGACCTCCACCAACATTGCCTTGAGTGCAGGAACAATCTCGACCCCGCTGCCCAATTTTCGGCGCAGTTCATACGTCATGTGGATCGCATCGGCCATGGCCAGAACCAGGATCAGGACGGTCACGGAATTGGTGATGGCATTTATGCTGATGCCGAACAGGCCATAGAAACCGAGCGTAAGTAGGAGTGCGAAGCTGGGGGCGACGCCATTGAGTGCGCCGACCCAGAGGTTTCGAAATAGAACGAGTGAAATCAGTGTGCCAATGGCACCGCCCAATAGATTGAGCAGCAAGTGCTCGCGCGCCAGGTTGTTGATGATGGTGTGCCGCATCGGCGAAAGACCGGTCAGCGTCATCTTCACTTGCGATGTCGCTTCAACTTCGGCGAGCAAGCTTTCGAACTCAGCAATGACCGGAGCGCTGGTTTCCAACGTGTGGTCACCATCATTCATTGCGAAAAGGAAAACCATACGACGATGGTCTGCATCGATAGTTGGAATGTCGGCGAAGCTGTATTGGCGCAATCGCTCCATAATGGCCGAAGGATTGTCCGAGAAGTCGGCTCCCACATCGATCACACTGCGCAACTCTCCGCTGCCCGGGTCGATCTGCAAAGCGGCGAAAGGCGAGGTGCCGACGGCGATGCCTTCGACCAATTGTCCATCCAACGCAAAGTCTCGCAGCGCCTCCAATTGGTCGCCAGTGAACGCGCTTTCGGCTTCCGCCAAAACAATCAGGTCGCCATCTGGCTGCGCCACATTCTGTGCGAACGCTTCGAATTGCTCGAATGCGGGATGATCGGACTGAAAGATCTGCCGCATTCCGTCTTCCAAACGGATTTGCGTGATCGAGACTACCGCTACCACACCAAGCAAAGCGATCGCGACCAGCCATCGCCGCGGCGATTGCAGCAAATGGCTGACCCACTTTTCAAGAACTGCGCTCAATGCCCCGCCAATCAAGCTCTGGTGTCGGTGGCCCGACGTTAGCCCAGCGGTCGACTCGACTGGACTTGCAATAATTGCTAGTAAAGAGGTTGTTAAACTTGCAATTGTCAAGCGACGCGGGGGGATCAAGCGTTGGCGAAGGCCATGCGAAAACTGTCAATCGCACTTTTAGCGACGCTGCTTTGTTCGGCTCACGGTTCGAGCATCGCACAGGTCAAGACTGTCTCGCTTAAAGAAATGGTTGGCTCTTGGAACGGCACCGGCTGGGGTAAGAGCCACGCTGCTGCATCGCGGGAAACGCTGCGGTGTCGCCTGACCTCGAAATATCTGCCCCGTACTCGAGAGCTTCGCATGCAAGGCAAGTGCGCTGCGGCCGCTCGCAATTTCAAGATTTCCGGCTTCCTCAAGTCAGTCGGGCGAAACAAGGTTACCGGCCGCTGGACCAATCCGAACGGTGTGGGCGCGATAAATATATCCGGCAGTCGCGGCGGGAATGCGATCACTTTTCAGGTGAAAGCCAAAGATCCCAAGACCAAAAAGACCCGCAAGTATCGGATGGTCTGGACGCTTGCGCGAGGGTCGATGTCGGTCAGCACCAAGCTTGCCGATCACGAGACCAAGCCGGTGGGGTTGATACGCTTTGCCAAGAAATAGGATCGAAAAACCCACGTTAGGCCGAAAGGCGCGCAGCACAGCGCATGAGCAAAGTTCGCATTCGTTTGCCGAAAGCACTGCGCGCGACGGGCAGGGATAGCAGCTGTGGCGGACTATGAAGATCACGAATGGCGTGAGCTAACCGCAAAGCCGAAGAGTGTTGTTGCGACAGAGCGAATACTCCAGATCGCGCTAGAGCTCGAAGACTTGCCCGATGAGCCTGGCCAGAGCGTACATGCGCTATTTGCAAGGCTGTATTATCTCGACAAGTCACTGTGGCTGACGCGACTGGAGCGTGACGATCCAGACGGGTTCTTTGACGAGTTCACCCGACATTTCTTCGAGGCCTATGAACGCCCCTTGCGCCAATGCCTGTCTAATGAACACTTGCCGTCAGGATCGCCATGGGCTGCCTATCAAAGACTGACCAGGCCGACGTGCATGCGGGATGGGGTCTTTGGCCATTTGGTCATATTGGCCGCCGGAGCGCGCGCGCATATTCGCGGCGATATTGGACCGAGCCTTGTTGCCGCAGCCGACGAATTCCGCGCCAGAGGGAAGCAAATCCCGGACGACGCTCGGCTTCGTGAATTTTACTTTTCGGATGCGAACAGAGTGGTTCTTCTAAAGGCCGGGCTTCGCCTGATCGATCATTATCGGGCTGAAAATTCGGGATACAGGAAAGTTGTCCTGGGCGTTTTTCGTTTCTTGTTTCCAAGAATGTCGTGGGTCTGGTGGCCCGTTATGCGGTCATGGCGTCAGCACAGCTGGGATTATGCAGCGGCACGGATCAGCAAGATTTCGACCAGCGTCGAGCGCGAGGCCGACTGCTTGCTTGCGAGCGGAGCGCGGTGTTCATAAAGTGCGCCCACAGCAAATAGAAAATCGGGATAGAGAATGATGCGAGTATGGACGATCGCCGCGGCTGCGGCAGCGGGCACTTTGGCGCACGGCCTTGCGGCCGAAGACAAAGCGGCTGAGCCCAAATATGACGCAACGATAACCCGCACCGACTTCAATATCCCGCATATCAAATCAGACAGCTGGGGCGGGGTGGGCTATGGCGTCGCCTATGCCTATGCGCAGGACAACATCTGCATGCTGGCCGAAGAATTCGCCACAGTAGCAGGCACGCGCTCGCAACACTTTGGGCCTGAGGCGACCGCCGTGCTCGGCTTCAGCGAAGTGGACAATGTAACGTCTGATGTGTTCCATCGCGGTCGGATCGACGTTGCAGCATTGCGCGCCGGTTGGCCGGATCAACCCGAGGAAGCGCGCGCGCTCGTCGATGGGTATGTGGCTGGTTACAACCGATATCTACGCGACACCGGGGCGGATGGTCTGCCTGTCGCATGCCGCAATAAGGCTTGGGTTCGCCCGATCAGTCGAGACGATTTGCTGCGTCTCAACGAAAAGCAAATGCTGCTTGCAAGCTCGCTCGCATTTGCACCCGGAATTGCA
>JBCCPG010000026.1:0-4723 GCA_039039885.1 Pseudomonadota bacterium | reverse complement strand
TGCACTACATCCATCAGCGAATTTACGATTGTTTACTTCGGGCCTTGGGCGTTTTTGTGGCAATGTTGGCGAAAGGGCACGCTGGTGCCCTTTGAAGCGGCGGGGAAAAGACATGACCAGTGGAAAGGACATCGACCAAGACTTTGGTCGATGCGCGACAAGCCTGCGGGCTGGCATTGCTGCGGTTTCCGTGACGGTCATTGCCTGTTTTTGCGCGGCTATCTTGCTTTCGAGTGGTGCGGCTTAGCCGCCATTACTTTCGTTGCTCTCGAAGGCTCAAAAGAGCCCGAAAAGAGAGCCACTTTGGGTCGCACAGGCAAGCAGAATACTGATTTTGCTGCCTGCCCGAAGACCAACTGACCGGAGCTGCAATCCCCCCGCGGCTCCGGTCACTTTTCTTGCGATTCCCCAGAGGCAGGGCGGCGCGTGGCGATCCAGCATCCCGCGATGATCAAAGCCGTTCCAGCCAGCGTGGTCAGCGTCACTGTCTCGCGGAAGAACACCCAACCAAACAGGCTTGCCCATAGGAATCCGGAATACTCGATCGGCACGAGCGATTGTGCCTGCGCACGGGCATAAGCCCATGCAATTGCCATCGCGCCAGTGACGGTCAGGACACTGGCCGCTGTGATCGGAGCAAGAGCAGGCCATTGCAACTCGGTCCACAACAAAGGTGCAAACAACAGCAGGACAAGACCACCAATCCCGCTATGAAATGTCGCCACCTCTACAGGGCCGGCCAGTTGTGACTGCTTGCGAATAACGACAAAATTGTACGCATAGAGCACGGCAGAGAACATCAGCGAGGCGAGGCCAAGGGTTACATCACGGTCAAATTCTCCCTGACCGATGCGTCCGCCAACGCTCACCACTGTGCCCGCGAACCCCAACACCGTCGCGATGATTGCTGCGCGCCGTATCTCCTCGCCAAGAAATACGCGCGCGAAGTACAGCGCGATGAGAGGTGCGACGAAGCTGATGGCAATCGCTTCTGCAAGCGGCAGCTTGGTCAGTGCATAGAAAAAGCTGAGCGCCATAAACGCAGAGATAACGCCGCGCTCGATATGCAATTTGAGCACCGCGCGGCTGGGCCATGCGGTGCGCCTTGCCAGCCAGAATGGCGCGATGATTGCCGCTCCAATCAAAGAGCGCAGGACGGTCGCTGTGTAGGCTCCGGTGGCCAACGCGCCTTCTTTCATGAACGCGTCCATCAGTGACAGCAGCCCAACCCCTGCAAAGGCTGCAAGAAATGGCAGCAAAGGGTGCGCAGACCGTGGCAGGGAATCGGGAGTAGCGGACATGGTTGCACGCCCTAATCGGCAGGAGTCCCCGGGTCTACGGGATGCGTGTTGTAATGCCGATGAGCAACAGGCGCGCAGCAGTTCATCATAGCGTAAGCCATGCTGCTTGATAACGATACAGAAGGCGGCTTATCTTCCATGTCACACGGAGGCTATGCCGCAGGGCGGCAACATGGGGTTGAAGGATCGACATGCGAAATTGGGTCAGCACTTTGGCAGGTGGAGCGGCAATCGCCGCATTGGCAGCAGGCAGCGCATTTGCGCAGGAATCAGTCTCGGCAACAGTTGAAACGTCGCCTGAAGCTTCGGCGGAGTTTGAAGAGGCGTTTACGCAAACCGTTTCCGAGCCTGTCGTGCAGGGCGCTGCTGTGCAGGGAGAGGGCGAGGCGGCGCCTGAGCCTGTCAAGCAGGATTGGACGCTGGCCGATGTTGGCGAGCTGATCCAGGTAATCGAGAATATCGACAAAGAGGGCCTCGACCCGGCCGACTATGATTTGCAAGCCTTGCTCGTTTCGCAGTCTTCCGGCCCGTCAGAAGAACTCAACGCGCTGGCGGAAAAGAACTTCATCTGGCTGGTCGAGGACCTGCGTGACGGTCGCACGCCGATGTCTGCGCGCAAACAGTGGTTTGTGGTCGATCCCGACCGTGACCGTTTCCGCACCGACGATTTGCTGGCCAAGGCGCTCGGTAAAAAAGGCGTCGCGGATACTCTTGCGAGCCTTCACCCGACGCATCCTGACTATGCAAAGCTGAAACAGGCTCTCGCTGACACTCCGGCGGAGCAAAAGACCAAGCGCAAGCTCATCCGTGCGAATATGGATCGCTGGCGCTGGCTGGCGCGCGATCTGGGCACACAATATCTGATCACCAATGTACCGGAATATCAGCTGCGGCTGACCGTCGGCGACAACATCATCTCGACCTACAAGACCATCGTGGGCAAGCCGGGCCGCACTGCGACACCGCAGCTTGCTGAAACGGTGTCAGGCGTTGTGTTCAACCCGACTTGGACGGTGCCGCAGAGCATTGTGAAGGGCGAAGGGCTGGGCAATCGCGTGCTCAACAACCCGGCATGGGCGCGGCAGAAGGGCTACAAGGCGACCAAGGCTCCCAATGGCTACATCTCGGTTGTGCAGCAACCCGGGCCGACCAATTCACTGGGCCGGATGAAGCTCGAAATGCCCAACCGCCATGCGATTTTCTTCCATGACACGCCTTCGCGCGGGCTTTTCAACAGCACCAATCGCGCGCTCAGCCATGGCTGCATCCGCACCGAGCGTGCGTTGGAGCTGGCGATCACAATGGCAATTCTGGGCAAAGGCGCGACCAAGGACGAGGCAATCGCTATCGCCACTTCGGGTGAATACACCAAAGTGATGATCGAGAAGAAGATGCCCGCCTACATCACCTATTTCACGATGGGGACCGATGTGAAGGGCAATATGCGCACCTTCAAGGACATCTATGGCCGCGACAAACCGGTGCTGGCGAGCTTCGACAAGCCGCGCGTTAAAAACCGCGCGATTGTGAGCGATGACGAAGTGATCGTGATCGAGAACGACCCGCGCGCCGGGGGCTGATCACTGGCGCCAAGAGCGCTAGCTCTCGATGCCGCGCTCCTGAATGATTGCGCTTCGGTAGAACAGCGCTGCGGGGACGGCGTAGGCGAATGCAACCAAGCTCACGAGTGGTGATGCCAGCAGGGCGATGCCAGCAATGGCGGCCAAAGCGCATATCATTGCGAACACCGCGCCTTCGCGCGTGCTAATCCGGTCACGGACAAGAATGGCCAATGGCCAGCCAATCGTCGTCAGGCAGAAAGCGGTTGCCAGCGTTCCGAAGATCAAGCCTATCACGAGTGACAGCGTAACTAGGGCAATGATGTTCGGACCTTGCCCGCTCGGTCCAAACAGAACACCCAGCGCAAACACGACGGTAACGATCGCCGCACCCGTGGCGCCTGCCTTGATACTTGCAGAGATGATCGCTCTTGCCTCTGCCGACGGGGCAAAGGAGGCTCGGTAACTCACCGGCTTAGAACGAACCGGGTGTGTAGCGCTGAGTGGCGTTGGGCTCAGCCG
The DNA here is from genome assembly GCA_039039885.1 of Pseudomonadota bacterium. GTDB lineage: Bacteria > Pseudomonadota > Alphaproteobacteria > Sphingomonadales > Sphingomonadaceae > Erythrobacter. Next base: position 1,341 of record JBCCPG010000026.1, on the reverse strand, counting down.
GTTGGAGCGGCTGCACGAGGGGTGCTTTCGGCGGAGAAACGGTGTCCTCGTCCACCAGCCCGAGGCTGTCGGCATAGATCAGACGCCCGCCCGAAAGGCTCATCAGCGCGATCTTGAACTGCTCTTCGCCTAGCGCAAAGCATCCGTTCGAACGCCCCAAACGTCCCCAGCGATCAATATGCGAAGGCTCGGCATAGGCCGCCTGATGCATCACGATATAGCGCCGCAGCGCCGCATCATTGGTGGAATCCAGCCCGCCCAGACGCACAGATGTGCCATATTTGCCTTGGTACCATTCCCAGGTGACATAGGCGCCTTTGCTGGTCGCGTTGGAGCCTTCGACATTGGAATAGCGGTTGAGCCAGCCATCGTGCTCGGGGTCGGAACCCGCGCCATGGCTCACGTGGAAACTGTTGACCTCCTGCCGGTCCATATTGACGAAGTGGAAGCGACGATTGGCCGAGTGAACGCCGAAATCGGCGATACCGACAATGTCGCGTTTCCAGATCGCGGAGCCCGCTTTGTCCAGCTCTCGCTTGGCAATCGCAAACAATGTGCGATCGCGCGCGGAACCACGCAGGGGTTGAGCGCTAAGCTTGACTGGCAGCGCCGTAGCGGCTCCGACAGCGAGGCCGGTCTTGATAAGGTCACGACGGTTCATAGTGGCATAACTATCACACCAATTATGAAGTTCCCAAGAACAAGAAACCACGCAAATCCGCGAGTCGTCGCAAATGACGCGCGTTTTATCCCCGTGGATTGCTCTCGTGGATCGCTTTGGCTTTCATCCCCAATGCGATGACCCCGGGCATGTTCTCGCGGATCACATCGCCAATATTGCTGAGCTTGGCGAGGCGCGGGTCGCCTTCCCGCATCATCTTGGCAATCGCCGGGCCGGTCGGGTGCAGGCGGCTGCGAGCGTTGAACTCGTTGGTTTTGGGATTGTTCGACAGCGTCCCGACACTGATCAGGTTGGCCATCACGGCATAGGGATAGGTGTCGGTTGTGTCGGTCAAAGGTGCCGGAGGACACAGCGCGTTCTTTTCCGCGTCGGTCTCGAAATTGGCCTCGAGAAAGGCCGCCAGCGCGGCACTGTATGGCACAAATGGCACTTGCGCCAATTGCAGCGTGATCCGGTCACCATCAAAGAAGGGCCGTGTGTCAGAGCTCACGTCGAACGGCACGGCGGTTGCGGTGCAGTCGATGAACATAGTGTTCTCCGGCAGGTCCACAACTTTATCGGCAAAGTGCATCTTGCCCGGCTCGATCTGCTTCACGTGTCCCTGACGGAAGACTTGCGTGACCTGCCGCATCATGTCGATCTCGCCTTCGGAGATCACG
>JBCCPG010000025.1:0-5008 GCA_039039885.1 Pseudomonadota bacterium | reverse complement strand
CATTTGTCGGCGATTTCGATGATCTTGGCACGCTGTTCTTCGGTTAGGTCGTCGCCCTTCAATTCGATCACTCGATTGAGCGCTTGGACGTCCATGCCCTGCTCCTCTGACAAAGCATGGTCGCAATCTTCGGCGTGATTGCGCTCATGCGTCACTTGGATACGCGTGCCTTCCAGCGGCCATTGCTTTCGGTCCGCATACATCTTCATTGTCATCGCGGTGCACGTGCCCAGCGCGCCCAAAAGCAGGTCATAGGGCGTTGGCCCAGTGTCATCGCCGCCATAGCTTCTCGGCTCATCGGCGACAAAACGATGCGACTTGGTGTGCACCTCGGTCCCGAATTTGCCGTGGCCGGTCTGAACAACCACGCCATCATCGGGCATTGGCCAGTCGCTCTTGAGCGGCAAGTAACGATGCGCCCAACTGGCAATCATGCTGGCCGCGAATTCCGCATCGGCGCTGTCGGTCAAAAGATGGTCGGCCCCGGCAAGGCTCACAAAGCTCTTCGGATGAAACGCCGCTTCGAACAGCGCGCTGGCATGTTCGATGCCCACAATGGTGTCGGTTGGCGAGTGGAGTGCGAGATATGGCAGCCGGAGTTGCTTAACGAGGTCCAGTAGGTCGATCGCTTCGGTTCGTTCAAGAAACTCGCGGCTGAGAGCAAAGCTCTTGCCGCCGATTGTGACCGGTCCTGTCCCATCACGTTTGATCGCCTCGTGGTCGCCTTCAATGATATGCAGCACATGCGGCACATCGGAAGGCGCGCCAATCGTCGCCAGTGCAGCCACCTTCCCAGCGCCCAGTTCCGAGGCAGCCGCAAGAACCGCTGCCCCGCCCAGACTATGCCCGACCAACAGCAACTTCTCCCCAAACAGAACATGAAGGTGATCAGCCACCGCGACAAGATCGCTGATATCAGCAGCAAAGCCAGCTCGCCCGAAGTCGCCTTCGCTGCCGCCCAGCCCCGTAAAATCAAACCGCAGGGTAGCAATCCCCTCGCGCGCCAGAGCCCGCGAGACACTGACCGCGGCTTTGCTTTGCTTTGTGCAGGTGAAGCAATGCGCAAAGATCGCTGCACCGCGCACAAGGCCGGTGGGCATTTCCAAAGCGCCTTCAAGAGCGTGTCCGCCCGGTGTCGGGATTGAGAGGGTCTGCATCGGCATTTTGGTTCTCCTTTGGGGCGGGTTCGCTGGTCTTGCCCGAAAAGCTACCGCAGCAAAGCGACTTTTTTCGCATGCCACTGTAAGAAATCCCGTCCAAGCAAGACTAAAGGTATATGACCACGCGGCAGGACCAACTCTACACCGAAGCTGGCGAGCAATTCGCACCGGCGCTCGCTCGGCTTGCCCGGGCGATCGAGCGCGATGCGGACAAGGCGCGCGACCTAGAGCAGGATATCCATTGCGCAATCTGGAGCAGCCTTGCCCGGTTTGAAGGCCAATCTTCTCTGAAGACTTGGGTGTATCGCGTCGCGCACAATGTTGCGGCGGATCATGTCGCAAGCTTGAAGCGGGCCCCGCGCAAAGTCCCGCTTGCGGAAGTCGACACCCTCCCCGCCGCTGCGAACACCGAGCGCGAGGCCGCCGAAGCGCATGTCTTGGCGCAGGTGGCTCAGCTTATTCGACAGCTCCCGCCTCTCGACGCGCAGGTCATTCTGCTTTGGCTCGAAGGCGAAAGCGGAGCCGAGATCGCCGAAGTGACCGGCCTTTCTTCAGGTGCCGTCAACGTCCGCGTCCATCGCATCAAGGCATTGTTAGCCAATCATTTCACCCCTCCCCAACCGCACCCCCAGCCCCAAGGAAACACCCCATGACCCAATCACCCTTCCCTCTTTGGCAAGACCAGTTGGCCGATGCCGATTTTACCAATCCAGCGGCAAGCGCCGCGCGCGTCAGTCAGTTCGAACGCAAGATCAGGCGTCGCAACGCGCTGGAATATTTGGCTGGAGGTTTTGTCGGGGTTGCGTTCCTTGTCTCGGCCGTAGCCGCTGTGGCGGCGGAGGAATGGTTGTTCGCGAGCGGAATGGCGCTCAGCGCGACTGGCGTCCTCGTCCTTCTGTGGGGCCTAAAACGCCGCGCCAGCAATCTTGTGCGGCGACCAGAGGATGCGTGCCTTACCCATCTGCGCTGGCAATATCAGCGACAATATGACGCGCTTCGGGCGGTGCCCCTGTGGTATATCGGGCCGCTCGTTCCGGGCATGACATTGTTCTACTTCGCTGTTCTGGCCGAGTCTGCCGAGCATTTGGGCTGGTCGGCGGCTGTCGAAGAATTGGCGAGGCCAGCGGGCACAACGATTGCGGTGTTTGTCGGGGTCGCCCTGCTCAATTTGTGGGCCGCGCGCGGGCTTAAGCGCGACATCGCAAAGCTCGATAAGCTGGCTTGACTTGGGCGACCTCGCTAAATTGAGATAACAGGAGAATTTCGAATGAGACGCTCGATCCTCATAGCGCTTGTCCTTGCGTCAATGATCACAACCGCGATGCCTCTGGCCGCTCAGGAGGAGCCCATCACTGTGGAGCAGACAGAACAAGCCACTCCAATTGAAATGCGCACAAGTCAGATTGTCGATCTGCTCAACAGCGAGCTGACCGAGCCGCTGCCGGACATCTTCACCGATGAGATGATGGCAGCGGTTTCACCGGCCCAGTTGGAGGCGCTTGCCGAGCAGTATAGCGGTCAATTCGGCAGAGCCCTCGAAATAGAGAGCATGTCCCGTCCCGATGGCAGCCAGTCGCGCTTCGCCATTCGCATGGAGAAAGCGATGGCGCGCGGCACGATTACAATCGATCCGGCTGACAACAACCGCATATCGGGGCTGTTCTTCAACGCCTTCGAACCGGTCAATGACAGCATCGAAAAGATCACCAATGACATTCTGGCCCTTCCCGGTGACGCCACGGTGTATTTCGGTCCGGTGGGCAGCGACACCCCTTTGATCAGCATCGCTCCGGATAAGCCGATGCATCTGGGCTCGACGATCAAGCTCTATATTGTCGCCGCGCTGGCTCAGGATATTGCGCAAGGTGAGCGGCGCTGGAGCGATGTTGTGCCACTCACATCGAAGAGCTTTCCCAGTGGCATCTTACAGAGTTGGCCGGAAAACACGCCGATGACGCTGCAATCGCTGGCCAGCCTGATGATCTCGATCAGCGACAACACCGCGACCGATCAGCTGCTCGCGCTGCTCGGGCCGGAGCGCGTTTTGAAGGCCATGATCGATAGCGGGCACAGTGACCCAAGCCTCAATGACCCGATTTTCAGCACGCGCGACCTGTTCCTGCTCAAAGGCGGCGACAAGGATCGCATGGCCCTCTTCGCCAAGGGTGACGCCGATCTGCGCAAGCAAATCCTCGCTGGAATGGTCGATGAGACCGCAAACCCTGCGGATATTGAACAGGCGTTTTCCAACGGCCCAATCGGACTGGACATCGAATGGTTCGCCTCTGCCAATGACCTTGGGCGGCTTTACCAATTCATGCGCCGCACCGCTGACCCCAAAGCGTTCAACGTGATGGCAATAAATGGCAATCTGCCCGTCGGGGCACGCGAGGATTGGGCCTATGCGGGCTACAAGGGCGGGTCGGAGCCAGGCGTGCTCAACCTCACCTGGATGCTGACCGACAAGCAGGGCGTCGATCATTTGCTCTGGCTCAGCTGGACCAATCCGGAAGCCAATGTGGAGCAGTCGACACTGGAACTGATCGCCCAGCGTATTCTCGCACTTCCGCGCTAATCGAAGGATCGGGCCTCTTGCGTCGAGGGGCGGTGCCCCTTAACGCGTCGGCAAAACTTAGTTTTGATTCCAGACCAATCAGGAAACCCCATGGCAGACGAAACCCGCTTTGAAGGCACCAGCAACTACATCGCCACCGAAGACCTCAAAGTGGCGGTCAACGCTGCGGTGAAGCTTCGCCGCCCGCTTCTGGTCAAGGGTGAGCCGGGTACGGGCAAGACAGTTCTGGCGCACGAAATTGCCAAGGCGATCAACGCTCCGCTGATCGAGTGGAACATCAAATCGTCGACCAAAGCGCAGCAGGGTCTCTACGAATATGATGCGGTGGCGCGTTTGCGCGATGGCCAGCTGGGCGAAGAGCGCGTTCACGATATCGGCAATTACATCAAGAAGGGCAAGCTGTGGGAAGCCTTCACCGCGCCTGAACTGCCCGTCCTGCTGATCGACGAGATCGACAAGGCTGACATCGAGTTTCCCAACGATCTGTTGCAGGAGCTCGACCGGATGAGCTTCGACGTTTACGAAACGCAGGAGCGGATCGAGGCGAAAGAACGCCCGATTGTGGTCATCACGTCGAACAATGAGAAGGAACTGCCCGACGCGTTCCTGCGCCGGTGTTTCTTCCACTATATCAAATTCCCGGACCGCGATGTGATGCAATCAATAATCGATGTGCACTTCCCCGATATCCAGAAGACGCTGGTGAAGAAGGCGATGGATATCTTCTATGAACTTCGCGAAGTGCCGGGCCTCAAGAAAAAGCCATCGACCAGCGAATTGCTCGACTGGCTCAAGCTGCTGCTGAACGAAGATATGCCGCTGGAAATCCTGCAAGACAGCAACCCCAACAGCGCCATTCCGCCGCTACATGGCGCGCTGCTCAAGAACGAGCAGGATGTGATGCTGTTCGAACGCCTCGCCTTTATGGCGCGCCGTAATCCCACCTGATTGGCCTTCTTGGCGCAAGTGGTTGCGCCGACATGGTGTTTCGGTAATCTGATCCCCGTTAGCACGGAGATTGGTCTGTTATGCCTGGCCTAAAAGCCCTGATCCAATGCCCAGCAGCGCTGGCGCTCGGCGTTACAGCGACCGCTCCTGCGTTCGCCCAACCTGAAGATTTGGACGTGCCAGCCAATGCCACGTGGGAGCATGACTGGACCGAGATGGAGTTTCCACCGAACATCGGCACGTTCGAGCGTATGCGTGTCAGCGCCTTTGAAAAGCGACAAACTAACGTATCGGCGAGTTATTACGAGCAAGCCACCAGCACATT
>JBCCPG010000024.1:0-5078 GCA_039039885.1 Pseudomonadota bacterium | reverse complement strand
TGCGGCAATCACCGATGGTACGCACACTCTGATGAGTTTCATCCACGCGCGGCGCGCATCGGGCAGGTGGACGGATAGGCGTGCGTCCAACACTTTGGACGGTGGCGCACCTTGGTATGGCGTCTACGAATGCGCGTGCGGTGGTTGGGTCAGCATTGCCGCAATTGAGCCGCGCTTCTGGGCAGAGCTGTTGCGGCTCTTGCACCTTGACGAGGCTGAGCTGGGTGATCGCAGCGATCCCGGTAACTGGCCAGCCATACGAATGGTGCTTGAGCAGACCTTCCTAGGAGAACCACGAGATCACTGGGTTGAGCTTCTCGAAGGGACTGACGCTTGCTTTGCGCCGGTGCTCAGCCCAGCCGAAGCGTCCGAGCATCCCCATAACCGGGCGCGAGCGGCTTTTGCGTCCGTAGGACCTGATCAACCTTTGCCGGCACCACGCTTTGGAGAAGGCAATCCAGCACCGGCCGCTCCCCCAAATGCACCAGGCGCGGATTCTGACGCGATCTTGGCCGATCTCGGCATGAGCCCGGCCGACATTTCCGCGTTGAGCAAGGTTGGCGCAGTCAACGCGTCGGGGATTTAGGAGACAACAACGTGACACTGCCCGCCATTTTACAGCACCTTCGCTTGCCACTGATCGGCGCACCTCTCTTCATCATTTCGCGGCCTGAGCTGGTCATTGCGCAATGCAAGGCGGGCATTGTCGGAACCTTTCCGGCTCTGAACGCTCGAGAAAAAGACGGTGAGAGCCTTGAGGAGTGGATCATTCATATCCGGGATGAGCTGGACCGCCACAATCAGGCCAATCCGGATACCCCTGCCGCACCCTTTGGGATCAACCAAATCGTGCATAAATCGAACGCCCGCCTAGACAGAGACGTGGAAATCGCGGCGCGTTTGGAGGTGCCTATCTGGATCACATCGCTCGGCGCGCGGGAGGAGGTCTATCAGGCTGCGCATTCTGGCAACGGGATCGTGTTGCATGATGTAATCAACAACTGGTTCGCCAAAAAGGCCATCTCGAAGGGTGCCGACGGTCTCGTGGCTGTTGCAGCCGGGGCAGGGGGCCACGCGGGAGCCCTTTCTCCGCTGGCTTTAATCCAAGAAATTCGCGCGTGGTTCGAGGGGCCACTTTACCTGTCCGGTGCGATTGCGAGAGGGGATTCCATCCTTGCCGCGCTCGCAATGGGAGCCGACGGAGGATATGCGGGGTCAGCTTTCATCGCCACGGAAGAGGCTAACGCCGTGCAGAATTACAAACAGATGATTGCGGATTGCGCGGCCGATGACATTGTGTACTCGAACCTCTTTACCGGCGTGCACGGCAATTATCTGAAACCCTCGATCGCTGCGGCCGGCCTCGATCCCGACAATTTAGAGCGTTCTGATCCGACAAAGATGAATTTTTCGGAGGATCGGCAGAAACCCAAGAGTTGGAAAGAGATTTGGGGTTCGGGCCAGGGGATTGGTGCAATTGATCAAGTGACGACAACAGCCGACCTGGTCGCCTCGCTGTCGGAGCAGTTTGAAAAGGCCAGAGAACGGCTAGCACGTCAGGTGACTCAGTACGGTCAAAGCTAGCCTAATTCGTATAATCATAAGTTGCTTGCTAATCGTTCATATGCTATCTTTTATCCCATAACCTGCCAAAGTGCGGACCATTGATGGGAGGACAGCAATGAAACGTTTGCTCAGTGTGGCGGCGCTAGCCACTTCGGTGTCGGCGATTGCCGTCGGCGCACAAGCCGAGTCAGTCTTGATAGCCAATGATCCGGGCCCCAATCGTGGCGTGCGCGCGGCCGCGGTCAATTACTTTAGCGATCAGCTTGCCATTGCAACTAACGGGGCTGTGCGCGTTGAAAACAACTGGGGTGGCGCACTCTTCAAGACGACCGCCGCAGTGGATTCCATCGGCCTAGGAGTGGCCGACATGGGCGTGGTGGTCGGTCCCTACGCGCAGTCTGAGATGCCTGAGCTGAACATTGGCGGTCAACCAATGCCGCCAGCGGGTCCGTGGGTGATGATGAAGGCCCTCGATGACCTTTTTGCAAATAACGAACAGATCAAACAGCGGATGGCAGAAAAAGGGCTTGTTTATCTTAACGCCTATAGCCTGCCGCCGAGCCTTTTGGCCTGCAATGATGAACTGATCCAGACAACCGACGATGTGGCGGGTGTGAAGATCAGCAATACCGGCACCACAAGCGAGCTCTTTGGCAGGTTCGACGGCAACATGGTCGATATGCCAATCTACGAAGTTTACCAATCGATGCAGACCGGTTTGATCGACTGCACGGTGACATTTTCCTACTTCGCCGTCGCGACCCAGTTGCACGAATTGTTGGCGACAATGGCACCGCTTGACCTGCCAGCCACGACGGTAGTGCTAACGGTCATGAACAAGGACGCATTCGACGGGCTGAGCGCAGATGCGCAAGCGGGTGTGATGGCCGCAGCAGCAAGCATGTCCGACTATTACGGTGAACAGCTGGAGAAAGCAGACAATGCGGCGCTTGATGCGATGCGCGCGGCTGGTGTTCAGGACCTGAGCTTTACCGCCGATGAGCAGAAGGCAATGCAGGTGGCTATGCAGCCTAACCTTGACGAGTGGCTGGCGGACGCAGAAGCGACGGGGCTTGATGGCCAAGCAGTCTATGACGAGTTCCTGAGTTATGTGCAAAAATGGCAAGCCACGCTCGACGCGGACGGCTTCCCATGGGCACCCAGCTGAATGAGATTATGCACCGCGCGCCTCGGCGCGTGGTGCCTGGGCCCAATGCTTAAAAGTATCGAGAATCTGCTGGACATGCTGGGGGCAATTGCGGTTGCGCTGCTGTGCCTTCTCATTGTCGTCACTGTCTTCGCGCGCGAAGCCTTTGCCCTAGCCGTTCCGGACTCGATCATCCTGGTGCGAGAGCTGATGGTGCCCGCGATCCTCTTTCCGCTTTCGGCAGCTACATCACGTCGCGCGCATGTCGCGATTGACCTCTTTGCCAATCACTTTCCCGACGCTTTGAACCGTTGGATTGCGGCCTTCGCGGCGTTGATCGGGATTGTCATCGTGGCAACGCTGGTGTTCGCGGGATGGCAGCAGTTTATCAACACCTGGGGAAACGGCGCCCACCACGGAGGCGACTTTCTCATCCCCAAATGGATCAGCCGTGCTGCCTACTTCGTTGCTTTCGGATTTGTCCTAATACGCATGACCCAGTTGTTCTTTGTGGACCTGCGTGCCGCCATTACCGGCCAACCAGCCCCTGCAGAACTGTGAGCCGCTAGATGGACGTTACCCTTATCGGCTATATCGCTTGCGCGACCGTGCTTATCCTTCTTGCCATTCGCGTACCCATCGCCTGGGCAATTGGTGGTGTCGCGGTAGTCGCGCTCTTCCTCGTGTTCAGCTTCCGCACAGGCACTTTCGTGCCTGACCGCGCGCTGGCGCGCACTTTGCAGATTTCTTTCTCCGCGACGTTTGAGCTAATCCACTCTTACAACCTGTCGATGATCCCGCTCTTCATTGCGCTTGGTGCAGTGGCTGAACGAGCCGGGATCACGACCGAGATTTATGCTGCCGCCCGCATGTGGCTCGCGCGTTTGCCCGGCGGAATTGCCATTGCGTCTGTTGCGGGCTGCGGAGGGTTTTCTGCAATTTCGGGCTCATCCATTGCCTGCGCCTCAACCATGGGGCGCATCTGCACGCCAGAGATGCTGAAGCTCAACTATGATGAGCGCCTCGCAACAGCCAGTGTGGCCGCAGGGGGTACGCTCGGTTCTCTTATCCCACCGTCAATCTTGTTCATCATCTACGCGATCTTCACAGAGACATCGATCGCGCAGCTCTTCTTGGCAGGTATTGTCCCTGGTCTTTTGTCTCTGCTTGGCTATGCGTTGGTGATCTTTGTTTGGGTGAAACGATCGCCAGAAATTGCCCCGCTGCGCGCAGATAGTCATCCAACGCGCGAGAAATGGATGGCGCTACTGAAGGCATGGCCCGCCTTCCTGCTGTTCCTCCTGATCATTGGTGGCATCTACGGCGGCGTCTTTACGGCGACCGAAGCAGCAGCACTTTCCTTGATCTTCGCTGTGGTTCTAGGGCTTGGCCGTGGCAATCTGAGCTATCGAGACATCCTGCCGATTTTGCGCGATGTGGCGAGTACAACTGGCGGTATTTTCTTCATAGCGGCATGTGCAAAGGTGTTTGTTACCCTAATCGCATTGACAGGTCTCTCCAACAACCTGGTGACGGCTCTTGGAACGGCGGATATTGGCCCTTGGGTTTTCATCGCCATGGTGTGCTTGATTTATCTGGTGCTTGGCATGTTCCTCGATCCCATTGGCATCATGGTTCTAACTTTGCCGTTAATGATCCCGATGGTCGAAAGCTATGGATTCAACCTGATTTGGTTTGGCGTCATCATCGTGAAGCTCTTGGAGATCGGGCTGATCACACCGCCAGTAGGCCTCAATGTATTCGTGCTCGCGGCCGCCATTGAGGAGCGAATTTCTATTGGCAAGATTTTTGGTGGCATCTGGCGGTTCTTGGTGAGCGACCTGGCCGTGTTGATCTTGATCGTCGCGATTCCCGCGCTTTCGTTGGCCATCCCGACCTCGATGTAGACAGCGCGCATATAGGTGCGTGGAGTTGGGTTCCGGCTCGAGTTTGTGTGCGCCGGGCCTATTCATGACCTGTCGGCGCGTCGTCCGGACAATGCCCGTGTCGCCTAACGGCTCTTGGCATGCGATCGACAGTACCAGGCATTCACCAAGCAACACTCGACGTCTTGTCACTATCTTCGGCTACAGTATCCGATCTCGCCCCGGCCTAACCGGCAGGTGATCGAGTCTGTGGGTCCATTGTTGTGTCACCCGGGGCTTGCAGCTCGGTGTCTCGGCCCATCGACCAAGGCGCGGCACGTCGTCGCCGAACTAACGGCGTCAGGCAGTTAAACAATTTGCTTCCGATTTATTCGTATGCTATCCATTATGCCACGAATTAACTGCTCTAGCGAAGATGGAGCTGTAAGGGAGGACAAAATGATCAAACATCTCAAGTTGGCTGTAGCCGCAGCAACCGC
>JBCCPG010000023.1:0-5389 GCA_039039885.1 Pseudomonadota bacterium | reverse complement strand
CCAAGCGATTTCCTCGGGGCAGGAAATCTTGAGGCCTTGGCGCTCTTCGGTGATGCGGACATAGGAGGCCGCATCGAGCAAAGAGGCATGGGTGCCGGTGTCGAGCCACGCAAAGCCGCGCCCCATAATCTCGACCGACATTGCGCCTTCGTCGAGATACAGCCGGTTGAGGTCAGTGATCTCAAGCTCGCCGCGCGCCGAGGGTTTCATGTCTCGCGCCCGGTCCGCGACGGTCTCGTCGTAGAAATAGAGGCCGGTCACGGCGTAATTCGACTTGGGCTGGGCAGGCTTTTCCTCGATTGAAATGGCCTTACCCGCGCCGTCAAACTCGACCACACCGAACGCTTTGGGATCGTTGACCCGATAGGCGAACACCGTCGAACCGCTCTCGCGCTCATCGGCACTCTTCAAAAGTTCGGGCAAGCCGTGTCCATAGAAGATATTGTCACCAAGGATCAGAGCACTCGGATGCCCTCGAACAAAGTCGGCGCCGATATGAAATGCCTGCGCCAACCCTTCGGGCTTAGGCTGCTCAGCATAGGTGAGCGATACGCCAAAGTCCGCCCCGTCACCCAGCACCCGCTGGAACTGCCCTGCATCTTCAGGCGTGGTGATGATCATAATGTCGCGAATGCCCGCCAGCATCAGAGTGCTGAGCGGATAGTAGATCATCGGCTTGTCAAAAATGGGCATCAGCTGTTTCGAAACGCCGCGGGTCAGCGGATAAAGCCGCGTCCCCGAACCGCCTGCCAGAATGATGCCCTTGCGCCCCTTGGATCGCGTTGTACCCACTTTTTTGAGGTCCCCCAAATACGCGGAAGTGCTTTAGGACGCCGCTGCATTGCAGCATCATTGGGTAAGGTCAACAAGGATTGGCGCTTTGAATGTGTTAGAGAGTGGCACTTGTTGACGGTGAAGGCTATCCAAGGCTCCAGAAATGTCGCAGTGCTACGGTAAACGCCGGGCGATGAGCGTAAGACAACATTCCGACAATGGGCACTAAATTGAATCACACGGCAGATCTGGACGCGGTGGACGCCTATCTTGCCGACTGCGTGCGACAAGCGCTCGCCGGTGAGCCTTGGCGAGCTTGGCCCAGCGAATGGCACTCACCGGAAGCACACAAGGCAATAATCAAAAGATGCCACTTCCACGGCATCTCCACCATCTTGGCGGTCTCTCACAACGCGTATAGCGGGTGGCCAAAGTCAGTTTCGGAGCCACTGCTGTTCGAAGCGCGCTTGGCCTCCGTTTGGGAAGAATCGCACAAAAAGACCTTAATCGATCTTTTTGCCAACCTGGCTGACGCGGGGATCGAAGCGACCGTTATGAAGGGCACCGCGCTCGCCTATCTGGTCTATGATCCAGCATCGATGCGGCGGCGTGGCGATACAGATCTCTTGATAGGCATTGCCGACTTAGAACGAACCCGCAGACTGCTCAAGAACGCCGGATTTTCCACCTACAGCAGTCCGCATGGGCTATATTCGCAAGAGAGCTGGCAACTCAAAGTTGGGCACCATTTAACGCATATTATCGATCTGCACTGGGAGCCCACTGATCGCCCTGTGCTTCAGCGTATATTGCGCTTTGAAGACTTCTTTCAGAACCGCGTTGCTCTCGAGCGTCTCGGTTCGGAAGTTTACGGCCCTTCACCTGTCCAAATGCTGATCCAGGGTGCGTTGAATCAAGCTTGGCATACCTCGCGCGGTTACAATGTCGCGGAGGACAGAATCTTGGGTGGCCGGCGTCTCGTCTGGCAAGTGGATTACACCAAGCTTTTGAAACGTTTCAACGATCAGCTTTGGGACGAGTTGATCCAGGTCTGTCGGGAACGTGACGCTCGCTCGATAGTGTATGCAGCGTTGGCGGGCACGCAAAAGGACCTTTGCGTGCAGATACCGGAGCGGGTCATGGAAGACCTCAATCAAAGCCCGAAGCAATCGCCGACACATTGCTATATAATGGAGCCTGAATCAGCGCTCACGAAACTAAGAGATATCAATGTGGCGAGCTCCATGAGCAAGCGGCGCAAGATCCTGAAAATGGCAGTCTTTCCGCCGCGCGATCACCTGGTCTCGGAATATCCAGAATTAGCCCACTGGCCGACCTTCGCGCTGCAGCTTCGCCGTTACGCCAGCAGTATAGTCAGAGTCTTCAAGCAGTTTCCAAGCAGATGAACACAGCCTTCCTCTGGCAACGCGCGCGTCCGTTTATGGGCGAACTGGTGGTGATAAGCGTGGTCACGATCTTAGGATCCGCGGCACTGCTTGCGGTGCCATGGCTGGCTGGACAATTGCTTGGCGGGCTCGCTGGCGATGCCACAATTGATATCGCCCAGACACTGGCTCTGCTGGTCACTGCTTTGGTGATTATGACCACGCTCAATATCTTTGTGGCGATCCTGTCCGAGCTTGCCTCCGGACGGATCCTCGCGGGACTGCGAAACGAAGCCTATACTCAGTTGCAGGCTTTGCCGGTTTCGTATCACGATCACAACAGAAGCGGCGATCTGCTGTCCCTAATGACAGCCGAAATCAGCGCGCTGGCAGCGTTTCTAACCTCGTCATTGGCGACGTTGCCCTCGATGCTTGTCACCGCACTTGGCGCGGTAATTCTGCTGTTCATCATTGACCCGACGATGGCGCTGATACTGCCGGTGTTGATCCCGGTCTTTGTGATCATGACAAAGCTGCTGGGACGGCCGCTGCGCGTTCTCGCGCAGAGGGTGCGCGATGCCAACGCACTGCTGATGATGAAGGCCGAAAGCGACCTTTCGATGCTGCCAGCGATCAAGTCGTTTGCTGCCGAGGACTACCATAGGCAGCAATATGTCGAAGCCGTTGAGGACGCGCGTACGCTCAGCCTCGCGCATGTACGCTTGAGCGCCTTTATCGGCCCGGTGGTTGCATTGATTGCCGCGCTAACGGCGATTGGGATTTTGGTTGCTGTTGGTTCACAAGTCGAAAGCGGAGAACGCAGTGCGAGCGAGCTGTTTGCATTCCTGCTTTACGCCGCCCTGCTAACACGGCCTGTGGGCAGGCTCGCCACGTTTTACAGCCAGTTTCAGTCCGCGCGCGGGACCTTGGCGCGGTTGACGGAAATTTTCGCCGAGCCGCGTGAAGAGGGTTATGCGCAATCGCAGCGGATCGAACGGGCTCGCGGAGCCATAGTGTTCAAGGACATACGCTTTGCTTATCCGGGTCGCGACCTTGTGCTTGACGATGTGAGCCTCACGATCCAGCCTGGCGAAGTGGTCGCGCTGACTGGCGATAACGGCGTTGGCAAATCGACCCTGATACGATTGCTGCTGAGGTATTATTTGCCGCAAAGCGGACAAATCATGCTCGACGGACACGACACAGCGAACATCCAGATCCAAGACCTGCGGCGCCAGTTCGGTTATGTGCCTCAACGGCCATTGCTGTTTAATGGCAGCGTGCGGGACAATATCGCATTCGGTCATGAAAACGCCGACGACAGCGAAATCGAGCGCGCTGCGCGGCTATGCGAGGCATGGAGCTTTATTGCCTCGCTGCCCGAGGGGCTGGACACAGAGATTGGTGATCACGGCGTCCGCCTCTCGGGTGGACAGCGCCAACGGATCGCACTTGCGCGCGCCCTTTTTCGTGATCCACCGATCTACATTCTCGATGAGGCGACCAGCATGTATGATCTGGAAAGCGAAGCAGCTTTTGTAGAGACATGTATCGAAGCGCTTAAATACCGCACCGTCATCCTTATCACCCACCGCCCTGCGAGCCTCGCGCTGGCCCATCGGGTGCTCGAGGCGACACAAACGGGATATCGCGATGTCACGGACATGCGCGACGCGGGTTAGCATGGGCATTGGGCGAATTCACACTCGAATGATCATTGGCGGGCTTGGTCCGCGCAACGGGAATGCGCTCATGCGCTTTGCGAGGGATTGATGCCGCAATCGTTCGATGTTGTTATCGTGGGAACTGGTCCGGCGGGCGCGTCTGCTGCAATCGAGCTGGCTAGATCGGGCAACATGAGCGTTGCTCTGGTCGACAGGGCCGCGCTGCCACGGCCAAAGGCATGCGGCGGCATCTTTCCCCTGCGCATGGGCGAGCAGATTGGAGGCCTTAAGGGTCTTCCAATCGAGGTTCAGTACCAGTCTTTTGGTTTTACCAATCGCGGTGAAATGGAAACCTCACAGAGAGGCAAAGTAATCGGGGTTAATCGCGCTACCTTTGACAATGCCCTGGTTGAGCGGGCCGTGACACAATCCTCCGGATCAGTGACACTGATTGAGGCATTTCAGGTCGATCATCTGCAAATTGAAGCCGATCACGCCAGCATAAGCGACAAATCAGGCAGGGCCATTCAGGCTCAGGTTCTAATTGCGGCGGATGGCGCTTTCAGCCGAATAGCCAGACTTGCCGGATTGAACACTGGTAACATCGTCAGGCCCGCAATAGACATCGAGATTGATGCTCCGAGAGACGCTTTGCCTATGCAGGGCGATTCGATGATCATGGACTTGTTCCAGATCCGTGACGGCTACGGCTGGATTTTTCCCAAGGCAGACTGCCTCTCCTGCGGGATCTTGAGTTGGAGTGGCAAATCCAGCTTGAAAGACTCTCTTCAAGCATATCTCGAATGGCGCTTCCCCAATGGCTGGAGCGCGATCAGTCAGATGGGGCACGGATTGCCGATCTACTCCTCGCGAAAGGAAATCGGCCGCGGGCGTATATTACTGGCTGGTGATGCTGCCAATCTGGTGGAGCCAATCTACGGTGCCGGTATCGAGGCGGCGGTCAAGAGCGGTGGCATGGCCGCTCGAGCAGCTCGCGCTATCTGCGAGGGGCAAGACACACCCGAAGTGGTCGCAAAAGCCTATCAGTCCGAAGTGCATCAGAAAATGGGAGACCCGATGGGCGCGATGTACCAGTTTGTCTCACCTTTGTTTCGCGACAAGCCCGACTTTTTCTATCGCAATTTCATCAGCGGTAATGTGAGCCATGAGGCGTTTGCAGCGGGTCTCGCCGGATTGAACCGCCGGGAAGATGCAGCGGACCAAGCGCCCAGCATGTTGGCCTGAATGTTCTTCAACTGCGCTTCAACTGCGCCACAACTTGCCGCAAAGCGTATTGCTTTCTCCACGCCTTGATTAGCTCGCTGCTGTCGCATTCGAAACCGCGCTGACGGGCAAGAACGGCCAAACCTCTCATGTCAGAGCCACCAGCGATTGCTGCAACTTCGCAGCGCAAGTCCTCATCTTCGCGAACCATTTCGAGGAAACTCAAAGCGTTCTTGAACGACATCAGGCAGCCCGCCACGCAGCGCCAAATTTTCGGGCTTTTTCGATTGCGACCAGTGCGGTCGCTGTGGTGAAGTTGCGGTGGATATCAGGTGCCTCGAT
>JBCCPG010000022.1:0-6290 GCA_039039885.1 Pseudomonadota bacterium | reverse complement strand
GTCGATGCGCTCGATGGGCGGGTGTCTCTGGTCGAAGGGCAACTCGCGATCATGAACGAGGAAATCGCCAGCTCCACAGCTGTGGCCGTAGCAATGGGCGGCACGACGTTCCTGCCGGATCAGAACTTCAGCCTCTCGGCCAATCTTGGCACTTACGACGGAGCGCACGCAGGCTCGTTCAACATCGGCGCGCTGGTCAGCGAGAACGTCGCGGTCAATGCAGGCGTCGCCACAGGGTTCAACCGCAACGGCAAAACCGCAGGACGCGTGGGAGTCACCATCGGGTTTTGAGGAAGAGTTAGGACTGGAAAGCGGCTGATTGCGCCACAAGTGCTAACGTCCGCAAACACTCCCAGTTTCAGTCATTGAATGATGGCTCAACCTGGGCCGGAAGCGGAATGTCTGCAACCAAGCGATTGACAGGTCCAAGCAGTCATACTCCTCACGGCTCAGTTGGCTCTGAGGCCCTTCAACACTGAACCATATTAGCTATAGAGGTCTTGCGCTCAAATAGCGCGTTCGAGCTGGCTAACGGGAAACCGGTGTAAATCCGGTGCTGACCTCGCAGCGGTGATCGAGTGATTGGCGACATATGCCACTGCGCCCGGCAATAGTCCGGGCATGGGAAGGCGTCGCTGATCTACACTCGTAAGTCCGAAGACCGGCCTCTCGAATTCAGCTTCCACCGCTCGGGGACTAGCGGCCAATGGAGATTGATCGATGAGCGATCATGCACGGCATGGTTTTGTTGCCTTGATGGTGATGTTGGCGGGCGTGGCATCACACGCATTGCCACACCCCATGGGTGTTTCAACAGTTGGCGCAGTAGGGATGCTTGCTGCAGCATACCTTCCGAGAAAGCTCGTAATCGTACCAGTCATTGCGACAGTTCTGATCGTCGACGCCATTAACGGGTTCTATAACCTGCTCGCAATGAGCTTTGTCTATCTCGGACACCTCGCTGCGGCTCTGTCAGTCAGCCCGGTTCTGTCTTCGATTAATGTTCGGTCCGTGGCGTTGGCCGCTTTGGTCAGTGCAGTTGTGTTTTACCTCCTCTCCAACCTCACACCGATGGCGATGGGGTACTATCCCAACACGCTTGAAGGCTGGATCACTTGCTATGTGAACGCGCTGCCATTTCTGCTCCGCGGAATACTCGCCAATGCGATTTACGGCGGGATCGCCTTTGGCCTGATCGCCCTGATAGGAGCGAGCGATGCGCGTCGTTTCTTTGCTACCCAGCGCGACTGATATTGTAGTCGACCTCGGTGGTGGGGATGACCTAATCGGCGTGAGCCACAGTTGCTCGGGCGACTGGGGTCACTTGCCCAAGCTAACGAGCACATGGATCGACACATCGTCGTCGGCTGCCGAGATCGACAGACAGGTCACGTCCGCTAATCGCCCGCTCTATCAGCTCGATATCGACACGCTCGAGCGCCTTGCGCCAGATGTCGTGATCAGCCAGTCGCTGTGCGACGTCTGCGCAGTTCCTGTGGGTGATGTGCGTGAAGGTGTGCTTGCCCTTTCAAGCAGGCCCAAGCTGGTCGATCTATCCCCCTTTGGCCTTGCCGATGTGCCAGTTTGTTTTGAGCAAGTTGGGGAAGCGATCGGCCGTGGGCGAGAGGCAGCGGTACTGACCAAACAATGGGATCGCACCTTGGAAGGTTACAAAGGTGTCCATGCCCAAACCGGGCTTCGGGTCGCGTTTCTGGATTGGCTCGATCCGCCTTTCATCTCAGGCCACTGGGTGCCCGAGATGGTCGAGCTGCTGGGTCTGGCTAATGTGCTCGGCAAAGCAAGAGAGCCGTCGTTCAAAGTCAGCTGGGAAAAGGTTGAGGCAGCAAAGCCGGATCTCATCATTGCCGCTGCCTGCGGCTTTGATGCGTCGCGCGCGCAAAGCGACCGAATTCCGCTAAGTGTACCCGTCATACATCTCGACGGTCACCTGCACTTTAGCCGTCCTAGCCCCGCCCTGATGTCCAGCCTGCATATGCTATGCGATGCAATTGCGGAGTTTATGGAAATTGCCTGATGAGGATTATTGGGCGCTTCATGAGGATGCCTGCAAGCGCGGTGAGACAACCTACATTGATCCGGAAACGGGTTTCATGGTGTTCACGCGTCTTGGCCTGCTTGAGAGGGATAGGTGCTGCGGCGCAGGGTGCAGGCATTGCCCGTTTGGGCATGAAAGCGTCGGGCTTTCTCAACGGGCCAAGCGTATCCAACAAGCCGCTTGGCTAACGAACGCGCGGCCCGATCCTTCTCGAGAAGCTGCCATAGTGTTCTGGAGCGGAGGCAAAGACAGCTTCTTGGCCTATCGCGCTTTGGAGCGTCAGAAGCGCTTTAGCCTAGTGCTGCTCACCACATTCGACGCGCGGAGCAGGATCATCGCGCATCAAGAGTTTCCAATTGACGATGTGGTGGAGCAAGCAAAGAGGCTGGGTGCCCCTTTGATCGGAGTCCCACTATTCTCAGGCCCGGATTACGTGGATCAAGTGCTGCCCGCGCTGGGTCTGGTCCAGGATTGCGAAACTCTTTGCTTTGGCGATCTGCATCTGGAGCACATCCGCAGCTGGCGGGAGGATACGTTCGGAGCGGATGAGCGAACCAGATCCATGGCGCTCGAACTTCCGCTCTGGAAGTCAGACTATGGATCACTTCTGGAAGACCTGACGGCCTCAGGTGCCGTATGCCATATCAGCGCAATCTCGGCGGAGCTGCCTGGCATTAGTGTCGGTGATCGCTTTGACGCTGACCTAATCGCCCGCCTACCTCAAGGCGTCGACACGTTCGGCGAAAATGGCGAGTTTCACACTAAGATCATGCCGTAACTCCGTGGTCGGCGTTTGGGCCGAAAGCGGAATGTCTGCTTTCGCAAGCGAGCATGTCAAAAGCAGACCGTCAGCTCTCGAACCATTATCAGCCTCAGACAAGATTGGCTTTGGATGGTGGTGGTTCCGGTAATGCAGGAGGCGATCTTGGGCCAAGGGGCTGCCCATGATCATTGGGGACCAATGCTAGTGAGCGGCTAAAAGTTGTATCGCGTTGAGAACTGAACCCGCTGGAGATTGCCGCTACGGCCATCTTCCAAAGTGCGCTCAGCATACATCAGCTCAACCCCGATATCGATCGGTGCGACCGGCGTCCAAATGATGTTGGCAAACGCATTCCAGCTCTCATCGGTCACCTGATTGGTCGTCAACAGAACCGGATTGTCCGCCTTAAAGTACGACGCGCCCAGGCTTGAGCGAACGTCATCGCTCCACACACGGCGATAGGCGGCAAATCCAGAGTAGGTGAAGATAGGATCAAGGTCGCCATCGGTATCAATTGCCGCATCATTGACAATGTTGAGGCCAATGTAACGACCAAGGCCGTCGCCCACCGTCCCCATGAAGCGGAAGTCATCCTTTTCGCCGACTTTCACCTTGCCGGAAAGGCTCAGCCCGTACCCAAGCGCGCTGTCATCGACACCTAAGAGGTCGTCTTCAGAGATGTGCAATTGGCGCAAAATGCCTGCCGCGGTGAAGCTGCCCCAGTCACCAGACCAATTGTACCGTCCGACCACATCGGGCAGTTGATCGTCACCGGCAAGAATTCGTGCACCAGTGTGCGACGTCACCGCAGTTTCAGGTTGCTCAACCGCGATTTGCAGACCGCCATCGGTATATCGGATCAGGGGCTGGCGGTCGAACACGGTGCCCGGGGTCACGCCGATAAAATCAAGGCTATCGGGCAATGCGCCAACATTCTGGAATGTCGACCATGTCTGGCCAATCGTCCAGTTGTCGTAGGAAATGACCGCTTGGCGAATGCGCGGCACAAAGCTGTTTGAAATCCGCTCATTGCCGCCTTCGGTCACATTAAAGTCAAGCTCGATCAGGCCGGTCAGCTTGTGCTCTGCCCCGACATCGGTTTCCGTCTTGAACAGGAACCGCGTCTGGCGGGCGCTGAAATCGGTGTCGAAGCCCGATGCTTCTCCGCCGACCGGAATGGCGACGGGGATCAAAAAATCGCGCAGGATCGAATTGTTCGGCAATTGCCCGCCGCTGGTGCGCTGGCTGATCGCGTCGAGTTTGACATAGCCGTCAAAGGTGATGCGGGTTTTGCCGACCTGAAAGCCATCGCCCGAACTTGCTGGCGATTTGGCCAATTGCTGTTCGAGGCTCTCGTTATTCGACTGGAGCCGCTGCGTTTCTACCAGCAAGGCCTCGCTTTGGGCTCGCATTGCGTCCTGTTCAGCGCGCATTTGGGCTTCGCTCGCTTGCGATGCGTTCTGCTGTGCGTCCAGCCGCTCGATCAGCCCTTCGACCATGGCCTCCAGGCGATCAAGCCGCTCATCAACCGATTGTTCTTGCGCCAAAAGTGGGCTTGTAGTCAGGCAAGTTGCGCCCAGCAATGCAAGGCGCAGTCCGGTGCGAATAGGCCGCGATGTCATGTTGTGATCTCCCCTCACAAAATCGTTTGTGACCGCTGGTTTGCCGGTGAGATCGGGGGCTTGCTAGCTAGCCGATAGTCGTACGACCATTGTCTGAGAAGCAATCGCGGCGCGTGCCTTCTATGCTGGGTTCCAGCACAGGAGAGAGATCATGCTCGAAGCCGTTGTCAGACCCGAAGCCGCCCACGCCACGAACTGTGTCGCGGAGCAATATGATGCGATGTACGCCCGCTCTGTTTCCGATCCGACGGGCTTTTGGCTTGAGCAGGCTGAGCGATTGGACTGGACGACAAAGCCAACCACGGGCGGCGACTGGTCGTTCGATCCGGCGCAAATCCAGTGGTTCGAAGATGGCCAGCTGAACCTGTGCTACAACGCGGTTGATCGGCATGTTGAGGCCGGTCGCGGAGATACCAACGCGCTTATCTTTGAGCCCGACGATCCCGCCAATGAGAGCCGCACGCTCACCTATGCGCAGCTTCAACGCGAAGTCATCGCGATGGCCAACGCGCTGCTCGCAATCGGTGTGACCAAGGGCGATCGGGTGACGATCTATATGCCGATGGTCGTCGAAGGCGTCACTGCGATGCTGGCTTGTGCGCGGATTGGCGCGATTCACTCGGTGGTGTTCGGAGGGTTCTCGCCCGAAGCGCTTGCCGGACGCATCGAGGATTGCGGCTCGCGTTTTGTGGTTGCCGCCGATGAAGGCCTGCGCGGGTCGAAGCGTGTGCCACTCAAAACCAATGTCGATGCTGCGCTTGAGCTTCCCGGGACCGAAGGGGTCGAGGCGGTTCTGGTCGTCGCTCACACGGGGGCTGATGTCCCGATGACAGAGGGACGCGATCACCGCTTTGCCGATATGGCATCGGATGCTGATGTGTTGTGCGCAGTGATGAATGCGGAAGATCCGCTGTTCATACTCTACACCTCCGGCTCGACCGGAAAGCCGAAAGGCGTGCTGCACACGACCGGCGGGTACGGCGTGTGGACCGCGACGACCTTCCATTACATTTTCGACTATCAGCCAGGAGAGGTGTTTTGGTGCACCGCCGATATCGGCTGGGTCACCGGACACAGCTATATCGTTTACGGCCCGCTGATGAACGGAGCGACGCAGGTCGTTTTTGAAGGCGTGCCCAATTACCCTGACCATGGCCGGTTCTGGGATGTGGTGGACAAGCATAAGGTGAACATCCTCTACACTGCGCCCACCGCAATCCGCGCGCTGATGCGCGAGGGCGATGATTTCGTGACGAGCAGGGATCGTTCGTCACTGCGTCTGCTCGGGAGCGTCGGTGAGCCGATCAATCCTGAAGCATGGCGCTGGTACTTCGATGTGGTGGGCGAAGGACGCTGCCCGATTGTTGACACCTGGTGGCAGACAGAAACGGGCGGCTGCATGCTAACAACGCTTCCCGGGGCGCACGATATGAAGCCGGGTTCTGCGGGCTTGCCGTTCTTCGGCGTGCAGCTTGAGCTGGTCGATAATGACGGCGGCACGCTCGACGGAGCCAATGAAGGCAATCTGTGCGTGACCCATTCATGGCCGGGGCAGGCGCGCAGCGTCTATGGAGATCACGAGCGGTTCGAGCAGACCTATTTCAGCACGTACAAAGGCAAATACTTCACCGGCGACGGGTGCAAGCGCGATATGGACGGCTACTACCGCATCACGGGCCGCGTTGACGATGTGATCAACGTCTCGGGGCACCGTATGGGCACCGCCGAAGTGGAAAGCGCGCTGGTGCTCCACGACACCGTCGCAGAGGCCGCCGTTGTGGGCTATCCGCACGATATCAAGGGGCAAGGCATCTATTGCTATGTGACCTTGAACGCAGGGCTGGAAGGG
>JBCCPG010000021.1:0-7138 GCA_039039885.1 Pseudomonadota bacterium | reverse complement strand
TGCCGAGAGCATCGACCAGCGAATCTCGCGTCGGATCTGGGGTGCGAGGCCATCGTAAAGCCCCGGTCGCAAACGTCGCGTCGCCCATGAAAAGAGCCCGCTAGAAAGGAAATAGCGCAAAGCAACAATCACCGTCAGCGCGAAACTGGACCACAGGATCGCAAGCGCAATAGGCGTGTCGGCATCAATCACAATTGACGGTATGCGCGCTTTGCCTTTGCAAAACAATGCGTTTTGACTGGGCGTTTCAGCTTGCGCAGGTGCGTTTGCGCCTGATTGTGCCCCTAACTGGCCGTATCAAGCTGCGCGCAATGCGGATCAAGCACACTCGTATGCCTGCGCATCGCCATGCGGGCCAGATGCTCGACCTGCGCCTTGCGCCGCGCCGCCGCCAATGCGCCGAGCGGCGCGTTCCGCACAATCTCCGCATCATAGCCATCCGCGACTATCACGCCGCATTGCTCTGGCATAAAGGCCTCGCTTTCAAGCGGAGTTCGGTCAAGCTGTGGCGAAAGACCCCAATAGAAGCGGTCGCAGAAATCGAGATATTCGGGCCACTTTCCATCACCCAGTAGATCGCTGCGCGCGACCTTAATCTCGACGATAGTGATCAGTCCCTTTGCATCGATTCCCATCAAATCGGCCCGGCGCCCGTTTTTGAGCGGAACCTCGGACAGGCACCAGATGCCGTTGCGCGCAAACAACCGCATGATCCCGCGCGCTACATCTTTTGCCGCGATATCTGCGACCGGGCCCGCGTTGGAAGCGGAGGGAAGTGTTTCAATCATGCTCTATTGCTGGAACATAGAGTGAACGAAGTCAAGTGAAGTCAGTCGACGCCACGCTCGTCCGGTCGGTCTTGTGAAGCGAGCAAATTAAGCACTTTACCGCGTGCCATGTAGTACTCGCGCCAAAGCGCAAGCGCCGGTGCAGTGGTGTCCTGGCCACGATCGGAAAGCATGTTGAGGGCTGCGATTCCCGGTTTGACCATCGCATCCATGTCCGTGAGCGCATCGCGTGCTAAGTCTCTTTGCCAGCACGCTGCATTTTCAAGCAATTGTGAGAACGCATCTGCCCCGACCTGATTGCTTTCGGGCGCCAGACCCGCCAGTCGCGCTAGGGATTGGGCCTGAAGCTGTAATTGCTCCCACACCTGCGCAGCTACACCGGTTGGATGCAATTCGAGCGATGCTGCGGCGCGCATTGCGCGCGTATCTTCGGGAGGCAGCGCTGACATGAGGTCGGACTAGCCGGATGCGATTGCCGATTGGTTAAGCCAAGCGTGGCGCTGACACCCTTTCATTGCTGGCATAAGATATTGGGCTGGCGAAGCCTCGTAAGGGTTGCTATCGCGCACCGCCGACCGGCGAATTGCACCCGTAGCTCAGCTGGATAGAGCGCTGCCCTCCGAAGGCAGAGGTCACAGGTTCGAATCCTGTCGGGTGCGCCATTATTTCAATAACTTAGATGGATCGATATTCGTTCGTATGGAACGAGTATGGAAAAGACCGGTTCAAATTCCCATTCGCAGTGGCGCCCTAGCGCCACTAAACTCATAGCTCTGCATTCGAGGTGGTGTAGGCGACCCTCTCGCGCGGCCGAGGGTCTGTTGAAAAGTTGTGGGTGAGGTGCGTCGAACATGAACTTAGTCACGCTTCCCCCGCTATCCACAGGGGCAACCCTGATACCTTCAGAAAGTTACCCCCTCTTGCTCTTGCATGATCCACCTCCGGCGACGCATGGTCAACCGGTGACAACGAGAACAAACCGGAACCGCTGGGGCGTATCTAGTTCACCTCGCACAGGAATCGCGAGCCACTTAACAGAAGGACCCCATCACAAGATGGCAGCACTTTTAACCCTTGAGCAATTTGGCGCAAAATACTGCGTTAGCCGGTCAACCGTCTATCGCCTTCGCGACAGCGGAGAGGTGCCTCACGTCTACATCGGACGCGCTGTGCGTATTCGGCTGGAAGATGCGGAGCGCTGGTATCAATCTCTCTCGGATGATGCCGCGAATGACGACACCGAGCATGATTAAACCGGCGGCACAAAAGCAAGAGCGCCAATAAGGCTTCCGACCTTATCAGCGCTCGCATCTTGAGAAATCGATTTCCCGCTCGATGCAGCTTAGATGCCAAAGGATGACCAAGCCGTCCACACAAAATGTGTAGCGGCTTACATGACTGGGGCGGCTGGCCAAATGGCTGGTCGCCCTGATCGAACACGCTTGGCCAGTGCCCTAGCGTTTCTCGTTGTTCCTTTGAAACTCGCAGCGGATCGTGCCTGCTTGTTCCAGCAGAAAATCTGATTTCGACGTAAAATCAGAAGCTTGGTGAGCTGACTCCGGTCTGCCCTATTATAGGGGCGTTTTCTGTGCCTCCAGCCGGATTAAAGCGCGGTGGCGCGCGCAACCGAAAAGACAGGACAAGCTGGCAGCTTACTAGCTCGCAGTGCTGCAATGTGATTGACCGAAGTTTCGATGCTTGGGAAGCGGGCTATCCGATGAACCGCTTCATCACTCTTGCATGGGGCAAGTCTCAGGTCGATGCGCGCGATGCAGTGGAGATTACCGGCAAGTTCATAGCCTGTGCCCGCGAATGGATGCGCTCGCACGGATACCCGATGCCGTGGGTTTGGGTGCAGGAGTATGGCGACAGGTTTGGCCAGCACGCGCATATCCTTTTGCATGTCCCGCTAGAATTAGACCCGCTGTTTCGCACCATGCCTCTGCGCTGGAGCAAAGCGCTACTAAGAGGCGGATACGTTACCAAGACCTTGGAAACGCAACGGCTGGACTTTGCGAGGGCCTGTGAGAGCAATCCTGAGGCCTATAAGGCCGCATTGGCGGGCAAACTCCACTACATGCTCAAATGCGCTCCTGAGGCTCTAGAGAGGCGTCTCGGGCTAGAGGGCTGTGGGCATAAGCAATGGGGGCAACGATCCTACGTAGTCAGCAAGCGCGCGGGTGTGTGGCAAAAGCGGGATTGGGAGCGGAAAAGCGATTGATCCCACTTGTGCCGCACTGTTCCAAATGGTCGAAACTCCCAGATGATTTAGGAAAATATCCGGAACGCGATTCACAAATGAAGCGACTAAGACTACGCTTGTAATCATGGGCGGTTTCGGTTCTGGCAGACACGGCGGGCGGCCAACGGCGGATGCTTCGCGCAGGATCGATCTGGCTTGGATGCGTCGAAAAGGTCTGGTGGCCGATGGCGTAATGCGAAGCGGTATCTTGAATTGGAGTTGCGGCGGCGAGCCGTCTGGCAGCATCAGCTATCGCGCAAATATGTGTGAAGCGGGGCAAGAGCGGCTGGTGCTCGAATACACGCGCGAAAATCATGGCGAGCGCGGAAGCGTACTCCAGACTATCCATCTGACATCTACAAGACCCAATTTCGGCGGCAAGCGCTGGTGGATGATCTGCCCCTATCATGGGCACCGCGTCGGCAAGCTCAACATGCCAGCGGGCGGAGACCGCTTCGCATCGCGCAAAGCGTGGCGGCTGGGATACCACTCGCAGTGCGTCACCGACCGGGATGCAATATTCGAACGCTTGTTCCGTATCCAGAAGCGGCTGGAATGCGAACAGGGCTGGGGGAATTATCCCTCACGTCCAAAGGGCATGCACCATCGCACCTTTGACCGACTGCGAGAGGAGTTTGAATATCTCGATAATATGTGCGCGGTCGAAATGATGCGGACCGTTGGCTTACTGCAAGGGCGGCTTTAACGGTGCAGCAATCAATCAGAAGTGAAATCGCGCCCGCCAACCCAATAGCCAATTTCTTTGTCGGTCAGCGCGCCGAAGTACCACGGCTTTGTCAGACTGGTTTCGGCTATTAACTTTATCCTATGCCTACAATATCTGCGCCTGCGCAGGTTGGTGTGCTTGCAAAGCTGACAATACCATAATGATGAGGTGCCATATTTAAGGTATTGACTCAAACCAATACACCTTGTTGATCCTCCGACAAGGTTTTGGAGTCGTTTTGATGTTGCGAAGTTCATTATTAGTTGGAGCTTCTCTCGCTGTAATATGCATTGCCAATGATACCTATGCGCAACAAGCGACTGAGACTTACACCTATGACGAATTAGGGCGTTTGATTAAAGTTGAAGTGGTTGGCGGTCAGCAAGACGACGAAGTTCGTGACTACAGCTACGACAAAGCGGACAATCGAACCCAAGTGGCTTCATCTTTGACTGGAGGCAGTGCACCACCACCGCCGCCACCACCTCCTCCTGGGCCTCCAGCGCCTCCGCCTCCGCCTCCGCCACCACCGCCTGGCAATAACCCGCCCACGACAACCCCAGATTTCGCGTCCTCGCCAACTTGCGCAGGGTCGCTGTTCGTTAACTTGACTGCAAATGACAGTGATCCTGAAGGCAATGTGCCACTCGCATTGACTGCAATATCGCTCAACAGCGGCGGAGCCAGCGCTTCACTCTTCTCAGCAAGTACCGTGGAAGTCGTTCTTGGTGGCGTGGCAAATCAGCAGTCGTTCTTCACCTACACAGTGGCCGATTCTCTTGGTGCAACTTCAACCGGCTCACTTTCAGTCTCGGCGGGCAGTTGCAGCGGTGGTGGCGGATTTCCCCTGTAGGCATCCAGCCGATAGCAGCCTTTTCAAAAAATGCGTTATTCGAGGTAGCAGAATCAGTGCAAACAAAGACAATCGCAGCGAGTGTTTTCGGGGTGCTTTTGTTGGTTATTCACCCAAATGCAGCCGACCGATTGAGCGCACAAGAAGTCGCTCGCGATAAAGAGGCTTCTTTCGCTTGCATGGCACACTCAAAGCGTCGTGCTGGCGATCAACTCACCCAGATAATCGTACCGCGCAACAGTGTTTCGGTGATGAGCGCCAAAAGCTTCGAAGAGTTCGAATGCGAACGGGGCAACTTTGGCCGAGAGAAACAGCTCGAGTTTAGGGAGCTTGTTTGCGGGATGGCTGCTCAGGAACCCGAGGGCATGCAACGCCAACTCGAGAAGATAATCGGTGAGAGGCCCGCCGTACTTTGTGGCATGGCTGAAACTGTCCTCGGTCAGTGGGACTCTAGGGAGAATCCGCAGTGACCGTAAACGACTTTGATGTTTCCAAGAGCGGGTTCGCTGCTTTCACATGGGCATTCATAGTGTTTGCGTCTTGCGCAATGCTCGCCAGCACACCCGCTGCGGCACAGCAGATTAACCCACTGGAAGTCGAGCAAGATGCGAACGGGGTGGATTATCTCTCGGGCAAAATTAGGAAAGACATGCCGACATTGTCGATCCCGGCTGCGCCTGCAC
Organism: Pseudomonadota bacterium; assembly: GCA_039039885.1. Taxonomy (GTDB): domain Bacteria; phylum Pseudomonadota; class Alphaproteobacteria; order Sphingomonadales; family Sphingomonadaceae; genus Erythrobacter. The sequence continues at coordinate 1,845 of JBCCPG010000021.1, read as the reverse complement.
TTACTTTTGAAAATTTGAGTGATTTTTTGCCACTGCTCGAGGCATTCGCTGTTCCAAACTCTCAAACGGGCGACATGAGCTTCAGCGTCAATGCTGGTTCAATTGCGTCAGATAGCTTGCGGTGCCTTGAGGGACCGGGAGAGTGTATCGGCGCAAAAGGCTCTGGCTCCGTATTCTATGGCGGTGGCAATGCGGCACCCTATTACTACACTCAAGGCGGCTCAGGTAAGAAGATCACATTCACAATCCGCTATGGCGATCAGTCACCCTCGATTGTCGGTGCACCATATTTCTACGTCGCAACGCAGGTCGCCAATCCTGGCGGTGAAACGCTTACCTTTACCTATGATTCCGCTCAATCGATCCCTTCGCAAGGCGCTAATTATATTGTGCGACGACCTTCGGTTGTCTCCAGTTCCTACGGCTATCAGCTGCGCTTCACCTACAAAAGTAACGTTGCAACATCGGGCCTTTGGCGTTTCCTCGAAAAGGCGGAGATCGTCAAAACCTCCAATCCAACCGTTGCTTTAGCCTCCCTGACCTACAGCGATATGGTGAATGGCATTGTCACGATCACCGACATCGATGGCCGACAGTATCTTTGTCAGTACTGTCAGCAGGAACTCAATGGGCCGTCGCCGAGCCTGTCAGCTTCGATGACTCTGCCGGGTGAATCGACCCCGAGCAAAACAGCAACCGCAACTCATCAAAGCGACGGGCATACGCTTAACGTCACCACTGACGGTGCAAATTACTCCTATGATGTAACGGACGACCCGCAGTTTGGTAGCTCTTATGACGCAGTCGACAACATAGTCATCACAGGCCCAGAACAGTTCTATCGCCGTGTGGAAGTCTCAAACTTTAGCCAAGCGAGTATGGCTAACTTGGTCGTCCCGCCGCGAAAGCGGATTGACTCGATCACCAATTCTGAAGGCGGTGTTACATCCTACGAATATGACAGCTCCCAGCGTGTAACGAAGGTCACCTATCCTGAGGGCAACTCAGTCAGCGTCACCTACGATATGAGTGGCAATATTACTTCGCGCACTGCGACTCCGAAGCCCGGCAGTGGACAGACTGCGCTTGTCGAAGAGGCGTATTACAATTCTGGACTCTACTGCGACAACGTCACCTGTTTCCGCCCGGTTTGGGTTCGAGATCCAAAGGGAAATCAAACGGACTTCACATGGAGCACCACACATGGCGGTATGCTCACGCGGCTTGATCCCCCCGATGAAAGCAACATCCGGCGCAAGATAAAGAACACCTTTGATTCAGCAGGTCGCATCACCCGGATCGAAACCTGTAAGGCGGACCTCGCTAGCACGGAAATTGATTGCGGCACAGTCAGTTCGTTTGTGCAGCAAATAACTTATTTCGGCGGCACCCAACTGCCAGCAACGCAGACCGTCACCGATGGTCTTGGCACAGCGCCGCTAACCACGACGATGACCTATGACGATGCGGGGCGAATGTTATCGCAAGATGGACCGCTCGCCGGATCGGATGATGCAACCTACTATCGGTATGACATTTTGGGCCGCCGAACTTGGGAGATCGGTCCCAAGGGTGAAAACGGCTTCAGGCTCGCGACCCGCACCACATACCGCATGTCGGATGATCAGGTCACCAAAGTCGAGACGGGCAATGTCGTCAATCCGACCGACACGGTATTTGCGAACAATGACGAGGTCTTTCAGCAGGTCGATACCGAGTACAACGCGCGTCGTTTGGCGGTGAAGGCCGCTGTCTCGTCGGGTGGCGGAACTTATACCATTACCGAGATGAGCTATGACGGTCTCAATCGCGAGCTTTGCACTGCTGTGCGAATGACTCCGGCGA
>JBCCPG010000020.1:0-8291 GCA_039039885.1 Pseudomonadota bacterium | reverse complement strand
GCCAAGTGCGCTATCTATGCGCGCCAGTCGGGCGCGATGAAGGATATGCCGGCTTTGCTGGTTGCCTATCTGACGGTCGCTGATCCTGACCTTGCGGTCCCGGTCTTCAACCGTGTGATTGATAATGGGCGTATGCTGCGCAACTTTGTGCAAATCATGCGTTCGGGTCAGGTTGGGCGTACTTCGCTCGGTTCGCGTCCCAAGCGCCTTGTGCGCGAATGGCTTGAGCGGGCGTCGTACAAGCAGCTGATGCATGCCGCGACGGGCAAGGAGCCGAGCTTGGCGGATATCGTCAAGATGGTTCACCCCAACCCTGCCGATCCGCAGCGCCGTGCGTTCTATGGCTGGCTCATTGGCAAGCCCTATGACGTGGACGCTCTCCCGCAAGAGCTCGCTTCGTTTGAGGCGTGGAAAGCAGACAAGTCGCGTCCTCTGCCTGATGTTCCGTTCGAATGGCTGACGTCGTTTGAATTGACCAAGAAGCAGTGGGCCAAACTGGCTGACCGTATGGGCTGGCAGGCTTTGCGTATGAACCTTAACACGCTCGCGCGCCAAGGCGCGTTTGGTGTGAAAGGGGTGAGCGAGACGGTCGCTGGCCGTCTGGCTGATCCCAAGGCGATGGCGCGGGTTAAGCCTGCTCCATACCAGCTGATGACCGCTCTGACGCAAGTCGGAGAGGGCGTTCCGCTGGAGGTTCAGGCTGCGCTTGAGAAGGCGCTGGAAGCATCGGTTTCCAAAGTGCCCAAACTCAAAGGCAATGTCGTGGTCTGCCCCGACGTGTCGGGTTCGATGCAGTCGCCGGCTACCGGCTACCGCAAGGGTACGACTTCGGTCGTTCGCTGCATCGATATCGCCGCTCTGGTGGCTGCAGCTGTGCTGCGCACCAACAACCAGGCACGCGTCCTGCCTTTCGCAGAGCGCGTCGTGGATGTGGAGCTGAAGCCCTATGCCCGTCTCGCCGTGAATGCGGAGAAGATGGCGTCGATCTGGGGTGGCGGGACGAAGGTCTCTGCGCCTCTGGCCAAGCTCAACAAGGAGCGTGCGAAGGTCGACACGGTTGTGATCGTCTCGGACAACCAGTCCTGGATCGACAACAATTATTACGGGCCGACCGCTGTGATGGATCAGTGGGAGAAGCTGAAGCGCCGCAATCCGGCCGCCAAGCTGATCTGCATCGACATCCAGCCTTACGGCACGACGCAAGCTAAGACCCGCAAAGACATCATGAATGTCGGCGGGTTCACCGATGCGGTGTTCGACGCAATGGCGCGGTTTGCCAATGGCGAAGCGCAAGATTGGACGCAGATCGTTGACGAAATTGAAGTTTGAGAAAGGAAAGTAAGAAGGTCACGGCGAATGCCGGGTAGGACTACATCCTGTCACGATGCTGGTCGCGGGTTCAAATCCCGCTCGCTGGGAAATCGGCGGTAGCTCAGTCTGGTAGAGCAGCGCCCCTTGTGGGCTATGTCTTGTCCAATCCTCGTCGCCGTGACCTTCTTGGAAACTGAAAGAACACATTTGGAAAATGCTGCGCGAATGCCGGTGGGACTACATTTCCACCCCAAAGGCCCGACGAGTAAAGCGCCTCAAAGTCAGCAATGGCGTTGGGGAGATGCGGGTTCGAACCCCGCCGATCGGAACGTAGCTTAAGGGCCGCCGTCTCACCGAACCTGGTCGCCCCAGCATTTTTCAAATCCACGGCGAATGCCGCATTGGACTACATCGTTCTGCAAACGCCAGATGCGGGTTCGATCCCCGTCGGGTCCATCAAATGGGGGCCTGTAGCTTAAATGGAAAAGCGGGAAACGTCTTTTGCAACAGACTCGTCGCCGTGGACGAGAATTGAAATGAAACGCTGGCGAATGCTGGCGGGACTACATCGGTTGGAAGCCTTAGGGCTGAGCGGTTCGAATCCGCCCCGGAGCAATCCGGGATGTCTCGCCTCAACTCGTCGCCAGCACCCCCGCGCTCAAGCAGCGAAGCGGTAGCGCAACGAAAACGAAGGAGGTCGCTATGTGTGACACGAAATACGAATACACCCATGTGGAAGGCGGCGCTCCGATCAAATCGTGGACGCGCGGTGTTCCCGTGGACGAAAAAGCCAAAGAGCAGATGGCGAAGGCCGCGAAGATGCCTTTCATCTTCAAGCATGTGGCCGCGATGCCAGACGTACACGTTGGTATTGGCGCGACCGTAGGCTCGGTAATCCCGACCAAGGGTGCGGTGATCCCGGCGGCTGTTGGCGTCGATATCGGATGCGGCATGATGGCTGCGCGGACCTCGCTTATGGCGAGTGATCTGCCAGACAACCTGGCCAGAATCCGGTCAGCCATTGAAGCTGCCGTGCCGCATGGACGGTCGTCTGGTCGGCGTCGGGACAAGGGCGCTTGGGGTGAGCCTCCGGCCTCTGTTGTTGATGCCTGGGCTTCGCTCAAGGCGCGGTTTGACGCGCTGTGCGAGCGGTATCCGCGGCTGGCGAAGACCAACAACGTCCTCCACCTCGGCACGCTGGGGACGGGCAACCACTTTGTGGAAGTCTGCCTCGACACCGAGCAGCGGGTTTGGGTGATGCTTCACTCAGGCTCGCGGGGCGTGGGCAACGCCATTGGCCGGTTCTTCATCGAACTCGCGAAGAAGGATATGCGGCAATGGCACATCAACCTGCCCGACGAAGACCTTGCTTACTTCCCGGAAGGGACGCAGCACTTTGACGATTATGTCGAAGCGGTCGAATGGGCGCAGGATTTTGCCTTCCTCAACCGGCGGGTGATGATGACCAACGCGCTCGATGCGCTGCGGTCGCAAATCGCCAAGCCGTTCGATGCCGAATGCGAAGCGGTGAACTGCCATCACAACTATGTGACGCGGGAAAACCACTTCGGCGAAAACGTGCTCGTGACCCGGAAGGGCGCGGTGCGGGCAGCGAAGGGCACGCTGGGCATCATCCCGGGCTCGATGGGAGCGAAGAGCTTCATCGTGCGCGGTCTGGGCAACGCGGACAGCTTTGAAAGCTGCTCGCACGGTGCAGGCCGGGTGATGAGCCGGACTCAGGCGAAGAAGCTGGTTACGCTCGACGAGCACATCGCCGACACCGCCGGTGTCGAATGCCGGAAGGACGAAGGCGTGATCGATGAAACGCCCAAGGCCTACAAGCCGATCGAGAAGGTCATGGCTGCACAGTCAGACCTTGTTGAGATCGTCCATACTCTGAAGCAGGTGGTGTGCGTGAAGGGGTAAGCCTCTTCATCGGGCATCACCTGCCGTCACATTAACATCTGAAAATACACTGAAATTGAAATGAAAGACACAATTGGAATAGACATTGGCGGCGTCATCATAAGACCCGCCGAAACAAAGGGAGATACATCCTTTTTCACTGACAACTACCTTGCAACGCCCATGTTCGAAGGCACTATCGAAGCGATCTGCCGCCTTGGCGAAGAGCGTTTTGGCGACAATATGCATATCGTCTCCAAATGTGGCCCCAACGTACAGCGCAAGTCGCTTCATTGGCTTGAACATCACGACTTCTTCAATCGAACAGGCCTGAAACGGGAGAACGTCCACTTTTGCAGAAAGCGGCCAGAGAAAGCCCCAATCTGCGAACGCCTCGGCATCACGGTCTTTATTGACGACCGGCTCGATGTGCTTTGTCACATGCACAATGTGGCAACTCGCATCCAGTTTTGCGGCACTCAGCGGGCTAGGGCTAAGCAGGGAGATGGCCGCTTTGAATATCAAAGGTGCTTTTCCTGGAGGGAAGTCGCTGACACACTCATTGCCCAATGACGGGCTTCAAAAAGTCTCTGGCGCAAAGGCAGTCCGCCTTTCCGCCCAATTGGTAGACCCATAATGAAAACTATCGACGGCTCGGATGGCGAAGGCGGGGGGCAGGTGCTACGGTACTCTGCCGCGCTCTCGCTTATCACCGGCGAGCCATTCACCATTACAAACATCCGCGGCCGGCGGGAAAAACCCGGCATGATGCGTCAGCACGTGACCGCGCTGGAGGCGGCCTGCGCCATCGGTGGTGCGGAGGCAAGCGGACTTGCGGTGGGATCGGACACGCTGACGTTTCGGCCCGGTAAGGTGACGCCAGGCGACTACCACTTCGCCGTCGGCACGGCGGGCAGCACTGGCCTGGTGCTTCAGACGATCTTGGTGCCTTTGATGCTGGCGGACAAGCCGTCGCGCGTCGTGATCGAAGGTGGGACGCACGCTATGGCAGCGCCACCATTCGAATTCCTCGCGCAAACCCTCTTGCCCGTGATTTCCAGAATGGGGCCGAAGGTCTCTGCGACGCTCGAACGGCATGGATTTTATCCGCGCGGCGGAGGACGGATTGTGGTTGAATTTGACCCTGCTCCTTTGCGGTCCATCGAATGCCTCGATCGCGGTGCGCCGGTCTCACGAAAGGCCGAGGCGCTGATCGCAGGAATTCCATTCGACATTGCTGATCGAGAGCTGAAGGCTATGCGCCGAGTGCTGGATGAATGGCCCGCAGAAGCCTTCATCCCGCGTCAACTTCCCGCTGAGCAGGGGCCGGGCAACGCGTTGCTAATTGCGGCAGAGTTCGAGCACGTTACCGAAGTCATGTCCGGCTTTGGTAAGCTTGGTGTGCCGGCTGAAAAGATCGGCAAGACAGCTGCGAAACGGATGACGGGTTACATATCGAGCGGCGCTTTCGCAGGGCCATACTTGCAAGACCAGTTGCTGCTGCCATTCGCGCTGGCGCGTGGTGGGGCATTCAGCACCGTCAAGATTAGCGAACACACGCGGACGGCCATCAATCTGATTAAGTTGTTCACGGGCACTGGCTTCCAGATTAGTACGGCCGAAGGAAGAGCACATCGAGTGGAAGTTGCACTTTGATAGGTCGTTTTGGCCCCCAAACTGGTTCCGCATTTTCCAGTGAAGCTACCGATATTTGGCGATTGGGTCTCACCTAAGTCCGGATCTGTCGGAACTAACAACGCCGACGCCCCGCTCCTTTGTAATTAGGCCATAAACACTCTTGGGCACCTAGATCGCCAGCTCCTTACGCCGGCGCATCCTTACTTGCGGGCGTGGTTAGAGCATTCGCTACCGCGTACGCCCCACCGATGCGAATATCGCCTCTGCGCATGGCTCGATATGGCTGTGACACAGGGTTTGGCCTGCACCTTCCACTTCAATCAGGTCGATCCCCGATTTCCTGGTGAATTCGCGAATGGCCGCAACGGGATACACCGGGTCAAGGGTGCCCGCGACCATGGTTACAGGGGCTGCTTTGGCGACCAACGGCGTGAAGTCATGTGAAACCATCAATACGTCGGCCATGAAAGCTTCGTGTCCCTGTGTCATTACCATCGCTGTTGAGGCCTTTAAAAGCGCAAAAATATCGGGATCGCGCAAGGTCTGCTGATCTGCAGGTGAGCCTTCATACATCCGCGATAGAGCGTATTCAGGCCCGCTTTTGAGTGCCGCGCGATAACCGGTGCGAACAAACGCATCGAACGCGCCAGCGGATTTGTGCGCCAAGCGAAACAATGTCCCTTGCATCGATGGTAGCTTGGAAAATTCTGCGGGGTCGAGGGGCATCGTTGAGCCAAGGCCCAACAGCGAGCGAAACAGGCGCGGTCGCTGAGCACTGGCATGGATCAGCGGCACGATCCCGTTCACGAGACCAATCCCCGCAATGCCCTCGAGGCCGAGGTGATCGGCCAGTGCCAGCACCGCCTGTGCCCCTGCTTCGTGTGCAGGCACGTTCTTTTTTGCCGGTGCGCTATTGCCAAAACCGGGGCGGAAAATTGCGTAGAGCTTGATACCCTTCTCGCGCAATGCGGAATGGAGTTCCGCACGGAAAGTGTGTCCCGTTAGCGGACCGTGGCACAATATAGCCGGCGTGCCGTCAGCCGCGCCAAGCCAGCTGTAGAACAGTGTGTTACCCTCATCATCCGTGAAATATTGCTCGCGCCCAAGCGGATCGCGCCAATCGGCAAGCACGGAGTTTTCCCGCCCCTCCTGCGCACAAATGAGCGAGACCATGCGGATCAATTCAACTTGCCCGCTGGTGCCCGTTTTGGAGTAGATCTGATGCATCTGGGTTCGCACCGTGCGCAGGCTTGTGCTGCGTATCTCTGCCACGGTGGCAAGGTCCGCGTGCTTATAAAGCAGCCCAACCACCTCGGCTTCCGCTTCGCTCAAATCGAACGCCAGCACGAGCAGATCGTGGACCGCAACCGACCAGTCATAGCCGAGCGTGCGCAGCCCGATCCCACGGTTGGCGTTCCCGTCAACAGAGACAACTTGCGCGTCGAGCAGATCGGGTTTGCCGCGATCTTCGGTCTGAAGAATAGCGCGACGCATATTGGATCCACTGCGGCACGCGTCGCGCAGACGATCCAGCATGGCGCTCGAGGCGAAATCGAGAAATCCAAGCTCGGTTCTCTGACCCACAGCAAGATCAAACCGATTGGAGGCGCTTTGATTGATGGCGATGACGGTGCCCGTAGGGCTGATGACCATGGCCGGCCCGAGCGCCTTGCGTACGAAACTGTCGTGCTCGCTCAACAACAGCGGTTCACCTATCGCGTCGAGCAGCCTGACCAGCTCGTCGCAATGCTGGGCCAGTGCGGGTGTGAGCAGTTCGCGCACTGCGCCCGATGTCAGTGCGTCGATCCGGCTCTTCCATGCAGTAACGAGGTCATCAAACGCGTTGGGGTCGTTTATGCTCCGATAGCCGGCCTCAATTATGCGGATGCTGGTTTGGTCGAGGTCGCTGTCACTATCAGAAGCGGGTCCGCTCATCGATTGCGCCTCCTTTGCTCGCGCCGCTCCTTGATCTTATCGCGCAAATTCCCCGCGCCTTCACGCACGCGATTGACACCATTTTGAATTCCGTTCCGCGCGGCGTCGACCGCATCATCCACGCGGGTCTGCGAAGCGAGTTGAACTTCACTGCGCGCTGCGGCGGCTGCCCAAGAATCGCCGTTCGGATTGAGCGCCCTGTTCCGCGCGGCCTGGCCCTTGAGCTTGTTCACACTGTCGAAATACACCGTATTCGCATGCTTCTTGCGCTGAGAAAGATTGAACCGGGTATCTATGCTCTGGTGGCTGACCGGCGCGCCAGTGTTCTGGTCAATAGAGAGCAGACGACCGGCATGCCTGTAGAGGCCTCGCACATAAGGAATCGATGGAACAGGATCGCCATTAACGACCACGCGCAGACTATCCGGCACCGCCTTTTGAAAGCCGCTGACAAAGGCTGAATTGCCTACCCGCGGTGCACCTGAGGTGATGCTGGTGATACTGATGAACTTTCCGGGCTGGTTGGTGCCGATATCGTAAGCCAAGAGGGCTGCGAGAGCGCCGCCAAGGCTGTGGCCTGTGATAAACAAATGGGTGTTCTGCTGACCGTCAAGCGCAGACATGATCCTCCCGCGCAGGGCCATGTAAGAACCCAGGAATCCAGAATGGACGAGTGCACCATTGCGTTTGTTGCGCGGTATGAAGGTCGGAATTGCAGGTGTGATATTGCCATCGACAAGCACGCCCGTGATGCCTGTTTCCCAGAAGCGGTCCCCGCCTGTGCCGCGAAAGGCTACGACGATTGCATTGCCTTTCTTTGCCACGGCTGCGCGCAGAAGAGCGGCCTTGGTGTTGTTTTCGGTAACGATACCGCGCCCCAGCAATTGCCAGCCCATGGCCTGATACGCCTGCGCCGCACGGTATTCCCCTGACCGCCCGCCGCTGGCATCGGAAGACACTGCTCGCACGTGTCTTTGCATTTCGAATGCCGTAGAGACTTTCCATGGAGTGATGCTCTGGCTCCACTGAAGCCGGTCCGGGAGCGCCTTGTAGGTGGGATTGGAACCCATCTGGCCGATCCATCGACCAAATGTGTTTCCTTCGCGGCCTATGAACGCGCCGATATTGGCATTGCCGCGATAGACAGTCAGGGCCGGGCGCGCCGTGCTTGTGCGCGTTCCGTCCCACGCCGTGCCCGCGCTGTTCCAGCTGGCAAAACCGGCATCCTTCATTCGCCAGCGTCCCTCGAACTTGGCGCGTTGCGGGATACGCCATTCAAGATAGCCGGTGCGCCCGTCATCCTTGCGCTTCCACACCGCGCGAAGAAGCCTGCCATCATTGCTGGTCACACCTTCAATCGTGCCCCAGGTGCCATAGTCCCCATAAACAAAGGCCTGATCCTGTTTGAGTTTGATCTTGCCATAGGACGTATCCCAAGTGCCCTGCCACTGCGCCATCGCGCTGGTCGAAGCGAGAAGAGCGGCGGCAGTGATAGCGACTTT
>JBCCPG010000019.1:0-8839 GCA_039039885.1 Pseudomonadota bacterium | reverse complement strand
CTTTCAAACTCTGTGCGAGCTTCCGCGAACTTTGACCAATCAGGCCCGACGCTATTCCAGTAACAGGGTTTGGAATGAAACCAATGACCCAGTTTGGGGCGCAAACCGGCCCTCTCGGGACTGCCTGCTGAGTTTCTATCAGGTCCCTTGCTACAGGGTAGAACGGATATCGCTAAGCGCTTGTCCATTCGTCCTACGACCATCTGTTGCGACATCCTGCGGCCACCTCAATCCGCACCCCTCACAGCAGTGTTGCAAAATGCGCACACGACCCTGAGCAATAGGCAGTTCACATCAATTACTATTGCTACTTAGTCGCATTAGCGTATTGCAGCGGTGACGCGCAAGTTTGCAGAATCGGCAAAGCGCGCGGGGATATTACAACGGGGACTGATTATATGACCAAGAAGTTTGGTGCTGCCTTGGCGGCTTCTTTGCTCGCGGGCGTTGCCCTCCCGGGGGTGGCTCTGGCGCAAACTGCGAGCGTATCTGGTTCTGCATCGCAGGCAAATGATGATGCAACCACCGACGAAGAAGATAGCCGGGTCATCATCGTCACCGGAACAAAGCAAAATCAGTCGATCCAGAAAGAAGAAGCATCGGTTGCGGTGGTAACGCAGGCGGCAATCGAAGAGCAGGCTCTGTTCGACCTGCGCGATGCACTGTTGCGCACTGCCAATGTGTCGACCCTTGGCGGTGATGCCATCAACCAGCTTTCCATTCGCGGGATCCAGTTGGGTGGTGTCGGCAATGCCGGAACCGGCAACACGGCGCAGGTCTATGTTGACGGGGCTCCAGCCAGTTTCAACGCCAACCAAGGCGTGTCCAACCTCTGGGATGTGCAGCAGGTCGAAATTCTGCGCGGCCCGCAATCAACGGTGCAAGGGCGCAATGCGCTGTCGGGTGCCGTGGTGATTAAGACCGCTGATCCGGAATACAGTTTTGGAGCGCGAGCGCGCGGCATCGCCGCCACTCGGGACACCTATCAGGTGTCTGGCATGGTCAATCTTCCCATCGTGGACAATCAGATCGCATTGCGCGTCTCAGCAGATTATCGCGAGCAGGATTTTGGGGTGATCGACATCACTTCCGGTCAGCGTGCGCAGTTCATCGAAGCCGTCACCGCGCGCGCGAAGCTCCTGATCGAACCGGAATTTGCTCCGGGCCTGCGTATGCTGTTCACAGGCAGCTATGCGGACACCAGTTTCGGTCAGTTCAACACCCTTCAGACAAACGTGCCGGTCGACGATCCGGCCTTCGCTGATTTCGATATCTTCGGGCAGGAGACTATCCCAGCCTCCTCGCGACTTGAATTCAACGAAGTCGTGCGAGGCATTGTCGACATTGATTACGAGATTTCCGACGCATGGTCGATCAAGGCCTTAGGAACGCTCGAAGATGTAACGCGGACCATCGACTTTTCCCCGGCCGGTGCTGGCGACAACGCTGATCGCGTTTATTCCGGCGAATTGCGAGCAAACTTCAACTACGGCAATGTCTTTGGCTGGTTCGGAGGCTATTACTTCAACGCAACCAACAGCAGCGACACGGTCTTCGTAACCCCGCTTTCGATTCTTGGACTCCCCGTCGATCCACCTGAGTCAATTGTTGATCTTCAAGTCCTTCAAGGATCAGACACTGAAAACTATGCGGTGTTTGGCGATGTCACCTGGGAGCTTAGCGATAAATGGGAAATCAATATCGGCGCTCGATATGATTGGGAGACATTCGCGACATTGGGTATTCAAGGCAGCGTAGAGGTCAATCCACCATCATGCGTGGTCGCTGCGTTCATTCCCGGTATCGGCGGTTTGCCATGTGCGGCCATCATCCCGATCACCAATGAACCGCCGGTTGACTCAAATTTCGAGGCGTTTCTTCCGCGTGGATCAATCACGTATCGGATCTCTGACGATGTCTCGATCGCCGGGACAGTCGCGCGCGGTTACCGCGCTGGCGGCGCGCTGCTATTTGCACCGCCCGGAGAAACGCCTGCCTTGCTTGAATTCGGTCCGGAATTTCTGACCAACTATGAAATCGCATTCCGGTCCCAGTTCTGGGATAACCGGATCACGCTGAACGCCAACTTCTTTTATTCATCCTGGGATGATCAACAGGTTGGCATCCCCGATCCAAGCGGACTGCCATTCTCCACCGCGACGGTGAATGCGGGCACCTCAGAGCTCTATGGGGCGGAAATCGATTTTCGGGTGGAGATCATTCCCGAGCTCGACTTTTTTAGCTCGATAGGACTTCTGAGCACCCAGTTTATCGACTTTCCCTTTGCCGAAGACGCCAATGGCAATCCGCTAAACCCAGCCAATCCGGAGTTTTCAAACCTCGCTGGGAATTCCTTCCCCGGTGCGCCCGAATTCAATCTTTCAATCGGCTTCAGCTACGAAGACGACAGCGGCTTCTTCGTGAATGCCAATGGGGCCTTTTCAAGCGCGCAGTTCACCAATGTGGCCAATCTGCCTGAAAATGAAGGCGATCCGATAATGCTGGTGAATGGTCGCATTGGATACCGCACCGATTGGGGCGAAATCGCCTTGTTTGCGAACAACTTGTTCAATGAGCGCGCCTTAACGCGGCAGTTTGTGAGTGCTGTTGCCCCGCAAACGGGTATTCCCACGCTAAATGCAAGCCCCAGCTTCACCAGCACCGACCCCAGCGTGATCGGAATTCAGGTCGGGGTGGATTTCTGATCCAATACTGAAATGGAGCATGGAATGAGCGCATCGGGCAACCTCGCCACAGCAAGCCGCCTTATGGTGATCAATTTTGGCGGTCTGGCGATGTGGATACTCTGGCAAGCCCAATAGGGTCAGGGAAGAGGCATATAAGGTGCACTCAGCGGGTGGGATACGAGGCTCAATCCCACCCGCTCCCCCCTCAAAATCAGCTTGTGACAGATTGCGATTGCTCTGATATAAGATGATATGTTCACTGAAACTGCGACGCATTCTCCACAAAAGGGAGGCCGTTTTCCGACCTGGTTGCGCTGGGTTTTGGCCGGACCGGTGACTGTGATCATAGCAATTACCGCGATGGCATCCTCGTCCACACTTGGCGCGGGCGAAGTGCCGAGCTTTAACGCGATCGCCTTTGGGCTGATATCCTTCCCAGCATTTTGGGGGGTTATGTTCTTTTATTATCTGCTTGAGGAAAAGCCGCTTCGCGCACTGCTTGTGACGCTGGTCCTTGTCGCGATCAATGCGGCGATCCTCTATTCCGCTTTCACTTGATCCGCATTTCACCTGAGGAACACGCACAATGAGCATGGTCGATCAAGCCAAGTCCAAACGCCTTTTGTCGGTCCACGGTTGGTCGGGCATGGTGCTTGGGCTGTTGCTTTATGTCGTGGTCCTGACAGGGGCCATTGCTGTTCTCGCGCATGAGATCGGTGTCTGGTCGTCAGGGTCCGATGGCTCGAGCGCGCTTGATCCCAATGCTGCCGCCTCGGTCAATCAGCTGGCAGAGGAAGTGCCAGAGGCATGGACCGAAGAGGTACGGCTTTTCTCCAATCTGGAAGGCGACACCGTTGCTCTCTTTCACACTCACCAGGAAAACCCGGAAAGTGGCGCGGTCGAGGATTATGGCGGCAGATATGTGATTGAGCGAGGCTCGGGAGAAATCCTCTCTCGCAGTGAAGGCTACAACGACACTCTCTATCCGACCGATCGGGCCAGTGCGCTCGAAGGCTTCATCACAGAGCTGCATATCAATTTGCATATCCCAAGCCCGTGGGGTCTCTATGCGACCGGCATTCTGGGTCTGTTGTTGATGACGGCAGCGGTCAGCGGAATGATCCTGCATCGCCATCTGTTCCGCGACATGTTCGTCAGCCCGCGCTTTTCCAGCATGCTTTTGACCAAGCGAGACCGCCATATTCTGGCAGGCACATGGTCGCTGCCATTCGCGTTTATTCTCGCCTTCACCGGGGCATTCTACAGTTTTGTAATCTCGATCGGCTTCCCGATCGTTTTGATGACAGCTTTCGGGGGCGATATCCAAAAAGCAACCAGTGCATTTCAGCCCCCGTCGACGATTGCTGAGGATGCAACCCCGCAAACGCTCGGCTCGCTTGGTACCATCTACTCCGATGTTGAGGCGCGGACCGGATCTGCACCGACCAATGCGACCATCACCAATCTGGGTCGAGCCGATTCCGTTGTCAGCGTCTTTGCCATGGCGAGCAATGGCGATGTGCTGGGCGGAAATCACGCTTATGCCGGCTCAGACGGCAGTTATATCGGACCACGCCCGCTTATCGGGTCCGAACCCAATGCAGCAGCGACTGCGCTCGGGTTGATGGGCGCGTTGCACTTCGGAAACTTTGCTGGCCTGATGTCCAAAGCGGTGTGGGTCGCGCTGGGTTTGGCCATGTGTTACGTCAACATATCCGGAATGCGCATGTGGACCCAGCGTCGGTCTGAAGAACGGCTATGGCAACGCTTCGAGCGCGGTATCACCATTTTCGCCTATGGATTGCCACTGACTATGGCGACATCGGCTATGGGCTTCTTCGCGACCTACAATTTCGGAGGCGAAACGACGCAAGGGACGGTGATCGGCTTTTTCGCCGGTATGATCGTCGCTTTTGCTCTCGGCTTGCGCGGCTCAAGTGAGGCCGTTGCTACCCGCTCGCTCACGGCGGTCCTTGTGGCCAGCATCGCAGTGTTGCCCGTCGTCCGAATTGTCACTGGCGGCCCCGGATGGATCACTGCGATGTCCGGCGGCGGCGGAATGGTGGTTACGATGGACCTGCTGCTCCTGCTCGCTGCGGGCGCATTTGCGTGGCGGGAATTCGGTCCGATCCGGCTTCCTATTCGTACTCAGGAACCCTTGGCCGAACCGGCGGAGTGAGGGCTTCAATCACATGATCTTAGTGGGAACAATTGTGGCGACGCTCGTCTCGACCTTTGCCATCTGGCTATCAAGCCAACGCGATCCAAAGCGCAGACGCGTTGCAGGTTTGAAAAAAGTGGAAACCTCGCCTTTGGCGCGGTGGGGCCTGCTGGCTCTTTCCTTTGCACCGGGCGCCATTTTGCTCGCGATTGGCAACATTAGCGGGTTCATTTGCTGGTTCGCGGCGATAACCGTGACCGGGTGGATTGTAGCCGTTCGACGCCCTTCGGCTGTCTGAACAGGATTTATCCTAAGCGGTGACGCGCCTTTGGAAGCGTGTGATCTGGTCTTCACCTGAATCGATAACCAGCAGTGGACTTTCAGCGACGACCGTTTGCGAAGGCGTCGGCCAGCACGTCGGCGTTGTATAGACTGTTCTTTGCGGCTTGGGTGAAGTCGGGGCCGGATGACAATTCCCCCTGCAATGCAACAAACTCGCCACGCAGCCCGGTCTCGCCTGCATTTATCCTCTGTCGCAAGTTCCCCATCTCGCGCGATCGCGCAATCAGCCAGGTTCGAAGCCCCTTGTGGCTTGAGCGTTGCAATCGCTCATGGATCGCCTGGACCTGGCTCTGGCCGCTGGAAAGGAGCAACGCCGCCACATCGCTTTCCCCCACGCTCGCGCGGTGTGAGGCTTGGTCGATGGTCGCTCGCAGGTCCTCAAGATCTCCCCGCAGGCTCCGCGCTCTGCTAAGCTGGTCCTCGGTGCGGCCCGAAAGGCGCAGGGCCCTGACATAGACGGCCATAAGATCAATGACCTGTGGCGATGCCGCTGACCCCGAAAATTCGCCCACGACAATCGTGGTCAGGAACTTCTCCAATTCGGCGCTCTCCAAACTGTGAGAGACTTTTCCAGCCTTGGTGAGATCGGGGATGGCGATGGGGTCAAACACTTCATTGCCCAGCGATTTGCTGAAAAAGCTGTGCGTTGTATCGGCCGTCCCCGCATCGCCCGATATGGCCGAAAACAGAAAAGCCGGATTATCGGTCCCGTTCACATGGCATGAATGGCAAGACATGCCCGCCTTGGCGGCCTGACCGCCGAGCAAGAGGGGCGCTTTGAACAGGAACTCGCCGGCCAGCAAGTCTTCGCGCAAGGCCTCTTGCGTCTCATAACCCGTCGCCAAACCGCCGTTTAGCGCGGCCGCAAAGAGCACCTCGCGATCAACATACCGTTCCGTCGAAAGCGCCGGAACTTGCCGACCCTCGGCAAGCCAGGCAGTCTCGCGCAAATTGACTTGCGCAGTTCCTGCCACACAGGCCGAGAGGCCAAGCATGGCAGCCGCAAGAGCAATCAGGACTGCGCTTTGGCGATCCAACTGCGCAATTCCTCAGCCTCGAAGCAACCAAAATCACACAGCGCATCAAGCTTCGCCAAGTTGGCTTTGGCACCAGCAATATCGCCGCGCTCAACCTTCAATTCGCCATAATATTCAAGCGCGCCAAGGTGATTGGGCGCAATCGCAAGAGCGCGATTGTAATAGCTTTGCGCAACATCAAACCGGCCGAGCTTGCGATTGGCGAAACCTTGATAGGTCAAAATATCGGGATGGGGGCCGAAGGCCAACGCGGCCTGCTGTAGATGACGCAGCCCTTCTTCATGCTCTTCGCGATTGATCGCGCTGACCGCCTGATAATAGAGCGCATCCTTGGCGCGCAAATCGGCAAATGCTTTGAGCGAGGGACCAAGGCTGGCTTGGGCCCCGCCCTCCATGGCGCGCTTCACCGCCGCAACGGACTGCGAGAGCAGAGCATCGTCCGCGCAGGAGCCGGCGCATTTCTCGTTAAGCGAAGTCAGCTCGGCGAGCATTTCTTGCGCATCCTCCATGCGCTCAAGCTCGATATAGGCAAGCGCCAGATCACGCTTCGCCTCGATCCGGTCAGGGGAATATTTCACGGCACTTTCAAGCGGTTTGCGCGCTTTCTTCGTCTTACCAGCCTTCATGTAAGAAAGGCCGAGCAGATAATGCGCTTCGCCATTGCGCTTTGCTACGCGGGTCACCTTTTTGAAATGCCCAGCAGCCGCGTCGAAATCGCCATCATTGTATGCGGCCACACCCTGACGATACTCTTCTGCTGGATCATATTGCGGGCCGCTGGCGCTAGGAGAGCCACCTCCACCACCGCCGCCTCCGGCAGCTGACACAAGCGAAACCGGTGCAGCGATAAGGCCACCAGCCAATATCAGCGCAGCTGCAAGTTTCGCCGTTTGGTTGCTCTTCGTCATCGCTGTTCTCTCCAATCTAACGCGGTCTCCGACCGATATACGTTTGAAAGCGGGTTTTGGTTACGTATGTCGAAAGAAAAAGAACGCCTTTCGCGCCATTCGGTTCATTTTTTGTGCCTCGTCGACCCCACCCGAGCCATTCTGTCGCCAGCCATCAGTCGGGTCTCGGCTCCCTGCCTGGACCAATTGCGAATGGCCCCTGCGTCAAACGGCAAACAAAATTTCCTACTCCGGCGTTTCGTGCCATAGGGCCCACATGTTTGTCGAAGCCTTCGGTTCATTCAACGGTGATCGCCTTGCCCGATCAAAAGACGCCTCTGTGATCGATCGGATTTTTGCTCTTAGACCGTGTAACAGGTGGTCCATGTGTTCTTCAGCTGCGACGAGTCGAGTGGAACAGATGGCACCCGCAGGACACAAAGCATGGCTCAACTGATCTGCGCCACAGACGACAGCGGAGGCCCCGAGATCTTCGCTTCGCTGCAAGGCGAAGGGCCGAGCGCGGGAACTCCGGTGGCGTTCATCCGGCTGTCGCGCTGCAACCTTGCCTGCACGTGGTGCGACACCGCTTACACGTGGCACTTTGACGGCGACAATCGCCCCCATCGCGACAACATCTCGTATGATCGAAAAGCCAACCAAGTCGCGCTTTCGCCAGAGAAGGCCGCTGCCAAGGTCGCGGCCCTGGGGCAAAAGCGTCTGGTCATCACCGGTGGCGAGCCGCTGCTGCAATGCGGGCCGCTTGCCGACATGCTGGCGATCCTGCCCGATATCGAAGTCGAGATCGAAACCAACGGCTCCACCAAGGCAAGCGGTCATGTCGATATCCGCGTTGACCAGTACAATGTCAGCCCCAAGCTTTCCCATTCCGGCAATGACGCAGCGCAAGCGCTGATCCCGGAGCGGCTTGATCACTATGCCGCTGATCCGCGCGCGTACTTCAAGTTCGTGATCGCTCAGCCCGAGGATGTGGATGAGGTTCTGACGCTTCAATGCGAGCATAGGATCAGCAACGACAAGATCTTCCTGATGCCCGAGGGCACCACAAGCGAGGCTTTGCGAGCGAAGCAAGGCTGGCTGTCGGATGTCTGCCTCAAACACGGGTTTCGCATGTCGGACCGCCTGCATATCCACCTCTATGGCGATGAGCGCGGGACGTGATAGGCTTTCGGCGCACGATAGGAGAGCGAGTATGAAACCGATCTATGCGATGACTCTTGTGGCCTCACTCGGGATTGCAGTGGCGGCTTGCGATGAAACGGCCGAGGTCGGAGAAGTCGAAGGCCGTTTGAGCACCGAACGGGCCGAAGACGCTAATACGCAAACCGCCGAAAAGGCCAAGAATGCCGAAGCAGAGGCCTCGGACAAAGCCAGCAAGGATGACGCAGCTGCTTCCGAGAAGGCCAAGGTCTCAGCCTTTATCGACTCGATATTCGCGGGCTACACACCCGAAGGCTACGGCGTCGACATCAACAGCCCCGCCGAGTACTTCGATCCGGAACTGGCGGCCGCGATCAAGGCGGAGCAGGTAAGCGCCGAGGCGGCGGGCGATGTCCCGATGGGGCTGGATGCGGACCCGTTCTGCAATTGGCTGGACTGGGAAGAGTTCTCGCACACCATCGATGCCATCACTCTGGACGGGGATAAAGCGAGCGCAAAAGTCACCATCAACAATTTCGGCGCAAAGGAGACGCGCGCAATCAG
>JBCCPG010000018.1:0-9233 GCA_039039885.1 Pseudomonadota bacterium | reverse complement strand
GCGAAATCGACAGCGGCCTTGGCAGCCGCGACCGGGTCTTCTGACCAGGCCAGCGCGGTCGGGCCGTTGAGGAAATCCTCGAGCCCGACATAATCGGTGTCCTTCAGGGCGAGCTTGGCGAGACGGTTCTTCGCAACCTTGTAAGAGGCGCCTGCTTCACGCATCTTGCCGCGCAGTTCGGTGGACTGTTCCACCGTCATGCCGAGATTGCGGGTGACAACCACCACGCCAACCTCGTTGAAGACGCCGTTGAGCTGGGCAACCGCTTCGGTCTTTTGCGAACGATCCATGCCATACTCCTTCACTAATGATCGTCTGAAATGGCTTCCAAACGACCGGCTCAAATCATCTCGCGCCGTTCATCGACGTGAGACAAGTCCATCAATGGGGAAGGAGGGTGAGCCACATGGCTCGACTGCGATCCCGATCTAGGGGAGCGCGAAAATCTCTTTTCCCCGTCTAGGCTGCAAATTAAGAACGGCCAATTCCGCTCAGCAACTGTCTCGGACGGATAACCTGTTAAACAGGTCGGGACGCGCAAATAGCTGTGTGCGCCCATGAGTCAAGTTTTATCCGACTTTGGCGGCCCTTTCCGGCTTGGGAAAAACCTTTCCCCAAGCGCCAAGGGCAGCGATAACCGGGCGCAATTCCTCGCCCTTTGCCGTGAGGCTGTATTCGACCTTAGGCGGGACCACGGGATAGACCTTGCGATGGACGATGCCGTCGGCTTCAAGCTCGCGCAATTGCTTGGTCAGGCTGCGCTGGGTAATTGCGCCGACCTTGCGCGCCAGCTCGTTGAAGCGAAGTGTTTCGCCGATCAGGTGATAGACGATCAGGCCCTTCCACTTGCCTGAAATCTGTTCCAGGCAAGCTTCGACCGGGCAGCCATCGCTGCAATCATAGCGCTCAAACCGAGGAGGGTTCTGCAGCTCATCCACAGTATCCATAATGTACCTATGTGCAAAAATTGTGCGTACTTGTGCAAGCGCAGGTATAAGCTATCTCGCTGGGCATGAGCAAGACAATCCTGATAACTGGTTCCTCCGATGGCATCGGTCTCGAAGCGGCGAAGCTGCTCGCAAATGGCGGGCATCGTGTCATTCTCCACGGCCGCTCGGCAGCAAAGCTCGCGCGGGCAAAAGAGGAGCATCAAGCTCTGGCCGATTGTGAGATGGTGGCAGCGGACCTCTCCGACTTCGATGAGACTGCCCGCATGGCTGAAGAAATCGAGCGCCGATTTGGAACGCTTGATGTCTTGATCAACAATGCCGGGGTCTTTGCTGTAACGAAGTCTGAGACGCCTTCCGGCCTCGACATCCGCTTCGTGGTCAATACGCTGGCGCCCTATTTGTTGACGCGGCTTCTGCTTCCGATCCTTGCCAAGGATGGCCGGGTCCTCAACCTCTCCTCTGCCGCACAGTCGGCGTTGAGCGAGCGGGCTCTGTTGGGGCAGGAGAAACTTGGCGACGGCGCGGCCTATGCACAGAGCAAGTTGGCGATCACCATGTGGTCACGGCTATTGGCGCTGTCCTTGCCTGATGGTCCGATCATCATTGCGGTCAATCCGGGCTCGCTTTTGGCAACCAAGATGGTGCGCGAAGCCTATGGCATGGCAGGCAAGGATGTTGGCCAGGGCGCGCGCATTCTCACCGAGTTGGCGACTGCGCCCGAACATGCTGAGGCCGGCGGGCTCTATTTCGACAATGACAGCGGGCGTTTCGCTGCCCCGCATCCCGATGCTCTCGACCCGCGCCGGGGCGCGCGGTTGATCGAGCTGATGGATGAAATTCTCTCAGATCAGCTCAAAGGAACCACCTGATGAAAGCCGCCATACTAAACACCTTTGGTGAGAATGCCCCGTTCGAAGTGACCGACACCGACCCGCCTGAGGTTGCGCCCGGTCACGTGCTGGTGCGCATCGCTGCGACAAGTGTGAACACGGTCGACACCATGATCCGTGCGATGGGGTCGGAAAATCTCCCGCTCTCACCTCAGGCTCCGGCGATCCTCGGCATGGACTTCGCCGGCACAATCGAGGCAGTCGGCGAAGGTGTTGTTGGATATGCGGTGGGCGATGAAGTCTATGGCTGCGCAGGCGGCCTCGCGGATCTGCCCGGCGCTTTGGCCGAAGTGATGCTGGCCGATGCAAGGTTAATTGCCAAGAAGCCCAAGTCGCTTTCCATGCGAGAGGCAGCGGCGCTCCCGCTTGTCGGCATCACCGCCTTTGAAGGACTTGAGCGCGCAGGGGTCGGACGCGGCCAGCGGGTTCTTGTCCAGGGCGGCGCGGGCGGCGTGGGCCATGTCGCGGTGCAATTGGCCAAGCAATTGGGCGCTGACGTCTTCGCCACGATTTCGGGAGATGCCTCGCGAGCGATCATTGCGGGCTATGGCGCAACCCCGATCGATTACCGCGAGCAGAGCGTTGAAGCCTATGTCGCTGAGCACACGGCTGGAGCAGGCTTTGATGTCGTCTACGATTCCGTGGGCGGCGCCAATATGGCAAAGTCGTTTGAAGCGGCTGCTCTTAACGCTCAGATCGTGACCACTGTCTCGATGCTCGAGCTTGACCTGACCTCGGCGCATTTCAAAGGGCTATCGATCCACGTGGTTTTTATGCTCATTCCGATGTTGCACAATGTCGGACGCGAAGATCACCACCGGATTCTGACCGAAATCGCCAATATTGTTGATGCAGGGGGGCTGAAACCGTTGGTCGATGACGAACGCTTCACGCTTGAAACGGTCGGGGATGCCTATGCCAAGCTCTCCAGCGGCAAGGCGACGGGCAAAGTCGTGATCGAGATCTAGAACCCGGTCGGCAAAAGGGGCCGGCAAAGCGCCGACCCCTCAGTGGGTTCAACACAACTCAGGCTTGGCTGTATTCGAGCAAGTCCCCGGGCTGGCACTCCAGCTCGCGACAGATCGCAGCGAGGGTTGAGAAGCGGATCGCCTTGGCCTTGCCGGTTTTGAGGATCGAGAGGTTGGCGAGGGTCAGGCCCACCCGCTCCGCCAATTCGGTCAGCGTCATGCGGCGTTCGTGCAGCAAGTCGTCGAGTTTGACCATGATCATGGCTCCTTCGTCATCAGCAGGCATCACACAGTCCCTTCGAGATCTTCGCGCATTTCTGCGCCGTGCTTGAACACGCGGGCGAGAATGAAGAGGATGATGACCATCAAGATGCCCGTGAGGTCGACACCTGCATCGATGTTCGCATCGGCATTTCCGACTTCGTCCGCCCAACTCACGATCAGCATGACAAGACCCATTATCGGAATGCCTAGGATTTGAAGGCCCAGCATCAGCCACGCCATGAGATTGAGGCGATTGGCATTTTCCGGGACAAACGGATCGCCTTCTCCCACCGTGCCAATGATTGCGCGTAGCTTACCAAAGAACACGAAGAGCGCGGCCACGGCTGCCAATATGAGCATTAAGAGACCAACAAACGGGGCCAATGGGAAGGCGCTGATGTCAATCTGGCTGCCATCGATGAAGCCCTGCATAATGTCGCCTCGGAAGATGACGACGATCGGGATAAGCAAGGCAACGATCACGCCGCCAATTGCGATGGCGCCCTGCATCAGGATTGTGAGCACCTTGCCAGCAAGCAAGAGCACATCATTGGGTCTGTCTTTCATTATTGCAGTCATTGTTCGAGCCCTATGTCTGATTTCCTAAGCGTCAGGCGAGTTCAACGATCGGAGCGACCGTCTGTGCAGATGCGGGCGGAACGGTCACAATCGCGTTCAATGATGCGAAGGCGAGGATCACGGCTGCGAAAGCGGCGAAAGTGTTGGTCAGTGGGGTGGACATATCGTTCTCCTTAAAGTGTCATATCGAATTTCAATAATCATTAGCTAGGCGCGCACGAGTTTATCGTCAATCAATAAATATTGAAAAACGATAAGATGCTGATCGAAAAGCGATATTTTCTCTCATATCGAAAAACAATATGGGCGCGCGGCCTGGTTTGGAGGGTTCGAGACTGCCGAATCCCAGCCGATTCGAATCACTCAAGGTTAGTTGTTCGCAGTGATTGTGAGCCGCAGGCGAACCAGCGTGCGACCGCACGCCGCCGCCGCTGCGGCGAAGCCAAGCGGGCCGGAAGGACCGCGTCCGGCGTCTGAGGGCGCAATCAAACAACACACAAACACACACTGTTGACGCGAAGCGCGGCTATTCCTACATGGCTGTCCACACGCCAGTTTCGAGCCGGACTGATTCATGCGCGGGGATCGGTTCAAGAATGGAAGCGGCGGGAAGCCATATTCGCGACGTTACAAGCTGCAGCTGATGCGAGCCCAGCATGGGGTGCGCTTCGGTATGCAGCGTTTTTGCGTCCGATTTGGCTCTGTTCGTCTCGCGTGACGATACAAACCCAATGTGCGGGGCCTCTCCCTCGCGCTCACATATATAAAGAGGCAAGTCACCTCCATGGCAACCAAAGCGAAAGCCACCCGCAGCCGTTCGGCTAAGGGCACCGCAAAGCGTCGCATCCGTAAAATCTTTGGCGACATTCACGAAGTCGTCGATATGCCCAACCTGATCGAGGTCCAGCGGGAGAGCTATGAGTTCTTCCTGCGCTCGAACAAGGAAACGGGCTATGTCTCGGGCCTCGAGAAAACGCTGCGCAGCGTCTTCCCGATCCGCGATTTTGCTGGAACCGCTGAACTCGACTTTGTTCACTACGAGCTGGAAGAGCCAAAATACGACACGACCGAATGTCGTCAGCGCGGCATCACCTATGCCGCTCCGATGAAGGTCACTCTGCGTCTCATCGTCTTTGAAGTCGATCAGGAAACCGAAACGCGCTCGGTCCTCGATATCAAAGAGCAGGACGTTTACATGGGCGACATGCCGCTCATGACTGAGAACGGCACCTTCATCATCAACGGCACAGAGCGTGTGATCGTTTCGCAGATGCACCGTTCGCCGGGCGTGCTGTTCGATCACGATCGCGGCAAGACGCATTCGTCGGGCAAGCTGCTGTTCGCCGCACGTGTCATTCCTTATCGCGGCTCGTGGCTCGACTTTGAATTCGACGCCAAGGACATCGTCAATGTCCGCATCGACCGTAAGCGTAAGCTGCCGGTGACCGCGCTGCTTTATGCGCTGGGCCTCGATAGCGAAGGCATCCTCCACCATTTCTACGACACCATGACCTGGGACCGCGCCAAGGATGGCTGGAAGATTCCGTTCGTTGCTGAGAATTGGCGCGGCCAAAAGCCGGCCTTTGGTCTGGTCGACGCCAAGACCGGTGAAGAAGTCTTCCCGGCTGGCCAGAAAATCAGCCCCCGCGCTGCCAACAAGGCGGCTAAGGATGGCCTGAAGAACCTGCTCCTTCCGACCGAGGAAGTCGTGGGCCGTTATGCCGCTTACGACATGATCAACGAGAAGACCGGCTCGATCTATATCGAGGCGGGCGACGAAGTGACCATGGAGCATATCGAAGCGCTCGATGAAGCGGGCTTTGACAAGCTTGAACTGCTCGACATTGACGAGGTCAACACCGGCCCATGGATCCGCAACACGCTGAAGGTCGACAAGGCCGAAAACCGTGATGAGGGTCTGGAGGCAATCTACAAGGTCATGCGTCCGGGCGAACCGCCGACCAAGGAAACCGCAGAAGCCCTGTTCGAAGGCCTGTTCTTCGATGGTGAGCGTTATGACCTTTCCGCGGTTGGCCGTGTGAAGCTCAACATGCGTCTTGGCCTTGATGCCGAAGACACTGTGACCACCCTGCGTAAGGAAGACATCCTTGCTGTGGTCAAGGAGCTGGTTGGCCTGAAAGACGGCAAGGGCGAAGTTGACGATATCGACAACCTCGGCAACCGCCGTGTGCGTTCGGTCGGCGAGCTGCTCGAAAACCAGTACAGGGTTGGTCTCCTTCGCATGGAGCGTGCGGTCAAGGAGCGTATGTCTTCGGTCGACGTTTCGACCGTCATGCCCAACGACCTCATCAACGCGAAACCGGCTGTGGCGGCTGTCCGCGAATTCTTCGGCTCTTCGCAGCTTTCGCAGTTCATGGACCAAACCAACCCGCTGTCCGAAGTCACCCACAAACGCCGCGTCTCGGCGCTTGGCCCGGGTGGTCTGACGCGTGAGCGCGCAGGCTTTGAAGTCCGCGACGTTCACCCGACGCATTATGGCCGTATCTGCCCGATTGAGACGCCGGAAGGCCCGAATATCGGTCTGATCAACTCGCTCGCGAGCTTCAGCCGCGTCAATAAGTATGGCTTCATCGAAACGCCGTACCGCAAGGTTGAAGACAACAAGGTCACGGGCGATGTGATCTACCTCTCGGCAATGGAAGAGCAGAAGCACACCGTTGCGCAGGCCTCGGCTGACCTCACCGCCAAGGGTGAGTTTGTCGAAGACCTCGTCTCGGCACGTCACGCTGGCGACAACCTGATGGCGCCGAACGATCAGATCACTCTGATGGACGTCTCGCCTAAGCAGCTTGTCTCGGTCGCAGCCTCGCTCATCCCGTTCCTCGAGAACGATGACGCGAACCGCGCACTGATGGGCTCGAATATGCAGCGCCAAGCAGTGCCGCTTGTGAAGGCAGAGGCCCCTTGGGTCGGCACCGGCATGGAAGAAACCGTTGCGCGCGATTCAGGCGCAGCCATTGCAGCCAAGCGTGGCGGTATCGTCGATCAGGTCGATGCGACCCGTATCGTGATCCGTGCGCAAGGCGATGTCGAACCCGGTCAGTCGGGCGTTGACATCTACACACTGCAGAAGTTCCAGCGCTCAAACCAAAACACCTGTATCAACCAGCGTCCGCTGGTGAAGGTGGGCGAAGTTATCGAGCCGGGCGATATCATCGCTGACGGTCCTTCGACTGATCTGGGTGAGCTGGCTCTTGGTAAGAACTCGCTCGTCGCGTTCATGCCGTGGAATGGCTACAATTATGAGGACTCGATCCTCATCTCCGAGCGTATCGTGAAAGACGACGTCTTCACCTCGATCCATATCGAGGAGTTCGAAGTCATGGCTCGCGATACGAAGCTCGGCCCAGAGGACATCACCCGCGATATCCCGAATGTCGGTGAGGAAGCCCTGCGCAACCTCGACGAAGCGGGCATCGTTTATATCGGCGCGGAAGTGCACCCCGGTGACATCCTCGTTGGCAAGATCACGCCTAAAGGTGAAAGCCCGATGACGCCGGAAGAGAAGCTTCTGCGCGCCATTTTCGGTGAGAAAGCTTCGGATGTTCGCGACACCTCGCTGCGTTTGCCGCCGGGTGTTGCGGGTACTATCGTCGAAGTCCGGGTGTTCAACCGCCACGGTATCGAGATCGACGACCGTACCCGTGCGATCCAGAATGAGGAAATCGAGCGTCTGCGCAAGGATGCCGCCGACGAACGCAACATCCTCAACCGTGCGACCTACAACCGCCTCAAGGACATGCTGCTCGGCCAAACCGCCAGCGCTGCTCCGAAGGGCGTCAAGAAGGGCATCAAGATCAGCGAGCAAGTGCTCCACGATGTTGAACGCCACGAATGGTTCAAGTTCGCCGTCGCGGCTGACAAGCGTCAGGCGCAGCTCGAAGCGATCAAGTCGCAATATGACGACGCGGTTGCGATGATCGACGCCAAGTTTGAGGACCGCAAGGAAAAGCTCGAACGTGGTGACGAGCTGGCTCCTGGCGTGCTCAAGATGGTCAAAGTCTTTGTCGCGGTGAAGCGCAAGCTTCAGCCGGGCGACAAGATGGCTGGCCGCCACGGTAACAAGGGTGTGATTTCGCGCATCCTGCCGGTCGAGGACATGCCGTTCCTTGAAGATGGCACTGCGGTCGACATCGTGCTCAACCCATTGGGCGTGCCTTCGCGTATGAATGTCGGGCAGATCTTCGAAACCCATCTGGGCTTCGCAGCGCGCGGCCTGGGCATGGACATCGCGGACAAGCTTGAAGAGTGGAAGGCGGCCAACCCGGATGCGGCAGAGGACTATGCGGGTGCCAAGCCGCCTGCAGCGGTCGTTGACCGTCTGAAGGATGTTTATGGCGAGCAATATTTCGAAGATCTCGAAAGCCGCTCGACCGGGCAAATTGTTGAACTTGCGACCAACCTCAGCGCAGGTGTCCCGATGGGTACGCCGGTGTTTGACGGTGCGCGCGAAGCCGATGTGTCCGATTATCTGGTGAAAGCCGGTGTGGACGCTTCGGGTCAGTCGACGCTCTATGACGGGCGCACGGGCGAAGCCTTCGACCGCAAGGTCACGGTGGGCATTATCTACATGCTCAAACTGCACCACTTGGTCGATGACAAGATCCACGCTCGTTCGATCGGTCCATACTCGCTCGTCACTCAGCAGCCGCTGGGCGGTAAGGCGCAGTTCGGCGGACAGCGCTTCGGTGAGATGGAGGTCTGGGCCTTGCAGGCATACGGCGCGGCCTACACCTTGCAGGAAATGCTCACCGTCAAGTCGGACGACGTCGTTGGCCGGACCAAGGTCTACGAAGCGATCGTCAAGGGCGACGACACCTTCGAAGCGGGCATTCCGGAGAGCTTCAACGTTCTCGTCAAGGAAA
This sequence comes from Pseudomonadota bacterium, assembly GCA_039039885.1. GTDB lineage: Bacteria > Pseudomonadota > Alphaproteobacteria > Sphingomonadales > Sphingomonadaceae > Erythrobacter. Next base: position 696 of record JBCCPG010000018.1, on the reverse strand, counting down.
TGCGCTCGCTGGGCCTCAATGTCGAACTCAAGTCGCTGAGCGATGGCGAGGACGGCGAAGACGAATGGCCGGAGGCAGCGGAATAACGGGAGCGGGCGAAACGCCCCTCCCAACCTGCCGCTCTCAATTTTCATCCCCCTAAGGGAACACAGTCATGAACGAACTGACCAAATTCACCAACCAGCTGGCCAAGCCGGAAACTTTTGACCAGATCCAGATCGGCATCGCCTCGCCAGAGCGCATCCGTTCGTGGTCATATGGCGAGATCAAGAAGCCGGAGACGATCAACTACCGTACGTTCAAGCCGGAACGCGACGGCCTGTTCTGCGCGCGTATCTTTGGTCCGGTGAAGGACTACGAATGCCTGTGCGGCAAGTACAAGCGCATGAAGTACAAAGGCGTCGTCTGCGAAAAGTGCGGCGTTGAAGTCACCGTCACCAAGGTCCGCCGTGAGCGTATGGGCCACATTGAGCTCGCCGCTCCGGTGGCTCACATCTGGTTCCTCAAGTCGCTGCCTTCGCGCATCGGCCTGCTGCTCGACATTCAATTGAAGCAGCTTGAGCGCGTCCTGTACTTCGAGAGCTATGTCGTGATCGAGCCGGGCCTGACCCCGCTTGAGAAGTACCAGCTCCTCACCGAAGACGAGCTCCTCGAAGCGCAGGACGAGTATGGCGAAGACGCGTTCTCCGCTGACAT
>JBCCPG010000017.1:0-12931 GCA_039039885.1 Pseudomonadota bacterium | reverse complement strand
TGCTCCGCCTGACCAAGCAAATCGGTCGCGCAGATCTCGCCGTCGACGGTCTCATCGGCGATCACCATGGTTTCTGTTGGTCCTGCGAAAAGGTCGATACCGACGCGGCCGAACAGCTGCCGCTTTGCCTCTGCGACGAAGGCGTTACCGGGGCCCACCAGCATATCAACGGGGTCAATCGACTGCGTTCCCACAGCCATCGCCCCGACCGCCTGCACACCGCCAAGCGCGTATATCGCATCGGCTCCGGCCATGGCTTGCGCGGCTACAATCGCCGGGGCCGGCTGACCTTCAAACGGCGGAGCGCATGTCACAACGCGCGGCACACCAGCCACTTTCGCGGTGATCACTGACATATGCGCCGATGCGAGCAGCGGGTATTTGCCTCCGGGTACGTAGCAACCGGCGGCGTTTACAGGGATATTCTTGTGACCAAGGATAACCCCCGGATGGGTTTCGACCTCTATATCCTGAAGCGCCTTACGCTGCTCGACGGCGAAGTTGCGAACCTGCTTCTGCGCAAACTCGATGTCGTGGATCGCTTGCTTGTCGAGGCTATCGATGCACTGATTGATCTCGTCATCGGTGAGGCGGTAGTCCTCCCGATCCCAGTTATCGAACTTCACTGAAAGATCGCGGACGGCATCGTCTCCGCGCTTGTCGATGTCGGCAAGTATCCCCTCTACGGTCTCGCGCACTTGCCGCGCAGCTTCCAAGCGCACTTCGACATCAACTGCTTCTTTGAGCCAAACAGGCATTATCTCACCTTTGAGTTTTGAAATGAATACGCGCAGCCAGCACCCAGCGAACGCGGCATTCTCGATCCGTTAGCGCATCTTTGCATTCGAATGCAAAAGCTTTGTGCAGGGTTACCCCCTCGGATCATAGAATCGCGCTAGGGACAGCTGCCAAGACAGGTTATTCAGTCTCGAGATTCGTCTTGAAAAGCCACAGCGCGGCAAGGCCAAGCAGAATACACCCGACAGACGCGGCGGTAACAATGCCCCACCCCAATGCCGCAATCACCAATCCGGAGGCGAATGACGCCACGACCGAGGAGAGCGCGATCAGCGTATCATTGGCGCCCTGAACTCCGGTTGCCTCGGCGGGTGGAACCGCGGCTGCCAGCATGGTGGTTGCCCCCACAAAGCTGAAATTCCATCCGATGCCCAACACGATGAGCGACCCGTAGAAGTGCATCGGGCTTAGGCCCGTCATGGCCGCGGCCCCAGCCAGCGCAATTGTCACCAGGCCAGAGATTGCGATCAACTGCGCTCCGAACCGCTGGATGAGGAAACCCGTGATAAAGCTCGGCGCGAACATCGCGATCAGATGCCAACGGATGACATCGCTTGCCATATCCTCTCCGTGCCCGCTTCCGACCATGGCAAGCGGTGTCGGCACCATCAGAAATACCATGACCCCCTGCGAGACAGCGGCCATCCCGATGGCGCGCTGAACTGGTCTGCGCCGAAAGATGCTAATCACGGGAGCACTTTCGCTGCGCTCCGCTGAGGCCTTGTTCGGATCTCTGGCCATCCTGACCAGTAACAAGGGCACCATACCTATCAGTGACAGTGGAGCGAGAGCGGCATAAGCACCGGCCAGGGGCGTATTCTCGATTGCTGCGCGCGTAGATGTGAAGAGCTCCGGTCCGATAATCGCCGCGACAAGGCCAGAGGTCAGCATGAAGGAGATTGCAACCGGCTGAAGCACCGGATCGACAACTTCGCCAGCCGCAAACCGGAAATACTGAAACGCCGCCCAACCCGCTCCCATCAGGAAGTGCGCCAAACAAAGGAGCACGAAGCTTTGCGTGAACAGAGCCCACGTTGCCAGCCCCGCGCCCAGCACGGTCAGCGCTCCGCCGAGCGCGAAGCCGGCCCTTCGACCGAACCGCCCCATAAGAATAGACAAAGGCGCTGCCGCCAACAGCGCGGCGAGCGACTGCACCGAAGTGGGCAGCGTCGCAAAGAGCGGCGTGGGAGCAAGCGCAAGACCCGCTAATCCGCCCAGAATAAGCTGCATCGGGAATGCCGACGCTAGAACGGTGTTAGCCGTGAGCAGGCCCAGAAAATTGCGGTTCTTCAGGATGGTAAAGACGTCCATTGCCTTTTCCCATGGCCAATTGAGCGCCGCAACTCCAGCGCGAACTCGCCTGCGTTCGGATGATGCCATATCTGCCCGGCCGGCGCAGGCACGAGATAAACCGATATTCGATGGAAATATATGGTGAATGGCGCAGTCCAGGTCTAACCAGTCTCGCCTTCTGAATTCCCTGTTATGCAGGGAATCTACAGGGAATTGGGCCTGAAAACCGGGATTTCTCCATTCGCCCCCCCAGAATTCCAAGGTTCTCACGCGGTTTTCCCTAGATTCTGAACAGGGAATTTTCTGAGCGGATCAGCGAATTCGCGTTCGCTGATCGCCCGTGATAATTGTCCAATCCATGGGACGCCCACGCACTCTTGACCCGGCCAACCTTCCGCCGTCTCCCAATCCGACTACGGACCCAGAACGCGAACAAGAATTGATTGGGGAGTTTCAGAAGCGCCTTAGCTATCTCGCTGCCAACTACGTGATGTGCATGCAAGCCTCCGCGGCGCGACAGAGCTTCAATGAGTCCATCGAAACAATCACGCGATCACTCAAGCGAACGCGGCGTTCGAGTTTGCCGCTAAAACGTGTGCATCCTGCAATCGAGGTCGAGATTACAAGGCGAGCGAAACTGCTTGCGAGGGCCGAAGACCGTCATGTCACCGAAGCTGATGTTGATGGGGCGGCGTCTGAGCTGATGGGTTCATTGTCCAAACTGCGTGGTGCGCCCAAGAACGAATTCTTGCGCTATCACGTTGCTGGCCTGATGGCCCTCGTTCAGCAGTTTTTTGGGCAGCCTGTTCTCGCTCAACGCGAGAAGCCAGGCGAATACGCGCCGCACTTTGCTGATGGTGTGAGTCAGATTGTTCCTCGCGTCTTCGAGCAAATTGACCCGACTGTCCGTCTCACAACGCTTGTCGAGTACGCCATATCAATTCGCACAGAGTATGCGGGGAAGAAGCTCGACTTCCTTGAGCTCTTTCCGACCTACGGAATCTTCGTCGATGAGGGTGAGTTGCAGGCCGACCCCGGTGTTGAAGTAGAGGCCTTCGAGAAGAATATCCCGCTTTATTCTCGTTAATCCGATCCGGAACAGCGGATAGATGGTTTGCTCCCAATTGAAGGAGCTACCAATGAACACCCATAACCACCCCCATATTGAGACCGTCCGCACCGGTTCCCTCAAGCCCAATCCGCGCAATGCGCGCACCCATTCGAAGAAGCAGATCAGCCAGATTGCTGCGAGCATCAAGCAGTATGGCTGGCTTGGCACGATCATTGTCGATGACACCGGAATGATCGTCGCAGGCCATGGCCGCTGGCTCGCAGCCAAAAAGCTGGGGCTGCGCGAAGTTCCTATCATCAGGGCGAAGTTTGTGAGCGATGAGGACCGCCGTGCCTTTGCGCTTGCCGACAACAAGATCGCCGAGCTTGCTGGCTGGGACGAGGACCTTGTGGCCGAAGAACTCTCTGAGCTGTTCGAAGGTGGCTATGAGATTGAGCTTACTGGCTTTGGCACCGCTGATCTCGACTTTGCCCTCGTCAACAACGACGAAAATGAGAGTGATGAACCCGCTGCGGGTCTGCCGCCTCTTGATCCGGTCTCGCGTCTCGGCGATCTCTGGCTAATCGGCCCGCACCGCATCTATTGCGGCGATGCGCGCGACTGCGTCAGCTGGGATGCTTTGCTCGCGAATGAGCGGGCCCACATCATCTTTGCAGATCCGCCTTACAATGTGCCGATTGACGGGTTCGTCTCAGGCAACGGCAAGAACAAGCACCGCGAGTTTGTGATGGGCGCGGGCGAGATGTCGTCGGCTGAGTTCACCGCGTTCCTGCGCGCTTTGTTCCGCAATTGCGTCCAGTACTCAGTGAACGGCTCGATCCACTACCACTGCATGGACTGGCGTCATATGCGCGAGCTGCTCGATGCGGCCGATGGTGTCTACTCAGAGCACAAGCAGCTGCTGGTTTGGGATAAGGGCTCGGGGGGTCAGGGCGGATTTTACCGCAGCCAGTATGAACTGATCTTCGCGTTCAAGTCCAACAAGGCCAAGCACACCAACAATTTCGGGCTGGGTGAGACCGGCAGGTATCGCACCAACATCGTCCAGTACGCAGGGGCCAATTCGTTCCGTAAGGGCCGCGATGAGGACCTTGCAGCTCATAGCACGGTCAAGCCGACCGCTATGATCGCAGACTTTCTGCTCGATTGCTCCAATCGCGGCGAGCTGGTGGTCGACTGTTGTCTCGGCTCTGGCAGCACACTCTTGGCCGCAGAGCACACGGGCCGCCGCGGCGCAGGGATTGAACTCGACTCGGGTTATGTCGACGTCGCGATTGATCGGCTGACCAAAGTCAGCGGGCTTGAGGCTGTCCTCGATGCTGATGGTCGTTCCTTCTTAGAAGTCGCGGCAGATCGCCGCGCAGGCTCGGAGGGCTGATCGATGAGCAAGGATCGCGACCATAACCGCAATCCTGAGAATGATGATGAGGGTGTTGGCTACGGTCGGCCGCCCACGAAGCATCAGTTTCCCAAGGGCAAGTCCGGTAACCCCAAGGGTCGTCCCAAGGGCGCCAAGGGTCTTAAGACTGATCTCAAGGAGGTGCTTGCGGCTCCTGTGACTGTGAGCATCGGCGGGAAAGAATACACTGGCTCGCGCCAGAAGGTCACGCTTGTGGCAATGGCGCTGCGCGCTTCGATGGGCGATCCACGTTCCGCCGAAATGTTTATCAAAACGATCTTGAGCGTCCTCGGTCCTGATGACGAAGGAGCAGCTGGCGAACGTCTGTCTGAACGCGACAAAGAGCTTCTTGAGCAGCTACTCAACTACACCGAGCAATCAGAAGCTGGAGCTGAAGATGATTGATGCCCAGGCAATCAGCAATCCGAAGCTTGTAATGAAGAGGGCTCAGCAACGCTTGTTCGTTGCTTTCCTTCAAAAAGCGTGGCCGCATGTGACCGGCGGTGAACTGATCTCCTAGAACTGGCATCTGGATGCGATTGCATATCAGCTTGAGCGCGTCGCAAAGGGCGACAGCCGTCGGCTCATCGTCAACCTTCCGCCGCGCAATGGAAAGTCGAAGCTCATCTCAATTATCTGGGTCGCATTCATGCTGGGGCTGGAGCCCAAGCTCAACTTTGTATGCGTGAGCTATTCGAATGAGCTCTCCGGCAAGCTTGCACGCGATTGCCTCTCGATCATGGAATCCGATTGGTATCAGCGCCTCTTTCCGGCGACCATCATCTCCAGGAAACGTTCAGCCACGTGGGACTTTGACACGACGCGCGGGGGAGGGCGGCTTGCGACATCGGTAACCGGGACGCTGACGGGGCGCGGCGGCGACATCATCATTCTTGATGATGTCATCAAGCCAGAAGACGCAATGTCTGAGGCACTCAGGAAGAACGTGAATGACTGGTATCAGACAACCCTATCTTCGCGGCTCAATGACAAGAACTCAGGCGCTATCCTCTGCGTCATGCAGCGCCTGCATGAGTATGATCTCACAGGCATGCTGCTCGAAGCCGGTGGTTAGGATCAGCTTGCGCTGCCTTCAATCGCGCTGGCAAATGCCATCATCCCTCTGACGCGCGGCAAGGTCTATCACCGTAAGGAAGGGGAGCCGCTCCACGCTGCCCGTGAGCCCCTGCCAGTGCTTGAAGAAATGAAAGCAGCGATGGGCTCGCATGCTTTCAGCGCGCAGTACCAGCAAGACCCGATGCCTGCTGAAGGCAATCTCTATCAGCGCAGTTGGCTTATATACTACGACCCGGTTTCGTTCGATCGTTCAGGCGAGATCATTCAGTCCTGGGACACCGCCAACAAGACCGGAGTAGCGAACGACTACTCGGTATGTATCACGGCGCTTGTGTCGGGCCGCGATGTCTTTGTTCTCAACATCTGGCGTGGTCGGCTCGAGTTTCCTGAGCTTCACAAGAAGACCATCGAGCTAGCACGTGAGTACAGGCCGTCTGAGATCTTGATTGAAGACAAGGCTTCTGGGCAGCAGCTGATCCAGGCGCTGCGCGCCGACACCAGCACCTCAATGCCAAGGCCGCTTGCTCGGAGCCCCGAACGCGACAAGTTCAGTCGCGCCGAAGGGGTCTCAAGTATGGTGGAGGCCGGGCAGCTCTTCCTCCCAAGCCAGGCACATTGGCTTGAAGAGTTCGAGAACGAACTCTTGGCCTTTCCCAATGCGCGGTTCGATGATCAAGTCGATGCGCTTTCGCAATTGCTGGAACGCGTGCGCAAAAAGGGGACGTTCAGTGGATCGTCTTCTGTGGCACCAGAAGCTCCAGACCCCAATGAGTGGAAAGACGATGTTGATCCCAACTTCGATCCATTTCTGGGCGAGTGAGCTGACCCGTCATTTGATCTGAAGGCCATCGCGATAGGCGTCCACCGCGGCCAGCGCTCCGGCAAGCTCGGCCCTGCTCATAAGTTCGGTCCAATCGTCGCCGCTTCGGGCGTAGAAGCGGAACCGCCATGGACCAGAACCATCCTCGGCGATCGCTCGGAGAGTATCTTCATCGACCGTAAACCCGACAATCTCTGTCAGCACACAGACTGAGTATTCGCAGTTTGTATCTGTGCCAATCCGATCGAGATCAGCGGACTGAGGTCCATTAGCAGTTGCGAAGTTGACCCGGTTGTAGTGTCGCCAGTCCCGGCTGTAGGAAATGGTAGCGTAGATCTGGAAACTGGCTTCACCAGTTTCTCGAGAGACAAAGGCTCTGATAAAAGAGTCTGTTCGAAAGCGATCCGAGAACCCGCCGCGATGCTTAAAGCCATCTTGGGTTGTGATGGTGACCAAGGTGTCGAGATCGTCGCCGGAGATTGAGGCAGTTTCCTGGAAGTGCTCAGGGGTGATATCCTCGAGCTTCTCTTCAATTCGATCGAGCCTTCGCTGATCTCTATCTGCCATTGCCGGTTGACTAATTGCCAGCAGCGGCAGGGCTAGAAGCGCCAAAGGAAGTCTCATGGGTTTGTTGCCTTTCTCGAGGCGCCTCCGCTCTGAGGTCCGCAGAGTTCGTAGCCGCCTCATGTAGTCGATAAGTGACATCTACTACTGCTCGCTTGGCGCACTCAGTCAAGCAGAATGTCACTTATCGTCTGTAGATTGATCGGCTACATGCGCGTCAATTGCGGGCGTGAGTATTCGTCAGCGCCTCGCCGCAAATTTGCGCAAGTTTCGTCTTGAGAAAGGCTGGAGCCAGGAGGAGTTTGCGCATCAGGCCGATATCCATCGGACCTACGTTAGCGATCTGGAGAGGGCCGCGAGAAATCCTTCGATCGAAATAGTCGAGCGTTTGGCAACGACACTTGATGTGCGAGCCGGTCAGTTGGTCGACTAAATTTCGGCACTCGTCGGGCAAAGCCAGCAAGCTCACTTCCTGAGAAGCCGATCTTTCCTGATAGTCTGCCCTGTGTTGGCGATCCGCTGATAGCAGACCTTCCACTTACGACTCAATGTCGGACTAAGCCTGAAGATGTCCGTCTGCAGCTAACCGAAGATCATCGGGTATTTGGATGGCCTTTCGGGCAGCCAGATCAAAATAAACTGAAACGCTCTCGAGCGATGCTGCAATATTCTCGCGTGTCAGATTTGCCATCTCATACCGAACACAGATTGACTTGCCGCCGATCTTGAGCAGTTGCCCTCTGATCTCGAGCAGGTCTCCCGGACCGACCTCGTCCAAATATTCGATCGTGTGCTTTACATCTGCCCAGCCGGGGCTTCCAGCCTCGCCCGGCGTCCAGCCGAATACTTCCGACAAGAAGTGGTACGAGGCATCATCGAACATCTCGACATAGAAACGGGTGGTGAGGTGTCCCATCACATCGCACTGCCAGGGGTGGGCCACACTCTTGTTGCAAACAATCATGCTGTTCTCTTTGCGAGAGCGGGCTCGACCTGTTTTTTCACGTTGAGTGCCAAACGCGCCTCTTCCGGAGACTGCACGCGGGATCCCATGTTTTCGATGATTGCCGATGCTCGCTCTACCAGCTGCGCATTGGTCGCTAATTGACCTTTGGCAAGGTAGAGATTGTCTTCAAGGCCGACCCGGACATGCCCGCCTAGCAATGCGCTTTGCGCGACCATTGGTAATTCTTGTGCGCCGAGCGCGAAGCCAGCCCAATTAGCGCCTTCTGGAAGGTTTTCGACCATTGTCAAGAAGTTACGCGGGGACGCTTCTGCACCCCAGCGAACACCAAGGCAGATCTGAAACAGCGGCGGAGCATCAAGCAAACCATTCTTCAACAGCTCTTTGGCGAACCAGATGTGCCCCAAGTCGAAGACTTCGAGCTCGGGCTTTACACCGATTCTCTGAAGGCGGGTTGCCCCCAGCTCAAGCATGTCAGGCGTGGATACATAGACGTAATTGCCGCCCGGATAATTGAACGAGCCGCAATCGAGTGAGCAGATCTCGGGGAGCAGTGCTTCGACATGCTCCATTCGCTCAATCTGTCCAACCAGATCGGTATTGCTGGCAAATGCCAACGGTTCTTCGTCGGGACCAAGGTATAGGTCTCCACCCATACCGGTCGTCAGATTGATGATCACGTCGGTGTCTTGCTCGCGGATTCGTTCGACGACTTCGCGGTACAGCTCAACGTCGCGGCTGGGTGCGCCGGTATTAGGGTCGCGCACATGGATATGCGCGATGGCAGCGCCCGCTTTGGCGGCATCGATTGAGGCTTGAGCGATTTCTTTGGGGGTTACTGGAACATGCGGCGATCGGTCCGCCGTGTCGCCTGATCCGGTCACAGCACAAGTGATGATAACGTCTTTATTCATTGTCCTATATGGTCTGCGGCTCAGACCGTAGCACCTTGCCACATGGGTCCGAGCCTCAGTTAGCCGTCATCGCTAGTACTGAGACCTGCGGTCTGATCAGGAGCAAGACGTGAGATCGCGACCAAATAAGACTTGAGAGGCTTCGTCGCGGCGAGAGGCTACCATACCGGGATATCAGCTATTTCCAACCCCGAGCCGGGACCGAGAGCGGAACAAGGGGCTATTTCAGGGCATCAAAAGTAACAGCGGTTGCCGATTATACGTGCGGGTGGCTCATGACGATCCAATTGCTGGGTCTGAGTGAGAACGTCACAACCGTCATTCTTGAGCAAACCAACTGGAATTAAGGGACCCCCAACTGCCCGTGATACTTCTGATGCGATGACTGGGACCATATCTGGCGCATTCAATAGCACGGCGCAGGGCCCATTGCCGCTAACAAGCAGTTCGACCAAGGCTCCGGGCCCGGCCGTGCTGCCCTTCGCAGGTGGCATAACAAGTATGGTTCCAGCGAATGACTCGCCACAGCGGGAGTGTTGCGGCTCGGTAATGGTCCCGGTCTGATCGGTGCCACCCCAAAAGCTGATGGGCTGACGGAGTGCGAACAAGTGCCCTTGAGCTTCGCCCGTGATGATCGATTGAAACTCAATTATTGGCATTGGGAGGCTCTCTTTGCGCCATCTTGGGAATAGGCCCCCAGACCGCTGCCATGCCACAATTCGCAAGGTTCATCAGCGCCGGGCGTGCCCCCAAGTTAGCGGCGCCGTATGATGCCCATTTCACCGAGTTTGTCGCAACAGTACCGGGATCCTTGCCAAGTAATGATCCGTAATAGGTGCATGTGTCGTGGACAATTGAGACGCCCCTCGATTTCAGCCTCTGTATGGATCGATGGGTCTCGGGATTGGCTTCCAGATCGCGGCTGACTGCAACGTAGGTTGGCACTTGTACAGTTCCACCGCGCGCGTCCAGAATGGCGTCCAAAGCAAGGATCTGCTGAATTCCAAAGTGAGGCGCGCCAAGGCAAACGGCTGCAATCGCATGTCCATCGCCCAGAGACCATTTCGCTGCTGTATCATTGATGATCGTATCGCTGAGGCAGTGAACCTCAAGCGAATGCAAGCGATCGCCGAACTGTGATGCCTCGGGTGTAAGGCCCTCGGCGTGTATCAGCGCCATCGATCCGGAAACCCCTGCACTGGCGCAAAACCCCTGCAACGCAGCTTCATCCCGCGTCGGCGGCAATCCCTTGATCAAAGCGATGCGATCGCCAGCTATCTCGCCTGTGACGTACCCTACCAATTGGTAGCCGAGCTCATCGTCGAACCAGCGATTTGTTAGCCCACTTGCATCGATCACCAGCTCAGGTCGGCGTCCAACATCGCAAACCACGCCAGTCCTGAGAGTCTTTCCAGTGAGAGCACAGGCGAGATCAAAGAACTGAGGTGACTTGAGTGAGCGCGCACCCAGCACGGAATTGGCATAGAGCACCGCGTTCGATTCCGCCCATGCAATGACGTCACCAAAGCTCGGGCGAGTGGGAAGAAAGTAGGGTGAGCAAGTGAGCGTGGCGCGGCACCCTATCTGGACGAGGCGTTGCACAACAGCTCTAGCCTCGGCCTGTTCTTGTTTCCAATGGCAGGACATGAATTTCGTGCTTAGGTCTGCAGAGCTCGAATTGAGCGAGGTCGGCACTCGTACCTGCGCTCCGTCGGCGATCAGCCTGTCCAACAGCGCGATATTGGCAGAACCCGAATGATAGGCACCGACGAGATGGGCTTGGGAGATGGGGATCAGCTCAGACGCTCCACAAGCGTCAGCCAAAGTGATCAACAGTCTCATCGCCCATTGCACGGGGTAGCCATTTGCCCCGGCCAGATCAGCTTCCTCTTGCGGAGTGAGGTCCACCACAGCTGATTATCGTGAGGGGTGCGGGTGCTCTTTGAGCGAACCGAAAAGGTTGAAGCACATCAAGATGGCAATGATCAAAAGCGGCATAGAGGCGACCAGCACGGCAGACATGGCAACCCTTGTTCCCCCTGCGAGCATAAGGCATAACGGCAAGAGACCGAGAATAAGCGCCCAGAAAAGCCGATGCCATTTGTTTGGATCATGCCCGGCTTCAAGGTGAAGCGATGCAGAAGATGCCAGAGCATATGCAGCGGAATTGTAGGTCGTTGCGATAAAAATGATGCTGATCGCTGCGAAGGCAATCTGCGCGATCGCACCGAAAGGCAATGAACCCACGGTCGCGGAAATCGCTTGAGCCGGATCAATCTCATTCAAGATCTGGCGAACCGGGATGATCTCATTGATATCGAGGAACAGGGCATAATTGCCCATAACGATGTAAAACACCCAGGCGCCAAGTGAGCCAAAAAACACCATGTAAAGGATCAGCTCGCGCAGCGTCCTCCCCCTTGAAATGCGTGCCACAAAGATGCCGACGAAAGGTCCAAAGGCAATCCACCAGGCCCAGTAGAAAATGGTCCAATCTTCGACGAAGCCAGAACGAATGATGGGATCAGTGTAGGTCAGCATCACGATTGTGTTCTGCAGCATGAAGCCGATGCTTTCGGTGCCAACCCGAAGGATAAACAAGGTGGGCCCAGCGATGAGAATAAACACCAAGAAGAGCAGCGCGGCCAAAACGTTGAGATCCGCTAGTCTCTGAATGCCCTTTTCGATGCCGACGAAGACAGTAAAAGCGAACAATGCGACGCTCGCGAGCACAACGCTTGCATCGAGACCAAAGGATCGCTCCAATCCAATGGCATCTGCGAGGTTTGCTGAAATCATCGGTACCGCTAGCCCCATCGAAGTTCCAGCGCCCGCGATAAGCGCCAGCATAAAGAAGCTATCAATGATACGTGCCCTGATGCTGTTTGGACCGCTCGGGCCAAGAAACCGATGGCAAGCCGTGCTCAGGCGCAGATAGTCGATGTCTTCCACGTAGTAGGCATAGGCGATTGCCACAGTTGGGAGGGCATAGATCGCCCATGCAATGACACCCCAATGAAACAGACCATACGCGGTGGCCCAGCGGAGCGCCTCATTGGTATCAGCCTCAACACCAAATGGAGGGCTGTCGGCGTAATAGACCCACTCGATTGTTGCCCAGTACACTAAGCCCGCGCCAACGCCGGCACAGAACAGCATTGAGACCCAGCTAAATGTTGAAAACTGCGGTCCTTCATCAGCCTCACCAAGCTTGATCGAACCATGCTTGCTGAATGCAACCCAGGCAAGAAAGCCGACAATTCCGATTACGGTCCACTGGTAGACCAGTCCGAAACTGTGCGAGATCAATGCGTATAATGCTTCGATAGCCGCACCCGATTGGGCCGGCCAGACGAATATCGGCACGCACACAATCAGGATGATGACCAGAGCTGAGAAGAATATCAGAGGGTCGATGCCGTACCGTTTCAACGTCTGGTTCCTAACTTGAAGTTGAGAAGAGCGCGCACGCTTCGGCTGGATGGTCCGAGGTAGGACCTACAACATCGCCCAATTCCTGAATGTTCAAACCGCTGATACCCATCGGTTTCCACACCACACGATCGCCTCCATTGGGATCGCCATTTGCGGCGAAATTCAGCCAATAGCCCTGCATTGCCGCTGTCAATGAAAGGTCGACATCGTTGGCTGGCAGCCAAGTATCCTCGGTGTCAAAGACATACGGTATTTCCGCTCCGTGATAAGCTCCCAGACTTTCACCACCTGGGCGGGTGCGAGTGAAGTAATAGAAAAAGACTGGGATGTTATTGCTGGCAAGCTGACGAGCGAGATCGAGCGCTGGGCAGAAAAACTCCGCCGCGCTCGTAAGCGCATTCGCCTTTTCAAGGGTGTCGCCTTCGCTGCCCTCAAAGTAAGCCGCGATTGCCTTTCTCCAAGGCGTTTTGGCCGGCGCGTAAGAGGTAAGAGCACTTGCGAATGGCGTGGGATCTTCTGCGTCAAGATACATCAACATCTCGTCTGCATTCGCTCCGATCAATAAGGGCACGGGATTGACTATTTCAGTGTCTGG
>JBCCPG010000016.1:0-13894 GCA_039039885.1 Pseudomonadota bacterium | reverse complement strand
TGGTTTCCGCGCGACGGCACGCGGAGATGGAAGTATTGCGATTGGCGGCGATAGCGGAGACACCAACTCGACAGGAGCGTTCGCTACCGGTACGGGCGGTGTCGCAATCGGCTTCGACGCAACTGCGCTTGGAGACAACGCGTTTGCGATTGGGCGAAATAGCCGGGCAGACAATACGCGCGCTATTGTGTTTGGCGCGCAGTCTCGCGCAGCCGGCACAGGCGATATTGTTCTGGGCAACACCGCTTCCACGGCAATTCCGACGCCGGGCACTCAGACCGTTAACAACCTTGCAATTGGTAACAACTCGCGTGCCAATGGCGGATTGTCTGTCGCGATCGGTGAAGCGGCCCAATCCACGGCGGTCAACAGCCTGGCTCTTGGCAACACAGCGAATGCCGGCGGCGGCAACGCAATCGCTTTCGGTGCGAGTTCAAACGCCAGCAACACCAACACGATTGCCCTCGGTGCAGCTTCGGTCGCCAGTGGATCGAGCGCGATTGCCATTGGCGGTGATGGCCGCGATTTCGATTTCGGCAATGCGTCCGGCGCGCAAGCCACGAGCGACTTCGCTGTGGCGCTCGGATCAGATGCTAGCGCCGCTGCTCTAAGAGCGACAGCGGTTGGCAATGGTGCGTCCGCACAAGCGATTGGATCAGGCGCATTTGGCGAATTTGCACAAGCAATCGGGCAGGAATCTCTAGCATTTGGCTCACAAAGCAACGCATCGGGTTTGCGATCCGTTGCAGTGGGTCCCCTTGCGCAGCTAACCGGCGCGGACGGAGTTGCTATTGGCTATTTTTCCTTCAGCTCAAGCAGAGCCGCGATTACGCTCGGCAGCTTTGCCAATGTAAGCGGTGAACGCGGCGTCGCGATCGGAGAGAACGCCACGGCCGCGGGTGCTGGGGCTATCTCAATAGGCACCGATAATGCGGATGCGGACGCTGTTGGCGCTAGCGCGGCAGGCGCGGCCTCGATTGCAATCGGTGAGGAAGCCGTTGCTGGCATGAGCCGCTCGGTCGCACTGGGTGCTGAAACGACCGCATCAGGCATCAGCTCCGTTGCGATTGGCGGTGATGCTCCGATTGACAGTGACACCGACGGGGCAGAGGCAACTGGGAATTTCTCGGTGGCTATCGGCCCAGATGCGACGGCAAGCGATGATCTTGCCTATGCGCTTGGTCCGGTCGCATCAGCCAGCCAAAACAGCGCAATGGCTATCGGGACATTCGCCAATGCGAGCGGTCTTGCTTCGATGAGCGTTGGCTATCGCAGCGCGTCTTCGGGCGAATTTTCGATGGCGATGGGGCCCTACACCAATGCCGGGTTCAACTACTCGATGGCAATCGGGTTTGGCGCGACCACTTCGCGCACCAACCAGATCGTGATTGGAAGTCTCGCTAACCCGAGTTTAGGTCTGACCGGGCCCACAACGGTGACTTTGCCGGGTCTGCCGACAAGTGCCTCGAACGCAGCGCAGTCGGGCACCCGCTATTATGTCACCGTTGATGGAGCAGGAAACCTTGGCTTCACTGCGATACCTTCGGGCGGGACGACAACAAGCAGTGCTAGTGTCGTGGCGAGCCCACCAGTGGTGCCGGTGACAAGCACACCAGGCAATCCCGTAGTGACTTCTGCTGGGCCAGTGGCGCCTGCTGCTCGACCAGCGCCTAGTGGTCCCATGATCGCATCTGATGCGCCTACGCCCGGAACTGTTCCCCTTGCCACACCGGCAAGCGCGCCTGCTATCGCATCGGTACAAACTGATGTTCCACAACCCGCACCCACCCCTGTCGTTGGATCGTCAGAGACTGTTGCGGTGGCAGGCGCTTCGACTACATCGTCAAGCCTTGGCTCAGCAGCCGGCGCTGGCTTAGGAGAAAGCACCACTCAACCATTCTCTGCGGGTGGTGTGGATGTTGCCGTTGCGCCAGCAGGGCTGAGTGAGAATCTGTCAGCTGGAGCTGCAGCCTCCCCAAGAGGTCCGACAGTTGGCGGAGCATTTGACACACCGCTTCCAGGCGCTGTGCAGATGGCTGAGGCTCCCACAGATCCGTCCGTTATCGGAGGCAATGTTGATCCTGTTGGTATCAATACCTCTGCTGGTTCAGTTGCTGTTTCGGATGGCTCCCTGAGTGCTGGAGTTGACCCATCAAGCATCGCAGCGGTTGACCAGCCAACTCCTGCCACTCTGGATGGGTTGACGCCCACTACTGGCCAACCAACTGGTATTGCACCAACCGAGGTCGCTGGAGCAAGCGTTCCTGCAGCTCAGGTCGCGATGTCTGACGAAAGCCAGGATGTTCCCGAAGCGCCAGCGAACTTCGACACTGGAGCCGGAACCAGGCAAGTAGCTACCAGCGCAACCCTGCCAGCAAATTCGCTGGCCAACACGCCGATCACACCGTTGAGCATGGTCTCTACCGAACAGTTTGGCGCGCTGACTAGCAGGGTCAGCGTTCTTGAAGGTCAAGTGACAGAGTTGTTCGACCTCAGCGCCACAATTGACCGCGATGCGCAGCGCGGGATCGCCTCTATCGCTGCTCAAGCCAATCCCCACTTCCCAAGCGAGGCAGGCCGCACAAGTTATGCCAGCAATGTTGCCACCTACCGCGGAGAAGTGGGCGTTTCCGCCGCTTTGATGCACCGGTTTGAGGGCGATTTCGCGATCACTGCCGGGGTCACTTATGCGGGCGGCAATTCCACAAGCGTGCGGGCCGGCATCGCTGGAGAATTCTAAGTCAGCCTCACTCCTCGCCACCCTCAGAGCAGCGATCAAACAGGTAGTCCCAGATGGAAAATCGAGCAGACTTTAAGCGCAATTTCCTAAGAGCCCTTCCGCTAACGGCAGCCATGCTGGCGCTCACCGCATGCGGTGGCGGTGGCGGGGGCGGAGGTGGCGGAGGTGGTCCCGTAATCATCGATCCATCGCCTACCCCATCTCCTCCCGCTACCGATGGAGTCTTTGGTACTCCATCTCAAACCGGTCGCTTCCTTACGCAGGCAACCTTTGGCCCCATGCCCGGTCAAGCCGAAGCTTTGACGAACACATCTGCAAGTGAGTGGTTCGTAACGCAGATACAAATGAGCCCGACGCTAAGCAACCCTCAACTTGAGGCCTATGAGCGCAGCTCACGGCCAACCGATGAGGGCCGTCCGGAGCTTGAACGGTCTGCACCGACCTTCGCATTTTGGCGAAGCTCGATCTCCGCTCCCGATCAGCTGCGTCACCGCACCGCTTTTGCTCTGAGCCAGATTTTCGTGGTTTCAGACTTCAGCGGCGATGTGCTTTTCGACATCCCCGAAGCACTAATTGGCTATCAAGACCTCCTCATCGGACAAGCCTTTGGCAATTACCGAGATCTCCTAGAAAGCATCACATATTCGCCCACCATGGGTGAGTATCTCACGTACATTGGCAATCGGCGAGCAGACGGTTCAGGCCGCGTCCCGGATGAGAACTATGCCCGGGAGATCCTTCAACTGTTCACGATTGGGTTGGTTGAACTACAGCCCAACGGGGAACCGCGTCTATCAGGCGGAAATCCGATCGAGACGTATGGTAACGCCGATGTGACGGGTTTGGCGCGCGTGTTCACAGGGCTCGACCTGGAGGGGCTGGACCGTGACGTTTTTCCTAGCACAATTGATATCGTCACTTCAGATGCTGGGCTTGAGAACAACTTCCTGCGGCCAATGGCATTCAATGATGCGTTTCACTCCCAGCTTGAAAAACGCTTTCTAAATTGTCGGATCGCTCCGAACACACAGACTGTTTCAAGCATAGATCAAGCACTCGATTGTATCATGGAACACCCCAATGTGGGGCCCTTTGTCAGCCGTCAGCTAATCCAGCGATTTACCACTAGCGATCCTGATCCGGCATATGTTCAGCGGGTCGCAGCAGTCTTTGATGCTGGGCAGTATACTTTGCCTGACGGACGCTTGGTCGGAGAAGGGCGGAAGGGCGATCTCGCTGCCACGGTCGCGGCAATCTTGTTTGATGAGGATGCCCGGCGGCAACCTAGTGCAACGCGGAACGAATTCGGCAAGATCCGTGAACCTGTGCTGCGCTTTACTGCCTGGGCGCGCGCGTTTGGTGTGGATGCGTCAAACCCTGAATATGCGACAGATCTCTATGATGTGAGCAGCGCAGCAGAACTCGCGCAACACCCCTATCGTGCGCGCAGCGTCTTCAATTTCTACAGACCAGGCTTTGTTGCGCCGGGTACTGTCTCAGGAGCTCGGGGCCTCACTGTTCCTGAATTGCAAATCGTCAACGCTTCGTCGAACACCGGCTATCTGAACTTTATGACGTTCTGGGCCTTCGGCGGGTTCAACAACTTTGACCTTGATGAGCTAACAACAGAGGCTGGCTTCTTCGACATCCCAGTTGATCGCACAGCTTTGGCGCGCGCGTGGCGGCCGGATTACACCGCTGAGATTGCACTGGCCAATGATCCAGCTGCTTTGGTGGCGCGTCTGGACCAATTGCTGACCTACGGGAGTCTCTCGACGGAGACTTCAAGCTCAATTCAGAGCGCAGTTTCTCAGATTGCGATCAGTGATGCGAACGATACCGCGGGGTTGGAAGCTCGAGTAAGCCTCGCAGTGCTGATGGTCGTCGCCTCGCCTGATTTTCTGGTTCAACGGTGAGGGACGCATAATGGCTTTAAATCGCAGAAATTTCATTCGCGGTGCCGGAGCGGGCGCCCTTGCAGCCGGTGCGGCGGTGGGTGTGCCAACGGTCTTCACCAGCCACGCAGCTGAGGTCATAGGCTACAAAGCCCTAGTGTGCGTCTTCCTGTTCGGAGGGATCGATTGCCATGACGTTCTGATCCCGTCTGACGCTGGTTCTTACAACTCTTGGCGTGCCGCCCGTGCTCCGCTTGTGGCGCAGTATGGGGCATCGCGTGATCGCGGATCACTTCTACCTTTGAGCCGAGCCAGCCAGCCCTCACCAACCGGCCCCCAGTTTGCGTTGCCGCCAGAGTTGGCCGGGATTAGATCAATCTATGACCAAGGAAACGCCGCCTTCATCGCGAATGTTGGGCCGTTGGTTGGGCCCGTCACTCGTGCCGGATTTGAAGCAGGTAACACTGCAGTACCCCCGCGCCTATTCAGTCATAACGATCAGCAAGTCGTGTGGCAGGCCGGGGCACCCGAAGGTGCTCAATTCGGCTGGGGCGGCCTGTTCGCCGACGCGGTTGTTGCATCGGGCGCGAACCGCTCTCTGCCGCAATTCACTTCAATTGTAACTGACGAAGCCGGACCATTCTCTACTGGGCGACAAACTTCGCCTTATCGCGTGCCAATCGGTGGATCGAACCAGATCACGCTGCTCAACAACTCGCCCATTTCCGAGAACCAAAACCTCGTCAATCAAGTGCGCTCACAATTGGCGTCGCGCAATTTTGCCGGGAGCCACGTGCTCAAGCGGGACATTGCGAGCGCCTTTGCCGATGGGATCGACAACAACGCACTCTACCAGAACGCGTTTTCAGCAGGTCGTCCAGTTATAGGCAATTTTGGCAACGGCCCGCTCAGCCGGCAATTGCAGGGCGTGGCTGAGACGATTGCTCTGCGACAGAGTTTCTCAGCCAATCGCCAGATCTTCTTTGTGAGCCTTGGCGGGTTCGACACGCACTCTGCGCAAGCATTGAATTTGACCCGACTGCTGACTGAGATGAATGATTCAATCAGCGCCTTTCATGCGGCCATGGGCGCTGCGGGCCTGTCGAACCAAGTCACTCTTTTTACAGCATCAGACTTTGGCCGAACCCTCGTGGCAAATGGCGATGGTACGGATCACGGTTGGGGCGGACACCAAATGGTCGTTGGCGGAGCAGTTAGCGGCCGCGAAATCTATGGCTCAGTTCCGCCGCCCGTCACTGGCCACAACCTTGATGCGGGTAATGGTCGACTGATCCCGGACGTCGCCGTCGAGCAATATGCGCAGCAGCTGGGCCGCTGGTTCGGCCTCAACGACGCAGAGCTCAGAGCATCTCTACCAAATCTGGGCCGTTTCACCGCGCCTGAGTGGCGCTTCATTTAACTCCAATCCTCAATGCAAACCCGAAGGAGAGATTCAATAGAAAAGAACGAAAAGGACAACAATGCTGAAGTCCGCAGTAAGCTGAAACGAAAACAGCCTTGGGTGACTCCGGAGCTGGTTGACCTTGGTAAAGATCTTTCCGATGTTGGTGGACCCATTGGTCCATTCTCAGATGGATTTGGCGGGCGTGATCGCGTCAACAACTTCTCATGACGGCACTCAAAACTAGCGGTGCAGATTGGGCTCTTGAGAGCAACTCTGTGTTCGAATTGTCTAGTCGTTTCCTAGAGGCAGACCTTGGTGAAGAGGTCGTCTTATTGAGCATCAATGACGGACGATTTTTCAGCATGTCCGACTCTGCGAGAATGGCTTGGGGCCAAATAACGTCTGGAGCCACTCTTAGTCAGGTCCGAGCTCAACTTATGGAGCATTATGATGTTAATGAACTGGAGTGTCTGCAAAGTCTTGATTGTTTCATCACCGCTCTTTGCCAGCAAGGCATCTTGACCGCTCTGACTGAAAAAGAGGCGAGTTAGATGGCTGGCTCAACGATATGGATAACCTTCCCGTCAAGTTCGCATCGACTGCGGGAGGGCGGCGCTGCTGCCTGGGGTGTTGGGACCGGATCGGTTCATAGCCGCCCCCATTTGGATGGCTGATCCGTTTGCTCCAAGCCCTTCGGTTTGCGTCGGGCAGCAGCGCCACTTTTCACACTGCAGAACAAATTTTGCCCCCTCAATTCTAATGGTGGGATTATGGTCAGTAATCTTCAGATCAAAGATCTTCAGAATGCGCGGGACTTTCTGCTGTCTGTTGTAGCAGGCGCACATCGCGGCCGGCTTTTCCTGATGATGTCAAAACTGACCGATCAACAATGGACCTGGGTTTATGGTCAGGCCAAGGTTCATCGATTGCTTCCCCAGTTGCACAACGCAATAGCTGAAACGCCCGGTTCAAAAGTCCCAGAATTCGTTCGGTCGGGCTCTCACAATGCATTCAAGCAACAGGCGTTAGCTACGCTTGTTGATCAAAAGACAATCAATGAGATCGCCAACCTTTTTGACCGCGCTCAAATTCCCTACTGCGCGCTAAAGGGCATACCTCTCACACTGCGTAGTTACCCGCATGCTGCGTTGCGCCCGTTGCGGGATATCGATGTTCTTGTCCCTAGAGATCGGGCAGTTGAAGCATTCAAGATACTGCAGAGTAATGGGTGCCAGACGGTTCCTGGTTATGACCGCAAGAATCTTTCAAGAAGCCACCAAATGCCGGTCCTGCTTGCGCCTTCAGGGGTTGCAATCGAAGTCCATTTTTCTGTCGCTCCGTACGAACGGCCGGGCTCAACTGGGCTGGCCGAGAAGCTTCTATCCAATGCGGAAAGTTTCGAGGTGGGTGGCTACCCCGTCCGAGTAGCCAACCCGACTGATAACTTTGTGCATCTGGTCCTACACGCAGGCCCTCATCATCTCTTCGACAATGGCCCACTGACGCTGTCCGATCTTCGAGCCCTGCTAGCGAGCGGAGAGCTTGATTGGGATAAGCTAGAAGTAGAACTGCGCGCTCTTCGTCTTTATCCTACATTCTGTCTTCTCCTTGCAATGCTCATTCGGTTTGGAGGCTTGCCAACATCCTTCTCGAAACCAGAGTTTATGGTCGACAAATTCCTGGTTGAGCAAGCTGCCGATTTGATGACACAGCAGCCCGAGGTGGCTTGGCAAAGAGATCTCTTGCGGCGGCATCCGGACTTTCTCGAAAGGCTTCTAAACGGGTTTGGGCGGGCGCTTAAGCCGAGCGCGCAGGATCTGATTAATGCGTCAGGCACGGCGAAGGATGGCGCCGCCCTTTGGCTAGTGTATCCTAAATGGCTGTTTGCAAAGGCGCGTGGATATCTAGCAGCATCGAGAAAGTCCGATCTCGATATTGCCGCCGCCAATGACACTGTCTTGCTCGATTGGATCGAGGGTAAGCCACAGCAAAGTCAGGAACCCTGCTCAAGCCCTGGAATTCAAGCCGATGAGAGCGTTGCATGAGCGCGATTGGAGCCATTGTGTGGTCCGATCACGCTGGAGCCGTCCGCGATCCAGCCTCACTCGATGCGGCTGCTCGCTTGCTCGGCGCTCTAAAGATTTACGGGCCAGAGCGTCAGTCCTCTTGGTGCAAGCAACCATGTGAGCTGGTTTCCACGCTTGCGCTTGGATTTACGCCAGAGGACGCATTTGAGCATCAGCCAGTCAGCTTCGCCAGGCGCTGGAAGGTGGTCTTCGCGGGATGGATATCGAACCGAACGGATGTGTGTCGTAGGCTCGGGATAGAAGCGCACGCAAAGAAAACTATGCCTGACAGCATGCTTTTCACAAGTGCCTGGCACGCATGGGAAAGGGGTGCGGTTGGCAAGCTTGACGGCAGCTTTGCCTGTTTCATTTGGGATGAATTGAACCGGATCGGTTTCGCGGTGCGATCTATCGGTTCTTCACCTCCACTTTACTATCACCAATCATCCAGTCGCATCGTTGTAGCGACCGCTCCGAAAGGGATATTTGCGCTGGGTGACATCGAGCGGCGGACTGACCTGCTCAAGCTACAACAGAACCTCCTCCTCGACTTCGAGGATCGGCAGCGATCATATTATGAGGGGGTGAAGCGCATCCCTACTGGTCACTTGATTGAGATCAAATCGGGCGAGATCAGCCTCCATTCCCTCTACAATCCGCGCAATGCTATCAGTGTCAGATTTCGCAAGGACAGTGACTACGTCGAAGCGGCGCGCGAACATTTGGAACACGCCGTCGCCGAGCATTCGCGCGCAAGACAAATACCCGCACTTGCGCTGAGCTCTGGGCTAGACTCGTCCGCAGTGGCGATGACTATGCTGCATCAGCACGCACCAAAGAACGTGCTCTCATTCACTTCAGTGCCCGAGCCCGGCTGGGACGGCCGAGCCATCGGTGATGGGCGCGTGGGTGACGAGCGCGGTCCGGTTGAGGCCTTGGCAAAAGCCTATCCAACCCTAGAAACGAATCTCATTGATTGCGCTGGCATGGACGTCACCGAATATCTTGATGAGTTCTTTTTGCTTGCTGAACTGCCGCCCCGCAATGTCATGAATATGGGTTGGATCACAGCGATTGCGAAGGCTGCAAGAGCCCGTGGGAAGCGGGTTTTACTTACTGGGGAGAGCGGCAATGCAACTCTGGGATTTGAACGTTATCCCTCAATCAGTGCTTTGCTCATGGAGCGCCGCATTTATGAGTTCACCCGGCGTGCGAGGCGCTATTTTCGGCATGGTTCCGCGCCATCCCTACCCATGATACCACGAGATTGGTCCGCAGCCCGTAAGCCATTTTCACCTAATCTTGCGGATCCAGAGAGCGAAAATGCACCCGCAGACATTGCGCAGGATACGTTGTTTGGCGGCACAAGGGACGAAGCTGGTGCCGTACAACTTGCGATCCAGACGTTGACGGGCGTGCAGCTTCGTGACCCACTCGGAGATCGTGCTCTTGCAGAGTTCTGCATGGGCATTCCCGCGGCACAATTCGACAAAGGCGGAGAGGCGCGCAGCTTAATGAAGCGCGTGATGAACCGGCGTCTCCCGAAGGAGGTGTTGTCGGCGCCAAGGGGGCGGCAGGCAGCCGATACGCATCTGCGTCTTACCCGTCGCAAAGAAGCGCTAAGCCAAGAGATCGAAGCGTGCAAATCGCACTCAATGATAAGCGAGTTGATCGATCTTAAGAGGCTTCAGCGATTGCTGGCGACCTGGCCAGCAAACACTCCGCTATCGCGCGCCGACCATCCAGATTACTTGATGGTCCACTTAGGGCTGCCTCGTGCAATCGCCAATTTGCGTTTCGCGAAATGGGTTGATGGGAGCAATCGATGAGCGCTGGAGTTTTCACTCTTTGCGCAGATTTGGCCCTCGGGAAGGGATTTGACTTCCTGTTGGAGTCCGCCGGCAAGGCCGATGTGATCATCCAAGAAGGAGCTGTGCCAGATCGGTTGAACTGCGTGCCATTCGATGAAGGATTCTATGTTTATGGCAGACAAGTGCTTGTGCAAATCGACGCCGATCATGCGTTTCTGATCGAAGATGGGGCTCGCATCACCTATCGACCTGGACCCAATGCGCGAGCATTTCTGACGGGGACTATCTTTGCAATAATCTGCTTTCAACGCGGCCTTATCCCGCTTCATGCGAGTGCTGTAACATCGAATGGAGATGTCCACGCTTTCACCGGCCCGCCAGGCAGCGGCAAATCAACTATGGCGATGGCCTTGGGCAGAGCAGGCATGGATTTTTTCACGGATGATGTTCTGGTAGTCGAACCGGCGGATTCCAGCGAACTCAAATGCTATGCACTTCAGAGGCAGGCTAAGTTGTGGCCAGACTCACTCGCTAATCTTGACGCTGGCTCTCAGGGTGAAGCTTACCGCCGCTTCGGAGCGATCAAGCATCTTGCTGGCTACAGTGAGGACAATGGAAATGGGGTGGCGGCACAAGGAGTGCTTCGATCGCTTGCGCTCGTTAACGGGGGCGCAACTGCAAGACCATCAATCCATGCACTCGAAGGCAGCGAAGCTTTGCGAATGGTTACAGCCTCAGTTTATCGGCCTCAATTTGGCGTTGAGATCTTTGGACTCGCGGAATTTTTTGGCGCAATAACGCAAGTCGCGCAGTCGATTGATGCTGAGCGGCTGAACCGTCCGACAGATTGGGATCAATTGGCAGAATTTTGCGCGCAGTTTGTTTCTCGCATTCGCCAAGGTCAGACCTCGCTCGGCGTCTGCAAAAAGGATCCCTTCTGCAATCGAAACTCAGCCTAGAGCATAGATTTAGGCAAGCAATTTAGCGCAAGCTTTTCCATGCAGATCTCGGTTCGATGGGAGCGTCAGGCTATGCCAAAAAATTCACGGAGCCGGCAGAAAAGCCAAAGACAAGACCAGGTAACAGTCTTATCCAGCTTCAAGGTCCGCTTCCACCCCCATTTCCGACCACTCAGCAATTTCTTTTCAGTGGTCAGGAGCAGACGACCGATAACCGCCATTATGTAAAACCTGCGGACCGAGCACATTCCACTCGACTTCCTGTTCATTCCAAGCATTGCTGTCTTCGACACGAAAACAGAGGATGAGCCGCGCATCGTGTCACAGCCTGGCCATGGGGTGCCCATTGGCCGGGCTCAGGGTGTTGGGAGCAGTATCTTGCTGCTCCGATCAAAGGAGAACCACCCATGGCCACCAGCAAAGCCACAGCCGCAAGGCTTCAACCAGCACCCAAGCAAACCAAGATCGGGGCGGTGATCGACCTGCTGCACCGCAAGCGCGGTGCGACACTGGACGAGATCGTCAAAGCAACAGGCTGGCAGCCGCACTCAGCCCGCGCCGCACTGACGGGCCTTAAGAAGAAAGGTCATGTCATCGAGAAGACCAAGCGTGATGACGCGACCTGCTATCGCATCATGAAGAGCTCGTGATGCGCCGTTTGGAGCTCGACATGGAACTGGCAGCGGTAGAGGCCATGCCTCTGGCGCAGCTGCGCGAGACATGGTCTAAGCATCTGGAGAAGCCCGTTCCTAAAGCTAGCGCTGCGATGCTGCGCCTAGCCCTTGCCTGGGAACTGCAAGCGCAAGTGCTAGGCGGCCATTCGCGCAAGACCATCCAAGCCTTGGAACAGACAGCACGCGGCAATACCAGAACGCGGGGCGTGCAACCCGGCATGCGTCTCACACGTGAGTGGAACGGCGCGCTCTACACGGTCACAATCGATAATGAAGGCGACATCCGTTGGAATGATCAGACCTGGAAGTCTTTGAGCGCGGTAGCCCGAGCGATTACTGGCACGCGTTGGTCTGGCCCTGCTTTCTTCGGCCTCAAGACGAAGGTCGCAGCATGAAGACCGTCCACTGTGCGATCTACACCCGCAAGTCGAGCGAGGAGGGTCTGGAACAGGACTTCAACTCGCTCGACGCACAGCGCGAGGCCTGCGCCGCCTATGTTCTGAGCCAGGCTAGCGAAGGCTGGAAGTTGCTGCCAGAGTGTTATGACGATGGAGGCCTATCAGGCGGAACGCTTGAGCGCCCTGCCCTTCAGCGGCTGCTGGATGATGTCAGGACCGGACGTATCGACATCATCGTGGTCTACAAGGTCGATCGTCTCACAAGATCGCTGCTCGACTTTGCGAAGCTAGTCGAAGCGTTCAATGCAGCCGATGTGAGCTTTGTTTCAGTCACCCAGTCCTTCAACACCACCACAAGCATGGGGCGGTTGACGCTCAATATGCTCCTGTCCTTTGCCCAATTTGAACGTGAGGTCACAGCAGAACGGATCCGCGACAAAATCGCGGCATCCAAAGCCAAGGGCATGTGGATGGGCGGCGTGCCGCCTCTGGGTTACGAGCCCGATGGTCGAACATTGAAGATTGTAGAGGAGCACGCGCAAATCGTGCGCCGAGTGTTCGAACGATACGCCGAACTCGGCAATGTCAGACTTGTCAAAGAAGAGCTCATCCAAAAGGATGAGCGATCCCCGATCCGCACGACGTGGACGGGAAAAACTTATGGCGGTGGTCATCTCAGCCGCGGGCAGATCTACACGATCCTCAAGAACCCGATCTACATTGGGCGCATCGCTCACAAGGGCGAGACCTTTGCTGGTCAACACGAGGCTATCATCGATCTTGAGCAATGGCAGCGCGTCCAAGCGAAGCTAAGGAGCAATTCTCCTGGCAAGCGCCTAGCGACACGGCGCAACACCAGTCCGCTTGCGGGATTGCTGTTCACTTCGGACGGTGAGCGGCTTGTTCCTGTGCATTCGACGAAGGGCAAAAAGCGGTATCGCTACTACATCAGTCAATCGCACAAAGGCGGTGGAAACTGCGACCATAAGGCAACGCGGATCCCTGCCCTCGAGCTTGAGCGGCTTATGCGCGGTGAGATCAAAGCTGCGCTAGCCAAGCCGACTTGGCTAATTGAGAAGCTTGGTCCCGAGGCTTTTGCGGAATGGGCGAGGCGTAGGTGCGGAGGTGAGGCCGCGAAGGAGGTCAACGCTGGGGACATCTCCGTGCTAGTCGAACGAATATCCTGCCATCCTGATCGCCTCACGATCAGTCTCAGCAAGGAAGGTCTGGCCAAATGGTTCAAAGTCGCTCCCAATGAGGCCTGCAAAGAAACTATAGATATTGAGGTCGACTGTTCGCTTACGAGGTCTGGCTATGCGCTACGCTTTGTTGACAGTTCCGGAGTGGCCCACACACAGCAAGAAGCTTCGCCGCAGATGGTCGCGACGCTGGCTAGAGCTCATGCCTGGTGGAAAGAGCTCGCCAAAGGCGAAATCGACATTGCAAGCCTATCACGACGTGAAAGCGTCACCGCCTCCTACATGACACGCATTGTACGATTGGCGTTTCTGTCTCCGAAAGTGGGCGAAGCATTCTTGGATGGCAGTGCTCGTGGCGACCTCACGCCAAGAGGCCTGTTCGCAGCAGAAGCGGTGGTTGGTTCTTGGGAGGCGCAAGCACAGCGATACCTACCCCAGTGATACTCACTTGCCCTACCACACACAATGCTCTGCATTATCAAAGCCCGAAAACTCTCTCTCTCGACTTTTACCTACTCTCAAGTCGGCTAGCCCCCAAAGGATAAAGAGCGGAAAGACAATGTGCTGGAGCCGTCAGCAAACGTTGAAGTGCCTTTAAAGAAAAATGGCGCCAAGCTCATACTGCCATCGGGCAATCCAAATGATCAGACCCGGTCGACCATCGAAAGCGCTCTTCGCGTACTTAACCGGGCAATCGAGCAGCTCCAGCTGGCTCGATCGACTCTCGAATGACCGCAATGCGCCCCA
>JBCCPG010000015.1:0-21375 GCA_039039885.1 Pseudomonadota bacterium | reverse complement strand
GCTGCACGCGCTCGGGCTAGACAAAAGGCCGTTGGAACCAGCCATGCTACCGGTTTTAGGGGACACGAAGAGCGTTCCCGCTGGCTATCGTTTGGCCGGGGGGCAGGTGATACGCGTTGATTTGGCCGAGAAGATCTTGCGCAGAGCCTTCGATGCCCGAGGGAAAGCTACTAACCAGTTGGGCGAAAAGGGAGCGAAGCCGCGCAATGTCCACTTCCGTCTCGATCTCGCTTTGCCCGTTTCAATCGGCTTGGAAGAAGAGAACGCGCGGCGCTTGCTTGGAAGCGCAGGATTCCGGCTACAGCGAGCGCGGGCCCTGCCCGAGGGTTCTTATGGCCCCGAAGCCCCCGATACTTGGACCTGGCGCCCCAAGCGCGCAAGCGAGTCTAGCAAACGATCTGGTCGAGACCGAGACCACGGCTCGCGCCGGCATGGCGGGAAACGCAACACCAAACCGCGCCACTCGAGCGAAAAGTCTGGCAATGTGCCTAAGGGCAAGCAGCCCTCGCGGCAAAAACCCGAACGGCGCAAATCATCCGATACAGGCCCGGCGCGCGCTGGTGGCGCATTCGATGTTTTGGCGGATCTGCTTGGTAAATGAGTCAGAAAGCCGCAGTGGAAGGTTGCGAAAGCATGCGGCTGGATCAATTGCTGGTTTATCTCCGTTTCGCCCGCACCCGCTCCCAAGCGCGCGATTTGATCGAAGCCCAGCCTTTACGGCTTAATAGAAAACGTGTGAGGCGGATAAGCGAAAACACTTCTATTGGAGATGTTCTGACATTGGTGATCGGGAAAGAGGTCAAAGTGTTTGAAATCTTGACCTTACCAGATCGCCGTCTGTCTGCCGCCGCCGCAAAAGCGCACTATCGCGAGCTTGACCAGCAGCTCTGAATCGCCATAGCAGCTGCATTTGATTCTGGTTTTGGAATGAAACGCCCTCAATGACTTACGTCGTCACAGACAATTGCATCGCGTGTAAATACACCGATTGTGTCGAGGTATGCCCCGTAGATTGCTTCTATGAGGGCGAGAATATGCTCATCATAAACCCTGATGAGTGCATAGATTGCGGCGTGTGTGAACCGGAATGCCCCGCCGAAGCGATCCTGCCTGACACCGAAGAAGGGTTGGAAAAATGGATCGAGCTGGCATCCAAATTTTCTCCCGAATGGCCCAACATCACCAGTCAGAAGGAACCGATGGATGGCGCTGACGAGCAGGATGGCAAGCCGAACAAGTTCGAGCAGTTCTTTAGCGAGAAGCCTGGCGAGGGCGATTGATCCGGCCCAAAGTTCGATCCTCAGCTCGAGGGCGCAGTTTTGGATTCCTGTCCAGGATTGATACGATTAAGCGCTGCGGAACGATCGATTGCGCGCGCGACTCGCAATATTGTTGCGATTGTGCTATATAATGCGGCAACCGCGTTGGTCTGGTCCAACGCCGGCGATGACAGCAACACTGAATTGAGCAACACTAAGGCTTAAAACCAGCATCAACACCCCGAACGGTTACGACACGGCTCTTGCTCGCTAATTCCGCACGCAGGACCGTTCGATAGGTCGCCCGTTGTCTGCGCTGGTTACGCCACAGGAAAGGAACTCGCATGGCTAGCAATGCGCCCGCCTTTACGGTTGGAGACTATGTCGTTTACCCCAAGCACGGCGTTGGCCGTGTGATCGAACTTCAAAACGAAGAAATCGCCGGGATGCAGCTCGAGCTTTATGTGCTTCGGTTTGAAAAAGAGCGCATGACGCTTCGCGTTCCGATCAACAAGGTCGAAGCGATCGGCATGCGCAAGCTGTCTTCTGACAAGACCCTGAAAGAAGCGATGGAAACGCTGAAGGGTAAGCCCAAGGTCAAGCGCACCATGTGGTCGCGTCGCGCGCAAGAATATGAAGCGAAGATCAATTCGGGCGATCTGGTCTCGATTGCCGAGGTGACGCGCGACCTGTTCCGCCCAGATGATCAGCCCGAGCAGAGCTATTCCGAACGGCAAATCTTCGAAGCGGCTTCCAGCCGTCTGGCGCGTGAACTCGCTGCCATGGAAGAAACTGATGAGCCCAAGGCGCTTGAAAAGATTCTCGACGTACTGCGCGAGCACGCTCCGCAATATTATGAAAACACTGAGGAAAGCTAAGACTCTCTTCTTGTTGGTATAGCCGAAGGGGCCGTCCGCAAGGGCGGCCCCTTTTTGCTGGGCAATGTGAAATGCCATTGTGGGTTGCACGAGTGATCTTAGTGTATTACAGCAGCAATACACATGGGATATGGTGGAGAGCCAAAATGACGAATGGATGGATTCAACGCGTGGGTGCGGTGGCGGCGCTTGCTGCGACTACTGTATTGGCTGGTTGCAACAGCAGTGCGACAATTAACGGCGAAGAAGGCGTTCCGCTAAGCGAACTTGACCAAAGCGGCGCAGCACCGACCGAGCTTGTGGTGGCCGGTTCTGACAAAGTCATTGTGACCGAAGCCGAAACACTCTCGATCACTGTCGAAGGGGACGATGAAGCCGTCGAACGTGTGCGCTTCGTGCGTGACGGTGATTTGATCGGCGTCACCCGCGAGGGCGGAGATTGGGGTGGCTCAGGCAGCGCAGTCGTGCGTATCGCAATGCCTGCCCCGCGCGAACTGGTATTGGGCGGCAGTGGCGAAGTTGAAGCAGAAACTATCGCTTCTGAAGCCGAAGTCGTGATTGGCGGATCGGGTAGCATGTCAATCGCGCGGATTGATGCTGAGGACCTTGAGGTCACAATCGGGGGTTCGGGCAGTGTAAAGGCGGCTGGCTCTACCAAAGCTTTGGAGCTTACAATTGGTGGATCCGGCAGCGCTAATTTCGGAAAATTGACAGCCGACACAGCCGAAATCTCAATCGGCGGTTCTGGAAGTGTGTCACTGATGTCAGACGGCGAGGTGGAAGCCTCTATCGGTGGATCCGGCAGTATTGACGTCACGGGGTCAGCCGAGTGCACCCTTGATTCATTCGGCTCGGGCTCACTCAATTGCAGGCCGGGCAAAACGAAAACAAAGGCAGACGCCGAGGAATAGGCTGAAACCAAGTAGCTCGATCAGGCAGCAGACTTGCTATCCTGGCAATGCGGAGTGATGGTAAGGCATGATGAAAGTTGCCTTGCTTCTCACTCCGCTTGCCACTCTATCGCTATCGGCTTGCGTGGCTGCGGATATTGTTACCGCTCCAATCAAGATTGGCAGTCGTGCAGTGGATCTCGCCACAACCAGCCTGTCAGAAGCGGACGAAAACCGTGGGCGCGAAATTCGCAAACGCGAGGAGAAGCTCGGCAAACTCGAACGCCAGTACCGCAAAGAACGCGAGAAATGTGAAAAGGGCAAGCAGTCCGCCTGCGAGGATGCGCGCGAGACCTATGCCGAGATTCAGGAGCTATTGCCAACCATTCCGGCTGAACCGGACGATTAGCCCGGGGGCGTGGCGGCGCGGCGTAGGCGGTCGTTGATGGCGCGACCAACCCTTTTGTCGGGGATAGGGGCAACCGCGATCTTGGGCTGCGCTGCCGCGGCGGCTTGGTGCAAGCAATCATAGAGTTTTGCGGCGGCTTCGCTTAAGTCGCCTCCCTCGGACAGGGAGCAATCCCCGCGTATTTCGCCAAAGCCGATGAAGAACTCGTCCGTTTCTGGCTTAAGCGCATTCAGGCGCACAAGCTTACCCGGTGCGTAATGGCTTGCGAGTTGTCCCGGCGCTTCAACTCCGTCCTTTCGACGATTGCCGACTGATTTTCCAATTTCAATCGGACCTGGGCGAAGCTCTTCGATTTCGCCATTTTGCCGCACGGCAACGATGGTCGATTCCAATCCCTCCTGTGTGGATCCACCATCGAGTACCATATCCACACGCCCATCTAGCGATGACAAGACGTGCGCGGGCGTGGTCGGACTGATGAAGCCGCTGCGGTTGGCGGAGGGAGCTGCGAGCGGGAAATCTACGCTTTCGAGCAAGGCCTGCATCACTGGATGGACAGGAGCTCGTACCGCAACAGTCGCTAGCCCCGCTGTGACCGCCGGAGCAAGCTCAGCCCCCTGCTTTCTTGGTAGAACCAGCGTTAGTGGTCCTGGCCATTCCCGTTTGGCCAAATCCAACGCATCTGCCGGCCATTCAACCAGCGCGTTCGCGGCGTCGATGTCGCGCACATGCACGATCAGAGGGTTGAAGTCTGGGCGACCTTTAGCAGCATAGATCTTCGCCACCGCCTCTGCGCTATCAGCCCGCGCCGCCAACCCGTAAACCGTCTCGGTCGGGACAGCTACCAACCCGCCACGGCTAAGCACTTGCGCCGCCTGCGCAATCCCTTGGGCGTCTGCCTGCACCACTTCCGTAACGTTCTTGCCGCTCATGGCTGGGGCGCTATATTCTCTCGCAAGGCGTGCCAAGAGGTGCGCGCAATTCAGGCCCTGCCACACTTAAATCGCCGCACCCTATTTTGAAGGACAGACACCGCCGTGACTCCCTACACTCCACCCACACAGGATCAGCTGCTCGCCATCCGCGTCAACGCAGGGATCGAGGAGCTCGCACAGTCGGAAAAATTCGCGCATACTGAAGCCGATCTGGTCGAAGCCATCGTCGAAGGCGTTGGACAATTCGCAGCAGGCGAGTTTGCTCCACTTAACCGCGCAGGCGACCTGGAAGGAGCAAAACTGGAAAACGGCGTGGTGCGCCTGCCCGACGGGTTCAAAGCGGCCTATGATGCCTATGTCGAGCAGGGTTGGAACGCGATTGCTTCACCGCAGGAGTTTGGTGGACAGGGCCTGCCCTTCACGCTCTCATGCAACGTGCTGGAGAATCTTGGTGCGGCAAATATGGCGTTCAACCTTTTGCCAATGCTCTCTGTGGGCGCGATTGAGGCGCTGGAGCATCACGGGAGCAAGGACCAGCAAGCGAAATACCTGCCAGATCTTGTCAGCGGCAAATGGTCGGGCACGATGAACTTGACCGAACCGGCTGCGGGCAGCGATGTCGGCGCCTTGCGCTCCACCGCAATCCCTATCGAGGATGGCGAGCACGCGGGCAAATATCTGATCACAGGTCAGAAAATCTACATCACATGGGGTGAGCACGAGCTTTCCGACAACATCATCCACCTGGTTCTGGCGCGGCTCCCCGATGCGCCCGAGGGCTCGCGCGGAATATCGCTCTTTCTCGTGCCTAAGTACCACGTCAATGAAGACGGTTCGCTCGGCAACCGCAATGATCTGCGCTGCGTGAGCCTTGAGCACAAGCTGGGTATCAACGCTTCGCCCACTTGCGTGATGAGCTATGGCGATAATGGCGAATGCGTGGGTGAGCTGGTCGGTGCGGAAAATCGCGGGCTCATGGCTATGTTCACGATGATGAACAACGCGCGCATCAATGTCGGCAACCAAGGCAACCAGATTGCCGAACGGGCAACCCAACAAGCGATAACCTACGCAATGGATCGGGTGCAATCGGCACGAGCAGGCTCCCCTGACAAAAGCCCGGTTCCGATTATCGAGCATCCCGATGTCCGGCGCATGATCCTGCGCATGAAGGCGCTCACCGAGGGGGTCCGCGCGCTGCTTTATTACTGCGCCGGCCAGGTAGACCGCGGATCGATCGGGAATGTGGCAGCCAGCAACCGCGCGGAGATTCTTGTTCCTCTGATCAAGGCGTGGGGCACCGATGCGGGTGTCGAAGTCGCCGGGATCGGCATCCAGATTCACGGCGGCATGGGCTTTGTCGAGGAAACGGGCGCGGCGCAGCACTGGCGCGATTCGCGGATCGCTCCGATTTACGAGGGCACCAACGGCATTCAGGCGGCGGACCTTGTGACCCGCAAGCTGGGGCTGGAAGGCGGCGAGGCGATGATCGTCTTGTTCGAGGACATCGCGCGCGATGCTGCGGGCGAGGCCGGTTTGGCCGCGCTCGCGAGTGACTGCGCCAATATCGCCCGCTGGATGCGCGATGAGGCCAGCCTTGATGACCGGCTTGCCGGAAGCGTGCCGTTTTGCACGATGGCGGCGGTTGCGGTTGCCGGATGGCAGCTCATGAAACAGGCAAAAGCGGTCGCCGATGGCGCGGCTCCCTCGCTTGCTGAGACCAAGCCGGTAACGGTTCGCTTCTTCCTCGACCGGATCGTGCCCGAAGCGCACGGGTTGAAGGCGGGTGCGATTGCCGGTGCGGAACTGCTCTACGCCCTGCCCGCCGAAAAGCTGGCGGGTTGATCGCTGTGAGTTGCGCGGCGCAACTTTGAGGGGCGGATGAGCGCGAGGCGCGACACTTTCGAGCGGATCGCCGCTGCTTTGGAACGGATCGCACCGCCAGTCAGCCCACCCGCGGATTGGACCAATGCACCGGCCTTTGTCTGGTCGGGCGACGGGGTGCTGGCGATCCTCGAACCCGACGCATTGCCGCTTGGCGCGTTTCGGGGCATTGATGAGCAGAAGGCGACGGTACGGGACAACCTTGAACGGCTCGCATCTGGGGCATCAGCGCATGATATGTTGCTGTGGGGTGCGCGCGGCATGGGAAAATCGGCTTTGGTTAGGGCGGCGGTGGCTGACATTCAAAAGACCCGGCCCGATGCACTGGCGATTGTCCAGATAAACCCCGCTTCGCTCACCCACTTCGCGCAACTGATCGAAGAGTTGGCGGGGCAGTCTCGCGCTTTCCTGCTGTTCATCGATGATCTAGGCTTTGGCGAGGGGCAAAATCAGGACAATCTCGTCTTGCGAAGCCTGCTTGATGGGGGTGTGATCCCGCGTCCGGACAATATCCGTCTTGGCGTCACATCCAACAGGCGCGCGATTGTTCGCCGCGTCGCCGATGAAAGCGAGCAATTGCACGCCCGCGATGATCGCGACGATGCATTGGCCTTGGCGGACCGATTTGGTCTGACTGTGGGCTTTCACCCTTGCGATCGAGAGACATATCTCGCGATTCTGCGAGGCTATACGGAGCCAGTGGGGCTAGAGGTTGATGAAGAGGAGGCGTTGGCTTGGGCCATTGCCCGCGGAAGCCGCTCAGGACGCTCAGCCTATCAATTCGCGACAGAACTTGCCGGACGAGCCGGTCTCAAACTCTAGCTTCTCTTATTGCCCAGTCCGCTGGCCCGCCTGTTGGCGTAGGTAATCCGCTTCGAAATCAGCACGGGGGTCTTTCAGCTGCTTCGAGGGAGGCAATGGTTCGCCCTCCAGCCGCGCAATCGCAGCGCCCGGCTCGGACTTCGCAGCAATTGCCCGCCAGATAATCCCTGCGGTGTCATCGGATACCAGCAGTGAGCCATCACCGGCCCACTCGACCCATGTTGGGCGGCCTTTGGTGGTGCCATCGGCGTTCAAAAATCCGGTCAGCACCGGCACCGGCTTGCCTGTCGGATTGCCGCGCTCGTCAAAGGCAACATACACAACATCGTAGCCTGAGGGTGGTTTGCGGTTCCATGATCCATGCCGCGCGATAAAGGCGCCGCTCGACATTTTGCTCCCCATGCGATGACCCTCCGCAGTGAATACCAGTCCCAGTGCAGCGACATGAGGGCCGAGCGCGTATTCGGGCTTGCGGGTGTATTCATTGAGGAAGCGCGGCATCGGCGCATCGACCCGCCGGTCCATCTCGCTTTTGTAGTAGATCCATGGCCAGCCATATTGCGCGCCCACCGGCACATTGGTGAGGTAATCGGGTACAAGGTCAGAACCGAGCATGTCGCGCTCATTGACGGTGGTCCAAAGCTCTCCCGACCACGGACTGAAATCCATGCCATTGGGGTTGCGCATCCCTGCCCCAAATTTGCGTCGGCTCTCTTTCTCCAGATCGTATTCCCAGATCATGGCGCGGCCTTCCTCGACCTCCATACCCTGCTCGCCAATATTGCTGACCGACCCGACCGCGACGTAGAGTTTCCCGTCGTCCGGGTGCAGCTCGACATTGCGCATCCAGTGCCCACCACCCGGTGCCAAATCCATGATTTTCTGAGGCTTTCCTGAAACCACATCCGCGCCCAGTTCATAGGTAAAGGCAAGCACGGCATTATGGTTCGCCACATACAGCGTATCATCGCGCCAGCTCATGCCCGAGGGCGAGTCCATGTCCTCTTCGATCAGCACTTTCTTGACCTCGGCCACGCCATCGCCGTCTGCATCGCGCAGCAAGACGATCTGGTTGGCGGATTCCCCGGCGGCACCCGCTTCGGAAAAGAGGTACTCCTCCACCCACCCACGAATGGTTCCCATGATCCCGCTATTGGCATCATCCGGCTTGGCGGGAGCGCGGCTGAGTGCAACCAGAACATCGCCATTGGGCAGGGCATAGAGCGTGCGCGGGTGATCGAGACCTTCGGCAAAGCGGTTGACAGTTAGTCCTTCGGCCGCTTTGGGCAGCTCGCCATCCTTCCAGCCGACCGGCTTGGCGATTTGGACTGTCGGGAAGCCCTCTGCCTCGGGCTCTTCAAGGGTCGGATCGGTCCCGGCAACGGCATCGACCGACAATTCCGCGGTGTTGCCACGCGAGAGATACCAGAGCCCTGCGCCCCCGATGACAAGAATGACCAGAAGAGTGATTGCGAGCTTGCGTAGAATAGCCATATGCTCGGGAAATAGGGGGATGAGCGTGTCTCGGCAAGCGGACTTCTGCACGCGCGGCCCCAAGGAGTAACTGATGTACGATTTCCAGCCCGATCCCGACCTTTCCCCCGCCGAACGCTATCGCCAATTGGCTGACGCCGCTGATGCGTTGACGTCAGGCGAAAGCGACCCGGTGGCAAACATGGCCAATGTCGCCGCACTGGTCTGGGAATTTGTACCTGACCTCAACTGGGCGGGATTTTACCGCATGGGCGCAAGTGACGCGGGCAACCCGGAGCTGGTGCTCGGTCCATTTGTGGGTCGACCAGCCTGTATCCGCATACCGATTGGCCAAGGTGTCTGCGGGGCTGCCGCTTCCAGCAAGGCGACACAATTGGTCGAGGACGTCCATGCCTTTCCAGGACATATCGCTTGCGACGCGCTGAGCCGGTCGGAAGTGGTTGTACCGGTTATGCGTGATGGAGAAGTGATCGCCGTGATCGATTGCGATAGCCCCTCGCCTGCAAGATTCTCCGAAGAGGATGCCAAAGGACTGGAATTATTGGCTAAAACCATAGGTCCTCGGCTCTAGCGTGAGAAACGTGTGGGCCCCAACCGCCCCGAAACGAGACACCCCCTGTGTCCAGCTTGGTTTGAACCCGTCTGCGATGATAACCCTTTGGTAACCAAGTATGACCCGTGGCGACTCGCGCTCCGGTAAATGGCTTTGGCCCAATTCGGGGGACAAAAATGTCGACGTTACGCAAAAATCTCCGCGCCAATCTGTTCCGGGCAACTGCCTTCGTGGGAATTATTCCCGCTGTTGCGCTCGCAATGCCGGCCCAGGCTGAGGCGCAATACGTGACACGAGTTCCTGCGCAAATCGGCGCAGCGCATGTGCAAACTGTTCCTCCGACGACGATGCCACAACGCGGCGGAGCCGTGCTCCAGCATCACGCCACAAAAGGGCCGATCATCTCGGAAGAACGGACGGTAGGTCCTGATGGTGTCACCACCATTACGCGCACCCGCCGCATTGTCCGTTCATCACACCAGCCGGCGACCCATCACCCGATCTCGCATCATCCTGTCGCACATCACCCAATCGGTCCTGCAAAGGTTGTGCTTGGCAGGGACCAGTGGATTGCCGAATGCAACCGCCGGATTCGTGGAAAGAGCGAGGATAGCAAGGGCAGTATCATAGGTGGACTACTCGGAGCAGTAGCTGGTGGGGTTCTTGGCAATGTCATCGCTGCAGAAGGCGACAAACTCGCAGGATCGCTGATCGGTGGTGGCACTGGCGGCCTCGCCGGACTTCTGCTTGGCAAGATCATCGGCGGCGGCAAGAAAAACGGCAGATATGACTGCGAAGCCGCACTCGACGGGTATCTGGCATCATACGATGAATTTGGCGCAGCTCACAGGTTTGGCCAACTTCACTCTGCCAACTTCACTCACGGCTATGGCTATGCCGGTTGTGGTTGCCAGCAAATCGTGATGGTGCCGGTCAAGCAAACGGTGCGCCAGCGTGTGATTGTGCGCGAAAAGGTGAAGGAGAAGGTTACTCATCCGGAACCACCGAAGCATCCAAAGCACCCGTCGCCGAAGATGATTAAGCAATAGACGAGCGGACGCAGACCCAAACCACCGCCTAGCGTGCAGAAGTTGCGCGGCGCGACTTAGATGTCGCCGCCGGTCAACCGTTGGCAAATCAGGTCGAGCTGGTCGAGGCTGCCATAGCGGATCGTAACGGAACCAGACTTGGGATCGGCGTCGGCCTTTATCTTGACCGACAGTCCGAGAAACTCTTCCAAGTGGCGCTCCACCGCTACAATATCGGCGTTTACCTCAGAGGCGGGGATCGGTTTGGGAGACTTACCCTTGTACTCCATCTTTGTGCCTGCGCGCACAAGATTCTCGATCTCGCGAACCGAGAGGTTATCATTTACGGCGCGCTGAGCGAGTGAAGCAGCTTCATCATGTCCAATTAAAGCGCGCGCATGGCCCATGGACAGATTTCCAGCCTCAACGAGGCCCAGAACTGTTTCCGGCAGATTGAGCAGTCTCTGTAGATTGGCGACGTGGCTGCGAGATTTCTCGACCATCCGGGCAATTTCCGCCTGAGTCATGCCCTCTTCATCACTAAGCCTCTGATAAGCCCTCGCTTCTTCGATGGGGTTAAGGTCCTCACGCTGAAGGTTCTCGATTAAGGCCAGCGCCATAACCTCGCGGTCACTTAGTTCTCTGACCAGTGCCGGGATCTCGTGCAACCGCGCCTTTTGCGCCGCACGCCAGCGCCTCTCGCCTGCAACCAATTCAAAGCGGCCGTTCTTGCGAGGGCGCACGATGATTGGTTGGATTACTCCACGTGTCGCAATCGAAGCTGCAAGCTCCTCAAGCGCAACCTCGTCGAACTGTTTACGGGGGTTGCCGGGCAGGGGGGAAATCGAAGCGATAGAGAGCGACTTCAGCGGTGATGTGCTGTTATCCGTTTCGGTCGAAGCAATCGCTGCACCCGCATCTCCAGCCTCCGCTGCGCCGCCCATCACCAAAGGCTCTTCTCGCTTGGTTTCCCCCATTAGGGCGCCAAGACCCTTACCCAGCTTCTTCTTGCGAACCGCAGGCTTGCGCTGGGGAATGGTCAGTTTCTCTTTGTCTGCTGCTTTCTTTGTCATGCCGCCTGCCTTTCCTCGGGCATCCGACCGATCAGCTCACGTGCAAGTGAAATGTAGGCGCGGCTGCCAGCGCAGTCGTGATCATAAACTAACGCCGGAAGGCCGTGACTTGGGGCCTCGGAGAGCCTGACATTGCGCGGGATAACAGTGTCAAACACCAAATTGCCCAGGCATTCACGCACATCGTCAGAAACCTGATCAGTCAAACGATTTCGCCGGTCATACATGGTCAGCGCAACACCGATGATATCGAGCGTAGGATTGAATCGCTGTTGCACCTGCTCAACGGTCTGCAGCAGCTGGCTGAGCCCCTCCAAAGCGAAAAACTCGCATTGCAACGGGACCATTAGGGTATCTGCCGCGCAAAGCGCATTTAAGGTGAGCAAGCCAAGCGACGGCGGGCAATCAACGAAACAGACCTGATATCCTTCGTGATTTTGAAGTGCGGTGCGCAAACGCGAGGTCCGATCGTCCACCGAAACCAGCTCAACCTCCGCGCCACTCAGGTCGACCGTTGCCGGCACAATGTCCAAACCCGGTATATTGGTCTCGGCAACAGCCTCCTCGAGAGGCACTTCATCAACGAGCAGATCATATGTCGAGATGCCGCGCGAAGATGTGTCGACACCCAATCCGGTGGATGCGTTACCCTGCGGATCGAGATCAATGAGGAGCGTGCGCCATCCGGTCGCAGCCATCGCAGTTGCTATGTTTATCGCGGTGGTGGTCTTTCCCACTCCACCTTTCTGGTTTGCAATGGCAATTGTCAGCATTGTGGCGCATTTCCCTTCAAACGCAGTCTAGCGTGAATTGCGGGTTCAGCCACCCACAATGATGCCCGCGTCGCGATCAGTGAGCGATTGTTCCACGTGGAACATCTTTCGAATCGCGGGCTTGAGCTCTGCCAATTCCTGGGCTGCAGAGCGCCCTTTGGGCAAGAGGTGGATCGTGCCCCCTGTGGAGGGCGCAGTGGAGAACGGTGCGGATAAACGCAGAAGCTTCTTAAGTGGGGCGAAAGCGCGTGCCGAAATGACACGGCATTCGAACGGGGTTATCTTCTCAAGGCGCTCGCCAAGAACGGTGCATTGATTGAGACCAAGATCATCGATGCAGTGCTGCAAAAACTCGACCCGTCGCCCGCGAGACTCGACCAGCTTTACCGTGACATTCGGAAGCAATGCAGCAATAACCAAGCCGGGAAAGCCAGCGCCTGTCCCAAGGTCCAACCATACCCGCCGCTTTCCATCGGCGAATGTTTCACGTGGAATATACTCAAGCAACTGAGCACTATCGGCGATGTGCCGCTGCCAGATTTGTGCTTCCGACGGTCTGCTAATGAGGTTCTGGCGCTGGTTCTCAGCGATCAACAACTCTGAGAACCGTTCAAGCCGGGAAATTGCGGCCGCATCTCCCCAGCGAGCCACATAATCGCGCGCATCGCTCTCGGTTGCAATCACGCTGCGTCCAGATCTTGCGGGGCAACTTCGGTCAATCGCCGGCGGGCATGCACCAAAAGGGCTGATAGCGCTGCTGGGGTGACCCCCGGCACGCGTCCGGCGGCTGCCAGCGTCGTGGGCGCTGCCTTGGTGAGTCGCTCTACCATCTCATTCGAAAGACCGGGAACAGCATCGAATGGGAAATCTACCGCCAAGGGGAGCGCCTCACTCGCGCGCAGGTCTCGTAACTCCGCATCCTGTCGCGCCAGATAGGGTTCGTAAGCGGCATCCTCCGCCATCTCCTCGGCCAATATCGGATCATAGGCCACCGCCGCGCCAATCCATTGATCGAGCACAGTCAAATCAACACCCTCATGCCGAAGCCAATCGGTAAGCGGTTTCTCCCCACCATCGCGACGAACAAGAATACCTTTGTCAGCCAATTCGCGAGCATGGACTGACTGTGTGAGGGCAGACGAAATCGCTGCGCGAGAACTTTCGCGCTGCTCTAACCAATGTCGACGCCGCTCACCCACACAACCAGCGGAAATGCCCAGTGCGGTAAGCCTTGTCGAAGCGTTATTGGCGCGCAACCTAAGTCGATATTCCGCGCGAGCGGTGAGCATACGGTAGGGTTCAGTCACACCTTGAAGCGTGAGATCATCGATCATCACGGCAATATAGGAGTTTGTGCGATCAAGTGCAGGTGCCGCTTTACCCAAAACCGCCGCCGCAGCTTCGAGCCCGGCGACAAGGCCCTGCGCCGCCGCCTCTTCATAGCCTGTGGTGCCGTTAATTTGCCCTGCGCAATACAGTCCGGGAATTGCGCGAACTTGCAGGTCGGGTGTCAGCGCGCGCGGATCGATATGGTCGTATTCCACCGCATAGCCCGGAACAGCCATCTCGACCTGCTCTAATCCTGGCATAGCGCGCAGCATATCCTGTTGCACATCAACCGGCAGCGACGTGCTGATACCGTTGGGATAGACCAAGTTTGTGTCGAGGCCTTCGGGCTCAAGGAAAACCTGATGCCCGTCACGATCGCCAAACCGGTGAATTTTGTCCTCTATCGAAGGGCAATAGCGTGGCCCCGCTGCGTCAATCGCGCCCGAGAACAAGGGTGAGCGGTGCAAGTTGGCCCGGATCACATCGTGCGCCTCGGGAGTGGTGCGGGTGATCGCGCAGAAAACTTCCGGATTGCGGCGCTTCATTGTCAGCGCCGACATTGTCCATGCGTCGCTATCGGAAGGCTGCTCAGACAAAGCGCTCCAGTCGATCGTGCGGCCATCGAGGCGTGGAGGTGTACCGGTCTTGAGCCGCGCCATCGGAAGGTCCGCATCTCGGAACTGCTCGGCGAGCCGAGTGGCAGCGTTCTCGCCTATCCGCCCACCTTCAAAGCGTTCTTCACCACGGTAAAGAATGCCGCCCAGAAATGTGCCGGTGCAAACAATGACGCGCGGTGCCGTAAGCTTGGTGCCATCGCCAAGTTCAGGCCCCGCAACCGCCCCGCCTTCAAGCAGCAAAGCCGCAGCCTCGTCCTCGATCAGCGTCAAGTTCGCCTGAACCCCGACGATTTCCTGCACCGCTGCCTTGAACAGCACCCGGTCCGCCTGAACCCGAGGTCCCCAAACAGCGCTGCCTTTGGATCGGTTCAGCATTCGGTAGTGGATTGCACCTGCATCGGACGCCACACCCAGCACACCGTCGAGCGCATCAACCTCACGCACCAAATGCCCTTTGCCAAGGCCACCAATAGCGGGGTTGCAGCTCATCGCGCCAACGGCGTCGAGGTCGAAGCTCACAAGTGCAGTTCGCGCGCCCATCCGAGCCGAAGCACACGCAGCTTCAACTCCGGCGTGGCCGCCGCCAATTACGATAACGTCAAACGAGTGCATGGCGCGCAGATAGTGCGCCTAATCGTCATCGTCAAAGCAAGATACGAGTGACCACAATGCATGTTTCACGTGAAACACCGCCAGAAGTCCCGACGGGTCTATTTGCCGATGCAGAACCTGCCGAACAAGGCATCGAGCATATCCTCGGTCGTTGCCCTCCCCGTCAGGGCATCGAACGAAAGTCGCGCGCTTCGAAGTTCCTCAGCCACAAGCAAGGGATCAGTCAGATCCGATGTGTTGGATAAAAAGGTAGCTGCCTGATTTAAGAGATTGTGTTGGCGTTCGCTCAATGTCGCTTCGCCCGGCTTTGGAAGGCGCTGGCGAGCCTCATCGACAAGGTCACGTTTCATATGAGCGACGCCCTCCCCGGTAACTCCAGAGACCACATGGCGACCGGCGTGCTTGGGCACAAAATTCTCAGCGTCTTTTCGAGGAGCAACCTCCCAACTTTCAGTTGGTCCCTCGCCTTCATCACCAAGCCACAAGACAACATCTGCACCGTCAAACTGCATCAAGGCGCGCTGTATCCCCTGATCCTCGATCTCATCCGAAGCCTGCTCATCGCGAAGCCCGGCAGTATCGACAAAGCAAAACGGCACACCTTCTATGGCAACCGTTCGCTCGATCACGTCGCGAGTGGTGCCGGCAATAGGTGAAGTGATTGCCGCTTCGCTTTCTACCAAAGCATTGAATAAGGTGGATTTTCCGGCGTTGGGAGGTCCCGCCAAGACGACACGAAATCCCGCTTGCAAACGCTCGCTGCGCGGCCGCTCCAGCCATTCGTCCAATTCCGAACGAAGTACCGCGATATTTTGCGAAAAACTCTGTGGTAGGGCATCGACATCGTCCTCATCGGAGAAATCCAGTGCTGCTTCAATCTGCGCAGCCAGCTGCAAAAGCCACCCTCGCCACGCATCGACCTTGGTGGAAAGAACCCCGCTTGCATTGCTGATCGCCGCCGCGCGCTGTAGCTCTGTCTCCGCTGCGAGCAAATCGGCCAAGCCCTCCGCTTCAGCCAGATCAATGCGGCCATTCGCGAACGAACGGCGCGTGAACTCCCCCGCTTCTGCTGGTCGCAGTCCCTCGATCTGAGAAAGAGCCCGCTCCACTGCACCAAGAACAGCTCGTCCACCATGGCAATGGAGCTCGGCCAGATCCTCACCTGTAGCCGTTTCAGGACCGGGAAACCAAAGCACCAAAGCCTGATCGAGCAGCACGCCACTGCAGTCCCTCAGTTTGGCCAGAGATGCTCGCCTCGGAGAGATATCTCGACCCGCGAGTGCTCGCAAAGCCAAGCCAGCCAGGGGACCACTCACGCGAATAACCCCAATGGCCGCCGGAGGTGTACCGCTCGAAACGGCAAATATTGTGGAGCCAACCTCGCTCACTGGAGTTGCACCCGAGACCCTAGTCGTCTGATTTGTCGCTGCCGCCGGTATCTTTTCCCGAACCGCTTGCACCGCGCATGCCGCCCTCTACAAAACTTTGGAAAAGTTTAAGACCAACCTGCCCCATAGGAGCCAATGCCTGCGCATATTCCTGTAACTGATCCGGACTGCTCGCGCCCTTCATCGCTTTGGATACGGTGTCGACATAGAGGCTGTTCGCAGAACTGACATCGGGCAGCCCCATAAAGCTCCGTGCTTCTTCCGGAGTGCATTCGATCTCGACGTTGATTTTCATGGCTCTCTCCTGCCGGGATCAATCCGGCAACACTCCCGCAATAGCAAGGCTTGTTGGCAGCCGGAAGTCATCCATCAACTGCTGGAGCAAGGAAATAATCTGCCCGACCCTGAGGATTCACCGGCATTACCAATTGAAGCGGAGCCAAGAGGAGGCTCTTATCGAGCTTAAAGTCTCCAAGCCAAAGCGCGGGAGCGCAATACAATGCTACAATCCCCAGCCATGCCACAGCAAACCGCACGATTGCTTTTCGTGAACCAGTCGAAACAATGTGATTGTCGCACGTCCTT
This sequence comes from Pseudomonadota bacterium, assembly GCA_039039885.1. Lineage (GTDB taxonomy): Bacteria > Pseudomonadota > Alphaproteobacteria > Sphingomonadales > Sphingomonadaceae > Erythrobacter. Next base: position 4,846 of record JBCCPG010000015.1, on the reverse strand, counting down.
GCCTCGCGCAGGATATCGGACGCCAATTGGTAATCCTGCACGGACACGCGCAAACGATAACCGCCTAATGCTAAAGCGATAGGATCAATTGCCCCGTGAGAATCTGAGCCGAGGTCGACATGAATACCATAATCGCGAAGCATTGAGCCGACGACGACAGCGTCCACCCGCGAGACAAAAATCGCGAGAGTGACCTGATCAACCACCCTCACCATCTCTTCCTAGTTCAAAACCGCAAAGTTCATGATGAGACGCCGGGTCTCTCCATCAAGCCTTGATGGCAAATCCGCATCAAGCAATTTTCGACGCTCGGGAATACTGTTCGAAATAAGGATACGCCGCATCGCCCAATCGGGACACGCCCGCTCCTCCACCTCTTTTCGCCCGATCATCGAAACGCCGGTGTGCCGTGGATCATGGTTGATGCGTGTCATCAAAGCGACAAGCGCCGACTCTTCACCTTCAATCAATTGCAGAAAATTGCGGCCGTTATAAACCAGAAATCCCGTGATGCCCCGCTCCGGATTGTTGCGAGAGCTGCTTTCTAGAATTGCGTCAACATCCTCGCGCGAAAGATCGGGAGCTGTGCTGATATAGAGGTACTGACTGAACATTTCCGTCCAACTTTATCCGCAGGAATGCCTGATGCCAAACGCTAAACACGAACGATTAGCTAGTTGCACCATTATACCTGAATTATGTTTAATTTCATATGCTTACTGGTTCATCGTGTCAAAGAAGTCTTCGTTGGTTTTGGAATCCTTCATCTTGTCGAGCAGGAATTCCATCGCATCCACGGTGCCCATCTGCATGAGGATCCGGCGCAGCACCCACATCTTTGAAAGCTTGTCCTTCTCAACCAGCAGCTCTTCCTTGCGCGTGCCCGATTTGCCCACATCCAGAGCGGGGAAGATGCGTTTGTCCGAAACCTTGCGATCAAGGACGATTTCCGAGTTGCCGGTGCCCTTGAACTCTTCAAAGATCACTTCGTCCATCCGGCTACCGGTGTCGATCAGAGCCGTGGCAATGATCGAAAGCGAACCGCCCTCCTCGATATTGCGCGCCGCGCCAAAGAAGCGCTTGGGACGTTGCAGCGCGTTGGCGTCGACACCGCCGGTCAGGACCTTGCCCGAGCTTGGAACCACGGTGTTGTAAGCGCGGCCCAGACGGGTGATCGAATCTAGCAGGATCACGACATCGTTCTTGTGCTCGACCAGGCGTTTGGCTTTCTCGATCACCATCTCGGCAACCTGGACGTGGCGATTGGCTGGCTCGTCAAAGGTCGAGGAGATCACCTCGCCCTTCACGCTGCGCTGCATATCGGTGACTTCCTCAGGCCGCTCATCGACAAGCAGAACCAGCAGGAACACCTCCGGGTGGTTGTCTGTGATCGCCTTCGCAATATTCTGGAGCAGAACCGTTTTACCAGTTCGCGGCGGCGCAACGATCAGTGCGCGCTGTCCCTTGCCCTGCGGCGAAATGATATCGATCACCCGTGCAGATTTATCCTTTACGGTCGGATCGAGCGTATCAAGCGACAGCTTTTCCTCGGGATAAAGCGGGGTAAGGTTATCGAAATTAGTGCGCATGCGGACCTTGTCAGGGTCCTCGAAATTGACCGTGCTTAAGCCCGTCAGCGCGAAATAGCGCTCGCCATCTTTCGGAGCGCGAATCTCGCCTTCCACTGTGTCACCAGTGCGCAGACCCCATTTGCGGATCTGGTTGGGCGAAACATAGATATCGTCAGGCCCGGCGAGGTAATTCGCCTGGGGCGAGCGCAGAAAACCAAAGCCATCTTGCAGCACTTCGATCGTGCCGATGCCCATGATTTTTTCTTGGTATTCTTCGTCCTCGGCAAGCTCGCGCAGAATGCTGAAAAGCAGATCCTGACGTCGCATGGTCGAAGCGCCCTCAACGCCGAGCTCTTCTGCCATGGCAACCAGCTCAGCCGGGGTTTTCTCTTTTAAGTCTTTAAGATGCATAATGTATTCGTCTTTTTCGAGATTGGATAGCCCGGCAAGTCAGTACCTCTTTGGGTCGAGGCGCTCCACTGGTCTTCAGGAAAAGCAAGGTCAGGAGAGCTGGGCTTGGAGAAAGCAGACTGGGCCGAGCCAAATGCACAGCCGACACCGGATTGATGCCAATCAAATATGGTCAAGCGAAAGTCAGGTCAATCGCTCTTTTCACCTGTTTGCGCTCAAGAGAGATGTAAGCGGACAACATAAACTGTCACCACGATCAGGACGAGCAGAATACCTGGAATCTCGCCAACCAGACGCAGGCGCTTTTCCGCCAAAGGCCGCTCTCCCCGGGCCATCGCTTTCGTCTTTGAAACCAACCACCCGTGATATCCGGTGAGCAACAACACCAATGTGATCTTGATATGGATCCAGCCTTGCGAGAACAACTCCATCGCCCAGGCCTGTGTCAAACCCAAAATCCAGACCACTATAAGACTCGGGGTCAGAATGATCTTGCGCAGCAAACCCATGCGGTGCGCCCATTTCGCCTCTTCATCAGAGCCTGGCTCTGTATCAAGGATATAGATGCACTGACGAGGCAACATGAACAGACCGGCAAGCCAGAACACCATGAAGATCACATGGCCGGCAACCAGCCACGGATAGATCGTAAGGATGGTCTCTTGCATTAGGCGCCTCTTACCGCCGCAAGCAATTGCTCTACATGCTCAATCGGAGTGAACTGCCCAATACCATGGCCCAGATTGAAGACGTGCGGACGGTCTTCGAAGGCATCAAGCACCATACGCACTCTGGCAGGTAATGCCGGACCGCCAGCCTCCACCAAAAGCGGATCGAGATTGCCTTGCACGGGCATATTTACAGGTAAATTTGCATGCACCCATGCCGGTTCGAGCGTTTCATCCATGCCGATGGCATCCACGCCGGTTTCACTCGCATAGGCCGGCAATTTCGCGCCCGCCCCCTTCGGAAAGCCGATCACCGGAGTATCAGGGTGCGATTGCTTGATGGCCGCAGTGATCGCAGCATTAGGAGCAACCACCCAACGCTCGAATTCATCCGGAGCCAAGCTGCCCGCCCAACTGTCAAACAACTGCACGGCCTCCGCACCTGCATTGATCTGGCCGCGCAAATAGCCGACCGACACGTCGATGATCGCATCGACGATTGTCTGCATCAGAACCGGATCGCGATAGGCGAGCAAGCGCGCTGGTCCCTGATCCTTCGATCCCTCGCCCGCAATCATATAGGTCGCGACCGTCCACGGCGATCCTGCAAAGCCCAGCATTGTGACCTTGTCAGAGATCATCGCGCGCGTTTGGCGCACCGTCTCGTAGATCGGATCAAACCGCTCGGGCGCCGCTGTGAAATCCGCAAGGGTTGTCTCGAGCAAAGTCGGGCTGAGTTTCGGCCCCTCGCCTGCCAGAAATTCCAGACCCTGCCCCATCGCATGTGGCACAATCAGAATATCGGAGAACAGGATCGCTCCATCAAATCCGAACCGCCGGATCGGTTGAACCGTGATCTCCGCCGCCGCCTCGCTGTCATAGACCAGCTCGAGAAACCCGCCCTTCTCCGCGCGAAGTTCACGATATTCAGGCAGATAGCGCCCAGCTTGACGCATGAGCCAAATGGGAACGATTTCGGGTTTGGCACCTGACAGGGTATCGAGCAGCGGACCGGGCATAGAGTTCCTCTAATCAAATTTATAATATTTTTAATAGGGTTGATGGTGTTTGTTGGCCCTGTGGAAAGCGGGAATTGCCACCCTCTGCCTGATTTCTCCCGTTATGAACAGACCAAGTTCGCCAATGCGAATCCGCATATTCGCGTCGTCAAGCAAGAGCTATCCACGCTGTCCCCAGCCTGTCGAAAGTCATGGCTGCCTGTTCGGAAATGATCAGGCGAACTTCGCTTTAGCGGGCAGGAAAATTCATACCCGGCTTGTCGACGATTCTCTCCCGTGGTTTATGCGCCCGTATATCCACAAGCGGCTTCCTAACCCACGAATCGGCATCAACGCTTTACATTATGGCTCGCACAAACTTGCATCTAGTCTCCGATTCAACCGGAGAGACGCTGGAGATGATCGCGAAAGCGGCTTTGGCGCAATTCGACGATCCCGAAGTGGCGCGCCATTTCTGGCCGATGGTGCGCTCGCTTCAGCATTTGGACCGGATCGTGCCCGAACTCGCCGACAATCCTGGCCTAGTGCTGTTTACTCTGGTTAATCCCGAGACGCGCGCGCGGCTGGAGGAGCATTGCCGTCACCTTGGCCTGCCCGCAGTGCCGGTGCTCGATCAGGTGACGGCATCGCTCGAAGTGCAGCTTGGTCAGGAAGCGCATGGCCGCCCGGGCCGCCAACACACGATGGACGATCACTATTTCAAGCGGGTCGATGCCATTCACTACACAATCGCGCATGATGACGGGATCGCGCATGAGGACTGGGAAGAGGCCGATGTGATCCTGGCTGGCGTGTCGCGAAGCTCGAAGACGCCTACCAGCATCTATCTCGCCAACCGCGGATATAAGACGGCGAACATTCCTTTGGTGGTTGAGAGCCCCCCTCCCAAGGCACTTTTTGGTCTGCGAAACCCTCTCGTTGTCGGGCTGACAACCGCCCCGGAGCGATTGGTGCAGATCCGCCGCAACCGGCTGCTGTCGCTCAATGAGGGCACCGAGACCTCCTATGTCGATAACGAACGGGTCAAAAGCGAGCTTCAGTTCGCGCGCCGCATGTTTGCTGACAATGGCTGGCCTGTCATTGATGTTACGCGGCGGTCGATCGAGGAAAGCGCGGCGGCAATTATCCGGCTGGTGCAGGAGCGCAAGCGCCGCGACAAGCCGGTCGATGGTGTGTC
>JBCCPG010000014.1:0-23493 GCA_039039885.1 Pseudomonadota bacterium | reverse complement strand
TGACGTTGAACGAGAAGCGCCCGGGCTTGTAGCCGCGCGCTTGCGCTTCGGGCAGGCCGGCGAACCAGTCGCGGATCTGAGTGAAGGCGCCGGTATAGGTCGCCGGGTTGGAGCGCGGCGTGCGGCCGATGGGCGACTGGTCGATCTCGATCACCTTGTCGCAGAACTCCAGCCCCTCGACACCGTCATGCTTGCCCGCGATGACGCGCGCGCCGTTCAATGTGCGGGCCGCGGCGGCATAGAGCGTGTCGATGGTGAAGGAGGATTTGCCCGAGCCCGACACGCCGGTGATGCAGGTGAAGGTGCCCAAGGGTATGGAGGCCGTCACATCCTGCAGATTGTTGGCCTTCGCGCCCTTCACGGTCAGCTTGTGGCCGTTGCCGGGGCGGCGGACCTCAGGCACCGCGATCTCGCGCCGTCCGGTGAGATAGTCGGCGGTGAGCGACTTCTTTGAGCGCATGATCTGTTTGAGCGTGCCTTGCGCCACCACTTCGCCGCCGCGCACGCCCGCTCCCGGACCGAGGTCGACGATATGATCAGCGGTGCGGATCGCGTCTTCGTCATGCTCGACCACGATCACCGTATTGCCAAGGTCGCGCAGGCGTTGGAGCGTGGCGAGCAGCCGGTCATTGTCGCGCTGGTGGAGGCCGATGGAGGGCTCATCCAGCACATAGAGCACGCCCGAAAGCCCGCTTCCGATCTGCGAGGCGAGCCTGATGCGCTGGCTCTCCCCACCCGAAAGCGTGCCGCTGGTGCGGTCAAGGTTGAGATAGTCGAGGCCAACATTGTCGAGGAAGCCCAGCCGCTCATTGATCTCTTTGAGGATCGGGCGAGCGATCTGGCTCTGCTGCTCGTTCAGGTGGTTGTCGAGGTCAAGGAACCAAGCCTTCGCATCCGCCACACTCATCACGGTGGGCTCGGCGATATCGGTCGGGCCGTTGGCGCTCGGGATCTTCACCGCAAGCGCTTTTTCATTGAGGCGCTTGCCCCCGCAGGTTTCGCATGGCTGCGATGTCTGAAATTTTCCCAGCTCCTCACGCATCCATGCGCTGTCGGTCTGCATCAGGCGGCGGTTGAGATTGCCAATCACGCCTTCGAACGGCTTGTTGACCGTGTATTCCTTGCGCCCGTCCTTGAATGTCAGCGCAACAGGCATACCGCCCGTCCCGTGGAGGATGATGAGTTTCTGATCGGGCTCGAGATCCTTCCATGGCGTGTGGATGTCGAAGTCATAGGCCTTCGCAAGGCTGGTGAGTACTTGCATGTAATAGGGCGATGGTGGGTTGGACTTGGCCCAGGGCGCAATCGCTCCTTGCTTCAAAGTAAGAGCCTCATTCGGCACCACGAGCTGCTCATCAAACAGCTGCTTCTCACCGATCCCATCGCAGGTCGGACAAGCGCCCTGGGGTGAGTTGAAAGAGAACAGGCGCGGTTCGATCTCTTCGATCGTGAAACCGGAAACCGGGCAGGCGAACTTTTCGGAGAAAACGATGCGGTTGGCGGGGATCCCTGCCCCCTTCATCGCTCCACCGCTGCCCACTTCATCCTCGCGCCCAGGCACCACGCCATCGGCGAGATCAACATAAGCAAGGCCCTCTGCCAGCTTAAGTGCTGTTTCAAAAGAGTCGGCAAGGCGGGTTTCGAGGCCCTCCTTCACCGCAAGTCTGTCGACCACAACTTCAATGTCGTGTTTAAACTTCTTGTCGAGCGCGGGGGCCTCTTCGATCGGATAAAGCTCTCCGTCGATCCGCACACGGGTGAAGCCAGCCTTTTGCCACTCCGCCAGCTCCTTGCGATATTCGCCCTTGCGGCCGCGGACGACCGGCGCAAGCAGATAGGCGCGCGTGCCTTCGGGCAGGTCCATTACCCGGTCGACCATTTGCGACACGCTTTGCGCGGAGATCGGTTTGCCCGTTGCAGGCGAATAGGGAACGCCGACCCGCGCCCAGAGCAGGCGCATATAGTCGTAAATCTCTGTCACCGTCGCCACGGTCGAGCGCGGGTTGCGACTGGTGGTCTTTTGCTCAATCGAGATCGCAGGCGAGAGGCCATCAATATGCTCGACATCGGGCTTTTGCATCATCTCGAGGAACTGACGCGCATAGGCCGAGAGGCTCTCAACATAGCGCCGCTGGCCTTCGGCATAAATCGTATCGAAAGCGAGGCTCGATTTGCCCGAGCCGGACAGGCCCGTGACGACGATCAAACTGTCGCGCGGCAAGTCGATATCAACGCCTTTGAGATTGTGCTCACGCGCACCTCGGACGGAAATCTTAGTGAGAGACATAGGGCGCGCTTGTTCCTGAAATGTTCGCAGATGTAAAGAGGCGCCTGACGTAGCGCTGCGATTGCTCCACCACTTGGGAGCGGCGGGTTAGGAATGCAACGCGTGAAGATGGTGTTGGTGCCAGGCAATATTCTCGGCCGCTCAAACAGCATGCATGCTTAAAAGCCGTCCGATAGGTTTTAACCAGATCCCCCTCCCCAAAGACCAAGCTTTTTGAGGCACTACAGAAAAAATGAAGTTTTGCGCAGATCTGAATTGGTACAGGTTCATGTCCTCTTTGTTGGTCCTTTGCCTCAGGTTCTTCGGGTCGCACCCAAGTCTTTGGCGCAGAAGAAGGCAAAGATCGCGGCGAGTTGTGGTTCGTCGCGCCGGGCCGACTGAGCGCTCTCAGGGATCCATGTGAGGACGCTGCACCGGTCATCCATGATCCAGCACCGTGAGTGCTCGTCGGCCCGGTTTCCCCTACTGCGACACGCTCATTGGCTCTCGCAGCCTCTTCCATTACGAAATGCGCGCACATTAATTGTTCCAGGCACGCTGTTCGTTTTCGGGACGCATGGCTACGGGCCGCTCGCTCGATTGTCGGCACAAAGCTACGCGCTGTTGCGCGCTATGAATTCGTTCCGCTCCTTGATCGCCGATAAGGCTGGCTCGGTCGCTGCACCGCCCGTGATCCACCTTCCCGATACCCGCGTGATGGAACCCGCGCCGTGCGAGCAGTCGCCGCTTGACGCTCGCAAGCTCTGGTGCAAACGATTGCTACTTGGACTCGCTGCTATTGCCGTGCCCGCGATGGCCGCACCAGGTGATTTCGGAGCCTTGCCTGGTGCCGCGTCGTCAGAAGACGAACTGCCGCAAGCAATAGAGCTCACAGGCACGTCTGACTCTGTCGACAAAATGCCATTCGAAGAGCCGGGGATGAGCTTTCCCGGTTCAGCCTTTTTCTTCCTGGCCGATCCGCCAGCGCACAATCTCATTGCGCTTCCGGCCAATGATCCGCTCGAAAATGGATCGGGCGAAGCTGGACATGAAGTGGGTGCTCTGATCGATGCAGGCCCCGCCGCCCGCCCGTTCTTTAGCGCTGCCAGCTCCCATTTACAGGCCGAGGAGTGCCTCGCCCAAGCGATCTGGTACGAAGCGGCAAGCGAAAGCGAAGCAGGCCAGCGTGCTGTCGCTCAAGTGGTGCTAAACCGGGTGGCGCATTCCAGTTGGCCGGGTAGCGTATGCGGGGTGGTCTATCAGGGTTCGCAGCGAAGCACCGGCTGCCAGTTTACCTTCACCTGTGACGGATCTTTACGGCGCTCGCCACGCGGGAAAAGCTGGGCCCGCGCTCGTACTATTGCTGGCGAGGCTTTGTCGGGCAGCGTCTACGCACCGATCGGCCACGCGACTCACTATCACACATTATGGGTGAGCCCCTATTGGGCTAGCAGCCTCGACCATGTTGGGACGATCGGGGCCCATCGCTTCTATAGCAATCGCGGCACAGCGGGCGATAAGAGCGCCTTTTCCACCAGCTATTCGGGAGTTGAGCCAGGGGTACGCGGGCGCGGACTGGCGGATGACTCTGACCCCGCCGTGGTCGCTGCTGTTCAAAGTGAAACAGTGGTCAAAGCCGCGCAATCCGAAGTTAATGGCGTTGGGCCCACCGCTGAACCAACCAGCATCTCTCCCGAGTCCCAATTGACCGAGCCCGCCCTTAGCGGCGTGGGTCAGGTCCGCCCGGACTTTGCCCGCGCCGGACAGTGGAGAAGCGACGCCGCGCGCGCCGCGCTAGGTGCCGATGAAGAGGCTCTAGCAAACGAGGAAGCAGAAGCATCGGTGCAACCGCCTGCACCTTAGAGCTGTCACTAAGAGCCTGATCCAAAACGGATCTTTCGCTCCGTGCTTCGCCGTGATGGAATGCGTTAACGCGCTCTAAACCTTAGCTCCACACCAAGCCTTAGCGGGCGTTCCCCTAGAGCCGCTGACTTATGCAGATTTGGCCTCGTTTTGGGGCTCTGGAGGGGCTTCGATGCAAGCGTTTTCAGAGTGTTAGCGCGGGCTTGGAACAACAATGTCAATGGACACCGATCAACCCATGCCCATCCACTTTGCAGCAGCCAACGCCCCCGGTCACGCCCCGGCCTGCTCACCCATTGCCAAAGCGCTTGTCGCTCGCGCGATGGAACGCGTCGCAAATGACAATGAGCTGGCACAAACGGACTTGCTGCAGGGTAATGCGGGCAGGCTCACTCAATCGAGCGATCAGGTCTTGCGGGCTGCTTTGCGACACTTTGCGCAGCATGGTCTTGGAGCCGCGCGTGAGGCGCGCGCTCAGGCTGAGCAAGCCTTCTTTGATGGCGACCGGCAAGCTTATGATTGGTGGCTTGGGATCACTCGCACGCTTGACCGTCGTTTGGCTGCTGAGGCCGCGCGCCTTGCCCCAAACGCCAACTGATCCGCAAGGCTACTAGGCCCTTCTTGCGAAACGGCGAGACAGCGCTCCCGATAGAGTGGCAACCGTCCCCCGTTGAACAGGCTTAATCCAGTGCATTTTGGAACACCAAAAACGCGGTAATCATCGCGTTAACCTGCCTTTGACCACTTTGTATTATCGCGTGAAGGCTATGGCAGTCACCAAACTTCTGACAAAGCTGCGTGCGGCGTCGACGGGGAACGTGCAATCGGACCAAGTGTCCGATCAAGTTCGCCGTATGCTGGTGAGATCGCTCTACGCACAACCGTTCAGCCTGGCACTCGGAGCTGCCTGCGGTATCGCCTCGTCCATCGTTTCGGCCTGGATCTCTGGCCTACCGGAATTGTACGTCGCGGCCACGGTCCTCACAATCATCGCAGTTGCTCGCGTCTCCGCCGCAATTGGGCTTTCTGCAGATAGCGACGGTAACAGCACCTCGACGCTAGAGACCGTCTACGAGATCGGAGCTTTCAGTTACGCGCTTGCGATTGGCTGCACCGCAGCGGTAACAATCCTGATTGGCACCGAAACCCAAGTCGAAGTGCTGATGGTGGCCAATGCGCTAGGCTATGGCATCGGCGTTTGCACCCGTAATGCGGGCCGGCTTACGATTGCGATCGGCCAACTTGGCCTGACTTGCGTTCCGATTGCTCTGGCTAGTTTCTGGACGGGTCATCTCGGCTTCATCGCCTTGGGGATCACCATCTTACTGCTTATCCCTGCGATGGTCTCGATCTGTTTGAACATTTTCAAGGTTTTGCGCGATTCCCTCGCCGCTGCTGAAACCAGCGCGCAGATGGCGGAAACCATGAAAATCGCTGCGCGCACTGATGCGGTGACGGGTCTGGCGAACCGCGCGGGCCTCAACCACCAGATGACCAAGAAGCTTAGCCGGATTGAAGAGGGTAACCGCCTCGCCTTGATCTGGATCGACCTCGACCGCTTCAAGGAGGTGAACGACCTGCTTGGTCACCCGGTTGGTGACCGCGTTTTGTGCGAGGTCGCTGACCGCTTGAAAGAGGTGACACCCGACCATTCAACCGTCGCGCGCTTTGGCGGTGATGAGTTCATCGTGTTCTGCCCCATCGAAGATCGCCTCGAATGCGAACGGCTTGCGAGCGAGCTCCACGCCGAGATCATGCGGCCTTTCCGGATCGACGGCGACCGGCTCGAAGTGCGCGCCTCGCTTGGCGTTGCAATCCTGCCAGAGCATGGGACCGATACCGAAACCTTGATGCAGCGCGCTGACCTTGCGCTTTATCACGCCAAGGTCGGAGGCCGCGCGCAGACCTGCTTCTTTGACAGCTCCATGACCCGCGACCTGGTGCGCCGGCGCGAGATTGAGGACGAGCTGCGGCTCGCCATTCAACGCGATGAGCTATCGATCTTCTTCCAACCGATCGTCGATCTCGAGACCGGCCGGATCAAATCCTTTGAAGCGCTGGTGCGCTGGTTCCATCCTGAAAAGGGTGAGCTTAAGCCGGACGAATTCATCCCGGTCGCTGAAGAAACAGGCGTTATCGTCACGCTTGGCAATTGGATCACGGCTCAGGCCGCGCGCATTGCTGCGACTTGGCCGGAAGATGTGACCGTTGCGGTCAACCTCTCGCCTTTGCAAATCCGCGCCCCAGGCGCTGCGCTTGGTATCCGCAATGCTCTGCGCGAAGCGGGGCTTGATCCGCGTCGCCTTGAGCTTGAGGTGACAGAGAGCTTGTTTGTCGAAGACAATCACTCAACCGCCGCCTTTATCGAGGAATTGTCCGAGATCGGTGTGCGGTTTGCGCTTGACGATTTCGGGACCGGATATTCCTCGCTGGGCTACATCAACACCTTCCCGTTCTCGAAGATTAAGGTTGACCGCAGCTTTGTCTCGGGCGCGCAGGTCGGCAAGAAGAGCGATGCCATCATCCGCGCCGTGGCCGAGATGGGCGGCGCTCTTGGTATGGACATCGTGGCAGAGGGTCTTGAGACGATCGAGCAGGTCGAAGTTGTGCGCAAAGCAGGCTGTAACCTTGGCCAGGGCTATTACTTCAGCCGCGCTGTGCCTGATTATCTGGCTGCGATGCTGCTTAGCCAGGAACGCGAGCAAGGGCGCAGACAAGCGACCGCTTGAGCCACCGCGCTGAGCGTCAACCACAAGCCCTCCGAGCAAAGCTGACAAAAGCCAGTATTCTAGCTGCCAGTGAGCCTGCCCCAGCGCCGCTTATTGCAACTGCGAACTGTTTGCAAAGATAGTTGACAAACTGCGGGCTTTCCCGGTTGCAATCGCCGTTTCGGCGGCTTAATCCGCGCAGTTGAGGGGTGACAAAAGCGAGTGGGACGACCGCTTTTGCGCACTCAGACGGTTTTCAGCCGCCTTGGACTTTAAATTGTCGTCCCGACTGTTTGGAAAGGACGCATCCCTAATGGCCCGCAAAAAGATTGCTCTGATCGGCTCTGGCATGATCGGCGGCACACTCGCCCACCTCGCTGCGAAGAAAGAGATGGGTGACATCGTCTTGTTCGATATTGCTGAGGGCATGCCACAGGGAAAGGCGCTCGACCTGTCGCAATGCGGGCCGATCGAAGGCTTTGATGCGAAGATCACCGGCTCGAACGACTATGCGGACATTGCGGGTTCTGACGTCGTCATTGTCACTGCGGGCGTTCCGCGCAAACCGGGGATGAGCCGCGACGATCTGCTCGGTATCAACCTCAAGGTCATGAAAGCCGTGGGTGAAGGCATCAAGAACAACTGCCCTGACGCTTTCGTGATCTGCATCACCAACCCACTGGACGCGATGGTTTGGGCTCTGCGCGAGTTTTCAGGCCTGCCCCACAACAAGGTGGTCGGCATGGCAGGCGTGCTCGACTCAGCGCGTTTCGCCACTTTCCTTGCATGGGAGTTCGATTGCTCGGTCAAGGACGTCAACGCCTTCGTTCTCGGCGGCCACGGCGACACGATGGTTCCGGTCAAGAGCTACACCACGATCAACGGCATTCCGGTTGACGATTACGCCAAGATCAAGGGCGTTCCCGCCGAGCGTCTCGACGAGATCGTAGACCGCACCCGCAAGGGCGGCGGCGAGATCGTCGGCCTGCTCGGCAACGGTTCGGCGTACTACGCGCCAGCAACCAGCGCTATCAGCATGGCCGAGGCTTATCTGGGCGACCAGAAGCGCATCCTGCCCTGCGCCTCCTACGTTGAAGGCAAGTACGGCCTCGACGGGCTTTACGTTGGCGTCCCCACAGTGATCGGCGCAGGCGGCACCGAGGAAGTGGTCGAGATCGAGCTCAGCGACGAAGAGAAAGCGAACCTCAAGGTCTCTACCGACGCAGTCGAAGAGCTGCTTGAGGCGTGCAAGGGGCTGGATAGCAGCCTTGCTTAAATACCTTTCAGCTGCCCTGCTCCTATCAGCTGCGGCCCCCGCGTCCGCACAGGACAGCCCTGCCGCAATGATGATGCAAGAGGCGTGGTCCGAACACTCCAACATACCTGCACTCTTCGATGCGATATCAGACTGTGTGGAAGTGGCGGATAAGGATTTGGCCGGGATCGCCTTTGAATTGCAAAGGCGGGAGTGGACGATGGTTAGTCCGCTGGCGATACCCCTTGAGCGTAGCGCGCCGCAATCAAAGGGCCACAGTCTTGTCAAAGGCAACGTCGTTATCTCGGTTTCGAAATTCCCTGAGCGTGAAGAGGCTACCTTTAGTCGCATAATAGCCTTTGTCGGTCCTGACGCTGATAGAAGTGAACTAGAGGCCCGCCTGCAGACCGATCTTGGGTTTGTACCGCTCAGTCGGTCCAGTCGTTTCGCACTCGCCGCGCCACCAATGAGCGATGAGGTTCTTGCTGAGTTCTTTCAGTACGAAGAACATGTCGTGCGAATACAGTTCGTGGAAGAAAACGGCACAATTGGCGTCAATATTACAGTCGCTTCAAACGGTTAGAGAGTTATTCGCCAGTCAAGCTTAGCGAAATTTGGAGAATTGAATGTCCATCCTCATCAACAAAGACACCAAGGTTATCACTCAAGGGATGACCGGTAACACCGGCACTTTCCACACGCAGCAGGCGCTCGATTACGGGACGCAGATGGTTGCGGGTGTCACTCCGGGCAAAGGCGGGACCGAGCATATCGGTGTGCCTCAGTTCAACACGGTTGCTGAGGCTAAAGCTGCGACCGGGGCGACGGCCAGTTGCATCTACGTTCCCCCGCCTTTTGCCGCTGATGCGATTTGTGAGGCTATCGATGCGGAAATCGAACTCATAATTTGCATCACCGAAGGTATCCCCGTGCTAGACATGGTCCGCGCCAAAGCGGCTCTCACCGGCTCAAAATCGCGCCTGATCGGTCCGAACTGTCCTGGCGTCCTCACGCCGGATGAGTGCAAAATCGGCATTATGCCGGGTTCGATCTTCAAGAAGGGCAGCGTCGGAGTGGTCTCGCGCTCCGGCACGCTCACCTACGAAGCGGTGCACCAGACTACGATGGTGGGCCTCGGCCAGACCACGGCGGTTGGCATTGGCGGTGACCCCGTCAACGGCACCAACTTCATCGACGTGCTCGACCTCTTCCTCGACGATCCGGAGACCAAGTCGATGATCATGATCGGCGAGATCGGTGGCTCGGCGGAAGAGGAAGCCGCAGCCTTTCTCAAAGCCGAAGCTGCCAAGGGTCGCTCGAAGCCGACCGTTGGCTTTATCGCAGGCCGCACCGCGCCTCCGGGACGCCGCATGGGTCACGCTGGTGCAATCGTCTCGGGCGGCCAAGGCGGCGCAGACGACAAGATCGCCGCGATGGAAGATGCGGGCATCCGCGTCTCGCCAAGCCCAAGCGAACTCGGCACCACGCTCGACGCAATGCTCAAAGAGCTGGCCTAAGCCAGCCGCCAACCACCTCCCCTCCCCACGGAGAACATGACATGGGTGAAGAACCGCTCAACTTCGTCCCCGAAATGACCGACCAAGAAGGCCCGCAGCCCGGTCCCTCCTGGGGCAATCCCAAGTGGCTCGCCGAAGTCGCCGATGCGGATGCGGACCTCGCGAGTGCGATGGACCCGACGCAGATGCTGCTTGAGGCGAAGGACACGATTGCCAAGGCGGCCAAGTCTGCGGGAAAGGCGGCTGATCCCGCGGCGATTGAAAAGGCGGCGAGCCTCTCGATCGCGGCGATGACGCTGGTGCGGCTCTACCGTGTGCGTGGGCACATGGCGGCGGATCTCGATCCGCTCGATCACTCGAAGAAGCGGGTCGAGCCGCAGGATCTCACCCTCGCCTTCCACGGCCTCGCGGGCAAGGAGGGCGAAGAGGTCTTCGTCGGGGGCGTTCTGGGCCTCTATTGGACCACCGTTGGCGCGCTCTATACCCGTCTGCGCGAGGTGTATTGCGGCAAGGTCGGCCTTGAATACATGCACATCGCCGACACGGAAGAGCGGCGCTTCTTGCAGGACAAGTTCGAGAGCCCCGGCGATACGATACAGTTTACGCCTGAGGGGAAGAAGGCGATCCTTGCTGCGGTTCTGCGCGGCGAAGGTTATGAGGAGTTTCTCGGCAAGAAATATGTCGGGACCAAGCGTTTTGGCCTTGATGGCGGGGAATCGATGATCCCTGCGCTCGAAGCGGTGATCAAGCATGGCGGCAGCGCCGGCGTGCGCGAGATCATCTACGGCATGGCGCATCGCGGGCGCCTGAACGTGCTCGCGAATGTGATGGCAAAGCCCTACAAAGTGATCTTCCACGAATTTTCCGGCGGCAGCGCAAACCCCGATGATGTCGGGGGTTCTGGCGATGTGAAATATCACTTGGGCACCAGCACCGACCGCGAATTTGACGGGATCAGCGTCCATATGTCGCTGACGCCCAACCCATCGCATCTTGAGACAGTGAACCCGGTTGTGCTCGGCAAGTCGAGAGCGCAGCAGGCGGTGCGAGATGATCTTGCGCAGAAACAGCAAGTCCTGCCGGTTCTGATCCACGGCGATGCGGCTTTTGCAGGGCAAGGCGTGGTGTGGGAGAGCCTCTCGCTCTCCGGTGTCCCCGGTTACGACACGGGCGGCTGCCTCCACTTCATCATCAACAATCAGATCGGTTTCACGACCTCGCCCAACTTTGCGCGCAACTCGCCCTATCCAAGCGACGTGGCGAAAGGCGTCATGGCGCCAATCCTCCACGTCAATGGCGACGATCCCGAAGCGGTGACCTTCGCGTGCAAGCTCGCGGTTGAATATCGCCAACGCTTCGGACGCGATGTCGTGATCGACATGTGGTGCTATCGCCGCTTTGGTCATAATGAAGGCGACGAGCCCAAGTTTACTCAGCCGCTGATGTACGAAGTGATCGGCAAGCACCCCAAAGTTAGCCGCGTCTACGAACAACGGCTGATCGAAGAAGGTGTCATCGACGAAGGGCATCGTGAGGAAGTCGCAGCAGAGTTTGCCGCGCATCTCGAGGAAGAGTTCCAATCCGCAAAAAGCTACAAGTCTAACCAGGCCGATTGGTTCGGAGGACGCTGGGCTGGCCTTAACAAGCCTGCTGATGATGAAACCGCGCGGCGCAATATTGAAACTGCAATTGAGCCGAAGATGTTCGACTCGCTAGGTCGCGTGCTGACCGAAGTCCCTGACACGGTCTCGATCCACCGCACGCTTGGCCGTGTGCTCAAGGCCAAGTCACAGATGTTCGAAAGCGGTGAAGGCTTCGACTGGGCAACCGCAGAGGCACTCGCTTTCGGCAGCCTTGTCATGGAAGGCTATGGCGTGCGTCTATCGGGCCAGGATTCGGGCCGCGGCACCTTCTCTCAGCGTCACGCAGTGTGGGTCGATCAAAAGACCGAGGACAAATACATCCCGCTCACCACGCTGCCGCATGGCAAGTTCGAAGTCTACGACAGCACATTGTCCGAATATGGCGTGCTTGGTTTTGAATATGGCTTTGCCATGGCTGACCCCAAATCGCTGGTCCTTTGGGAAGCGCAATTTGGCGATTTTGCCAATGGCGCGCAGATCATGATCGATCAGTATATTGCCAGCGGCGAAGCCAAATGGCTGCGCGCCAATGGCCTCGTTATGCTGCTGCCGCATGGCTATGAAGGTCAGGGCCCCGAGCACTCCTCTGCTCGTCTTGAACGCTTCCTGCAATTGTGCGCCTCGGACAATATCCAGGTCTGCAACATCACGACCCCGGCGAATTATTTCCATGTCTTGCGCCGCCAGATGTTGCGCACCTTCCGCAAGCCGCTCGTTATTATGACACCCAAGTCGCTGCTGCGGCACCCAATGGCAAAAAGCCCGCGCGAGGAATTCCTTGGCGATTGGCAGTTCAAGCGGATCAAGTCGGACCCCTCAATGGATCCCGACAGCGCCGCTGACAAGAAGATCAAACGTCTGGTCTTGTGTTCAGGCAAGGTCGCCTATGACCTTCTTGAAAAACGCGATGCAGAGGGGCTCAAAGACGTCTCGATCGTGCGGATCGAGCAGCTCTACCCCTTCCCTGGCGACCCGCTGGCGCTGCGCCTGAAACGGATGACAAATCTGAAAGAAGTCATCTGGTGTCAGGAAGAGCCCAAGAACAATGGATCGTGGTTCTTCGTCCAGAACCAGATTGAGGATTCGCTCACCAAGGCAGGCCATAAAGGCATGCGTCCAACTTACGCCGGGCGCGAAGCGTCTGCGTCGCCCGCAACTGGCCTCGCGAAGCGCCATGTCGAACAGCAGGAAAAGCTGGTCGCCGAGGCGTTGGGGCTCGCGCAATAATTCATCACTGAGATATCACTTAGGGATCCAAGCAAATGGCCACTGAAATCACTGTCCCGGCACTCGGGGAATCGGTCACCGAAGGTTCGATCGGCGAATGGCTCAAGCAGCCCGGAGACGCGGTTGCGGTCGATGAGCCGATTGCGAGCCTCGAAACCGACAAGGTCGCGGTTGACGTCCCCTCGCCGATTGCGGGCGTGCTGTCCGAACACCGCGCGGCGGAAGGCGACACGGTTGAAGTTGGCGCGGTGATCGCGGTCATCGAGGAAGGCGAAGCGGCAGCAGCAGCTCCGGCAGCGTCGAAGGCAGACACGCCGGCTCCGGCGCCAAGCGCTGCGGAGAGCGCAGACGCGACTTCAGCGGCAGAAACGCTCTCACCGGCTGTGCGCCGCGCCGTACTTGAACACGGCGTCGATCCGAGCACGATCAAAGGCACTGGCAAGGGGGGGCGGATCACCAAAGAAGACGTGCTGGCTGCGGCCAAGGCCAAGAGCGATGCACCAGCCCCGGTTCCGACGCCTGCTCCCACCTCCGCTGCTGCTGGTGGCGTCGACAGCTCAGGCGGCCGCAGTGAAGAACGCGTCAAGATGACCCGCATGCGCCAGACCATCGCCCGCCGCTTGAAAGGCGCGCAGGAAGAAGCGGCGCTGCTCACCACCTTCAACGATGTGGATATGAGCGCCGTCATCGAAGCGCGGACCAAGTACAAGGACCTCTTCGCCAAGAAGCACGACATTCGCTTGGGCTTCATGGGCTTCTTTGCCAAGGCCGCCTGCCTTGCGCTTAAGGATGTGCCGAGCGTCAACGCCTATATCGATGGAGATGAGATCGTGTACCACGACTTCGTCGACATCTCGGTCGCAGTGAGCGCCCCCAATGGGCTCGTCGTGCCAGTGGTGCGCGACTGTCAGGCGAAGGGTTTTGCTCAGATCGAGAAAGACATCGCTGACTATGGCAGGCGCGCCAAGGAAGGCTCGCTGACGATGGCAGATATGACCGGCGGCACCTTCACGATCTCTAACGGAGGCGTGTTCGGGTCGCTGATGTCGACCCCGATCATCAACCCACCGCAATCGGCAGTGCTGGGCCTCCACCGGATTGAGGATCGCCCGGTCGCTGTAAACGGTGAAGTTGTGATCCGCCCAATGATGTACATCGCTCTCTCCTACGACCACCGCCTGATCGACGGTCGCGAGGCTGTGACGGCACTCAAGATTATCAAGGAAGCGATCGAGGATCCAACCCGGATGCTGATTGATCTGTAAGAAGTCGCATGGCGGCTGCCCTCACCCAGGCCGAATTCGACGAACGCCGCTTTGCGGAAACGCTCAACGGCCGCCTGCCCGAATTCTGGAGGCGCTTTGGTGGAATGCCCGATGTGGCGGGCAAACGCGTGCTCGACTTTGGCTCCGGGCGCGGGGCTATGGTGCAGATGCTGATGGTTGCGGGGGCGTCCTCGGCCACCGGGATTGAGCTCAACCCAAACACAACCGACTACGCCAAGTGGAAGGTCGCGAGCCAGTGGGACGGACGGGTCGAGTTCCTGTGCGAAGACATCCGCGATATAGAGCTTGAACCCGCCGATATCGTCGTCTCCTCTGACACAATGGAGCATGTGATCGACCTTCCCGAGACGCTGGCCGCCGTGGTCGACGCCTGCAAACCGGGCGGAGAGCTGTTCATCGGCTTCTCGCCGCTCTGGCACTCGCCCTATGGTCATCACGGCCTGATCGCTCCCAAGCGGCCCTGGGCACATCTCCCGCGCGGCAATCGCGCGTTCCTCGACCGGCTCAAGGATGCGCAGGGAAACACTCCTGATACGATCCAACAAATGGGCTTCAATGGCGCGACACCTGCTGATTTTCGCGCTGCGCTAAAAGATCTCCCATTGGAGATCGTATCGTCTCGGCGCAACCTCGCCTCTTCGCCCATCAAGCAATTGGCGATGAAGGCGTTGCTGATCCCCTCTATCATCCCTGCGGTCGAAAAATATGTGACGGTTGGCATGTACTGGCATTTGAGGCGCACAAAATGACAAGTCTTGCGCCAAAAGTAGCAATAGAATCTCACGCCCAGAGCGCCTAAGTAAGCGCTGGATCAAATTTACGCCATCACACGGGATCAAACGAACCATGGCTGAACACGCATACGATTACGACTGCCTTGTCATTGGCGCAGGACCCGGCGGCTATGTCGCTGCTATCCGAGCAGCGCAGCTTGGCCTGAAGACAGCTTGCGTGGAAAGCCGCGAGACGTTGGGCGGGACTTGCCTCAACGTCGGCTGCATTCCTTCCAAAGCCCTGCTTCACGCGTCCGAGCTGTTCGAAGAAGCGGAAGGTGGTCACTTCGCAACCTGGGGCATCGATGCAAAGACCACTTTTGACCTCAAAAAGATGATGTCGGAGAAGACCTCAGCCGTCGGCGATCTCACCAAGGGTATCGAGTTCTTGTTCAAGAAGAATAAGGTCACGTGGCTCAAGGGTCTCGGCTCGTTTGAAGACGCGCACACCGTCAAGGTTGGCGATCAAACCGTCACTGCAAAAGACATCGTCATTGCGACCGGATCTTCGGTCACGCCGCTGCCCGGGGTCGAGGTCGACAACGCCAAGGGGCGCATCGTCGATTCCACCGGAGCGCTCGAGCTGTCCGAAGTGCCTGAACACCTCGTCGTTATTGGCGGCGGCGTGATCGGACTGGAACTTGGCAGCGTATGGCGGCGCCTCGGCGCGAAAGTTACGGTGATCGAATTCCTCCCTCAAATCCTGCCCGGCATGGACGAGGAAGTGCGCAAGGAATCGAACAAGATTTTCAAGAAGCAGGGCCTCGAAATGATGCTCGGCCACAAGGTCACTGGCGCCTCAGTCAAGGGCAAGAAGGTCACTCTCACGGTCGAAAAGTCAGACGGCGGTGATGCACAAACCGTCGAGGCAAGCCACGTGCTCGTTTCGATCGGTCGACGCCCTAACACCGAAGGTCTCGCGCTTGAAAAAGCAGGCCTGCAGGTCAACAATCGCGGTCAGATCGAGATCAACCACGATTTTGGCACCGGCGTCGAGGGCATTTGGGCGATTGGCGATGTCGTGCCCGGCCCTATGCTCGCGCACAAGGCCGAGGATGAAGGCGTTGCCGTGGCCGAGAACATCGCTGGCGAAACAGGCATCGTGAACCACGGTGTAATCCCGAACGTCGTCTACACCACTCCCGAAATCGCAGGCGTGGGCCTCACACAGGAACAAGCGATTGAGAAAGCAGGCGGCGACAAGAAAGCGATCAAAGTCGGCAAGTTCCCAATGATGGCGAACAGCCGAGCGAAAGCGAACCGCGACACTGATGGCTTTGTGAAGGTCATCGCTGACGCGGAGACTGACCGCGTGTTGGGCGTGTGGATGGTGAACACGCTCGCGGGCACAATGATCGCTCAGGCAGCGCAAGCGATGGAATTTGGCGCAACGTCAGAGGACATCGCCTACACTTGCCATGCCCACCCGACCCACGCCGAAGCCTTCAAAGAAGCGGCAATGGCGGTTCAGGGCAAGCCGATCCATATGTGATCGTCTCAATTCATAAAAACCCTGTCGTGGCCGCGTCCCAAATCTAAAAAATTGGCTGTCAGAGGCTTGAGCACATAATTGCGCTCAATATGTGTGTTACCTATCCAATACAGTGACACAGGGATCTTCAAGGTCATGCAGCTACACCTTCTTGCGCGTTTTGCCTTCGCACCGCTCCTGCTTCTCTCCTCCGCTTCGGTCTCGCCGCAGGATATTAACCCATCAATCTCGCAAGTCATGGTCCAGACCGTTGCAGCAGAAGCCGACACAGGTCAGTTCATGGGCGCAGTCCTGGTTGCCCAAGGCGATGAATTGGTCCTCGACCAAGCCTGGGGATCGGCTGATCTGGAATGGGGGATCGCCAACACCACCGATACCAAGTTCCGCATAGGCTCGGTCACAAAGCAATTCACCGCAGTTTCGATCCTGCTCCTCCAAGAGCAAGGCAAGCTTGACCTCGACGCCCCCGTCACAGCCTATCTTGAGAATGCACCCGAAGCATGGGGCGCGATCTCTGTGCGCAATCTGCTTCGCCACACCTCAGGCATAGCCGATGTCACAACGCTTGATGAGTTTGCCAAGATTTCTCGCTCACCAGTCACCCAGGATCAGATTTTTGCATTGTTCACCCCGCTGCCGCTGCAATTCGAGCCGGGTAGCCAGTGGCGCTATTCGAATTCCAACTATCTCGCGCTCTCGCGGATTGTTGAGAGAGTCAGTGAAACCAGCCTTGCGGTCTTTTACCGAGAGAACATCTTTGAGCCGCTCGGCATGGAAGACACCCGCCTCGACGTGCCTGCGCTGATCCTGCCCAGGCGTGCGGAAGGCTATACTCCAGCTGGCGAAGGCGTGATCATCAACGCGCCTTATTCCGATATGGGGATCCCCAGCGGCGCAGGCGCCATGATCTCTACCACCCATGACCTGCTAAAGTGGCAAAGGGGCCTGTTTGGGGGCGCCATCCTTTCCTCTGAAAGTCTGGCTGAATACACCATTCCAAGCGACTATGACGCCTTCCCTGGCGCTCGTTACGCGCATGGCGTTTTGGTCTTCGAGCAAGACGGCAGCCGGTCGTTAGCGCATGGCGGCGGGATTGAGGGCTTTAACGCCTGGCTCGCCTACGACCCTGACCGCGAAGTGACGGTTGTCGTCCTTGCTAACATCAATGGCGGCGCGGCGAGCAGACTTGGAATTCGATTGATGGAGCTCGCCCAGAGCAAGGACCGGCAAAGCCCCTGATCTTCGCTGTTGCGCGGGTCGTCATCAGCGTTGCTCTCGTCACGCCGCTCGCCTAATCCGGGGGCAAGGGAACAGGGGAGTGCCGATGACCTATCCGCAATTGACAGACAAACCCGGCGCAGCTGAGACAGCGGCGGCGATCCGTTCTGGTGAGATCAGCGTCACCGAGGCGGTGGACGCAACGATCACGCGGATCGAGCAGCTTGATATCGAAGTCGACGCTCTCGCCGTGCCTGACTTCGACCGTGCCTATGAAACCGCCAAGGCGATGGATGAGGCTGGGCCCAAGGGTGACCAACCGCTTTTCGGCGTGCCGATGACAGTGAAGGAAAGCTTCGACGTCGAAGGCTTGCAGAGTTGCTGGGGGCATGAGCGGCTCACCGAATACATCGCCCCGCGCGACAGCGAGCTTGTGCGGCGGCTGAAAGCAGCCGGAGCGGTTATTGTCGGCAAGACCAACGTGCCCGTCGACCTCTCCGATTGGCAGAGCTTCAACCCAGTCTATGGCCGCACCACCAATCCGCACGATGCAGGCCGCTCTCCCGGAGGCTCCTCTGGCGGCAGCGCAGCGGTCGTCGCGGCGGGAATGGTGCCTTGCGAATACGGGACTGACATTGGCGGCTCTGTCCGTGTGCCAGCCCATTTTTGCGGAGTTTGGGGTCACAAGACGACATGGGGCCTCGTTTCCAAGCAGGGCCACGCCCATCCACAAATGGCGCGGCGCGAAGGCTTTGTTACCGCCCATGATGGCGCACTCTCCATAGCTGGGCCGCTCACCCGCAATGCGGAAGACTTGGCGATCATGACCGAGATCGGCGCGCAATATACCCTCAGCCGGGAGGCCAAGCCACTTGCCGAGTGCCGTTTGCTCGCGATTACCGAATATCCCGGAGCGCCGGTCGATGCGAGTGTCGCCAAGCCAACCGAGGCCGCGATAGAGGCGCTGACCGCTGCCGGGATCAGGGTAGATCGGATAAGCTCGCTCATCCCCGATCTGGCCAGCCAGCAGGACGATTATATGCGCATGCTCAATATCGCGATGGCCCGCGGTGCACCCTCGCCCAATGGCACGCGAGCCACCGCAACCGATTGGTTCGATCTGCTCGATGCGCAAGCCACCAAAGCCTATGAATGGGCGCGACTTTTTGAGGAGTATGACTTTGTGCTTGCGCCCCCTGCCCCGGTGTTAGCGGTGCCGCATCTCGAAGGCAGAGTTTTCGACAATACGATCAAGATCAATGGCGAAGACGTCCCGGGAGCTGCGGGTCTCGCTTGGGCCGGGATTGCCACCTTCCCCAACCTGCCCGCGACTGTCCTGCCGATTGGCAGCGGGGTTTATGAAGGCTCCGAACTGCCTTGCGGCATGCAGGTCATGGGACCATATATGAGCGATCTCGATTGCATTCACACCGCGGGTGAGATCGGGAAAATCTTGCACGGATGAACGAAGCGGGTCTCACTCCGATCCTCGACGTCCTCGACCTGCTTGGGATCGCGGTCTTTGCGCTTTCCGGTGTGCTGGTTGCCGCGCGCGAACGTCAGACCTTTGTGACAATGGCGTTCTTTGCGCTCGTAACGGGAGTCGGCGGCGGCACCGTACGCGACCTGTTGATCGATGCGCCGGTGTTCTGGATGACTGACCCCTGGGTGGCAGCGGTGTGCCTTGGAACCGCGCTCGCTGCGTGGTTCACGCCGATGAAGCTGTGGGACGGCAAATTGCTGGACTATGCCGACGCGCTGGGCCTTGCGGCCTATGCGGTTCTCGGCAGTGCCAAGGCCTTGGCCTATGGAATTCCGCCCGTTCCCGCGATCTTGATGGGGGTGATCACAGGTTGTGTCGGAGGGGTAATCCGCGATGTCGTTGCAGGCCGCCCTTCAATCATTATGCAGCCTGAGCTCTACGTTACAGCCGCTGCCCTGAGCGCAACGATGACAGTCATTGGGATGCAATTTGCGCTTGGCCTCGGTTTTGCGAATTGGGTCGTCTGGGTCGTAGCTCTCGTTGCCGGCTTCACGCTGCGCGCGGCAGCCATCCGGTTTGAGCTGGCGCTTCCGACCTATGGTTCAAGTGAAACGCAGTCCGACGGAGCGTCGTGCGAAGAAGACGCTCCGCGCCAATGATCGGCCCTCCACTCAGAGCGCGTTGGACTACTCGCCGCCCAGATCACCGTCGATCGGCTCGTCCCCGGGAAGTGGGTCGCCTGGATAAGCAGGCTGCGGCTGTGCATCGCTGACATCGACCAGAGGACGGGCTTCATCATCGATTTGCGCATAAGTGAGCGTAGCCGGATCACTTGGGCGTTGCTCTGGCATGGCGGCGCGGGCGCTTGCATAGCGATCTTGCGACCACTGACCATCCGCCTCTTGTGCGTTCACACCTGAGAAACCGCCATAATCAACCTCGGAAATACGACCGTTATTGTCGATCTGGCACGAGAAACCGGCGCCGTTGAACAAAGAGCCGGTGACAAGCCAGCCCGATGCGGCACGGCTTGCGCCATCGACGCTGTCGACCCGCACATCGCGCTCGATTTCATTGAGGCAAATCGAAACGGCGTTGTCGATGCCCGAGCCTGAATTGGTGCTGCGATTGGTCCGGCGATCATTGCGCCGATAGTTGTAATTGCGGTCGTAATTGCGATCGCGTTCGACGACGACGACTTCGCGGTCACGTCGGGGATTGTTGTTGTTTGCCGCGCTCGCGATAGCGGCGATCCCGCCGATGATGATTGCGCCTGCCAAAATATCTCCGCCGCTGATGCGATTGCGACGATATCGTCGGCCGCGCCAACGCCGGCCCCAATATTCGGCTGTCTCCGCCTGCGGGTCGAACTGATCCAGATCGAGCAAGGTGTCGGACCACGTCAAACCAACTGCGCTCATTGGCTCTGCTTCAACCTGAGGCAGAGTTTCGAGCGCATAAGCAGGTGTGGCGACCATAGAGGCAGCAGCGATCGTGCATGCGAGCGCGCCAAACCGGCCGGCCTTTATTAAATGAGCGGGTGAGTTTTGAGCCATGGAGCCCCTCCTGTTGACTTCACCAATTTATTTAGGTGAGCGTCCACCACTCGCTCAGACCGACGGGCAATAGGCGGCTCAGGCTTGATGCGACCTGAACCGCCTATTTGCGTTGTGGGGTGAACCTCGGTCAGGTTCGCTGAAGAGTGGGTCTATTAGAGGTTCCGAATACCGCGGAAGTCGATCTGCGGACGATTGCCACGCTCAACGTAGCAGGTGAAACGCCCACGGTCGAAGTTGCGTCCACGGAACTGGTTGCCTTGCACTTCCATGCGTCCACGGATGCGGAAGCCAAAGCGAGTGCGGTCGACGTCGCGGATCTGCGTCACGTCGGCAAAACGCCATCCGCCAAACCTACGCGCTTGGCGCTCGGCCACACGGATACAGCGTTCGATGGCTCGCTCAGCATTGCCACGGCCGCGGAAGTTGTTGTCGTAATGGCCACGATGGCGCCGGTCGCGGTAATCGCGGTCCTTGTCACCGTCGAAGGCTCCGGCGATCGCAGCGATCCCGCCAATAATCAGAGCGCCGGCAATTACGTCGCCGGCGTCAATGCCGCCGCGGTCGCGATGACGATCATCGGCCATTGCAGGGGAAGCGGTCGCCCCAAGAGTCGCCAGGGCCATCGCGCCAGCCGCGACAGTCCCGAGCGCGCCCTTGGTGAGAGTTTTCTTGAACGTCGTCATGTGGGTTCATCCTCGGGTTTTCAGTGAGCGGAGGAATTTCCGTTCACTGTGGAGCCCTTTTAGATGAACGATTCTGAGATTAATCTGAGCGAGGCTTGCAGCGCCTGTTCAGATTATGCACACTTAACCTGAACAGACGTAACACTGTGTATCGAGGCACTTTGGCCTAGTCTTGCAGCGCAGCCAGCACGTCTCGCGTGAAAGAGGCAATGTCGAAACGCGTGCCAACCATGTCCTCTCCGCGACGGACGATCACGACATTGCGGCTCGGCACGACGACCACATATTGCCCGCGATTGCCGCGCGCGGCGAAGGCGTCGTCAGGAATGCCTTCAAACGCATTGCCCTCTGGACGGCGGAAGGTCCACCAGCCTGCGCCATAGCCCCAATTGGTGCCCTGTGGCTGAGGTCCACTGGGGTCAGAGACGTAATCCACCCAGCCTTCGGGCAGCAGGCGTTCACCTTTCCAGACACCGTCCTGAAGGTAGAGCTGGCCAAGGTTTGCAAGGTCCTCCGCCGTGGTCCAAACCTGACTGGAAAGCACTGCCCCACCCCTCGAGTCGGTCTCAATGTAAGTGTGGTCCATCCCGATCCGGCGGATCATATTATCGACGCCGTAAAAGCCGATATATTGCTCAATCCCCTTCACCGCCATCAGCGTATCATTGTTCGAATAGCGATAGACCGTACCCGGTTGATAGATCATCGGCCAATGGGTCGCACGCTCATCGACCGTAGAGCCGCCCCAGTAGATAGGCTCGGTGCGATTGCCGGGCGTGTCGGAGTAGCGGCCAGAAGCCATCCGTAATGCATTGTCGATGGTGATCCGCGCTCGCTGGTCTGTGGGGCCGACGCGCCAGTAATTGATGTTCACCGGGTCCTCAACACTGTGCTGCTGAGACAAGGTGGCCATCCCGACAAAGGTCGAGGCGATGCTCTTGGCGACGGACCAGGTGCGTTGTGGGGTGTTCGGGCCGAAGCCCTCCGCATATTGTGCGATGTCCTCAACCCTGTCGCCGCCATCGGTAACCTTGCGCACGACAATGGCAGTCGTGCGGCCCTCACCATAGTCAGAGGAGTCTAAGCCGTGAGACAGAACGCCTGACAAGGAGGTGAGCGAGAAGAAGCCATCAGGATCACCGGGCCCGTCTGCTGCGAGCGTCGAAGGTGTCTCAGTCTCCCCCCGTTCCGGCAGCGGAATCCCCGTCTCAGGATCGCTGTAATCCTCTGGCGTACCGATCGGCAGGATCGAACAACCGGTGCTGGTCCCGAAATACATCGCCACGCGGTCGGGCATGTCGTCGGCCCACTCGACCTGAACATGAGCGATCTGACCGGTGGGGCGGCGCACAATTTCGTAAGGCATGTCGCGGATGAAATCGTCATAGCGCCCGTTGACCCCTGTCAGTTCCCATTCGTGAACGCTTTCAGGTGTGCGGGTCGTGCCATTGGCCTCCGCATTGGCAATCGCGCTGCACAGGAACAGAGCCTTATAGCCAGCAGCAAGCGCTTGGTTATAGCGCACGTCCAGGCGCTCTTGTGCGGATTGGGCGGCCACTGGGCTTGCGAACGTGGCGATCGAGGCCGCGGCGGCGGCAATAATGAGCTTGTTCATGAGCGAGGAGACTAATCGCCCACGCCCAAAAGAAAAGGGCCGGCGGATCGCTCCACCAGCCCCTCTATGTCGTTTGTCGAAACGTTATGGCTTAGGCTTGGGCCTCAGCTTCAGCGTACTCGTCGACTTCGCTCATGTCAGGACCAGAATCCTGACCCTTGGCGTCTTCGTCGCGGTCGACAAATTCGATGATGGCCGTTTGCGCGCTATCGCTATCGCGCGGGCCAGCTTTAATCACACGGGTGTAGCCACCGTCGCGGTCGGCATAACGCTCTGCCAGAACGTCGAACAGCTTCTTCAGCTGCGTTTCGTCCTGCAAGCGTGTCATTGCGAGGCGGCGGTTCGAAAGACCACCGCGCTTGGCCAAAGTAATCAGCTTTTCAATATAGGGTCGCAGTTCTTTCGCCTTGGCTTCGGTGGTGAAAATCTGCTCGTGCTTGATCAGAGCCGCTGCCATGTTGCGGAAGAGAGCCTTGCGGTGGCCCGACTTGCGCGAAAGCTTACGCTGAGAAATTCCGTGACGCATTGTATTGTCCTTCGTTTGTAAGGGGCCCGTATGAGGTAGCCCGGTACTGGCGGCGCTTAAGGTGCGCCGCCGGAACCTTGGTTAGCCCAAAAGCTCTTGTTCGAGCTTCTTGGCCATTTCTTCGATGTTCTCAGGCGGCCATCCGGGGATGTCCATGCCCAGACGCAGACCCATCGACGACAGCACTTCCTTGATCTCGTTCAAGGATTTGCGGCCGAAATTCGGAGTGCGCAGCATCTCGGCTTCTGTCTTCTGGACCAGATCGCCGATATAGATGATGTTGTCGTTCTTGAGGCAGTTGGCCGAACGCACCGAAAGCTCCAGCTCGTCGACCTTCTTGAGGAGGTAACGGTTGAGCTGGTTGGCGTCGTCTTCCTGC
>JBCCPG010000013.1:0-26547 GCA_039039885.1 Pseudomonadota bacterium | reverse complement strand
TTCAGCACTTACAAGGCCAAGTACTTCACCGGCGATGGCTGCAAGCGCGATGAGGATGGCTATTATCGGATCACGGGCCGCGTCGATGATGTGATCAACGTCTCTGGCCACCGGATGGGTACAGCAGAGGTCGAAAGCGCGCTGGTGCTCCATGGCAAGGTCGCAGAGGCCGCGGTGGTGGGCTATCCGCACGACATCAAGGGTCAGGGCATCTATTGCTACGTGACCTTGAATGCAGGCGAGGAGGGGTCCGAGGAGCTCTATGCCGAGCTGCGCAGCCATGTCAGGAAAGAGATCGGTCCAATCGCCTCACCCGATCACATCCAGTTTACCGACGGCCTGCCCAAAACACGCTCCGGCAAGATCATGCGCCGCATCTTGCGCAAAGTAGCCGAAAACGACTTCGGATCACTCGGAGACACATCAACACTCGCTGACCCCTCACTAGTAGACAGACTAATCGAGGGAAGGCAGAACCGTTGATCTGAGGAGGGATTGGATGGCGCAACGCATTATCATCGCAGACGACCACCCGTTGTTCCGCACCGCGCTCGGTCATGCAGTGGGCAAGGTTTGGCCAGAGGCGGAGATTATCGAAGCGAGCTGCGCAGCCGAGGCGCGATCTGCGCTCGAGGCGGGGCCAGCCGAAGCGCTGCTGCTCGACATGCATATGGAAGATTCGAGCGGCCTTTCTGTGCTGATGGATATGCGTCAGGACTATCCAGCCCTGCCCATCGCCATCGTTTCGGCGAGCGAGGAAACCCGTGTTTATACGGCCGCCAGCCAGCTTGGTGCAGCTGCGTTCATTCCCAAATCGTCAGGGCTCGACCAAATGCGCGAGGCGCTTGCCGCCGTAAAAGAGGGCGACAATTGGTTCCCTGAAATCGACGCTGACACTGACGATGACTTAACTCGGATCGCAAGCCTCACCCCCGCTCAGCGCCGCATTCTGGGAGCGATCCGACAAGGCTTGCTCAACAAGCAAATCGCCTATGAGCAAGATATCAGCGAAGCGACAGTCAAGGCGCACATCACCGCCATTTTCCGCAAGCTTGGCGTGAACAATCGCACCCAAGCCGTGCTGCTCGCCGCCAAGCTCGATGTGGATCAGCCGGTTGCTGATACCGCATCGGGTTGAACGCTATCATTGGCATCAGCCTGTTTGCTTTGTGCAAGACAATTGGCGATCAGAGCTCTCAGAGCGGCCGGTGATGAAGGTTTGAGCAAGCGGAATGCGCCCATGGATTGAGCTGCGCGTTCAGTCTCGTCAGAATCCTCCGCGGTCAAGAGTATCGCCGGGATCCGGTAGCCCCATTGCTCGCACAAACCGGCGAAAACCGCATCGCCGCGAGCATCAGCATCGAGACGAAAATCCATGATCGCAAGATCGGGCGCTTCAGGACATTGTCGGAGAGCCTCCTCCTCGCTTGCCGCGCAAGTGACCGATAGACCCCATTTGCTAAGCAGAGCCGCTGTTCCGCTAAGCACGGCGGGGTCATTGTCGACCACGAGCACCCGGGCAGTCTTGAGCCCGGAGACATGGGCGCGAACCGGTTTGGCCTTGGCATTGTCTTGCCAACGCAGAACCGGAATATGCAAGGCAAACTGGCTGCCTTTGCCGAGCTTTGAGGACGTCTCAACATGGATATCGAGCAGCCGGGTGGTGCGTCTCACAATCGCTAGACCCAAACCAAGTCCCTCGCGATCAGTCGAAGGGCCGCGATTAAATTCATCAAAGATCTGCTCGCGATCCTTGCTAGCGATGCCCCGGCCTGTGTCTTTGACGCAGACATGGATCATCTCACCTGATCGCCTTACGCCGAGCAACACGCCGCCTTCCTCGGTGTAGCGGATAGCATTGCTAACGAGATTGCGGATCACGCTGGTGAGAAGGGCTCTATCCGTTTCGACCCAGGCACTGGTCTTCACTCGTTTCATTCGCAAGCCCTTGGCGTTGGCCTGGACAGAGAATTCGCGCTCAACCTCTTCAAAGACCGCGTTGAGCGAAACAGCCTCAACTTGAGGCTCAACACCCCCGCTATCGAGCTTCGATATGTCGAGCAGGGCGCGGATCAAACGGTCTGCCGAAATGATCGAACCGTCGAGATCACGGACCAGTTTCTCCAGGCTTTTGCGCCCGGCCACTTCCTCTCCCAGAGCAGAGGCGAAGAGTCTTGCAGCGTTTAAAGGCTGGATCAAATCGTGACTGGCTGCGGCAAGAAAGCGCGTCTTTGAGCGTGTCGCCTGCGCTAAGGCATCATTGGCGTTCCGCAATTCCTCGGTGCGCTGAGCCACTGTTTCTTCCAGCGCTTGTTCTGCGCGGCGGTCTGCTGTGATGTCAGTGTAAGAGGTTGTGTAGCCGCCTCCTGGCGTGGGCGAGCCAACGATCCGCATAACTCTTCCATCATGCTGTTCGCTTTCGATCCGATGTTCGCGCCCAGCTCGCATATGATCTAGCCGCCTTGCGATCTGTGCTTGGATCTCGGTGGGTTCGAGGTCGGTGCGCGCCAGATTGAACTCGATCAGACTGGCGATCGGCGTGCCCACCTGAACCAGACTGTCAGGCAGATCGAACATCTCCTGATAGCGGCTGTTCCATGCGACCAAATGCATCTCTGCATCCACCAGAGCGACCCCCTGATCGATGTTCTCAATCGCAATCTGAAGGAGCTCCCCGCTGAATGAGAGGCGGCGATTGGTCTCGTCGAACATGGCCACAACTTCAGCAAGCGGGATTGGATCACCTGCTGCCCATGATCCAACCAGCATTCGGGCCGACGATGTGCCGATCACGCCGGCGATTGTTTGCTCCGCCATCTCGACCAGGCTTTCGTCCGCGGCCTGATTGTCTCGGAGATTGCCTGGCAGCGCAGCGATCGTCTGATCAGCGCGCTGCGCCCCAACGAACTGAACCAACAAAGCGCGCACGTCTGCAATCCGCTTGTTGGTCGCGAAGCGGCCTTTTGCATCGGGCATCGGTGTGCCAGCAAAGGCGGCAGCTTGGGCCGCTTCGAGCAGTGATGCAGAGCGAAAGGCTGATCCCACCCCATAAGCGATCACGTTGAGCGCCAGGCTAAGCGTTACGCCCGAGACGAGATTGTCGGGATGGATCGAGAAAATCGGCTCCGCACCGCTCGCAGCGGGGACGATCAAGAGCACAATCCAGCACGTAAATCCGACGAAAAGCCCCGCCAGCATGCCAGCTTTGTTGCCCGTCTGGCTGATCATGCCGAGCACGAGGCCAGGGGCAAACTGTGCTGTGGCAGCAAATGCAAGCGTGCCCAGACCTGCCAGATTCCCGATCCTGCCAAAGCCAAGATAGAACAGATAGGCACATACGAGCAGCGCAGCGATAACAATGCGCCTGACCGTGACGATCCGTCTTGCTATCAAGCTTCGATCGCCGCTCCCCTGCAATGCGCTGCGAAAAACGATCGGTGCGATGAGGTCGTTGGTGATCATGGTCGATAGAGCCACGCTCGCGACCACGATCATGCCGACGCTGGCCGAAAGCCCACCGATAAAGACCAATAACGCAAGCGTTGTGTTGCCCCCTTCGAGCGGGAGAGCGAGCACGATCATATCTGCATTCGTCCCGGTCGGCAGGACGGTCAGACCAGCCAAGACAATCGGGACAATAATTATCGAGGTTATGATAAGATATGCGGGAAAAACCCAACGCATGGGCTGTGACGCGCGTTCATTGTCCGCTTCGACAAAGGTCATGTGAAACTGGCGCGGCAGGCACAGAGCAGCACAAGCCGCAATCACAGTGAGGGTCGCAAAACGAGCATCGATTTGCTCAGCGGCAAAGACGCTGCTTGCAGGCACAGTGACATCTCGTGCGTCCGACAGCATGGTCAGCGCAAGGATCGCCACCGCAGCCAAGGCGACCAGCTTGACAACCGACTCTACAGCTATGGTCAGGACAAGGCCCGCATTGTCCCCTGCCTTGTCTGCGCGCCTCGAACCAAACAGGATCGCAAACAAAGCCATCAGGCCTGCAATCAAGAGCACCAGCTCATCTGCGGCAAAACTGCCAGCAAGGTCGGGGCTTAGAGTAGCAAGCGAAGCTCCCACCGATTGCAACTGCAGCGCCATGTAAGGAAGCGAGCCAACCGTCGCGATAATTGTCACCAAAGCTGCCACACTGGCGCTCTTGCCGTATCGCGCAGAGAGAAAATCGGCGATGGAAGTCGAATGCTGCGCTTTGGATTGCGCCAGGATCTTGCGCACCAACCCATAGCCGAGGGTAAAAACAAGGATTGGGCCAAGATAGATCGGAAGATAATCGAGCCCAGCGGTCGCTGCCGTTCCCACCCCGCCAAAAAATGTCCAGCTGGTGCAATAGACTGCGAGGCTAAGACCGTAGATTGTGCCTGAATGTTGGTTGAGAAAACTGGTTATGGAGCTGTGCGCTGGCGCACTTACGCCGGCTGCATCGCTGGCTTCTTCAGTGTGAACCGTCCTGTCCCGCCACGCAGCGAGCCAAAACAAAGCGGCCAAATAGAGAAAGGCGGCTGCGATAGCCGCACCCAGCAACATGATCCCATTCCTCTCCCGAAGGCAAAGTTACGCGAATTTGCTAGGCTTGCAAGTCAGAGGGTTGCATTTCCGAAATACAAAAAGGGCGACGCTCGCATTGAGCGCCGCCCTTCTTTAGTTTGATCCCACTTAGGCGTTTAGTGTGCGTGGGCTTCGCCTGCACCGCGCGGTACGCGGATCGAGTCGACCAGCTTGCGGATCTCGGCCGGAGTCTTCGCTGTGACACTGGCCACTGCAATCGCGACGCCGAAGTTGATCAGCATGCCAATCACTCCGATGCCTTCTGGCGAGATCCCGAACAGCCAGTTGTCCGCGACATTCGCAGCCGGGTTCATCAACTTGAAGTAGAAGATATACCCGAAGGTGAAGACCAGGCCGCTCACCATCCCCGCGATTGCGCCTTCCTTGTTCATCGACTTGAAGAAGATGCCCATGAAGATCGCCGGGAACAGGCTCGAAGCTGCAAGGCCAAAGGCGAAGGCCACCACCTGCGCCACCCATCCCGGGGGATAGATGCCCAGATACCCCGCCACCAGGATCGCTGCTGTGGCGGCGAGTCGAGCAGCAAGAAGTTCACCCTTGGCCGAAATGTTCGGCGCAAAAGTGCTCTTCAAGAGGTCGTGGCTGACCGAACTGGAGATCACCAGAAGCAGACCTGCCGCTGTGGAGAGAGCCGCGGCAAGACCACCGGCTGCCATCAGAGCAATGACCCATGCGGGCAGATTGGCGATCTCTGGGTTCGCAAGCACGAGGGTGTCACGATCGACATAGACCTCGTTCTCGCTTTCCATATTGGGCGTGTTGGCCACCACCCGCTCACCAGAAGGACCGGTTTCGCCGGTATATTCGGGCTGGCCGGCAAAGGCAGCGCCAGGGCGATATTGCATCACTCCGTCGCCATTCTTGTCCTGCCATGCGTAAAGGCCTGCATCTTCCCAGCTCGTGAAGAAGGGTTCGACTTCGCTGTAAGCAACGTCATCGACCTTGTTGAGCAGGTTGTACATGCCGAACGCACCCACTGCAGGAGCGGTGGTGTAGAGCAGAGCGATAAAGACCAGCGCCCAGCCTGCCGATTTACGCGCATCCGATGCCTTGGGCACCGTGAAGAAGCGGACAATGACGTGCGGTAGACCGGCCGTTCCGACCATCAGCGCCATTGTGATGCAGAACATGTCGATCGTGCTCTTTGAGCCCGCAGTGTACTGGTTAAAACCGAGCTCCACGAGTGTGTTGTCTAGCTTTTGCAAGACCGACAGCCCAGACCCATCATTCAGCGCCGAACCCAAACCCAATTGCGGGATCGGATTGTCCG
This sequence comes from Pseudomonadota bacterium, assembly GCA_039039885.1. Lineage (GTDB taxonomy): Bacteria > Pseudomonadota > Alphaproteobacteria > Sphingomonadales > Sphingomonadaceae > Erythrobacter. The sequence continues at coordinate 20,690 of JBCCPG010000013.1, read as the reverse complement.
TCAGCATGAAACTGATGAAGAATGCAGGCACCAGATAGGCGAAGATCAGCACGCAATATTGCGCCACCTGGGTGTAGGTAATGCCCTTCATCCCGCCCATGACAGCGTAGATGAAGACAATGCCCATTCCGATGATCACGCCCATGGTGATTTCGACCTGCAAGAATTGCGAGAACACAATTCCAACACCGCGCATTTGCCCAGCGATGTAGGTGAAACTGATGAAGATCAGGCAGATCACCGCGACCACGCGCGCGGCCTTCGAATAGTAACGCGTCCCGATAAAGTCGGGGACGGTAAATTGTCCGAATTTGCGCAGGTAAGGCGCGAGCAACAGCGCGAGCATCACATAGCCGCCGGTCCATCCCATCAGATAGACGCTGGCGTCATAGCCCATAAACGCGATCAGTCCTGCCATAGACAGGAAGCTCGCCGCGCTCATCCAGTCAGCTGCGGTTGCCATTCCGTTGACGACTGGATTCACCCCGCCGCCGGCGACATAGAACTCCTTAGTCGAGCCTGCTCGGCTCCATATCGCGATACCGATATAGAGCGCAAAGCTAGCGCCGACGAAGAGGTAGATTAGAGTTTGCGTTTCCATCTCTTAAGCCCCCCTCAGTCGTCGAGATCGTACTTGCGCTCGATCTGCTTCATACGAACCACGTAGAAGAAGATCAGCGCGATGAAGATGTAGATCGAGCCTTGCTGGGCGAACCAGAAGCCGAGCGGATATCCGCCGAGGCTGAACTGATCGAGGAAGTCTCTGAAAAGGATCCCTGCGCCGTAAGAACACACGAACCAGATCGCCATCAGGCTTACCAGCAGACGGATGTTCTCACGCCAATAGGCCCCTTCAGCAGCGCTAGTTTCGCTGCTTTCCGCCTGCGTCGCGGGCTCTGCAGAGCTAGAGCTTTCGAATTGATCGCTGCTACCAGCGTCCATGCCATCAGACATGTCGCTGGGGTCAGCGGTTGAAACATTGTCGTCCATATCCCTCCCCTTCCCTTTGGGTGCTCACTTGGTTTCGACTGCACTCCGAGGATGGAGCGCGCAGGATTTCGAACCATCTTTGCAAGGCTAGGGAAGGAAGCGGGCGGCGGGGAGAGCGACTTTAGTCTAAGAGGCGCGCGCGGTCGCCGACTACACGCCTTCCGTGTCCCTAAGCCGTGTGTTCGGGCTCATGCGCGACAATTGCGCTTGGAACAGCTCTGCAGCCGCAATCGCATCGGTCAGCGCGTCGTGCGCGGGATAGTTGGGCAATCCATAACGCGCGCGTGTCGGTCCCAATCGATAGACCTCGGGCCCAACCAGATTGGGCCTCAAGTGCCGCTCGAGCGTGAGCGTACAGACCGAGCGCACAGGGAGCGCAACCCCGTAAAGAGCCTTCGTTGCGCGCTGAATTGCAGCGATCTCAATCGACGCACAATGCGCAATCAGAATCCGTCCGGCCAGCGCCTTGATCAAACTGGGTATTGCTTCTCCAAGCTTGGTCCCTTGGGCTGCGCGCTGTTCGCCAATGCCGTGTATCGTCACCGCAACATCGTTGAGTTCAGCATTGCTTCGAATATCCAATGAGACTGCCTTGACCAGCGGAATCGAACGTCCATCGATTGGCACCCAACCTGCCTGCAGCAGATGCGCGTTATCGCTCAACCCATCGAGCTCGAAGTCAAGCGCAAGATAAGATGCTGTGTCAGCAGCGGCCTGCAAATCAGGCCACTGTGAGGTCGCATAGTCACGCAACACGGCGTGCTCGCTCTTCGCGAGCGTGGCCAAGGCTCTTTTGAAACGCCAATTCGCAAACATCTCACTTCTGCCCGGTCAAGCGATACCGCCAGCGAAATTGCGCCGCAATGCATCGAGCGCCTGGCGAACCACCGAGAAAGCGTTCTTGAGGTAATCTCTCTCAAGCGATGACAGATCGCTAGGCGCGATCAAATTATCAGGCGCTTCACCGCGTTCGACTTGGCGGGCCTGATGAGCGATGCGCATTTCATTTACGAGCAGAAGAGCGTCTTCGAGGCTCTGTGCGTCATCGCGGTTTATCTTGCCCGCCGATGCCAGCGCATCCAAGCGTTCAATTGTCCCTACTTCAGTAAGTCCAGCCGCCAACGCATGGGTGCGCGCAATATCGATGATCGGCATTATCGCCTGCTTTTTCGCATCGAACACTTTCTCGCCATCCTCGGCGGTTTCGAGTACGAGATTGCGAAAGATGCCGAGCGGGATTTTGGCGCGCAACGCATCTCGCGCAAGATAGCTCACAAACAGTGGGCTGTTCGCGTAAAGGGCGCTTGCTTTTTCGCTTAGCTTCGCGGTGAGCGAGGCATCGCCGAAGACATGTCGCATGTCAAAGAAGATGGTTGCACGCAGGATACGATTTTCATCGACGCGCTGGACAAAGCCTTCATACCGCTCACACCAAGCGCTTAAGGTGCGCCTTTGCTCGGCGTTCTTCGCCATTATCCCGCCCTTGCAATAAACATAGCCCGACGCATCGAGCAGGTCGGAGATTCGGGTGCCAAGCGCCTCGAAATAGGCTTTATCCCCCGGCTTCATAGCGTCATCAATGATAAGGCCATTGTCCTGATCGGAGCCAACCAGTTGCTCTTGTCTAGCGAGCGAACCGAAAACGACGAGAGCATAGGGGCATGGAGGTTCGCCCAGCTCTGCCTGAGCGATCTGCGCAGCCTTACGGTGGACCGCCTCGCCCATTGCAGAGATCAGACGCATCGCCTGCTGCGCGTGCATTCCCCCGGCTACCATCGTGGCGAAGCTCGAAGGGACCTGACCAGCCGCTTCTATCAGCTCATCACCTGTCCGCGCGCTCGCGATAGCCATGCCTGTATCAATCGCGTTGTTTCCGATCGCAGATAGGATGTCGGTTGCACTTAGCACGCCGGAAAGCGCTCCCTTCCCGTCGATCAACGGTATGTGGCGGAAACCTCCTCCAGTCATCATTGCCATCGCTTCGGCAGCGCTACTGTTGGTCGAGAGCGTTCGCGGGCCGTGGGTCATTGCCTCGCTGATCGGTAGACCCAAGTCGAGTTCGGAGGCGAAGACCCGGTTTCTCAGGTCTTTGTCGGTGAAAATCCCAATCAACTTGGCATCTTCGCAGATCATGAGCGTGCTGACATCTCGATGGTGCATCAGGCCCACCGCTTCTCTGATCGACGTAGCCGGGTTGCATGTCACTGGCTCGCCGCGCCCCACAAGATCCTTGGCTTGTGTGTTCTCAAGCACAAAACTAGAGCCTTGCTTACGCTCGCTGAGAGCGTGCTTGATGCGCTCGGCCTCGTCTGCTGCGAAGAATTGGTGGAATGCTGGAACGCTCTCGCGCAGAACATGAAAGCGCTCTGCCGGGATGGCATAAAGGAGCGTATCCTCTAGGGCGATCACGGTGTTGTGAACCTCACCGCCCCGCAACAGCGATGGGTATGCGAACGATGTCCCCTCTCCCAAACGTGCGCTCAAGGTCTCGCCGAAAAGGCGCAGTTCGACTGCCCCCGATCGGACCACGAAGAGATGTTGATTGCGCTCGCCGCTCGCGAGGATCGTATCGTTGTGCCGCGCATACCGGATCTCGATCTGCCGCGCTAAATCACTCAGCGCGGCGTCCTCCAACGTATCAAAGGGAGGATAGCGTCCGAGAAATTCTTCGATAGCGATCAGTTCGGTCACCATGGCTTGCAGTTTAGCGCCAGCCGATGGTCTTGTCCTCTCGACAATGGTCTGAGACGAAATGTGGTGCCGTCAGACTTCCACAATTACGCCTGCGCTAGATGAGGCGCTTTCCCATGGTGAGACTAGATCCCGCGTCCAAGCGGCAGATCCTCGACGCTCTTAAGGCTTAGCGGAAATCGCACGTACATCATCACCACAAGCCGAATGACCTCAGGTGACGAACTGAAGCGCCTGAACAGGCGAGGCAGTTTGCGGTGTCTGCATATGATGTAGCCCGAGCCTCGTCGCTTCAATGGTCAATCGAGCGCAGTTAGTCTGACACCAGCTGGCCTCTACACTCACAGACATGTGCTCGCCTCCGATCAAAAGAAAGCCAAGCGAAAGGCCCTAGAAAGCGTTTCAAGCCACATCGACCGACAAACAGGATGGTTGCGAGACAATCGCGCAGAGCTAGAACTCCAAGTTGAAGAAGTTAGTGAGGCTTCACTTTTGAAGGCATTCTCGCCGTTCAACAAAGGCCATACTTTCCATGAGGACGATTGAGTCCGCCTCAGACCCAATTGCGGACTGAGGTCATACCGCTGTACCTTAGGGTTCGATGGCCTACTCGATGACTAGAAAGACGCGAGTGGCAGGATACAGCGTTAGATTAATGCTATCCATCGGCCTACCCTTCGCTTATTAAGCGGGGAAGCCTACACGGAGACGTTTCCCCGTCCTTTCTCATCTGAGAGCTAGATCGCCGCAAGGGGCGACCGCCTTGGTGATGAAGGGCGATGTGGGATGCTGGCCGGTTTAAGGTATCGGGTGGGTATTGAGGGGAAAGATCGAGAAGAGTTCGTTGCGCTCTTAGGCGAACCGGACGACCGTCGCCTTGAGCCGAGTGTGAGCTACTGGCACCTCAGTCCAAGTCTTTTGGATAGTTGGGGACTGGGGGTTCGTTGGGAAAAGGGCATTGCCGTCGAGACATTCGTGCACGACACTTAACGACTCTTCATTGTCCGCTTTCCACCCCAATCCCGGTCATCAATTGGGGTCTCGGAATTGGACCGATTGCGGACCGTCTGATTTGGACACTGATCGACATGGAAGCCGACATTCGGTAATCGACCCACAACAAGGCACTTATAATGGTTGGGCACGTCGACCACAAATAGGGGTAAGGTTTGGCTTGGCCGCGTGAAGCAGTGCGGAATAGAATTGGGGAGATGACGCACCTGCCAGTGATGGTCTCAGCCAAATCTGATGGTTCGGTCGTTGAATTCGCTCAGTTAAACTGAAGCCCCAGGGCAACACCCCCCAAGACATAAACGAAAGCGGTGATCAGCGCGATCCCAAGCAGGTTGAGCACCACGCCGCCTCGCGCCATCTGACCGATGGTCACCGCTCCGGTGCTGAAGGCGATCGCGTTCGGCGGCGTGCCAACCGGCAGCATAAACGCGCAAGTTGCAGCAAAGGCGGCCGGGATCAGCAAGCTCGTCGGATCAGCCCCGATCCCAATCGCCACTCCTCCCAAAACCGGGATGAAGGTGGCTGCGGTCGCCGTGTTGCTTGTGACCTCGGTCAGGAAGAGGACGATCGCCACCACCGCTGCAACCAGCAGCACTGCAGGCAAGGCGGCAAGCCCCGAAACCTGTCCGCCGAGCCAATTGTCGAGCCCCGTTCCCGCGACAGCTCCGGCGAGGCTCAGGCCGCCGCCAAACAACAAGAGCACGCCCCAAGGCAGGCCCTTCTCCGCGTCGCTCCATCGGAGCACCATCTCCCCCTTGCCGCGCCCCGGAAGCAGGAATAGCGCCAGTCCCGCGGCGATAGCAATGCTGGTGTCATTGAGCGCATCGATCCATGGCATTGCCTCGCCGATTGCAGGGATCTCGACCAAGAGGCCGGGGACAATCCACAAGAACGCCGCGCTGCCAAAGACCAGTGCAACCACCCGCTCGCCCTGGCTCATCGCGCCGAGCTCTGCGATCTCGCCCTCGATCAATTGCTTGCCGCCAGGGATTTCCTTGAGATCGAAGCGATAGAGCACGCGGGTCAAGAGCAGCCAGCCGATCAGTATGAAGGTCAAGGCAAGCGGAACGCCCAGCATCATCCAGTTCACAAAGCCGATGGATACCCCCAACTCGCTTTCGGCATAGCCTGCCATGATCGCATTGGGCGGGCTGCCCAGCAGCGTGCCGAGCCCTCCCATGCTTGCCGACCAAGCAATCGCAAGCACGAGGCAAATGCCGAACGCTGCGACCTCCGGGTCCATATCCCCGCTCGCAATACTTTTGCTCTCGCTGCCTGAGATTCCGGCGCCCGACACAAGCCCCAGCACAGAAAAGCCAATAGGTAGCATCATGAGCGTGGTCGCAGTGTTCGAAACCCACATCGACAAGAAGCCGGTCGCGAGCATCATGCCGAGAACGATCCGATAGGGCGACACTCCAACCAGTGCCAATGTGTGCAGTGCTATTCGGCGGTGCAAATTCCACTTCTCCATCGCTATGGCGAGCAGAAAACCTCCGAGGAACAGAAAAACAATCGGATTGGCGTAGGCTGTCGTGGTCTCCGCAATCGATCTTTCCGTCAGCAGGGGGAACAACACGATCGGCAAGAGCGAGGTCGCGGCGAGCGGAATCGCTTCGCTGATCCACCAAAAAGCCATCAAGGTCGCAATTGCGGCGACCATGCGCGCATCAGGCGAAATTTCTGCTGGGGCAAGCAGCGCATAGACCAGCACGGCGAGCACAATTCCCGCTGTGCGCATTGTCCAGATCACACTGGCGGAACGGGTTGTTGTGGCTTCGGTTATGGCTGAGTTTCCTCTGCTTGCGCGGCGTTCACTGTGCGCTCGACCTGGTCAATCGCAGGTTGTCCGATGCGTTCGGGATCAAGCAATTGCGCGACTCTATCGGCGCTCAGGTGCTGCGTAACTTGGGCTTCTGCAAGCAACGCGGCGTTGAAATCAATGTCGGCTTCAAGCGCTTCGGCGATGACCTGCTTAACGAGAGCTTCGGCCTCTTCGCGCGGCATGAATTCTCCAAGCGCAAACGCCACGGCTTGAGACATCGCAAAACCCCTCGTGCGATCAATGTTGGCGCGCATCTGCTCTGCGTCGACTTCCAAGCCGCTAAGCAACAGGTTCAGCAGGCGCGCGGCATTGACCGATTGCACGGTGATGTCTTCGATCACCGGCGCCATGCGTGAGGTGTTGTCTCGCTCAAACAGATTGACCACGTCATCTGCCAGGACCTCGCTCAGGCGCGGGATAGTGCGTCCGGCGTGGACCAATGCCTCCGGCGTGCGCGGATTGCGCTTATGCGGCATCGAGCTCGAGCCCACCACGCCTGAACGCTGCGCTTCTCGCGCTTCGCCAATATCGGTCCCTTGCAGCAAGAACAGCTCCTGCCCGATCCTATGATGCGAGCGCGCTATCAGGCCGAGCACGAGCCCAGCCTCGGCCAAGACATCACGCGTCCCGTTCCAATCTGCCGTGTATGGCCCATCCAAGCCAAGCTCCGCCGCAAAGCTGCGCTCGACCGCTATCGCTTGGTCGCCAAGACCTGAATAATTGCCCACTGCACCCTTGAGAATGGCCGAGCGTGCCAGTCTTGCTCGCACTTGCGCAATGCGCGCGCGATGGCGCGAATATTCATCGATCCAGGTGCTGACCTTTTTGCCAAAAGTGATGGGTTGAGCGTGCTGCCCTAAGGTCCGCCCGATCATCGGGGTCTCGACATGATCGCTCGCCATCAACGCCATGGTGGCGATGCTCTGAGCCAAACATTGGTCGAGCTGTGCCAATGCACGATCCATCTGGATCACCGTGGCGGTGCCATAGATGTCGACCGTCGTGGCTCCGTAATGCACGTATTGATCACCCATCGGACTGAGGCTCTCGCGCCAGACCCTTAGCAAGGCGACCATTCGGTGGCGGGTCTCAGCATAAGCTTCGTCAAACGCGCTTTCCGGCACCAGCTCAACGCGCGCCATTGCCGTGATCTCTTCCGCTGCTCCAGCTGGTATTACTCCATGGTGAGCCTGCGCCCGGGCCATCGCCGCTTCGACATCAAGTACGATTTGAGTACGCCCATCATATTCGAACAATGCCCGCACGGGAGCGACTGAGCAGGCGGCGGCTGATTGAGGCAAAGCGATGCCTAAAGATGCGGTCGCTACGAGGACAGCGCGCCATGCCCACGATTTGCCGAATGTCCCCTGCCATTGCATCGCTCCATAGACCGCACTTATAGCCATGGCGTCAATCGCTTTCACCGCAAAGGGAGACCTGGTGCAGCGCAGCGCTATCATAATCGGAGCTGGCGTGGTCGGAGTGTGCTCGGCCTATGCCCTCGCTAAAAGAGGATGGCAGGTGACCTTGCTCGATAGCGAGGAAGGCCCAGCATTGGGCACCAGCCATGCCAACGGGGCTCAGCTCAGCTACTCCTACACCGAGGCGCTCGGCAGCCCTGCGACGCTCGCCGCGATGCCGCGGCTGCTGCTGCGCGACGAGGGCGTCTCTTTCAATCTAAGCCTGCGCCCAGCCTACCTGCTGTGGCTCGCCGAGTTCCTGCGCAACTGCACTGATGCCAGGTTCCGGCGCAACACGCTGGACGTATTCCACTTGGCGCAGCAATCACGCGCTGCGATGGATGCTTTCTGCACTCAGCATGAGCTCGATTTTGCGCACCGCGTCGCAGGGAAGATCCACCTGCTATATTCGGACAGGGACATTAATCGCGCTCAGAAGGTACGCGCTCTCAAAGCTGAAGCAGGCTGCGAACAGCACATCCTCCGGCGCGAAGAATTGACTCAGTTAGACCCAGCGCTGGCAGGACTGGATCGGGACGTCATCGCAGCGATCTCGACACCATCTGAAGTGGTTGGAGATGCGTTTCAGTTCTGCGCGGGTCTGACTGCCATTCTCATCCGCGACTACGGTGTGGAGACGCAGTTCGGGGCAACCGTGACGAGCCTGATACAGCGCAAGGACCGGGCCGAAATAACGCTTGAGGGTGGTGAGATCCTCGGTGCTGATCTTGCCGTCGTCGCTTGCGGGACCGGCAGCAATAGCTTGCTTGCACCCTTGGGATTGGCGGAGCGGATTGAGCCGATGAAGGGATATTCTTTTGAAGTGCCATTGATCTCAACATCTCCGTCGATTTCAGTGACCGATGGCAAGCGTCGCATCGTATTCACCAATCTTGGCGACCGAATGCGTATCGCTGGGATCGCACAATTAGGGAATGCCAACCGAGAAATAGACCAAAGCCGGATTGAACAAATGATCGAATCTGCACGCGCATGCATGCCTGAAGGCGGCGACTATGAGGCGGCAGGGCAGTTCTGGAGCGGAATACGCCCGGCGACGCCCCACTCGCAGCCTATCATTCGCCGAGCCAGCAAGCATATCGCGGTCAATGCCGGTCATGGCGCGCTGGGCTGGACACTGGCGATGGGCTCGGGAGAACGGCTGGCGAGCATGCTTGACTAGCCGACCCGAGAGCGCTTGGCGGCAAGACCGCCACACAAGCGGCCTTGTCTCCTAATCTCTAGAAGCTCTTGCGGATATCGAAAGAGAACTGGCGGCCACGGCCGCTATGCAAACTGCCGTAATAGCCGAAGCTCTCGTCAGCAATCGGTGGGTCTTCGTTGAATATGTTATTCACACCGAAACGAAGGCGCGTGCCGTCTAGCGCTGTGTCATTTCTGATCCGGTAGCTGATCCCGAAATTGAGCGTGAACCAGTCATCAACGCGGAAGAATTCTGCTGTGTCGTCCTGCTGCGCTCCTGGATCAAACACTTGCCCGACATAGCGGCCGAAGAAGTTGACCCGCACTGGCCCGTTCTCCCAGGCGACCGAGCCGCTGACTCGCCATTTCGGGCGTCCGTCGATCTCGATCAGCTCGCCAAAGCCGAACGGCTGGAGCGCTGCAACATCACCGGTTGATAGCTCCGGAATCTGCTGAAGCAGCGGTGTCAGCTCGGTGAACAGAGTGTCCGCCAACGGCCCTGCTTGTTGCTCAAATCCGATCAAACGCGCCGCGTTGACCTGGAAATCGAATTCACCAATGCCGGTGTCGACATTGTACAAAACGCTGAAATCCACACCTTCGGACGTTCGTTGGTCGAGGTTGGTGTATGGGTTCAGGATCTGGATCAGCTCACCAGCTGGGTTGATGCCCGTCCCGTCATAGAGATCAATGTCATCCTGAGTGACCGCTTCACGAACCACATTGGGGTTTGAGCTACCCTGTAAGCGCAGCAAAAGGTCTAGCAACAGATTGTTCTGGTTGCCAAAAATGCCGACGAGGCCTTCCTGTTTCACTTCCCAATAATCCGCTGTGATCGTCAGTCCAGGAATGAAGCTGGGTGTCAGCACTACACCGAAATTGATGCTCTCGGTGTCCTCAGGGTCGAGCTGTGGGCCGCCCTGACGGAAGTCGATCGTCCCTTGCGTACCACAATCAGGGACGTCATCCTCGATGCCCTGAATGATCTCGGCTACACACTCGACCGCGCGGATAACCGAGTTTGAGCGGGTCGTCCCCTGATCGTTTATCTGCACAAGGTTCGGTGCGCGGAAGCCTTGCGACCAGGCGCCGCGCAGGAGAACGTCGCCAATTGGTCGCCAAGCGAGCGCGGCACGCGGGACAAAGGCGCTCGAGCTGTCCGAGAATTCCTCGAAACGGGCTGCCAATTGCAGCTCAAGCTCATTGATCAGTGGCACATCCATATCGTCTGAGACGAGCGGGACAAACGCCTCGGCGAAGGCCGAGTAGACCTCACGATTGCCGCTCGTATCAGGCGAAGGGCTCGAGCCGACGACATCGCTTCCGAAGAAATCACCATTGACCGCATTGGTAAATGTAATTGTTCCATCAAGCCTCGGATCGCGGTCGTCGAGGAAAGTCTCACGCCGGAATTCAACGCCTGCCGCGATGCCAACGCCGCCGCCAGGCATCTCAAAAAGGTCGGGGCGAGAAACCTTGAAGTCGGCAAGGGTCAGAGTTGTCTCGCCCTTGCGGAAAACATCAATCGTGATGTCGTCGATCACGGATTGCGGGTTGGGCGTGCAGTCAATCTGCAAACCAAAGCCCGGCTCACCTGGGAAACAGCCGCCGTTAAACGGATTGTACGCGCTCGCATCCGTCCGGTTGATTGCATCTTGGGCAAGAGTGCTCGAAATGCGGTTTTCGGTGAGGTCGGTCGTGTTCGCCTGCGCGTAGAGGAAACCAGTGTCATAGTCCCACCCGCTGAACTCACCGCGCAATCCGAAGACCAGGCGATACTCATCCTTGGTGACCATCCCGCGCCGCGGGCCGGCATCGATCCAACGGTAATCCTCAAGCAAAAGAGCGCGGCCATCGTCAGAAACATTGGGACCAAGACCATTGTCGACCCGGTTGGGATTGGGCGAGCCATCAGCCAGCGTTGTCGCACCCAACGGGTTATAAAACGCGGTTGCCTCAATCCCAAGCGGCACAGCGCTGAGCATGGTGCTTTGCTCGCGTTCGCGGAAGTTCTCGGAGCGATAATAAGAGCCCTCGAAATAGACCTCGGCTGCGTCGCTCAGTTCATAGTTGAACAGCGCTTGGACATTGTAGCGATCCTTCTGGGAGTAAAGGAACCGGTCGGCCCCGATATCCCAGCGCAGATCGCGGTCGATCGTGCCGCCATTGTCAGCGCACAGGCCATTACCCAGATCGATCACCCGGCCATCGCTGTCGGCCGCTCCATTGGGACCGAACAAAACGCACGGTTGGATGTGGAAGTCATCGTCGCGCAGCGCCGTTGTATTTGAAGAGGTCGCGCTCGAACCTTGAATGTCGAAGGCACCGAATGGCGAGTTGATCGAGCGGTTGTCAAACTGGGTATCGCCTTCAAATTCAGTGCCCACGAGGAACGGGCGAAGGTCGCTCGATGCAGCATAGTCACGCTCGGTGGCACGCAGCCCATTCTCATGAAAATAGGCGCCGTAGACTGTGAAGTTGCCTCGGCCATCAGCAAAGTCAAAACCTAGTCCGCCGTCAAGTTGAAAGCTGTAGAGGCTAGTGCCATCCGACGCTCGGTAATTGGCCCGCAAATAGCCGCCATCGCGCCCACCGCGCAAAATCGTATTGACCACGCCAGCCACCGCATCGGCGCCGTAGACCGCCGAAGCGCCGTCGCGCAGCACTTCGACGCGGCGCACGCTGCCTGGCGCAATCGTGTTGGTGTCAGGTGAGACAACCGGCACGAAAAGCTCTGTCTGGAAGCCGGGATTGACCAGCATCCTACGGCCATTGATGAGCATTAAGGTGTTACCCGTGCCAAGCCCACGCAAGTTGATCGAAGCAATGTCACCGCGCGCGCCATTGACTCCGCCTGACGTGCTTTGCTCGTTGAATTCGACCGACCCTGCTTGCGGAATCGCCCGGAAGATCTCGTCTCCTGAAGCGGGATCGATCGCATCAATCAGGTCTTCGCCGACGACTGTGACCGGGAGCACGTCGTCAACCTGAGCGCCCTGAATTTGCGTGCCGGTGACGACGATGATCGGTTCGTCTTCATCAACCTGAGCACTTGCCGGCGCTGCTGTGTTGTTGTTCTGTGCATAAGCACTGGCGCTTGCAAGCGCCAAAACCGAAGCTCCTGCAAAGCTCGCTATACGTGGTCCAAAGTTCATCTAACTGCCCCCCAACTGTTCTAATTCTCCAAACGCGTACCCGAAATCGTCATATTTAGACGTGAAAAAAGCACTTTGCGCAACTGAATTGCGCCGCACCTGTGGGCTTCTAGCGGCCTTCTTGAGCGATTTGTCGAATATTTGTCACACCCACGGCGCCTGACCCCGGCCGGCGTGGGTCCGCCGCGCCAAGGATTTGTCCCTCATCGAGCATAATCGTTTGTGCGCTTCCGATCGTATCGCGCAGCTCAACATTATGGCCCATTGCACGCAGGATATCGAGCGAGTCCTGGTTAAAGCCCGGCTCAATCGCCAGCTCGCTGGGCCGATAATTCTGATGCAGCCGCGGCGCGTAGGTCGCCTCAGCGATATTCATGTCGTGGTCGACAACATTGAGAATGACCTGCAGCACAGAATTGATAATAGTACTGCCCCCCGGCGTCCCCACAACCAGATAGGGCTCACCGTCGCGGAACACGATTGTGGGCGTCATGCTCGACAACATACGCTTGCCCGGCTCGATACGGTTCATCTGGCTGTTACTGAAGGTAGCGCCGGGAACCCCCACTCTAAGCGAAAAATTGCGGATCTGATTGTCCAACAAGATGCCCGTTCCTGCGGCGACCACTCCGGATCCAAATGAAGAGCCTAAAGTGTAAGTGTTCGAAACGATATTCCCGTGCCGGTCGGCAATCGAATAATGCGTGGTGTCCTCACTCTCCGTTGCAAGCGGGTCGTAGGGCACGATTTGCGAAGAACGGGTCGCCCGCTCGCGTGAGATCTGCGCCGAACGATCGCGCGCATATTGTTTTGATATCAACAGCTCTACCGGGTTGGTGACAAAGTCAGGATCACCCATCGACATGCGCCGATCCGCATAAGCGAGCTTCATGACTTCAGCCATGATGTGGATCGTTGAGCTGGTATTGTGGCCCATTTCGCGAAGATTGAATGGCTCGAGCATGTTGAGCATTTGCAGCAGCGCCACGCCGCCAGAGCTCGCCGGTGGCATCGTCACGACCAGGTAATCGCGATACCTCGTCGCGATCGGAGCGCGGAAACGGGCGCGATAATCTGCGAGGTCTTTGGCGGCGATATGGCCGCCATTGGCCTCCATATCCGCGACAATACGGCCAGCTATGTCGCCGCGATAGAAATCTTCAGCGCCATGTGTTGCAATCCGCTCCAGCGTCCAGGCCAGGTCGCTCTGGATCAGCCGATCACCAAAATAATAGGGCGATCCGTCGGGCTTGAAGTAGGCGGCAATTGCTGCATCAGAGCTTTCAAGCCGATTGCGTCCCCAGCGCAAAGCCTCTGATAAGTCGCGGGTGACTGTAATCCCGTCCCGCGCGAGCTCCATCGCTGGGCGGACAACCTCTTCCCAGGGAAGCACACCCCAGCGTTCATGCGCGAGTTTCAGGCCAGCCACCGTTCCGGGAACAGCGGCAGCCATATGTCCCGCATCGGCGTTGTCCATGCGGTTGCCGTCAGCGTCGAGATATAGGCTGGGATCAGCCGCAGCTGCCGGAGCAGCAGAGCGATAATCGATCGCAACGGTCTGATCCTGTTCAGCGAGGTAGATCAGCATGAATCCGCCCCCGCCCAGATTGCCTGCACGCGGTAGGGTGACCGCCAGAGCAAACCCCGTTGCGACCGCTGCGTCGACCGCATTGCCGCCCTTGGCCAGGATCTGTGCACCAATGTGACTCGAAAGCTCATTCTGGCTCACGACCATGGCTTCATCGTCGATTACCGGATGATGAATCGTCTTGTAGTCGAGCAATTGCTGTTGCGCGTAGGCTGGCGCAATTGAAGGCGGCGACACGAGCAGAACGAATGCGGCCAGCGCGGCAGGGATTATCTTCATCAGCGGAACTCCTTCGCATGCGAAAAGACCCCAACCACTGATCAACGTCAATCCACTTGACGATTATCGCGTGGATCGGGCCAGCAAACCCAGCGGTGCTTCCATTGCTAGGTGCTGTCAGTCTAACGCGAACTCGTCTACGCTAGATATGGAGCACCCTCTCCTCGCCGTTTTTCAAGCCATGAGTGATTGCCACTCCGCCAGGGCAGCGGAGCGGGTAGTCTTGAAGGTTTGTCTATCGGTGAGGTGGCGATCCGAACTGAATTGGTTGTGGAAGTTGGCGTGAACAGAAGCGAACTTCTGAAGAGACTTCATACGCTCGAAACGCTGCATCACCCGTTCCCTTCGTCGGAAGGGTAAGTGTGAGTTCTCCACTCGGTTGTTCGCCCAGCGTCCGATCTCCTGGCGACCTTGGTTCCCAAGCTCGGTCATAGCGGCCCTGTAGGAAGGGAGGCCATCGGTGGTGATTGTGTCGACAGGTCCGTGGTTCTTGAGCGCCTTGTTTATCAAGCTAGGAGCCGCTTTCTTGTCCTGTTTCTTGATGACGTAACTCTCAAGCACTTCGCCCTCCTGGTCGACCGCTCGCCACAAGTAATAGGTTTGCTCGTTGATCTTCACGAACATCTCATCGAGGGGCCAGCGCCATTTTCTGGATCCAGGCATCTAGTCAGTCCGCTGCCGTTTGATCTCCGCTGCGGACGTGAGACCGAACCGGTTCCACCAGAACTGCGCCGTCTCATGGCGGATGTCGACTTCGCGTTCTAAAAGCAGATCTACGACCTTGCTCAGGCTCAAAGGAAAGCGGACTACATCATCACCACAGCGTGGATCACCTCGGGTGACGAGTTGAAGCGCTTGAATGGGTTATCCGGTTCAGCTCTCGACTTGCTGCTCATGGAAGCAGGTTAGAAGCGCCCACACTCGCCTGCCACGTTAGTCTGACCATGCCCGACAAGACGAACGAAACTCTCCTCGAATGCGAATTCAAGAGCATTCATCTGAAAATAACCCATGCGAACAAGAAAATAAGCGACCAAAGCATAGCGGAGGCAGCAGCAAGTATTCCAAACCGTGCTCTGAGTGAGTATCGTCCATCGCATTTATTCTTCTCCTCCGCGGAGCTGGAACCGACAGTATCGGCACATCTATCAATGCAACTTGGCCGATTCTGAATCCTCATTCGAGGCCAAACGACAGGACTCTCCGTTAGAACAAATTTGAGCTGATATGGAGTAAGTCTCGTCTGAAATTCAGCTCCGTAAACACCATCATTCGACCAAACGATCTGAGCATTCGCCGGTGTTGAACCAGGCAAATCTAGAATTACCACAGATTCCTGACCCAACTTCTGATCACTTTGAAACATGAGCCCATCGGCTGAGATATTTAGTATAGTTAGTTCGGTCGCGAAATTCGCTGGTCGAGCACGCAACGAGCTGAAGTGGATCCGGAACTGCTCAAATTTAGAGCGGCCTTCCTGCTGCTCCTTCACCAAAGCGACGTATCCAGTCATACTTGAGGCCTTACACTTGAACTATGAGCGGTTATCAAAGAGCGAGATTCAACAGAAATGGAACATGGGCAGCGCCAAGATGGAGCCAGTGTAACCATGGGAACTAACTTCAGAGGGAACTCGCGGGTGGATCGGACCAAGCTCTCGTGCGCGCGCGTATTTTGGCCGAAGCGCAAAATTCCATCGTAAAAACGAGACAAGTTCGACATAAGCATTGCTGCAACCGGCGGGTTTGTAATCCCACATCTGACTCTGAAATCATCAGGCTGCCGATCCGGGATTCGGAGAAGTCCAAGCATCACTAGGCAGTCAGGAACTTGTTTCGCTTCAATCAATGGCGGTTCTGTTCGCAGCCCGTCCAAAACCACCAAGTTGAGTTTTACACAGAAATGTAGGCGGCGTCAACATTCTAATTTGTCAGCTGGGCCCGATGAGAAGCATCTTCACTTGACAGCCGGAACCGTCCCATCGATCGAGACCGAGGCAGGCGTTTGGAAGACCGACGCAAAAGAGGCTGTCTCTTGATTCACGAAATCCGCTAACCCACTCGCAAGGTAATGCTGTCGCCCAGCCTAGTTCCCTTTGGCAGAATTGATGGAAGAGACTCCCAAGCCTATGCCTCCAATCATCAATCTAAATGGCCAAATGTCTCGTAACCTGCTTGCAAAACCCGATCCGAGGATCACAACAATGACAGCCCGATGAGCATCCCAAGAACTGAAGGCCAAGCTTCATGCGGCATTTGCTGCAAACTTGAAGACGCTTTCGCGAAAACCTCGAAGTGGGAACACACAGTCTGCCGTCAAGCTGTTAGCGGTTTGCGAGGGATTTACTTTCAATGGGCAGCGCGATCTTACAAACCTACAAATGCACGGACGTAGAAAAGTGCACATGATAGGGTTCGGCGAAGTGATCGTCCACGTCTGTGACCAAGCCGGGGGAACAGAGTTCACTTCATTAAGCGCCCTTGAGCTAGCGATGGCGAATGCGGCCTTTCTGCCGAGACTTTAATCTAGTTCAGCGCCAACCCAGGAGAGGCATACCATGGCCAGAGTCCTTACTAATCTCGAGACCGGGCAACTTACGGTGTCCGGCCAGAAGCGAGGTCATCAGATTCTTAGGTTACCCAACTCCATTTTGCCGACGACTTGATGGTCCCCCGCCCGCTCCGTAGTTTCAGAATGACACTGGCCCAGCAAGCTGGGATGATCAGATTGTGAGAGCCTCCACTACCTACATAATTGAAGCATCGAGCTCAAAGGACTTGCGAAGGCGGTATGCGCTTTTGCAGACTTATCAGTTGGAGTTCTGGCAAGTGTCAGAAAATCCAGTGATCTGATTTAGAGAGGCGGTCCACCATTTGGTTTTCGCACCGCTCTATGAGTATCCTAAGACTCTATTTGCAGGCTGAGGAAGCTTAACTTTCAGGGAGCTAATCGTCTTTAATCGACCATCCAGGGAGTTAAGGCAACCTCAATAGCCCCTAAGCAAGCCGATTGGCGATTTTCCCCGTCGATAGGCGACTACCAATCTGCGCCAAACTTGCTTCGACTAGAGCCGAACTACGTTATACCTCCGCATAGTCAGCAGAATCCGAGAGCGAGGCACTGACCTCTTGGCTCTCGGTTTGCAAGACGGACAACGCATCCAGGCAGGACAGCAAGTAGTCTTGTGTGTCGTTGCTTGACGGCGCAAGGAACAGGTTATCTATTCGCAGCAAAGCGTGGCCATGGAGGAAAGAGCGGACAGCCTCAGCTTTAGCGACGTCCCGCTCATTCACATCCAAGTGATCCGGAACTGTGCAAGTAAGAATTGCAGTTAGGCAGGCCTCGCTCTCTGCTTTAATCTCACAGGAGTCATAGTCCACAAGGTCTCCCGAACACATCAGCCGATAAAGGTTCGGATTCCGAACCGCGAATTCGATATAGGCTTTACAAAGGCAATTCAAAGGAGTTGCCGCTGGATCTTTAGAAGCAGCGGCGCTCCTAAGCGCTAATGCTAGCTCTGCATAACCGTTGATCGCGAGATGGGTGTGAAATTCGACAGCGCTCGAAAAATGCCTCGCCGGAGCAGCATGTGTTACCCCAATTTCTTTAGCGGCCGCGCGTAGGGATACAAACGTTACACCGCCGGCTTCAAGCTGTCGGCGCCCCACTGCAAGTAGAGACGCCTTCAGGTCGCCGTGGTGATAGGCTTTTTGCTTTGTCAAAGTCACGTCCTCTCTCGACGCTCTCATTACACGGATGTCGATGTAAGGGCCGCTCACTACAGTTGCTGGATGCGCACGCCAACAAGGTTTTGATTTACGCCGAGCATGAGGAGGGAATCTCCGCTTATTTTACTGCGGGACGATAGTAATGGATGCACTCATCTACGTCAATCCAGCTGTTAATCTAGTGTCGGGTTATACCTTGATGCATTCACTCATGAGTAAATATCTTGAACCGTCTGTACTAGGCACCTTCTGCAATTTTTTGAATGGTCTAAGATTGCGACCCATTATTGCGAAGGCATTGGAAGTTTGAAATTCGTAAAACCACATTTTCGAGCCACCGTCTCGGAGCTCCTAAGGATGTTCACGTATTGGGCTTAGTTCGCTTTGCTAACAACATGAGTCTTACAGTTTGTTGACTTTGTCGTCCTAAGCACATCGACCACCAATCATCGGCAACGAAAAGCGTTCTCGATTATTGATAGATCGGTTTCCATTCCTGGCGGACACTCCGCCCCATAGCTTGGCGGAGGTGGATAATGGAGGAACATTTCGTAAGCAGTGGATGGCGGCCGATTGATGCTTATATCTCTGGCAACTCTAGTTGGGTACTTTTGGGGAGTCTTGCCATTGGAAAAACGCCGCGAGCCTAGCCTTCCTCGCATCCTCAAGATTTGGCATATGCGGACGTAAACCAAGGATGACCTTCTAGAAACGATTGAACAGGCTTATGCTTGGAACAACTTCGGCTTCTCTGACGTCACTTTTCCCGCCGTGCCAAAATTAAATAGATTTTAGATTTGCTGCCGAAGTTATTGCAATTGCGGACACAATCGACACAAAACGAATTTTTGACTCTCGCTCTAGCATTGCCTGATGCGTCCCGCCCAAGGATGCGTTGATTGAAGGGAGCTCGTTGGACTCACCCCCTTGAGCGGCGAGTCCAAATCATCCGCTTGTTCGATTTCTGATGTTTGGGAACACTCGATTGGACTTGTTTTTGACACTTGAGTGGATAGCCTCGCCCTCCAATCTCACGTTGCTTGACCTTACTTGCAATCCACATGTCACCGTGTTTGCTTGTGGCTTGCTGAGGTAAAAGTGAGTAACTCTCACACCAATTCTACCTGCTGATGAGCATCGAGGTTGCAATTGCCTAGGCGCGTTCCTTTGATGCAGAAAAGGTCTATCGGGTCGGTCGACATTTGGTTCATTGTTTAGTCTATTCACCATCGTCTGGTGTATCTTATTCCGGCGGTGTGGTCTTCGAAGCCTTTAGTGAATTGCCCTTCGTAGCCGACTTGCAGTGTTCCTTGACCGATGTTGAGTTGAACATTGGCACCGATCCTCAGACGTTCTTCGTCGATATCTTGCGAGCGTGTTGTAAAGAAGGTTCCTTGAGTGTCAGAAGGGAAGAGTCCTTCGACGAGCACCTCGGTATCGGCGAATTCATGCAGCCAGGAGGCGTGAATGTTTACGACCGAGGGGGTTGGTGTATCGTCGCTGTAATCCAGTTCGAAGTCCAAGCCGAGTATTGACTGGGCGCTCTCACTAATAGCTTGGTCTGCGACAAAGATCTCGTCTGTGTCGCCCTGTTCAGCAAGCTGGCCCCGTTCAAGCCGCGAATATTGGAAACCCGCGATCGGTGCAAGGCTGGCCTTTTTGCCCAGCTGTAGCCAGCTGCGCATCTCAAGAGTTGAAGAGAACTGCCAGGCATCATGGTCGGCTGAAATAGGAATGCCGCGACTATCAACCCGTTCAAAGTCGACATCAAAGTAGCTCAAGCCAACCCAGCCACGCAGGTCAAACCCGCTCTCGTTACGCCAAGTGGACCAGATGGTTCCAGAGACCCGATTAAAGTCGCTATCGAGGGTTCCGAGATCATCGAAGGAGCCGTAACCGTAGCCCAAGGCTCCGCCTACCCATCCGTTGTCAGACACCTTCCAGCCCATGCCTAAGGACCCGCGCCCTTCATAATGGTCGATCTCATCGACATCCCGACCAATCTCTGAGAAGTCGAAGTTGGTAGACAGGAATACACAGCGGTCCTCAACTTCGTTCTGAAGGCGATTATCGCATTGTGGCCGCTCATTTGCATGAGTGATCGCTGATTGCCAAAGTGACTGACCGACCCGAACGAGCTCTGGCGGAGCTGAGGTAACCAGTCGAGGCGGCTCGATCGGCGTTCCGGTGAGGACTAGCTCCACATCATTTGCGTTTGGATATTCGAGGGTGAACTCACTATCGATGCCGAGTAGGCCAAAAGTAGTTCCTCCTAAACCTTGGTCAGCGCGCACGATAAGATAACGCAGCTCGTTGTCGGGGGACTGGCTCAGGCTTTGTAAAAAGGCATCATCGTTACCCAGCGCATTAAGAGTGATCACGCCTGCCCCAATGTCACCAGCGCCCAGGATGTGCAGCAAGTCTGCGTCTTGATCGGTGAACCCGGCATTGTCCGTAGCGGTCCCTTCCAGAACATTGCGCCCTCGCCCAAGACCATCAGCGAGAGGTCGAAAGTCGATCTCAATCGAACCGCTTTGGGTGTAATCTCCCGCCACTTGAATAAAGCCAATGCTCGATCCTCCAGGTGCAAGGAACGCTTCGTCGCCCACAGCAAGAGAACCCTGGATCGTCCCGATCCCCTCAATCCGACCGCGTTCAAGGGTAACCCTGGAGAGTGCACCGCCATCAGCAGCAAAGATGCCATCGCCTTCGATCGTGAACGTGCCTGTGGCACCTGCATCAGCGTTCAGCGTAACC
>JBCCPG010000012.1:0-60920 GCA_039039885.1 Pseudomonadota bacterium | reverse complement strand
TTATTTTGTTCCGTGTTATAAGTGTTAAATGGAACAACCGATTCTCCTTCTTGGCGTATTGATCGTCGGCGTCGTTCTTGGAGGCGGGGCCGCGTGGTTCTTTGCCTCGCGTCCGGTCGCTGATCTGCGTGAGCGCGTGGCGGAGCAGGAGGCGAGCGCGAAGGAACTGGACGAGAAGTTCCGCGCCTCTGTCACCGATCTTGCAACCATGTCCGAACGAGCAGCGCGAGCGGATAGTCTCGCGGCGGAACTCGACGCTGCGCGCGCTGAAAACGCTGATTTCAAAGCCGAGCGCGCTGGCTTCGCCGAGCAAAAACGCCTGCTCGAAGAATCGCGCGACAAGCTTCTGAAAGAGTTTGAGAACACCGGCGCACAAGTGCTCGGGAAAGCGCAAGAGGCGTTCCTGCGCCGTGCGGAAGAGCGCTTCAAACAATCCGAGGAAGCGGGCGAGGCTAAGATCCAGGCACTCCTCAACCCAGTCGGCGAGAAACTCGCAAACTACGAAAAGCAGGTGACTGAGCTGGAAGCCAAACGCACCGATGCTTTCGGCGAATTGCGCGGGCTGATTGACCAAATGGCGAAGGGGCAAGAGGAAGTGCGGCGTGAGGCGCAGCGGCTTGGCAATTCGCTCACCAACGCTCCCAAGGCGCGCGGGCGCTGGGGGGAGCGGGCGTTGCAGAACCTGCTCGAACAATGCGGGCTGGCCCAGCACACTGATTTCCAGATGGAGCAGTCGATCGATACCGAGGAAGGCCGGCTGCGCCCTGATGCGATCGTGCGCATTCCGGGCGGGAAGATGCTGGTGATCGATTCCAAAGTGTCGCTCAACGCTTATCAGGAAGCCTTTGAGGCAGAGGATGATGAGGCTCGCGAAAAGGCACTGGCCGCCCACGTCCGTTCGATGCGCAACCACGTCCAGACCTTGGGTGCGAAAAGCTACCAGTCGCAATTTGAGGAAGCGCCCGATTACGTCGTGATGTTCGTGCCCGGAGAGCACTTTGTCGCCGCAGCGCTCGAACATGATCCTGACCTGTGGAACTTCGCTTTCGACAAGCGCGTGCTTCTCGCCACTCCCACGAACCTCGTCGCCATTGCGCGCACGGTGGCGCAAGTCTGGCGGCAGGATGGTCTGGCGCAAGAGGCGCAGGAGATCGGCCGGATGGGAGCAGAGCTCTATGGCCGGCTCGAAACCGCTGCCCAGCACTTGAAACGTGTCGGCGGTGGGCTCGAAAGCGCGGTCAACAATTACAACAAATTTGTTGGCAGCTTTGAACGCAATGTCCTCTCATCCGGCAAGCGCCTGGCGGAGAAGGGCGTTGAAGTCGGCAAGCGCGAGATCGAGGATGTACCGTTGGTCGAAAGCACCCCGCGTTACAATGCGGCTGACGCGGACGAGGTTGAGGATCCGAGCGGCGAGGACCCCAATTTCATGCTCGAAGACCGCAAGGACGCGGCGGAGTAGCTAGGTCTACCCCTCCAACCCCGCCAGCACCTCATAGGACAGAACCGCTCCAGCAACCGCCGCATTCAAAGAATCCGCGCGGCCTTTCATCGGCATGGTGACGCGCAGGTCGCATTCGGCTTCGTAAGCTTCGGGGAGCCCTTGGGATTCGTTTCCAATGAGAATGAAGCACGGCGCTTCATAAGCTGCCCCGCGATACGGCACGGCATCGCGCAAACTCGCCGCGACCAGCTGGCCGGGGCCGCCGCGCAGCCAGGGAACGAAGTCTTCCCACCGCGCTTGGGCTAGGCTTTGTGTGAACACCGCGCCCATGCTCGCACGCACTGCCTCGGCGCTAAAGGGATCGGCGCAGTCGTCGATCAGGATCAGCCCACCTGCACCCACCGCATCTCCTGTGCGCAGCATCGTGCCAAGGTTTCCCGGATCGCGCAGGTCTTGAGCAACCAGCCAAATCGCCGCGCTGCTTCGCTCCAACCGGTCCAAGCAGGTGTCGAGCTCATCGAACACACCGGCCACGCTTTGGGCGTTGGATTTGCCAGTGATCTTGGAGAGAATGTCCGCAGTGGTCGTGATGACCTCGCCGCCGGCTGAGCTGACATCGGCTTCGAGCCTTGCGATTAAATCGCCTGCTGCAGCCTTTCGCTCGGTCCCCTCAGCCATCACCAATTGGCGCGGGAGGTATCCGCAGGAGCGCGCATCCTCAAGCAGGCGCAATCCTTCGACAAGGAATTGCCCTGAGCGCTTGCGATGCTTCTTGTCGCGGAGGCTGCGCAGATATTTGACTGTAGGGTTGGAGAAGCCGGTGATGTGCTTGCGCATGTCTAGCCCCGCTTGTGTCCTTAAGATCGAGCGCCAGCGCGCCGCCCTGTCAGTCTTCGCCGAAACCGTCTTCGATCAGTGCAACGAGTTCAGCCAGAACCGTGTCCGAGCCTTCTCCTCCGACTACAACCTCGACCTCATCACCCATCGCTGCGCCTAACATCATCAAGCCCAGGATTGATCCGCCAGCTGCTTCATTGCCGTCTTTTGCCACTTTGACGTCGGATCCAGCGGGCAGAGCGGAAACAGCGCCTACGAATTTCGCGCTGGCCCTTGCGTGGAGGCCGCGCTTGTTCACGATCGTGACTTTCTGGCGCAGCTCGCTCATCGCCTATTTCCCAACGCTCGCTTTGCGCGGCGTGTCAGCGCCGAGCAGCTCGCTTGCGACCGTGATGTAATTGCGACCGGCGGTTTGCGCGGCCTCCACCGCTTCGGCCACGCCCATATTCTTGCGCGCGCCGGCAAGACGGATCAGCATCGGCAGGTTGATCCCGGCGATCACTTCGACGCGTCCCACATCAAGCAACGAAATCGAGAGATTGGACGGGGTCCCGCCGAACAGGTCGGTGAGGATGATACAACCATCGCCGGTGTCGACATTCTCAATCGACTCGGCGATGTTCGCGCGGCGCTGCTCCATATCGTCGCTGGGGCCGATGCAGACCGTGGCGATGTTGTCTTGCGGGCCGACGACGTGCTCCATCGCTTCGACAAATTGGTCGGCGAGGCTGCCGTGCGTGACGAGAATCAATCCGATCATGTGAGGGGTGCTAGTCCGTATTCTTTCCGCGAGAAACGTCTTTTGGTGCCGCTCGCTCAGTTATGATGACCACCATGCCTATGACCTCTCTCGCGGGTTTTCCTCAATAGCGTCAGCCGCGCGGGAGCTCAGATTGCGATGCCGGACAGTGGGCGAAAATCCGCCCTCGCGCAAGCCTTGAGCCATCGCCTCAGCGGTGAATACGGAGCGGTGTCTCCCGCCGGTACAACCAAAGGCGATGTGGACATAGGCTTTGCCCTGAGCGGAATAGCGCGGCAGCAAAGTGAGCAGCAGCGACTTGATCTGGTCGAAAGCGTTGCTGAACGTCGGGTCGCGCTGAATGTGGTCACCTACGGCCTGGTCGAGCCCGGTCAAGTCGCGCAGACCCTCAACCCAATGCGGGTTATCGAGGAAACGCATATCGAAGACCAAGTCCGCCAAGGGCGGCATGCCGCGAGCAAAGCCAAAGCTGGAAACCGTGATAGAAATCCCCGCGCTATCAGCGTCTCCAAACAGCTCGCGCACATGGTTTTGCAAATCGTTGGCGGACATCGCGCTGGTATCAATCACGATCTCTGCCCAGCGGCGCAGGGGCTCGAGCAGTTCTCGTTCGGCTGCGATCCCTTCTTCAGCGGTGCTGTCATTGGCCATTGGGTGGCGGCGACGGGTCTCGTTGTAACGACGCGCCAACTCTCCGCTGCGGCAATCGAGGAACATGAAACTGAGGTCGAGGTCGTCGCGTTCCGCGAAGGATTTCAGCAGTGCAATGATCTCAGCAGGGACAAACCCACGGGTGCGCGAATCAAAGCCAATTGCGAGCGGCGCGCGGGTGGCCTTAGGGTCATTGCGTGGCTCGCCAACAAGCCGTTCGAGCAAGCGGACGGGAAAATTGTCAATTGTCTCCCATCCTAAATCCTCAAGCACGTCCAGAGTGGTTGACTTTCCCGCGCCGGACAGACCGGTGACGAGCAGCAAGCGCTGCCGGGAATCGGAGGACGAGGTGTTGGTATCGGCCATGGCTTCGTGCGCTTGTCGCGCTTTGCGCGGCGGATTGGAAGCCGCTTTTTCTAGTCGCCGCCGGTGTCCGCAAAAAGTCCATGCTGCTTGAGCGCCCATTCGGCCCGCAAGGCGGGTGCGATTGTTCCTGGGATAAAGGGCAGGACCGGGATGCTCACTCCCAGAATTTCGCGGTTCGCAATCGTTTCGGGCAGGCGCTCTGTCTGCTCTTTAAGCTTCAGTATCAGAGCAAGCGGCGTAGGCGGGGCAAGGGCGAGCGTTACAAGACCAATCCCGCGAAGCTCAATCAGCCCAGCGATATTGGGTGGCGGGCCCGCGATCAGCGTTTCATCCACCGTGTTCAAGGTCGCGCCATCATCGCCGATAAGTGCGGCGCCGCGATCTATCAGCGACATGGCTAGCGAGGACTTGCCGCTGCCCGGCGGCCCTTCGATAGCCAGGGCGCGGCCGCCAATGGCAACGACGCTCGCTCGCAGGATTATGGCGGGGTTCTTGTCCAATGCTGGCTCTACTGTGCAGCCGGCAGGCGCAGTTTAAGACAGGCTCCGGGTTCGCCGTCACGCCTCGCCTCAGCAACGAGCGATCCGTCATGCGCTTCAGCGATCGCGCGCGCAATGGCGAGGCCGAGGCCAGAATGATTGCCGAAATCTTCCTCAGTGGGGCGCACGGAATGGAACCGCTGGAACACTTTTTCGCGCGAGTTTTCTGGGATGCCGGGGCCAGAATCGCACACGGTGACCGTCACGCAATTGCCGTCATTGTCGATCATCACTTCGATTGGAGCGTCGGAGGGTGAAAACGAGACTGCGTTGTCGAGCAGGTTCTCAACCACACGTTCCAAGCGCGCGCCAACGCCTTTGACATTGGCTGCAAAACCGATCGTCTTCAGCTCGATCTGATGGTCGGCATTTTCTGCGCGGTTTTCGCGGCTCCCGATGATTGCACGGACAAGTTCGGCTATATCGATCCGTTCGAGGGTCGCGCGCGACATTTCCGCATCGATCCGACTCGCATCTGAAATCTCGCTGACTAAGCGGTCGATCCGGCGCACATCGTGTGTGATGATGCTTTCCAGTTCTCGGCGCGTATCGCCATCACTCACTTTGGGAAGCGATTCGACCGCGCTGCGCAAACTGGCCAAAGGGTTTTTGATCTCATGCGCGACATCAGCCGCGAAGCTGTCGACCGCGTCGATCCGTTGGCGCAGGGCAAGGGTCATGTCGGAGACAGACCGAGCAAGCTGACCGATCTCATCCTTGCGTTCTGGCAGGCGCGGGACCTCGACCTCACGTTCGCGACCCTGCCGAACCTTTTGAGCGGCATTGGCAAGCAATTGGAGCGGGCTGACAATAGTGCGCGCGAGATAGAGCGAAAGCAGCGCTGACGCCCCCAGAACCACCAATACCGCTAGCAGCAGCGCGGTGCGTGCCGAGCGGACGCTTTCGGTGATATCGACCGAGTTGCGGACAGTGAGCAGCGTCGCTCCGTTAAGGCCAACAGGCGCGGCTGCCGTGATCACAGGGGTGCCGTCCTGCCACCCATAAAGGCGGATTTGGCTAAGGCCCTCCTCCCTTGCCTGGACGAGTTCGGGCCAAGCATCGGCGGTCATCGCTTCGGGTTCAATATAGTCTGGAACAGCAGGTGCGTTGACGATCGTGTCGACGGTTCGATCGAGCCAGCGCGCGCTGCGCTGCTCCCACGTGTCGTCGTTAATATCGTCGAGCACAAAGGCGGGTTCATCAAGCGCAAAGCTATCAGCCCATAGCAGCCCTTCCGCATCGAACATCCGCATGCGCATGCGTTGTTCGCGCCCGATCTGAACCAGCAGCGCCTCTTGCCGTGTGCGGCTCGCTCCAGCCAGAGCCTCTGCAGCAATTTGTGCCTCGATCCGAGCAAGCTTGAAGCGTTCATTGATCAGCTGAGTGCGATAGGTGTCGAGATAGAATAGGCCGCCTGACAAAAGCGCAAGTGGCAGGATGTTGACCAGAAGAATGCGTGTGGTGAGCGATAGGCGAGCAAAAACTCCGCGCCGCTCATCGGGCGAGGAAGCAATGCCTGGTTCATTCCGAACTGGCTTCGTTGATGAGCTGCTTGTCACCAGCAATTAGCCATCATTAAAGCTGTAGCCTGCGCCATACAGCGTATCGATTGCGCCGAATTCGGGATCGACGCTGCGAAATTTGCGCCGCATCCGTTTGATGTGGCTGTCTACTGTACGGTCATCGACAAAGACATCGTCGGGATAGGCTGCATCCATTAATTGGTTGCGGCTCTTGATCACTCCAGGCCTTGACGCGAGCGCTTCGAGGATCAGAAACTCCGTTACGGTTAGGCTTACCGGTCGGGCATTCCAGGTCACATGGTGGCGGGCGGGGTCCATGAACAATCGGCCTCGATCGATGCTTGGGTTCGCAGGTTCGGCGCCAGGTCCGTCCGAAGTCAGGCCAAGCTCGGGCTCCGCCCGGCGAAGGATGGCGCGGATCCGAGCGGTCAGTAGGCGCAGGCTGAACGGCTTTGCGATATAATCATCCGCCCCAAGCTCAAGCCCAGCTTCCTCATCTGCCTCGTCATCCTTGCTGGTGAGAAAGATGACGGGGATCGCAGAATGGGCCCGGATGCGGCGTAAAAGCTCCATTCCGTCCATTTTCGGCATTTTGATGTCGAAAACCGCCAGATCGGGGGGGTTGTCCAAAAGGGCTTTAAGCGCGGTTTCGCCGTCTGAGTAGAGCCGCGTGACAAAGCCCTCGGCCTGAAGGGCAATCGACACTGTCGTCAGGATATTGCGGTCATCATCAACCAATGCAATCTCGATTTCCTCGCCGCGCGAAGCGCCTGATTGCGAGTCTCGATCCGCTACTTCGCCTGCCATATTGCTGATTTCGCTCATCATAATTTCGCGCGCTCCTCCATCGCGCTCGCCCCCAACGCTAGCGCCTTCATTGCGGCGAAACAATCAAGGAGGTGCAAGGATGCGAAATTGGGGTGTTAGGGTTCGCAAATATGAGACCGCTGACACGCTTCGGTAATGTTGCAGTGCGGCAGAATTTCCGGCTTTATCAGCTTGATTATTCTGCATTGCAGCGAGTCTGATGGAGGTTTGACGGGGCTGAAACGCGCATCTATGCGAGCCATAGGAAAGGGATCAGAAAAGGCGCGAATCGCGGTTTGGTTGTACTGAGCTGCGTTCGGTTCCCCCGCCTCTTGCATCGGTGTCTTTCCGATAGAATTGTGCGCATTTTCCGCGCGTCATGGAACCACGCTTCAGGAGTATTTTCCTTTGACCCCCCTTGCTGAAACGCTCGCTGCCCAAGGTATCGAGACCGGAGCCGCTATTCACCCCAATCTGGGCACTTCGGCCCTTGTTGAAGCCTCGATCGCAGCTGGCGAAGGCAAGCTTTCCGCACACGGCGCTCTGGTCGTCCAGACTGGCGCAAAGACCGGACGAAGCGCCAATGACAAGTTCATCGTACGCGACGGCACGACCGAAGACACGGTGTGGTGGGGCAAGGTCAACAAGGGTATGACGCCTGAACAGTTCGCCAATCTCAAGGCGGACTTCATGGAAGCTTTGGGCGGCAAGGACACTCTCTACGTAGCGGATCTGTTTGGTGGTTCCCAGCCAGAGCACCGCGTGAATGTCCGTGTCATCAACGAGCTGGCCTGGCACAACCTATTTATCCGCACCCTGCTGGTGCGGCCCAAGGTTGAAGAGCTGGCTGACTTCGCCCCCGAATATACAATCATCGATCTCCCAACCTTCAAGGCCGATCCTGCCCGCCACGGCACCAATTCGGAAACGGTCATTGCAGTGAACCTGACCGAGAAGCTGATCCTGATCGGCGGCACGCGCTATGCTGGTGAGATGAAGAAGAGCGTTTTCGGCATCCTCAACTATCTGCTGCCGACCAAGGGCGTGATGCCGATGCACTGCTCGGCCAATATCAGCGAAGACGGCAAGACTGCGGTGTTCTTCGGACTGTCCGGCACGGGCAAAACAACCCTTTCGGCCGATGCTTCGCGCACTCTGATTGGCGATGATGAGCATGGCTGGTCGGACACAGCTGTCTTCAACTTTGAAGGTGGTTGCTATGCCAAGATGATCCGTCTCTCCGAAGAAGCCGAGCCGGAGATCTACGCGACCACCCGCAAGTTCGGCACGGTGCTTGAAAATGTGGTGATGGACGAAGAGACGCGCGAGCTTGATTTCGACGACAACTCGCTCGCCGAAAACACGCGCGGTGCCTATCCGATCCATTTCATTCCAAACACGAGCGCAGACAACCTTGGCCCAGTGCCGAGCAATGTCGTGATGCTGACTGCGGATGCGTTTGGTGTTCTGCCTCCGATTGCGCGGCTAACGCCTGATCAGGCGATGTATCACTTCCTGTCGGGCTACACCGCGAAGGTCGCAGGGACCGAGATTGGCGTGACCGAGCCCGAGGCGACGTTTTCCACCTGCTTTGGCGCGCCCTTCATGCCGCGCCATCCGAGCGTCTATGGCAATCTCCTTAAAGAACGCATCGCCAAGGGCGGGGTGCAGTGCTGGCTGCTCAACACCGGCTGGACTGGCGGCAAATACGGCGTGGGCAACCGCATGCCGATCAAGGCGACCCGCGCGCTCTTGAACGCTGCGCTCGACGGTGATCTCGATGCGGTTGAATATCGCCGCGACCCCAATTTCGGCTTCGATGTGCCTGTTCATGTGCCGGTTCTGGCGCAGGCCGGGATCGATCAGACGATACTCGATCCGCGCAGCACATGGGATGACAAGGCCGGCTACGATGCGACCGCGCACAAGCTGGTGCAGCTGTTCATCGACAACTTTGCAGAGTTCGAAGCGCATGTCGATGAAGGCGTGCGTCAGGCAGCTCCGGCTGGGCCTGTCGCTGCCTAACCAACTGCCCTCGCCGCCAAGAGAGCGAATCCAGGTCAAAGCCCCGCTCAACCCACCGTGATTCGGTGTCGTAGAGCGGGGCTTTTGCTTTGACTCGTCACGTGATTGCGTCACACTCACGGCGAATCAAAGTGGGAGACAATTCATGAGCATGCTCGACACAATCCTGAAACAAGTCGCCGGTTCACCAGACACGGTCGCCAGCCTGGCCGAGCAAGTGGGTCTTGATGCAGGTATGGTTGAAAAGGCCGTCGCGGCCCTCGGTGCTGCACATCCAGCTGACGGTGACACAGTTGAACTTGCAGCTCAGAAAACCGGCCTTGATGCAGGTGCGCTGGGCGGCATTATCAGCCAGCTTGGCGGCGAGAATGCTCTGGGTGATCTGTCAGAGCGGCTGGCTGGCGACGGGCAGCTCTCCGGACTGATGGACATGCTGGACCAAGATGGTGACGGGAACCCGCTCGACGACATTGCAGGGATCGCGTCCGGTTTGTTTGGCCGCAAATAGGCAATGCGCGCCAAAGAGCGCTCAAGGGGGAGATAGAGACGATGAGCCTTGCTGCTATGTTGCAACAAACTGGCGCTATTTCTTCGATGGCGAAGGAATTGGGCGTTGATGAGGGCACTGCAATGACCGCTGCAGGAACGTTGCTCCCAGCAATCGTCGCCGGGATGGGACGGAGCGCTACTGGCGGGCCGCAAACACCGGACCCGCTCGGTGGACTGGGGGGACTTGCAGGAGCCATCTTGGGTGGCGGCTCGCAGAGTTCGGGTGCCGGTGGCGGGCCTGCGGGCGCGCTTGGCGGAGGACTGCTCGACGCGGTGCTCGGCTCCAGCCCAACTCCCACCGCGCCGGGCAACAGCATCCTCGGGAATATCTTTGGCAGCAAGGATGTAAGCCGCTCGGTCGCGGGCGAGGTTGCGGCGATGACCGGGCTTGACGAAGGCATGCTTAAGAAGATGCTGCCAATCCTCGCCATGGCGGTCGCTGGCTATATGGCCAAAGAAGCGACTGGAGGCTCCGGTGGAGCCTCGAGCGCGGAAAGCGGCAGTCCCTTGGGCGGTATTCTTGGATCGATCGTGGGCGGGATGATGTCCCGCTGAGAAAAGCCTATTCGTCTTCGCCTTCGACTGACTCGTTACCTTCGTCCGCCGGACGCACCACTGCATAGAGGTCAACCCGCTGACCCTGCGGGATTCGTTCAAGGTAGGCGATCATCGCTTGCGCCTGGGCAGCGCGCCCACCACCATGCGGATCAGCAGCCACCGGGCCAAGCAAATAACGTGCAATCTCCGCATCGCCGTCGCGCGCTTTCATCGCTGCCACGTCCATCGCCAGCCTTAGGTCAAAAGGAGCAAGCTGGGTCGCTCGCTCGAGCGCGAATTTCGCGCCTTCGGGCGGTTCGACCCCGCGCTCGGCAAAGCTACGATAGTAATAGATCAGCGGCTGGGTGTGATCAGCCTCAAGGGCGTTGAGCGCTTCAAAGGGCGCCATCGCAGCTGTATATGCTGCGTCTTGATCTTCTGCCTCACGCGCTTGGCGAAACAGGGCATACCCTTTCTGCACATACGCGTTGAGTGCGCGTGGATCGATCGCAATTGCACGTGTTGCAGCATCGATAGCAGCGTCGTCATTGCCCGCGTCATATTCGGCTTCGGCCAGAGCTTCGAGCACCGCTGCATCATCGGGGTATTTTGCGGCGATGTCGCGCGCTCTGGGCAGGATTTCTTGTGCCCGTTCGGCATTCACGCCGCGTTTGGAGACGACGATGACGTCCATCATTTCTGCATGGCCTTCGCTCAATCGCTCAACTGAGATTTCGCCAACCGAAAAGGCGGTGGCTGGGTAACGCATACCGCTCATTGAGCGAGAGCGACCATAGTCGCGCAGCTCTCTTTCAAGCTGGTCAAGATCGCCAAAGATGCGCCTGCCCGCCTCGAGCGAGTCCATCCCCTGACCAACTGCCGTCCAATAGGTCTCCAATTGACCGCGTCGCTCGGGATTGAAAGCAAGGTAGTGGAACAACAACCAGCTGCGCCCGTAAAACGCGTCATAACGGTTCCCGCGGTTCTCGCGATAGGTCGCATAATCGAGCAGCTCGATAAGGGAAACAGGCGCGGCCTGACTGATCTCATAAGCCCGCGTGTTGTTGGGCATGCCTATGTCGATCGAGCCATCGCGGTTGAATCGGGTTGCCGCAAAATACTCTGCAGATCCCTCACTCAACCATAAGGGCATCGCATGGCGGGCTGATGAGATGAAGAAGTGGTGCGCGTATTCATGCAAAAGAACGGTCAGCGAGAAGTGGTTTTCAAACGCTCCGGAATTGCCAGCGCGGCGCGACCCCGTTCGGCTGCGAGAGCTGTTCGTGCCGCCAATTCGGATATTCGGCACGATCGTGATGGAGCCATTGGCGCGGGGGATATAAAAACCGGCGACATTGGAGTTTCTGCGGCCATAGACTTTGCGCAAATTCTCGATGCTTCCGACCATGTAGATAGTAAGTCGGTTGGAGGGGCTGGGCCTGGGAACAGTGCGCCCAGATTCGAGCTCCATCGCTAAGTGATACCGCTCAAGCATCTCGGCGAAATCCACCAGATCGTCAGCGCGCGAATCCGAATAAATCACGAAACGATCGCTCTCCGCCTTGTGCCAGGCGGCATGGGCTGCGGTGGGAACAAGAAGCAGCGCGGCAAAGATCGCGCCAAATATCGTCAGCGCCTTTGAAAGCAGCCGATTGATCGCCATGGGTCAGTCTCCTCAGGCGCCTGCGAATTCGCCTGTGAGTTCAGACTATATGGATTGCATCACGTTTGGCTAGGTCTGAGATGGTAGGCGGTCCTTTTGGCGCTTGAGCTCATCCAGATAAGACCAGATCCGGCTCACCACTACTGATCCTTCGCCGACCGCGCTGGCGACGCGCTTGACCGAACCCGATCTGACATCGCCCACAGCGAAGATACCATCGGTGCCGGTTTCAAAGGGGCTTTCGCGACCTGCGTCAGCGCCGGTCAATACGAAGCCTTTGTCGTCGGTTTCAACCAGGCCAGAAAGCCATTTCGTATTCGGCGCTGCACCGATCATGATGAACAATGCGCGTGTGTCGATCCGCCGCTCGCCATCAGGTGATGTGAAAGTGACACCATTGAGCCACTCTGCACCATGCAGCTCGCTCACTTGTGTCTTGTAATGGATCGTCACGCGCGGATCAGCTTCGAGACGCTGCGTCAGATAGCTCGACATCGAAGCGGCCAGACTGTCCGACCGCACCACCAAATGCACATGCGAGGCCGCGCGGCTGAGATACATCGCGGCTTGACCGGCGGAATTGCCTCCACCGATCACCACCGCTTCGGTATTCGAACAGAAACGCGCTTCCATTTCGGTCGCAGAGTAGAATACGCCCGCGCCTTCGAGCTCCTCGAGCCGCTCCAAGGGGAGGCGGCGATACTGCACACCAGTGCTGACCAGGATCGACTTGGCGCAGATTTCGTCCCCGTCATCATCGAGCTGAGCGCAAAAGCTTCCGTCTTCCCGGCGCGTAAGCGATTCGACCCGCCGCGGCATGACAAAGCGCGTGCCGAATTTCATCGCCTGGATCTGCCCGCGCCAGGTCAGGTCGGTGCCGCTGATGCCTGTTGGGAAGCCCATATAGTTTTCGATCCGGCTCGACGTCCCTGCCTGCCCGCCAACCGCTGTGTCTTCGATCACCAATGCGTCGAGACCTTCAGAGCCGGCATAGACAGCAGCCGCCACGCCGGCCGGGCCGCCGCCAACGATCAGCAGGTCAAAGTTTCGCTGCGAACAGATGTCGAGGTCGAGCCCCAGGTACTGCGCGACTTTGCGCGGGGTAGGATCTTCAAGCCGCGTGTCTTTACCAAGGATCACCGAGGGCTGATGATTGGAAATGTCGCACACTTCCAGCGTCTCATTGTCGCCCGCATCCATGTCGTAGCTGGAGAATGGCAAACGATTGCGCGATAGAAATTGCTCGACCACTTGGACCTTTGCATCGCGGTCTGCGCCGATGATTTTCACCGAACCGTTGGACAGTTCGAACTGCTTGCGGCGGCGTGCGGAGAAGACCGTGATGATGTGGTCGGAAAGCTCCGGGATCCGGCTCATCAGATCCAGCATTGGCCCGCGCGGGGCTTCGATCACACGGGTGTCAACCACAGCGCGCATCTTCAGATAGTGTGTGCCGCGATTGAGGAAGCCGATCTCACCCATGAACTGCGTTGGGCCAAGCGATGCTTCGAGCAGCCGTTCGTCGGTGTATTGGTCGACCACTTCAATCTCGCCTTCAAGGACGTAGACGAAAGTGTCGATCCGATCGCCGATATCGGCAACGACGGAGCCTGCGGGATAGATCTTCTCTTCACCGATTTCGCAGATCGCAGCCAAATGATCATCCGCGAGCGGCACGCGCCGCATGGTTTCGAGGTCTTGGCCAAGTTGCTCCATCGCGTGTCTCCTATTTGCCTGAGCCGTTGAAATGGGGAGGCGCAAGCGGTGTTGCAATGCGCTGGGAAGTTCGGGGCTGCAAACGAAGCGCGCCGCCCATCCGATGAACGGACGAGCGGCGCGCGAGATCCATATATTTGACTACTTTAGATCGTCGGGCACAACGCCGCCAGCCTCTGCCATTTTGGTGAGTACGGCCTTGTGAAGGGCAATATTGTCCTCCGCGCTGCCCGAATAATCGGTGTTGCCCATTTCGATCGCTAGCTCCTTGCGATTGGCGTAGCTTGGGTCGATCCGCACCAATTTCATCAAGTCGACAATCGAAGTGTTCCAATTGAGCTTGTCCGACCCCGGAATGCTCGCAATGCGCGCTTCGAGCTGTTCGATGCTTATCGCGGCGCGTGCTGGCTTCTCGGCTGGTGCTGCGGCCGGCGCCGGGGTAGCGGCTGCCTTTTCCTCTTCCTCATCTCCACCAAATATTGCATCGCTGATTGCGCTGAAAATTCCCACTGAGTCCCTCCTTCTGGTAAATTCTGGTCGAGGCTAGACCCTAAGGCGCAGATGTTCCAGTGGTGTTACGCAGCCCAGTCGCACAAGAGGACCCTTTAACCGCCATGTCGACCGATCTCGTTCTTTCAATTGTGATGCTCGCCGCCTTTGCCTTGGTCGCGGGGGCGTATCTGCTGTGGCGCCAGACCGGGGACAAGAAACGACCAATCCTGATGGTTGTTCTTGCGCTGGTTGCTATTGGTAATGTGCTAATCTGGACGATCCCTACGACTGATGGCACCTCCCCGCTCGACCAAGCCGCCGAATTGGAGGCGGACGAGGCCGAAACGGGGCGTTGAGGTGCTTATGTGCCGGGAGTTGCTATTCCGGGATGCTCCAATTGACTGAACTTGAATAGCTCCCAGACACAGTGTTGCCGCTGGAATCGCGCGCTGGTTCAAACCGAGCCCGACGTTCGAGCAGACGACACGTAGCCTGGTCGAGCGCGCTGTGACCTGTCGATTGTGTGATCGAGCAATTGGTGACACGGCCGCGCGTATCGATGGTTAGCGAAAAGCCTGCCACCCCTTCGAAGCCGCGATTGATCCATGAGGTTCTGTAGTCGCTATTGGTGATCCATTCGCCGGGATTTCCGCTGGGGGCTGCGCTGACAGGATCAAAGCTTGGTATCGGATCAGGCAGACTTATCGGACCTACGCCAGACCCGCTAAGGTCGCCATTTGGCCAATCTAACACGATTGGCCCCTCATAAGTGGTCGTGGTGGTGATGGGGCCTTTGGATATTGGTGGCGGAGAGACGATATCTGGTTCGGGCAATGTCGTTTGCTTGGTCTCCACCGGTTCGCTTTCCGGCTTGGGCTCGGGCGGCACCTCAATCGGATCTACGTCGATGAAGGTCGTGTCTGGATTGGGCAGGACGGGGGTGATCGCCTGCTTGATCGCAAAGCCCGCAATGAACAGGGCTCCAATCGCGCCGGGGATGGCCAATGCGCCGACAGCAGCGAGGGGGTTCGCGCGGTTGGCAGTGGTCGCGTAACTCATGATTTTTCTCCTCTCATGATGTGCGATGAGGAGAGGCTTGCATGAGTTTGGCTGATCGCAAAGCACTTTCGAGTTGCGTTTAGCGACGGGTCGTACAGTGCAACCTATTATAATTGCGCCATAATTTTTGAATGTTACTAAGCGACCCCAATCCGAAGAGTGCCCGCGTTTCACCATGCCGCAAAAGACAAATCGGCTGATACTCTACTAGTCAGTGCGGGCCCTTCTTCTTGCCAGTTCGTTGGCAAAAAGGCATGGTACATCACCCGCCGGAGTACCTTGAAATGCCTTCAGCGATCGTCTTTTCAGGAATGAGGCGAGTTTTGGGGCTCGTTACACTGAGCCTGCTCGCGCTGGCAGCGTTCTCCGATGCACGCGGGGCTGCTGCGAGCACTCTTGGCAACACCAGCTTAGCGATGACCGGATATTACAACGGCGCCAATGCGGAGTGCAATCTTATCGCGGCTGGCGGAGGTTGGCGAATGGCCTCAACCACTTACAGAGCCCTGGGGGGCGGTAATAGCTACCATTATGGCAGCAGGACCTTGATGCAGATTGTCTACGATCCCGACCTCGCTCAGGACGTCAACCTCGATCAGGTTTGGGCCTATGAGATGTACCACATATCCCGCCGTGATCGCGCCGTTGGGCCGTTTCCATTTTTCACTGGGACATGGCCCAGGATCGAGCGCAACAAGTGGGTAATGGGACGCGAAGCGCCTGACGAACCTCTGCTAATGTTGAACGTTGATCCAGGTCAGTTGAGGCTCGCACTGGTCGTGCCAAACGCCATGCTGGGAAGCCTGGTAAATCTGCCGATCAATTATGATGACGCCGAGGATACCATCACTGACGAACGGATCAGCGGTCAGGATACGGCATTGGTCCTGAAAATTGGCGAGGCGCGCTATATCTTCAAGGCTGACAAGAACCCACTTTACAAGACCAGCCTTACCCGCCTTTCCAACACCTTGGTTCAGGATGACCCCCAAGCAACGCAAGCGACCGTGTTCGAAATATCGGTTCCAACCTACACGCGGGACATTACTCTAGCGAGGACGGCCGCCGCACCCGACTCGCTAGTCGAAATGATCCCATCACAGGAATCTGATACTTTTGCCCGGTTGTTGGAGGCCGCTGGTCAGCCTGGTCTTTCAAACATGATATTTGTCGCCGATGGTGGCGCTATTACACATGCGCAGCAAATGCCTGATATGGATCAACTATACGCGCTTTTCCTGCAAGGCATTAACCATTACGGCGCTCACTTCATGAACCGCGAATGCCGCAAGGCACCCAATTGATAGCCGATAAGACGCATGCGGCGGCTCACACCTATTTGATCGGACAATCCGGCGACAGGCGGAAGTCGAGATAATTGTCGACGCTTGCCATCATCTCTTCCATTTCGTTTTCGAAAAAGTGGTTGGCGCGCGGGATCTCGTCATGATGGATCGTGATGTGCTTTTGCGTGCGCAGCTTGTCGACCAGTTTTTGCACCGCGCTCGGCTGGACTACAGTGTCAGCAGCCCCTTGCACGAAGATGCCCGAGGCTGGGCAAGGCGCGAGGAACGAAAAGTCGTACATGTTGGCAGGCGGCGCAATCGAGATGAAGCCGCGCACCTCGGGGCGGCGCATCAGCAATTGCATCCCGATCAGCGCTCCAAATGAATAGCCTGCGACCCAGGTCGTTTGCGCTTCGGGGTGGATCGATTGGACCCAGTCGAGCGCGGAAGCAGCGTCAGACAGTTCTCCGATGCCATTGTCGAAACTACCCTGACTGCGGCCCACACCGCGGAAATTGAAGCGCAAAGTGGCAAATCCGCGATCGGTGAAGGTCTTGTAAAGCCGCTGCACAATCCGATCGTTCATCGTACCTCCGCCTTCGGGGTGGGGATGGAGGATCATCGCCACCGGAGCGCGAGGACGCGGTGGGCCAGAGAAGCGACCTTCGAGACGGCCTTCTGGGCCGGGAAAGATGACGGAGGGCATCGGTTTCCTTTGCTGAAAATGGGGTGCAGACACGCCGGGTGGCGCCTGCGAAGCAGCGCTCTATATAGAGAGCAACTTGCATATGCAAATTACTGCGAACCATTCTCAATAAGGCGCTTTTCGGTCCCTAATGGCCAAGCAACGCATCTATCTTGACCACGCTGCCACTTCGCCGTTGCGCCCCGAAGCGCGCGCGGCAATGGAAGAGGGCTTTGCGTTATGGGCTAACCCTTCGAGCCCGCACGCAGAGGGTCGCAAGGCGAAGCAGGCGTTGGAGGATGCGAGGGATCGGATCAAGCGGGCGCTAAAGTGGGATGGCGAAGTGATCTTCACCAGCGGTGCGAGCGAGGCCCTGTGGATTGCGCTCAACCGCGCGAAGGTTGACCGGCGGATCGTGAGCGCAGTGGAGCATGATGCGGTGTTTCGGGCTGCTCCCGATGCTGAGGTGGTGCCGATTGGCAAACGCGCGGCCGTGGATCCCGACAAATTGTTTGATATGCTCAAGGGCGATGGACACGCGTTGGTCGCCGTTCAGGATGTGAATTCTGAGACGGGGAACATTCAGCCTGTTTCCAAGCTTGCGCCCGCTATTCGGGAGATGGGTGGCATTGTACTTTCTGATTGTTCGCAGTCAGCAGGTAAGTCGCCGCTTCCCGATGCCGACATGATGGTTGTCTCATCCCACAAATTCGGCGGTCCGATTGGCATTGGCGCGCTTCTTGTGCGGGATTTAGCCCTACTTGACCCAATGGGAGGGCACGAGCGAGGATACCGGCCAGGGACAGAAAACCTCCCTGCTGTGCTCGGCATGGCTGCTGCTCTCGAAAAGTGGACCTCTGAACGCGATGGGCAATATTCTGAAATTGTCCAAGCACTGATGGATGTCGATGACACCGCAGTGGAGATCGGTGGCAGTTTCATCACGGGTGCCCAGTTTTTCGAAGGTGGACCGAGCTCTACCTTTATCTCCGCGATTTCCCACCCCACAATGTCTGCCCAGGCCCTCTTGATCCGTCTCGACGCCGCCGGCTTTGCCGTCTCCGCGGGCAGCGCGTGCTCTTCGGGCACGCTCAAGAAGAGCCGCGTGCTCGATGCGTTCGGCGTGCCTGACGACGTCGCCGCGCGCACGATCCGCGTGAGTATGGGCTGGTCGACGACGCCAGAAGAGCTCAACGCCTTTGCCGAAGCTTGGAGATCACTCACATGATCTACCTCGACTACCAAGCCACAACCCCGCTCGCCTCCGAAGCGCGCGCCGCGATGATCCGGCATTTGGATGGGCCCGATGGTACAGGCTTTGGCAACCCCCATTCCCCGCATAAGCTCGGCCGCCAGGCCCATGCTGCGATCGAAGCAGCGCGGGAGAAAGTCGCTGCGCTGTTCCCCGAGGGCGGGCAGGTGATCTTCACCGGCGGTGCAACCGAGGCGCTGAACCTCGCCATCCGCGGGACGCAAGGGAGAGGGAGTGTCGCCTTCTCTGCCATCGAGCATTCGGCGGTCGGCGACACGGCCCGATCAGCTGGCCCACATGAGGTTCTCGGCGTCGGCTCTGACGGAATTTGCGACCCCACGCAGAACTTGCCGCAAGATGCGCGCATGATCGCGGTGATGCAGGTCAATAATGAAATCGGTGTGGTCCAACCTATCGCCGATTGGTCAACACGAGCCAAAGCTATGGGCGCGTTGATGCTCGTCGATGCAGTCCAGGCCTATGGCAAGATGCAAGTGGCAGAGGCGGACCTCATCGCGGTCTCAGCGCACAAATTTCACGGACCCAAAGGCATTGGCGCGCTGTGGGTGCGCGATGGGGTTGAGATCAGAGAAGTGCAAACCGGCGGTGGGCAGGAAGGCGGGCTTCGCTCTGGCACGCTCTCGCCCGCGCTGATCGCCGGCTTTGGCGCCGCAGCCGGGCTAGCCGCCGAGCGGATGGAGGAGGACGCGGCGCATATCGAAGCGCTCTGGACCCGCGCGCGCGAGCTTTTCTCCGATTGGACCCTCAATGGCAGCGCCGAGCATCGCTGGCATGGCAATCTCAATATCCGCCGAGAAGGCCTCGACGTTGCTCGTCTCTTGAGCGACTGCCGCGAGGTGATGTTCTCCGCCGGGAGCGCCTGTGCGAGCGGATCTGGGCGGCCCAGCCATGTGCTCAAAGCCATCGGCCTCAGCGACAGCCAAGCAAAAAGCTCTATCCGTTTGGGATTTGGACGCTACACGAACCTCGAAGACATTGAACAGGCGGCAGGGATCATCAACGCCGCGGCCAAGGAGCAAGATCAGTGGGGCTAAAGGTCACTTTCATCGACCCGAAAGGCGCAGCGCATGAGAGCGAGGCTGAGGTCGGCGACAATCTGCTGAAGATTGGCCAGGCGATCGGGATGCCGCTCGAAGGGACGTGCGAGGGTCAGATGGCGTGTTCGACCTGCCATGTGATCGTCGCACCCGATTGGTTCGACAGGCTCGAAGAGGCGAGTGAAGAGGAAGAGGACATGCTCGACTTCGCCGCCGGCGCGCGCCGCACCTCGCGCCTGTCCTGCCAGATCGACCTCACTGCGGCGCTCGACGGAGTGACGGTCAGCGTCCCGGCAGAGAGCAACGATGCGAGCCGGATGTAGATAACCATGACACTACGCGAACGGGCAGTCGCCCTCGTTGAATCCTCTCAGTTCGAACGTTTCATCGTCACGGTGATCGTGATTAATGCGGTCGGGCTGGGGCTTGAGACCTCTCCGACCGTGATGGATGCGGTGGGCGGGGTTGTAAGCTGGCTTGACCGGATTGCGCTGTCGATCTTCGTGGTCGAACTTGCGATCAAGCTGTTCGCCTACCGCTTCGCCTTCTTCAAGAGCGGTTGGAATATCTTCGATCTCGCTATTGTCAGCGCGGCCTTAATGCCGGCGGGCGAGCAATTTTCGGTCCTGCGCGCACTGCGGATCCTGCGGGCGCTGCGGCTCGTCTCGGTGGTGCCGAGCATGCGCAAGGTCATTGTCGGCCTGTTCCGCGCGATCCCCAGCATCGGCACCGTGATCGTGATGCTCTTATTGCTGTTCTATATCAGCGCGGTGATGGCGACGAAGCTGTTTGGCGAGGCCTTCCCCGAATGGTTCGGCAATCTTGGCGCCTCGCTTTATTCGCTGTTCCAGATCATGACGCTGGAAAGCTGGTCAATGGGCATCGTGCGCCCGGTTATGGAGGTCTATCCCTATGCCTGGGCGTTTTTCGTGCCCTTCATCCTGCTCACTAGCTTCATCGTGCTCAACTTGTTTATCGGTGTGATCGTGAACGCCATGGCCGAGGCGACGGGGGAGGAAGCGCATTCAGAAAGAGAAGAGATCCTCGAGCAACTCAGGGCCTTGCGGGATGATGTGGCGGAGTTGAAGGGGGACAAACGGGCATAAATTGCCCTTCGCCCGCCATCAGTTCCCTCTTTCTTTCTCGACCGCTGCCACTGCCAACAGCGCCCCAGAAATTGCCACATTCTTGAAGAAAAGCGAAAGCTCAAGCGCGGCCAATTCGCCCGAAAGCTCCCAGAAACGGTGGAAGATGGCATTCGTTGCCAGGGTAAAGGCGGCGAGGCCCAAAGCGGCAGCGGGCGCAAATCTGGTCCCAAACGCCAAAGCAAGGCCCAGGCCAAGCTCTATCAGGATTGTGCCAGATAGGAAGAAGAGTGGCGGGTGCAGTCCGCCTTCTGCGACCTTTTGCAAGGTGGGCGTGAAGGAACTGAGCTTGTTGATCCCACCCAACAGGAAGAGCGATGCGAGGCCCGCTCGTCCTATCGGATAGAGGTTGGAGAAGGTAAGGAAAGCCATGCGGCTTAGTTCGCGGCGATGCCTTGCTGGGTCAGCGTGACCGTGTTGACCCATTCGCGTATTTCGGTGACCTTGTGATCTTCATTGAGCGTGAATTTGAAGACGTAGCGGTTGAGATAGGGCGTGCCTGTCCCCTCAAGACGCAAATTGCCATTCGCCTCCATCCACACGGTCTTTCCGTCTTCGCTGACGCTGTAGGTTCGGTCAGAAAAGACGATG
The DNA here is from genome assembly GCA_039039885.1 of Pseudomonadota bacterium. Classification (GTDB taxonomy): domain Bacteria; phylum Pseudomonadota; class Alphaproteobacteria; order Sphingomonadales; family Sphingomonadaceae; genus Erythrobacter. Next base: position 39,935 of record JBCCPG010000012.1, on the reverse strand, counting down.
TTCTCATAGTTCTGTGTCACGACACCGAAATAGGCGACCGCGGGAAAAGTTCGGATCGAGCTCGCATCCGTCTCGCCGGTCGGATTGAACATTGCGTGGATTGGCGCGTTCGAGACAAGGTGAGACTGCGCAGCCGCGAGGTCTTCAGCAGCGACCGCATCAAACAGTGGTATAATGACATCTTCGACCGGATCAGCCTCGATGTTGCCTGCCAGCGAGGCAGTGGGAAGGGCGGCAGCAGCAAATAGGATTGCAGGGAGCTTAAGTCTGAGCATTGCAGAGGGTCCTTTGTCGGTGTTAGGCCAGTCGCTCGGCGGTTTGATACGACTTTCGTAATATATACTACGAAATTCGTATTACAAGAAGATTGTGAGAATCGATGAAGACGGACCAAGCGGGGCAGCTCCATGGCCACATCAATGCAATGCTCAACTTGTTCCTGGTGAACGAGCAAAGCTTCCCCTCTGCACGCGGGAGGATGCGCTATAGCCCGCTTGATTTTCAGACGATCCGATTTGTGGCGGCAAACCCCGATTGCCCGGCCAAGGCGATTGCCGACGCTCTGGGTGTTGCGCCAACGACTCTACAATCCGCGCTCGATAGGCTGATACGCAAGGGCTATCTTGAGCGCGGACAGCATCCACAAGACGGGCGCGCCAAGGTCCATCGCCTAACGCCAGATGGCGAAGAGCTCCGCGCAGCGATCGAGGAGCAGGACTTAGAGAATATGCGGTTTCTCCTCGCCCCGCTGAGCGCAGACGAACGCAAGAGCTTGCTCGCCATGATGGCAAAGGTCAGAGCGAAGATCGACCAAGTGGCTCAGGCGGAGAAGACGTAGCGGCCGACGCGTCCAACTTCACCAAAACTCCGCGCCCTTAATCGTCGTCCAAATAGGCCGGATTGTATGTTTCAACCCAGCGCATGGCGTTACTGAGCATTTGGTGCCTTGTGGTTGAAAGCGAGAGCCAGTGGTCCTCTCCCTCCAGAGTGACAAGCTCATACGGCTTATCGGCATCGTCCAACTTGTCTGCCATTCGGGACGAGTGCGAGTAGAGCACCACCGTATCGTCCACGCCATGGATGAGCATAACGGGTGCATCAGCGCGCTCTGCAAGGCGGCGCGGGGAGACGTCGTTCCACAAATCGGGGTCGCCCAATTGTTCGCGCAGGGCCACTCTGGTCGTTCGCTCGCGTCCTGAGGCACGGTAATCCTCACTATACATATCGCGGATATCGCTGACCCCATTCACTGAAACCGCGCAACGGTAAATCCCTTGCTCAATCGTGACGCCTGCAAGAGCGGCATAGCCGCCATAGGAAGCGCCTACGATGCAGGCTCGGCTCGGGTCGACGATGCCGGCTTCGGCAAGCGCCATAAGGCCGTCGGTCTTGTCGGTTTGCATGGCGCGACCCCATTCGCCGTAGCCCGCCCGGCGAAACGCAACGGAACGGTTCGTACTCCCGCGGAAGTTGGGTTGCCATACGGCGTATCCTCGTGAGGCAAATGCCTGTGCCCACCAATTGAAGACGGGCCTGTCGGCGCGGTGCGGCCCGCCATGAGGTAATACGACCACAGGTAAGTTCACCGGCTCCACACCGGGAGGCGTCGTCAGGATACCGTCCATCTCCAATCCGTCGCGCGCAGTGTATTCGAAGGTCGAGATTGGGCCGACATGTTGAGGTCCGATCGCCATCCGCTGATAGGCGAGTGCATTGGCCCTGTTAGTGCTCAGATCGACTGCGAAATAGGTTCCTGAATCGCCATTGCCGCTCGTGCGGACGACCACATCACTAAGGTCGGAGGTCCAGTCTGACATCCAGCTTTCAAAGCTTGAGAATGCCACCCGAACTCTTTCGGCTTTGTCCTGCAATTCGGGGTCGGCGAAGATGTGCCGCTCTGTTTCATCCTCACCCGTTGTGTAGCCCATCAGCTGACCATTGGCGGGGTCGAAGAAGAGGCGCTCGAAATCCACATCATCAAGAAAGACCTCAGGCTCACCGCCTTCTTGGCCGATCACATACCAGTTCGAACCAATATCGCTGCGCTCAGCAAAGATGACTTTGGTCCCGTCAAAGTTCATACCAACCAGACTGATCGCTCCGCGCGCTTGCGTGCCTTCGGCAATCGTCCGTGACTGGGCGTTGCGAATAGACCAATCGCCTGAATCTTCATTCACATCCAATGTGAACGCAACACTCCCGTCGCCGTCGACCACCCAGTCGCGTGAGTGGTTTTCATCGGCAGCGTCGGCTACCCTTTCGACATCAAAGTTGGACAGGTTGACCTTGAAAAGATGGGGACGACCGTGATCGAAGGCGTAGACGCCGGCATTGACACCGCGACCAGAATTGCGGCGGTATTCGATACCTCCGAAGAACCCAAAATAAGTATCACCTTCGCGGCGTATACCGTAATTGCCTAGCACGCCGGCGAAATAGCGGCTCTTTCCTCCAAAGACTGTTCCAGCATCGACCCCGTCAGAGATCGGAATGATCTGTGCGGTCGACGCTTCGTATTGATCGGTTGTAAAATTGTTGGGCAGGTCGATCGTGTTGCTGGTTGTCAAAAGAACCCGCTCCTCGCCAACCCAGCGCATCCAGCGGATTTTCAGGTCCCCGACACCAACGATCCGCAATGGTTTGTTGTCTGGCCCGAGTGCGAGCAACACCCGACGACCTTCAAGGGTAGTGATCATCGCAACCCGGTCGCCTGATGGCGACATCACAACGCGCTCAACATCAGGAAGCTTGCCATATTCGCTCAAAGGCAGCGGAGCGGGCGGCTCTTGCATCTGAGCAGTTGCGACCGCTGCTGGCAAAAGGAACAGCGCGCCAAGCATGGCGAGCACGCGCGAAATTATCGAAAGCATGGACATAAGACTGGCTGCGACCCCTTTGTATTCCCTGTGCAATTCCAATCGAAACTGCCTCAGAAAAGCAGGAAGGACGATATTGTCGGTTTGATCCATGTGCAAGGGTGACGGCTGGCCTTCTAACGCGACCGCTAAACCCTGTGGAAACGCCTCTCCCTCCTTGCCGAGCAGGTTGCTAAGCCGGGGGCATGTCCGACACTTCCACCCAAGATGATTCTGATGAGTTCGACGCGATCGTCGATGCTCCCTTCGATGCTGCGCTTTCCGAACGTTATCTAGTCTATGCGCTGTCGACCATCACCGCGCGTTCGCTACCCGATCTGCGCGATGGGCTTAAGCCGGTTCACAGGCGGCTCTTGTGGACCATGCGGCAATTGAAGCTGTCGCCGGACAGCACGTACAAAAAGAGCGCGCGCGTCGTGGGTGAGGTGATCGGTAAATACCACCCTCATGGCGACACAGCGGCCTATGATGCCATGGTCCGCCTCGCTCAGGACTTCTCGCTGCGCTATCCGCTGGTCCAAGGGCAGGGCAATTTCGGTAATGTCGATGGCGATAATGCGGCGGCCTATCGCTACACCGAGGCGCGGCTCACCAAGACGTCGATCCAGCTGATGGAAGGGCTGGATGCGGGCACAGTCGACTTCATTCCAACCTATAATGGCGAGGAACAAGAGCCTGAGCTGATGCCCGGCCTGTTCCCCAATCTGCTTGGCAACGGCGCGAGCGGGATTGCGGTTGGGATGGCGACCAACATCCCATCGCACAACGTGGCGGAGGTCATCGATGCGACGCTTGAGCTGATCGACAACCCTCATGTCGAGCATGAGCGATTGATGGAGCTGATGCCGGGACCAGACTTCGCCACCGGTGGACAATTGGTCAACTCAGCCGACTCTATCTCCGAAGCCTATCGCACCGGGCGAGGTTCTTTCCGCCTACGCGGCGTGTTCCACGCGCCTGAGGCTGAGAAGGCCGAGGATCAAGCCCAAGGCATCGAACGACTGGGCGGTGGGCAATGGCAGCTCGTCATTTCGGAAATTCCTTACCAAGTGGCCAAGGGCAAGCTGATCGAGCAGATCGCGCAAGCGATTGCTGACAAGAAACTGCCAATCCTCGAAGATGTGCGCGATGAAAGCGATGAGCAGATGCGCATCGTGCTGGTCCCGCGCAGCCGGAATGTCGATCCAGATTTACTCAAGGAGTCGATCTTCAAGCTGACCGACATGGAAACCGGCTTTGGGCTCAATATGAACGTGCTCGATGCCACACGGACCCCGATGGTGATGGGGCTCAAAGAGCTGCTCCACAATTGGACTGCCGCCCAGATCGAAATCCTTCAACGCCGCACTCAGCACCGCCTCGACCAGATCGCGCGGCGGCTGGAGCTAGTTGAGGGCTACATCATCGCCTTCCTCAATCTCGACCGAGTGATTGAGATCATCCGGTATGAGGATGAACCCAAGAAGGTGATGATCGCCGAGTTTGACCTCACCGACCGGCAGGCTGAGGCGATCCTCGACACGCGTTTGCGCAGCTTGCGCAAGCTTGAAGAAATGAAGCTGCGCGATGAGAAGACGGCTTTGCTCGAGGAACAAGAAGAGCTTGAGAAGTTGCTTGGCAGCTCAGCTCGCCAGCGCACGCGGCTGAAAAAGGACCTGCGCACTCTGCGTAAGGACTATGCTGAGGACACCGAGCTCGGCGCGCGCCGCACGCGGATCGAAGAGGCAGCGCCAGCGGTCGAGTTCTCGATGGATGCGATGATCGAGAAAGAGCCAATCACGGTTATCCTATCGCAAAAGGGCTGGATCCGCGCGGCCAAGGGGCATGTCGATCTGGCGCAGGAGTTCAAATACAAAGAGGGCGACGCGCTCGCCTTTATTCTCCATGCGCAGACCACCGACAAACTGCTGATTGCGGCGGCCAATGGGCGGTTCTACACGCTCGGCTGCGACAAGCTGCCCGGCGCGCGCGGATTTGGCGAGCCGGTGCGCACGATGATCGACTTAGAAGCGGACACAAGCATCGCCGCGATGCTCGTCCACAAGCCGGGTGGCAAGCTCCTGCTGGCCTCCAGCATCGGCAAGGGCTTTCTTGCTGAAACCGCAGAGCTTTTGGCGGAGACCAAGAAGGGCAAGCAGGTCGTGAACCTCAAAGGTGATGCGAAGTTGCAAGTGATCCGCGAAGTGCCCGAGGGTCATGATCACATCGCCGCAGTGGGAGAGAACCGCAAACTGATCGTCTTCAACCTTGAAGAAATGCCGATTATGGCGAAGGGGCAGGGCGTGATGCTGCAGCGCTATCGCGATGGCGGATTGTCCGATGCCACGACCTTCGTGCTCGGCGAAGGATTGAGCTGGCAGATGGGCGGATCAGGTGAGCGCACCCGAACGGCGGATGACATCCATATGTGGAAGGTCGCGCGCGGCGCTGCGGGCCGCCTGCCGCCACAGGGTTTTCCCAAGAACAATCGCTTCGACTAGAGCTGCACTCAAAACAAAACCGGCGGGAATCGCTCCCCGCCGGTTATGCAATTGCGTTGAATTGCTTGTGGATTAGCTCGCCGAAGCCGCGTTAAACAGCGTCTCATAGTCTGCGCGCGCAATCAGACCACCTTCTGCGTCGGTCGCCATGAAATCGCGGCCCAAAGTGACCAAGCCCGCATCGGTGACGTTGATCACTACGTTGCCGTCAACGAATTGCTCAACGACACCCAAGTCCTTGCCATCAGACGACTTGATCGGAGCGCCGACAATCAGCGCGGCATCAACCTTTGCAGCGGCTTCAGCCTCAGCGGCCGCCTGTGCTTCTGCTTGCGCAGCCTCCTGGCGAGCGACCTGCTGGTCCATCATTGTGTTGAGCTGTGCACCGGTCACCGAAATGGTCCACTTGCCTTCGACATCGCCAAAAACGTTAGCGGGAAGAGGAGCGAGGTGCCGGTCGGTCTGGACAGTGACAGTGGCGCCATCATTGGCGGTCACGGTTCCAATCTCTGCGCCGTCGCTGCCATAAACAGTTGTGCCAACGGCTTGTGCGTTTGCAGCGATCGGAGTCACAGCCATTGCAGTGGCGACGATAGCAAGCTTAGCAAATTTCATATTCGGTATTCTCCAGTTTCGTGTCAGCCCTATGTGCGCCGCCGAATGTGAGAGGGCAGCGCGCGCATGCAGAACTTTGAGTGCCTCACCCCCAACAGGATTAAAATGGCACGAAGCCATATCGGCAGTCCCAACAGCGATGGAAACGCATTTGACAGGCGCCCCTTGGAAAATCCAACGGACGTCAAGCGCGACGGTTCCCTAAAGAGCGCCGCTGCAAATGACAAGTCGGTGACTTGTGAGACTCAACTATGTCACCGCTCGTGAAGCTTGCCTTAACGTAAACGTCAGCTCTTATTGAGCACGCTTGAGCTCGGACTCGAGTAACTCCTCGACCCGTTCAGCACCCGGGAAACCCTCTGCGATCCATTGTTTTTCAATTTGTCGAAGGGTGCGAGCAACCTCGGGCCCAGCCGCGATCCCGCGCTTGACGATCTCCCCACCTTTGAGGGGGAATTTGGGCGGTTCCCAATTGCTGATCTCGCCGGTTTCCTCGCCCAAAAGCAGCAAGCGGTCGATGGCAAGTGGGACGGTGACTTCATAGGCGAGGACTTTGGGCGAGGCGCTGTCCTCCTGCACTCGCTCACTGGCGCTGATGAGCTGCGCGCGCTGGGCTTTGGAAAGACGCAGTCGCGCCGCAACGTCCTCGGCAACGTCTGGCGATGGCGGCAGAAGCGCGGCAAGGCGGCGGATCGGATCGGGGCCATGGCCTTGTGCTGCCTCGTGCTCAATAAGGACGCAGAGAGCCTGAACGTGCGTGCGCGTGGTTTCCGGCACAATGACTGGCAGGACGCTGCAATCATACATGCGTAAGACAGTGTCTGCTGGATCAGGCAGGGTGAGCAATCTCAACAACTCATCGGCAACCCGCTCACGGCTTAGACCTTTAAGCGTCGGAGCAAGTTCAGAACATGCCTCTTCCGCTTCTTCGTCGAGCTCCGCGCCAAAGCGAGCCTGAAAACGATAATAGCGCAGAATCCGCAAATGGTCTTCGGCAATGCGCTGGCGCGCGTCTCCGATAAAGCGCACTCGGCGCGCTTCGAGGTCTGCGAGCCCATCGAAATAGTCGGAAATCTCGAGCGTTTCAGGATGAGCGTAGAGCGCGTTGATGGTGAAATCGCGCCGTGCAGCATCTTCGCGCCACTCGGTTGCAAAGGCGATCGTCGCGCGCCTGCCATCAGTTGCGACGTCCCGGCGCAGAGTGGTGATCTCGACCGCGCCGTCTTCGAGCAGCGCAGTCACCGTGCCATGATCGATGCCGGTCGGGATCGTGCGGATGCCCGCTTGTTTGCAGAGGTCGATGATCTTGTCCGGTGTGTGCACCGTCGCGCAATCTATGTCGCGCACTTCAGCGCCCAGCAAAGTGTCACGCACCGCGCCCCCGACCCAGCGCATATGGTTCGCGCCCAGCGCCGCCACCAATGTGGCAAGCCCAGCACGCTGGGGCCAATCCGCCGATATTAGTGCCTGTCTATCCACGCCCGCTCACCTAGAGCCTTGTTGAAGGCTCGTCCTTCACTTTCATTGCCTCGCTAGACAAAAAATCGGTACCTCGACAAGCTCAAGACGGAGGTCAGTCGAGGGTAAGTGCGCTGAGGTCTATTCGTTTGCCCAAATTGGCGATGATCGCAGCTGTCACGCCCCAGATGCGAAATCCCTCATAATGCATGTCGAGATAGCGACGGTCGCGCCCGCGCCAGAACACCTCCTGTGTGGTCCAGCTGGCGGGATCGAGCAGCAGGTCGAGTGGCGCTTCAAACCAATCGGCGACTTCGGTAAGGCTTGGGGTGAGAGGAAGATTGGGCGGGACCACCGCAAGCACGGGCGTGATCGCAAATCCGGTTCCCGTTTCGTAGAGGTCGGTGGTTCCGATCACTCGAACCTCTTTGGACGGCAAGTCGAGCTCTTCCTGCGCCTCGCGCACGGCCGCGGTGATGGCATCCTCACCTGCATCAATCTTGCCGCCGGGAAAAGCGACCTGGCCAGGATGGTCGCGCATATCCTTTGGGCGTTGGGTTAGGATTACAGTGGGGCGAGGGCGATCAACCACCGCGATCAGAACGGCTGCTGGTGTTCGGCGAGAACCATCGGAGAGCTCTGCATCGGACAGCAAGCCATCGACATCGCGCGAATGGCCGGCCTCATAAAGAGCGCTCAAGCGGTCGAAGAGGTCGCTCAACTCTCTTTGCCTTGGCCCTTGAGCGCAAACACAGCGCCCTGGCTGCTGACGATCCAGTCGCCTGTTTCCTCCGCACCGCCGGTTTCCATCGCGATCTCGGCGAGCTGAGTGTAGGTTGAACGATTGAGCCGCGCCTCGCATCCACGTCTAACGTGAAGGTATATTGCGGGCGTGTCGGGATCACCGGCGATGCGCAATCCGTTATCGGGGCCTGCGACGACGAGGTCGTCGGTGTTTAATCGGAACGCGAGATCGCCTTCGCTCAACACGCAATCGACTGCGATGAAGGCGGCGTCTTCGACCTCGATAGTGAGCTTTTCGAACGGGGTGACGAGCCAGTGCTGGCCGTGTGCGTCGCGCGTCAGAAGGCCCGAAAAAGCGCGCACCATCGCCGGACGATTGATCGGGCTGCCTTCGTGATACCAGGTCCCATCGGCGGCAATGCGCATCTCGCTATTGCCCGATTGCTCGGGTGCCCAGCCTTCGACAGGCGGCAATTTGCGCTGCGCCACTTGCTCGGCGATTTCAGCGAGAGTCAATTCGGCGAGATAGGGGGGAGGTTCGTAGGGCATTGGTGATGCACCGATGGCAGATGCAGGTCGAGTAGTGAAGGGGGTTACGGCGTCTCCGCTGTTCCCCATGGCCCCAGCATTCCCTCAGCAGGCATGGCTGCTAGCGCATCGCCGCGCGCGAGCAGGCGCTCTGGCTCATAGGGGCCGGGGCAACGCCAGCCATCGGTTGCCGCCGCGCTGAAACCCCAGCGGCCGTAATAGTCGACATCGCCGATCAGCACTTGCGCCAAAGGTGGTGCGCCGTCGGCTGTCATCTGCGCTTCGGCTTCGAGCATTGCCGCCATCAAGCCGGTCCCAAAGCCTTCGCCTTGGCGCTCTGGCACCACAGCAACTGGGCCGACCATGACGAGCGGCACCGGACGGCCCTCTTTATCAATCAGCGCAATCGGAAAGCACTGGATCGTGCCAACCAGCATCTCGGCTGTATCCAGAACAGCAAAGCTCATCGCATCGAGCGCGGTCATGCCGGCCCGGATTCGATAGGCGGTGCGCGCATGGCGATCGGGCCCGAAGGCACGGTCGAGCAGAGCTTCGACCATGTCCGGTTCGACCGCGCTTAGCGGGATAAGGGTGGCGGTTTCTTCCATCGCAGCGGCGCGATTAGGCCGCAGGCGGGCAAATGTCGACCGATTAGCGATAGCGCCCCTTAAAGGAGAGCTTCGCGCAGATCACATGCTCATCTTGAAAAGGTCACCACCATCGGTTGCCACCCAGATTGCACCGTCGGGAGCCACATCGAGCGAGCGCGCGCGACCATCGATGGCAACGCGCTCTGCTTCCGTCGCGCTCTCGCCGTCGATCTCAACCCGAATAATGGCGCTGCTCGAAAGGCCCGCAATCAAAGCATCGCCCTGCCAATCGGCAAACATCTCGCCATCATAAAACAGCATGTCGCCCGGAGCAATCACCGGGGTCCAAGTGATAGCAGGCTTTACGAAGCCATCATCCTCGGTGTGGTCGGGGATCGGGCGGCCATCATAATGCTCACCATAAGAGCGGGTCGGCCAACCGTAATTAGCGCCCTCGGCCACTAGATTAAGCTCATCGCCGCCAGCCGGGCCATGCTCCACGTCCCACAAACGGCCCTCAGCATCGAAATCCATGCCGAGGATGTTGCGGTGGCCATAGGACCAGATTTGCCGCGTAGGACCGCGCTGATCAGCGAAGGGATTGCCTTCGGCGGGCGTGCCATCAAGGTTAAGCCGGACAATCGTGCCAATCGTGTTGGTGTTGTCTTGTGCAGGTGTCAGCTTTTGCCGGTCGCCGCTAGCGACAAACATATATTGCTCGTCTGGCGAGAAAGAGATGCGGTGCGAATAGTGACCGCGCCCGGTGACCTTGGGATATTGGCGCCAGATCACGTCGAGCCCGTCGAGCGAGCATCCGGTCATGGCTTCATCGCAAACCAGCTGACCGCGGCCAACCACTGCTCCGCGAGTTTCGCCGCCCACGCCATATTCGGCCCAGCTCAGATAGATTGTGCGCGAACCGGTCTTTTCTGCTTCGCTTTCGAGAAACGCGACATCGCCAAAGCCGCCTTGGCCGCCAAAGGCGACCTCAGGCACGCCGCTGACTTCGAGCATCTCGCCGGTCAGCGTGTTCATCAGTTTGAGCCGACCTTCCTTCTCGGTGATCGCAAGCGTGTCGGTGCCGGGAATGAACTCGATCGCCCAAGGCCGTTCGAACTGGCCCATTTCGGTGATGGTCATTGCTCCATCCGCTGCACTTTCCCCATCTTCGGCCATTGCGCAGCTTGCGAGAGCGAGAGCGGGGAGGGACAAGGCGGAGGCCACGATGCGCGGCGTTTTGGAAAGAATGGTCATGGTGCAAGAAACTCCCAGAACTGGACTTGGTGCCGACCCACTTCAAAAAACCCGTTCGAAAAACGCAGTGGTTATCGGGGTCGATGAAGCGGGGCGGGGACCGCTTGCAGGGCCGGTGGTGGCCGCTGCGGTTGTGCTGGGAGTCCAGCTACCCAAAGGCGTCGCAGATTCCAAGACGATATCGGCCGGGCGCCGTGCCAAGCTCGACGAACAACTGCGCGCTTCTTGCCAATGGGCGGTCGCGGTGGTGGAGCCGGCGGAGATCGACAGGGTCAACATTTTTCAGGCGACAATGCTGGCGATGACACGGTGTGTCGGGGAACTGACCGCTAAGCTTGATGCGTCTGTAGAGACGGTTCTGATCGACGGCAATCAAACGCCTGAAACGCGATGCTCCGATTGGATCTGGCCCGCGCGCGCCATTGTCGGAGGCGACGGCTCAGAGGCCTGTATTGGGGCCGCCTCGATCATCGCAAAAGAATGGCGGGATCGGTTGATGATCGCCGCGGCGAGCGAGCACCCTAACTACGGCTGGGAACGCAATAAGGGCTATGGAACCAAGGAGCATATGGAGGCGTTGCGAGTGCATGGTCCAACCCCTCTCCACCGCCAGAGTTTCGGCCCCGTCGCGCAAGCATCTTTGCTTTGAGCGCATGACGCTCTAGAGGCCCCGCATGTTAGAAGCTATCCTCCTCAGCCTCGGCGGCCTGATTGGCCTTGCGATTGGCGGCGAATTGCTGGTGCGTGGTTCAGTCGGAATCGCCAATAAGCTCGGTGTGTCGACGCTGTTCACCGGCCTTGTGATCGTCGGCTTTGCGACAAGCATGCCCGAAATGGTCGCGAGCGTTGAGGCAAGCCTTGCGGGGTCGCCCGGTATTGCGTGGGGCAATATCGTCGGGTCGAACCTTGCCAACACTTTGCTGATCCTGGGCGTCTCTGCGCTGGTCATGCCAATCGCCTTGAGCGGGGCGGGCAGGCGCGATGCGGTGGTTGCGCTGGGGGTGACCTTGCTGCTCTGGGCGCTCGCATTTTCGCAACTAGGCGCGCGCTGGATCGGCTTTGCCCTGTTCGGCGGGATCATCGCCTATATCGTTTGGCGCTACCGCCATCCCGGTGCGTCGCAAATCGACGAAGAGGATGACGACGATGCACCAAGCGGTTGGGCGATAGCGATTGTGCTGTTTCTTGCAGGGCTTGGCGTCCTGGTCGCGGGCGGTAACGCGCTGGTGACGGGAGCGATTGAGCTTGCCACGCTGTTCAACGTGCCTGAGACGGTGATCGGATTGACCGTCGTGGCCATTGGCACCTCTCTGCCTGAACTGGCCGCTTCGATCGCGGCAGCGGTGCGGGGCAAGTCAGGCCTCGCCATCGGCAATGTCTTGGGCTCCAACATCTACAACATCCTGCTGATCGGCGGCGCAACCATGAGCATCGCGCCCTTCGCGCTGCCGAGCGACCTCGTCGGCCTGCAAATGGCGCTGCTGACGGCAAGCGCGGTGCTGCTGCTGGCGCTGCTGTGGTTTGCCAAGAGTATTGGCAGGGTCCTTGGAGCGCTGCTGCTGGCAGCTTTTGTCGGCAATGTGGTCCTAGTGTTTGCGTAGCGTCCCCAAGACTGGCGCATTGCGCTGACCCTCTCGACATGTCGCAGAGGCTCCGATAGCCTCTGCTTGATCTTGCGCATGGGGGCGAAAGATGAAGCAGGCATTCTTTGATTATCTTCCGCCACTGACGCTTGCGGTGGTCTGGACAATCTTTGGCTTTGCGCCGCCCGCGTTGGTCGAAGAGGGATGGCTGTTCCCTGTTGTTGCCTTCAGCATCATGATCTTCGTCCAGTTGATGGAGCTGGTGCATGAACGGCATGAGGGTTGGCGCATCAATGGCACGGAGCTCGCGACTGACATCTTCTACATGGTGCTGGTGATCTTCGTCATCGGCGCTTTGAGCGAGACCTATATTGAAGGCAGTCTCTACGCCGCCAAGGAAGCGCTGGGGATCACCACGCCGTGGATGATGGCGATGCCTTTTGTCGTGCAAGTCCTGGCGGTGATGCTGATCTTCGAGTTCGGGCAATATTGGATGCATCGCTGGATGCACAATAATGACTTCCTTTGGTCGACCCATGCCCCGCATCATCACGTAACGCAGCTCAACGCCCTCAAGGGCTTTGTCGGCAATCCGATTGAGCTGTTCCTGATCGGGCTGAGCGTGATTGCCTTGATCGACTTTGACTTGAACGCGCTGCTTGCGGGCTTCTTGTCACTGGGTGTGCTCGCGCAATATGCGCATGCCAATATTCGTTCAAACCCGCCTGCGTGGTTCGGGCTGCTGTTCACCACGATCCGCCATCACAGCCTGCACCACACCGCGCTCAGCTTTGAAGATACGCGCTGCAATTACGGCAATTCGATCATCCTGTTCGACCGCATCTTCGGCACTTACAAAGATGGCGAGTCCGAGGTTGTCGGCCAGGACGATCGCAAGCGGCTGTCGATCAAGGAGCAGTTCTTGTTCCCGGTGACCTTCTTTCAAGAGAAGCGACAGCAAAAGCTGGTTGAGTGAGGGTGCGGCGCTCGGCAGAACCGCAAGTGCGGCCAAGCTGAGTCCTCCACGCAACACCCCCTCCATCTGGAGTCCGGGCACAGCCGACGGACTCAACATCTAGTGGGGCCTCGCTTTGTTCCGCATCCAACTTAGGGACGTTTACCAAGCATTAACCATAAGCTCCGAGAAACTCAGCGCTTGACGGGAGTCCCTTGAGGACTCATGCCTGTGGATAACTTTGGCGAATAGTGACGGCGCTGGGTCGAACCTGGGCCGAAATAGAGGCGACTAATGGGCGTGATGGAAACACAAAAGCTGCGAGCGGCAACCGCGCGCAAGACTTCGAAGACTACGTCAGAAGACGTAGCTAAGTCGCTGCCTTTAAGTCAGATTTTGACCGGCGATTGTGTTGAAGCGATGCGCTCCTTGCCTGACAACTCGGTCGACTGCATCTTCGCTGATCCGCCCTATAATCTGCAGCTTGGCGGGGACCTCAACCGGCCCGATGGCTCTGAGGTCGACGCCGTCACAGACGAGTGGGACCAGTTTGAAAGCTTCCGCGTCTATGACGAATTTACGCGCAGCTGGCTGACAGAAGCGCGCCGTGTGCTGAAGCCCGACGGCTCGCTCTGGGTGATTGGCAGCTATCACAACATCTTCCGCTGCGGCGCGATCCTGCAGGATCTGGGCTTTTGGATTTTGAACGACATCATCTGGCGCAAGACCAATCCGATGCCGAACTTCAAGGGCACCCGCTTCACCAACGCGCATGAAACGATGATCTGGGCGAGCCAGGGAGAGAAGGCGCGCTATCACTTCAATTATCGCGCGATGAAGACGCTGAATGATGAGCTGCAAATGCGCAGCGACTGGGTGCTGCCGATCTGCTCTGGCGGCGAGCGTTTGAAGGAAAACGGCACTAAGGTGCATCCGACGCAAAAGCCCGAGGCGCTGCTTTACCGCGTACTGCTGGCGACGACTGAGAAGGACGATGTGGTCCTCGACCCGTTCTTCGGAACTGGCACGACCGGCGCAGTGGCCAAGCGTTTGGGCCGCGAATGGATCGGATGCGAGCGCGAGAGCGTCTATCGCGACGCCGCCTACAAACGGATCGAGAAAGAGCTGCCGCTCGATGAAAGCGCGCTCGAAACGATGCAAAGCAAGAAATCCGCGCCCCGGGTTGCATTTGGGTCTGTGGTTGAGACCGGCCTCATCCCGGCGGGCAGCAAGGTGTTCGACAAGAAACGCCGCTGGATCGCGACAGTCCGGGCCGATGGCTCGCTCGATTGTAAGGGGCAGGTGGGCAGCATCCACGGCCTCGGAAAAGACCTCCAAGGCGCACCCAGCTGCAACGGCTGGACTTTCTGGCATTATGAGGTCGAGGGTGATGTCAAACCGGTCGACCACGCGCGCGAGTTGTATCGTCTCGCGAATGAGGACTGAATTGACGCGCGCAGCGAACCTGTCACACTGCCCAAGTGACTGAGGCGCATCGCCAAAAATTGCTCAACTGGTTCTGTAGCGCGCTGCTGGTTTGGTTCTACGGGCTTGTAGCGGTGTTTGTCGCATGGCGGTTCTCGATCAGCATTTATTTCGAGATCCTGGGTGATGATTTCACCATCGACAAATATGCAACTCCGCTCGCGGAGAGCTTCTTGCCGTTCATTTTTCTGTTCTCGCTGATCACTATCTGGCACCTTTTCGATATGAGTGAGCGCGGTCGTGGAAAGCTCCGTTGGAATCTCCCCTTTGCGACCTACCGACATATGATGATTGTCTTGTTGGTCACCGGTCCGATCTTGATCATGGCCGCGCCCAAAGGGATTGGCCTCTTTAGCTGCCTTCCGTCGCATTCGGGCGAATTTGGCTTCCATATGAACTTGAACTGCCCGCCGCCTTCGACTGCCGACATGCTGTTCGGGCTGGCTTGCATCCCAGCTCTGATTGCGCTTTGTATCAGCAAGGCAATCTCGGCTGTCGTGTCATGGTTTGGCGCATTTAGAGCTGAGGAGGCCTAGTTCTTCGCGCTGCCAAGCGTTCACCCCCCCCTGACCCCACTTGCGACAATTGCAATTGACTCAGGTCAGGGTGAGGTTCAGTAAGTGATTGTATATGCAATCAAAAGGGATCCTGATTGTGTTCTGATAGGAACGACGCAATGGATCTCGCTCTTCGTATCTTAGCCCTGTTCTGTCCGCTGCTTTTGCCAGCGACACTCAGCGCTACGCCGCTTAACGATGATGAGCGCGCGCGGCTCGAGACTGTGCTCGAAGGCCTCGTCGAAGAGGGGGACCCCGGCTTTGCAGTTGGTATCGTGCGCGATGGAGAGGTGGTGTTTGAGGCCTATGACGGCCTGTCTGTCATCAGCAACGCTGTCCCCATTACAGCGGATACGCGGATCAACGTCGCCTCGGTTGCCAAACAATACACCGCGCTGATGGTGCTGGACCTTGCGAGCCAAGGCAAGGTCGATCTCAGCGCCGATTTCCGGACCTATCTGCCCGAGGCGATGAGCAAGGTTGAGACACCGATCTCGCTTAGCCATCTGATCACGCATACAAGCGGCGTGCGCGACATTCACTACCTGATGAGCTTGCGCGGCGTGACTTGGTGGGAACGCCCGTTCTCCAATCGCTATGCGATGCGCTTGCTCAACGATCAGGTG
Organism: Pseudomonadota bacterium; assembly: GCA_039039885.1. Taxonomy (GTDB): domain Bacteria; phylum Pseudomonadota; class Alphaproteobacteria; order Sphingomonadales; family Sphingomonadaceae; genus Erythrobacter. The sequence continues at coordinate 24,184 of JBCCPG010000012.1, read as the reverse complement.
GCGCTGAACTTCCCGCCGGGCAGTGAGTATCTCTACAGCAATTCGAATTATATCCTTCTGTCCGAAGTCATAGCGGCCGTCACTAAACAACCGTTCCACGAATATGCGCGCGGCTTTTTCGATCGGCTGGAGATGCCGAGCTCCGGCTGGAAAGCACGGGCCAGCAGCGTCACGCCGAATGAAGCGCGGGCCTATAATTACTGGAACTCGTGGATGGAAAATCCACAAATCGCCTACACTCATGGCGATGGATATTTGCTCACGACCCTGCCTGATCAAATGGCTTGGGAGCAGCAATTGCAGGGCGCGTCGTCAGCCCTCTCGCGGGAGATACTAACGGCGAGCCAGATGCGGCTCGATGAGGATCTGCCGGGCGGATATGGCTATGGCTTGGAAATGGGGTCTTTTGCGGGCTCGCCCTCCATCTACCATGTGGGCAGCACCGGCGGATACAATGCCTACACACTGCGTCTGCCAGAGCAGAACATTTCCATCGTGGTCATGGTCAACTCCTCGCAAATCGGTGTGGTGGACCTCGGCAACAGGCTCGCTGCTGGTCTGCTTGAGGTGCCGGTTGAGGAAATCGGTAGCAATCCGGCGGGCCCCGAAGTCGTGCTCGCAAGGCCGCAAAACGCCGATGTGCTGGGCCGGTACGAGGTCGATAGCGGCTCGATCATAACCATCACGCAACAAGACGGTGTCCTTTATCGCGAGCTGGAAGGCAGCGAACCGGCGGCCCTGCTTCACCGCGAAGGCAATGTGTTTGAATATTCAACCATTCCAGGTTTGATGATCGCCTTTGACCGGACCGCGGCGGGCAAAAAGCGCTTTCGCCTGTTCCTGCCTACGCAAGGGGTCCAATCAGCGCTTGAGCTGCCTTTGCCTCAAACAGACGACGCCAGCAAAGCGGAGTTGGAAGGCTGCTTTTACAACGCCGAAACCCGCACCGAAATCGTTATGGAGTGGGCGGGCGAAAATTCCTTCCGCATGATCAAGAATGGCCGCCCGCGCGATGCGACTTTGATCGGCCGCGATTATCTCAGCTGGAACAGCTACCGCTTCCGCTATGCGCGCGATGGAGCTGGCGCTGTGACAGGCTTTAGGGTCGATATCGATCGCATACGCAATGTCCTGTTCGAACCTTGGGATGAATGCCGGGGAGAGAAGCTGGGACGCTTTGCGCCGCTTTAACCGGCTGCTCACCAGCTGCCCGATGGGCGCGAAGCTTAGCTCGCCGCGCCCATCGAACGGCTTATCCATTGGGGTGGCGAGAGGCTTCAGAAAGTCTGGCTAGCCCCACAACAAGTCATCGCACCTCTGCGTCAATTCGCCTGAAAAATCCAAATCTCTCAACGGCTTTGCATCCCCATTCATGTTGGCGGCGTAGTTGTCGCTAATGCAATCGCACCCCTTAGCGATTGCATTAAACTAACTATCCAGATCCTCGAAAAAGGATACGACATGAAGAAGATTACACTCCCCCTCATCGCTATAGCGCTCGCCACTCCAGGTGCTGCGTTGGCGCAGTCCGACGATGCCGGCCCCTATATTGCGGTCGATATTGGCGCGGCTCTGCCCAGCGATTCTTCGAACTCCGGCGCAACGACCGCCGAGATCCCCGAAACCGATGACTTTGGCGCAATACCCTCAGGCACTCCGGTAGGCTGGGAGACAGAATTCGATAACGGCCTCTCTTTCAGCGGCGCAGCCGGTTATGATTTTGGCAATGGCTTTCGCGCCGAAGTGCAGGCTTTCTACACCGAATATGACGTCGACACCCACAGCGGCGTGACCGTTAGCGGCGCCAATATCGATGCGGTCGATGTGGCTGTCCTGACCCGCGGTGAAGCCGATGACGACAATCCGACCGTGGGCGCCGTTGTTGCGGATGGCCAGGGTGATATCAGCTCGTACGGAGCCTTCCTCAACGTCTTCTACGACATCGAGACCGGCGCTGGCATTGAGCCATACATTGGCGGCGGTATTGGCTATGTCGAAACCGATATCGACTATTCGCCATCGGGTGTGACGATCGCCGATGCGAGCGATGGTGGCTTTGCCTATCAAGCGATCGCAGGTGCTTCATTCAACCTAAGCGATAATGCGCAGATTTTCGCGCAATACACCTATCGCGACAGCCTTGATGATGTCGAAGTGCCGCTGACCTTGTTGCCAGCCGACCTTGAAATCGAGACCGGACAGTCGATTGTCTCAGCCGGTGTTCGGATCAAGTTTGGCAGCTAATCTACGCTCCGCGTTGAACAGACCTTACGAAAGGGGGCAGGGCCAAGGCTCTGCCCTTTTTTGTTTGTGGGAGCCGCTGGCAAAGGACTGTCCTACACGCTCTAGAACCGTTAGAGCCTTGGCCCATGATCCTAGAAGGTCCCTATCTCAGCAGCCAATTCGAACCCGCTTTCGGGCAGAACGTTTTTCGCCTCTGGACTGTGTGTCAAGTGTGTCAAACCCGAGGGAAAAGTCCTACAAATCGCGAAGTGGTACGGGAGCGGCAAACGGCATGAGCGATCCGATCACAGACGGCGTCTACGTCATGCCCATAGGGTTCGCCGCGAGCCCGCAATCGGAATCGACTGGAGACGGGGCCGCGGCCATCAGGCTGGGCGGATCTATGGCCTATGCGAGCCGCTTTGCTCTGATCCTTCGAAACGAAGGCGCTGTCACACATCGCCGGGTCTTTGGCGTTGCCGCAGCGGCTCAGGCTTTGTCTGAACCAGGCGGGAGGCTAGCCGAAGAAGCAGAGCGGCAATGGGCGAACCTCCAGTTGTCTCATGCTCCGCTGCAGATAGCTGAGCGCACCATCCGGCTTGATCAGCCGCAAGTGATGGGCGTGCTCAATGTCACTCCCGACAGTTTCAGTGATGGCGGTGAATTCCTCGACAAGCCCGATGCGGGCCGTGAGCACGCGGCTGCAATGCTCGAAGCGGGGGCTGCGATCATCGACATTGGCGGTGAAAGCACTCGGCCGGGCGGCGCTGCTACCTGGGAAGGCGATGAGATCGAACGGGTTGTACCGGCGGTCGAGTATTGCGCAGGCATGGGCGCTGCGATCAGCGTCGACACACGGCGCGCGGGCGTGTTGGAGGCGGCGCTTGCTGCTCTCGATGGTGGCTCGCTGATGGCGAATGACGTGTCGGCACTGCGTTATGATCCGCGCATGCGTGACCTGGTGGCGAGCTCTTCGGTTCCGGTCGTGCTGATGCATGCACCGGGGAAGGGGGAAGATTTGCACGACCTCGGCGATCTGCCCGGCGGCGCCTATCGCGATGTCGTCACCGATGTGTTTGACATGCTCAAGGCGAGCCGCGCCAAGGCGATTGCGGGCGGGATCGCTGAGGAGCGCATCTTGCTCGATCCGGGTATTGGATTTGGCAAGAGCTTGAAGGACAACCTCGCTCTGCTGAATGCCCTGCCGCTGTTCCACGCTTTGGGCTCGCCACTGCTGGTGGGCGTGAGCCGCAAGCGGATGATCGGCGCTCTCTCGAACGAAGAACCTGCGCATGAACGGCTTGGCGGTTCGGTTGCGCTGGCAACGCGGCTAATGGATGCAGGGGTGCAGATCCTGCGTGTTCATGATGTGGCCGAGACAGTGCAGGCAAGAAATGTCTGGCGCGGGATGCGCGATGCAGCGCTGACAGACTTCAGCCAGCTTCCTGGGTGAGCTTTAGGGTCTGGCGCTAAAGCGTGAATCCGCCATCTGACACCAGCACATGGCCAGTGATGTTCGAACCACTGTCTGACAGCATGTAGAGGATGTCGTTTGCGATCTGCTCTGAGGAGGCAAAGCGCCCGAGCGGTGTCGTGCTTGCCATCGCTTTCATCGTGGCTTCGCGGCCTTGCGCCTCTACTGATCGACGGAAGTCGTCCGAGCTTTCCCAGATCGCGGTGTCGACCCCGCCAGGTGCAATCGCGTTGATACGGATGTTGTGTGGCGCTCCTTCAAGCGCGGCGATCCGGGTCATATGCGAAACAGCGGCTTTGGACACGCCATAGGGACCAATGCCCGCCACAGGCTTCACAGCGGTAGAGGATGAGGTGATGACAACGCTGCCGCCTTTCTCCGAGCCACCTTTGTCTGGGCCGCCATTTGTCATCGCTCGCATCGCTGTGCGCAAGGTTAGAAAAGCGCCGTCGAGATTGACGTCCATGACGCGCCGCCACTCATCAAGTGACAGCTCTGCGATCGGTCCGCCTGATCCGATCCCGGCATTGACCACCGCATGGTCAAGGCCAGCAAGTTGCGGTTCAAGCGCATCCCACAGCGCTTCATCGGCGACCGATCCGATCACGGGCACGACTTCGCAACCGAGATCCAAGGCCTCGATCCCTTCCGCGTTCACATCAACCAGAAGCAGCTTGGCGCATCCGCGCGCCTCTAGAGCCTTGGCGCAGGCTGCTCCAATGCCAGAGGCCGCGCCGGTGACGAGAGCGATACGCCCTGCAAAATCGTGATCTGTAGTCATGCTCGCGGGGCGTAGTGACGGATGGCGTCTGTGTCGAGCGGACAATCTTCATCGTCATGTAACCAAACGCAAATTGCGCCCGAAAGGCTTGCAGGCGCGCGCCCCTTGCGCGTCTGGAATACCCCTAGTTTCATGAGGATAGGACACCCCCGATGACAAATATGCACCGTCGCAACTCGACCATTGCCCTTGGCGCCCTGGGCGCAGGTCTGGCATTTGCCGCTACCCCCGCTGCAGCCCAAAGTCAGGATGAAGGTGGGCTCTATGTCACCGGCCGTATCGGGGCCGCTCTCCCGAGCGACTTCGCGCTCGAAGGAGTGCAAGATCCGCAAACCCCTTCACCCGGAGCCGCTGGTGCTCCGGCCGTGGTCGACACTGAACTGGGCAATGATGTGACCTTTGCCGGCGCAGTGGGATATCGCCTGCCGACCCGCATCTTCGGTGTGCTGCAACCGAGCCTTGAGCTCGAATATGGTTACACCCAGGTCGATGTTGATGGAGGGAGCTTTAATGGAGGCAGCCAGGAATTCCTTGGCGATGTTGAAGTGCAAACCTTCACTGTGAATTATCAGTCCGACGTCATTTTGTCTGATAACCAGCGCGTCACTCCCTTCTTTGGCGGGGGGATTGGTGTTGCGGATGTGGACAGCAATATTCAATACTTCCCGGGCACAGCGAGCGCTCCGACATTTGGCGTCTTTGGCAGCGACAGCGCCTTTGTCTACCAGAGCAATGCGGGCGTCCGATTCGACCTGTCCGACACAATCGCTCTCGATGCGCGGGTGCGCTATCAGCGTATCGATGGAGTTGATCTAGAGCGCCGGTTCATTGCCAACGGCAACGATGCTTTCAACGCCGACGTTTCAGGCGACTACGAGAGCGTCAATTTCCTCGCTGGTGTACGCTTCAGCTTCTAAGGTTTGCCGGGGCGGGGAACGGCCTCGTCCCGGCACCTAGGCATTCCCGGCGGTTCAGGCCGCGTTGTCAATGCCAAGGTCAGACAGCTTGCGATAGAGCGTCGAGCGCCCAATCCCGAGCCGTCGGGCCACCTCGGTCATGCGGCCGCGATAATGACCGATCGCCAGACGGATGACATCGGCTTCGATCTCTTCCAGCGGGCGCAAATTGCCATCTTCGGTGTAAAGCATCACACCCACGCCTTCGTGCAAATGCGATCCAGCCGCTTCCAGTTCGCCGAGCATCTCGGAAAGCTGCGGGAAGCTGTCAGCGGTGAGGGTGTCGCCTTCGCAATAGACTGCCGCGCGGAACAGCACCGATTGCAGCTGTCGGACATTGCCTGGCCACTCATATGCGGCAAGCAAAGCAAGGGCACTGTCAGACACAGACAGATGCGTAAGGCCCGGTTGCTCGCCAATCCGTTGGAGGAAATGGCGGGTAAGAGCAGGGATGTCACCGGTCCGCTCGCGCAAAGGCGGCAGGCCAATTCGAGTGCCGGTCAGGCGGTCTGCCAGGCCAGCTTCAAACACGCCGCCTTTGACCAGCTCTGCAAGACTGTGATTGGAGGCTGAGAGGATCCGCACATCGACACGGAAGCCATGGGTCGCGCCAACCGGACGCACGATACCGCTCTCCAGAGCATCTTCGAGGCGCTGCTGAACTGGTACGGAAAGGCGATCCACTTCATCGAGCACCAAAGTGCCGTTGTCGCAATGTTGCAGAGCGCCGATCTGACGGTCGAAAGCGCCAGGGAATGCATTGGGCTCGTGGCCGAACAGCACCGACTCGATCGAATTGGGCGGAACGCTCGCAATGTTGATGATGCGCAGGTTTTCTTTCGAACGCGGCGAAGCTGCATGCATCGCGCGCATCAACATTTCCTTGCCGGTGCCAGCCTCGCCTTCGATCAAAGCGTGGCCATGCCCGCGCGCGGCCTTTGCTGCTTGGGCAAGAGCGGTGCGAAAAGTGGGTGCAGTGCCGATCATCGCTTCGAAATCAAGGCTCGCCGACATTTTCTCCGTTAGCGGTGCCAGCTCATCGCGCGGCGCTTCGCGGGTGGTGACCGCTCGCAAGGCTTCCATCAAGCGATCCGGCGAGACCGGCTTCACCAGATAATCGCTCGCGCCTGCACGCATTGCCTCTACCGCGAGAAGCGGTGAAGCGCTGGTCGTTAGCATCAAGATAGGAAGAGCTGGGCGGCGCTCCTTAAGCTCGGCGATCAGCTCGCATGCATCGTCGCCTGGAACCCATTGATCGAGTAGGATTGCTGAAAGTTGCATTCCTTCGCGCGTGCCCAGCGTCGCAATGGCAGTCTCAGCATCCCCGGCGACAATTGTGCGCCAGCCCTCTCGGGCGGCGATAGCTGTGATCAGACGGCTTTGCGCAGGCTCATCGTCGATAAGCATGACGATGCGCGTCTCGACATGCTCCTCGGCAAGTGCCGAATCGCTCGTAATCGGATCTGATGTTGGATTCGAATCCGCTTCAGCCATAATCTCAGCTTTGCTCGCCTCCGGCGCCCCGACGCGCGTTGCGGGGTAAAACGTCGAAATGGGATAAAGCCTCCGGGTAAAGACGGGATTAAGGCTGTTGGACTGCTTTTTGGGCGTTCGCAGCTAAGCAAGCGAAAGCTTTGCGCGCGTCCAGGTGGAGAATGCCGGGTTGAGCTTGCGCGCACGCTTCGATACGTGGGTGTGGAACGGATGCCCGCGCAAAGCATTGGGTCAAAGTGCACGCGCGCTTCACCATAAGCTTCGCGGCTAGCGGCATCATAACGAAAACGGCTCGGCAAGGCTGCTCAAAAGCGGTTTTGACAGAACCAAAAGAAGGGGAAGATCAGATGAGCACGCACAATATGAAAGATGCCCGCTCAACCTATGACAGCTTTATGGGCGCGCTGAAGTGGATTGTTCCACTGATCTTCGTGATCACCTTTGTTGTTATCGCTCTGATCGCTGAATAAGCGGGCATAAACACTGTGAAGATTGCTGTCTTGAAAGAGCGTGCCGCAGGGGAAACTCGTGTGGCAGCGACGCCGGAAACGGCAAAGAAATTCATTGGCTTAGGTAATGAAGTCGCGGTTGAGAGCGGGGCGGGCGCAACCGCGTCTATCTCAGACGCCGGCTATATCGAAGCGGGCGCTGTCACCGGTGACCTCGCTTCTGTCGTAAAGGATGCGGATATCGTCCTTGGCGTGCAAGCGCCGGACGTCGCAGACCTTCAAGGCGCAAAGCCCGGCGCATGGGTCGCGGCATTGTTTGACCCATTCCAGAAGGGCGATCTGGTTGACGCATATGCCAAGGCCGGTTTCGAAGCATTGTCGATGGAATTCATGCCGCGCATCACCCGCGCGCAGTCGATGGACGTGCTCTCCAGTCAATCGAACCTCGCTGGCTACAAAGCAGTGCTGGCTGCGGCCGACACATATGGTCGCGCATTCCCGATGATGATGACCGCGGCAGGCACTGTCCAAGCCGCGAAATGCTTCATCATGGGAGTTGGCGTCGCGGGTCTGCAAGCCATTGCAACCGCGCGGCGTCTGGGCGCGCAGGTTTCTGCCACCGACGTTCGCTCTGCCACCAAGGAGCAGATCGAAAGCCTCGGCGCCAAGGCGATCTTCGTTGAAGACGTCGAGGGGATCGAAGGCGAAGGCTCTGGTGGTTATGCGACCGAGATGAGCGATGAATACAAGGCCGCTCAGGCCAAGCTTGTGAGCGAGCACATCGCCAAACAGGACATCGTCATTACGACCGCTCTGATCCCCGGACGCGCTGCTCCGGTTCTCATCACTGACGAACAAATCTCAACCATGAAGCCGGGCAGCGTGATCTTCGATCTTGCAGTGGCGCAAGGCGGTAATGTTGAAGGCTCTGAGGCTGACACGACGGTTGAGAAGCACGGCGTCAAGATCATTGGCTATGCCAACACTCCCGCGCATTTGGCCGCCGACGCGTCGGCCTTGTTCGCGCGCAACCACTTCAACTTCCTCTCGGCCTTCTGGGACAAGGAAGCCGACAAGCCCGAACTCGACGAAGAGATCGGCGACGCAATCCGCCTGACCAAGGGCGGCGAAGTGGTCAATGAACGGCTGAAGGGAGCCTGATTACATGGATTTCATCAGCATTCTCTCAATCTTCGTGCTGGCGTGTTTCGTCGGCTATTATGTGGTTTGGTCGGTTACGCCCGCGCTGCACACGCCGCTGATGGCGGTGACCAATGCGATCTCGTCCGTCATCATCGTCGGCGCGCTGATTGCAGCGGCTGAATCGACCAGCCCAATTGCAAAATATCTCGGGCTAGCCGGCGTTGTGATGGCCTCGATCAACATCTTCGGCGGTTTTGCCGTCACCCAGCGCATGCTCGCCATGTATAAGAAGAAGGAGAAGTAAGAGATGAGCTTCTCCGTCCTCACAGCTGCCGCAGCTGGCAGCCCCGTTATAGATGACGGCATTGTCGTCCCCGATTGGGCGATGCTTGCTTATCTAGCAGCTGGCGTCTTCTTCATTCTCGCCCTACGCGGCCTTTCGTCTCCTGCCTCAAGCCGTGCGGGTAACCGCAATGGCATGATCGGTATGGCGCTGGCGCTGATCACCACACTGGTGATCTACGACAAGGCTAACATCGTCGAGATCGGGATCGCGATCTTGCTCGGCGCAATCATCGGGGTCACCATCGCGCGCAGAATCGCGATGACATCGATGCCAGAGCTGGTCGCAGGCTTCCACTCGCTGGTCGGTCTCGCCGCCGTGGTTGTGGGCCTCGCAGCGTGGCTCAATCCCGGTGCCTTCGGCATCCTCGATAGCGAGGGCCAGATCAATGTCGTCAGCCGAATTGAGCTGGGCCTTGGCATTGCCATTGGTGCGATCACCTTCTCAGGCTCGGTAATTGCCTTTCTGAAACTCTCCGGCCGGATGAGCGGGTCTCCGATCCTGCTTCCTGGACGTCACATCATCAATCTCGGAACGCTCGCTGCGATCCTTGGGATCATCGGTTATTATGCGGTATCGCCTCAGGGCGGCGCTGGCGAAGGATGGGAGATTATCGCGATCACCGTGCTCGCCTTTGCCATCGGCTTCCTGCTGATCATCCCGATCGGCGGTGCGGATATGCCGGTCGTCGTCTCGATGCTGAACAGCTATTCGGGCTGGGCGGCGGCGGCGATGGGCTTCACGCTTGGCAACACCGCGATGATCATCACCGGCGCGCTGGTGGGCTCGTCGGGCGCGATCCTGAGCTATATCATGTGCCGCGCGATGAACCGTTCTTTCATCAGCGTGATCGCGGGCGGCTTTGGCGCCGATGACAACGCGGGCGCTAGCGGCGAACCGCGCGAACAGCGGCCTTACAAGCAAGGCTCTGCTGACGATGCGGCCTTTATGCTGGAGCAGGCCGAGAAGGTCATCATCATCCCAGGTTACGGCATGGCAGTGGCCCAAGCACAGCACGTGCTGCGCGAGATGTCCGACGCGCTCAAGGAGAAGGGCGTCGAAGTCAAATATGCGATCCACCCGGTCGCAGGCCGGATGCCTGGGCACATGAACGTGCTGCTAGCCGAAGCCAACGTGCCGTATGACGAGGTGTTCGAGCTGGAGGATATCAACTCCGAATTCGCCACTGCAGACGTCGCCTTCATCATTGGCGCGAACGATGTGGTGAACCCGGCGGCCAAGACTGACAAGGCCTCTCCGATCTACGGCATGCCTGTCTTCGACGTCGACAAGGCCAAGCAGGTCTTCTTCATCAAGCGTTCGATGGGCGGGGTAGGCTATGCCGGCGTCGACAACGACGTCTTCTACATGAACCAGACCGTGATGCTGTTGTCGGACGCGAAGAAGATGGTCGAGGAAATCGTCAAGGCGCTCGACTAAACCCATCTCCGCGCTAGGATAAGCGCATGCGTTTTCTCGTCATCCTGATCCTCGTTTTCGGCATCGGTCTTGGTGCTTGGTTCTTCCTGCGCGAAGATGGCGTGCTTGAACAGGTCACTGAAGAGCGTGTGGAGCAGGCTTTGCTCGACAATTACGTCCCCGCGCCAATGGCGCAGTGCATGGCGCCGCGCCTCGTTGATCGACTGAGCGTCGACCAGCTTTTGAAGCTTGAACGGTTTGCCGCACAAGAGGGCGAAAGCCGGATCCCGACCTCTACAGGGGAGGCGATGGCGCGTTTCCGGCGGGTCGACGATCGCGAAGCTGTCGAGCAATTGGTGATCGTTGCGGGCGGCTGCGGGATTGACCTGATGTTGGAGCGGCGCTGAGCGCGAAGGGTGCTTGCTATCCTCTTTTGATGCGACGAGAATACACGCCGCAACGCAAGAGGGACCCAAACCATGATCGCGACTTCGAACCGTATCGCTTTGCTTCTTGCTGGAGCAGCGCTGGCTATCAGCACGCCAGTCAATGCACAGCGTCATGACGAGCACACGGCTGCCTCTGAGTTCTCGCCGCAGGCGGTTGGCGCGGAGTTCATGGTTATGGAGGTCGACGCCACCGACGAAGCGAAAGCTCTCTTTCTGCGCGGTCTCGCGCTGCTACATAACTTTGAATACGCGTTTGCCGCCAAGGAATTTCGCCGTTCGCAAGAAGCCGATCCCGATTTCGTGATGGCTTATTGGGGTGAGGCGATGACGCACAATCACCCGCTTTGGGCCGAGCAGGACCGTGATGCGGCGCTCGAAATCCTGGGGCGATTGGGCACAGACCCCGCCGCCCGCGCTGCCAAGGCACGCAGCGACATTGAACGGCAATGGCTGGGTACGGTTGAGATCCTTTACGGCACAAGCGGTGAGCCGGCACCCAAGACCGACCGTGACCTTGCCTATCTTGCGGCATTGGAAGCGATGCTAGAGGCCTATCCCGACGACATCGATGTCAGAGCCTTCACAGGGCTAGCAACGCTCGGTTCTTCGCATGGTGGGCGGCAAATCCCGATCTATATGCGCGCGGCGGGCATTCTGGAGCCCGGGTTCATGACGCATGAGAACCATCCGGGCATTCTGCATTATCTGATCCATTCCTATGACGATCCGACCCACGCGCCTTTGGGGGAACGGATGGCAGAACGTTATGCCGTTGTCGCGCCCGATGCGGGTCACGCGCAGCATATGGTGAGCCACATATACCTCGCGCTTGCCGATTGGCCTGCGACCGAGCTTGCCAATGTCAACGCCGCCAATGTGGTCAATCTCCAGCGTGAGGCGCAAGGGCGCGATGCGATGCATTGCGGGCATTACAATGAATGGCTTGCCTATGCGCTGCTGCAACAGGGCAAGGATGCACGTGAGCTGATCACCGCTTGCGTCGCGCAGGTGGCTAAAGCCGCTGAGAGCAGCGAGGGCCGTGTCTGGGGCGCATGGAGCGCTGCACGCGTCGCCTTGTTCCTTGGTGTTGAGACTGGAGAATGGCTTGATCCCATCGCTCTGCCGCAATCGGAGCAGACCGCATCTGCAAGATTTGTTCAAGCGCACAGTGATTTCCTGCGCTGGTACAAAGCGGACATGGAACAAGCGAAGGCTGCACTCGCGGCGATGAAAGGCGTCTATAGTGAGATGGCCGACACGATCGATGCCAATGGCGATTCTGCTTATGGCGTCTGGCTGATCCGCGCGATTGAGCGCGGCGACGCCTTGGTCGAAATGGCTGAGGGGGACAAGGCCTCTGGGATGGCTGCTTTGGAAAAAGCCGCGGCTGCCGAACTCGCTTTGCCGATCGTTTTTGGCCCGCCGGTCATATTCAAACCCAGCTACGAGATCCTTGGTGAGATGCATCTCGAAGAAGGGCGCTCTGACGAAGCCGCCGCCGCGTTTGAAAAGTCTCTAAGGCTTGCTCCTGGCAGGCGGCTCTCACTGGCTGGCTTGGAAGCGGCTCGCTCTCAATAATTATCCTGCACGCCTCCCTCTTTCCATTCGCGCGCTCTTGCGGCACAAAGCGAATGGGAGAGGGAGACACATCACATGATCAGGATTTCAATTGCCGCGGCATTGCTGGCGAGCGCTGCGCCGGCTTGGGCTGAAACGCACACGATTTCGCCGGGCGAGGGCGCTCAAGAACGTTTGCAAGAGGCGCTGATCCTCGCTGAACCGGGCGACACGGTCGAGCTTGAGGCGGGACGCTATATCCTCACCGACGGGCTGAGCCTCGACGTCGATGGTGTGACTGTGCGCGGGGCTGGCATGGATGGAACCGTGCTCGATTTCACCACTCAGGAAGGTTCGGGCGAGGGCCTGCTAGTCACCTCGGACAATGTCACTTTGCGCGATTTCGCGCTGGAGAATCCCAAGGGTGACGGGATCAAATCCAAGGGCGCTGACCAGATTGTTTATTACCGCATCCGTGTCACTTGGACGAATGGTCCTGACGCGGGCAATGGCGCTTACGGAATCTACCCGGTTGAAAGCACCGGCGTGCTGGTGGACGGCGCGAAAGTCACCGGTGCTTCTGACGCAGGGATCTATGTTGGTCAGTCCAATCAGATCACCGTGCGCAATTCGATTGCCGAAGCAAATGTCGCTGGGATTGAGATCGAAAACAGCCGAAACGCGCTGGTCGAGCACAATATCGCAATCCGCAATACGGGCGGAATTCTCGTGTTTGATCTGCCCGGCCTGCCGGTGATGAATGGCGGCAATGTGATCGTCGCCAACAATCTGGTGGTCGCCAATGACACCGCGAACTTTGCCCCTCCTGGCAATATCGTGGCAGGCGTGCGGCGCGGCACCGGGATCATGGTTATGGCCAATGAGAAGGTGTTGATCGAAAACAATATCCTCGACGAAAACCCGACCGCGCCGATAATGGTCATCGCCTACACCGAAGATTTCAATGATGAACGTTACAATCCGCTCGCGCGCGACATCGTGATTGGCGAGAACCGTTATGGCCAAGGTGGCGATGATCCGCAGCTAGCGGGAGCTGAACCCCTGGTCGCGGCATTTGGAGGGTCGCTGCCCCCACTGATGTGGGATGGTCTTGGCAGCGTCTATGCGGTGGCAGGCACTGCGGGCTGGACGCTCAATCTGACTGAGGCTGGGGGCGGTATGGCGGCTGCACGACCAACTCGGCTCACTGCTCCTGAACCGACGGGCGAATTTGATCGCAGCGGCATTGGCGCTCCGGATGAGCTGGATGATCGCATTTGATCAGCCGTTCTTCCCTCTTCCTTGGATTGGCGGCGAGCGCGCTCGCGCTGTCGGTGAGCGTCCCGCGCGATGCCGGCGCGCTGCCGCCGCCGCGGGTCAACATCGAAGCGATCCTTGGAATTGAGCAGCTTGATGGCGAGGTGCGCCTGATGCCTCGCACTTTGTCAGAGTTTGCTTTCTTCCTCGATGCAGCCGCGCGAAGTCCGGCACCTGGTGTGATCCCCTATGAGCTCAACACGCCTCTATGGTCTGACGGCGCGGACAAGCTGCGCTATATTTATGTGCCTGACGGAGCGGAGATCCGGGCAAATGGCGAGGGGCTGCTCCGATTTCCTATTGGTAGCGCGATTATCAAGACCTTCGCTTTTGAAGAGGGTGAGGATCAACGCTACATCGAAACTCGCCTCTTGCTCCACCGGGCTGATGGCTGGATTGCGCTGCCCTATCGCTGGAATGAAGAGCAAACCGAGGCGCGGCTGGCTCTGGCCGGCGCGAGGATTCCTCTGACAACGCCAGCGGGGGACGCAATCAGTTACCGCATCCCGAACAAGAACCAATGCAAGTCGTGCCACTCCAAAGATGGTGAGGTCGTGCCCATTGGTCCGCGCTCTCGCAACCTTTCAGTTGACTGGCTTGAGAATGTGCACGCATCGGGCCAGCTCGATCTCGTACCCGAAGGTTCTGGCAGCTTGCCTGTTTGGAGCGAAGGGCCTGCAGACTTCAGCGAGATGAGCTTTGCTGACAAGAACGCGCTCTCTCGCGCCTATCTCGATGTGAACTGCGCGCATTGCCACCAGCCGGGCGGCGGCGCGTCCAATTCGGGGCTTGATCTCAGGTGGGAGCAAGCGGACCCCTTCGCCATCGGAGTTGGGAAGCCTCCCGTCGCAGCCGGGCGCGGGGCAGGGGGGCTGCTGGTCTCGATTGAACCGGGCGATCCGGATGCCTCGATCCTCGTCCACCGGATGAACTCAAACGAGCCGGGGGTGGCGATGCCAGAGCTTGGCCGCTCTACCATTGACACAAGGGCTGTTGCCTTGATGCGTGACTGGATCAGCGACATGCCTGCGGAAACGAGCGAAGGGGTAAGCGAATGAAGTGGGCTGTGCGGGTATTGGGCGTTATCGTCGCAGCGTTGGTCATCCTTCTGCTAATCTTCCGCACACCCGACACCGACCCAGCAGAAATGCGCGCCAAATACGGCGGCGGTGCTTCGCAATTTGTGACATTGGAGAGCGGTCAGCAATTTCACGTCCGCGACGAAGGCCCCGAAAATGGCTCTGCCGATGGAGTGCCGATCATCCTAATTCATGGAGCGAATTCGAGCCTCCATACATGGGATGAGTGGACAGAAGTGCTGGCCAACACGTACCGTGTCATCCGCTTCGACACAGTCGGGCACGGCCTGACCGGAGAAGCGCTGGATGGCGATTATTCCAAGGCCCGCTACGTCGCGGATCTGGATGCCCTGGCCGATCATCTTGGGCTGGACCGATTTGTGCTCGCGGGCAATTCGATGGGCGGATGGATGTCGAGCAGCTACGCTATTGCGCATCCTGAACGGGTCGCCGGGCTGGCCTTGCTCAATGCCTCAGGCGCGCCGCGTAGGTCAGATGAAGGACGCGTCTATCTCGGCGCTACTATCGCGCAGACGCCGGTACTCAATCAGATCATGACGATCGTGACCCCGCGTTCCTTGGTGCGTTCCAGCCTTGAAGGATCTGTTGGCAATCCCGACGCGATTACTGATGCACAAGTCGACAGATACTGGGAACTGCTGCGCTATCCCGGCAATCGGCAAGCCGTTGTGGACCGGGCCAACACCACACGCGGAGGTCCGTTTCTTGCCGAGGATGTAGCCGCTCTGACTATGCCATCGCTGATTATGTGGGGCGCGCTCGATCAGGTGACGCCTCCGAGCGGCGCGGAATGGTACTCCGAGCATCTGCCAAATGCGACCCGAATTACCTATGAGGGCGTGGCGCATTTGCCGATGGAGGAAGTGGCAGAGACGTCTGTTGCAGATTTCATGGAATGGCTCGAAACACTTTAGCAAGAATCCTCGTTAAGCCGGTGCTAACTATCTAACCCACTTACAAGTCAGGCCAAATGCGACCCTATGGACGCATGGGAGCTATTCTCGCTACACCCTTGTGCGGTGCAGTATAGAATCGAGGAATAGCTTTGCGGAAATTGGGACTGATCGGCGGGATGAGCTGGGTTTCGACCGGCATGTACTACGACCGGATCAACCGTATCGTTCAACGCCGTGCGGCGCCTATGGCGTCAGCGCCGCTATTGCTTGAGAGCCTCGATTTCTGCCAACTCTACGCTTTGCGAGAGGATAAGGACTGGCAACGTGCAAGTGCGATCCTGTGCGAAAGCGCGAAACGGCTTGAGGACGCTGGGGCTGAAGGTCTGATCATTGGGGCGAATTCGATGCACCGCCTCTACGATGATCTTTCTGAAGCGGTGGGAATCCCCATTCTCCACATTGCCGAATATGTCGGTAAGGCAATGAAAGAAAAGGGCTATAAGCGCGCCGCTCTGATCGGCACCCGCAATGTGATGACGGAGAGTTTCTATCGTAAGCGTTTGGTTGCTCACGGTATCGATTTGCTCCCGCCCAACATGGCCAATGTCGAAACACTCGACCGGATCATCTATGATGAGCTCATGGTGGGCAAGGTGACCCGCGATGCCCAGCGCGCCTTGAAAACGATCATCACCAACAAGGCGCAGGAAGGCGCGGATTCGATCGTTCTCGCATGCACAGAGCTGGATTTGGTGGTCGATGTCGACGCTAATGTTCTGCCTGTGTTTGACTCCACACGCATTCATTGTGAAGCGGCTGCGGGCTGGATTCTGGAGCAAGAGCTGGTGAATTAGTGAGCAATTCGGCCCTTACCGGCCACGCTTTGTCGCATCGCTTGGTCAAGCTCAGTGCATTTGCCAAGTGGTAAGCTTACGTGCGCGTCAGAGTTTGCCATAGTACAAAAAGGCAAGTTCCGGGTCTTCGGGTCGCACCGAATGACCCAAGAGCATTCTTTGCTCTTGGGGCCGCCTACCACCCCCCCATTGCACCCGGTAGGCGGTCCCTTTTTTCCGGTTCCGAATTCCCCAGCCTTTTGCATGCTTATGTGATTTGCAAGTGGTCCCTTTGCAGCCAACCTTCCCCGCAATTGCGCAGAGTTGCTGTTCTGTTCCCGTTGAGCGCTGTTGCACTGTCTCCTAAGTCATGATGCTGTGACCATTCGCGCCCCTTACGCTGCAGATGCCGATGCCCATTGTGGGCGCGAGTTCAACGGCGCGCGCCGGTCTGGCTCACAGGCTACGGATGGACGTGTCGATGAAACGCGGGGGCCGCGCAGCGATTTTCAGCGCGACCGGGATCGCATTATCCATTCGATGAGTTTTCGGCGGCTCAAGTCGAAAACTCAGGTCTTCATTGCGCCCGATGGTGACCATTACCGCACTCGCCTCACGCACAGCATCGAAGTCGCACAGATCGGTCGGGTGCTGGCGCGCGGGCTGAGCTTGGATGAGGATCTGACAGAGGCCCTTTGTCTTGCGCACGATCTTGGCCATCCTCCGTTTGGTCATGCCGGTGAGGCAGCTTTGTCGGAGGCGATGACGCGGCACGGTGGGTTTTGTCACAACGCCCAAGCGCTGCGCACAGTTATGCGGCTCGAAAGTCCCTATCCCGAGCATGAGGGCCTCAACCTGACCTGGGACTTGCTAGAGGGATTGGCGAAGCACAACGGCCCGGTCATCGCGGCGAATTGGGCCCTGGCTGAGCTGGATGAAGCTTTCCCACTTAACCTTGGCACTTGGCCCTCGCTCGAAGCGCAGATTGCGGCGGTTTCGGATGATATCGCTTATGATAATCACGATATTGACGATGGGCTGCGCGCAGGGTTTCTGGGGCTCGATGACTTGATGGAACTGGATTTCCTCGCAGACCAGTGGCGGGCGGTCGAAAAACGCTTTCCACACGCGCCGCAAGACCGACTGCTGCGCGAGCTGATTCGCGATCAAATCGGGCTAATGGTCAATGATGTGCTCGAACATTCACGCAAGAGTGCAGCTGGGTTTGGCTCAGTTGCAGAAATTCGCGATGCGGGGCGGCAATTGGCGGGCTTTTCGCCCGAAATGCAGGAACACGAACGGGCGCTCAAAGCATTTATGTATGAAAAGCTTTATTACCATCCAGATCAGGTGGCAGCCGCTGAACGGGCTCGCGATGTGATCGCACGGTTGTTTGTCGCTTATTCGCAGGACAGCTCGCTCATGCCGGAAGCGTGGCAAGCGCGCTTGCCAGATACGGATCCGGGCCGTGCGCGAACAATTGCAGACTTTATCGCGGGGATGAGCGACCGCTTTGCCATGCAGTCTTGCGCAGAAATTTATGGCGAAATGCCACGGGGGCTGAGCAATGTCTGATCCAACCTCTGATCCCAAATTGCCCGTGCGTGTCGGTCTAGTCGGAGCAACTGGCCTGATGGGGCGCCGTTTGATCGAGATAACCAGCACAGGGAACCGTGCGCGCATCGTAGGTATCGCGCGGCGCGAGATGAAATTTCCTGAAGGCGCCCGGGTCGAAATGTTCATCGCTGAGACGGCCAAGTGGGGAGAGGTGCTCGAAGCTGTACAACCGCGTTCTCTTATCTGCGCGCTTGGCACCACCTGGCGCAAAGCCGGACGCGATGAGGCCGCATTTCGTGCGGTTGATCAGGATCTGGTGCTTGAAACCGCGCGTGCAGCGGTGGAAGCTGGAGTTCCTAATATGGTGATGATCAGCTCTGCCGGAGCCGATCCGAGATCCAAGAACTTCTACTTGAAGGTCAAGGGCGAGACTGAAGCAGAACTCTCCAAAGTGGGTTTCAAGCGCCTCGATATCCTGCGTCCCGGCCTGCTTAAGGGTCAGCGCCATGGTGACCTTCGCCCGGTCGAAAAGATGGCCCAATTGATCAGCCCAATTACCGATCCGCTGGTTCCCAAAAAATGGGAGATGTATCGGTCGATCGACGCCGATCTCGTGGCGGAGGCGGCTTTAGGCCTTTCGCTTCGCCGAGCGGCGGGGCGCTTTACGCATGATAACGAAGCTATGAAGCGCGCTGCAAGAGACTGGCGCGCCAAGGCCGAGGCTGAATTCGCTAATCAGGACTAGGCACAGGAAGCAGGGGAATGATGATGGATTGGGGGCCGATTTTTGGAGCGGTGAACCTGCTGGCTTTGATCGCCTGGGCAGCATTGATCCTCTTGCCTCGATGGCCAGCCCTTTTGTCGGCGATTCTGTATCTTGGCGTCGGGCTGCTCTGCGCGATCTATGCGACAGGTCTCGTCGGTGCAATCACCGGATGGCTTCCCGCTGGCACGGTTGTTGAGGGAGGCGGAGGCGCGGACTTCACTTCCATCGAAGGGGTCCGCGCGGTCTTTGGAACTGATCTTGGCGTTTTGATCGGGTGGACGCATTACCTCGCCTTTGATCTGTTCGTCGGGCTCTGGATCGCGCGCGATGCGGACGCGAAGGCCATTTCGCGTTTCATCCAAGCGCCGATCCTGCTCGCGACTTTTGTGGCGGGGCCATTGGGACTTTTCGTCTGGCTGATTGTTCGCGAACCGACAGCGCGCAAAATGGGCCGGCCGTCGTAGCGTCACCGCGCGGTGCGGCTCTGATGCTTGCATGGGTGTAGACGTGCGCCAGCATGCATGCTTTAGCTAATGACACAAAATAGCAATGGGAGCAGCTGAGCCAATGGGTACGTCCGAGCAGCACAATTATCTCAACTTCGATGATTTTCTGAACCATTGGGCCTCAGCGAAGCCGGATGGCGTCGCGCTCGAAATGGGCGATCGGATCACGACCTATGCGGGCGCTGATCGGCTGACCCGGCAGTTGCTTTCGCTATTCACGAAGCACGGCGTTGGTCATGGCGACCGGATCGCATGGCTGGGCAAGAACTCGGATCGATATTTCCTGCTACTATATGCCGCAGCCCGTCTGGGTGTCGTCATGGCGCCCATTGGCTGGCGGCTGGCTCCGCGAGAGATCGCCTATATCCTCAGCGATACCGGCACGAAGCTGCTCTTCGTCGAAGAGGGCTTTATCGACACTGCGAGCGAAGTCACAGACGCAATGGACAACCCGCCAGCCGCGCTTGAGGCAGAAATGGCTTTTCGGGAGGCAGAAGGACTCGACCCGCTCACCGGCTATACGCCCGCTGGCCAAGACGATGCAGTGCTGCAGCTCTACACGTCGGGCACTACCGGCAATCCCAAGGGTGTCGGACTGTCGAACAGCAACCTGTTTTCGCTGCGCAAACCGAGCCTCGATGAGGATGCCCCGTGGCATCATTACGTCGACAGCGATTGCATTCTCGCCGCTATGCCCTGCGCGCATATTGGCGGAACCGGCTTGTGCGCGATTGCTGTTGCTAATGGGATCCCAGCGCAAATCCTCGCTGAATACACTCCCGATGGCGTCCTGAACGCGATTACGAATGGCGCGACGCATATGTTCCTTGTCCCGGCTGCGATCCAGTTCATGATCATGCATCCGCTGGCGAAAGAGACCGATTTCTCGGGCCTACGCTACCTGATGTACGGAGCTGCGCCGATGCCGCTTGAGCTGCTCAAGCAGACCGTTGCGACCATGCCGCAGGCAGGGCTGCTGCAAGTCTACGGTATGACGGAGACCTGCGGCACAGTGACGATGCTGCCGCCTGAAGATCACTCGCTCGAAGGTAATGAGCGGATGCGTTCTGCGGGCAAGGCTGTGCCGGGCGTGGAAATCCAGATCCGCGATGAAAACAATCAGGAGCTGCCGATCGGCGAAATCGGAGAGATTTGCATCCTCTCGCCCTCAAACACGTCGGGATATTGGAAACTGCCCGAAGCGACAGCCAAGACGATTGACCCCGATGGCTGGCTTCACACCGGCGATGCAGGGATCATGGATGAAGACGGCTATGTCTATATCCAGGACCGTATCAAGGACATGATTATCTCGGGCGGCGAGAATGTTTATCCTGCAGAGGTAGAGAATGCGATCTTCGGCCATCCGGCCGTTGCAGAAGTAGCTGTTATTGGAATTCCTAGCGAACAATGGGGCGAAGAAGTCAAAGCTTGCTGTGTTGCTAAGCCTGGAATGGAAATCGATCCAAATGATGTGATCGCTTACACGCGGGAGCGGATTGCAGCGTTTAAGGCGCCTAAAAGCGTTGATATCATTGCGGAAATGCCGCGTAATGCGACCGGGAAAATCCTCCGCAGGGAGCTGCGCGCGCCCTATTGGGAAGGGCAAGACCGCCAAGTTTCTTGAGCGCCAAGTTGCTTGACCGGTTAGAAACTCTTCCATCTATTGTCTTGTTCGCAGAGATACTTGGCCATGAAGAAACACGCCCCGGCAGCGCTCAGAAATCGCGATGCGATCGTCGATGTCTTGGCAAGCGAGCTTCCTCAAGCAGGCACTGTGCTGGAGATCGCAAGCGGCTCTGGCGAGCATGTAATGTGGTTCGCGAACGCCTTTCCAAAGCTGAAATGGCAGCCCAGCGATGTCGACCCTGAAGCAATCGCGTCGATCGAAGCTTATCGCGTGGAAAGCGGGCTCAACAACGTAAAAGCCCCTATTCTGCTCAATGCGCAGGCATCAGGAGAGTGGGATTGCCGCGCCGCTGATGCAATTGTGTGCATCAACATGGTCCACATCTCGCCTTGGTCAGCAATCGAAGGGCTGTTTGCCGGAGCTGCTCAAGTCTTGGGCCGCAAAGATTTGCCGCTTATCCTTTACGGCCCATATTTTGAGCAGGATGTGGAGGCTGCCCCCTCCAATCTCGCTTTTGATCAAAGCTTGCGCAGCCGCAATTCTGACTGGGGTATCCGTAGTGCTGAAGAAATAGACAGGTTAGCAAGCATCCACGAGTTCACCCGTAGTGCGCGGTACGAAATGCCCGTAAACAATCTAACTCTCGTATATAGATCAGTGGGTTAGGCGATAAGGGACGCCGATCAATCGTCGCCGTCAATCACTTCCTCGCCAGCGCGGCCAACCGAAGAGATGTCTTCGCCTAGGCCCTGAACTGTGTTGCAAGCGGCGCTAGAGAGCGTCAGCGCAGCCAGAGCGGCAGTTAGAGCCGTCTTTTTTAAAGTGATCCGGGGCATATTCATGTCCTTTTAGGTGTTTGTCCTGGTGGTTATCTAGGGACTGCTTCGCCTTTTTGCGCCTCTTGCGCCAGTTTCCGCTCTCTCCATGCGATGAGTAGCCCTGCACCAATGATAAGCGGAGCGCCCAGCCACAAGGTTGGCGGCGGTGCGCGGTCAAACACGCTCCACCCATACCAGGTTGCCCATAATAGCCCGGTGTAATCCATCAGCAGGACCACGCCTGCAGATCCAAACCTCAAGGATGAGGTGAGCAAAATCTGAGCGAGCCCGCCGCACAGGGCCATGGCCAGGACAATCCAATATGTCTCTTGGTCATGCCAACTGGCGAAGAAAGGCATCGCTACAAGCAGCACCGGTCCCGAAATCGCAGTGAACCAGAAGATGATCGTCCAGGGGCTCTCGGTCTTGTTAAGGTCCTGAACTTGGTAGGAAATCAGCGCCACCATTCCCGCCGCGATCAGTGCGACAGCCACTCCTGAGAAAGTGATGTCGTCGCCTCCGCTACCTGGTTGCATCACCACCATGACCCCGGCAAAACCGATGATGACGGCAGCAGAGCGATAGAGGCCCACTTTCTCTCCAAACATCGTCACTGCAATGACGACAGCAAAGAAGGGTGCGGTGTAGGACAGTGTGGTCGCTTCAGCGAGTGGCAAGAGGATCACCGCTCCATAGGTGAACAGCATCCCCACACCGCCTGTGACCGCTCGCCCAGCATGGTTCTTGAGCCGCTGAGTGCGCAAGGTCGCCAATTTGCCGAGCAGTGCCAGCCCTAGAACGATCAACACAAACGTCAGCGCCTGACGCCAAAAGATCATCTCAACCAGATGGACGCCGCGCTCGCTCGCCAGCTTCACCAGCATTCCCATGGTTGCGAACACGACGGCGGTCACAAGACGGATCCCCAGTGCAAGCAGGGGGCGAGGGCGGGCGACGGATCCATCCATGCGCGCCGCTGTAGGGCGCTTGAGGATTTGCGCAATGCCGGACTTGTGCAAAGCCAGCCCGCGCCTATTAGCTGGCCGCCTGATGGATATCCTCAACCAACTCGCACTTTCGAGCGATGCTGCTCAGCTTGCTATGCTCGGCCTCGCATGCTGGGTGCTCGCGGCGATCTGCCTGGTGATGGATCGGCTGCGCCAGAAAAGGCGCTCGCATAAGCGGCTCGAGCGAGTGGGCTTCATGCCCTGGACAACCCTTTTCATCAGCCTCGCCATCATAGGCGGCGGATGCCTGGCGATGAGCGTTCCGGTTGTGCTGGGGAATTTGTGAGGTAGGATCGGGGCATGAGGACATTGCGCAAGCTCATGTTTTTCCTTGCCCTTCAATCGCTTTGGCTGGGGAGTGCGGCGAGTGCCTGTGTGGTGTTCGAGCCGATGGAACCGACCGACATCTCGCAGGCCGATGCGGTATTCATCGGTGAGCTCACCAAATATAAGCCAATCGAGCGCGAAGGTAAGCCGATTACGGTCCCTCACAATGAACCGATCTATGCGCGCGCAATTCTCACTTACCGGGTGGACGAGATTCTGAATGGCGATTTGCCAACAGAGATCGAGGTGATTTGGCACAATTGGACTTTTGGGATCCCGGAGGACGCACCCTTCAGCGGCAGTCAGATCGTGGCACTAGAGCGTGCCCCATCGCGAGAGGGAAAATCGGCGTTTTTTATGTTCCAACCGCCTTGTACCTCACCATTCCAGTTTGTCGCATCGGCGCAGAACAGGCAAGTCATTGAGAGATTGCTGGCCAACGAGGATGCGACGCTGGATCAAGATGAGGCCATCGCTCTTATGCAGCCTGCGCCCGATCCGATCACTCAACCGGCCGGGGAGGTTGAGTCCGACCAAACAGATACCTCGTGGGCAGTCCTCGGAGTGTTTGCTCTGTTCGGCCTACTTGCCGCAATGGGCCTAGTCTGGCGGTCAAAGTCCAGAAGGTCTTAGAGGCAAGCCTCAAGATACGCCTGATCAAACCCGAACTGGCGGGCTTTCTCCAGCGTATAGGGACGCAGACCGCTCGAGCGGAATTCGCCCATGATCTTGCCGTCTTCGCTTTCGTCCAAGTACTCGAACTTGAACAGTTCCTGCGTCACGATCACGTCGCCTTCCATCCCAATCACTTCGGTGATGTTGGTGGTCCGGCGTGAACCATCGCGCAGACGCTTCACCTGAACGATCAGGTCAACCGATTCTGCGATCTGGCGAGAGATGGCTTCCTTCGGGATCTTGATGTCGCCCATCAGGATCATGTTCTCCATACGGCCAAGGCACTCGCGCGGGGAGTTGGCGTGGAGCGTACACATCGAACCATCGTGGCCGGTGTTCATAGCGGCGAGAAGGTCGAAACATTCGTCTCCACGAATCTCACCAACGATGATCCGCTCAGGACGCATACGCAGATCTTTCTTCACAAGGTCACCGAAGCTGAACGCACATATCCCTTCAACCTA
>JBCCPG010000011.1:0-79997 GCA_039039885.1 Pseudomonadota bacterium | reverse complement strand
GGCATGAGCTTCAAGGAGCCGATACCTGCACTGTCAAACGTAATGGATACGAATGAACATGCATCATCACGACCAGACTGTGGAGCCTGGAAGGATGTGGCAATCGGCTTATGAATACCGGTGATCGCGCCCTTGAGGTGCGCGGACCGGGCGCCGTCGCCCACATGTCCCTTCATCAAAAACTAACAATGTCAAAGAGCAACCAGACATTAAAAGCGGACAGCGATGGTGTTCCCCGATTTTCACCGGGGGACCGGCTATCCGTTCTATGTTGGCGACCAACCCAGCGGGGCGGAAAAAATCCGGCAGCGCCGCGTCGGTGAGAGGCCATATATGGGGGCACTCAGATTCGGTCAACGCCTTTTTGCAATTTTATTTCACAAGAGCGCACAAACCCCAGATTTCCGCCATTTAGGTCTCGCGTTCCCGCCTTCTAAATGGGCCAGAACGTTTCATTTTCAACTATGGATTAACGATTGAAGCACCTGAAACGCTGCGATTCACCCTCCATGGGAGCGAGTCTGGTGGGCCATTTCTTCACTTTTTGCTCGTAGGCGCGAGAATATGCAGTCCCGCCCCCCATCCACCGACTCACACGCAAACGAGTCGACTGCTCAGCAGCGTCCACAAGCCGAAGATAAATCCGGCTTCGCATCGCGTGTGCGATCGGCAGTGGCGTGGCGCTGGGGCACACAGGTGGTTGCCCAGATCATCACATGGACTTCGACTTTCCTTGTCGTGCGGCTGCTCGACCCCACAGATTATGGCCTGTTCGCGATGAGCCAGGTGGTGGTGACCGCACTCGCCTTTCTGAATGGGCAGAGCTTTGCCACCTCAATCGTACAGACCGATCGGCTTGATGAGCGGCGAATTGGTCAGGTCTTTGGCATGTTGCTGCTCGCCAATGCCGTGCTTGCGACAATCCAGTTTCTATTCGCTCCAACAGCGGCTGCTTATTTCGATGAGCCAGTGGTGGCCGACCTGTTGCGCGTTCAGGCAGCGATCTTCCTCACCATCCCATTCATCGCCCTCCCCTCAGAATGGCTCGCGCGCAAGCTAGAGTTCCGCAAGCAAGGCCAGGTGAATATGGGTAGTGCGCTGATTGGAGCGATCACTGCCCTGGTGCTGGCTTGGCTGGACTTCGAGGTTTGGGCGCTGATTTGGGCAGGGCTTTCGATCTTTATTGCCCGCGCCGTTGGGATGACTATTGCAGCAGGCCTTTGGGTCCGACCGATCTTCGATCCGCGTGGCGCCTGGGACCTGGTGACCTTCGGCGGAACGCTGACTTTGTGCCAGCTGTTCTGGATCATACAGAGCCAAAGCGACGTCGTGATCGCCGGTCGCTTGCTGCCCACCCATGACCTTGGTCTTTACACGCAGGCCTTGTTCCTCGCTCTGATCGTGACCGGACGTTTCATTCCTCCGATAAACGAAGTCGCCCTCGCCGCCTATTCAGAGCTGCACCGCGCTGACAAACCGCTTGGACCCTATTTCCTCAAAACCGTCCGCATGGTCATGATGGTGAGCGCCCCCGTTTACATCGGTCTCGCACTCACAGCCGAGAATGCAATCCTCGTCCTAATGGGAGAGAAGTGGGTCGGCCTTATTCCGATTATCGCCGGACTTGCTCTGGTGATGCCTGCATTCGCACTGCATCTGATTTGCTCGCCAGTTACAAACGCGATGGGAAGGCCCAAGGTCTATCTTTTTACAAGCATTGCTGGAGCGGTGATTTTTCCGGCCCTGTTTGTATGGGGCGCGCAAGATGGTGCGATTGGTTTGGTCCATGCTTGGTGGGTCGCTGCGCCTCTGCTCTGCACAATCACTTTAGTGGTAACCTTGCCGCGCATCGCAGTCAGCGCAGTCGAGCTTGTCGAAGCTGTAACACCGATCGCGCTGGCCTGTGCTGCAATGGCGGTTGCGGTCCTGCTGACACAACGCATGGTTGAGATCGACATTCCGTTTATCGCACTTGCTCTCCATGCGAGCGTCGGAGCCGGCACATACGCCGCTACCTTCTGGTTCGGCTATCGCGGTATCGTACGTGAGACATGGGCGCTGCTGCGTAATCGAGACAGCCAGACCGCACCCGCTGGCGCCTAGCAAAGCTTGAATGGGCCAACCATAGCTCTAATCTTTGGCGCGCAGCGTCTTGTCTGTTACGCTCCAGACACGATCCGGGCAGCAAGACCGGAAGTTCGGGATAGGAAAATGCCATGCTTACAACTGGAACCCTCATTGGGACATTTGCTGTCGGCCTAATTGGGTCCAGCGCCGCTTCGACCGCGGCCGTCGAACCGCCAGCAGTTCGAACAGCTGCACCCGTAGAAGCAGTGGCGCCCAATCTTTCAGATCCAACCACCGAAGTGCTCGATATCGAGAAGGATCGCAACAATCGTTACACGGTCCCGGTCATGGTTGAAGGCAGCGGGCCTTACGACTTCATGATCGACACCGGCAGCCAGGCGACTGCAGTTACCCATCAGATCAATGAAGGGCTTGAGCTTACCCCATTTGGAACCGCCACTTTGGTGGGGATGGCGAGCCGTCGCCCGGTCGAGGTTGTCGAGGTTGCATCGATGACGTTTGGCACGCACACCGTGACCGATCTTCTTTCACCCGTACTCGACCGGCGCAATGTTGGGGCAGACGGGATCCTCGGCCTAGATAGTTTGCAGGACTTCCGGGTCCTCATCGACTTTCGTGATGAAACCATCGCCGTGCAGGACATGAACGAGGTTGAGAACCAGAGGCGCGGCTTCGAAATTGTCGTACGCGCGCGACAAGAACTCGGGCAACTTCTCATTACAGACGCGACGATCGAAGGTGTGCGCGCCACTGTCATTATTGATACAGGCGCACAGGCAAGCATCGGCAACCCCGCCTTGCAGGAACGCATCCGAACCAAGCGCGCCGAAGAGATTGTCACGACAGACGTAAATGGCGTCGACATCGTAGGAGAACTTTCCTTTGTCCGCTCGCTGAAAATTGAAGGCTTATCCCTCCAGAACGTCCCGCTGACATTCGCTGATGCTCCCGCATTCCAAGCTTTGGGGTTGGAGGACACTCCGGTGATCGCACTAGGTATGCAACATCTGCGGATCTTTGATCGTGTCGCAATCGACTTTTCGAACCAGCGCGTTCTGTTCGATGTTCCCAGAGACGTGGCGCGTGATTTACGCCGCGCACGCAGGCAAGGTAGCCGGATAAGATAAGCTGCGGGGCTGGGAGATAGCGTTTCTATCTGCGGGTTAAGAAGTGACTGTCTTGTCCGCAGACTGATGCGAGCCCACATGGACGTCGCATAATGTCAACTGAAACAACGCCTCCAAGTATCAAAGATGCCCCGCCTGAGGCGGAGGGATGGTCTACGCTCAAGCGCTTCCTTCCCTACCTTTGGCCACGCGATAATCCATCCCTGCGTTGGCGCATCATAATCGCAATGGGCTTAGTGCTCGCAGCCAAGGCTACAACACTTGCGCTGCCGTTTGCCTACAAAGGAGCGGTTGATGCGATGGAGGCATCGGGCGCGGCGGATGAGATTGCCGCATCGGCGCAGGTCGCAATGGCACTCGTTGCAGCTTATGTACTGGGCCGTTTCACTTCATTGCTGTTCGACAATCTGCGCAACGTTGCGTTCGAACGCGTAGGCCAAATGGCAACATTGAGCCTTGCTGAGGACGTGTTCCATCGCCTCCACCGCCTCTCCTTGCGGTTCCATTTGAGCCGCCGCACGGGCGAGGTCACCAAGATCATTGAGCGCGGGACCAAGAGCATCGACATGATGCTCTATTTCCTACTGTTCAATATTGCTCCTACCGCCATTGAGTTGATTGCGGTTGGTGTGATCTTTTATCTGAACTTTGGGTGGGAGCTGGTTGCGGCAACCGCACTCGCGGTGGTCGCATATATCTATGCAACGCGAATGATCACCGAATGGCGTACCAAGCTGCGGCGCGAGATGAATGATCTCGACGGGCAAGCACTGCACCGTGCAGTCGACTCGCTTCTCAACTTTGAGACGGTGAAATATTTCGGCGCCGAGAGCCGCGAAGAGGAGCGCTACAGCAAGGCTGCGCGCGCCTATGCTCAAGCTGCGGTTAAGTCCGAGAATTCGCTCGCTTTCCTCAATGTTGTCCAATCAGGCATCACCAATGCGCTGATGGCAGGTGCGATGGCGTTCAGCGTCTGGGGTTGGAGCCAGGGCAAGCTCACTGTTGGCGATCTGGTGTTTGTGAACACCTATCTGATGCAGCTATTCCGACCACTCGATCTGCTCGGCTGGGTCTACCGCACAATCCGCCAGGGACTGGTCGATATGGCAGAGATGTTCCGCCTTATGGACACCTCGGTCGAGGTTGAAGACGACCCCGATGCACAGCCGTTGAAAGTTGCCGAACCCGCACTGAGATTCGACAATGTCACCTTTGGTTATGAGGATGGACGCACGATCCTCAATGGCCTCAGCTTTGATGTGCCGGCCGGCTCAACCCTCGCGATTGTAGGGCCATCAGGCGCAGGCAAGAGCACGATCGGGCGGCTGCTGTTCCGCTTCTACGACCCGCAAGGCGGACGTATCTTGATCGATGGCACCGACATTGCCCGGGCAAAACAGGACTCAGTCCGCGCAGCGATCGGCATTGTCCCGCAGGACTCAGTGTTGTTCAACGACTCTCTGCGTTACAACATTGCCTATGGCGCGGAAGGTGCAGACGAAGTAACCGTTCAGCGCGCCGCTGCTGACGCGGCTCTCATGCCGCTGATAGAGCGAATGCCTGACGGCTTTGAAACGCTGGTGGGCGAGCGCGGTCTCAAGCTTTCTGGCGGAGAGAAGCAACGCGTCGCGATTGCGCGCACATTGGTGAAGAATCCGCCGATCCTGCTGCTCGATGAAGCGACCAGTGCGCTCGACACCCGAACCGAGAAAGAGATCCTCGGCACGCTCAAACGGCTTGCTCAAGGACGAACGACGATTGCGATTGCGCACAGGCTCTCAACGATCGCCGATGCCGATCGCATTCTGGTCCTCGATGGTGGGCAGCTTGCGGAAAGTGGCACGCATGAAGAGCTGCTGGAGCGCGGCGGGCTCTATGCCGAAATGTGGAAGCAGCAAGCGCAGGAGCAAGCCAAGCAGCGCAGCGAAAGCGACGAAGCAGTCGAAGCCGCCGAGTAGATCACTCGCAAGCTACTCGCTCGCTTCGCCTTGCTGAGCCGCGCCAGATCCAACGCCAAGCGATGCGATATCAAGATCGCTGAGCGAAATCACTTGGACTCCATCGCGTAGCTCAATAATCTGCTCGAGGAATTGGTCGGCATCACCCACAATAATCAACGTCGCGCGCGCCGGGTCGAGATATTGCGCTGCCGCTGCGCTTGCAGCCTCGGGACTAACCGCTGCGAGCCGCTCACTGAACATCGTGGCCTCTTGCGCGCTGAGGCCTTGCTGGAGTGCGCCTGCCACAATCGCATTAAAGCCTCTGCTGGTTTCAAGCGCCCTTGCCCGGCCTCCTGACAGATATGAGCGGCGTCGATCGAGCAGGTCGGCATCGAGCATTTCGTTTGAAAGGCGCTCAAATTCGTTCAGGAAAATTCTCGCTACCTCGCCCGCGCTTTCATTGTTGGTTTGCGCGAAGGCAGTCAGGATGGATGCGTCGGTGCGGTCACCGAAGCCTGAATACGCCCCATAGCTAAGCGAGCGTTTTGTGC
Organism: Pseudomonadota bacterium; assembly: GCA_039039885.1. Taxonomy (GTDB): domain Bacteria; phylum Pseudomonadota; class Alphaproteobacteria; order Sphingomonadales; family Sphingomonadaceae; genus Erythrobacter. The sequence continues at coordinate 74,291 of JBCCPG010000011.1, read as the reverse complement.
GCACTTCTTCGAACAACCGCCCGCTCGAGCCACCGCCAAGGACGGAATTGGCAAGCTCCAGGGGGAAATAGTCTGGGCTGGTGCGCGAGGGAGCACGAACAGCAGCGAGGACTGCAGCCTGCCCTGCTTCAGGAGCATCAATAACTATCGTGCGAACCGGCAACGGATCACCTGCAGCCTCATCTGGGATAGGAGCGGGCAAAAGCGGCGTCTCCCAACCGCCCAGCATTTCCTCTGCCAAGGCAAGCGCGCTCTGCGGATCGATCCCGCCTGAGATCACGACCTTCATGCGCGCCGGATGGATATAGCGCTGGCGATACATAAGCAGGTCATCGCGCGTGATCGCCGCCAGACTTTCAGCTGTGCCGCTGGGATGCGATCCATAGGGCGCATCGCCATACATTACCGCGCGCGCAGCATAACGGGCAATGCTGCCTGGATCCTTCATCGCGACACTCAGACTGTCGATCGCGCGAAGGCGCTCGCGTTCAAATTCGCGCGTTGGGTAGATAGCGCCTTTGACAATCTGAGCGGCAAGACTTCCCGCTTCAGCGAGATTTGCAGTGGGCGCGGTTAGGCTGAAACTGCTGCCATCGCTGCCTGAACCTCCGCCGAAACTCGCACCCAGGCTTTCAAAGCGCGCCGCGATCTCGCCTTCGTTCAATCCGTTGATGCCGGTGTCGGCGATGGCTGTGGCCATATTGGCAACCCCAGCCAACCCATCAGGATCGGTCTTGCTACCGCCGGGGACGGTCATCGTGATTGTGGCAATGGGAACATCGCTCGTTTGGACAGCGACGACTTCGATACCGTTAGTAAGACGACCCTCAACAATAGTGGGGGCCGCAACCTCTGGGCGTTCGCCGGGCGCAGGGGGAGCCATGCGCTCACCTTCGGGAAGGACGGATCGAATTTCGCCGACGGGCGGAGGTAGAGTTGCGAATGTGGGCATCGACACCGGGTTCGCATAGGCTGCTTCGTCCTCCGGGCCGGCGCTGTAGGTAATCGTCACGCGTTTGTCGGGATCAAGATACTCTGCCGCAACACGTTGCATGTCCTCAGCGCTCACTGCGAGCAAACGCTCCATCCAGGTATCGGCAAAGTCTGGATCGCCGCTCGCCATAAGTGCTTCACCAAGCTCGAACGCCCGGCCGCGCGCAGTCTGGCGCCGGTTGAGCGCAGCGGAGATGATCTCGTTGCGCGCCTCAGCCAATTCCTCAGCGCTGACCGGCTCAGTCCTAACCCGCTCCAACTCAGCATCGAGGATCGCAGAGGCTTGTTCCATCTGCTCGTCATTGCGCACCAGCGCATAGATTCCGATCTGACCGGCTTCACGATATTGCTGGACTGCAGCAGAAACCTGGACCGCGTTTCCTGAACGCACGAGTGCTCTATCGAGCCGGTTATTTGCGCCGCGCGAGAGCACCGCTTCGAGCATTTCGAGCGCGGCCGAATCAGGGTGTGCAAAAGCAGGCGCTTTCCAAACGCCGCCTATGACGGGCAGCGGCACATTTGGCGCGGTTGCATTGACGAGACGCGGCTTGGTCACTTCCGGCTCGCGCGCGGTGATGGTGGGATCAACCGGATTGGCACGCGGCGGGATATCGCCAAAATACTGCTCGACGAGCGTGCGCAGACGCTCTTCTTCAAAATTTCCCGCGACGATAAGAGTCGCCGTGCCCGGTCCGTAATAGGCTTCATAAAAGCCGCGCGCGTCGTCGAGCGTGGCTTCCTCCAGATCCGCGATCGAGCCAATGCCCGGACGCCGATGAGGCATCACGTCATAGGCGTTCTCCGGCAAGACAAAGCGCTGCAATCGCCCATAGGGTCTTGCCAGCACACGCTCACGCAATTCCTCAATGACAACGCCGCGTTCGGTCTCAAAGACCTGCTCGTCGATAACGACATTCGCCATCCGCTCGCGGTGGGTCCACAGCATGGTTTCAAGGTAGGCGGCTGGCACCTGTTCGAAGTAATTGGTCCGATCAACCCAGTTGGACGCATTGCGAGTGCCACCCACATCTGCGGTCAAGCCGTAGATCATGTTGTACGGCATGTTTTGCGTCTTGCGGCTGATAATGTGCTCGATCAGGTGGGAGAAGCCAGCGCGGCCCTCAGGATCGTGTTTCGACCCAATCTCGTACCAAAGAGAAGTCGTCACAGTGCTCGTTGTTAGATCGGGCAGCGCGATGACGGTAAGCCCATTGTCGAGCGTCCACATAGTGTATTCGATCTTGGGCGCAGTCAGCGTCGGAGCGGCGGACGCTTCCTCGCTGTGACTATCAGCTGATGCTGGCACAGCCAGCGCAGCTCCCATAACGGCGGCGCTGGCGCAGAGGAGAGATCGGATCATATTCAGGTGGCCCAATTGCAGTGCAGGTTGGCGCTGCACTTGATAACATTCCGAGCGCAGACATCTTGTTGGCCAGTTAGAGCCGGAGTGCCTTGACGTTTCAACCAGAGAAGCCGCCATCCTCCGGCGAAATACCAAGATTTATCGATGCGCGTCTTTGCTAAGGCGTTCAAGCAGAGACAGCGCGTCATCGCGCAGGTCCCATGGCACAAACAGGTGATCGTGATGCAGGCCTGCGATGACATTGCAAGCAATCCCCGAGGTTGCGAGCGCAGTCGAAACGGCAGAGGTCAGGCCCACGGCTTCGAGATCAGAATGAACGCTCAAGGTGATCTTCGCAAATTGCGGCGTGTCAGACCCTGCCGCTTGAGCAGGCAGGATACAGGTCATGCCCTCCTCTTCGCGGACCACTGCAAAGGCCGTCGGGGGGATGAAGGCGTCATCTACGATCGCCTGAAAACTCCACGCCCTTTCGGACAGGACCGGAGCCATGCTTGCGATCATCGCTCGCAGATCTCTGACGCTGCCCGGGGTCATGCTATCTCGCCGTTTGCCTGCACCTTAGCCATATCGCCGGATACAAGTCCGCAGCATGTTCGCCTTGTAGCGATCCGCCATAAATATCTGAGGAGTCGAAAACTCTTCCAGGCTTAAAGGATGTATTTCGAAAGATCAGCATCACCAGCGAGATCACCCAGCCGATCGCGCACATAAGCAGAATCGATCTTCACTGTTTCGCCTTCGTGCTCCTCGGCTTCAAAACTGATATCCTCGAGCAATTTCTCCATCACGGTCTGCAAGCGCCGGGCGCCAATATTCTCAACGCTTTCGTTGACCTGTGCTGCAATGGTCGCAACTTCATTGACCGCGTCATCGGTGATGTCGAGCTCGACCTTCTCAGTGCCAAGAAGCGCGCGATATTGCTCGACCAGATTGGCGCGGGTTTCCGATAGGATACGGACAAAGTCCTCTTGCGTCAGCGCACGCAAATTGACCCGGATCGGTAGACGGCCCTGAAGCTCGGGCAGCATGTCCGATGGCTTGGCGACATGGAACGCACCGCTGGCGATGAACAGGACGTGATCGGTCTTCATCGGGCCATATTTGGTCGCAACCGTCGTTCCCTCGATCAGTGGCAGAAGATCGCGCTGCACGCCTTCGCGGCTCACTGATCCACCACGCACATCGCTCACCGCGATCTTGTCAATCTCATCGAGGAAAACAATCCCATTGGTCTCTGCATTCTGAAGCGCCACGCGAGCGACGTCCTCGTCATCAAGGCGCTTGTCCGCTTCCTCATCAACCAGCTTGTCCCACGCTTCAGGGACACGCAATTTGCGCTTCTTGCTAGGCTTCTTGCCGAACGCTTTGCCCATCATATCGGACAGGTCGATCATCTGCATGTTGCCGCCCATATTGCCCATGTCGAAAGGGGTATTGGGAGCCTCGGCAACCTCGACCTCGACCTCGACTTCATTCATTGCATTCTGGACGATGCGTTCGCGAAAGCTCTCGCGGGTCGCTTCGGATGCGTTTTCGCCCACCAATGCGTTGAGCAACCGCTCCATGGCCGCTTCGGAAGCCGCCTCACGCACGCTTTCGCGGCGGCGCTCTTTCTCGAGCCGGATCGCGTCTTCGACGAGATCGCGGGCGATTTGTTCTACATCGCGCCCAACATAACCAACCTCGGTAAATTTGGTCGCCTCGACCTTCACAAAGGGAGCCTCCGCAAGCTTGGCCAGACGGCGGCTGATTTCGGTCTTGCCGCAGCCAGTCGGGCCAATCATGAGGATGTTCTTGGGCGTGACCTCGTTCTTGAGTTCCGGTCCCAATCGTTGGCGCCGCCAGCGATTGCGCAAGGCCACTGCAACCGCACGTTTGGCATCCTTCTGCCCGATAATGTGTTCGTCCAACGCAGCGACGATCGCCTTGGGGGTAAGATTGTCCATGTTGTGAAAGTTCCTAGACCGTTTCGACGGTCAAATTGCCATTGGTGAAGACGCAGATATCAGCCGCAACGGCCATCGCCTTGCGCGCAATTTGCTCCGCATCTTCCTCGTAATCTGCAAGCGCCCTTGCCGCTGCAAGTGCGTAGTTCCCGCCCGAGCCAATCGCAGCGATTCCGCCTTCAGGCTCCAGCACGTCACCGTTACCCGTAAGTACAAGCAAGCTCTCGCTATCGGCAACGATCATCAAGGCTTCAAGATTGCGCAGATACTTGTCCGTGCGCCAGTCCTTCGCCATTTCGACAGCCGCCCGCGTGAGCTGACCCGAATATTGCTCGAGCTTTTTCTCAAGACGCTCAAACAGGGTGAAGGCGTCTGCGGTTGCTCCCGCAAATCCAGCGACGACTTTCTCGCCTTGCCCAATACGCCGCACTTTGCGGGCATTGGGTTTCATCACGGTGTTGCCCATGGAAACCTGGCCGTCGCCCGCTACAACCACTTTGTCGCCGCGTTTGACGCCAATGATCGTGGTGCCATGCCAGGGAACAAGGCCGTGCGCATTCGCGCTGTCTGATTGTTGGTAGCTCATGCTCAGCGATATGGGCGCTGTGACTTAAGGGTCAAGTTCGAGCGGTGCGACGCCTTGCTAATGGATCAGCTTAGGGTCCGCCAGGCCCGGCTCCGCCAACAGGCCCACTGCCCACTTGACCGATATTGCCAAACAAGTCTTCGAGGAAGCCGCGCTCCCTGCCCAAAGTCGGAGTTTTGTCGCCATCGGGTTGGAGATAGACGACTTGGTCGATCCCGCTTCTGTCGACACTGGCAACGTTGCCCTCTTCGTCGAATTTAATCGCCATCACGAAGTGATTGCGAATGCGAGGACGGACAAAAGGTCGTCGGCCCGTGACACTCGAAATATAATACCAGGTATTTTCGCCATATTGGCTTTCGAAGGTTGGCCGCCCAAGCGCGCCTTCGACAGAACGGCGATTGTCGATCCCCGGCTGAACAGTGCTCACAAGGACAGGATCGTTCACAAATCCACGCGATTCGCGGATTGAAGAGCACGCGCCCAATGCCATGACTGCACAGCCCAGCATAACCGCCTTAGCGAGACGGTTGGTTGCCAAAGTTCGTTCATGTGCTGGGTTGCCGATCATCGTGCCGTTATTTCCCGTCTTGGTCTTGTCTCTTGCCGCGCGAGCTTCGCGACCTATATCCGAACTCGGCCTTAAGGCGAGACGCGAGGCCATGCAATAATGCCGCCGCAGAAATCTGGTTGCTCGCTGCGCTGACGCAAACTGCGTGAATAGCCAGTGAATTGCACCCTGAAGGCTCTGAAGAAAGTTTCGACATGTCGTTCATCTCCCGTCTGCTTGGCACCGGTCCAGATCCCCGCGAAAGCGTACGTCCATTGTGGCACCGCGTGGTTGAGCTGGCACGCGACCCAGCATTTTACAGCGAGTGCGAAGTGGCAGACACCGTGGCGGGTCGATTTGATCTCATCACCGCAATCCTCTGCACAGTAATGGTCCGGGTTGAGGCCAGCGATTTGCGCGCTGAAAGCGCGTTGCTAGCCGAGCTGTTCGTTGAAGATATGGACGGCCAATTGCGCGAATTTGGCGTCAATGACGTCGTCATGAGCAAGCGTATGGGCAAACTGATGAGCGTGCTCGGGGGTCGGCTTGGCGCTTACCGCAGTGCGCTGAACACACAAGATGGTGACCGCAATCGGGATAAACTGATCGAGGCCATCTCCCGCAATGTGACTTTCCGCGAAGGGATTAATGAAGAAGTTTGCTCCGCGCGTGTCGCCGACCGTCTAATTGCACTCGCACAGCGGCTGGAAGACGTCCGCGACAAAGACCTGCTCAAAGCCAACTTCCAATGATACACCCGAGCGCAAGCGAACTCTCGCGGCCAATCAAGGTCAAATCACTGCCCGCAGAGCCGATTGTAATCGATGCTGATGCGAGCGAACGAGCAGCGCTTGCGGCAAGGTTCGGATTGCCCGGTGTCGACCGCTTGCATGCCGAAATCGAAGTCGAAGCGCGCGGTTCGGTCATTAAAGCTACGGGCACTTTTTCAGCCGCCATTCGGCAAGCTTGCGCGATTTCGGGTGAGGACTTTCCCGCCGAAATCGAAGAGTCAGTCGATCTTCGCTTCGTCGAAGAAGGCACGCTTGATCCGGCACAAGACGAAGATGCCGAGATTGAAGTCGAGCTCGAAGCTGACGATTGTGACGAGATTGAATATGCAGGCGATGCTTTCGACCTTGGCGAAGCGGTCGCGCAAACCCTTGGCCTCGCGATCGATCCATATGCCGAGGGCCCCGGTGCCGATGCGGCGCGCAAGTCAGCAGGGATCGTCACCGAGGGAGAAGAGGAAGGCCCACTTGCCGCTGCGCTCAAAGGGTTGGTGAAGGAATAGACCCAGCCGGCTCAAGCCCTTACAGACTGTACTCAACAAGGCCTGCCGTTTGTTCGAAAAGAGCGAAGGGCCTCACGATTGCACGCAAGGCCCTTAAACTCTTCGGTGGTGCTTTACTGTCGCGCCGGGTGAAGCGGTCAAAATGGGATATCGTCGTCAAGGTCGTCATAGCCGCCGCCTTGATTGCCGCCTCCAGAACTTCCTGAAGCGCCGCCGCTACCCTGGTTCCAGTTGCCGCCCTGGCCGCCTCCGCCTTGACCGCCGCCATAACCGCCTGAACGGCCGCCACCGCCGCCCATTCCGCCGCCTTCGCCGCGGCCATCGAGCATGGTCAACGTGCCGTTATAGCCGCGCAAGACGACCTCAGTGGAGTAGCGATCCTGCCCGCTCTGATCCTGCCATTTGCGCGTCTGAAGCTGGCCTTCGATAAAGACCTTTGAGCCTTTCTTGAGGTAATTCTCAGCCACGTTGACGAGACCTTCGGAGAAGATTGCAACCGTATGCCACTCGGTGCGCTCTTGCCGCTCACCCGTATTGCGGTCCTTCCAGGTTTCGCTGGTCGCGATGCGTAGGTTGCACACCTTGCCGCCATTCTGGAACGAGCGAACTTCCGGGTCCGCGCCCAGATTGCCGATCAGCATGACCTTGTTGAGCGAACCCGCCATCGAAAAATTCCTTCCCTGTCGATTTGCAGCGCGCGGCGAGAGCCCCCGCGCGATTCTCTGCAATGACAATAGGCCAGGCGCCTCGCGGACGCGACTCGCCTAGAGGCTTTTCCACCTCCAATATGGTGGTTTTCACCTAGTCTGGTTGATGAGCGAAGCTATGCGCCCTCAACGGCTGGGATAGCGCAGCCGTCCTAAAAAACGGCTCAGGCTTGGCAGCTCGATATCCTTGTTAAGGAATTGCGCTTTGGCTTTTTCGAACTTCATCACTCCATCGATGCGGCGGTCGAGGAATTCGTAGCTCTTTGCCTTGCCTTCGCTGTCATCGTTGACGAACACGGCAAGAGTTGCGCTGTAGATCCCGGCAAGGATCGCACGCTTGGTGTAGTGGTTGTAGTCGGTCGCGGTGTCACCAGCGAGCCGCCACATGATATCTGCTGAGCGCCAACCGACCTTCAAAGCGCGCGGAGCGTTTTGCGGCATCGCCATCACCGCCATCGCGCGGCGAACGGCTTCATCAATGTGTTCGACCGCTTCCAGTCGAAACGCAACCAGAGTGCGGATGCGTTCGCGTATCTTGAGCTCGGTCAGCTTTTCTTGCGGCCAGGCTTCTTCCATCGCTTGGTCCACGCTTACGATCCAAGCATCAACCATATCCATCGCTTGGCCCGGACCGCTGGGAAAAGCGAGTTTGGCAACGTCGACATCTGCTCCCGCCATCTCAGCCGCTGCTTCCAACGCGGTCTCATTCCAGCCATCAAAGATGGCCGAAGCTGCAATATCTGGTGCAAGTGCCACGCGCAGCTCGTCGAGCGTAATATCAGCGAAATCGGGGTCGGTATTTGTCGTCATAATCAGAAAGAAGGTCCGTATTGTTCGGCTTGAGGCGAGCTTTCGCGCTTTTCGTCGGCGGCTTCAAACTCACGGATCAGAAGGGAATTTCCGCTCATCAGCTCCATGTAATTGCGCGCTGAACGGCCGGAATTGTCATTGCGATCTGGGTCGGCTCCTTCAGCAAGAAGGCGCCGCACAAGCGGCAAGTTGCGCTGGTGGACAGCGGTGATCAGCGGGGTTTCGCCTTGACTATCAGCAATATCGACAGTTGCACCTCGCTTGAGCAATTCTTCAACGCCTTCAAGAAAACCTAGCTGCGTTGCGAGCTGCAGAGGAGTGAAACCATCATTGTTTCGTACATTTGGGTTTGCGCCGCGTTGAAGCAAGAATTGCACCCACAATGTGTCCCGGCGCGCCACCACGATGTGCAGCCCGGTCTCACCGGTTGTGATGTCGCGCGTATTGACCACCTGTGTGCCAGGCTGGCTGAGCATATCTGTTGCTGTGTTGCCGTCGCGATCTTTTACCGCTTCTAGGAACTGATATCCTTCGGACTGCAGCTGCGCTAACGCAGGATTTGCAGCTCCCAGGGCAAGAGATACAGCAATCGCCATTGCAAGAAACGCGCTGGCATTTCGTGCACGACCGCCTAATTTGCGCAAATCTGTCGAAATCAAGGCCTTTTCCTTATACAAGAACTGGGAACCTGGCACATGGACTGGCAAGCTCTTGTCAGTGTTAATGATACGAAGGTTCACCCCGTTCGGACCCGCTGTAAGATCGAGGCTCGTCATCGTTGGAGTGCAATTAGCAGACCATGAACGCCCCCGCAAAGCCTCTTAAGCTCGCTTTTTTTGCATCTTTTGTTCTAACGCTTGGTGCGTGCTCGGAATCAGCACAGATGCCGGTCGAGCCTCCGCTTGCCGGGGCGAAGATCGGGGGCGAGTTTGAGCTGTCGAACACATCTGGAGAGACCGTCCGCTGGTCTGACTTCGAGGGTCGTTATCGGATCGTCTATTTCGGTTTCACCTATTGCCCCGATATTTGCCCGACCGACATGCAGCGGACCATTCAGGGTCTTGAGCAATTCGGCGCGAGTGAGCCGGAACTTGCAGCAAAGGTGCAGCCAATCTTCATTTCAGTTGATCCTGAGCGCGACACACCAGAAGTGATGGACCAGTTCACCAACGCTTTCTCCCCCGACCTGATCGGCCTTATAGGCACACCAAATCAGATCGCCGATGCTGCATCAAAGTTCGTTGCCTCCTACACCAAGGTTGAAGGCTCTTCGGACGACAATTACCTCGTCGACCATACGCGCACGGTGCTGCTTTTTGGTCCTTCGGGAGAGCCGCTTGCAATCCTTCCATCGGACCTCGGAGCTGATGCGGTCACTCAAGAGCTCGCCAGGTGGGTGACTTGACCACCACCCCCTTCCCTGATCTGCGCGAACGCTTTTGGGAGCTACCATTGGATCGGCTCACGCGCACAGAGTGGGAGGCCCTATGTGATGGTTGCGGACGTTGTTGCCTGCACAAGATTGAGGACGCAGATACAGGCGAGATTGAAGACACCAATGTCGCCTGCAAATTACTAGATTGCACCACGGCGCGTTGCACCGATTACAAGAATCGCAAGGCATTCGTCCCTGATTGTCTTCGCCTGACGCTGAGCGTTGTGGAGGATGTGCCTTGGCTCCCCTCGACATGCGCCTACCGTGTCCGAGCGGCCGGCCGACCTTTGCCAGAATGGCATTATCTAATCAGTGGCGACCCTCAGAGCATTGTGCACGCTGGTGTGTCAGTCGCAGGTCGCGTCATCAGCGAAGATGAAGCCGGTCCGATAGAGCATCACATCGTTGAATGGAGTGCGCCCAAGGTCGGCTTCACGATACTCGATGATCAATGGGGGAAGGCCGAGTGATCGACTGGCTCAAGAAGGCTGCGCTTGAGCCAGAGATTGATCTGAGCGGTACAATTGTGCCGATTGCCGTCCGTCGTCATCCTACCGCCAAGCGACTGACCTTACGCCTCGCACCAGATGGCAGCGAGGTCCGCATCACATTGCCCAAATGGGCGCGCAGTGCAGAAGCGATCGCCTTTGCCCATGCACGACGCGACTGGCTTTCCGAGCAACACGCAAAAATCCCGCAACGCGTCGCGCCTGGCCCGGGTAGCGAAGTGCTATATTGCGGGCAGGCACTTAGGATCAAATGGGACCCCAAGGCTCGGCGAAGCCCACGAATTGAAGGCTCAGCGATCATCCTTGGCGGACCTGAGGCTGGGTTGGAGAAACGCCTCAGGCGCTGGCTTGAAAAAGAGGCACTTGCCTTGTTCGAAGCCGACATCGCGGATTACACGAAAGCGGCCTCGCTCGATCCAGTTCCCGTGGGCCTTTCGCGTGCGCAAAGGCGCTGGGGGAGCTGTTCGGACGGGGCAAATTCGGGGCAGAAACGCATTCGCCTCAATTGGCGATTGATCCAGGCACCCAATTTCGTCCGCCGCTCTGTTGCGGCACACGAGGTCACGCATCTGGTTCACTTTGACCACAGCCCCGCCTTTCATGCACTGCTCGCCCAACTCTACGAAGGCGATATCGTTGAAGCGGACCAATGGCTGAAGGCCAATGGACGCAGTTTGTATGCGAGCTTTGGCTAGGAGGATTATCGCTGCCTTGCAGGGGCCTTCGTCAGTCTACGTAGCATTTCGTTAACCCTGTTCGCTTAACTTGCAGTCATGTTTAGGGGAATGTCCCTGTCTTTGGCCGTGCTCGGTCTTCTGCTCCTGTCGCCGTTAGGCTCCGGGACGCAGGCCCGTGCACAGACCAATTGCACCAACTGCGACTTGCCTCCCGGGTGTCGCGGGGATGGCAGTGAGAACGGTATCGGCAATCAAACCCGAAACTGCCAGCAGCTCAACATTACAATTGAGAGCGATATTGATTTTGGTCGGGTGGTCTTGCTGGGCGATGGTGAAGCGCAAGTTATCCTCGATTTGTCGACGGGTCAGAAAATCGTCATTGGCGACGGTGATGATCTGGGCGGGATGCCAATCACTGGCAAAGCGATGATTACCGGTGCTCCGTTCGAACAGGTTGTCATCGGCCTGCCGGGTGAAGTCGCAATGCGTGATCCCAGCGGGGGCAAAGCAAGGCTGCGCGATATAGTCACTGATCTTGACGGCTTTCCTCGGCTCGATGCCAATGGCCAGCTGGAGTTTCATTTTTCGGCGACCTTGCTGATCGACGCAGAGACGAGCGCTTCTGGCAACTTGCGTGGTCGCATCCCGATTTCGGTCGAATATCCTTAGTGCCCTACAAGTCTAGCGCTACCCACCGCGCCACCCTATATTATGAAGCATTATGGGTTTACTGGCCGATTCACGTTTCAATCCTGCCCCCGGCGTCCTCGACTTCTGGACCGAGTTCAAGAAGCCGAACCCGTGGCGGTGGCCGATCCTGGCAGTGTCAATGCTGCCGTTCGGGCTGATATTTGTCTGGCTGTCGAGTGAGACTGTTTACACCGCTCCCGAACGCCCACAGATCACCTATGTTACCACTTATGAACCCGGCCGAACCGACGAGGAGATCATCGCCTCGAACATCGCCAACCAAGAGGTTAAGGAGTTGCGCGAAGCGCAGCAGGAAGCACTCGAGCAACGCAAGCGTGACCTTTACAAGGCGCTTGGCGCGGCGACAGGCATGGATGTGGAAGAAGCTGATCGCCGGGGCGAAGAAGCTCGCGCGGCAGCAGCAGCGCAAGAGCAACAGCGGCTCGATGAGCTGATGGGACGGACTGGCGAGACTGACAACGCGGAAAGCCAAGACGAGCCGGCGAGCGAAGGGCAGACCCCATAGTTCTCGCTGGTGCCAGCGATACCGAGTGGATGGCAGCCTGCGCCCGGCTTGCAGCGCGCGGTCGTACGCTTGCGCATCCCAATCCCAGCGTTGCCGCCCTGCTGGTACAAAAGGATGACGGTCAAGAGCGAGTGATCGGGAGGGGCTGGACCCAGATCGGCGGTCGTCCTCATGCCGAAGCCATGGCCCTTGCCGGTTTGAACGGCGGCTCTGCCAAGGATGCGACGCTATACGTGACGCTAGAGCCCTGCGCGCATAAGTCCAACCGCGGTCCTGCTTGCAGCGATTTGATTGTTGAAGCTCGACCTGCACGAGTGGTTGTTGGGTGCTTTGACCCCGACCCCCGTACGTACCGCAAGGGCGTAGCGCGGATTGAGAAGGCAGAAATTCCTGTGACCGTGCTCGAGGATGGAGCGTCGCGAGACAGCCTTGCTGGTTATCTCAGCCGTGCTCAGAAAGGGCGCCCCTATATCACGCTCAAACTTGCGACCAGTCTGGATGGCTGCATCGCGACTGTATCAGGCGAAAGCCAGTGGATCACGGGTGAAGCGGCTCGCGCTCATGTTCATTCTCAACGAGCCCATCAGGACGCGATACTGGTGGGCGGCGGAACCTGGCGATCAGATCAACCGCGGCTTGATGTCAGGCTCGATGGATTGGCCGAGCGAAGCCCCAAGCGCCTGCTGCTAAGCCGAGGCGTCGCGCCCGATGATGTGCGAGTGCTCGATCGACCCGATCAAGTGCACGAACTGACAGACACTCAATATCTCTATGTCGAAGGGGGAGCTGGCGCTGCCGCCAGCTTCCTCGCAGAAGACCTCGTTGACGAGCTTCACCTTTATCGCGCCCCGATCCTGATCGGCTCAGGACAGCACGCCATTGGCGATATTGGTCTTGGAAGCCTTAGTGATGCACATGGACGCTGGACGCTCAAAGCCCGGCGCCAGCTTGGCAGCGATGTGTTTGAGAGTTACTTGCGCACATAAAGGCGCCAATGTTGGCGTCGAGATCGATAGTCCCAAAGGGAAAACAAGATGTTCACCGGAATTGTCACAGCGATCGGCACGATCCAGTCCCATGATCAACGCGGCGATTTGCGGTTGCGGATCGCTGCTCCGCTCAACCCCGCTCGGATCGATATTGGCGCCTCGATAGCTTGCTCAGGGGTTTGCCTGACCGCTGTCGACAAAGGCGGGAATGCTGGCGATGCCTGGTTCGAAGTCGACGTGTCAGGAGAAACCGTTAGCCGCACGCGCACCGGGATGTGGGACGCAGGCGCACGCATCAATATCGAACCGAGTTTGCGCGTCGGGGACGAACTCGGCGGCCATATCGTCACCGGTCATGTGGACTCGGTTGGCGAAGTCGTCCTTGCTGAGCAAGTGGGCGACAGCTGGAAGCTGGTGATCAGAGCGCGCGCCGATATGGCTCCGTTTATCGCGGGCAAAGGATCGATCACTGTTGATGGTGTCTCGTTGACAGTCAATGATGTGCGCGACCGACCTGATGGCACGTGTGACTTCATGCTCAACATTATCCCGCACACCGGGGAAGTGACAACGCTTGGGGCGCTGCGCGTTGGTGATGAAGTCAATCTCGAGATCGACGTGCTCGCGCGCTATTTGAAGCGCATGCAAGGCCTCGCGGAATCGCGTTGACCTGAAGCAGAAACAAAAAGGGCGAGCCGCTTGTGGCCCGCCCCTTCTTGTTCGTTACTGGCAGGCTGACTTAAAGGCCATCTACGCTTTTTGACACCAGCACATTAACCGCGACGCGGCGGTTCTGCGACTTGCCGAACTCGGTCGAATTGTCCGCTGCCGGATCAGCTTCGGCCATGCCCGTCGGGGTCAGCATCCGATATGGTGCCCAGCCGCATTGCTGCTGGAGATAGTTCACAACGCTCGCTGCGCGGCGCTCGGAAAGGCGCTGGTTGACTTCCTGGCTGCCGGTTGAGTCGGTGTAACCAACGACCAGAAGAAGCGCATTGTCCATCTCTTCAGCCTGTCGAGCCGCGCCGCAAAGTTCGGTGCGCGCGGTTGAGGATAGGTTGTAGCGACCCGTGTCGAAATAGACATTGGTGGTTGCTCGGATGTTGTACCGATCAATGTCGCCAAAGCGACCCCGCAAAGCTTCGGTTGCTTGAGAATTCTCCTCGATTGCAACCTGGTTTTCGCCGATCATGTTCTCGTTGTTGGAAATCAGCATTTCGTTGTTGGCAAAACGCTGGTTGGTGCCGGAGCGGATCATCTCAGCGGTTTCGAGATCGCCGTCGGAGAAACGGATCCGGCTGGCGATCAAGCCACCATTCCATTGCCGGGTTTCGACTTCGACCGGGAGACCGTTAAGCAGCGCTTCTGCGCCTAGTGTCTCGCGGCCAAGACCCAGAAATCCGCCCTTGGCGCGGATGCTTGTGCCTTCGGTGACAGTCACGACGGTATTTTGTCCATTAGCCGATGTCACTTGCACGCGATTGCCGTTGCGAGCCGAGATAAAGCCTTCGATATCAGGCCCTTCAGCCATCGAGTCCATCGCCGGAGGCTCTGGCGCATAAACCGTCGTCAGCACTTCTCCTTCATCCGCGCTGTCTTGAGCGAGCGCAGGCGACGCAGCGGGCACCGCAACCAAGGCGGCAAGCGCCAGCGAGCTGGTCGCAAAACGTGGTGTAAAATTCGGGAATTTCATCAAGTTACTCCTTCAAGCATATTCCGCCGCGATGCAGGTTCACACACGTGGCAGCAAGATTCTATGCCACCTTCTTGTCCCTGTCCGTTCATTGCATCATTGGCGTGCAAGAGCCCCCTTCAAAATCGGGTTAATGAGGACGAGGAAAAAGTGAAAAAACCGATCCCTCGATAAAGGCCCGCCTGTTGCCAGCAACCTTGCTCTAAGATGAACAAAAGTCCCACTGTCCCACCTAGCTAGGCTGGCAAGAGCCGTTGTTGCGATGAGATGAGCTAACGCTGGGAAGGCTATTCGCTGGTAATGTCGGCAATCGCAGCGATGAACTTATCGATATTGTCCATTGTCAGCCCAGCTACGTTGATGCGGCCAGAGCCGGCCATGTAGATGCCGTGCTGCTCGCGCAGAGCCACAACTTCTTCCTTGCTTACAGGCAGCACTGCGAAGAGGCCATTTTGGGTGCCCAGCGGGGTAAGGTCGATACGTCCCGCTGTGCCTGCATCGGCGAGATATTGGCGCACTTGCCGCATCCGCTCACGCATCTGGTCGAGTTCGTCGAGCCATTGGGTGGTCATATCCGCATCGCGTAAGATCACCCGCACCGCAGCTGCGCCGTGATCAGGCGGCATGGACCAGCTCGCCCGGGCAAGAGCATTTGCGTTAGAGAACGCCTTTTCGAGTGTCTCTCCGCCATCTTCAGACAGAATGTAGAAGGCACCCACACGGTCACGGTACATGCCGAAATTCTTGTCACAACTGTAAGCGATCAGAGCCTCAGGCACCTTGGCTAGAACAGATCGCAGGCCCGCAGCGTCAGCCTCCATCCCTTCCCCCAGCCCTTGGTAGGCCACATCGATGATCGGGAATGTGCCGCTTTCAGCAAGGGCATCGCCAATCTGGCTCCACTCATCAGCGGTGTAATCAATGCCAGTGGGGTTGTGGCAGCACCCATGGAGCAGCACGCCCTCGCCCACTCCTGCGTTGCGGATCGCGCCAAGGACAGCGCCCAGATTGGCCGTACCATCGGGGTTGGCATGCTCAAACGCTTGCCAGCGTAGATCGATATCGCTGAAGATTTGCGCATGGTTGGGCCAACTCGGCGTGCCCATATGAAGTTTGGTCAACCCGGCCTTCTGCGCCAAGGCTGCTGCAAGACGGACGGCGCCGGTTCCTCCAGGTGTCTGCATCCCGTGCAGCCGCCCACCCATGGTCGCATCTTCGCCAAAGATGTAGGGCATCAGCGCATTGACGAAGCCCATGTCGCCCTCTGGCCCAAGATAGCTCTTGGAATCCTGCGTATCGACCAGCACCTGTTCAGCTGCCTTGATCGCGCCAAACACCGGAGTGCCGCCTTGCCCAGTGCGGTAGACCCCGACGCCGAGGTCGACCTTGTCGGGTCGTTCATCGGCAGCGTGGAGCTTTATGAGCGCAAGCAGCGCGTCGGGCGATTGGGGTTCGAGTCGGTCGAGCATGGCGCAAGGTCTTACCCACACATGCGCGCGCTGCAACCGCCTTTCGACGCTCTTTGCTCCAGGCCGTGTTTCGACGCACTCTCTGGAGCGGTGTTTACGACCTTAGAAGGGCAACCAGCGCTGCTTCTTGGAGAAACGCATATAACCCGCATTTACGCCCAGCCTGAGGCCTGCGCCCATACGGATCGGGATCAGCACGACATCTCCGCGGCGCATATAGCTCGCGTGGAGGCCGCCGACGAAATAGGCTTGCCCCTCGCCTGCCGGGTAGCGGCGATAGAGGTCTTCGCTGTCGTAGAGATTGTAGACGAGGACAAAGGTGTTGCCCGCATTGGCACCGGCGTCAACGCCGAGCGAAGGGCCAGTCCAATAGACCGGCCGTTGCCCCTCCACCTTGTGATAAAGTGTGCCCGAGCCATATCGGGCACCAAAAACGAAAGCTCCTCCCGCTTCGCGACCGACGATATAGCCATTGGGCTCGCCCTGTTCGCGCAACAGTCCTTCGATCATTCCGCCAAGACCTTCAGCGCCTTTCCCGAACAAGCCTTCGGCCGCGCCAATCAAATCATCCTCGCCATAGGTCGCAGAACTTACCTGACCTGCAGCGATCTGCTCCCCGGTTGCCGAATCGACAGTGGACGCTCCATCTACGGCAGCCTGGGTTGTGGGATCCATGTCGGGCGCAGACTCGTTTTCGGCCTGTTGTGTTGAAGCGGGCGAACCGATCGGCGGAGCAATTTGAGGAGCCACACTCCAGCTATCAGCCGCGCTTGGATCGACCAAATCGGCATCAATTGCGCGGTCACCATCACCCCCGGCACTTTCGGCAGTATCGATCGAATTGTCCGGGGTCGAATAGGCTTCATCAGGATCAAAGCTTTGGACATCCTGCGCGCCAACAGAGGTCAACGCGGGCGCCAAGGCCAGCATGGCGACAGCTACAATCGCTGCGAATAGACGGACTGAGGATGCGACTAGGCTGTCCGATTTGGGGGTAATGTTGTCGGCCGACAGCGCCCGCTTTGAGGGCTGCTTGTTCGTCACAAATCCATCCTTGCGCATTGCAAATCCTTTCCCGGTCCAGTGCTTGTCACCAAACTTCACCTGCACCCCTGCGCCGCGAAGCAGACTCCTTAGTTAGCCAGTCGACAATCGCCTCTCGGTGAGTCGAATCGAAAACGCGATGAGCCGTGGCGGAACAGAACCGCGCGATAAAGACACCCACCTGAACCCCAAGCGAACCCCAAGGATGGCCCCGAGAAAGCCGTCATCAACGCAGTCGCACTGGGCGAAGAGTGGGTATTGAGGGACAAGTGCTATTATTCGCCCCTTGCCGCTCCATTGAAGCCCGACTATAGCGCGCTCCTCGCAACCAATTGGAGCAGACGAGATCGTCGCTCAATAAGTCGCGTTGCGGAGACGTGGGTGAGTGGCTGAAACCAGTTCCCTGCTAAGGAACCATACCTATATCGGGTATCGAGGGTTCGAATCCCTCCGTCTCCGCCACCCACCCCCAGCACTGATCTCTGGTTCCAGGCGAGCTTGCAAACCGCTGAGAACAGGCGGCTATCCTAGCTCAATCCGTAATGCCCGCATCATTTGCGCGGTCTCTGTGGCCGCTCCTTGGCCCGATCGCAGCTCCCGTCTCTTAGCTGGCAAACATCGGTTCGGTTTCCCTGTTAAACAGGGAAAGAACAGGGAATTGTGAAAGCTTGGAGCCCAAAACAGGCGATTTCGGGCGCTTCTGGCGCTAATCGGTCAGGTTAAATAGCGACTTTTCGGAGGCTTACGTGCCCAAAACGGGGGTTGCCCTGTTCTTTGCCGGAACAGGGAATTCATCCGCCCCGAACAGGGACTTTAATCGCTGGTATCAGGGTATTTGCTCGCCAGATCAGGGAGCGGCTGGTTCGCAAAATCCCAGCGCCTTGCGCTGCTTCGACCAAGCCAGCGGGATCTGGATTTTTTTCAATCGCTCAAGGTTGAGATGGAGCGGCTGCGAGTGCCGGTGAGCCTTGAACGCTGAAGGTCCGCAATCGTCCCGGCTCAAGACTCGGGATCTAAGCTAGATCAATTCAAAATGCTCCAGCGCCTTCCGAGCAATTAGCGGGCCGCCGGATTCTTGCACAAAGTGCCCGCCCTCCGGGATTTCTAGCGGCTCCGGGCAGCCTGCGATGATTGTACGCATGTGGTTCATGACATCAGGGCCCAGCATTTTGTCGGTCATGCCGATCGCCATGAAGCTCTCGCCTTTCCAGTCCTGCGACCAGAACTGCGCTGCTGCTTGCGACGTCGCGACGCCGGGTGTGTCCATGCTGGTTGCGATCAGTTGCGGGAATTTGCGAACCCCCGCCTTGTAGCGCTGATCGGGGTACGGCGCGGCATAAGCGGATGCGGTCACATCACTGATGGTAGGCTCATTCTTCTTCATGACGAATTCGATCGGCACGTCCACGTCAGACAAGATATCGGCTTTCCATGCCTCAAAGGCAGGGCTGTCGACCGGCCCAGCCATAAGCCCGGTGTTCATGATAATGAGGCGCTTGAAACGTTGCGGCATTTCCATCGGAAGGGTCAGCCCTAGGACGCCGCCCCAATCCTGGCAAACCAGAGTTATGTTCTGCAGATCGAGATGGCGGATCAGGCCCAGCATGTAGTTGCGGTGAAAGTCCCAGCTATAGACTTCGTCATCGACCGGCTTATCCGAACGGCCAAAGCCGAGCCAATCGGGCGCAATCACCCGTACACCGGCGCCTGCGAAAATGGGTATCATCTTGCGATAGAGATAGCTCCAACTGGGTTCTCCATGTAGGCACAGAAAGACTTCATCGGCATCGGGATTGCCTTCGTCGAGATAGTGGCCGCGCAGGCCCTCATAGCCGGGAATGGTGTCTACATAATGTGGGGTGAACGGGTAATCGCTGAGCACCTCAAAGCGTTGATCGGGCGTGCGGAGAGCCTCAATGGTCATTGGTTTAATCCCTAATTAGGTCATTTGACCAAATTTACTAGGTCGCTTGACCAAACTGGTCAAGCCGATAGTGTCGAGCGAGCAATGAGTTCAGGCAATCCCGAACCGACAACCGCTCTCTCGCCGAAGCAGGCGGAGATCCTGCAATGCGCACTCGTACTGCTGCGTGAGACCGGCGATGCAGGGTTGACGATGCGCAAGCTGGCCGAGCGTGCAAATATGCGTCTGAGCAACGTACAGTACTATTTTCCATCCAAAGCCAATGTTCTGAACGCGATGGTCACCGTCTACTTTCAGGAGTGCACCCAAAGCGTGGCCGAGCTTACCGCGAACACGGGGGGTGCGACCTTGCGTGAGCGCATGGGCTACCTGATCGAATTGGGCCTCAGCCACGGCGCGAGCATCTCGGACATGTGTAAGATCTTCCGTGAGATCTGGGCCATCTCCAGCCGTAATCCCGCAGTTCATGCCTGTCTGATGGACTATTATCGGGACTTTGCGGACACAGTAATCGCTTATCTTGACGTTCCAGACGTCAACGAAAAGCAGATCGACGCTCTGGTCAGTCTCCTGGTTCCTTACTTCGAGGGCTATTCGGTAACGGCGCCGGCGCTGGCATTGCCTGCATCAGATGTGCAAGGGATGTTGACCCACTTGGCGATGAAGATCGTCTCGCCAGACGCCCCGTAGAAACGGCCGCTTTGTAAAATCGCGTCCGCTTTTGACGATCGGCGTTCCGACAGCCGACGTTCCGCAACCGGCCCAGCTCAGGCCATCCGATGATGACTGAGATTAGGGGTGAAAGCAGACATCGCGCGAACTTAAGTTCTTCAGTCTTGGTGTAGTTGGCCTCGCCTCATGCTTTGCAGAAGAAGCCGGAGACCGGCGACTTGCTCTCTTTTGCTATCGAAGCAGTAGAGATCATGGTTGCCGAATTAGGCCAAGGTGAGTGCCTCCGCTCATCACACAAGGTAAAAGCGTTAAGCCGGGCTTGAGTGAGTGTGCCAACTGCGCCGCCGCCACCTGGAGCAATCACCGCAGGTGTCAAAATCAGCTCTGAAGGGGTCTTTATTTTGAAGGCAAACTGATTTTAGCTGAGTCTGGAGAAGTGGCTTTGGATGAACGATCATTGATCGAGAAGGTGGTCGCCTCTGGCGAAAAATGCACCGCTCAGCGTAGGCTCGTTTGTGAGGCAATTGAGCGCTCATCTGATCATCCTACAGCCCAGCAAATTTACGAGCGGGTAGGCAGATTCGATCTGAAGCTTTCAGCTGGTTCGGTCTATCGAACTCTGAGGCTGCTTGAAGACCTAGGGCTGGTCGTTAAGCACGATTTTCGTGGGGCAGCTTCGCGCTTTGAATTGGCGACAGACGAAAGCCATGACCATTTAATCGACACGCGTTCTGGAAAGGTGATCGAATTCCATGATCCGGAGATCGACGCTATAAAGCGCAGAATTGCCATTCGTTATGGCTTTGATCTCGAAGGACATACTTTCGAGCTTTATGGGCATCCCACAGATCAACCAGATCGGAGATCGAACTCATCGCCATCGCGCTTGACTAGACTTGATCGAGCGCGTCTTAGGTTGCGCTAAATTCTCTAATCGGCAGGCGCGCAATTCGGCAAATCGATCCAAGGCATATGAGATAGCAGGAACGGTTAGATCAGCTTGGCTTGGCAAACCGTCTGTTACTGCGTCACTCTAGGGTTGGTTTAGAAACCCCGTTTCCACTCTGTCTCGAATGAGCTTTGACGGCTTGGAGGCCGATTGCGCCATGCGACGGTAGGGTTTATCTGTAACTCTCAATTTCTGGCGTCGAAATTCCACATCGGCGCCTCGCAATCATGTGAAGGCAGCAGTGGCGAATTTCTCCGGTAGCAGTGGCGAAGAGGTTTCTGACGCATCAGATCACGTCGAGACAACATATGACCCGCGTCGCGGTCAGTTGTCGGCCCTTTACGAGCGCTACTTCGAACCATTGGTCCGAGGGCTGCGTCAGAAATATGGCTCGGGCCCGCCTGATCCAGCTGATGTTGCCCAGCAGACTTTCGAGCGATTGCAAAGACGCGGCGAACTGAATGATATCAAGAACCTGCAGTCCTTTGCGTGGATCACCGCTAACAATATCGTCCATTCAGAACTGCGAGCCTTGCGAGTCCGTGAACGCCACGCAAAGCGCGAAGAAACGAGCTTTTGGGACCACCAATGTGACGAAATCGATCCTGCACGCGTCATAAGTGCGAGAGAAGAACTCGAAATTGTCGCTGCGGCCATCAGCGCGTTACCCGAACGTCGCCGCGAGATTTTCATGGCCTGCCGGTTCGAAGGGTTGACGCCAGAACAGGCCGGCAAGCGTGCAGGCGTGAGCCGGTCATCTGCGGTTCGCCACATCGCTGTGGCCACAGCGACTTTGATTGAGGCTCTGGCGAACCATCAATCGAACGACGCGACCAAAGCAGGGGATGAGAAATGAATGTCATTACTTCCGAACTGCGTGAGCAGGCCAATGAATGGCGCGTCAGGGTTGATGGCGGCTTATCGGACACCGAAAAAGCAGAATTCGACAATTGGCTGGCCGCAGCGCACGAACATCGAGAGGCGTTGGCCGAAGCTGAACTATTTTGGAGTGTGTCGGGCCGTCCAGACTATCTTGCGCAGCTCGCGCCGGTGGTTAAACGGCATCTCGAATTTGCAGGATCGGCGGACGTTGAAGAGCCGGTCACCAAGTGGAACGACGCTGCGTTTTATTCGTCTGATGCCTCGTATGTGTCCTCGGCTCGGCGAGGCGCCTCCCGCAGACTGGTTGGCGTCGCAATCGCTCTGGCAGCCTGTGTTGCCATTTTCATCACCGTTGGGGGATTGCAGTTCTTTACGCCCGTTTCATCAGCGCCGCCACAATATTTCGCGACTGAAAGTAGCACCACGCAGGTCATCACGCTTGAGGACAAAACTCGCATCAGGCTTGGCGAGGAATCTGTGCTAGAACTGGAATTGACCGAGGAAGCTAGGTTGGCAAGGCTCTCTCAAGGCAGCGCCTCGTTTGATGTCACAAGTGACCAATCCCGTCCCTTCACGGTTCGTACCGAGATTGGCGAAGTACTGGTGACCGGGACTCGCTTTGATGTGCAGCTGCGCGAACAAAGCGTTTCGATTGCAGTGACAGATGGCTCCGTTGAGGTTTTTGAGACCGACAGAAGCGACGGTGAAGACAGAACGGCTCTCATCCTAACAGCAAATCAGGCTGTCGAGCTAGATGTGGTTAGCGGATTCGGCCAAGTCTACGAGGTCATCCCTACACAAACCTATGCTGCCACTTCGGCCCAAGCTAGAGCCTCGCGCAACGAGCGACTGACCTATGTCCGTCAGCCTTTGAGTGCAATCGTTGAAGACCTAAATCGCTACACAGATGGCCCGATCACGATCAGCGATGAAGTTGCAATGCTCGAACTGTCTGGCACCTATGATGCGTCCGATGTCGATGCAATATTGCGGTCGGTAGAAGAGGCCCTGCCCGTGCGTGTTATTGCGCAGGGCGAAGGCAAGCGCATAGTCGCAAAATAGGCCTGACAAGCGCGGCAGAAATTATCATCGCCATCGCATTACAAATTTCTTCGACTGTCATGTGACACAAATGCGCGTTCGAACGTCGCCCCTGTGAGTGCTATTGATAACCAATCGCATATATACACTACGGGGCTTCTTGTTCATGTCAGTCAAATCCACAGTCAGTGCTTATATATCAGTGTCCAATCTTGTGCTGTGCGCCGCCTCTGGCATCGCGCTCGCCGCACAGACCGCGCCCGCGATGGCGCAGAATTCGACCAGTCAAGAGATCGCAATAGAAGCGCAGCCGCTTGATCTGGCGCTGATCGAGGTCGGCCGGCAATATGGTGTCTCCGTCACCGCCTCCAGCACCCTGACCCAGGGCAAGACCGCCCCGCGAGTGAATGGCTCAATGACCGCTGAGCAAGCAATTGCGCAATTGCTCGATGGCAGCGGGCTCTCCTACCGTCGAGGCGCCAATGGGAGCTTCATCATAACCCAAGAGGCAATTGTTGAGCAGGGAGAAACGCGGATCGTCGTTTTCGGACAAAAGTCGGTCCAAGATATCCAAGATGTCACTTCGAGCGTCAGCATCACCACGGGAGAAGAAATCGAACGCGAGCCACTGACCGATCTGTACGACATCATCGACCGCATACCCAACGTCAATCGGGATACTCAAGGTGACATTCTCGGCTTTGCCATCCGCGGTATTCGTGAGACAGGTCCCGCGCGTGCTGGCAATGGCCCGCTCATTACAGTGTTTGTCGATGGTGCGCCGCTTAATGGAGCGGGCTCGGGTTTGGGGCCGACAGGGGCCTGGGATCTGGAACAGGTTGAAGTCTATCGCGGTCCGCAGTCCACCAACTTTGGTCGCAACACACTGGCGGGTGCGATTTATATGCGCACCAGAGATCCCAGTTATGATTGGGATGCCAAAGCCCGGGCCGAGATAGGCAATTTCGGCCAGAGATGGGGTGCGATCGCCTTTGGCGGCGGCATCATTGATGATAAGATCGCCTTTCGCGTGGCGGCCGATTATCGCGAAACGGAAGGGTTCACCTTCAATCCGC
Source organism: Pseudomonadota bacterium (assembly GCA_039039885.1). Lineage (GTDB taxonomy): Bacteria > Pseudomonadota > Alphaproteobacteria > Sphingomonadales > Sphingomonadaceae > Erythrobacter. The sequence continues at coordinate 50,469 of JBCCPG010000011.1, read as the reverse complement.
TGCTCGGCTCATTCAACGATAACACGCAGTTGTGGAACACGCGTCTCAAACTTCGATTTGATCCTACAGAGGATCTCTCGATCAGTACAACCACGACTTATGCTGAAAACTTGGGTGGTCCGTCGATTGTACCGTTGCCGCCTCAAGTGAACGGTGAACTGCAAGATCCCAGCGATCAAGTGCGTGAAGCCCCAACCGACGTGGACTCTTTTTTCCAGACCGAGACCTTTTTACAAGCCGTCAATATCGACTGGGAAGTTAGTGATCGTTGGTCCGTACAATCCATTACAACCTATCAAGAAACGGATTTTAGCAGCCTGAATGATGGCGATCTTTCGCCTGTCATAAATAATATAAGTGGCAATGCGAATGAGAATAGAACTTTCACTCAGGAGCTTCGGATCGGATATTCAGCGGACAAACTGAATGCGACGTTTGGTGGTTTCTATTCAAATATCAAATCGGACGGTTCGAGCTTACTCGGAGTGAATTTTGGGCCATTTTTTGGTTCACCTATTCCCGTGTTCGTAAACCAGAATGGCGTGGGTGATAGCAATAGAGATAACTTTGCTTTGTTTGTGGACGGAGAATACGACATCTCGGATTCGTTAAGCCTACTATTTGGCTTCCGATATGATGACGAAAACTTTACCAGCGTGAATAGTGGCTCAACAACCGCCGACCCTTTCCCGTTTCCTCCTGAAGTTCCACCTATCGCTAATATAGTTTTGGGACCCCTTCTTGGGACAACTGATGCAGAGACTAGGAGTGGGTCTTATAACGCGGCCCTGCCAAAGGCGGGTATTCGATGGCGGCCAAATGATGATTTCAACATCGCATTTGTTGCACAAAGGGCGTATCGCGCGGGTGGAGTCCAAACCAATCCAGCGGACCCTTTGGAAGTCATACCTTTTGATCCAGAATATTTGTGGAACTACGAGATCTCGTCTCGTGCTTCTTTTCTGGATGGGCGTCTGACTTGGAGCAACAATATCTTTTATTCCAAGTGGACAGATATGCAGGTCAGAGTATTCGTGGAAGGTCCTCTGGGTCAAGCAGGTGTTGGCTTCACTGCCAACGCCGGTCGAGCGCAATTGTTTGGCGGCGAGACGGAGCTGAGGTTCGAGGTCAACTCTGAAGTCACCACCTACTTTTCTGCCGGGTATTCGGGGACGGAATTCCTTGAGTTCGTCAATTCCGAATTTGATCCAGATGCGCCGCTAACCCCGCAAAATTCGCCCGATTATAACGGCAACGAATTTAACTCTGCACCGGAGTTTTCATTCAATGGGGGCTTCGACTACAATCGGCCTGACGGCTTTTTTGGCGGTATGGACTTTAGCTACCAAACCAATGCCTTCGGCACTCCATTCAACTTCCCCGAGAGCTTTGTAGGTGAGAGGCTGCTGTTCAACGCCCGTATTGGGTATGCGTTCACCGAGAATTTCACGATATCGGCCATCGGGCGCAACCTCTTTGATGAAGATTATTTCTTCCAAGCGGGCCGCGCCGAGGATGGCGGACAAGGCCGACTGGGTGATCCGCGCACATGGGCTATTCGCCTCGATGCAAGGTTCTGAGGCGTGAGTGCTCTTCCAATTCAGTCGCTTGAAAGGCAAAACTAGTGGCATGAAGCAAATGACGATCAGCCGCGTCCTTAGGTGGTTTTACTACTATCCCCGCTTCTCCCGCTTTATGGCGGCGCTCCTGGGCGGGTACATCTTCGCCAATGTCGCCTCGCTGCTTTTGTATTTTCTCTTCGTCGATACCGAGCAGCTTTATCTAGAAACGGATACAGTCAATCGCGAGCTGATTGCTTCAGGCTTCAACGCCATGACTGGGGCAACCTTGATGAGCCTTCTGATTTATCCGCTTGCTGGATTGTGGGTTTACTATGCCAAATCAGCGAGCCGAGCATGGGCTGTCATGATCTTCCCCAGTCTGCTCGGCATCGGCCTAATTTATCTGCTCTTGCCAGCTTCATTGAAACAAGTGTTGGGCGGTTAAGATGGCAGATGCGAACTCTGTAGACACCTCCAATATCGAACACGAGGAACGCGGCTTTCGCCAGGTGATGAGCGTCGTCCACACCTGGTCTACCCTTATCCCGATCTGGGTGCTCTACTTCGTCTTCATCACAGGAACGATCGGCTATTTCCATGTCGAGGTGTCGAATTGGATGAAGCCGGAAATCGAGCATGTGGCAGAGCCAGTCGATGAAGCTGTGATGTTCGAACACGCAACCAAGTATCTAAGCGAGAACGCAGCAGGGGCCACGACCTGGAGCATCTCCTTGCCAAGCGAGCGAAGAGAAACCTCGTTCATTTTCTGGTCGAGAGCCTTAACGCCTGAAGAAGAGGGAACGCTTACGCCGGAGGAGCAAGAAGAGCTGCGCGAAGCCAACAGTGGCAACGTGGTGTTAGACCCGGTGACAGGTGCAACCTACGGCGACGAAGTGCGCGCCACGGGCGGCGGCGATCTGCTCTACAGGATGCACTATGTGCTGCATTATATGCCGAGGGCCATAGGCGAATATATCGTTATTATCTGCACGATATTGATGTTCGCAGGCCTCGTTACCGGGATCATCATTCACAAGAAAATCTTCAAAGATTTCTTCACCTTCCGGCCAGCCAAGGGTCAGCGAAGTTGGCTTGATGTGCACAATATCTCGTCGGTCATGACGTTGCCATTTCAGCTCATGATCACCTTTAGCGGAATGCTGTTCTACGTGGCCACCATAATGCCGCTCGTATTCTACGGACCGACGGCCACACTGGGCTTTGATGTTGAGGATATTCTCACCTCTGAATCGATCGCCGACATAAATCCCAAGAATCAGGAACTGGTTGGGATCCTGGCGGAGGAAGTCTTTGGCATCACCCCCACTCCGGAAGCGGCAGGCGTTCCAGCGAGTATGGTGCCTCTATCCGAGATAACTTCGGATTTCCGCAGCCGCTATCCAGACGCAACGATTGACCGGCTTATTCTCCAGAACCCAACCGATGCAAATGCCACTGCTACAATGCGCTTTGTGCCGGGAATTGGTAGCTCAGCAATTGGTTTGGCAAACTACTCCGCGACGACAGGTGAGCGTTTGGGCGACCCAGCAGCGGAGAGTGAGGGCAGCGTTGCAGGCAACATTCGAACCACTATTCTCGCTCTTCATGAGGGCCGTTTCTCTCCCATCGTGTTGCGCTGGCTCTATTTCCTGAGTGGTCTGGCTGGTGCCGTGATGATCGCCTCTGGCGCGGTCTTATGGGCCAAGAAAAGGCGCCAAGCTCATGAGACTGAGTTGAAACGTATTGCGAAGAGGCGCGCGGGGTCTGGCGATGCAGATACCGCCCCGAAAATCGGCAAGGGCGTTATCTTCGTCGAACATATGAACGTCATGACCATCATCGGTCTGCCAATCGGTGTCGCAGCCTATTTCCTCGCCAACCGCCTCATACCAGTAGGGCTTGAAGAACGTGGAAGTCTTGAAGCGGATGCGATGTTTATCGCATGGGCGCTGACCTTAGTGATTGCCATCCTCCGTCCGAGGTCCCGAATATGGACGGAGCTAATGTGGCTCGCATGTGCGACCTATGCCGCGATCCCATTTGTCAATGCCATAACCACAGATAGACACTTGGGCATCAGCCTCCCCGCAGGAGACTGGATGATGGCCGGGTTTGATCTGACCATGTTTGGTATCGCATTCCTGTTTGGGCTTGCGGCATATCGCAGCACAGCCAACCAGCGAGGGGCCAAGACCGATCAGAAACCCGCCCTGCAGCAGCCCGTCTTGGATGCCGCAGAATGATGTTGTTCTTTTCATTTCTGTTGATCGTGGGCGCGTGCATTTTTCTCTGCCTGTCGCTCGCAAAACACTTTGAGAAGCTCACCAAGCAAGCTCTTGATGTCCGCCTTAAGCTCAGCTTGCGCGTCGCTGGATATAGCCTGCTCTGCGCAAGTCTTGTGATTGCTTTTGTCGGCGATGGCTATCTGGGACTGGTCTATTGGTGCGGCCTCTTCTCACTGGTGGCGACACCTCTGCCATTCATCATTGCCAACCTCGATGGTGCAGTTCGCATCTCCTGGCGTTCCGAATAAACACTGCAAAGTAGACACCCTCAGAACCGCAACGGTCTAACGTCGCGTTATGGGTCGAAACCCGTCGGTCCGGACTTAATCAGGTGAAGCAGAAGAGCCGACATTCCGCTTCCGACACAATTTGCGAACGTTTCTTGAGCGCCTAAGGCAAGTGCAATCTACAAAATCACTGCGTGTGTTTTCGCCTTGGCGCCAACGGCAACCGAGAGCTTCATAGGGCCGACTTTGGACCAACTCATGGGGCGGACTGATTGTTAGCTGCAGAATTTCGGAGGGCGAACTCCTCTCCGCTGACCGGAGTGTTCATGGCATCAGACACGCAACTTGCGGCATAGCTGATAGCGCCGGGCAACCCATTTGGAACTTCGCGTGAAGCATAGTGGGAGTTCATTGGTGGTGCGGTTCTCAAAATCCCTAGAAGGGCCTTCTCGTCAGAAGAGAACTTAGGGCTGCAACAGCATTCGCGCACCAACCTACGACCAAGATGGCCCTCGACGAGCTCGAACAAGCTGGAGCAAGCGGCGGCGGCATGATCCTCGTAACCGCGCTTCGTCGCCTCAGCGTGCATCCTAGGCAAGGCGGAGGTGCCGTCCTCCCAACCTATCGCCCACAGGCGGAAGAGACGCACGAAGATTGCGTCCTGATAAGCGCGTTGTCGAGTTGGTTTCATGACAACCTTTTTGAGAATCTATTGCAATAACCCCGATATACGCTATTGCGAATCATATGCAACTATGGGGTTCTATCATGAAAACTCGCGATTTCCTGTCAGGCACGGCGCTGCTTTGCCTTGCCGCCATTCCGATCCAAGCCCAAGCGCAAGACGCAGAGGCCGAAGCTGTAAGTTCCGACGATAATGAGTCTGGCAACCAGATTGTCGTCACAGGCAGGGCGCAGCAGCTTTACCGCGTTGATGAAACGTCAACGACCAAGCTGCCGTCTGACCCGCTGGACACCCCAATCTCGATCACTTCGATCAATGAGCAGCTTATCGAAGACCAAGGCGCACGTGATGCGCAGGATATCTATCGCAACATCTCGGGCGTTACCCTGTTCAGCTATGCTGGCGTGACCGCGCGCGGCTTCCGGCAGGAAGAGATCTTCTTCGATGGCTTGCGCGGCGACCCCTATGTCGGCTTCAACGTCCCTCAGCTGTTTAACATCGAGCGTGTGGACTACCTCAAAGGCCCGGCTGGCATGCTGTACGGCCCCGGCGCGCCTGGTGGCCTCTTCAATTATGTGACCAAGAAACCGGAAGAGGAGTTCACTGGCGAATTCCGCGCGATTGCAGGCAATTTTGACCGCTTTGGAGCAAGCGGTGAGCTAACCGGAACGCTCACAGACGGGATTTATGGCCGGGTCGGTGCATTTTACGAGCAGCAGGATGGTTTCCGTTTCAACACGGATGTCTCAACACTTATTCTCGATGCAGGGCTAACGTTTGAGCTGGGTTTTGCCGATCTTACTGTTCAGGCGACACATATCGATCAGGACCAAGGCGGTAACCGTCTGCGCGGTGTGCCAGTAGATGACGATGGCAATTTCCTTGTGACCCGGCGCTGGAACCATAATGAGGAAACCGATTTCCTCGATCTGGTCTCCACCAACCTTCAGGCGAGTATCGCAGGCGATATCACCGACAGCCTCACCTGGAATGCCACCTTCCGGTACACCGATGCCGAGCAAGTCCAGCAATATCACGAGCCGCGTGCGCTGATCGACATCGAAGCCCTAACCGGCACTGGCGATGGCATTATCGACTTGGTGGGCCGAGAATTCCGCGACCAGACCCGCACGGAAGAGCAGTATACGCTGGGTGTGAATGCCATCTGGTCGACAGATATCAGCGACAATGTTTCGAACCGTGTGTTGGGTGGGTTCGAGTATTTTGATGCGACCTTTGGCTTTCTCAACCTGCGCGAGAGCTTCAACAACGCTTTCGTCGAGCGTTTTCTTGCAGGCACTAGCCTGCCCGCCGATATCATCCCTCTCACTTTGAGCGACACGCCAAATTACGGGGTCACTGATCCAACCCAATATTCTTATTTGTCGCAGCCCTTCCCTGATTTCAGCTTTTCTGATGCGCGCCGCGAAGGGTTCTACGTCCTTAATGAGACAACCATCGGGCCGGTCATCTTTTCCGGCGGGGTGCGGTTTGACTGGTTCAGCAATGGTGACCTTGATGAAAGCGATGAAACGTTCCGACTGGGTGCTGTCTACAAGGTGCGCGACGATGTCTCATTGTTCGTCCAATGGGCTGACAGCTTCACCCCGCAAAGCGCGGGCAATCAGGATCCAGACCGCGGTGGCCCGTTCGCACCCGTGACCGGTGAGATCATCGAAGCCGGGGTGAAGACCTCGCTCGTCAATGGCCGCATCCGCGCAAGCCTCACTGTCTATGAGATCAAACGGCAGAACTTCCTCCAACCGCTGCTTGATGCTGACGGAAATCAGGTGGATGCTGGCGGTGATGGACAAGACGATGTCACCCCGATCGGCGAAGTGACGAGCCAGGGCATCGAGTTTGATGTAGTGGCAGACTTGACGGATGATTGGGTGCTGACGCTCGCCTACGCGTATAACGATACCAAGATCACAGAGATCGATACGCGTGCGGGATCATTCGATTTCAACGCTCTCGGATCTGAGGTTGGCGACCGTTTTGCCAATGCGCCTGAACACCAGCTTGGCCTTTGGACACGCTATCAGGTGCCACAGATCAACACTGCCTTTGCGGTTGGTGCAGATTACATCGACGAGCGTGTGAGCTTTAATCAGCAAACAGTGCAGGATTACGTCATCTTCGATGCGTCGATCATCTGGAGCCCCGGCCCAGTCGAGGTTCTGTTCAGGGTCGATAACATCTTCAACAAAGTCTACGCGGAGAGCGGCTTTCTTGAGCGCACTGGCCACTTCCCGGGCGCTCCGCGTTCGGTCTTTGCGGAGCTTATCAAGCGTTTCTGATCAAGAATTCTCTCCTTGGATCGGAAATTGCAAGCTTTGCAATTTTGGGCGGCGACATTTGAACTTATGAGACGCAAACATGAGTGACGTCGTCGCCCCTTCCTCCCCTACGAGCGCATCGACCAAAGCAAGCGCAAAGCGAGACAAGAAGTCTCAGCGCAAGAAACTTTACCAGCTGCACAGCTGGCTAGGCTTTCATCTCGCATTGTTGATGAGTCTGATCCTGCTCACTGGTACAATCGCGACTGTCTCAAACGAAATCGATTGGATTTTCCAGGACGACATGCGTGTAACGCCTGGCGAAGCGCATGTACCCTGGGGCGAGATGGGCGCGGCGGTTCACGAGTATGCTCCGGAGCGTAACATCCTCTCGATCCAAAGCATGGGTGGAGACTATCTGGCATACCGCGCAAGGGTCGCAGACGAGTTTGGCAATCAGTCTTTTGTTCATATCGACCAATGGACCGGGGAGGTCACCGGGGAGACCCATCCGTTCACCGTGCAACGCTTCTTCCGCGATCTGCACCGCTATCTGTTTATGCCGGGCGTCATCGCATTGCCGATCGTGTGTTCGATGTCGTTTGTGCTGCTGATCTCGCTTTACACAGGACTAAAGACCTCGCGAAATTGGCGCACCTTGATGACGCGTATCCGCTTCGACAAAGGCGCACGAATTCTCTGGGGCGATGCACATAAAGCGGCGGGACTATGGTCGATATGGTTCTTCATCGTCATCGCCATCACCGGGATCTGGTATCTGCTCGAATGGGGCTACGGTGTTGCAGGCACAAAGATGGTGCCGGATCGCCCATCGGTTGTCGCTGAGCGCGTGATCGAATTCGGGGAGGTAATCAACGACCGACCCGTTGCCGAGATCGTCGCATCGGCAAAGACCGCCTATCCCGAGCTTCAGATAGCCTCGATCCAATATCCTGGAACCACTAATGGCACCTTCACAGTACTAGGTTTTGACGCAAATCCGCTTCTCCGAGAGCGGGCCAATATGGTCTTCGTCGATCCCGAAGACGCGTCAGTGATTGAAGTCCTGACTGAACATGACTTGCCGCTCGATACTTATCTCAACGAAATGGCAGACCCGCTGCATTTCGGGAACTTTGCAGGGCTTACTTCGAAGCTGATCTGGTTCGTGTTTGGCGTATTTATGACAGGCCTATCCTTCACCGGCGTTTGGCTCACGTGGAAGCGATTGCGATCAAAGCGAGTTACGAGAACGCAGCTTGCGACCACACCAATACTGCTGGCCGCCACAATCCTCGGCTACTTCTATGTCGATCGCTATCTTGACGAAACAACTGCGCCTGCAGGTGAAACGCTGTTAGCCAAGCAGGAGTGGACAGCAGGTTCAACTGCGCAGCTCGCCATCAACACTCAAGCTGCGCAGAATGCGAGTGCGCCCTATAGGCTTCTGCTCGAAACGACAGGTCGACCCAACCTCGCCAATGTCGAGTTCTGCGTTGATGGTGAGTGCGTTGTTGAGCCGGTCAGATCAGTGCGTGGCGCTATGTCCATAGAAATTCCGCATGATAGGTTCGGATCAAGTGATGGGACCAATTATCGTGCGATCCTACGTTTCCAAGATGAGACCGAAACCAGCATGATATGGCGCTAGTTCCTCGCAAACTCGAACCGCGATCATTAGGTCTTTCCCTCCAAACCGAGGCAGTTCTAGAGCGATCGAAGGTTGATCGAGAGATTCCGACGTTTGAGATGATGCATGTTGTCAGCTTTCCACCTCCAGAAGCTGCCACATTCTGGCCTCTCATAGATTGACGCAAGCAGACCTGAGCCGGAGACGAGTTCGCGTTAGACTGACAGCACCGCCACCCACCCCCAGCGCTGGTCTTTCGTTTCAGGGTTACTTGCAACTCGCTGAGACAGGGCGCTTATTCAGGCCGGAACCGTATGGTTGTTTCTGCGAGCTTTCGATGTTGTCTAAAAAAGCGAAACTCTTCAAATCTCATTTGCCTCGCCAGAGCTGTCATTGTTTCGGCTTCCCAGCCAATAGAGGATCGCAACGAAGCGTTCCAGATTGGGGCCCCGCCAACAGAACGATCGGTGGGTTTTGGTTAGGTGAGCTCGACGGCCAAATCCCTCGCAATGGCCCGAGCCGTCATTTTAGCCGACATCATTACGGACGGAGTACCACCGCCCGGCTGGGTTCCTTGGCCAACAAGATAGAGGTTGGAAACATCTTCGGACTTGTTGTGCGGTCGGAAAAACGCGGTCTGAGTCAGGACCGGTTCGACGCCGAATCCGTTGCCCTGGTGACTGCGCAAGACGCCCTCAAAATAGTCAGGCGTTACGAAGCTTAGATGCTTAAGCCGGTCCTTGAGGCCGGGGATGTAGCCGCGCTCACTCAGAAAAGTCAGAACGCGATCACACAATCGCTCGCCCTCGACAGACCAATCAAGCCCCGACTCGTTATTGGGTACTGGGATTAGCGTATAGGCAGCGTGATGCCCTTCAGGCGCCATGCTGGGGTCGGTGAGCGTGGGGATATGGAGATATTGTGAGAAATCCGGGCTCATCACCTTGTCATCGAAGATCTCTTTCAACAAACCTTCATAACGCGGTCCCAGAATGATGTTGTGGTGGCGAAGCTCCGGATCGTCGTCGCGTTTCTCATAACCGAAATAGATGACCATGAGCGACATCGACTGTTTGCGGAAGTTGATCAGGCTGTCGCGATTGATCTTGCGATGCGCCTTGTCGACCAGCTTCAGATAAGTGGTCGAATAGTCGGCATTGGAGACGACGATGTCGGCGTTGAGCGTCCGGCCGTCCTTGAGGCTCACTCCAGTCGTAACGCGCTTTCCATCGACCTTCTGTACATTGATTTGGGCGACTTCGGCGTTGAGATGAAGCTTACCGCCCAGCTCTTCATATTTGCGCACCATTGCGGAAACGAGCGCTCCGGTGCCGCCTTTGGCATAGTGAATGCCCCAAGTCTTCTCAACGAAATGGATCATGGCGTAGATCGCGGGGACTTTCAGCGGATTGCCCCCAACGAGCAACGGCTCAAAGCTGAACACCTGGCGCAATTTATCGGACTTAAAGTACTTGCTAACTAGCCCAAACAACGAGCGCACCGCACCGAGCTTAAAGAGATCGGGAAGAACCCGCATCATTGAGCCCATACTTTCAAAGTATGTATAGCCGAGTTCCAAAAAGCCGCGTTCGAAGATCGCCTTGGCGTGTTCGTGGAACTTCTCGTACCCCTCCAGATCTTCGGGCGCTAACCGCTTGATCTGTTCGCGCGTGCTTACCGGATCACCGTCGTAATCGAAGAAAGTGCCATCATCAAAGTAGATCCGATAAAATGGCAGGATGGGAATGATATCGAGATATTTGCTGGTGTTGGGGCCGCCTGAAACGCCTTCCCGAATACGAACGTCATCACCCAGCACATGCGGTGGAAAATCAGGTTCATCGAGCGCGGGCTTGTCACGCTCAAGGCTGAAGAGCTCTTCGATGAAATGCGGGACCGTCAAGACTGTTGGCCCCATGTCGAATGTAAAACCGTCCGCTCGCCGAACATAAGCGCGCCCACCGGGGGCATCGAGCGCTTCGACGATCTGGCTGTCAAAGCCAAGGCTCTGCAATCGCATTGCGCAAGAAATGCCGCCAATGCCGGATCCAATCACAATTGCAGTCTTGCGAGGTGTGCCGGATCCCTCAGCCTGTCCATCGGCATTTGCGGGCTCAAAGTCTTTATCGATCAACATCTTCGCTACCTTTCGGTGAGAGCCCTAGCATACGAACACGCCAAAAGCTTTATTTCCCAAGCCGCCCTGTCACGCGCCAGCTATAGCCAGCACTGCGGCCAACGCCAGAAGAGACCAGCCTGGGTGCCGCCTGTGCATCGCCTAGAGAGTTCCCAGACCCCCGGTCGCAAACACAAACGTTGCCAGAAAGATAGCGAAGAGACGCTGTGAAGGTTCCAGAAAAAGAGGCGCGATCAGCTACAACGCGCCGGCAGCAAACCCACAGACAGCGTCCAAAAACTTGATCGGTCACACAAGGCGTCTGCCGCATTGTGTCGATGTCTCACGAATGATCGAGATTGATGCAAGCACGCTCGCCAGGTTGCGCTGATTGGGTCTACCAAGGGCGGAACATCTCAACAGCCTTCTGAGCAGCGAAATGCTCTCGAATTGCAGCTCGCTACTGCTCTGAAGCGCCGCGACGTTTGCGGAGGATTTTCTCTGTCCGGTGGAAATCGCCAACATTGTCGACATCGATCGGAGCGTCAGCGAACGGCATGATGACCGGCGACAAAGTGAGGTTCCAGCGCTTGGAGAGGTGCTCAGCCAAGCCCGCCAAAGTCGCCAATTTGAACCGGTACTTGATCACAAAGCCCAAGCCGGTTGCTTTGAGCAGTCGGCTCGGTTGCTTACCAAACTGTCCGCCGGTCTCAAACGCGCGCGCTGCGGCGACAGCTTTGTCGTTGCGCACGCCATAAAGGTTGCAGCTCGACCAACCGCCGTCCTTCAATTCGTGAAACGCCCGCTTGCCATCAGGGTAGGCGTCCAAGATCGTTTGAGCAGGCGTAAAGCCAGCAAAAGCATCGCCTTCGCTAACAGCCAATTGCTCGCAGAAATGGTCGATATATTCGGTAGTGTGGAGCGCATTGTCGCCGGTTGAGATGAGCACCGGATAGGGATCCTCGATTGCTGCAATGCCTGCAGCAATGCTGATGAAGAGATTTTCGCCGCTCGGAAGAAAATGGATCTTTCCGCTGTCTAGAGCAGCAGCAAGCGCCGGCGCCTCGCGCAAGATTTCCTCGCTTTCGATCGAGACGAAAATGCGCCCAATATGCTCGCTCGCCGCGATAGCATCGACCACGCGCTCGAGCATGACGACCCCGTCGATCTTGACGAGGCATTTGTGGCTCACGCCTTGCAGCTTGGCGACCTCATCCTCTTTGCCCTTGCGGCTTGCGGCGAGGATGAGAGCGGTGAATTTGGTCATTGGGCCCCTCCGATTGGCTCTCCGACTAAGCCGAATAGTGCGCTTATGTCGACTTCAAAAGGCGAGTGAGTTGTGAAATTTTCGCAGCCCTGTCGAGCGTATCAAGATAGGCACTAAGAGCTGCGGCATCGACCCATGCGCCAGCCTGCGCACAGCAATCGCTGAGCTTCTCGAACAATTGCGCCCGCGACAAAGGCACTTCACGGCTGCCGACTGGCATCTTGACACTGGTGCTGAAACTCTCGCCCGACACGGTCCGAATGGTGACCTCAGTCGGGAATTCGCTTTCCAGCTTTTCAACAGGCTCCTTGGTAATTTTGCCAAACAGAGCGCGCACTTCGGGCCGGGCGATTGCGGCAAGCGTAAAGTCCGACAGTCCCACCTGGCGCTGTTGAAGCGCAGCGGAGAGATTGTATTCGAGGGAAAACTTTGCCTCGCTAGGTGTCTGCGGGTCCTCATACTGCAAGTTCCGCAGATGCGACGCAGGCGCAGCGACATGGATCTCGGCGACCTGATCGGCGGCCAAATCATGCGCTGCAAGCAATTCGAGCGTGCCATCAAGCGCGCGGTGGACGCTTCCGCAATTGGGAAATCGTTTGACCTTCAACCCATTGGCAAGGATCTGCAGCGGCGCGGCAATGCGCTCGGGAATGAAGCTGGTCGATTGGCCATGTTCATCGCTGCCGATCATCTCGTAGGCGCGCTCTTCGACATCGGGTCCGACCATCAAAGTCCTAAGGCTATGCGGGCCGTCCAGCGTCTGAGTCCCAGCTGTCAGCCCAACCCGCGCCATCAGCGCAGACTGCACTCCGCCCGACGCGGCGAACCCTGCATGCAATGGCTTGGTATCTGTGCCGAACTGACTCATGAAGCCGCCTGCCCTGCTGGTCGCCATTGAGATCGCATGAGCGCATTCGGTATCTTCAAGACCGATCAGCCGGGCCGTGCCCGCTGCAACTCCGATCGCGCCCATTGTCGCGGTTGCATGCCAACCGCGATTGCGGTGGAACGGATTGACCGCTTGACCAACATGGCCAGTCACTTGCAGGCCGACGATATAGGCGTCGAGCAAATCGGCAATAGTTGCGCCTTCTTGTTCTCCCACAGCGATAAGAGCTGGGATCAGAACCGCAGAGGCATGGGCCTTGGCAGGGTCGAAATTGTCATCATAGTCAAGCACATGCGCGCTTGCTCCGTTGACAAGAGCAGCGGAGGGCGCGGACAGATTCTTTGAATGACCGATGATCGTGCATGGCCCCTCGCCCCAGCCCAGGGCGAGATTGAACAGCTTTCCGATCGCAGGTTCACGAGCCCCTGCAACCATGCAAGCGACCGTATCAATCAGTGAGGTTTCAGCTACCGCATACGCCTCCTCCGGCCAGTCGTGAGGGGTCGCAGCGACCCAACTCGCGATCTCGTCCAAAGGATCAAAGTTTGCAGCCTCTGTCAGCGTCGCTCTCCCATCGGCAGCCTCTTAGAGCAAGCGGCGCCAACGAGGCAATGCGCGTGGGCCACTGGACGCGAGGCGAGCTCCGCCTTAGCAATGCGCCCATGTTCAATTTCCCGCGTCCCATGCCCGACCCAGCCGCCGAGAACTTACGCGAAGAAGTTCGGGCATTCCTCGCCGATGAACTGGCAAATGGAGGCTTCACTCCGCAAGCCGATTGCTGGGTCTCCGCGGTCGATTTCGATTTCAGCCGGAAGATGGGTTCACAAGGTTGGCTCGGCGTGATGTGGCCGAAGGAATATGGCGGAGCGGAGCGCCCGATCGCGCATCGCTTTGTGGTGACTGAGGAGATGCTTGCGGCGGGTGCTCCGGTCGCCGCCCACTGGGTCGCGGACCGGCAAACGGGCAGCCAGATCCTACGCTATGGCACCGAGGAGCAGAAGCGCGAGATCCTGCCGCGGATTGCCGCCGGAGAATGCTACACCGCCATCGGTATGAGCGAGCCGCAAGCGGGTTCTGACCTCGCCGCGATCCGCACATCGGCGAAGCGCACCGATAAGGGCTGGGTCCTGTCGGGCCGTAAAATCTGGTCCACCGGTGCGCACTTCTCGCATTACATGATCGTCCTCGCCCGCACATCCCCAGCGGAAGGACGCAATCGCCAAGTGGGGCTCTCGCAATTCCTCGTCGACCTCTCTGCGCCCGGCATCGACATCACCGGCATTCGGGACCTTGGCGGTACCCCGCATTTCAACGAGACTTTGTTTGAGGAGGTCGAGCTGCCTGCCGACGCTCTGCTAGGTGAAGAAGGCAATGGCTGGGCGCAGTGCATGGGCGAACTCACCCTCGAACGCTCAGGACCGGAGCGGTTCCTCACCTCGCTGAGCGTTTTGGAGAAGGCTATGCCGGTCCTTGCAAAGCACGCCGACGACCGACGCGCAGGCGAGATCGGATCAATCCTCACCAATCTGCGCGTGCTTCGCCGGATGTCGCTCGGCATTGCGGAGATGCTTGAGCGTGGGGAAAGCCCCAACACCGCCGCCGCAGTGGTCAAGGAGATGGGCAACCGTTTCGAGAACGACGTGATCGCAAGGCTGCGCGCCATGCTCGGCGGGATTGCCCGCAGCGAGTGGCCTGAGGGTCTCGACACGCTTTTAAGGGAGGCAGTGTTGCACCTTCCCTCCAACACTTTGCGGGGTGGGACGACTGAAATCCTGCGCGGGATCATCGCTCGCGAAATGGGGATGCGGTGATGGGCCCAGCGATGGAGCAAGAAACCCTCGACCAAATCGGGCAGGAGCTGGAGCGTATCCTGAGCGATGCTGCCTTGGAGGCAATCGATCAAGCCGAAGGACGAGGCAGTGAAGCCGAGGCGCTTTGGGCGATGCTCTGTGATAATGGCTACTCGCTTCTGGCTGCGAGCGAAGAGCATGGCGGATTTGGCGGAAGTCTCGCGGATGCGGCATCGCTTGCGCAGCTGTGCGCCGGACATGCGCTCGCACTTCCCTTGGCAGACACGATGCTGGTTGCGGGAGTTCTTTCACGCGCTGGGATTACTCCTTCGCGTGGAGCATCAGCGCTGGCCGATCCCATCGCGGCGGACACGCCAATAGCCCACGCGATGCAAGCCGAAGAGGTGCTGTTGCTTGGGGGCGGGCGCTTAAAACTCTCGAAGCTCGATCCAAGGGCGCTAGCGCCGCAGAACCGAAGCGAAGATGGCG
This sequence comes from Pseudomonadota bacterium, assembly GCA_039039885.1. Taxonomy (GTDB): domain Bacteria; phylum Pseudomonadota; class Alphaproteobacteria; order Sphingomonadales; family Sphingomonadaceae; genus Erythrobacter. Next base: position 35,250 of record JBCCPG010000011.1, on the reverse strand, counting down.
CCGCGATCCTCACAGAGCCCCTCATCGACGAGATCGGAAGCACCCCTGCCCCCAACTGGCTCACCCCTCTCACCCTGCGCGCTTTAGGAGCGCTCATCCGATCTGCGCAGATGGCAGGCGCGATGCAGGGTGCGCTCGACCTTACGCTCGAATACACCCAAGGGCGTGAGCAGTTCGGCAGGCCGCTCGCTAAATTTCAAGCGGTGCAGCACCACCTCTCCGACATTGCGTGCGAGACGGCAGCCAGCATCGCGGCGGTTGAGCTCGCCTCAGACGCATTGCGCGCTGATCCAGAGTGTTCGGACGCCACCATCGAAGAGATCGCGATAGCCAAGATCCGCTGCGGAGAAGCGGCATCCAAAGTCGCCGCCGCCGCGCATCAGGCGCATGGCGCGATGGGCTTCACCCGCGAATACGCGCTTGGACGGTTCACCCGACGCCTGTGGCAATGGCAGGACGAGTTTGGCAGCGAGAGCGAATGGTCGGCCTGGCTCGGCCACCGCGTGCTTAGCGACGCTGAGCCGGCCCTCTGGCCGCGTATTTCCCGCGCGATCTAAAAGGGCAAATCAACCTTTGCCGTGCTCAGCGCGAGCGATTTCATGCAGCCAGTCGGCGTGGCGCGGAGCCTTCTTGGTCTCGGTCCACTCTTCCAACATCAGCGGCGCCACGCGCTTTAGCTCTTCATACTGCTCTTCGGTCCCGATATCGGCTGCTAGCTCAACGCGGTGGCCGTTGGGATCGAAGAAGTAGATCGATTTGAAGATGCCGTGATGCGTCGGGCCGAGCACGTCAATGCCGAGCCCTTCAACATGTGCCTTAGCTTCGAGCAGAGCCTCCTCATCCGGCACACGGAAAGCCAAGTGCTGTACCCATTGCGGGGTGTTTTCATCCCGCCCCATCTCCGGCTGATTGGGCAGCTCGAAAAAGGCGAGGATGTTGCCGTTCCCCGCGTCGAGGAAGACATGCATGTAGGGATCGTAGGCGCCGGTCGAAGGGACGTGATCCTCCGCAAATGCAGTGGTGTAGTCCATGCCGAGCACCCGGCCATACCACTCGACCGTTTCCTTGGCGTCCTTGCAGCGATAAGCGGCGTGGTGGACACCCCCCAATCTGACGGGATGCTCGCTCATTCTGCAGGCTCTTTTTCGTCAACCTCAAGAGCGCCGCGGCGGATTTGGTCGCGCTCCATGCTCTCGAACAGAGCCTTGAAGTTGCCTTCGCCAAAGCCATCGTCGCCCTTGCGCTGGATGAATTCGAAGAACAGCGGGCCGACCTTCGCTTCAGCAAAGATCTGAAGGAGGAGGCGCGGCTGTCCACCTTCTGTGGTCCCATCCAAAAGGATACCGCGTGTTTGCAAAGCACCCACGTCTTCGCCGTGGCCCGGAAGACGCTCATCGAGCATCTCATAATAGGTCGCTGGCGGCGCGGTCATGAAGGGCACGCCAAGCTCTTTGAGCTTGTCCCAGCATCCGGTGAGGTCGTCGCAGATCAGCGCGATGTGCTGGATCCCCTCACCGTTATAGTGGCGCAGGAATTCCTCGATTTGACCCTTGCCGCTGTCCCCTTCTTCGTTGAGCGGAATGCGAATCTTGCCGTCGGGTGCGGTCAGTGCTTTCGAAGTGAGGCCGGTATATTCGCCCTTGATGTCGAAGAAGCGGATTTCCTGGAAGTTGAACAGCCGCTCATAATAATCGGCCCAATACTTCATTCGGCCAGTATAGACGTTGTGAGTGAGGTGATCGATCGTGTGGAAGCCAGCGCCATCGGGATAGGGATCGACGCCCGGCAGATAATCGAAATCGATGTCATAGATTGTCAGGCTCTTGCCATCTGCGCCGGCATAGCGGTCGACAAGATAAAGGATCGCCCCGCCGATCCCGCGGATTGCGGGGATCGACAACTCCATCGGCCCGGGCTGATTGGCAACCGGCTCCGCGCCCGCTTCGATCAGGTGGTCGTAAGCCTTTGCCGCGTCGCGAACGCGAAACGCCATGCCGCACGCGCTCGGTCCGTGTTCTTGCGCGAAGTACCATGCGGCGCTCTTCGGCTCATAATTCACAACGAGATTGATCCCGCCCTGACGCCATAGATCGACATCCTTTGACCGGTGCTTGGCAACGCGAGTGAAACCCATGGTTTCGAAAACCGGCTCCAGGATGCCTTTTTCTGGCGCGCAAAACTCAACGAATTCAAAGCCGTCGAGGCCAGCGGGATTGTCGAACAGGTCACCTGGATGTTTTGTCATTTGGGGGTCTCGTATATTTCAAACTGGTTACGTTTGAAACTAAATACTCCAGAGCGCCCTTTTTGTCAAAGCCGTATTTGCCCGGATCGGTTGATCAGCAGCGCTTGCTGGTGCAGTCATGGTTTGGAATTGAGCGGGCCATGATCAGGAGCCAGATGTGATTAAGACAAAGGGCATCAACCATGTCGCGCTGGTGTGCCGTGACATGAAAGAGACGGTCAAATTCTACACGCAGGTGCTCAACATGCCGCTGTTCAAAACGGTGGAGCTGCCGGGCGGCGGGCAGCATTTTTTCTTCGATTGCGGGGGCGGCAATGCGGTGGCCTTCTTTTGGTGGGAGGATGGGCCAGAGGCAGCTCCTGGCGTAGCCTCGGTCAAGAAGTTCCCGATGGAAGCAAAGACCGCGGTGGGCTCGATGAACCATCTGGCATTCGACATGGCGGAAGAAGAGTTAGAGGCGGCGCTCGACCGATTGCAGGAAGCCGGCGTCGAACACACCCATGCCGTGATCAATCACGATGACAGTCCGGCGGGTATGACGCGCGAGATGCATGAGGGCGTCTTCGTACGCTCAGTCTATTTCACTGACCCCAACGGCATCATGCTCGAATTCGCGGCGACGACAAAAGCGTTCGGTCCTGCCGATATCACTCACGAGCCCGCCACCGCCGATATGCGAAAGGATGCGTGAGCGATGCCGCGATTAAGACAGATCCCACGCGACGAGGCCGACGAGAAGACCGCGCTGCCACTCTATAATCTGCTGTTCGGAGAGCGCGATCCGGTAGCCGAGCCCGGGACCGCGACCGGCACGCCGGGCGATTGGTGGACGGTCTTTGCTAACTCGCCCGCGACGTTGAAACATGCAGCGCAAGGCTTTGCCTATTACCGCGATCCTTCGCGCAAGCTCGATCCGGTGCTGCGCGAGTTGGGTCAGACCTGGGCAGGTTGGGCAATGGGCAGCCAGTTTGTCTTCTCCCAACACTGCAAGTCCCTGCGTGGTCTTGCCTATCCTGAAGAGAAGATCGAGGCGCTGCCCACATGGCAGACCGCGACTTGCTATGATGCCAAGGAACGCCTCGTGCTCGCTTATGCTGACCGGCTGGTGACACATCAGGGGCGGGTGCCGGATGTTCTGTTCGATGCTCTGAAAGCCGAATTCTCCGACGAGGAGATACTCGAGCTCACCTACACCACGACGATGTATATGATGCATGCCGTAATGAGCCGGGCCTTGCGCACGGAGTTCGATGACCGCGATGACCCGATCACCGAAGTGCCAGCCCCAGAGGGTTTCGACGCGCTCGATTTCCTCGGTGGAGAGCGAAATAAGAGTGAAGGCGACTAAAGGCGACGAAGGCGACACTGTGTCGCCTTCGCGAAAGACTTCTAAGGCTCTAATATTACGACCTTTTATTTCGCTCAGCCTAGTTAAAGCGACACATTGGAGGGTGCGGGAAGAGACCGCATTTCGCTTGGCCGAAATCTGACACTTTCAAAGAACCGATTTGGTCATGCCATGCGAGCCTCGTTGTAGGAAAGCACCTTAAATCGCGCGCGCTATATTACGCCCTCGTTCGTCCTTTTTGATCGCTATCGTCGCGCCGAAAGGCTCGCCGCCTTCGAACAAGGTACGCGTTGCTTCGTCCGAAAGATCGGCATTTCCTGCAATGCGTCCGCCTTTGGGATCGCGCCCAATCCAGACCACTTCGGAGCCCTTTTTGGAGTGATGGATCGTGTAGGTCTCCACGACCGCCTCGCTCGCATCTGCAGCTCCCAAAGGCACGTGATCCGCAGCCTCGGGCAAGATCGCAAAGCGGTCATTGGCAGACCAATCGGCAGGCTCGGTCGAGTAAATGCCTGAGGAATATTTGCTCATCCAGCCACCATTGGCGCCGACAAAAGCAAAACTGCCGCGATCCAAGCGCACTTTCTGTATCGCCTCAACGATGGCGTGCGCTGAGTAGTTGTTTCCGGCTCCGCCAAAGAAAGGCAAGCCGCCTGTCAGCGTCAGCCCGCGTGGGTCGTCCACTGATAGATCGAAATGATCGACCTGATTGAAGACGGGAATCGCAAAGCACGAATAGAAGTCGAGATAAGCCATCTCGTCCATGCCCTTACCCGCTCGTTCAAGAGCAGCCTCTGCGCTGGCAATGCTGGCGGGACACCCGGATAGATCGGGACGCTGCATCATCGGCAGTTCTGTCGCGGCTGTGACCGCGTGGATATGGACCCACTTCTCCTGCGGCACGCCAAGCTCGCGCGCTTTGCCCGCACTCGCCACGATGATCGCCGCCGACTGGTTCACCTGATCACGCGCCACCGTCATCCGAGCATAAGGTTCTGCGACGATGCGGTTGCGCTCAGTTATGGTCGCCAGTTCTTCAGCGCTGCGCTCAACCGGAGCAGCTGCATGGAGGTTCGCTGCGGCAACCCGCGTGAAAGGGGCAAACAGCTTGCCAATCTCAAGCCGGTAGTCGTCAATACTGAGACCCAGCTTCGCACGCCGGGCATTCTCCGCCAGTGCATAGAGCGGGATCGCGCTGATAGCATTATGCTGAAACAGAGCCGGTTCGATAAGCTTGTCGATGCCGAAACCCTGATCCTCGAAGTCCCCCGCAACCTCCTCCGACCAGTCCGGCTTCTCGCCCTTTGCTACGAGTGCGAGGACGGTAGAGATCGCCTCCGCCCCGACAATGGCCGCGCACTGGCTTTCACCCGTTGCGATGGCTTCCGCAAATTCGCCGAGCAGCTGTTGGTTTGTCTGCCCGCCTGTCGGGGTGAGGATCGCGCGTTTCGGATTGGCGCCGACACGGTTCCCCATAGCCCGCGGAATGTTGCTCGCTGTGCCAAAGGGAGGCTCGCGTCCTGGGCGTGAAATCTCGAACGCGCGAATGGCTGCCAGCGTGTCGATTGCATCGGCTGCAGAACCACTCGCAGTGCTGTCAGAAATGGCCTCGGCGAGCGCACGCCCGCCAAGGTCCATATAATTGAGCCCCTCATAGCCGGGCTCGGCAACGCGCTCCGAATGCTGGCCCACCCCGATGATGACCGGGGTGTTGTCAGGCACCGCCTGCTCGTGGTCAGTCAACGAAATCGTCCACGCGCTCGATGATAATGGCCGGGGCCATTCCGCCCGCGGCGCACATTGTCACGAGCCCGGTCTTGAGCTCCCGGCGCTCCAGCTCATCGACCATCGTTCCGATCAGGATCGAGCCTGTCGCGCCGATCGGATGGCCCAAAGCAATCGAGCCACCATTGACGTTGACCTTGTCCCAGTCGAGTTCGAGATCGCGCACGAACTTGGCGGCGACCACGGCGAAGGCTTCATTGATTTCGAATAGGTCAATATCATCGAGCGTCATCCCCGCTCGCTCGAGAACCTTCTTAGCAGCAGGAACCGGCGCGTTGAGCATCAGCGTGGGGTCATCGCCCATATTGGCGGTCTGGACGATCCGAGCGCGCGGCTTGAGCCCGTGCTTCTGTGCATAGTCCTTCGAACAGATCAGCACCGCCGCAGCGCCATCAACCACGCCTGAGCTGTTGCCGGCATGGTGGAAGTGTTGGATCTCAACATCGGGATATTTCTGGTTCACCAAACCCCGGAAAGTCGTGCCGTTTGCGTCGAGCGGAACATCCGCGATCTTGGTGAAGGCAGGCTCCAGATTGGCGAGGTCCTCCTTGGTCGTTTGCGGGCGCGGATATTCCTCGCGGTCCAGAACGACGGTCCCGTCATCGAGTGTGACCGGCACTACAGACTTGTCAAAACGCCCTTCGCTGATCGCTTCGGCCGCGCGTTGCTGCGAGCGGTAGCCAACCTCGTCCAGCTCTTCGCGGGTAAAGCCTTCGATCGTGGCAATGGCATCGCCACAGATGCCTTGGTGCGATTGCGGGTGGAGGCGTTGCAGCCGCTCATTATAGCTGCCCATCATCGGCGGCTTGATCCCGGCTTGCATCTTCTCCTTCGACATGGCCGCGGTAAGGCTCATCATTTCAGTGCCGCCAGCGACGATGCAATCTTCCATACCGCTCATAACCTGCGCCGCCGCCAGGTTCACCGAGGTGATCCCGCCGCCGCAAAAGCGGTCGAGCGTTGTGCCTGAAGAGGTGATGTCGTAGCCCGCATCGAGGGCCGCCATCCGGCCAAGGTCGCCCGCTTGCATCCCGTCTTGCGTCGAAACTGACCAGATCACATCGTCTACAGTTGAAGTGTCGAGGCTGTTGCGCTCTGCAATCGCCTTCAGAACCGTGGCGGCCAAATGCTGTGGGTGTTGTTCCGCAAGCGCACCCTTGCCTTGTTTGCCGATCCCGCGCGGAGTGCGCACTGCGTCAATAATGTATGCTTCAGACATTGAGGGTCCTCTCTCTTATTAGAATCTCGCGAATAGCGGTTGACGCTTGCGTAAACGCAAGGCACCCCTTGCACAACAATCAGTTTCAAATCGAAATCACATTTTTGGAGAGAGAACTCGTGAGCGAAGAAGTCCTAACCGAAGTCGAAAACGGCGTGCTGATCGTGACGATCAACCGTCCTGAAGCCAAAAACGCCATGACTAAGGCCGCCGCCGAAGGCATCGCCGCGGCGATGGACAGGTTGGATAGCGAAGACGATCTGCGCGTCGGCATCCTGACCGGCGCGGGTGGCACGTTTTGTTCAGGGATGGATCTCAAAGGCTTCCTTCGCGGAGAAAGCCCCAGCATCGAGGGGCGCGGTTTTGGTGGCGTGGTCCAAGCGCCTCCTGCAAAACCACTGATCGCTGCGGTCGAAGGCTATGCACTCGCCGGAGGGCTTGAGCTGATGATCGCGTGCGACCTCGTGGTTGCCAATACGAACGCGAAATTCGGCATCCCCGAAGCCAAGCGCGGCCTTGTGGCGGCTGCTGGCGGCGTGATGATGCTTCCCGACCAGATTCCAGAGCGGATCGCTATGGAACTCGCTTTGACCGGTGACTTTATCGGTGCGGGCCGTGCCTACGAGCTTGGCTTGATCAACACGGTTACCGAAGGCTCAGCGCTTGACGGTGCGAAGGAACTTGCAGCCAAGATCGCGGCTAATGGTCCGCTCGCGGTTCGCGTATCGAAGCAAGTGCTCAAGGAATCGCGCGGTTGGGCGATGGAAGATCGTTACACCAACCAAGGCAAACTGATCGCGCCGGTCTTCGTGTCGGCGGACGCCCGTGAAGGCGCCGCCGCTTTTGCCGAAAAGCGCGCGCCCAACTGGACGGGCAAGTAGGAGTTAGCGTTTTGGCGTCCGTTACACGGGGCCGCGCGTAATTTGTTTGCGGCGCATAAATGAAGCGTTGCGAAGCCGCCCGCTCCGTCCACCCTTCTACCCGGATCGCAACCCAGTGGGATGATCCGGGCGGAGAGATGGAGGGAGCGTGTGGCCAGGGATTTAAAGAGGAGAACACTATGCCCGTCATCGACGTGCCCCAACCCGAATTCATGGAAGACGAGGAAATCTCAATCTTCGCGGATGCGGTTGGCAAATTCTATCAGCAGCACGCTCCGGAAAAGCGCGTCGCAACCTGGCGTGAAAACGGTCAGGTCGAACGCGCGTTCTGGAATGAGGCGGGTGCCGCCGGCTTGCTCGGTGTTTCAGTGCCGGAAGAATATGGCGGCCATGGCGGTGATTTCCGCCACGACATGGTGGTGATCGACCAGCAGGCCAAGCACGGCGTCGATGGCTTCGCCGCCAGCCTGCACAATACGATCATCCTCCCCTACCTCGTGCGTCACGGCACCGAAGAGCAGAAGAAGAAGTATCTTCCCAAGCTCGTCACCGGGGAGCTTGTCAGCGCGATTGCCATGACCGAGCCGGGCGTTGGAAGCGACCTCCAGTCGATCACCACGACCGCGCTGAAGGACGGCAATGGCTACCGCATCAACGGGGCCAAGACCTACATCTCGAACGGCCAAACGGCGGACTTTATCGTCGTCGTCGCCAAGACCGACCCTAATGAGCGGGCCAAGGGCATCTCGTTGATGCTGCTCGAGACCGAGGGCGCAGATGGCTTCCAACGCGGCAAGAAGCTCGACAAGATCGGGCTCGACGCGGCCGACACTTCAGAGCTTTTCTTCGAAGACGTGTTCGTGCCTGCAGAAAACGTGCTCGGCGGGGTGGAAGGCAAGGGCTTCTACCAGCTGATGGGCGAGCTTCCGCAGGAACGCCTCGTCATCGCGATGGGCGCAGCCACCGCGATTGAGAAAGCGCTTGATGTGACAGTCGAATACGTCAAGACGCGCAAGGCCTTTGGCCAGACGATTTGGGACTTCCAGAACACCCAATTCGTGCTCGCCGACCTCAAGGCAAAGGGCACCGCTGCGCGTGTGTTCGTCAATGACTGCATTGCCAAGCTGCTTGAAGGCAAGCTCGACGTCGCCACCGCTTCGATGGCCAAATATTGGGTGACTGAGCTGCAGAGCGAAGTCGTCGACAAATGCCTGCAGCTGCATGGCGGGGCAGGCTACATCAACGAATATCCGATCGCGAAGATGTACCGCGATGGCCGCATCACACGGATCTTCGGTGGCTCGAACGAAGTCATGAAGATGCTGATCGCGCGTTCAATGTAATTTCCCAGCCCCATTCGGGCGAAGCAAACAAAAAGGGCGGCTCGGTTTCCCGAGCCGCCCTTTTTTGTTTCGCGTTGGTCTAAGTGTGTCGAACTTAGAACTCAGTCCGCAGCGTCGCACCGAAGGTGCGCGGCTCAGAGACAAAGGCCGAACGAGCGGTAAAGCCCGGGTTGCCACGCAAAGTCGTGTTGAAGGTCACCGAACGTGTGATCTGGTCAGTGAGGTTCAACACCCATGCTTCCAGCGTCCAGCTCTTGTCAGCTGCACCGATACCTGCGCGCAGGTTGATCTTGGTGTTGCCGTCTTGGACGTCGAACGGAAGCAGGTCTGCCCCGTTACTGCCAGGGTTGGACGCCTGGGTCGAAGTCCGGCGATCGCTCTCAGTGCGGACCTGACCGTTGACGAACCAGAGCATATCGCTGCCCAGATCCTTCTCATAGTTGAAGCCAGCAATCGCAACGATGTCTGGTGCGTTGGTCAGCTCGTTACCGCACAGCTCCGTAACCTGCGAGAAGGTGATGTCACCTGCGCAATCATCGGGATAGCTCGCATCAGTGACAGTCAAACCCAGATTGAAGGTTAGGCCGTCGGTCGGACGGATCACCGATTCCAGTTCAAAGCCCTGGCTAACCGCTTCTGGCACATTGAAGGTCTGGAATGCAGCTCCTGTGAATTCGAGGATCTGCAGGTTGCTGAATTCCTGACGGAAGATCGCCAGGTTAGCCGTCAGAGCATCGTCAAGGAACTGAGCCTTGATGCCGATCTCATATGCATCGACCTCTTCCGAAGCGAAGGTCGGGTCTGCCCCGCCAATCGCTGCGGTCACATCGAGGTTGATACCACCCGCCTTGTAGCCGTGCGTGAAGCTGGCGTAAGCCGTGACCGGCGCGTCAAACTCATAGGAGATCTTACCGGTGTAGATCAGCTCGTTGTCAGTGAATGTGGCTTGATACTCCTGCGGCAATGGCAGCGTAGCGGTGCCAACTGCTGGAGCGGTGAAGCCAAAACAACCCAGACCGATCAGCACCGGCCCAAGCGCTGCGGCATCTGCTGGTGGCAATCCACCGAACACTTGCAACGAGGCCAAACAAGCTGGGTTGTTTGAAGCCAGCTGAGTGTAGCCGCCCGATTTGGTTTCATCCGAATACCGCAGGCCTACAGTGAGGCTAAGCCCGTCAGTGACTTCCAGCACATTGTGCGTGAAGATCGACCAGCTTTCGGCTTCCTGAGCGTATTCATTGGTCGCCGTCGTGCCAGCTGGGCTCACCCCACCAGTGAGCGCGGCGATCGGGAAAGCCGCAGCAGGACCGAGAACAGGCCCGAGTGGACCGCCCGGCCCGCCGACAAACGCGCCGTAGAAAGCGTCGACTTCTGAGCCGAGCGAGAAGTCAGTCACCGACCGGATATCTTCATCCGAATAGAAACCACCGACCAGCCATTGCAGCGCGCCATCCATCGCTTCGCCCTGAATGCGAAGTTCGTGAGTCATCGTCTGGATGCTGGTGTCAAGATTATCGACATCGAAGAAGTCGATGCCAGTAAAGTCGGTATCGTAGCTTTCAGAAGATTCGAAGTCGCGGTAAGAACCGATATAGATGAGGTCAGCATTGTCACCCAGAGGGATCTCGATCTCGCCGGTGATACCCCACTGATCAACGTCAGCTTGGGGGCCGAAATTGGCTGTCACGGTCAGATCGTCCATCGCCGCTTCGGCGGTGGTCTGGTCAAACGGATCAGTTGCAACAATTGGCTGCACCTGCCGCCCACGCGGGCCAAGTCCAACAGAGTCGAACACACCGTTGCCTTCGTTGGCGCTTGCCAACAGCTCGATCGGCGAGCAGCATTGGTTCTCGTTCGCTGAATAATCGAAAATGAAGCGCGCCCTTACGCCGCCTTCGCTCTCATAGCCAAGCTGAGTACGAACCAAATATTGATCGATAGCGTTGGATTCGGCGATCTTTGTGCCGCTCGGATCAAGGATGTCGATGAAGCCATCGCGGTTGCGATAGGCACCTGTCAGACGCAGAGCGAGAGTGTCCTGCACCAGCGGTACGTTGACCGCACCCTGAATGTTCATCAGGTCATAATTGCCGTAAGTCGCATTGGCGAAACCACCAAACTCAGTGACGTCTGGCCGATTGGTTGTGATGTTGAGCGCACCTGCCGACGTGTTGCGTCCAAACAGAGTGCCTTGCGGACCACGCAGAACTTCCACCCGCTCGATGTCGACAAATTCGCTTAGAGCGACACCCGGGCGTGACTGATAGGCGCCGTCGATGAAGATACCCACTGCGCTTTCAAAGCCAATGTTGTTGGACGTGGTGCCAACACCGCGAATACGCAGCACCACCGAGCCGGAGGAAATCTGCGCGTTGGAAGTCGAGAAACTGGGGCTCACCTGCGTCACGTTCTGAACGTTGACAACGCCTTGCTTGTCGAGCGCCTCCTGACCAACAGCGGTCACGGCGATTGGCACATCCTGGATGTCTTGTGCACGGCGCGTTGCGGTCACGATGATGACGCTATCGTTTGCCTCTGGCGCCGCTAGCTCTTCCCCATCTTGAGCAAAGGCTGGTGCCGTGAATGAGCTACAGGCCATGAGACCTGCAGCATAAGCTGCAAGCTTACGTGTCATATTTTTCCTCTCCACTTCCACACCGCTTACCGAACGGTATGGTTCTCTCTTTGCTCAGACTATCAGCGGTTTCGGGCATGCCAAGCGCCGTAGGAGGGTTCTTAAAAGGCTGGTGCAAAAATATCACAGTACGTGCTGCACCGCACCATAAATTGCGCAAGTGCACCATTTGCACGCAATAGAGTTGCTTCAAAGCGTAGAGCTGCCCATCGAGCAGGCTTGCGGGGCCATCTCACATGGCCGCAGCGCTACAGGCCCAGCCGGACCCCTATCCAAACAGTGCGCGGCACGCCCAGATCGATAGCTCCGCCAGCATTTCGCGTGACGATGGTCTCATCCAGCAGATTTTCGGCGCGCGCAGTGAGGGCAAATCCTCGACCCAGCGGAACCTGCGCAAACAGGTTCACTGTCGTTGCGGCAGGAAGAACGTCTGTCTCCTGATCGTCTTCAAATTGCGCGCTGACATGTCGCAAGGTCCCAGCGACGCGCAGCCCTTCTTTAGGCTCCCATGCAAGTGTTGCTGAGGCTGCGAATTTGGGCGTCTGCGGAGGACGATTGCCATCAAGCGCCAACGAAACGCCCTCGCCTGCAATCTCGGCATCGGTATAAGCCAGCGATGCATCCATGCTCACCGCTCCAAATTTAGCAAGCAAGGAGGCCTCCACCCCTTGCGCTTCGATGGCAGGCAGGTTCTGCCTCTGGCGCAAATTGGGCTCAAGCGTGACATTGGCAATCGCGTCTTCGACTTCATTGTCGAAAGCGGTCAGCGAGAGAACAATCTCATTGATCGGCTGCCAGCCAAGCCCAATCTCGAAGCCTTTGAGGCGCTCATTTTCAAGATCAGCATTGGCCTGAGTTACAACTGGGAAGACCACGAAGGGTCGGTAAAGCTCATTGAGCGTCGGCAGCCGCAGGCCACTATAGGCCGCAGCTCTAAGATCAAGCCGGCGGGTCGCATAGAAAGAGGCACCCGCACGCCAGCTCAGCCCCCAATCCGATCGATCGGTGGCGAGCGTTTCGGATATCAGCACGCCGTCCGGATCGAACGCTCTAAAAAAGCCATCCGCAATGCTCGTGCGGTCAAGCCTTAGCCCGCCATTGAGCACCACTGGCCCGATTTCCCAATCATCCTCTACAAAGATGCCGAGATTGGAATTGGTGCCGCCCGCCCTACGGCTCTCGCGCAGGTTCCCGGTAAAGGCGCTGAAAGCTTGTTCGAACAGCTCGCCATCGGAACGGCGATAGTCGACCCCGACGCGCAGTTCATGTCCTTCGGCAACCGGCGGGCGCAGTTCAATCTTCCCGCCGATCCCGGTCGAGGGCGTATCGACTTGATCGAGGACCCTGACAAAGCGGGTTGAGCTGATGATCGTATTGGAAAAGTTGCGCGACTGGACATAGCCAACCGCGTCGAATTCCCAGTCCCCGCGGCCGACGAAGCGCAGGCTGATATCCTGTCCATCATGATGCGAGTCCGCGCCATCAAAGCGCAGTGTGCGATCATCTTCGAACAATGACGCGCGCGCCTGCACTTGGACAGTGTCGCTCACCGGCGCGGCAATGCGCAGAGCGGTGTTCCAATTGTTGAACTCAGCCCGTGCACTTGCCGGGACACGCTGATCATCGGGGGTTGTAAAAAAGCCCCGTCCCCGATCCCAGCGCCCGCTGACACTGGCAAAACCGGCGCCCAGTCCCTGCACTGCTACACCGGACAGCTCTGTCTCGGCCCGATCGTTGATGAGAGCGCTCCCAGCAAAGCCGTCAATCTGCCGGGGCCGAACGCTTTCGAGCTCGATCGTGCCGGTCAAAGCTCCCGCTCCAAAAGGACCCGAACCGCCACCACGCGTAACGCGAACACTCGCGAGTGTTTCGGGCGCAATCGAAGCCAGCGGGATATAGCCAAAAAACGGATCGGCAATTGGGACGCCGTCAAGCAGCACCAAAGCGCGGCTCGTCGCATTGCCGCCCAGGCCTCGCAGAGTAACGCCTTGCGCTGTGGGGTTGGCAGAGCGACTGTCCGAGCGGCGAAATTGCTGAAAGCCCGCAATGTTGGAAAGGACGTCTTCCAGGCGACCAGAGCCGGTTGAGACAATCGCTTCGCGTTCAAGCTCAAAGGTCGAATAGATGATATTTGAAAGCGCAGGATCGAGCCCCTCGCCTGTCACCACGATCGCCGGAGCAAGGATCACATCGCCATCGTCCTCCTCAACATCGACATCCTGTGCGAGGGCGATTTGGGGGAGCGTCAAAAGGCTGGTGGAAAGGGCAATCGGGGCGGCGAACAGCCGGAATCGAGAAATCATGAGCGCGCCATTAGCGAGTTGTACCGACAAAGTCAGTTGCAAATTGCCATTCAGACTCGCTTTTCGCAGCCGCGTGTGGTTACATTGATGTCAGTAAGGGAAAGAAGAGAGACCCATGTTAGCGACACCCCCTGATTTCGACGTCCTCATCGTAGGCGCAGGCATTTCCGGCATCGGAATGGCCGCGCATATGAAGATGAAAGCTCCGCATCACAGCTTCGCGATTGTCGAGCGGCGCGAGAACCTTGGGGGCACTTGGGATCTGTTCCGCTATCCCGGCATCCGCTCAGACAGCGACATGCACACGCTCGGCTTTGATTTCGAGCCCTGGCGGCATGAGAAATCGATTGCTGATGCGCCTGCGATCCTCGAATATCTCAACCGCATCGTCGATGAACGCGGCATTCGCGAGAAGATCCGCTTCGGCCACAAGGTCATCAGCGCCGACTTCCGCGAAGACGAAGCGCGCTGGCACGTCGAGATGGAGCTGGAGGACTGCTCACGCACGCACTTGACCGCCAACTTCCTCTATCTCGGTTCTGGCTATTACGATTACGACGAACCTTATGATGCCGGATTTGAACTGGGCGAGTTTGAAGGCGAGGTGATCCACCCGCAATTCTGGCCAGAGGATCTGGACTATACCGACAAGAAGATCGTTGTCATTGGCTCAGGCGCGACCGCTGTGACAATCGTGCCGTCGATGGCGGACAAGGCGGAACATGTGACCATGCTCCAGCGCACACCGACTTGGATGTTCGCGCGCCCCGCCAAGGATGCCGTTGCCAATTTCTTGCGCAAGGTCCTGCCTGAAAGCTGGGCCTACAAGCTGACGCGCATGAAAAATATCAAGTTCCAGGACTTTGCATTCAAGCGCGCGCGGGAGCACCCGGAGAAAGTCAAAGACGCGCTCTATAAGGGGATCGAGAAAGCGCTCGGCCCGGATTACGACAAAGACGCGTTTACCCCGCCCTACAATCCGTGGGAGCAGCGGCTTTGCCTGGTCCCCGACGATGATCTGTTCGAAGCGATGAAATCCGGTAAGGCTAGCGTCGTCACCGGACATATTGAGGCTTTCGAAAAGAACGGCATCCGTTTGAAATCGGGCGAGCTGCTCGAAGCCGATATCATCATCACCGCGACCGGTCTGAAGCTCGCTATTGCGGGTAAGATCGCGATCAGCGTCAATTCCGAACCAGTCGAGTTTTCCCAGCGCTTTTACTACAAGGGCTGCATGTATTCGAACCTGCCCAATCTGGCGGTCGTGTTCGGATACATCAACGCCAGTTGGACGCTGCGTGCGGACATCAATTCGGACTATGTGTGCCGCGTTCTTAATGAAATGCGCACCACTGGCAGCACCATCGCCACGCCAGTGCTGACCCCCGAAATGGAAGCCAAACTGGAAGTCGAAGACATCTTCGAGGGTTTTTCCAGCGGCTATCTTGCTCGCGCCAAGGACATCAACCCGAAGAATGCAGTGGCTTATCCGTGGCGGCTCAACCAGGAATATGTCGCCGATCGCAAGCGTATGGCAAACGATCCGGTGGCAGATGGCCTGCTGACCTTCACCCGTGCCGGGGCCAATGCTCAGGTGCCGGAAGAGCAGTTGGAAGCGGCTGAATAGTCTTTCGCGCCCGCATCCGCGGTCGCGTCCTCGCTAAACACGCAGCAAAGCTGCGCCCGCTGCGGGCGGGCTTGCAGGCGGCCTTTGGCCGTCTGCGCCTTCGGCTTCGACTCCGCCCTTGCGGTTGCGGTGCAACCGTTTTGGCAAATCCGCGATATCTGGCTTGAGGACGGCGACGCTCTCGCCTACCTCAAGGCCTATGACCTCTCCTGCCAAAATATGGACCGCTGGCCTCGTCATTATCGGTGACGAGATCCTGTCGGGCCGCACCCATGACAAGAACATCGCTCAGGTTGCCAGCTGGCTTCAAGTGCAAGGCATTCGGCTCGCTGAGGTGCGTGTGGTGGCTGATGATGAGAACCGGATTGTCGAGGCGGTGAACGCGCTGCGCGAGGCAAACGACTACCTCTTCACAACCGGCGGTATTGGGCCAACCCACGACGACATCACTGTCGATGCAGTCTCCAAGGCGCTGGGTGTGGACGTCATTATCCATCCAGAAGCGCGCGCGATGCTTGAGAAGTACTATGCTGACAAGGGCGGCCTCAACGAAGGGCGTTTGCGCATGGCACGAGTGCCCGATGGAGCAGAGCTCATCCCCAACCGTATGTCGGGCGCTCCGGGCATCCGGCGCGGCAATGTCATTCTGATGGCAGGCGTCCCGCATATCACTGCGGGGATGCTCGATGCGCTAACCGGAAAGCTCGAAGGCGGCGCGCCCTTGCTTTCGGAAACAATCGGCTGCTGGGTAGCCGAGAGCGAAGTCGCCAACCTGTTGCGCGAGGCCGAGCAAGCGCATGAAAACGCGCAGATCGGCTCATACCCCTTCTTCCGCGATGGCAAGGTCGGCGCGAATTTCGTGATCCGATCAACCAGTGGGGAAGACCTTAAGAGCTGCGTCGACACGCTTTGTGACGGGCTCGCCACCAATGGGTACGATTTCACGCCCGGCGGGATCTGACACGGGGTAGAGGGCCACGTTACCCTCTCAAACCGCGCTTTAACCCTTCGCTGCTAAGCTTCCGAGCGCGATGACGAACGTCTATATCACCATCGACACCGAGTATTCCTCGGGTCTTGTGAGCGACCTGTCCGATCAGGACCGGCGTGACAATTTCGCGCGCTCGCTTGCCTGCGAAACGCCTGATGGGCCAGGCGGGATCACGCAGAAGCTCGAAGTGTTCGAAAGATATGGCATCAAAGCCGTATTCTTCGTCGATCCCATGCCTGCGCTGGTCTGGGGCTTAGCGGCGATTGAAGACATCCTCGCGCCGATCATTGAGGCGGGCCAAGACATCCAGCTCCATTGCCACACCGAGTGGATCCGAATTGCCGGCGATGCGAGCCCGCTCAAGGTCAAGCGCGCAGGCAAGAACCTGTTCGAATTCACCTTTGATGAGCAATGCGAGATCCTCGACTTTGCGCGCGAAACTCTGATGGCTGCAGGAGCCCCTTCGCCCCTTGCGTTTCGCGCTGGCAATTACGGGGCGGACGACAACACTTTGCGCGCTCTGGCACAACTGGGTCTGCGCTATGACTCCAGCCATTGCCCTGCTTTGCCAGTCGGGGCGAGCCGCATTTCACTCGGCCCGGACACACGCGATCCGGTGGCGTATCAAGGCATCATCGAAGTGCCGGTCGGCAGCATCGGCACGCTTGGCGGAGGTCAGCGCCACGCGCAGATTACAGCCTTGAGCCTCAATGAAATGCGCGCTGCAATCGAACATGCTCGCGATCAGAGGCGTGAAAGTTTCACGCTCGTCACGCACAGTTTCGAGCTTATCAATCGCCGCAAGCAGCAGATGAACCACATCGTGCGCCGCCGCTTTGAGGGCCTGTGCAAAGCGCTCTCCACAATGGAGGCCGTTCGTACCGCCAATTACCGCGATGACCCGCCCGTTGTGGCGGTACAGTCCAATCCGAGCGAGCCGCTGCCCGCCAGTCCCTTGCGCACCGGCTATCGCTATGCCGAGCAGCTCGTCTCGAACACGCTCTACGGTGCGCTATGACCGCGCAGAGCTCGATCGATTTTACCATCGGGTCGCGCCGCTTGTTTGCCGTTGGTCGTGAATTGGCGATTTGGAAGTTCTCCCTCGAAGACGTACTTTCGGACGATCCGAGCAGACTTTCCCCACCGCAATCCAGTCGCGATGGCCTGCGCATACTGTCGGCTCCGCAGACTGCCATGCCCGCGATCACCGCGCGCTTTCCCGGTCATCTGGTCGGAGGGCGACAGAATTACCGCCGGCACTATATCGACATGAGCGGCAGCTATGAGGACTACCTCAATGGCTTCTCCTCCAAGACGCGCTCAACTCTCCGGCGCAAAGGACGCAGGCTGGGCGAGTATTCGGTGTCGGAGCATAGCTCGCCGGCCGAAATCGAAGCGTTTCTCGCCTCTGCCTTGCCTTTATCGGCCAAGACCTATCAGGCGCGGTTGCTCGATGCCGGATTGCCCGACACTCCCGAGGCGCGCCAAGAGATGCTCGAAGCGGCTGAGCAAGATCGGATGCGCTGTTTCCTCCTCTCTCTTGGCAATGCACCCATCGCCTATCTTTCGCTTCCCGTTGAGGGGCAGACCCTGGTTTACGCCCATTTGGGATATGACCCAGCGCATTCGCGTCTTTCCCCTGGCACAGTCCTCCAGCTCGAAGCGCTTGAACGATTGTTTGCCGAGGAGCGCTTCCGCTATTTCGATTTCACTGAAGGCGAAGGCGCGCACAAGGCGATGTTCGGAACGCACAGCGTCGAATGCGCCAGCTTCGTCTTGCTCGACCCAACCTTTGCCAACCGCGCTCTGCTTAGCGCGCGCAGCACCTTTGACGGAGCTGTCGAACTTGCCCGAAACGCAGCCGAGCGCACCGGAGTGCTCACCCGCATCCGTTCAGCGCTGAAGGCCTAGCCGAACTTCTCGCCCCAATCGCGCATAGCGGTAATCACGCCGCCCATCGCCGCGCCCTTTTCAGTCAGCACATATTCTGCGCGCGGCGGGTTTTCCTCGTAGAATTCGCGGGTCACAATTCCGGATTGTTCGAGCAGCTTGAGCCTGTGTGAAAGGGTGTTGGGCGCGATCCCAGGCAGGGCATCTTGCAGATCCTGAAATCTGCGTCGCTGATGCTCAAGCATTTCGCGCATGATCTGAGCCGTCCATTTCGACCCGATAAACACAGCCGTACGTGAGATCGGGCAAAGAGGAATATCATGGCGCGTCATGGCGCTGCCTATAGCTGAACAACTCCGCGTTGACTACTTACTATGGTTTTTGTAGTGACTATCTGAAATGCACTAAACTTCCTTGGACGGAGAATCTTGTGTCGATCGAATTATGGGCAATCATCTTTCAGGCAGTCCTCTTATTGGCTGTAACGATGTGGCAGGGCGGCTTGGTGCCAGTCACGCAGGGCCTCAAATGGGGCCTCGGCAGCCGCGATGAACCAAGAGAGAAAAGCGCGCGGCAGGAGAGGTTTGGCCGGACCGTCCAAAACCAGATGGAGGCCATGCTGATCTTCATCCCGCTGATGGCTGTTGCTCTTTACGCTGGCAAAGCAGGAGAACTCACCTCCACCGCCTCTTGGTGCATGATCATTGGCCGATCGATCTTCGTTGCGTCCTACATCGCCGGAATTTTCGCGGTGAGATCGGTTGGCTATGCCATCGGTTTGATCGGGATCTTTGCAACAATCTGGGCGCTTTTCGCCTGAGTAAGTGCGTCATTTCCGGTCGCAAACAAGCAGTATGCTCAGTGTATTCGCAAATGAGTTGAATAAGTGCGGATGCCGTAAGGCAAGCTGTTGGCTGTAATGCTGCGCTCACGCTTGATATCGGCGACGATCGAAGCTCTTGTGTGTGCTCATCGGATGAAGCTCTCAAGCGTGCGGTAAACTTGCAGTGGAACCGCTCAAAACAAAGGGGCCGGAAGCGCTTCTGCTTCCGACCCCTGATTGCATAGTCTTTCCGGTGTAGGAAAGTGCTGACTTCGGTCCCGCTAGAGACCGCAAGGCCGATCGACCGGCGCGCTATCGAAGGTTCGCTCAGCGCTGAGAGGATAGCGCGCGGGCGCAGGCGCCGCTCCTGGTTCACCCAAGGATCGCCACCGCCAGAATGACCTGACACACCACACCTCCGGCGAAGACGAGAGTGCGCAAATACGGAACGCCGATCGTGTAGACGATTGCATGCGCCACTCGCAGGCCGAAATAGGTGGCAGCGGCAGTTGCGGTGTACGTATTCCCGACGCCCAGAACATGCACCGCCAGCGCGAGCGGCGCGAAGACAGCTAGGTTCTCAACCGCGTTCGCATGCGCCTTCTTCGCACGCACGCTCCACGACCGATCCGGTTCAACACCACCCGTTTCGCTGAGCGCAGTAGCCACTCCGATCTTGCCAATGATCTGGCCGATATAGGGCAGCCACAACAGGCCCGTAAGAACCGCGGTCCAGGTCAGCCAATAGAGTTCAGGCGTCATTACATTGGTCATCATCAAATCCTTTCGATTGCCGATGATAATCCAACTATGCATAATCAGCGATCAGCGGAAGTATGCACAATTAGGGCACATACTGACATATTGGTAACTATTGAGGGCCTCCAGCCATGAGAAAGCAACGCCACGCAGCACAGGACCTTTACAATTGCCCGGTCGAAGCCGCGCTCGATCACCTCGGCGGCAAGTGGAAAGGCGTGATCCTGTATCGGCTTGGCGAAAGGACCATGCGTTTCAACGAGCTCAATCGCGCCTTGTGCAAATTGTCCGCGCGCGTTCTCACCAAACAATTGCGCGAGCTTGAGCAAGACGGCCTCATTTCGCGCAAGGTCTATGCCGAGGTTCCGCCGCGGGTTGAATATTCGCTAACGCCAAAAGGCGAGCAATCCCTGCCTATCATCGTTGCGCTGAGCGAATGGGGGATGGAACACGTGCTGGAAGGCAAGCCGACAGCAGCGATGATTGAGGCCATGCAACAAGGGGCCGGAAGCGTTTCTGCTTCCGACCCCTGATTGCATAGTCTTTCCGGTGTAGGAAAGTGCTGACTTCGGTCCCGCTAGGGACCGCAAGGCCGACCGGCCGTCCGGCCGTCCGCAGCGATGCGACCTTCAGGTCGCATGAGCGAGGAGGAGTGAGCGCGGATGCGCTCACTCACCCAACAGCTTACGCGCCTTCGACTTCGGAGAAGTCGATCTTCAGGCCCGGGCCCATGGTCGAGGTCAGCGAGACCTTCTTCACATATTTGCCCTTGGCACCCGACGGCTTGGCCTTGACCACCGCTTGAGTGAGCGCTTCGAAGTTCGCTTTGAGGTCAGCATCCTTGAACGACAGCTTGCCGATACCAGAGTGGATGATGCCCATCTTCTCAACGCGGAACTCAACCTGGCCGCCTTTGGCGTCCTTCACGGCCTGCTCGACGTTCGGCGTGACCGTGCCCAGCTTCGGGTTCGGCATGAGGCCCTTTGGACCCAGCACCTTACCAAGGCGACCGACAACACCCATCATGTCCGGCGTGGCGATCACGCGGTCATAGTCGAGGTTGCCGTTCTGCATGTCTTCCATGAGGTCTTCCGCGCCAACCTTGTCAGCGCCAGCAGCGGTTGCCTTGTCGGCATTGTCGCCGCGCGCGAAGACCGCGACCTTCACGTCCTTGCCCGTGCCAGCTGGAAGCGAGATCATGCCGCGCACCATCTGGTCAGCG
The DNA here is from genome assembly GCA_039039885.1 of Pseudomonadota bacterium. Taxonomy (GTDB): domain Bacteria; phylum Pseudomonadota; class Alphaproteobacteria; order Sphingomonadales; family Sphingomonadaceae; genus Erythrobacter. Next base: position 14,179 of record JBCCPG010000011.1, on the reverse strand, counting down.
TGACGCGGGTCAACGCCGAGGTTCATCGACAGCTCAACGGTCTCGTCAAACTTCGCCTTGTGGTCGCGCAGGGTCTTGATCGCTTCGTCCACGGTGTAGAGCTTTTCGGAATCCAGCTCTGCGACAGCTTTTTGCTTTTTCGTCAGTTTCGCCATGTTCTTAGCCCTCCACCTCGAGGCCCATCGCGCGTGCGGAACCTTCGATGATTTTCGTTGCAGCTTCGATGTCGTTCGCGTTCAAGTCCTTCATTTTGACTTCAGCGATTTCAGCGAGCTGCGCCTTGGAGATTTTGCCGACCTTGTTCTTGTTCGGCTCACCCGAACCCGATTTGATCTTGGCTGCTTTCTTGAGCAGGTAAGATGCTGGCGGGGTCTTGGTGGTGAAGGTGAACGAGCGGTCCGCATAGACGGTGATCGTCGTCGGGATAGGCGCGTTCTTTTCAAGGTCCTGCGTAGCGGCGTTGAACGCCTTGCAGAATTCCATGATGTTCACACCGCGCTGACCCAGAGCAGGTCCGATCGGGGGTGAAGGGTTTGCGGTGCCCGCAGGCACTTGCAGCTTGATATAGCCTTCGATTTTCTTGGCCATCACTGGCCTCCTTTCGCACTGTCGAACGCGCTCGGAAGTCCGAGCAAAAGCGCTCTCATGTTAAGCGGTCCAACGGCCGGGTTTCGAAGCCCAACCTCCCGCACGGTTTTCCCCGGTAGAACGGAGAAGCGGCGCACATAGCCTTTTTGCGGCGTTTGGCAAGGGGATTCGGTGGTTAGATCTGCGTTTTGATCACCACTCCTGAGCCCCTCCAAGCCCAACAGTTTGACACACTTGACACACAGTCCAGAGGCGAAACCCGCTATTGTGTCACTTTTGAGGGGCGAGAGTGTCACCTTAGCGCTCAAAGTGGCACCTTGGCGAGGAAAGTGTGACCTTCCGCGCGGAGAGCGTCACTTTGACGGGGTGTAACGTGTGACTTTGGCGGAGGGAGACTGTCACCCAAATCGGCATGGAGTGTCACCCTTTTTTCGACGGGCCTTGGAGCCGGGCTGGAGGGGGGCGCAGTGGCCATGACCCCGCGATTTTAGCGCAGGGCTGGGGGTGTAGGAAAATGTTCGGCGTTGTGCTGTTACAGTACAAACGACTTACACAATGCGGCGGGCGGCATTGTGAACCATCAGAAAGACCAAGACCATCAAGAATATACAGAGCCTATCAAATACCGATAAACTCTCATTCGACACTCTGTGTGCCGCCAGTACAACCTTCAATCAATCTTTCATAATATGAGATGTTGCGAGTAATCTCGTCATTGGGACCAAGGCCCTTAAGAAAAGCCAGTTCAGACTCGAGAAAATACCTTGCCTCTTCAAATCTTCTTAAGGAGTAAAGCGCCTCCCCCCTAAATCCATCACCTTCAAGAAAAGGCAGATAATCCTCCACATTTTGCAACCGGTCCAGATAAGGAAACGCGTACTTGATCAGGGCAGGCTGAACGGCTTCATCCCAACTACGCTTTAGATCGTCATGCGTCTTGCATGAAAACAACTGTTGATCTTCGATCCCAAGATCATCAGTCAAATAACAATCCGGCGCATTCGGAATTGCAAGATCACTAGGAAACCGCTCCGCGAACGTGTGATCGACAGCAGAAGACGAAGCAGTAACCATAATGTCAAAATAATTACCCGTACTGGTCTGGCTGAAAATCAATAGATGCCAAAGGCCACTGGGGGTCGACCTCGTATAGTCAAGATTATTTGCCGATGCCGCCAAGGAAAAACCGTGAACCTCAGCGAACGGTCCGAATTTCTCTTTTATGACACTTTTGAATTCTTTCTTTTTCATCTTGGCCTAAAAATCTCTTGCGTGGTCGCCTTAAAACGATTGGTCAAAGCAGTTTGCCGAGCGCTAGGTATGCTATTAGCAGAAGGGACTGGGGGACTGCGCGGAGGGCATGACTCTGCAGGGGTGCGGGTGTAGGAAAATGGCTCTGGTCTATCCCTCACCCGCCTCACGCGCCTTCCGCGCGGCTCGAAAGCTGCCGATAAACGCCACCATTGCCACAAGGCTCGCGCCCATCATCGCGCCGATGCGTATGCCTGCCAGGACGTCGCCGCGCTGGATTGCTCCGTTCAAGGGCATGAACAAGGCCACGAAAACCACCAAGGTCAGCAGCACCGCAATATGGGCGATCACCTTGTTCTCCTTCGCGACGCCCGGCTGGCAGGCGAGCAGCGCTAAGCCGAACCCCGCCGGGATCAGCGCTGTGAAGGAGGGGTTGTCCGAGGCAAGATAAGCCCAGCCGGACATGGCGATCAGGATGATGGCGTTGATGAGATTGGCAGTCGGCGCTTTGGGCATTGGTGGGAACTCCGTAATTGTGCTTCACATGCTAACCGTCCGGGACGCTTGCGTCACGTGCGAAGTCTTGCAGCGGCGCGAGGTGTATTACTAGCACTAGACACCTGCATCCGCGCGCCCTACTTGCATGTACCTAAGATCACAATGGCACTTGCAAGGAACACGTGATGGACCTTTCCTCGATAGGCACCGATCAATGGTTCGGGATTGCGGGCCAAGCGGCGATGATTGGGTGGATCATCCTGATTTTCCTGCCCCGGCGGTGGACTTGGCTCACCGCCATCCCCCGTTTCATTATCCCCTTCGGCATTTCGCTGATCTATGCGGGCTTTGCGATGGCCTATTTCTTCACCGTCGAAGGCGGAGGGTTTGGCTCGCTCGATCAAGTCGCGACTCTGCTCTCGAGCCGCGAGATGCTGCTGGCCGGATGGGTGCACTACCTCGCCTTTGACCTCTTCATCGGTGGCTGGATCGCGGTCGAAGCGGATAAGATCGGGCTTAATCGGATCGTCCAAGCGCCAATCCTGGTGGCGACCTTCATGCTCGGGCCGATTGGTCTTGCGATCTTCTTGCTCATCCGACTGAGCCTGCTGCGCCCGAGCGAGCCAGCCGCTAAGGAGGCGATGGCATGAGCAGTCCTTCCACACCCGCAACGCCCTCACTGATCCCTGCCATGCAGTCTGATCACACGACCCGGTTAAACCTTTCGCTCGCGCTGTTGATGGCAGCGAGCTTTATCGTCTTCGTGCCCGCCATGCTGATCGATCCGCGCGTGCTCGACAGCGCGGGGGTGTGGGTGAAGCCGCAGAAATTCAACGTCAGCTTGGCGCTGCACTTCTTCACGATAGCGGTTCTGCTCCAGCTGGTGCCGAAGGATGTGCGGACAGGGCCGCCGCTGGTCATCTTCAGCTATCTCGCTGGGATCGCCTTGGTGTTCGAATATGTCTGGGTCAGCCTGCAAGCGGGCCAGGCCAAGCGGTCGCACTTCAACTTCGAAACCCAATTCGACGCCATGATGTACGGGCTGATGGGGCTCGGCGCGTTTCTGCTTATGACGATTGCCTTGGCGCTAGCGGTGCAGATTTGGCGCAAGGGCGACCGCTCCCGATTTGGGCTGTGGCTGGGTTCGATTGTCGGGCTTACCGTTGCCTTTGTCTCAACGCTCTATTTCGGATTCGAGATGTCGAGTTCGGGTCGCTATGTCGGATCACCACTTGAAGGCGGCGGCGAAGTCGTGCTCTTCTTTGGATGGTCTCGTGAGTACGGCGACCTGAGGCCCGCACACTTTGTCAGTCTGCACTTGATGCAAACCGTCCCCATTGCTGGGTGGCTCGCTGATCGCCAAGGTTGGAATGCAAAGCTGGTGGTCGGCGCTGTGACCATCGTGCAGCTGGGCCTTGCGGCAGGACTTTTTTTCCAGGCTAAAGCAGGAGAGCCCTTCTGGCCGGCGGTCTAATTCGCAGCCAGCGAGGAGGCGGGCGGCGTCTCACTCCAAGTCAATTGACCGGTGGCAGTCCAACCGCTGCGCGTCCCTCATCGGTCTTGATCGAGAAATCAGTTCCAGCGTGCTCTGCGCCCGCAGGTCCGCACAGATACAATACTGCGCGCGCTGCCCATTCTGGCGGGATATGCTCAGAAGGGTCGATCTGGCTAACAGGGTTCATCTTCGAAGCGCGCACTTCGTCCATGATCGGGGTCGCAACAGTGCCCGGACTTAATCCCACGAAAGTGATGCCGCGATCAGCATATTCCTTATGCCCAATCTCGGTAAGCTTGCGCGCACCGGCTTTGGACGCGCAATAATGGCTCCAGCCTTCAAGTGCACTGTTCACCGCGCCCGACGACATGTTGATGATCGTCCCCGTCCCTTGGACAAGCATAGGCGGCAAAACCGCGCGGATCGCGTTGAATGCGCCTTTCAAATTGGTGTCGATCGCGGCCTCCCACAAATCGGGATCCACTTGGCCAATATGCCCGATTGGCGTCATGGTCCCAGCATTGTTGACGAGGATATCGATGCCGCCAAAAGCCGCGACCGCCTGAGCCGCTGCGTCTTGTAAGCCTTGTCGCTTTGCCACATCGCAGGCGCGATATGCGACGGATGCACCCGTACCGCCGATCTGAGTCGCCAGCCGGGCCAGCTGCTCCTCGCGCCGCGCGACAAGAAACACCGACGCGCCTGCTTGAGAAAGGACGTGCGCGGTTGCTTCACCGATACCGCTGCTAGCGCCAGTGATTAGAACGGATTTTCCCGTAAGTTCGGTCATTTCAAAGATCCCCTGTTGATGGAAGGCCACCCAATGACATTTGACTAGGGAATTCTATTCGAGCGATAAATGATTTGAATTGCAGAAGATTAATGCGATATGTGCATTAATGACGAGCGAACAATTGCAGATCTTCTTGGCGGTTTGGCGCTGTCAAAGCTTTACCTCCGCGTCGGCAGAGCTCGATCTGGCCCCCTCTTCGGTGTCGCGAGCTGTCGCTGCGCTCGAAGCTGAGCTGGGCGCTCGGCTATTCCATCGCACCACGCGCGCAATGCACCCGACTGAGGCAGGTCAACGTCTGTTTGAAAAAGCCAACGCATTGATTGAGAATTGGGAAGCGCTGCAGGCGTCGATAGGCGGAGAAGATCGCGAGCCGCGCGGGCGCCTACGCGTCACTGCCTCTATCGCATTTGCGCAAACCATAATCGCGCCGATGCTTGAACGCTTTCAAGCGCATTGCCCGGACATCCAGGTCGAAATGATCCTCTCGGACGAGAGGATCGACCTGATCAAGAACCAGATCGATGTCGCGATCCGGCACGGGGAGATGGACGACAGCTCGCTGCTCGCAAGGCGGTTGCTGAGCGCACAATACAAACTGGTGGCAAGCCCCAAGTTAATCGCGCGTCAGCCGCCGCTGATCAACCCGGCAGATCTATCTGGTCGGCCACTCGTGTCGTTCAGCTTTGCCGGTTTTCGGCGCGAGTGGATTTTTTCGCGCAAGGGTCAAGACACGCCGCTGTCAATCGATCCAGCGGTTTCAGCTAGCAATGCTCTTGTGGTTCGCGAGGCGATCTTGAGCGGAGCAGGATACGGCCTGCTAGCCAATTGGATGATTTCAGACGAACTTGCCGCTGGTCGCTTGGTCGAGGTCTTGCCTGACTGGCAAGCTCGGGGTGAAGCGCAAGCAAGCGAAGTTTGGCTGATCCATCCAACCAGCCGTCTGATAATGCCCAAGGCGCGTGCATTTGCAGACTTCCTGGTTAGTGAAGTCACTCCATTTCGCTAATCAAATTGGAAGCCATGCTGCGGTGCTAAGATCAGCCTTGATCGCAGGCAGCATCAACCAGGCTGTTAAAGCTCTCAAGCGCGCCTTCGAACCGGCCGAAATGCAGATCAGTGTTGGCACCGCTCGCAAGCCCGCGCTGGATCCCTTCGCCAATGTCGAAATCCTCTTTGAGCGTCATCATCGTGATTTCATGATTGCGCTGCCAATAGGCCTGGTCTTTGCCATCAGCGAGCGAGCCTTGCTTGGGTGCAAGTGTCACCAGCCGCAGAGTTGTCTCGCCAGCCGAATGTGGGGTTGAGCTGATCCAGATGACGTGGTCTTGCTGCACCAAAAGCTGGTTGGTCGGGAAGAAAGTGTAGAGCACATTGGCGTGGTCGCGCAGACGCCATTCTTCCTGCGGGATCTCCCAAAACTGGCTCATGCTTGCGCGCGGTAAGACCGAGCGCATGTGGTCGCCATAGCAGCGATAGCTCGACAGATTGTCTTCGAAGAAAGGCCCGATAGTATCGCGATGCGCAACTTTGAAATGATAGGCCTCGATCCCGCCTTCAACGAGGATCTTCCAATTCGCAGCGATTGCCATTGTGTCTTCCGCGACAATCACATGGTTCGCAAGGTCGAGCTGCTCTATCTCACCGCTAAATTCCTCTAGCCAGCCATTAAGCGCACTATCCGCATCCAAGCTCAGGACAATCCAGATAAAGCCAGCCCGTTCCAGGCAAGGCAACTGCTTCAAGCCGAGCTCTGACTTGTCGAGCCCAGGAAAGCCTTCATTGAAGTGCGGCGCTCCTAGCAAGCGGCCATCGCTGCTGTACGTCCATGCGTGATACGGGCAGGAGAAGCGGTGCTTGCAACCGCTTTCCTCTCCCACCAGTTCAGCCCCGCGATGGCGACAGACATTCAGGAATGCGCGCACTTCGCCTTGTTTGTCGCGCGAGACTAAGACGGGCTTGCCATGAACCTTGGCTGTCAAGAACGCGCCGGGCTCGGCAAGCTCGCTGCTATGCGCGATAGCATGCGGTCGAGTGAGGAAAATCGCTTCGCGTTCGCGTTCAAAGCGCGCGTCGCTAACATAGTGATCAACCGGGCTCTTTGCGGCTTCGTCATCGAGGTAATGCGCTTTGTGCGCTTTCAGCTCTAGCAGCTCGCTTGCCAGTTCGATTTCAATAGTCCGGTCCATTTTGCCTCATCCCTAATCGCTGCGCCTTGTAGTCAAACGCTTTGCTTGGCCTTGCTATTACGACTCGCTTAGTCTATTTGTGAATTGAATTCAATTCAAATTTTCAGATTCAAGCGAGACTATATGAGTGTTGCCTCTGCAAATGGCACTGTAACCGCTAAAGCGATCAGCTCACGAAAAGCAGCTAAAGCAGCTGCCATCCTTGACGCCGCAGAAGCTGTGATGATTGCGCAAGGAGCAAGTTTCGAGATTAGCGAGCTTGCTAAAGCAGCAGGCGTCTCAAACGGCCTCGCATATCATTACTTCGGATCGAAAGACGGCCTTATCGAGGCTGTCGTTGAGCGATTTTACCTGCGCTATTCCGATGTCATCGACAGGCGCGCTGACCCCGACATCGATTGGGGCGTGCGCGAACGAGTGCGGTTAGAAGAAGCTATCGCCTTCCTTTACGCAGACCCTTTTGCGGCGACAGTGTTCAGCACTCTGAGCCATTCCAGCGCCACTTTGTGCGAGATCGCGCATCAGCGTGTGATGAGCGCGAATGCCGCGCATAATATCCGCTCAGGTCAAAAACGCGGCCAGATTGCATTGGACATTGACGCAGAGCTTGCTGGTGCGGCTATCGCTGGAGCAATTCGCCAGACAATCGCCACAGCCATGCGCATGCAACCACGGCCTGAACCAGCAAAGCTGGCTGAGCAATTGTGGCGCTTGATCGCCGCTGCTGTGGGATTGGACGCGGACTGAGGAGAGTTAAGGCCCGCGCTGGCGTTACTTGACCAGCTCAACCTGCTCAAAGTCGAGCTCAACCGGAGTAGCCCGGCCAAAGATCGAAACGCTGACTTTGACTTTCGCTTTGTCGAAATCGAGCTCTTCGACCACCCCGTTGAAGCTTGCAAAAGGCCCGTCGAGCACTTTGACCTGATCGCCGATTTCGTAATCGACATTGACTTGCTGCTTGGGAGCGGCCTTCGCTTCTTCGACACCGCCGAAATAGCGCGCGGCCTCTTTTTCAGAAATCGGCTGCGGCTTGTTGTTGTTGCCAAGAAAGCCGGTGACCTTGGGCGTGTTCTTGACCAAGTGATAAATGTCATCGTTCATCCGCAGCTTGGCAAGAACGTAGCCGGGCATGAACTTGCGCTCGACCTGGACCTTCTTGCCGCGCTTCACTTCGGTCACGGTTTCGGTCGGCACTTCGATTTCCTCAACACCTTCGGTCAGGCCAAGCCGATCCGCTTCCGCGATGATCGCTTCCTTCACCTTGTTTTCGAAGCCCGAATAGGCGTGGATGATATACCAGCGAGACATAAAAGGTCCTTGGGAAATAGTTTTTGCGCGCTGCTTTAGGCCAGCGTCAGAAGGAAGTTCACGACAGCGTTGAACAGACTGTCGATGCCGAAAAAGAACAGCGACAAGATCACCATGAAGATGAACACGAAGAGCCCCGTGCGAAGCGTCTCTTCGCGGGTTGGCCAGACGACCTTGCTGGTCTCTGCGCGTACCTGATTCACGAATTCGGGAATCGAGGTCTTTTTCTTCTTTTCAACGGCCTTTTGCGGTTCAGCCATGATCCAATGCTCAACTTTCCAGTGTGCGTTCAAATATCCGGTTATCAGGTAGGGCCTCTCGCCGCCCGGAACAAGGTTTCGGGATGGCTCGGTTGGCTACCAATGTCGGAATGGGGCCAGAGATAGGGGGATTCGGGAGAGAGCGCAATATTGTTTGTGTTGGCAGCGTCGTTTGTTTTGCGCCCTCAAACGCTGGGCGCAAAACAATACACACCTCCCGCTTGCGCAATTCCTATAACACTCTAGCGTGCGCTCCCATGACGAGGAGCCGGCGGGGGCCGGTTCACCTTCGGGGAATAGATAAGGGGAAAGCCAACAATGGCTGCAAATGGACAGGCATCTGCAAGCTTTGCAGATCAGGTCGTCAACGTATCCGACTTTATCTGGGGTGGGACTTGGAACGGGGCGGAGATCATTCCTTTCCCGCCTATGGTCATCATCCTTCTGGGCATCGGCCTTTACATTATGGTTGGCCTCAAATTCTATCCGCTGCGCAATTTGGGCAGTGCTTTTGCAGGGCTGTTCAAAAGCCGCAAGGGCCAGGGCGATGGCGAGATTTCGCCCTTCGCTGCGCTTTCAACCGCGCTTTCAGGGCAGGTCGGCACCGGTAACCTTGCAGGGGTCGCCACAGCCATCGCGCTGGGCGGACCGGGCGCAATTTTCTGGATGTGGATCACAGCCCTCATCGGCATGGCCTTGGCCTTTGCAGAAGGGTCGCTTGCGATCCGGTATCGCGAGAAAACCTCTGACGGGGTCTATCGCGGCGGTCCGATGACCTACATCATGATGGGCCTGGGGCCGAAATGGACCTGGCTGGCGATCTTCTTCTGCCTTGGCACGCTGTTTTCAGCCGTGATCACAGGCAACTCCATTCAAGCCAATGCGGTTGCAGATGGCCTCAACGAACTGTTCGGTATCGAGGAATATATCGGCGGCGCGATTGTCGCGATTGCGGTGTTCGTCGTGATCATCGGCGGGATCAAATCGATCGGCAGCGTGGCTGAAAAGGTTATCCCGTTCATGGCGGGCGCCTACATCATCATGGCGCTGCTCGCTTTGATCCTGAACTTTGGTGATCTGCCTGCGACCTTCGGCCTAATCTTCTACTCCGCTTTCAATCCGACTGCGGCAACCGGCGGCTTTGCTGGAGCACTGATCATCATTGCCATCCGTGCCGGTGTCGCGCGCGGACTGTTCTCCAACGAGAGCGGCCAAGGCTCGACCCCGATTGCCCACGCAGTGGCGCAGACCAACGATCCAGAGCAGCAGGGCCGCATGGCTATGCTGGGCTGTTTCATCGATACAATTGTGATCTGTACGATGACGGCGCTGGTGATCCTGACAGTCACAGGCGACTTCAGCGGTGGCGGTCAGGCCGTGGCCCATGCGTGGGAAAGTGATCTGCGCGGTTTTGCCATGACGAGCGGTGCCTTTGCAGCCGCCTTCCCGCTGGAGATCGCAGGGATCGCTATCGGAACGCTGGTGGCCAGCCTTGCGCTGATCTTCTTCGTCTTCACCACGCTTTTGACGTGGAGTTATTACGGCGAGCGCGCGATCACCTTCATCTACGACCGCATCCCGGGTTCGACCCGCGCGGGCGAAAAGGTGCTGCACCTGATCTGGCGCGTCCTGTGGTGCGTCGTGATCTATATCGGCGCGAGCGCTGATCTCACCACGGTATGGCGACTAGGCGACATCTCCAATGCGGCGATGGCTCTGCCGAACCTGTTGGCATTGCTGCTGCTGTCAGGCGTGGTGTTCAAGCTTGCTCAGGGCATGAAGGATGCTGGCCCCACATACATTGCTGACACGCCGGAAGAGCCTAACGAATATTAGAACCGCTCTAGCTGGACAAACAAAAGGGGCCGACCGGCAATGCGCTGGTCGGCCCTTTTGTGTTGCGGCTCACAACGGTTGCTTAGCAACCGCAAGCCAAATCGCGCGCCCGGACGGGCGTGAGCAAGACCAAAATGCGTGAAATGGCAGGGGTGACAGGATTCGAACCCGTGGCCCTCGGTTTTGGAGACCGATGCTCTCGGCAATCTGAAGGCCTCGTTAGTCATCAGGTGCCATCTTGAGCCGTTTCTGTTCCACAACTGTTTCGCTTTTCGTCGTCATTAGCCTTCACATGGTTCTGGATGCGTGATAATCCGGTGCTTATCCATGGCAACCGGTCGAATTACAAAGCGCGCAGTCGATGCCCTCCCCTCGCCCCCTCACGGCAAGCGTGGGTATCTGTGGGACACAGACCTAAAGGGCTTCGGCGTGATGGTGACGGACAAGGGCGCGAAGTCGTACCTGGTCCAATATCGCATCGGAGGGAGAGGTCATCCCACACGGCGTTTCACAATTGGGAGGCACGGCTCCCCTTGGACGCCAGACACAGCGAGAGACCGAGCGCGTGAAGTCCTTGAACAAGTCCACCGCAAGATTGATCCTGTCGATGCCGAGAAGGCAAGGCTAGCTGAGTTGCGTCAAGCTTCCGAACAAGAGGTCATGCGCCAAGCTGAAAATGAGAAACTGGCTTTTTCTGCGGTGGCGAAGGAGTACGGCTCGTGGTGCGACAACAACCTAAAACGCGCTTCAGAGCAAAAGGCTATCGTCGAGCGCGACCTAGAGCCTGCGTTTGGTGATACCCCGCTCAATCAGATCGATCCTGATGATATTAAGTCCGCGTTGGGCAAGGTAGCAGAACGCAGCGCGTCGGCTTCCCTCAAGGCCTATGTTGCGTTGAGCGGGTTATACGCCTTCGCGAGCGAGCGTCACGGCAAGCTGCTCCCTCCCAACTCCTCACCGCTCTTGCAGGTCAAGCGACCGGCTGGGGCGGGCAATAGGGACCGCTACCTCGATCGGCGCGAACAACGGCTGATGTGGGAGGCTGCTGGCATGATGGGCTGGCCGTTCGGTCCAATCTACCGCTTGCTGATGCTGACGGGCCTGAGGCTGCGCGAAGTTGCATGGGCGCATTGGAGTGAGGTCGATTTGGCGGAGAAAAGCTGGCTTGTGCCAGCCGAGCGGACAAAGAATGGCGAGCCGCATTGGGTTCACTTGTCCGCACCGGCGCTGAAAATACTGAAGGAGCTGCCTCGAATCAAAAACCATGAGGGGCCGGATCTGTTGTTCACTACAACCGGAACAAGTCCGGTCTCTGGATTTAGTCGCGCCAAGTCTCGGCTGGTGAGGCTTATGGACAAGATTGAAGCGCAGGACGCGAAAGAAGAAAGCCGTGACCCTGTGCATATCCCGAGCTTCATCATCCACGATACGCGAAGGACAATGGCTCGCGAGTGCCAGCGGATGCAGGTTTCCCCCGAGATTGTCGAACGGTTGCTGGGTCACGTGACACACACCAAGTCCGGCTTGAAGGGGACGTATCAAGTTTACGAATATGAGCCCGAGCGGATCGACGCGGTGAACCGCTGGGCTGGCCAGTTGGCCACGAACGTCTCGCGCGACTCTTCGGTCGTAAGCCTGCGGGGTGCAGCATGAGCATTCTCGATGAGCATATGGCTGCCCTACTGGCAAAAGGCTACGCTGGCATGGACTACGAAGGGCATTTTGCCGCTTATGGCATTGGAGCGCCCTACATCGATCAAAAGGTGCTGGACTCACCCCCTCCGGTAAAGTCGGGCCTGATCACTATCCCGCAGGCAATAGCGCTCATCGGTGCTGAGCAATTTGGCGAGGAATGGAAGGAATGGGAGAGAGGCACGCTCCACTTTCCGCAACCAGTCTTGAAGCCGCTGGAAACTAAGGAGAGCTTGCGGAAGATGGACAACGCTTTAGCGCCAAAACCAGTGCCCAAATCCATCAGCTTTGCTGCGTCCGGACGAGGAACGAGGCGCAATCAACAGCCATCAGCCAGCGCACCAAGTTATGAACAAAGGCTTGCTGACTGGCAGGCTGGTGCCGAGGCACGCAAGGCTGAAATCAAGGCAAAACTAGCGCGGGTTTCAGAGCTTCACGAAGAATGGAAAAATGGGGCAAAGCCAGATTCGATACACACTGTCGGCGTCGCCAATATCAAGGCGGTTTTTAGAAACCTTGTGCGTGCAATCAGCGATGGCGAAGTGCACCCGATTTTGCAGCCATTGGATGGTCAAAAAGCTCACTCGCTCGATGCCGAGCACTTCTTGGTAGAAGGTAATCAGGAATCAGCAATTCGCTTTAGCGCCGCCTATGCCGTCAGCAACGTGACAGAAACCCTCATGAGGACCGGGTGCATCTTCGTGCCAGAGGCGGAGGTGCGATCTGCGCTTGGTGCCTCACGCAATCCAGCAGGCGGTCTTGAGGGCTTACACTTGTCCCCATTTATGCAAATTTTGCTGGATGTGATCAAAGAGAGCCGCATCAGTCCCGACAATCAAGTAAAGACTATCGCACTAAAGCAGATGATTAAGGATGCTGCCGAGAGGCGTGGCATTGAGTATGGGGAGGGTAAAGCGCTTTCGGAGCGAAACATTGGTGTGATGGCGACACTTATGCGCGAGCCGCCAAAAAAGTAGTGCACCCCACAGGGATCTGTTTTTGCTAACTAAAATTAGATTCTGGCAAGGGGTGCATCCCCTCCCAGACATCTTCGGTGCACCCGACGCGCCGTTCAATATCGTCGCATATTGTCATAGCTGGTTTGTCGCACCCGGAACGGATTGGCCGTTGTCGGGAAACCGCAAGGAACGCGACAAATGACGCATCAACCCCACTCAATGGCCCGGTATCTCCGTACCCCGGATGCTGCCGATTACCTGGGCCTCGGCAAGTCCACTCTAGAGCGCAAGCGCGTCGATGGCACCGGCCCGCTGTTTCGCAAACTCGGTGGCAAGGTCATCGTTTATGCTGTTGAAGACCTCGACGCATGGGCGAGTGAGTACATCTTTGCCTCCACTAGTGAAGCGGAGGCAGCGTGAATGACAACCCAATCTTTGAAGGGGAGACCCCCTAAAACGAGAAGGGACCGCAAGCCGGTGTTGTCGGTGCGCAGTCCCTACATCGAAGCTCTGCTTGGCGGCATTCCCATCGACGGTTTTGATATAGAGGAACTTCGCCGTTTTTGCAAGAATCTGACCGAGGAAAGGTCGGCTTGGGACATAGGGCACCGCAGCTCTGGATTGTTCCATCCCGACCGGATCAAGAAGGCTGACGCTGACAGTGCTCTGAGGCGCGCTCTGCGCTCACTGAAAGGCGGTGAGCAATGAGCATCTTCTCACTGGACGATGAAATGCGCCGTTGCTTGGAACCCTGGGATGGCTCGACATGGTTTGTCGAGCAGCCCGAAGACTTCGTGAAGGGCATCTACACTCTCTCACAGTATCAGGCCCACTACATTCTTAAGCGGGCAGTAGGCCTTACCAGATGGGAGGCTGAGACAGCTCAGCGCGCCTACTATAGTGACAAACCTGCCGGGCCCGGCCTGCGTTTCTGGCTGGACCGAATTGAGCGCGATAAGTGCCCGGAGGTGCTGGCATGAGCGGCACCATCATCCCTTTTCCAAGTCGTCGCATCACTCGCGGTGATGTGCGCACCATCGATGTGATGCGCGCTCCAGACGACAGGATCCAGGTGCAGGAATGCAGCGCCGGTCTAGGTAGCTGCGGCATTATCGCCGAGTTTGGTCCTGATGAGCGCGACCGCGCGATCGCTTATGCACTTAGCATGCTTCCACAGTATGCCCCCTGTGAGATCGGGGAGATTGACCTGTGAGCTTCATGGAAACCCCCTCTTATGAGCCGCTCGACCTTGAGGCCATCAGGCGCTCCAATGCTCTTGCGGATGTTGTCGCGGGAGCTGGCGTCAAGCTGAT
>JBCCPG010000010.1:0-104214 GCA_039039885.1 Pseudomonadota bacterium | reverse complement strand
CGCGCTTTCGACCTCTGCTGTACCCATCCGGTGGCCAGAGACGTTGATCACATCATCGACGCGGCCCGTGATCCGATAATAGCCATCCTCATCGCGCTTGCAGCCATCGCCGGTGAAGTACTTGGCCTTGTAAGTGCTGAAGTAGGTCTGCTCGAACCGCTCGTGATCGCCATAGACAGACCGAGCTTGCCCCGGCCAGCTATGGGTGATGCAAAGGTTGCCTTCATTGGCGCCCTCGAGCAGGCCTCCTTCATTGTCGACGAGCTCCAACTGCACCCCGAAGAAGGGCAGACCGGCAGAGCCTGGCTTCATATCATGCGCGCCAGGAAGCGTTGTCAGCATGCAGCCACCCGTTTCGGTCTGCCACCAAGTGTCGATGATCGGGCAGCGCCCCTCGCCGACTGTGTCAAAGTACCAGCGCCAGGCCTCCGGGTTGATCGGCTCACCCACACTGCCCAGCAGCCGCAACGAGGATCGGTCGCGGCTGGTCACATATTCATCGCCTTCGCGCATCAGAGCGCGGATCGCGGTCGGCGCGGTGTAGAGGATGTTGACGCCGTGCTTGTCGACCACGTCCCAGAACCGGCCATGGTCGGGATAGTTGGGCACGCCTTCGAAGACGACCTGGGTCGCCCCGTTCATCAGCGGGCCGTAGACGATGTAGCTGTGCCCCGTGACCCAGCCGATATCGGCGGTGCACCAGAACACCTCACCGGGCTGATAGTCGAAGATGTAGTGGAACGTGGTTGCGGTCCACACGCCATATCCGCCGGTCGTGTGCAGCACGCCCTTGGGGCTACCGGTTGAGCCTGAGGTGTAGAGGATGAAGAGCGGGTCTTCCGCCGCCATTGCCTCACACGGCACATCTGCATCAGAGGCGAGCGTCTCGAACCACTGGTCGCGGCCCTTGGTCATGGAGACGTCTGAGCCTGTGTGCTTGACGACCAGCACAGCCTCAACTCCATCCGTGCCGGGCAGCTCAAGCGCTGCATCAACGTTGGCTTTAAGCGGCACGCGCTTCGATCCACGCAGGCCTTCATCGGCGGTCACGACAAAGCGGCTTTGGCAGTCCTCGATCCGGCCGGCGAGCGCTTCGGGAGAGAAGCCGCCAAACACCACCGAGTGGATCGCGCCGATCCTTGCGCAAGCGAGCATCGCGGTCACGCCCTCGATCACCATCGGCATGTAGATCGTCACCCGCTCGCCCTTGGTCACACCAATGGCTTTGAGCGCGTTCGCCATCGCGACAACCTCGCGCTGAAGCTCACCATAGGTGAGGCTGCGACCTTCTGAAGCCGGATCATCAGGCTCAAAGATCAGCGCCGTCACATCCCCCCGACCCGCCTCCACATGACGGTCCACCGCATTGTGGCACAAGTTGAGAGTGCCATCGGCAAACCACTCGATCTCCACCGGATCATACGACCACTCCCCACCCTTGGTAGGAGACTTCACCCAGTCCAGACGCGAGGATTGCGACAGCCAGAAGGCAGTGGGGTCCTCAACCGATTGACGATACATCTCGGTATATTGCTCAGCGATGCAATTGCTTGCACGATCACTTTCGGGGCGCTGCACAAATCCGCTCATATCTCTTCTCCTTGAGACGCAGGCTTAAGGGGCTTGAGCCCCTATTGTCCATGCCTTGTAAGGTCCTCGAGCGTGTCGATATCGATCAACCATTCGGACGGGCAGGTGATCACGTCCCCCTCGCTCAGAATAGCGCGGGCCCCTTGATCTCCTCCGAAATCGTCCGCAGCGATACGGTCATTTCCCAGGATCGCTGGAGGCATGCGCGTTTGGCCGTCGCTAGAGCAAATAAGGCTGTCGGGACCATCATAAGCATCGAGCAGAGCGTGGAAGTGACCGGTTGGAACGAATGGCATATCCGCCAGCGCAATCAGCAGTGCTTCGCAATCCGCCCGGGCTGCCATTCTCATGGCGAGAGCAATGGATGTGCCCATGCCTTGGTCATGCTCGGGGTTCACAGCCACCTTGAAACCCGCCCTCTCCCATGCAGATTGGCACGGGTGGCCGAACTGAGATGCAATAACCCAAGCCATCGCGGGCGCAAGGCGCTCAACCGGAAAACTATCGCAGACATGCTCACCCAGCCGCTTTTCCCTGAAGCGCGTGGCCAGTTTGTCGTCCGCGCCAAAACGTTGTGACGAACCCGCAGCCAGCACCGCGACGAAGATCCGTGGATCAGCCGAGGGCATCGCCAAACTCAGCCGCCTCATAGGCCCGGATCACCTCGCCTAGCGTTGAGAGCGCCAGCGTTTGCGGATCGCGGGACGAATGGAACAGGCCAATCGGGGCATGAATGCTCGCGATCGCCTTCTCGCTCACCCCGCGCGCAAGCAGTGCCTCGCTGCGGAAGGCATGCGCCTTTCGCCCACCCATCGCGCCGATGTAGAAATGCGGCTGTTCCAGCGCCGCTTCCATCAGCGCGATCTCCCAGTCGTGATCGTGGAAGAGGAAGATCGTCGCAGTCCAAGGATCGCTGTCGATCAGGCCAGTCTCGTCCGTGCGCGAGAGCCTCTGGGCTTTCACCTGCTGGTCTGAAAGCTCAGCAATAATCCGGTCATCGGGAGTGAGCACCTTGACGCCGCAACCCATCACCCGCGCTAGTCTCGCCAACGCCTCTACGCCGGCCCCATGGCCAATGATCTGCAGCATTGGACTGGGCCAATACCCAAAAGTCGCTGCGCCGTTGGCGAGATCGAAGCGACCATCCTGCCAGCCCGATTGGTGCTTGAGCACCCCAGGGCCAAGTGTGATCGAAAATGGCTCGCGCTCTTTCACAGATGCGAGGCAGGCCTCGACAAAAGCCGGGTCAGCAACCAGGGAGAAATGAAGGTCTAGGCCGCCACCGCAAGGCAGTTTGATGTCGAGATAGGGAGAGCCAGCCCCAAAGCGCACGATCCGAGGCGCACCGGATTGGATCACCTCGAGCGCTTCGGTGACCACCGCATTCTCAATACACCCCCCCGATAGCGAGCCTGCAAAACTGCCATCCTCGGCAACGGCCATCAGAGTGCCCGGATTGCGCATTGAGGAACCTTCGACACTGCAGACTGTGACCAAGGCGCTTGCCACCCCACGCGAATGCGCGTCGCCAAGGAAACCAAGGACGGTGTCGAGATCAAACAAGCTCACGCCCGATCAGTCGCCTTTGCTGGCGAGAAAAGCAATGATCGCAGCGCGCTTGGCAGGATCACCTACACGACCCCTACGCATGTCAGACCCAGGCAGATAACCTGTTGGGTCCGCAAGATAGGCATCGAGGTTTTGTTCGTCCCAGACGATCTCCGACTGCGAGAGCGCTCTAGTATAGGGGTAGCCGGGGAAGGAGCCTGCCTTCCGACCAACCACCGCATACAGATTTGGGCCCATGGAAGATGGATCGCCCTTGCCGATTGTGTGGCAGCCCCTGCATTGACGGAAAGCCTCCTCACCAAGCGCAATGAGCGCGGGGTCAGTGGCAGGCTCCGTTGCAAACGGAGCATTGCTGCCGGCCGGCTCGGCGATGTTCACGCAACCCGCCGACGCGCAGGCTGCAGCTATCACTGCAACACGTCTCAACATCGTTCAGATCAATCGTCGATCAGGCAAAATTCTTGGCAATCGGCAAGGAACGAAGCCGT
This sequence comes from Pseudomonadota bacterium, assembly GCA_039039885.1. GTDB lineage: Bacteria > Pseudomonadota > Alphaproteobacteria > Sphingomonadales > Sphingomonadaceae > Erythrobacter. The sequence continues at coordinate 100,567 of JBCCPG010000010.1, read as the reverse complement.
TCGCCGGTCGCGGCAAAAATTGCGTTGGTGAGCGCAGGCGCTGCTGGCGGTAGGCCGGGCTCTCCCGCGCCGCCGGTCGGAACATCGCCGCTATTGATGATTGCCACGTCAATCGGCGGCGTCTCATCCATGCGCAGCATTTGATAGTCATAGAAATTGCCTTGCACGATCGCGCCATCAGCCAGGTCGAGTTCGCCGTAAAGCGCAGCGGTAAGGCCATAGACAATGCCGCCTTCGATCTGGTTCTTGAAACCATCAGGATTCACGACATAGCCTGCATCGCAGGCGGCCCAGACATGGGTCATGGCTGGTTTGCCCGAGGTCATGTCGACTTCGATCACTTGAGCCACGATTGTGCCAAAGCTCTCGACGATCGCGATGCCCTTCGCCCGGTCCTCTGCCAAAGGCGCTGACCAATCGGCCATCTCGGCGGCCTTGGTCAGAACTGCCGCGTGGCGCGGCGCGTCCTTGAGCATGGCAAGGCGGTATTCATAAGGATCCGCGCCTGCTGCATGGGCGGCTTCGTCAATGAAGCTCTCGATGAACCAGCCGTGCTGCGAATGGTCGACCGAACGCCATGCTGCAAAAGGCAACAGCGCCTCGGCCTCGGCCACGCGGACAGCAGTGTTCGGGATCGAATAGATGCCTGGCACGCTTGCTTCGGCGGGTTCGTCACGCTGAGTGAAGACATTGTCATAGGCAATCAGCGCGCCACTTTCATCAAGGCCTGCCTTGAACCGGCTGATGTCCGCGGGGCGATAGAGCGCCTTGCGCGTGTCTTCCTCACGGCTCCAAATCGACTTGATCGGAAAGCCCGTTTGCTGAGCAATGCGCGCAGCCATCACCGCATAGACCGCTTCCAACCGGCGACCGAATGATCCGCCAAGGAAGGGATGGTGGACGGTGATGTCATCTTTCGGAATGTCGAGCGCGTCGGACAAGGCGCTGCGCACCATTAGCGGGACCTGTGTCGAGGTCCAGACCGCGCATTTGCCGTCCGTCACATGCGCTGTGCAATTGATCGGCTCGAGCGGAGCGTGGGCCAGATAGGGCACGCGATATTCAGCCTCTAACGTGGTCGAAGCGCCCGCAAAAGCCCCCTCGACATCGCCCTTGCCCGCCGCTGCTGTTCCGCCTGTCGCACCCGCTTCATCAAGCGCCGCGGCGAAGACCGCATATTGGTCATCCATCGTCTGGATTGAGCTTGGTGACGCGCTCCAAGTGACGTCGACTTGGTCAATCGCCTGCTGCGCATGCCAATAACCATCAGCCACAACCGCAACAAAATCGCCCATATTGAGCACTTCGATAACGCCGCGCATGCCCTCTGCACGCGAGGCGTCCATTCCGGCCACCGTTCGGCCCGGAACGGGCGGGCGAAGCGTGGCGGCATATTTGAGCTCGAGACCTTGAGGCGTCGCGTCAATTCCGAACTCGGCCGTGCCATCCACCTTGGCCGGAATATCGGTCCGCGCCTTGCTTTTGCCAATCAAACGGTAGTCAGCAGGCGACTTGAGATCGGGCGTCTGATCCATGGGCTGCTCGGCCGCTGCGGTCGCGAAGTCAGCGTAAGAGGCTGATTTCCCGGAGGCTTCGTGCATCAGAGTGGAATCGCGCGTGGTGATCTCAGAGGCCGGAACGCCCCAGCTCTCCGCCGCTGCGCCAACCAGCATCTTGCGCGCCGAAGCGCCCGCGACGCGCATCGAAAACTGACCGGTTGTGCGGATCGAAGAAGAGCCACCTGTGATCATCGCGTCGGCCAGCTTGGCGATCTGTGTGAACAGACCATTCCATGTTGGCTCGATCCAATCTGCTGCATTCATTGTGAAAGGCGCGACAAACATCCGTGCAGTGTCAGTAACGACATAGCTGCCATCCGCGGGCGCCTGCATCACCTTGACCTTCGACCAATCGGCATCGAGCTCTTCGGCGAGCATCTGCGCAAGCACCGAATGCGCGCCCTGCCCCATCTCGCAATGCGGGACGATAGCGGTCACGATGTTATCGGCGTCGATCTTGACCCACGAATTGACGAGAAACTCGTCTTCGCCCGGAGCCACTTTCGGGGCGAGGCTTGCGATGGGATTGCCCGGGCGAACACCGATACCGATCAGCAATCCGCCCCCAGCAAGCACACCTGCACCGATAAAGGCGCGGCGGCTCCATTTGCCGAGGGTTGAGCGATCTTTCTTGTCAGGAGACACATCGTTCATGACTTAAGCCTCCTCCACACGCGCTTCGATTTGACCGGCCGCAACCTTAATCGCGCGGCGGATGCGGACATAGGTGCCACAGCGGCAAATATTGCCGCTCATCGCTGCATCAATGTCGTCATCGCTTGGGTTGGGATTGTCGCGCAGCAAAGCGGTTGCCGCCATGATCTGGCCCGACTGGCAATACCCGCATTGGGGGACCTGCTCGCTGATCCATGCTTGCTGAACCGCGGTGAGCGCTCCGTCTTCTTCGCCGATCCCTTCTATCGTGGTGATCTCGCGACCCTCGGCCATGGAAACAGGAGTCGAGCAAGAGCGGATTGGCTGCCCGTCCAGATGCATCGTGCAAGCACCGCATGCTGCGACTCCGCATCCGAATTTAGTGCCAAGGAGTCCGGCCTGTTCGCGCACTGCCCAGAGCAGCGGCATGTCCGGATCGACGTCGAGCGTGACGTCCTCGCCATTGAGAATGAATTTGGCCACAAGCTTGGCTCCCCAATTTTCCGTGCAGCGCATCACTATTGAGCTTCTGCCTCAGTTTCATTTCGCAATCTAAAGGAGCAAAGGCCTGATGTGAAGCCTTCCCCTTTCCATTGCCATTTTGCCGAAGTAGCTTTCGGCGTCATGAGCACAATTCCATTCGATACATTCTTGGCGGTCGACATCCGTGCCGGGACCGTCATGCGGGCCGAACCGTTCCCCGAAGCTCGAAAAGCGGCAATCAAAGTGTGGGTTGATTTTGGCGATGGCATCGGAGTGAAGAAAAGCTCTGCTCAGATCACCGATCACTATTCGCCAGAAAGCCTCATCGGTCGGCAAGTGATAGCGGTGGTGAACTTTGCGCCGCGTCAGATTGGGCCGTTCATGTCAGAGGTGCTAGTGCTGGGCTTTCCTGATGAGGAGGGCGCGATTATCCTCGCTCATCCAGATAAGCCCGTGCCCAATGGTGCGCGCATGGCTTGAAGCAGACCCTTGCGAAGAGTTCGCTTTAGGAGAATACATACAAGCCAAATTCAAAAAAGCAGATATGGTCGCTTTCTAAGTGCTGGGGTGCCTATGGGGGGAGAAGACGATGCCAGTTTCCGATCACGTAAATCTCGAACAGTTCATGGCCGGCGTGCAAAAGCGCAATCCGGGCCAGACCGAGTTCATTCAGGCTGTGCACGAGGTGGCGCAGGACATTTTCGAGTTCATGGCCGACAAGGTCGAATATCACGAAGCGCAAATCCTGCGCCGGATTGCGGAACCCGACCGTGTCGTCAGCTTCCGCGTGTGCTGGGAAGATGACAACCACAATATCCGCGTACAGCGCGGTTGGCGTGTCCAGAACAACAACGCGATTGGCCCTTACAAAGGCGGCATCCGCTTTCACCCATCGGTGACCGAAAGCGTTCTCAAATTCCTCGCCTTTGAGCAGACCTTCAAGAACTCGCTCACCGGCCTGCCAATGGGCGGCGGCAAAGGCGGTGCGAACTTCAACCCGAAGGGCAAATCGGATGCTGAAGTCATGCGATTCTGCCAGAGCTTCATGAGTGAGCTTTACCGCCACATCGGCCCCAACACTGACGTACCAGCGGGCGATATTGGCGTTGGCGGGCGTGAGATCGGCTATATGTTTGGCCAGTACAAACGCCTCACCAACCGCTGGGAAGGCGTGCTGACGGGCAAGGGTCAGGAATATGGCGGCTCAGAGATGCGGCCCGAAGCGACCGGCTATGGCGCGGTCTATTTCCTGCGCAACATGCTCAAACACCAAGGCATGGATATCGAAGGCCACAGCGCCGTCATCTCAGGCTCTGGCAATGTGGCAACGCATGCGGCGGAGAAGATCACACAACTGGGCGGCAAGGTTCTGACGCTTTCCGATTCCGGTGGCTTCATCCACGATCCGGAAGGTCTGACGCAGGAGAAGATCGACTGGGTCAAACACCTCAAAACGGTCAAACGCGGGCGGATCAAGGAATATGCCGACGAGTTCACTGGCGCAACCTTCCACGAAGGGCGACCATGGAACATCGCAGCTGATCTTGCCCTGCCCTGCGCAACCCAAAACGAGCTCAACGAAGACGAAGCCAAGGCACTGGTCGCAAACGGCGTGAAAGGTGTCTCTGAAGGCGCCAATATGCCGACCACTCTGGAGGGCGTGAAGGTCTTCCACGATGCCAAGATCATGTATGGCCCCGGCAAAGCCGCCAATGCCGGCGGCGTCGCGGTCTCAGGTTTGGAAATGAGCCAGAACTCAGAGCGCATCAGCTGGAACTCAGAACGTCTCGGCGACATGCTCACCGACTTGATGGCAGGCATCCATGAGAAGTGTACCGAATATGGCGATCAAGGCGACGGCTATGTGGATTATGTGAAGGGCGCGAATATCGCGGGCTTCAAGAAAGTCGCAGACGCCATGCTGGCATTTGGCGTCGTGTAGGCGACGCGGCTCTGATTACAAAAAAAGGGGCGCCCTCGCCGGCGCCCCTTTTTGTCTCGTTTCGCGGGAAAAACTGGCTTGCTGCAAGCGGCCCGACTTGCGCCTTTTCAAGAGGCTTACCATCTGCGAAGCATTAGACTTCCAACTGAGGACATGTGCACCGTGAAAGTTCGGGAAGCGGCGACCGATGATGCTCCAGCAATGAGCTGTGTTCTCCAAGAGATCGTCGCACATAGTGGCCGTCAACGCAAAACTGACGCGACGTTTGTTCTTTCGAATTACGTGAAGCACCCCCAAAGCGTTCGTTGCACGGTCGCTGTGGATGAAGAGCAAAGGGTGTTTGGCTTTCAGTCCTTGATAAGAGCTTGGCCAGAAAACCCCTACGGAGTACCGCTCGATTGGGGGATTATCGGCACTCATATCAGCCCTCACGCACATAGAAGAGGTGCCGGATCCGCACTATTCGCCGCAACCAAGGCTGCCGCCGAAATGGCAGGACTTCCAAAGATCGACGCTTTTATTGGCGCCGACAATCAAGCCGCTTTGAGGTATTATGAAGCCATGGGTTTCAGAACCTATCGCGAGCTCGATGATGTGGTGCAAAAAGCGTATGCGGTTGAAAGCTCTACGCGGGAATAATCGCTCCTAAACAACCGATTATCAGCCGAAACCGGAGTGTGCCTTCGCCTCCATTGGCGTTCATTTCAAGCAGCTAAAAATACGCGCCAGCGCAAACACTGTTAGCGTGGTATATTCAGCCTACTCAATCCCCAGTTCCAAGGCCTGCGCGCGCAGTTGAGGCGCGTACTGGGGGTTCGCGGCGACGGCATCTTCAAGTGCTTGGCGCGCCTTGCCCGTCTCGCCCAATGTCATGCGGCTGCGCATCAACATGACCCAGCCATCGAGGTTGCCGGGATCCTGATCGAGCCGCGCTTCGAGCGATTCCACCATGCCAGCAATCATCGCCTCTTGCTCGCCTTGGCTCATATTGCGCGCTTCTGCGACCTGAGCAGCTGAGGGTCCTCGCACATTTGGCGAGGCTGCTTCCCCTGCGACCGTTCCTGAGCCTGGTATTGCGACCTGCGGCGCACGCGCGCCGATGACGATCGCGATCCGCTCTTCAACCTCGATATCCTGGATTGCGCCCACTTGCTGGATCGTGCGGACGACATCGCGCTCCCACGGCGCTCCGGGCGGCGTGTCGGCAAGCAGCGCGAGCCAATCAGAAATCGCACCTTCGTGATCGCCGTCAATATCGCGTTTCACGCCCATGAAATAGCGCGCGCGAGGATCGCTGGGGTCAAGCTCCAGCGCTTGCTCAAACGCATCGATCGCAATCCCCGGTAGCGGATCGGCGGCGGGGTCTTGCGCATCGACCGCCATCACCCGCGCTTCGCCCAAGGCCGACCACAATTCTGCCGCGTTGCCGTCGATTTCGATAGCGCGTTCATAGGCTTCGACCGCAGCGCTGAATTCGTTGCGGTTGTAATGGGCGAAGGCGAGATTGCTCCACGGCCTTGCGTCATCATCCGAAGCCTCTGCCGCTTCGCGCAAAGCCTCGATGGTGGGTTCGGCCTCGGTGGCGGCTTGGGCCACCATTGGCTCGCTTTGGCCTTCATAGGAATTGTACCCAATTGAGCCCGCCGCCAGCAGCGCCGCGCCGCCGAGCAAGAACCATCCGGCTTTGCCCGTTGATCCCTCATCAGCCGGACCAGAATCTGCGCCTTTTGCGTTTGTTTCCATAGGAATTCGCCTAGCAAGCGGTGCAGAAAACAGCAATTCACTCTGGCATTGAGAGCCACTTTCCCTATGGTGGTGTGAGGGAAAAATCTATCCAAAGGGGGGGATAGATTGTCGGACTTGTATGAAGTCGCCATTATTGGCTCCGGTCCCGCCGGAATGAGCGCCGCTGGCCAGGCTGCGAAGCGCGGCATGAGCCATGTGCTGCTCGAAAAGACCGACCACCTCTCCGACACGATCTTCAAATACCAAAAGGGCAAGCATGTCATGGCGACGCCCTCTGACTTGCAGCTGCGCGCGGGCGGGTATGAGGAGGACGGCTCTGCAGGAATGCAATTTGAAGAAGGCAAGCGCGAGACGATCCTGCGCATCTGGAACCTGCATTGCGGGGTCGACCCAGACAAGATCGACGCCAGCGTCCCGGCCTTTGATGGCGAAGAGCAAGTTGAGAGCTGGGACGTCAATGTGAAGTTCAACGCCGAAGTTACCGAGGTTGCAGGTGACAAAGGCGACTTTACAATCATCACCAAGGCTGGTGACACAATCCGAGCCAAGACCATAATCCTGGCAATCGGAACGCAGGGCAATCCCAACAAGCTGCGCTGTCCGGGTGCCGATCATCCGATGATCACTTCGCAGCTCGACGATCCCGAGGATCACATCGACAAGAACATCGTCGTTGTCGGAACGGGTGATGCGGGGATTGAGAACGCGCTTGGCCTCGCAACGGACCCGGCGCTCGGCAACACCGTCACGATCCTCAATCGCGGCGACAATTTTGCCAAAGCAAAGACCAAGAATGCCACTGATCTGACCACCGCAGATGAGGAAAAGCAGCTCAAGATCGCTTACCGCACTTCCCCCACCCAAGTGCGCGATGGGGAGATGGTGGTCGAAACCGAGACCGGCCAGGAAGTCATCCCATGCGAAATGATCATCGCCCGGATCGGCTCTCAGCCACCGCGCAGATTCATCGAAAGCATGGGGATCGAGTTTACCAGTGAGGATCGGAATGCCTTTCCCAAGCTGTCACCGATCTTTGAAACAACCAAACAAGGCATCTTCGTCATCGGCGCGCTGGCCGGCTATCCGCTGATCAAGCATTGCATGAACCAGGGCCACGACGTGATCGAGGCGCTTGCGACCGGCGAAGCAGTGAAACCAGCAGACGAGCCATTGCTCGAAGCGGTTTTTGCCAATCTGCCCGGCAATAGGGGCGTTGATCACTGGCTCGAAGTGTACCGCGAAAATGTCGCGATTTTCGAAGGGCTCTCGACGCTGCAAATGCGTGAGCTGATGCTCGACAGCACCTGCAGCGCCTTTGCTCCGGGCGAAGTCATTTTCCGCCGCAATGATCCCGGCTCTTCTCTCTTTGCCATTGCACAAGGCAGCGTCGCGGTAGAGGTCAATCCTAACGATCCTTCGGTGACCGTCCCGATCGATCAAGGCTCTATCTTTGGCGAGGTCGGTCTGGTCTCCGGCCGTCGGCGTGGCGCAACGATCCGTGCGGCGACCGACACGGTTGTGGTTGAGCTTTCACGCAAAGCGGCGCTCAAACTGATTGGCTCATCTCCTGAAGCCGACGCCGCCGTCAAACGCATCTCAATTGAACGCCAGATCCTGCAGCTCTTCGGCTCCGGACTGACACCCGAAGACATCGCTCCGATCATCGCAAGCGCATCTGTCGAGGAAGTTAAAGCGGGCGAGACCGTCATTCAGGAGGGTGCCGACGACAAGGACCTCTTCATCGTCCGCATCGGTTCGATGAAGGTTGAAAAAGAAATTGACGGTAAGCAGGTCTTCCTTTCGCTCATTCCGGCGGGCAATTTCTTTGGCGAGATGGCAATCATCGACGGGTCGGCGCGCACATCATCGGTCATCGCCTCGATCAAATCCGAGGTCATCCGCATTCCCGGCGATGGGTTCCTCGACCTGCTCGCCAAAAAGCCTCAATTGCGCCAGCGCGCGCTCGACGTGATGGCAGAACGCCGCGCCTCCAACGAGCAGATCGAGCGCGAGAAAGAGAAAGCTGATGAGGCGGTCGACAAGTTCTCTGGAACTGCTGCCTTCCTGTTCGAGCAAGGCATGGGCGAGGCCACCGACGCTCTGCTGATCGACGAGCGGCTATGTGTGGGCTGCGACAATTGCGAAAAAGCCTGCGCGGATTCGCATGACGGCCTTTCTCGCCTTGATCGGGAGGCGGGCAAGAGCTTCGCCTATCTCCACGTGCCGATCAGTTGTCGCCATTGCGAACACCCGCATTGCATGGCCGATTGCCCGCCCAACGCGATCCAGCGCGGCGCGGACGGCGAGGTCAATATCAACGCCGAAACCTGCATCGGCTGCGGCAATTGCAAGAGCTTTTGCCCCTATGGCGTCATCCAGATGGCGCCAGTCCCTCCTGAAAAGCCCAGCCTACTCAATTGGATGATGTTCGGCAGCGGACCTGGTCCGGGGGAAGCTCCCTATTCTTGGCGCAACGAGAACGGCGATCCCAATGTCGCGAAGAAGGCGGTCAAATGCGACATGTGCGCCGGCATTGATGGCGGCCCTGCCTGCGTTCGTGCCTGCCCCACGGGAGCCGCAATCCGCGTCGCGCCTGACAAATTCCTGACCTTTGCCAAGATCACGGAGGACGTCGAAGACTGATGGCGAGCCTCCCCAAAAACGACCGGTTCAGTCAGGACGAACGTCGGCGCAATGCCGATCATGTGAGCTTCCTTAAGCACAAGCGTTTCCGCTGGCTGTGGATCGCATTGATTCTCTGTGTCGTCTCGATCCTTGGCTATGCGCTGATCGATCAGGAACCGCGACCCAATGGCGGGAGCTGGTATGGCTATACGCTCGGCACGATAGGGTTATTGCTGATCGTGTGGCTGTCGCTGCTCGGCGTGCGCAAGCGGCGAATTTCAGAAGGCGCGTGGAGCCTTAAGGCGTGGACTTCCGCGCATGTCTATCTCGGCCTTGCGCTGATTGTGGTCGGGACGCTCCACACCGGGTTCCAGATTGGTTGGAACGTGCATACGCTCGCCTATGTCCTGATGCTGCTGGTCATCATCACCGGAATTTACGGCGTTATTGCCTACGCCAAGCTACCCACCACTCTATCGGCAGGGAGGGGACAGAAGACGCGCGGTGAGATGCTGGAAGAGATCGCTGTCACCGATCGGCAGCTCGACAATGCCGCGCAGCCGCTTGATCGCGAGCAGGCCGATCTGGTCATTGAAGCTCTTGCACAGGACGTGTTCCATGGCGGCGCGACTGGGCGGCTTACCGGCGCCTATCCGCGCTGCAAAACCAAGCGGGCGCTCGCCGGGTTTGCACCTGGCGGAAACGAGACTGAGCAAAAAGTGCATCAGCTGCTCACCCAGCGTAGCGAGCAACTCGCGCAGATCCGCCGCAATCTGCGCACCAAGGGCTTGCTCGAGATCTGGCTCTTCATCCACATTCCGGCGACCATCGCTTTGCTGGCCGCTCTTTTGGCGCACGTGATCAGCGTGTTCTACTATTGGTGAGGGAGCGAGAATGGCGTTCCTGATCCGCACCATTGCGACGGCAAAGTCGGGCCGCAAGATAACCCGCGATCGTACTGTCGATGCGAGCGAGCTGACCGTCGGGCGCTCTCCGGACAATGACATCCACCTGCCCGACCTTGCAGTCGATCTGCACCATATCCGCTTGCGCGATGATGGCGGGGCGGTGGTCGCCGTTGAAGCGCTGGGCACGCTTCCGTTTGAGCTTGATGGGCAAAGCGTTTCGACAGGGCACATTGATCCTCGCGCAGGAGCACTGATTTCGCTTGGAACCGCGCGTCTCGCTATCTCTCGCGAAAGTGACGGCCCGGTTCAGATTGTGATCGAACAGGCTGCCAAATCTGAAACTGCCAGCGATCCGCTTTCAGGCTTTGCGCTCGCCAGCGCGCTTCCCAGCAAAAGATCAATGGCGTGGATCTTCGCCAGCGTCATCCTCATCCTGCTTTTGAGCGTGCCGATCGTTAGCCACCTTACTCGCGCACCGGTCGAAAACGATCCTGACAATCTCGAACAGGGTCAAGTCGTGATGGACGATGCTTGGAGCTCTGGCGATCTCAGCATGTTGCATCATGATCTGGAAGGCAATTGTGAGGCGTGCCATGTCACACCGTTTGTCTCGGTGCAGGACGAGACCTGCCTGACCTGCCACGAGGGATTGGGCGACCACGCTGCAATGGACCGTCTGGCAGAGGGCATGGCACCGCTGAGCACCGGCGATGCGATCCAATGGACGATCGCCGAAGGACTCGGCAAAGAAGGGCCACTGGGTTGCGTTTCTTGCCATTCGGAACATGAAGGCCAAGTCCGTTTTGCTGGTGCCGATGAGAAGTTCTGCGCCGATTGCCACGATGCGATGGACACACGCATTAGCCAGCCGCAATTCGGCAATGCGGCTGACTTTGGCGAGAAGCATCCACAGTTCCGCCCCGCGATCTACACAGCACATTTCGCCGAGGCTCCGGCAAGGGTTTCGCTCGACGATGATCCGGTGGAAGAGAGCGGGCTTATTTTCCCCCACGACGTGCACATGGACACACGTGGCGGTGTTGCGCGCATGGCGATCAACCTCGTCCAATATGGCGCACCGCTCGAATGCAGCGATTGCCACGCGGAATGGAGCAGCGAAGGTCTGATCGTTCAGGTCGCTGAGACTGGGGGCGTGCCCTTCGATTATGGCGACTTCGCGCCGGTCGTCATGGAAGATGCCTGCGAAAGCTGCCACAGCCTTGTGTTCGAACGTGCAGGTCCGTCCTTCCGCTCGCTCAGCCACGGCGATGTTGCGACACTGATGGAAGAGCTCGCAGGGATGGATCGCGGGCCTCGCCAGCCGCTAGTCGCAGGGCGCGCGCGTCCTGGCCAGTTTGCTCCGGGCGGGCGCTATTTCACGGACTTCGGTCGGCCCATGAGCTCCTACATTGCGATTAATCGGGCGCTTGAGGAAAATGGCGCGTGTGCGGAATGCCACATCCCGACGATGACCAATGGCAGGCGTGATCTCACGCCGGTTAATTTGCCCAGCCGTTTCCTGCTGAAGGGTGCGTTCAACCACGCCGCCCACGGCGACGAGGTCGCTGAGTGTGAGGATTGCCATGCGACTTCGGAATCAAACGCGGCAACCGATCTGCTCATCCCTGATCTTGTCAGCTGCCGCGATTGCCACCTGGGTGAAACCGCGCTCAAGACCGAGGACATCGTCCCTTCGAGCTGCGCTATGTGCCACGGTTATCACACCCCGGCGGCGCCTTGGCGGCCAGAGGACCACCCCAGCTTCCCTCCCTGGCGGCCGGGCGGAACGCGAGGGGTCGAAGGCGGTGACACTGTCGCAAGCTTGCTGAGTAGCGTAGGACAGTGAGCATGGCGGACAGAACCAATGCGCTCTCTGATGGTGTGCTAATCGCGCAGATCACCGACACGCATGTCGGCTTTGAACCAGATGCGGGGGAGGATGAGTTTAACTTTGTGCGCTTTCGCCAAGTGGTCGCTCATCTGCGCAGCCTTCCGGTTCAACCTGACCTTCTGATCTTGTCAGGCGACCTTGCCGATAGCGGTCAGCCAGCATGCTATCAGAGGATCAAGGCGTTGGTCGCCGACTGCCCCTTCCCTGTCCATGTCATTCCAGGCAACCATGATAGCCGGACCGAGATGCTCAATGCTTTCCCTGATTGCCCGACGCATGATGGCTTTGCCCAATTTGCGCTGGAGCTGGGAACAGGCAAGGACCGTCTGCGGGTTCTATGTCTCGATTCCTTTGAGCCAGGGCGCCATGGCGGCGCTTTTTGCGAGACCAGAGCAGCGTGGCTGACCCGTGAGCTCGACCAGAGCCCTGATACTCCGACAGTGCTCGTGATGCACCACCCTCCTGTAGTCGCCGGGATAGAATGGATGGACCCACGGCCAAACGAAGCTTGGTTCCAGCGCTTTCACGACACTGTGCGGGGGCGCGATCAGATTGTCGCAATCCTCGCCGGGCACTTGCACCGCCCGCTTCATTCAAGCGTTGAGGGCATTCCGGTCAGCGTCACGCCGGCGGTTGCGCCTGCGGTGTCGCTCGACATGCGTCCGATCTCTCCGGACGATGCCGACAAACGCGCCATCGTCGATGCAGAGCCACCCTTCTACAGCCTGCATTTGTGGCGCAATGGATCTTTGGCCTCACACTTCCAGCCGGTCGGCGAGTGGCAGACGCTCGCGCGCTATGAAGAACGGTTGAAGCCAATGATCAAAGGTTTGTTCGAAGAACGCAGTTAGGGCGGGTCGCAGCCAACCTAGTCGCCAGCCGCTTAATCGCCAGCAAGGGCGATCCCCTCGGACACATCAGGCTCGGCATCTGCATCGGCCCTGCGCCATGGGTTATCGCGCCCTACCCAGCGGCTCATATCAACGTCATCGGTTACCTTCCAGACGCGGCCTGGACGGCCTTCCTCGCACGGCGTCAGCTCGCTTGCATCGCCCTCGAAAGCGGGACGCGTGAAGAACAGTTGCTCCATCTCACAACGGTTGAATGGGCGTGAGCCGAGCCGACCGAATATCGCCATCTGACCGCCCGTCTCGTCTACAGCTCGGTCTCGGTCGAGCCCCTTGGAGAGCGCGATGGCCGGGCTCGGCGTCCTTGCCCAAGCGATCATTTCCGGCATCGGCGCGGGGCTGAAACCATAGAAATTTCGCTGACTATCGGGCGAGGTCAGCTGCAGGACTTTTAGACCGTTGCGGCCATCGGCAACGTAAGCAAACAGGGTCGCGTTGGTCGAGCCCACGATCACGTCTTCCGCATCGTTCAACTGACCGCCAAGCGTTACCTGTTGGTAAAGCATGGGAGCGCGCGGATTGGTCACGTCGTAGATCATCAGGCCCTGACCTTTTGCAGCGACATAGGCATAGGTGCGCGCGACATAGATGCGGCGGGCATCGTCCAGCGCTATTGTCGCTTCAGGAACTGCGATGGGGTTCGCCAGCTCAGTCACGTCGAAGACCTTGAGACCCTCGGCATCGGTCACCCACAGATACCGGAACTGGATCGTCGTTGCGCGCGCATCTTCGAGCGGCACGACCGCTGTGACACGCGGCGCAAGGCAGCTTTCGCGCGGGTTGGCTGGATCAAGCTCGCACTCTTCCTGGTAATGACTGGTCGCTGGATTATCGGGCACATCCTTGGGCAGATAGACCACGACAAGACCCACATCGGCGGTGATATAGGCATAATCGCCTGCGAGAGTGATATGGCTTGCTCCATTCAGGACGCCATCCGGGTTCCACGCATCCGAGCCATCAGGGAAGATCGCGCGTTCGAAGAAGTTGTCGCGGAACTCGCCATCGGCCAGCGTATTCACATCCACCGCGATCAGGCCTTCGACGCTGTCAGTGATGAAAGCATAATCATAGATCGGGCTGAAGGGCTGCTCCTGATTGACCTCGCGCATCCGGGCGGTGTTGCGCTCCGGCGCAATCGGCTGGTTGGTCGCAAGCGCCATACAAGTCGCGTTCTCAGTGCGCACATGAGTGTCGTGACCCAAGGGGGAGAAGGGCGCGGTGATGATACGCTCTGACACGCCCTTATTGCCGATTGAGGCGACGTCATAGGCGCGGAAGCCGCCCGAACCTTCTGCGGTGAACAGATATTCGCCGCGCAATTGCAGACAGGTGACCCTATCGCGCGTGCCTTCATGGACGTTGACGAATTCCTCAAACGGTTTGGTCTCGCCAGAGAAATCATCATCAAACGCCTCACCGCGCACCCAGTTCTTGAGCTCCATGCCATTGTCTTCGACATGCATGCGCCAATAGTCGGGGTAGGAATAACGGTGGAGGTAGGACCCAATTACGGCTTGCGGCTCATCGTATTCGGTGACGCGAACCGCGGTTAGCCCCCCTTCAAGGCCGGTCCATGCATGCATCCCGACAAAGTTCACAAAGTTGGTGCCGAGCAGCATCAGCTGCGACATCACGGCGTTGTTGTCCTCAGCTTCCGCGATGTGGCAGTCGGAGCACTTCTTGGTCTCTTCGCGCCGCACTGTATGCGGGAAGTGCGGGGCAAAGGCTTGGCTGGAAAAGCCAACAGCGCTGATCGGCGGCTGCTGAATGTAGATCCGCTCGCGGTTGATGTTGGTCGAAGACAAGACCAGCGCCGAGGAGGAACGCACCGGCGCGATCTGATTGTCCTTAGTCGTCTGGTGCACGCCCAACTGGAACATCTGATCGCGCGCGACCTGTGGGTTGTAGGTCGCGAAGTTTCGGGTCGATTTGCCTTCATAGCGGTGCGACTTGGTTTTCCAGTTGGCTTCGATCGGCAAATGGCATCCGCCGCAGGAAGTCGTCCAAGACAGGTGGCAAGTGAAGCACGCCATCTCGTCATCGCGGTGCGCGCGGTCTTCCATTGCAATGCCGTCGCCAAATTCAAAGCGGCCAGTGTCATCGCCCATGACGCTCATCAGTTTTGCGCGCGCGGCTTCGGGGTTGAAGCAGCCATCGCCCGGTTTCACGCCCTCGCTGCCGCATAAAGGAAGCTCCGGGTTTACCGCATCCTTGGTGAGGCTCATCTGCCATTCGAGGTCAGGATCGAGCAGCGAGCGTTGGATCAACACACGCCTTCCATCGCGCTCAACCCATTCAAAGCGGCGCTGACCGTCGGGATTGCGCAGGAGCGCTAGATTGTGGCCTTCAGGCGGAGCCGCTGGGCCGCTTGTGCGCAGCGTCGGATAAGCATCGGCGGTGCCATGGCAGTCCTTGCACCCGATCTCGATGGCGTTGGCGACCTCTCCATAGATCAGACCATTTCCATGCGTGTCCTGTTCGAAGTGGCAATCGACGCATTGCATCCCCGCCTCGGCATGGATGCTCATCATATGGACCGCCATGCCGGGATTGTTGGTCCCGTGCTCTGCCGGATTGCGCTCGACATCGACGAACAGCTCTTCATCATCGCGCCGCCAGCGCTGACGCCAGCGTTCTTCGTGATAGGCGAACTCTTCAGGCGTGTCCGTCTCGGGATTGCCGGGACGCAGGATTGCGCCAGCGGCATCGAGCAGATTGCCTTCGCGGTCACGCTTGAAGATGCCGCGGAAGTTCCAGCCATGGCCGTGATAATCGGCAAACTGCGTTGTCTCGAGATATGGGTTCAGCTCGTAGACATTGCGCAGAAAGTCGACATCCGCCCACAAGCCGCGCGGGGCAGCGCCTTCAGGGTTGCGGTCGATGATCGCGCGCACTTGCTCTGCAGTGGGGAACCGTTGGGTTTTGTAAAAGGCCTCGTAATCCTCGTCGCTCATGCCCTCGGGGCGCGGCGTCGTGTTCTCAGGGCCGGGCCACATAAAGGGTGCATCGCTCTCGTAATCCCACATCGTGTAGCCGAGGTAGGAATTGAGGAAGATATTGGGCTGGTGCATGTGACAGTTCATGCATTGCGAGGTCGGAATTGAACGGGTGAAGACGTGGCGCAGTGGGTGGCCGCTTTCGGGCACAGGAGCCGAATGGCCCGCGGCATGATCGTCGGGCCCTTTTAAAGCGCCGTGGCCTGAGCTGATCCCGGCAAGGCCGCTATCGGGCATTCCGTCGTCATAGCCATAGCCGTGGCTCACGCTGCCCTCACCCGGAATGCGACCGCCCTCTCCGGCGGCAAGGCGCGAATAGCACTGCATTGAGGCGTCAGCTGACGCGTTCACTGCTGGATTGATGCAGGGGTCGACCGTCACTGTCTGCCCGTCGCGGCCATATTGCGCATAGGTCAGCGAGTGGCGCGGCTCTCGGTCATTGGCATAGATCACATGGCATGAAGCGCAGCCCGAATGGCGATAGTCGCCAGGCTGGTCATTGGTGCCCATGAACCAAGTGAAAGGATCGTTGAGGCGAGTCTTGTGAATGTTCAATGCGGGGATCGCCACGCGCAGACCCGTTCCCGGACCGCGGTTCGACTGCTTCAAGTCAGGTCGGCCCGGCTCCTCCAAACGCTGTATCAGGCCAGTCGGATTGGGCAGACCGATCTCAGGGAATTGCGAAAGGATATTGCGTCCGCCGCGCTCGAAGACACGGAAGACATCGGCAGGTGGCAAGACATGCCATGTTGGAAGCGGGTAGAGTTGCCCAAGCACCCCACGCTCTTCGCGCAGGCGCTGCTCTTCCTCGTCGCTGGCTGCTGGCGTGCCGAGCACATTGCCGACGCTGCTGATCGTCGCCGTCTCACCGCTGCGTGTATAGGCCTCTCCAAGGATGTAATTCTTGAAGGGCAAGATACCGTTATTGTAACTCGCCCCACCCCACAGCATCGCGCCAGTGGCCATGATCGAGCGCTCTGCGCTTTCGATCGCCTGGATGTGGCAAGACCCGCATGCCTCGCGCGCGACGCGGTAGTCCGACGGGTTCACGAACTTCACGAATTCGGGCGATTCCTTGTTGAGCAGCGCATAAGACCGCTCTGGATTGGCCGAGCTTGGAAAGTGCCAGCTGTCGGGATATTTCGGCAGGACATGCGCTGCATCGCGCGCGGCGGTGTAGTCCGGGTGATCGTAGGGCAGCTGTGGATTGCCGGCGATATCTGCATTGCCGCCGTGGCAATCTGTGCAGCCCAGCACCACAGCGGGCGTCTCATGCATGGTCGGCGCATCGCTTGCCCGGTGGCACGTGAGGCAGCCATCGGACTTCGCATCCGCCTCCGCCTGCGACTGGCGCGCCGGGGCAGGCGGTGCAAGCACGCCCATCCTGGCATAGTCGCGATAAACGGGAGCCTCATCGCCCGCAGCCTGGCTCTCAGACTGGAAAACGGCGAGCCCCACCAGCAAAGCCGCAAGGGCCAGCAGAATATGCGCGGGTAGCAGGCGCCGTTCAGTCAAGATGGATCCCCTCCCCATCAATAAGTCAAAGTCACGTTTGCAAGGATCGAGTAGAAATCGTCCTCATTGCCAAGATTGTCGAACAGGTCGCGGAAGCCATCGCCTGAAATCAGAGTTGCTCCTGAAAGGCGGAAGACGATGTTCTGATTGGCCTTGGGCCGCCAGATCGCTGAGAGCGAAAGGTCGTATCCGATCTCAGACGGGATGGAGCCTTCGATCCGAAGATTTTCGAGCGTCGCGGTGTTTTCGAACCACAGATGATTGGCATTGCCGGTGACGCGAAATTCGGGGGTTAGGTCAAAGTCAGCGCCCACGCCCACCAGCCAAAGGCCGGGGTTGTTGAAGTTCGACTGTCCTTGTTCCTTAGAAGAGCGCAGATTGTTGAGAATACCGTTGCGACCATTGACCGAAACCGCACGACCTCCGCCTGCGAAGGGAATGGTCTGACGGATCCAGTAGGACGTGTCCGCTCCGGCAAAGACCGGATTCTCGAAGATCGCATCGAAGCCGGTTTCGGTGTTGTCGTAGGGATCGCCGTCGCCGCTTTGATAAAGGCCCGAGAGCCGAAACCTCATCCAGTCGCGGTCATAGGAAAGCTCAACAGCGCCGAATTGCGCGTTGATGTCGGCGGGCTCGCCGGTGAAGAAATTGTTGCGATCCTCGCCCAACGCCCAATAGGCGCTCGCGGTGACGTTGATCCGGCCAATCCGGCCATCGGCATTGTAACCGAGGTAGAACACATCGTAATCGCGCCCACGCAGGTCGCCCAGCAATGCGGGACGCACTGGAAAGCCGTTATCGTCTATCTCGATATCGTCGCCTTCGCGGTTGCGATTGTAGACGAAGCTCACTTGGCTGGTCAGCGCCGGGATCAGGAAGTCCTGACGATAGGCATTGGCGATGAAGACGAAGTCATCTCGCGGGCTCTGGACGATCGAGTTAAGGCCAGAATTGGTGTCCTTCTCTAGCCGCCAGAACGCGCCGAGATTGAACTGGAAGCGGTTGTTGTCGCGATTGCCGAACAGCCGCACGCCCAGTTGCAAATCGTTGAAAAGGAAACCGCGGAAATCTGTCTGGATCGGCTGGATACCTGCGCGCACTGAAATGAAGTCGAACCGATCATTGTCGAGCGAGGTAAAGTGATAATCGACAAAGGCTTCCTGCACGCCCAAGAACTGATCGAGCCGAGTGGTGCCTTTGGATGGCTCAACAAATAGTACCCGTCGCTCGGGCACAGTCACATAGTTGACGTTGTAAGCGAGCGTCACGCGGTATTCGACACTCGGCGGCTTGTAGGCCGTGCTGCCTTTGAGCAAAGCCGCACCGACGACGAAGGTCTGCGAAAAGACCTGGCTGAAATCGTTCCCAAACACATCGAGCCGGTCGGGGTCTTCGGTGGTTTGAATGCCGACAGGGATCGGGAAAGTGCGCGGTTCGTAGACCGTGTCGCTCACCGCATTGAGGACAAAAAACCAGTCATCCTCGTTGATCGGCAACCACGGGACTTTGGCCCGATCAATCGGCCGATCGCCCTTCAACGTGTTCTGGTGATAGGGATCGAGCAGATTGTGTGTGACCATCGGCTGACCGGTGATCTCTTCAACCAGATCGCTCGCTGGATCAACCAGCCGCCAGCGATCAGGTATCGGGACACGTGCAGCGGAGAAAGCTTGCGGCGGCGGCGCACGCACAGCCCCGCGGTTCTCCTGCTCGATCCGTTCTGGCAGCTCTTCATTGAAACCGGGGCGTTCGCGACCCTCGATGATCTGCGGGTCAAGCGGTTCAGGGTCAGGATTGGCACTGGTGTTGAGGCCTTGGCCCACGGTCTCATTGTGTTCGAGCTCGCTTGCTTCTTCCGGCATCTCAGGCGTCGGCTGAGCCGGTGGCTCAGGCACTGGATCAGCCGGCGGCGCCTCCTGCGCGATCGGCTGCGCTAAAGCGACCAGCGGGAGCAGAGGAAGCATCTCCATCGTCACAACCCCTCACACACATTTTGTGTTGGATCGTCGAGAAACGGGGCGAAGGGACAGTTGATATAACGCAGTCGCACTTGGCGACTTCCGACCGTGACCAGGATGCGATCCGCGCGGATATCGGCAGGCGCATTATTGATAGTGCCAGTGCGCACGCCTGCATTGTGCACGCCAAGGAAACTGATCATGTCATCCTGATCAATCCCGTCACCCGACACGCCAAGCCCACCGATCAGCTGGTTGCCGCGATAGACCGGCACAGAACCCGGGAAGATCTGGATGCCATTGCCCAGCCGCGTTCCGCCGCCAGCAATATCGGGCAGCTTTGTACAACCCCGCGCAGTGTCAGTGGGCGATGCTCCTAGGACAAAGCCAAGATGCTCTTCCAGATTGCTCAGGATGAGCGCGGATTGCAGCCCGGTGGAAAAGGGATTGAACTGCTCGATCGGACGCGAGAGCGGCCCAGGTGGCGTCCCGACTTCTCCGTCCGGGAAGTAAGGCCGCGAGAGGTTTCCGCCCGACCGATCGGCAAATGCAAATGTCCCTGTCAGCGCAGTCGGGTCATTGAGAAACGTCCGGACCCGCGCGACATAGTCAGGCACTTCTCGGTCGCCCAAAAGTAGCTCGTCAGCGGCAAAGGCTCCCGAGAAGAAATTCGCCGTCCGCGCCTTTTGCAAGCTTACATCTGTTCCGAAGATCGGCGCGTCGGGCGAGCGGACAATGCCGAGGATTTGCCCGCGCGTATCAACGAGGCTGATTGTCACTTGTGCGCGGCTATCGAGCGGGCGACGAATTTGAGCCCGTGCGCGGGTCATGACCGTAAACGCCTCTTCAAGGATCGCGGTGGCCTCATCCACACTGATCGCGGTCCCGACATCGGTGCCATCGGTGCCCGCGCGAACAGGGAAGCGATTGTTCCCCGATCCGTCGGTGAGCACAAAGGCATCGACGAGTGAGAACTCTGCAGGGGTCGAAGCGCGAATGCCAGAGGCCTCGCTGCCATAGGCCATGCCGGCGCGCAGAGTTCCGTCGAAATAGCCGTTCACCGGCTGGAGTGTGCCTGGCGCTCCGACAAAGCTCGCGCTCGAGACATCGCTCAATCCTGCATAGGTCGCATCGGTGTAGCGCAAGCTGGTCCCATCTGCGGAGATACGGTCGGCGCGGATTTCAACCGGTGCCTCAAAGCCAACCGTACCGGCCAGCGCGATCCGTTCATCGGTGTCGACATCCACGTCGAGGATGTTGGGATCAAAGGTGTAATCCGGGTCCGCGGAAACACCGATCCCGCCGACGACGACACCATTCTTGTAGAGCGGGAACCCGCCCGGATCGGCCGACAGTCCCAACGGAGAGCGTTGCGGCCCGATCATTCCGTCGCTTGCCCGTGACGACAGGTCCGAACATGGCAACTGACTGAACTGCACGCCGAAAAGTGGCCCGCTTTCAAGACCGACTGTTGTGGGTGCAGGCGGGAAATGCTCTTGAACGATTTGCGACGCCACGCGGGTCGAAAAGGCGTTTCCACCGCTCGAAAGGTAAGCTCCCGTGATGGCCTTCGCGATAGCTGATCCTGCCGCCGGCACGATGTCGAGGCCTTGGATGTCGATGTTTTGCCCATTGGGCGCATCGGGAATCTTCACCGTATCTGGCGAGCCCGTCATCTTGAACACCGCCAGCACATTCCCAACCCGATCAACCACCGCGATCGTTGCAGGCGCACCCTGCGAGGTCGCTTGAGCAGCAGCGCGGGCGATGACCGCCTCAACGTCAGCCGTCGTCAGGCTTTCCTGAGCGGGAACGCTAAAGAAAGCGTTTGGCGGTGGAGGAGCTGGCGGCGGCGCGGGCGGAGGCGCGTTGCCGGTTCCGCCACCTGCGGGTGCGCTGCTATCGCCTCCTCCGCAAGCAGCGAGCACCATCAAGGGCGCTCCGACAAGAACTTTCCACCCCCCCGCCATTCTTACTGCAACCTGCGAATGGCGGCGACAGCGCTGGCAAGCGAAGCACGGAAATCGGCGGGTCGGTAGGCGTTGGGTTCCTCAACCGCAGCATAGGCCTTGTTAATGTCGCGGCGAATTCCAGCAGCGGCTCCAGGCGTTACCCGATCGGAGGTGACCAACCCGTTGAGCAAAGTGTCGATTGCCATCACCGCCTGGACCGATCCAGTGTAATCGGTGAACAGCGGACGGGTCGCATTGTCGCCGATGATCGCGATGATGCGGAAGGCGTCGGTGTCGATATAGGCGCGCTGGCTCAGCGTGTTCGACAGTTGCCCGGCGCGCTGAGACAAGGCCCTTGCCGCGGCGCGAGGATCACCATCGCCGCCCATTGCGCGGTGGAAGGCGCGGCTTGCGGCCTTGAACTCATCAGCTTGAGACGGTGCAAGCGCGCTCGAAACAGCGGAGAGCATGATGATATTCTCATCATTATACGGCGCGTTTCCGAACGGGATCGGGCGGCCTGCATTCTCTTCGAATGTCAGTCGCCGCTGCGATGAATCCTGGATTTCGCGGTGGCACGAGTGACAGTCGAAGAAGTAGTATTGCGGAAATACGCCTTCGGTCGCGAATTTGGGCTGTGCGAACAGCCGCGTTGAACGCTTCACCGCTTCCGCTTGACCCACCGCCCAGAATCGGACCGCGTTGGGACGCCGCTTACGACGGATATAATCGTCATCGACTGAGTGGTGTTGCTGTAGCGCGCTAAACAGGTCGAGCTCGAATGAGACACGTGGATGGCCCGCCGCCATCATCGAGTGCGTCACAAACTGCCCGGTCTTCTCGGAGCCAAAGTGGCAATCAAGACAGACGTTGGCGCGCACTTGCGGGTTTTCGAGCGGGAACAAGCCATCAGCGACGTTTGAGACATGGGTCGCTGGTCGGGCATAGTGGCTCGCAAGCCAGGTCCCGCCAGATGGGCCATGGCAGCTCTCGCAGCCTACACCGTCGGACAGGCGGAACCGATCTCCGCGCTTGGTTTCAGGAGCAAAGGTCGAGTGGCAGCCGAGGCATTGCGGCGCGCTCGCCGCGCTGGGGTAGCCAAGGCTGGCTGCAATCTGCTGCCCGCGATCTCCCAGCAACACAGCAAAAGCCCTGCTATGTGCACCGCTGGGTGAGGAGGGTTCCTGCCAGGTCGCTATCTCGTCTTGGCGGACGACGGCGCCATTGCCCTCGGCCCTGCCATGGCATGTCGAGCCCGCGCAGGACGCGACGCCCTCAAACATGCCACTACCGATTGCACTGGCTGAAGGATAAAGCGCGACAAGCCCAAGAACCGCAATCAGTCTGACCAGACCTATGCGCTTCCACGTGCTGGGATTTGCGAATCCCGCCCTTATCCCTGAACCTGCCATCTCATTCCCCCCACGAGACGTACGCAATGTTGCATTTTTAAGCGGCTACGATCAAGCCCCGAGCAGCCGCTAAGCCTCTAATATCCGTCAAAAGCTTAGAGCGATAAGGAAATTAGCAGTGCGTTGCTGCGAATGCTTGTAGGGTCGCGCCAAGTGCCACGCCTTGGCACCCGTTTCATTTGCCTTGCAAATCGACGCGCGGAATTGTTGATTGCAAGACAACCTCTCCGCCTAAAGGACACTGTTTCCATGCGCTTTATCGTGTCGCTCCTCATTACCACCGCGCTGATAACTCAGCCCGCCATGGCGGGAGAGCGGGTGCTCTACCAAGAGGCCCCCGACTGGGTCGATCAGCGCGAAATCAATATCGAGAACCGCGATCCCGGAGCGCCCATAGTGCTGATGGATGAACAAGCGCGCATCGAGAGCGGTCAGCTATGGACCTATTCCGATAGCGCTATTGCCCTCGATTCTCCGCAGACACTGACGCAAGCCGGCACTCTTTCAGCGACTTGGCTGCCGGACAAAGGCGATCTTATCATCCATGCCGCTCAACTCATTCGAGGCGAAGAGATCATCAATCTGCTCTCCGGTGAGAACCGGTTCGAGATCCTACGCCGCGAACAGGGCCTGGAATCGCGGCTGCTCGATGGTGCGTTAACCGCGACTATGACGGTACCGGGTGCGCGGCTAGGTGACGTGTTGCGGCTTTCCTACTCAACCACCTTGAGCGATCAGGCAATGGGAGAGAATGTTCAGTGGGCATCCGGACTGCTGGCTGAGCCTTCTCCCTTGGCTGATGGCCGCGTGAGTGTTTCGTGGCCCGAAGATCTGCCGGTTACTATTGTGCGCAAAGGCAAGGCGAGTGTTCCTGATCCGCAGGTCATTGACGGATACAAGGTTTGGACTGCCGAGTTGCCCGTTGCAGAAGTTGATTTGTTCCCGTTCGATGCGCCTTCGCGTTTCCACCTTGGCGAACTTATGCAGGTGACCACTTACACCAGCTGGCATGATGTTTCCTCCAATATGGCGCAGCATTACAAGGTAGAGGACACAATTTCGCCGGGCGGAGATCTTTCCAAGGAAGTCACACGCATCGCCGAAGCTAGCGATGATCTGCTGACCCGCGCTGCTCTCGCACTGCAATTGGTGCAGGACGATATCAGCTATCTTCTGGATGGGCTGGATGGCGGGAACTATCTGCCACAAAGCCCTGAAGACACCTGGACCAAGCGCTTTGGCGACTGCAAGGCGAAGTCCGTGCTGCTCCATGCCATCCTTCAGGAGCTGGGCGTGACTTCCGAAGTAGTGCTCGTGCGCACCCATGGCGGCGATGCATTGCCCCTCCTCGCTCCGATGCCGGGTAACTTCGACCACATGATCGTGCGCGCTGAGATTGGAGACATAGTCTACTGGCTCGATGGCACCGCTGGCGGATCACGAATTGACACTATGGATGAGGTTCCGCGCTTCCATTACGCTCTTCCTCTGCGCGATGAAGGCGCGGAGCTTGTAAAAATGGATGTTCGCCCACCCTCGACACCCGACCGGATCGTCAAGATCAATCTCGATCAGAGCGCGGGTGTCCGACTGCCCGCCGTGTTCGATATCTCGATAGAGTTTCGCGGGCTCACTGGCGCACAATGGCGTACAATTGCTGATCAAGGCGACAAGGATGCGCGCAAGGACGCAGTCTATGGTGCGGTGGCAAGCTTCGTTAACCCCTCGCAGCTTGTTGATCAGGAAATTGCGTATGACATTGATGCGGGGGTCGCATACATCTCAGCTCGCGGCGTTCTGGCAACGCCTTGGACGCGCGATGACATCGAATATGAGCTAACCGCTCCCACTCAGGCGGCCAAGGCGATTGCCTTCAATGCTGATCGCGCACGCGCCGACTGGAGGAATATCCCTCTAAGCCTCAACGGCCCGACCTATTTCGCCTCTGAATTTGAACTCACTTTGCCAGAGAGCACCACCTTCGAGCTCAAGGGTGTTGGTGAGGCGCGCCAGATCATTGGCGGGGTTGAGGTGGCATCAAATGCAGAGCTGGAAGGCCGCACATTCGCACTCTCGCAAACGATGCGCAGTGTAGAGGAAGAACTAGCCGCCGATCAAATTCCGTTAGCGCGGCGTGCGCTGGCACGCTTCAACCGTTCCCTCCCGATCCTGCAATCGGTCGGAGGAGTGCGAGAATTGTGGGAGTATTTCGGCGAGGATCGCGCATTGCTAGCGCCCTATGAGGCAATTTATGCCGACGCGATCGAAACAGCAGATGACGACGATTTCAGACCGCTTTTGAACCGCGCTGGTTTTCGCATGGGAGTTTATGACCATGCGGGCGCTCTCAAGGATATCGAGGCCGCTATTGCCATCGAAGCATCTCGGGATCTTTACCTCACCCGCGCCAAACTTCGCCGCGAGCTAGGGGATTTGCAGGGCGCGCTATCTGATTATCAGCTTGCCGAAGATCTCCAGCCCGATGGCACCACGTATACGATGCAAGTTGAAATCCTTGCACTGATGGGACGGACCGAGGAAGGACTGTTCCTCGCGGAAGACTACAGGACTTTTGCCAATGATCCGGTGGTCGAAGCAATCTTGCTTGCCGCCGCCCATGGGTGGAGTGGTTCGGTCGAAGAAGCGATTGATCTGCTTCAGAATGCGATCAAGCGGCGCCCTGGGGATGGTGATCTCGCCAATTCGCTGTGCTGGGAGGCTGCGACCTGGGACGTTATGACCGAAGAGCTGCTCGCCATCTGCACCGACGCGGTCGAGAAAAGCGACTATTCTGCGGCGGCGCTCGACAGCCGCGCGCTCGCGCATGTGCGGCTTGGCAATCTTGATGCAGCAATGGAGGATGTGGATGCAGCCTTGCTCGCTGAGCCGGGTCTCACTGCCTCGATTTTTCTGCGCGGTATCATCAAGATCCGACAGGGCAAGGAGGCAGCCGGGCGCGAGGATATCGAGCTGGCGCTTGCGATGACGCCTGCGATCGAAGCCAGCTATCGCACTTGGGGTATTGAATTCTAGTCGCTTGCAAACGAACGAAAAAAGGGGGGCGAAGCGTTGCTGCGCTTAGCCCCCCATTGTTCCATACGGGTTTCAGGTCGTTATGCTGAAAGTGCGATATGGCGTTTCATGTGATGATCGATATTTCCAAATTCGGAATCGAAAATCGTAAGGCGCTTGAAATAATGGCCAATCGCATATTCGTCGGTCATCCCGTTGCCGCCATGAATCTGGATCGCTTCCTGCCCGATTGAATGCGCAGCCTGGCCAACACGGACCTTCGCCGCTGAGACCGCGAGCTTACGCACCTTTGCCTCTTCGCCCAGTTTCAGCGTCGCAAGATAGGTCATTGAGACCGAGCTTTCATACTCGGTGTACATGTCAACCATGCGATGCTGAAGGACCTGGAACTTACCGATCGGAACGCCAAACTGTTTGCGCTGCTTTGAATACTCAAGCGTCATGGCATGCGCGACCTTCATCGCGCCCACGGCCTCAGCGCATTGGGCTGCGATGGCTTCGTCGGTGACGAGTTCGATCAGCGGCAGGCCATTGCCTTCCTCTCCGATCAAAGCGTCGGCAGGCACCTCGACATTCTCGAAGTAAACCTCCGAGGCGCGGCGACCATCAACCGTCGCATAATCGCGCGTGACAACGCCAGAAGCGCTCTTGTCGACCACAAAGACCGAAATGCCGAACTCATCGCGGCGATCTCCGCCCGTGCGGGCAGTGACGATCAGGTGGCTTGCCCAGGGCGCGCCGATCACAACCGCCTTGTGACCGTTGAGGACGTACGTATCACCTTGCTTCTTCGCAGTGGTTTGCAAGTCGGCTAGATCATAGCGCCCCTGCGGTTCGGCATAGGCAAAGGCAAAAACACGCTCACCGGAAACGATCCCGCCAATATGCTCTTCCTTTTGAGCCGCGGTTCCAGCGTGCTTCAAGAAGCCGCCTGCGCAAACGACGGTGGGAACGAACGGCTCGACCACAAGGCCTTTGCCGAATTCTTCCATGACGACCATCGCATCGACAGCGCCACCGCCAAAACCGCCGTCATCTTCGGAAAACGGCATACCGAGAATGCCCAGCTCCGCGAGCTGCGCCCAGATTTCCGGCCGCCAACCAGCATCGGTGCCGATCACTTCGCGCCGTGTTTCGGCGCCGTATTCTTCGCGGACCAGACGCGACAGACCGTCGCGCACCATGTCCTGTTCTTCGGTGAAGTTGAAATCCACTTTATGTCTCTCCCGCCCGGCTCTTAATTAGAGTCCGAGGATCATTTTCGTGATGATGTTGCGCTGAATTTCGTTCGACCCGCCATAGATCGAGGTTTTGCGCATATTGAAATAGGTCGCCGCCGAATGCTGAGCATAATCGGGGCCGATCGGGTACTCGTTCGAGCCAACATCAGCGATGCTGCCATACATGGGTGTGCCGTATGAACCCACCGCTTCGAGTGTCAGTTCAGTAAGGCGCTGCTGAATTTCGGTACCTTTGATCTTGAGGATCGAGCTTTCCGGACCTGGCCCCTTGCCAGCTTGCTCTCCAGCGAGCGTGCGCAGTTCGGTGATCTCAAGCGCGGCGAGATCAATCTCGAGCTGGCTAACTTTACGCGCGAAATCAAAGTCGCTCATCAGCGGCTTGCCTTCGAGCGTTTCATTACCCGCAATATCGCGCAACTTCTCAACGCCGCGCTTCGAGCGGGCAACGCCTGCAATGCCGGAGCGTTCGTGGGCGAGCAGGAACTTTGCATAAGTCCAACCCATGTTCTCTTGCCCAATCAGGTTCTCAACTGGAACACGAACATCGGTGAGCCAGGTCTCGTTGACCTCATAGCCGCCGTCGATCAGCTTGATCGGCTTCACCTCAACGCCCGGCGTCTTCATGTCGATCAGGATGAAGCTGATGCCTTCCTGCGGCTTGGCAGCATCAGGATCAGTGCGGCACAGGAAGAAGCCCCAGTCAGCATGCTGCGCCAGAGTGGTCCAGGTCTTCTGCCCGTTGATCACGTAGTGGTCGCCGTCGCGCACAGCGGTGGTCTTAAGGCTTGCGAGGTCCGAACCCGCACCCGGCTCTGAATAGCCCTGGCACCACCAAACATCGCCCGACAGAATGCCTGGCAGATGCTGCTGCTTTTGCGCGTCATTGCCGAAGCTGTAGATCACCGGACCAACCATCGAAACGCCAAATGGTAGCGGCATGAAGGTGCCGACGCGGGCGTTTTCTTCTGACCAGATGTAGCGCTGTGTCGCGCTCCAGCCTGTGCCGCCATATTCGACCGGCCAA
Source organism: Pseudomonadota bacterium (assembly GCA_039039885.1). Classification (GTDB taxonomy): domain Bacteria; phylum Pseudomonadota; class Alphaproteobacteria; order Sphingomonadales; family Sphingomonadaceae; genus Erythrobacter. The sequence goes on along the minus strand of JBCCPG010000010.1, from coordinate 72,717 downwards.
GCTGGCGCTGCCCAGCCCTTCTTGCCGAGGATCTTGTGCCACGCGGTCATATCTTCAGGCGACATGTCCTCGCGATTGCCCATCCCTTCGAGGTGCTTGGGATGGTTCGCTTCGATAAAAGCGCGGACCTCTTCGCGGAACGCGACTTCTTCTGGGGTGAAATCAAGATTCATGATGCATCTCTCTCGTCAGATCAGTTTTCTTTGCGAACGGTATAGCCATGCCTGCACCCCTTCTTGAAGGGTGAATCGGAGGATTTTTTGGTTGATGCGAATTTCTCAACACGGGTTCGGCCGCAAGCCTAGTATGCCCTAGCGGCAAGTACGGAGCAGCCATTTGCACAACTTGCATTGACAAAGCGCTTCAAGCCGCCTTGAGGGCGAAAGACGGTTCGAAAAAGAGCTACGCAAGGATGGACACCTGCGATTCAAGGCTCGGCGAGGGAGGATCAATGGCTGGCGCGATTCAGGCATCGAGCGATGGCTTTCTGGAACGGCTGCGCGCCGGGAAAATCCCGAACAGTTTGGCCTCGGGCAGCGTCGATGCACTGGGGCTAGGCACGAGCGATCTGATTGAGCTGTTCGAGACACAAATCACCAGCCGCCGCCTTGACCTCGAAAGCCGGCGCTTGGCAGGCAAGGGTCAGACTTTCTATTCGATCGGCAGCTCAGGTCATGAAGGCAATGCCGCGGTCGCAAGAGTGTTTCGCCGCGATGATATCGCATTTCTTCATTATCGCAGTGGGGCTTTTCTGATCGAGAGGTCGCGAAAGCCGCCTAGATCAACGCCGATCTGGGACATGGCCTTGTCCTTCACTGCGTCTAGCGAAGACCCGGTTTCTGGCGGGCGGCATAAGGTCATCGGCTCAAAAGACCTTCTGATCCCGCCTCAGACCAGCACGATTGCTTCGCACCTACCCAAAGCCGTAGGCGCAGCGTTTTCGATTGCGATGGGTCGGCCAGGCGCCCGAGACAGTGCGGTGCTCCCCGATGACAGCGTTGCAATTTGCAGCTTCGGCGATGCCTCAAGCAACCACTCAACCGCCCAAGGCGCGTTCAACGCCGCAGCATGGACCGCCTATCGCGGCCTGCCCTTGCCGCTTGTTTTCCTGTGCGAGGATAACGGCATCGGCATCTCGGTCCCGACACCCGAAAGCTGGGTCCAAGCCAACTTTGCCAACCGTCCAGGGCTAACCTATCTCGCAGGCGATGGCCGCGATGTCGTCGATGCCATGCGTGTGGCACGCGAAGCAGAGGTGATAACGCGCAAACGCCGCCGCCCCGTGTTCCTGCATCTTCGTACAGTCCGCCTGATGGGCCACGCTGGGTCGGACGTCGAAGCGCAATATCGGAGCCGCGACGAGATCGAGCGGGAAGCCGACCAAGACCCGCTGCTGCACACGGCGCGGCATGTGATGGAAGCGACCGGTAGCGCGCTATCAGACATCGAGGCGATATACGCTCGTATCTCAGGCCAGGTCGCGGCAGTGATGGACGAAGCGGCGACACGCCCGCGCCTCGCTTCGTCCGAGGAGGTGATGGCACCGATTGTGCCGCCAGTTGCGACATCTGTTGATACCGCGCCTAAGGCGTGGCCGACGCCAAAGCCGGTCCACATGTCGCGCGCAATCTCAGCGACGCTCAACGCGGAGATGGAGGCTTGCGAGGACATCGTTGTCTTCGGCGAAGATGTTGGGCGTAAGGGCGGAGTTTACGGCGCCACAACCGGCTTGCAGAAACGCTTTGGTGTAGGCCGGGTCTTCGATACTCTGCTCGATGAACAGACCATTCTCGGCCTTGCTATCGGCATGGCGCACAACGGTTACGTGCCGGTGCCGGAAATCCAGTTCCTCGCTTACGTTCACAATGCAGAGGATCAGATCAGAGGCGAAGCTTCGTCGCTGCCGTTCTTCTCAAATGGGCAATTTGCCAACCCGATGGTGATCCGGATTGCCGGGCTCGCCTATCAAAAGGGCTTTGGCGGGCACTTCCACAATGACAATGCAATCGGTGTCTTCCGCGATATTCCCGGCATTATCCTCGCCTGCCCCTCCTGCGCTAGCGAGGCGGTGGTGATGCTGCGAGAAGCGATCAGGCTGGCGCGCGAGGAAAACCGCGTGGTGGTCTTTCTGGAACCCATCGCACTCTACGGCACCAAAGACCTTCATGAAGAGGGCGATGGCTTGCTGCTGAGCCATGAGAGCGCCGACGCGCGTTCGGGTGAGGTCGTCGTGTTCGACGCTGAAACTGACCCCAGCCTTACGATCATCACCTATGGCAATGGCACAGTCTTTTCGCGCCGCGCGCAGAAGAAGCTGGCTAAACAGAACATCCACGCTCGGATCATCGACCTGCGCTGGCTGGTTCCCTTGCCGATGGAAAGCGTGGCTGAGAATTTACCCAACACGCCTGTCTTGATTGTCGATGAATGCCGGGAAAGCGGCTCTTTGGGCGAGGAACTCTTCACCAAGCTAATCGAAGCCGGGCATACCCTTCCGATCAAACGCCTTTCGGGCGACGACAGCTTCATTCCGCTCGGACCAGCCGCAGACGAGGTGCTGTTGCAAGAAGAAGAGATAATCGCCGCCGCGCTCGATCTCGCAAAAGAAGACACAGCATGAGCGCAAAGGAGCGGATCATCGTCGTGTGTCCGGGGCGCGGTTCCTATGCTGCTGGCGAGCTCGGCTATCTCGCCAAGCATCACAGCGAACAGCGCGGTAGGATCGACGCGCTGGACGCGGTGCGAGCGCGGGAGGGAGCGGAGGCGGTCGCGGTGCTCGATGCCCTGCCCAAATTCTCCCCGTCCAAGCACTTGCCAGGTGGGAATGCGTCAAACCTGATTTACACCAGCGCGCTATTGGATTTCGCCGCGATTGATCGCGAGCGATTCGACGTGGTGGCGGTGTGCGGCAACTCACTTGGCTGGTATCTCTCGCTCGCCTGTGCTGGCGCGCTCAGCCTTGAGGACGGCGCGCATCTGGTGAGCACGATGGGCCACCTGATGGAGCGCGAGGGTGTTGGAGGCCAGCTGCTCTATCCTGTCGCAAGCGAGGATTGGACACTCGATCCGGTGAGGCGCGCCGAGGTGTTGGAGATGGTTGAGGCAACCCCAAACGCGTTTCTCTCCATCGACCTAGGGGGTTCTCTTGTGCTGGCGGGTGACGAAGCGGCTATCGAGCATTTGCGCAAGAGCCTGGCTCCTGTCGATGGCAATGCTCCGCCGATCCTGCCGCGCCACGCTGCGTTCCACACCCACCTGCTCGACTACATTGCTGAGAAGGCGCAGGCGGTCTTGCCCGCCACGCTGTTCCAAGCGCCCCGCATCCCGATGATCGATGGGACGGGCAAGATCTGGACACCCGATGCGAGCGATCTTGGCGCGCTGCATCTTTATACCTTGGGCGCCCAAATCACGCAGACCTATGACTTTGCCAAGTCTCTTGAGGTTGCGTTGAAAGAGTTTGCGCCGGATCGTTTGGTACTTCTCGGCCCTGGATCCTCGCTCGGCGCGCCCGTTGCGCAAAGCATGATCGTCCATCGCTGGCGCGCGCTTTCCTCGCGCGAGGAGTTCGCGGCCAGCCAATTGGAAGATCCCTTTCTCATTGCCATGGGTCGGCAAGGTCAGCGCGAAATCGTCGTCTGAGCAGGACCCTACTGCGCTTCCCACAAACGAACTTGTGCACTGCCAAATGGTTGATTCGTCAAGCGACGAAAGTGCTGCCATAGAGCGTCGGAAGATGCAGATGGTCGACCCGAGTGAGTCGTTCATCGGCTTGCATTTGCGGTCAGGCGGGGACAGCAGGACCGTGCAGGTCTTTCAAGACGGGGCTGAGAAATGAGAATTGCAAATATCTTTGTCACGCTGTTGGCTGTCTTCGGCCTCAGCACAGTCGCCATCGCCCAGTCGGACGACGGTGAAGACACGCCAGCGCTGTCGAGCGGGACTTTCTCAGCTTTCAGCCTTCGCAATATCGGCCCTGCTTTCATGTCAGGGCGCATCGCAGACATAGTAATCGACCAAGATGACCCCGCCACTTGGTATGTTGCAGTTGGTTCGGGCGGCGTATGGAAGACCGAGAATGCGGGCACGACTTGGACATCATTGTTCGATGGCCAAGGCTCTTATTCGATCGGATCGCTCGGCGTAGATCCAAGCGATCCCAGCCGCATCTGGGTTGGCACGGGTGAGAACCATGGTGGACGTCACCTTGGTTATGGCGACGGCATCTATCTCTCTGAAGATGGCGGCAAGACCTGGGTCAACAAGGGCCTCAAGGAATCAGAACGGATCGGCAAGATCATCGTTCATCCTGAAGATTCGAACACCATCTGGGTCGCTGCTCAAGGTCCGGTTTGGACCAGCGGCGGCGAGCGCGGTGTCTATAAGACGACTGATGGCGGTGAGACCTGGGAACTCGTTCTATCGTCTGACAACGAATATACCGGCGCAGGCGACATGATGATCGACCCCAGCAACCCGGATCGGCTCTACGTTGCTATGTGGCAGCGTCACCGTACGGTTGCTGCCTATGTCGGCGGTGGTCCGAACTCCGGTTTGTGGCGCAGCGAAGATGGCGGCGAGACCTGGACCGAGCTGAAGGCCGGCTTGCCATCTGGCAATATGGGCAAAATCGGCATCGCGATCTCCCCTATGCAGCCCGATGTGGTTTACGCCGCGATTGAACTTGACCGGCGTGAAGGTGGCGTGTGGCGTTCCACTGATCGCGGATCAAGCTGGACCAAAATGTCCGATGAAGTCTCAGGCGGTACTGGTCCGCATTATTACCAAGAATTGTATGCGAGCCCGCACCATTTCGACCGGATCTATCTGGTCTCGAATACCAGCCAAATCTCCTACGACGGTGGCAAGACCTTCAACGATCTCAACAACACGCTGAAGCACGTTGATGACCACGCCATTGCGTTTCACCCGACCGATCCAGATTACATCATCTTCGGTTCCGACGGCGGGCTTTATGAAAGCTGGGATCACACCGCGACCTGGCGCTTCATCAACAACCTGCCGATCACGCAGTTCTACAAAGTTGCGGTCGATGACGCTGAGCCCTTTTATTACGTTTATGGCGGAACACAGGACAACAATTCACAAGGCGGCCCCTCGCGCACCGACAACCGGCAGGGCATACGCAACGACGATTGGTTTGTGACGCTTGGCGGTGACGGTCACCAATCCGCGACTGAACCTGGCAATCCGAACATCATGTATGCTCAATCGCAGCAAGGTAACATCGCTCGGATTGACCGGATCACTGGGGAATTCGTGCGCATTAAGCCTCAACCAGCGCCCGGTGACCCGATCCAGCGTTGGAACTGGGACACGCCGATCTGGGTAAGCCAGCACGAGCCGACCCGCCTCTATTTTGCCTCACAGCGTCTGTGGCGCTCGGACGATCGCGGCGACAGCTGGACGCCGATCTCCGGTGACCTCACCCGCGATGAGAACCGCCTGCGTCTGCCTGTTCAGGGCCGTCAGTGGAGCTGGGATGCGGGCTGGGACCTGCTCGCTATGTCGCAATACAACACGATCACGTCGATCGGAGAGTCTCCATTCGATGAGAATGTGCTTTATGTCGGTACCGACGACGGCCTCATCCAGGTCACCGAGGATGGCGGAGCCAATTGGCGCAGCGTCGAAGTCGGCTCGCTTCCGGGCGTACCGGACCGCGCCTTTGTCAACGACATCCGCGCCGATCTTCACGACCCGAACACGGTCTATGTCGCGCTCGACAATCACAAATATGGCGACTTCGCGCCTTATCTACTGAAGAGCACCGATAAGGGCCGGACATGGCGCAGCATCACGGGCGATCTGCCTGATCGTCACCTTGTGTGGCGTCTGGTGCAGGATCACGTAAATCCGAACCTGCTCTTCACTGCGACCGAGTTTGCATTGTTCTTCTCGCTTGATGGTGGCGAGAAATGGGTCAAGCTCTCGGGCGATGCACCCACCATTGCCTTCCGCGACGTAACTATTCAGCGGCGTGAAGATGATCTCGTTGCAGCGAGCTTCGGTCGCGGCTTCTTTATCGTCGATGACATCTCGCCTTTGCGTGAGTTGACTGAGGCGAGCCTTGAGCAAGAGGCGCTGCTGTTCCCGGGACGTGATGCTCTTTGGTATATCGAAAAACCAGAGCTCGCTTTCTCGCGCGGCGGTTCGCAAGGCAATGGCTATTACATGGCGCCCAACCCTGAGTTTGGTGCAAACTTCACCTATTATCTGGCCGATGACATCCAGTCTCTGCAGCAGCAGCGTCAGGAGCGCGAGCGGCCAATCATAGAAGATGGCGGTGATACCCCGCTGCCCAGCTTCGCCTCGCTCACTGCGGAACTGCAGGAAGACAAGCCTGTGATCTGGCTGACTGTTCGCGACACGGACGGCAACGTCATAAGGCGTATTCAGGGCCCGGCTAAGAAGGGCTTCCACCGGGTCAATTGGAACCTGCGCTATCCCGATACGAGCATTGCTCGCCCGTCGAGTGGCGGTGATGAACCCTCAGGCTTCCTCGTCGCGCCCGGTAACTATACGGTCGATCTGTCCAGCCGGGTGCGCGGGCGAACCACGCAGCTTGTTGGCCCTCAACCCTTCACGGTGAAGCCTCTGCGCAACCAGGGTGCGCTCCCTGCTCAACCAGACGTCCACGATTTCTGGGCTGAGGTGACGAGCTTTGGCCGCAGCGTGAACGCGACGGCTCAGACATTGAGCGAGGCGGAACGGAAAGTTAGCGCTCTTGAAGTGGCTGTGCGGCGCACGCCTGGCGGTGACCCGCAGACGCTCGACAACCGTCTCGCCTCGATCAAGGCCGAGGTGTACGCGCTCGACGAATTGCTCAATGGCAATGCCGCGCGAAACGAGCTCGCTGAACGCACTTTGCCCACGGTACGTAGCCGCCTCGGCAGGGTCTACTTTGGCATGTTCGGATCGACCTATGGGCCAACGCAGACGCATCGTGAACAGCTTGGCTATGCTCAGGCAGAATATGGTGCGATTGAAGCGCGAGTTCGAACATTGATTGAGCAGACAATTCCAGCCTTCGAGGCAGAGTTGGCCGCTGTCGGTGCCCCTTGGGTGCCGGGCGCACAGATTCCCTAAGCACCAACGCCTGGATATGGGATGAACTGGAAAAAGCTGTTTCGGCAGATCCATTACTGGCTCTCGCTTGCAGTCTTTGTGCCCGCCGCGATTATGTTCGTCGCGGGTGGCTTCCTCATGCTCAAAAAAGAGATCGACTGGATCCAGCCGAGCACTATGACCGGTGCGGTTGAGAACCAATTGCCAGAGGCGTCTCTCGAACAGATGCTAGAGGCCGCAAAGGCGCACCCGGAAGCCGGTATTGAGCAATGGACCGATATCGACCGTATCGATCTGCGCGTTGATAGGGGCATCGCCAAACTGCGCAGCCACACCGGTTGGGAGGTACAGGTCGACACCAAGACCGCCGAAGTCCTGCAAGTCGCCTATCGCCGCTCCGACGTGATCGAGACGATCCACGATGGCTCTTTCTTCGCCGATTGGGTCAAGCTCTATATTTTCCTGCCAACCGGCATCTTGCTCATCATCATGTGGGGAACCGGAGGCTATCTGTTTCTGTTACCTCGTATAGCGAAAGCGCGAAAGAGGCGGGCGAGCTAGGCCCGCTGACGCGCACCCAATCGAAGGAGACCTCCCAATGCTGCCCCATCGCCTTGCAATCCTGAGCGGTATTTCAGCCCTTTCCATGGCGATGATGCCGGCGTCAGCCCTGCTCGCGCAGGGTGCGGAGCCAATGGAAGAGGCGCGCCCGATTGAGCAACAGATTGGTGGTGGGGGTCGACCGGTTGGCGCCAATTGGTCGCGCAGCCCGGTCTATGCTCAGAACGGTATAGCGGCGACGGCGCATCCGCTCGCAACGCAGATCGCCCTTGAAGTGCTGCGCGATGGCGGCTCAGCGGTTGACGCGGCGATCGCAGCCAACGCCGCGCTTGGCCTGATGGAGCCGACCGGCAACGGCATTGGCGGCGATATCTTTGCAATAATCTATGATCCCGAGACCGACCAGCTCTATGGCCTAAACGGCTCCGGCCGCTCTCCCAGTGGGCAGACACTGGAAGACGTTCTGGAAGAGCTCGACGGAGCGACCTCTCTTCCGCCCGTCGGCCATTTGCCTGTCACCATTCCCGGCACAGTCGATGGCTGGTTCGCGATGCATGAGCGCTTCGGCAAATTGTCGATGAGCGAAATCCTCGCCCCGACCGTCACCTATGCCCGCGAAGGTCATCCGGTCGCCCCAGTCATCGCGATGTATTTCCAGCGCTCATTGAGCGCCTACACGCGGCGGCTCGAGACCACACCATTTGAATTCGACAACGCCCGCGCGACCTTCTTCGCCAATGGCCGTGCGCCTGAGGCTGGCGATCTATTCAAGAACCCTGACCTTGCCAACACACTCGAGACGATCGGGCGCGATGGACGTGATGCATTCTATGATGGTCCACTGGCCGAAGTGATGGTCGATTATCTTCAGCGTCAGGGATCAGCCTATACGCTTGAAGACTTCGCCGCACACACAACCGAATGGGTCGAGCCCGCCTGCGCAGAGTATCGCGATGGCTACGAAATGTGCCAGCTGCCGCCCAACACGCAAGGTTTCGCGGCGCTGCAAATGGTCAATATTCTGCGTAATGTCGATCTGGCGCAGTGGGAACGCGGAAGTCCAGAAGTGCTCCACTACATCACCGAAGCCAAGCGCCTCGCTTATGCCGATGTCGCACGCTTTTACGCTGACCCCGATTTTGCGCCCTTCCCCGAAGAGCTGCTCACACCTGAATATGGCGCTGAGCGTTTTGCGCTGATCAACCCGGAGCGCGCTGCGCCCGAATTCGGTCCCGGAGCGCCCGAGGTCGAGCCCAAGCTCGATGGCGAAGGCGACACGACCTACCTCACCGTTGTAGACAGTGACGGGATGATGGTCAGCCTCATCCAGTCAAACTATCGCGGCATGGGCGGCGGGCTGGTGCCAGATGGTCTAGGCTTCATGTTTCAGGATCGCGGAGAGCTTTTCAGCCTCGATCCTAATCACCCCAACGCCTACGAGCCTGGCAAGCGTCCGTTCCACACGATCATTCCGGCCTTCGTGAAGAAGGATGGCGAGCCATTCATGACGCTTGGCCTGATGGGCGGCGGGATGCAGCCGCAGGGCCATGTCCAGATCCTCATCAACATGGTCGACTTCGGCATGGACATTCAGGAAGCTGGTGATGCAGCACGGCTCAATCACACCGGCGGCCCTCAGCCAACTGAAGGCTTGGGCGACCACTCAGATCCGCTCGGCACACTTAATGTCGAACCTGGCATATCTGAAGCGACGATCGAAGCCCTGCGTGAAATGGGGCACAATGTCCAAGTGGTCTCGAACGGGATTATGTTCGGTGGCTATCAGGCGATCATGCGCGACCCGGAAACCGGCGTCTATGCCGGAGCAACCGAGATGCGCAAGGATGGTCAGGCCAGCGGGTACTGAAGCGATCCGAGCAAAAGCCGGGTCGGTGTTGCCAAGTGCAAGCGTGGCTTGAATCCGTTCGCAGCATGCACATAATGGTACAATATAACATTTGATCATTCGGCAACCGCTTGGAGCCTCTGATGCTGCCTGAAGAAAAACGCCTGCCCGTCACTGTCCTTTCCGGATTTCTGGGTGCGGGCAAGACCACCTTGCTCAACCACATTCTCTCCAACCGCGAAGGCAAGCGCGTTGCAGTGATCGTCAATGATATGTCCGAGGTGAATATCGATGCCGACCTCGTACGTGGGGGCGAAGCGGCATTGTCGCGGTCGGAAGAGACCTTGGTCGAGATGAGCAATGGCTGCATCTGCTGCACCTTGCGCGACGACTTGCTAAAAGAAGTCCGCACACTCGCTGAAGATGGCCGGTTCGATTATCTCGTGATCGAAAGCACCGGGATTTCAGAACCGCTTCCGGTCGCCGCAACCTTCTCGTTCCGTGACGAATATGGTGAAAGCCTGGGCGATGTCTCCAAGATCGACACAATGGTCACTGTAGTCGACGCAGTAAACCTGCTCGCAGACTATTCGAGCAGCGATCTCCTTTCTCACCGCGGTGAAACCGCTGGCGAAGGCGATGATCGCAGCCTCGTCGCGCTGCTTGTCGAGCAGATCGAGTTTGCCGATGTCGTGATCGTCAACAAGGCGAGCGAGGTCAGCGATGCGCAACTCGCCATGGTCAAAAAGGTCGTCGCCTCCCTGAATGCCGATGCGAAGATCATCCCGGCAGACTATTCGAATGTCGAGCTCGATCAGGTGATGGGCACCGGCCTGTATGACGAAGAAGAGTCCGAACAACACCCGCTGTGGCTCAAGGAACTCTATGACTTTGCCAGCCATCGTCCCGAGAGCGAGGAATATGGCGTAGAGAGCTTTGTCTACCGCGCCAAGAAGCCATTTGATCCGGCGAAGTTCTATGGCTTCCTCACCAGCGACAACCTCGACAAAGTGATCCGGTCAAAAGGGCATTTCTGGCTCGCAACGCGACCGGATTGGCTTGGAGAGCTGGCGATTGCAGGACGTCAGAAGAGCGTCAGCCGCATGGGCCGTTGGTGGGCAGCGGTGCCAAAGCACCAATGGCCTGATGACGGCACCTTCGAAGAATTCGTCAAGAAGCACTGGTCAGAGCCATTCGGCGACCGTCGCCAGGAACTTGTTTTCATAGGCATCGACATGGATGAGGCGAAGATCCGCGCTGCGCTTGACGCATGCCTGGTCTCCGGCGATCTCTTCACCCCAGAAAGCTGGGAGTCTATGGAAGACCCCTTCCCCGTCTGGGGTGAGCCTCAACCACAACCCGCATAAGGGCACATCGATGAGCAAGCCGGCCAACACTATCCCCGTCACTCTGCTGACGGGCTTTCTGGGTGCTGGGAAGACAACCTTACTCAACCGCCTGATCCGCGAGCCAGAGCTCGCCAATACGCTGGTGATTATAAACGAGTTTGGCTCGGTTGGGCTCGACCATGACCTAGTTGCGCGCAGCAATGAGGATGGCTCCATCGTCGAGATGTCGAGCGGTTGTTTGTGCTGCACGATTAGGGGTGATCTGCAAAAGACCCTTAAAGATGCGCCCTGGCGCTATTCGCGCGAAGGCAAACGCTGGTTTGAGCGCGTCATCATCGAAACCACAGGCCTCGCTGATCCCGCTCCAATCATTCACACCGTGATGGCCGATGCGGACCTCATTTCGACTTATCGCCTTGCAGAAGTTGTCACGCTGGTAGACGCAGTCAATGGCGATGCGACGCTCGACATGCAGGCAGAAGCTGTCAAGCAGGTTGCAGTTGCCGACACACTGATGCTGAGCAAAACCGACCTTGCGGACGAAGAGCAGGTGGCCGCGCTGACCCAGCGCCTACGCGCGCTCAACCCTGCGGCCAAGATCCGCTCAACCGCCGAAGCAAGCGGAAGCCCAATGGATCTGCTCAACGGGGCTGATTTCAACCCCGAGCTTAAGGGTGAGGATGTCATCAAGTGGCTCAAACAAGAAGCCTATGACGGCCACCATCATCATCATGCTCACGGACACGATCATGGGCACGGGCGTGACCACCATCATCATGATCACAGCCACGATCATCACCACAGCCACGACCACCACCACGATATCAACCGTCATGACGACCGCATCACCTCGGTTAGCTTGACGCTCGACGAGCCGCTCCCAGCTGATGTCTTCGACCAGTGGTTTGGGCTCCTCACGTCGGTGAGCGGCGTAAATATGTTGCGCGTTAAAGGGTTGATCCATGTTGCTGAAATGGACACCCCAATGGTCATTCACGGGGTTCAGCACATTTGGCACCCGCCCGCTGTGCTGCCCGAATGGCCGAGCGATGACCAGCGTTCCCGCATCGTCTTCATCCTGCGCGACATGGCTGAGAGTACGCTTAAGGACGCGCTCGATTTCGTCATGCAGCGCTATGAACGCGCGCAAGTCGAAGGAGATCGGGACTTTCTTGAAGCCTGATAAAGACGTTTAGACCCGCTCAGCTAACTTTTTCTTGTGCTCCGCTTCAACACCGCGCCACGCTTTAAAGACTGAAATTTCAGGCGCGGTTTTGCCGGTTCGGCCCAGCGCATAGATTTGCCAATAAAACCAGAACTGGGTGGCAAAGCCAGCAGCGGCGCGCAGAGCCTTAATGCCCGTCAGAAACCGCAAAGCAGGGGGAAAGAGAGAAAGCTCTTGCTCTATGCTTGGCAAGCCGTCGGCACCTTCGAGGATAGTCTTGGCCCCTTCCGGGTCCACACAAAGCGGGCGCCCTAGCCCAACCACATCGGCCGCGCCTGATGTCACAGCTTGTTCCATCGCCACGCGACTGCGAAAGCCACCGGTGACCATCAGCGGCACATTCGTTGCGTCCTGCATCGCCTTAGCAAAGTCGACGAAATAGGCCTCCCGCGCCACGGTCGAAGCCGCCACATCGGGATCATCTGCGGGTTCGACACCTTCAATCCCCAGCAGCTTGGGCTGCTCGTAAGTGCCGCCCGAAATTTCGATCAGATCGACCCCGCGCTCTTCGAGCCACTGCACGACCTGCATACTGTCTTCGAAAGCGAACCCGCCCTTCTGGAAATCTGCGCTATTGAGCTTTACAGCAATCGGGAAATCGGCCCCGACAGCTTCGCGCGATTGCGCAACGATCTCGAGCAAAAGCCGCGCACGGTTTTCAAGCGCCCCGCCCCATTTGTCATCGCGCAGATTGGAACGTGGGCTCAAGAATTGCGAGATCAAATAGCCGTGCGCTCCATGGATCTGCACGCCGGAGAAACCCACTTCCTTACAAATCCGAACCGCGCGCACGAACCGGGTGATAATGTCCTCAATCTCGGTATCTTCTAACGCGACCGGCATTCCAAACTGACCGCCTGGAAGGCCCAGCTTGACCGCGGAGGGTGCTTTGGGATGCGGGTTGATCATTGCGAAGGTTTGCCGACCAGCATGGCTGATTTGAGCCCAGAAATGATTGCCTGCTCGTTTGCCAGCGCTGGTCCAACGCTCAAACGCCGTTTGCTCCTCAGCATTCAATTCGCGATCAAGGATCACATTGCCGGGTCGTTCCAGATGGTCGCGATCGACCTGGATATTGCCTGATAGGAGCATGCCGCACCCACCATCAGACCAGATGCCATAGAGCCGTTCCAGCTCGGGCGTTGGCAAACCGGCTCGATCGGCCAAGCCTTCTGTCATGGCGGCCTTTGCGAGGCGGTTGGGCAGCTCTGCGCCGCAGGGAAGCGTGATGGGATTAGAAAGTGTCATAAAGTGTGTCTGATCAAAAGAGCCTGCGCGCGTCAAGTTGCCGTGGCGTCACGGGCTCTCGTACCCGGCTGATCGGATTTTCCGATCTTCGCAATCGCAACAATCTATCGTTGTGCAATGCAACAAAATCTCCACTTCGCACGTTCCTTACCTATCTGAGCTGCCACAGGCTCAGCTTCACGAGTTTCACTGGTCCAAGGAAGGGCCATTCGTTCAGGCAATGACATTCAGGAGTTACAACACAATGGGCATTATCGGCTCGACCATCAAACCGTTCACTGCGACCGCATTCAAGGCGGGCGAAGATTTCTATGATGTCACGGAGAAGGACATTGACGGCAAGTGGGCCGTTTTCTTCTTTTATCCCGCGGACTGGACCTTTGTCTGTCCAACCGAACTCGAAGACCTCGGCGAAAAGTACGAGATGCTGCAGTCGATGGGCGTAGAAGTGTTCGCCGTTTCGACTGACACGCATTTCAGCCACAAGGCATGGCACGACAATTCGGACAAGATCGGCAAGCTGAAGTTCCCGTTCCTGGGTGACCAGATGCACAACCTGTCCAACAGTTTCGGCGTGCTGCGCGAAGGCGTTGGGCTTGCTGACCGCGCGACCTTTGTGGTCGATCCTGATGGCGTAATCCAGATCATGGAAATCACCTGCGAAGGCGTGGGCCGCAACGCCAACGAACTGACCCGCAAGATCAAGGCGGCTCAATATGTGCGTGCCAACCCTGGCCAGGTCTGCCCAGCAGCGTGGGAAGAGGGCGCAGACACGCTCGCTCCTTCGCTGGACCTGGTTGGCAAGATCTAACCGCCACTCCCTCTCGAGGCAGCGCGCGCCCCTCTCCCCCTCTCCCGGCCTGCGCTGCCTCAAACTGCCCGTAGTGAGCCGCTCCGAGGCCAGCCGGGCATGCAGATGGGCCGGAATGTCGTCTCCACGTGACCCGACATTCCGGCCCACGCTTCCCTTAGATTTCAAGCAATTTTCCTTTTGGAGACCACCATGCTCGACGCGAACATGCAGGCACAGCTCAAGCAATATCTCACCAATCTACGTGAGCCAGTAGAGCTTGTCGCTTCCCTCGATGAGAGTGAGACTTCGGCCAAGACACGCGAGCTTCTGACCGAGATCGCCGAGCTTCACGAGTTGGTCACCGCCTCTTTTGACGGCACGCATGACCGCACGCCCAGCTTCATCATCCGCCGCGGTTCGGATGCGACGAAGTGGGTTCGCTTCGCGGGTCTGCCGATGGGGCACGAGTTCACTTCGCTGGTCCTTGCTTTGCTGTGGGCTGGCGGTCACCCGCCGAAGGTTGATGCCGATCTGATCGAGCAGATCCGTGCGCTCGAGGGCGATTATGAGTTCGAGATGTTCTTCTCGCTCACCTGTCACAACTGCCCCGACGTGGTGCAGGCGCTGACGCTGATGGCGCTCGAGAACCCGCATGTCACCGCGACCCTGATCGAAGGCGGCACCTTCCAGGACGAGGTTGAAGCCCGCGATATTCTTGCTGTGCCTTCGACCTTCTTGAACGGTGAGCTGTTCTACAACGGCAAGATGGAGCTCGCAGAAATCCTTTCCAAACTCGACAGCGGCGCTGATGCGAAGGCAGCCGAGAAGCTGTCGGCTAAGGACCCGTTCGAAGTCCTCATCATCGGCGGCGGCCCCGCAGGCGTTGCGTCCGGTATCTACACCGCGCGCAAAGGCTTTCGCACCGGTATCGCGGCAGAGCGCTTTGGCGGGCAGCTGCAAGATACGCTCGGGATCGAGAACCTGCCCGGCACGAGCTACACCGAGGGTCCCAAGCTTTCGGACAGCCTCAAGGCCCAGTCGCATGACAATGCCATCGACCTCATGGACCTCACCCGCGCAACCGAGCTCGTGCCAGCCGCCGAAGCGGGCGGCATGCACACGGTGACTATGGCCAATGGCGCGGTCCTCAAGAGCCGAGCGCTGATCCTCTCAACCGGCGCACGCTGGCGCAATCTGGGCGTTCCCGGAGAGGCAGAGTACCGCAATAAGGGTGTCGCCTATTGCCCGCACTGCGATGGTCCCTTGTTCAAAGGCAAGCCTATCGCGGTCATCGGCGGCGGCAATTCCGGCGTCGAGGCTGCCATCGATCTCGCCAAGATCGTGGGCCACGTGACCCTGATCGAGTTCGACACCAAGCTGCGCGCGGACGAGGTCCTCCAGGCCAAGCTGCGCTCGCTGCCGAATGTCGAAATCGTGCTCAATGCCGAGACGACCGAGATCACCGGCGATGGTTCGCGCTGCAACGGACTGACCCTCAAGGACCGCGCATCCGGCGAAGAGCGGAGCATCGCTCTCGAAGGCGTGTTCGTGCAGATCGGTCTTGTGCCCAACACCGAATGGCTTGGCGGCACCGGCATCGAACTCTCCCAATATGGCGAGATCATCGTGGACGAGCACGGCGCAACCAATGTTCCCGGAATCTACGCCGCGGGAGATGCAACGACAGTCCCGGACAAGCAGATCGTCGTGGCCATGGGCGAAGGCGCGAAAGCGGGGCTGGGAGCGTTTGACTACCTCATCCGCAATGAGCCGGCTGCGGACATCGCAAAAGCTGCTTAATGAGGCCTCCTTCCCGCAAGCGCTTTGTAGGGTTTTTCCCTCTGGTTTGACACACTTGACACACAGTCCAGAGCCGAAAAACTTGCGGGCCCGAAGCGAGGCTCAAAAACACACAAAACGGGCCGGCTATCCTTGCTCATTCAGCAATGCATAGCGCGACCCATTCGTGTAGGAAAATGCTGTGCGGGCGGAGGTTATTCCGAAGCGTCGTCCTCTGAATAATCTCCACTCGAATAGTCGCCTCTGGGCCGATCAATCAGATCCGCAAAGAAAATCGCGTTCATCAGCAGCTTCTCCGTGCCTGGATAAGTCCCACGGAAAACGGGATTATCGGCCATCAAGATAACCGCCCCGCGTCCCATCCGCTCAGCCACTACTGACGGCGTGCCTGCGATCTCACTCAAGCGGCGCTCTGAGGCATAGCCCGAAAGCAACGGATCAGCGGTGTATTGCACTGGCACAGCATAAGGGTTTCCTTCAGGCCGCGTCAGCGTGAAGGTCACATTGCGGTGCACCGGAAGGTCGCGATTGGCAAAGCCAAAGCCCAGCGGATGTGAGGTGTCGAGGTCAGCTGCAAAGATCGCCCCGCCAATAACGTGCTCTGCATCGCGCAGGCCCATATCTTGGAAATCGAGCCGTTCAGCAGTGCTCTCTTCCTCGTTTTCATCATCCTCCGCCTCGCGTCCCAGCACCGCGCGTTCTGCCCAGCTTGCGCCCTGCCGCGATGCGATCAGCGTGCCGCCGCCGCGGATCCAGGCTTGCAAACCACCGGTCAGACGCTCGTTGAGACCCGAATTTCCGCCCACCAGCACAAGGTGGGTGTAATTGTCCCAATCGAGCGAAGCGAGATCGTCCTTGAGCACAAGGGTCACCGGCATGCGGTGTTCATGGTCCAGCGTCCACCACACCTCGCCCGCATCATAACGCGAAATCCCGCCATCAAAGGCAAGCACAACACGAGGGTTCTTGACCGTGCGGAAGATATTGGTCGCACCAAGATCGCGCCCTGTCACGGGGGTCAATCCCGAGGTCGCTGCATAGACGGGCACTCCGTCTTCAGCAGCAATAGTGGTCATGATTGCGTAGATATTCTCATGCGCTGCCCGCTGCCGTGCGAGGGGCACAAAGATCGCGCCCCGGCCCAACGTCACATCGCCGGATTGCGTGCGCACCACTGTGCCTTCGGTTGCGGCGCGCGCCATCAAGCCTGCCGCCAGCACTCGGTTAAGAGCGCGCGGCGCATAGGTGTGTGACCAGTCAAATACATAGCCGTAGGTGGCCCGCTGCGGCACCGCAGCGCTCTGAAACTCGCCCGTCGCCTCAGTCCCAGCCGGCGCTCGCCCGCGCAGCTCTGTATATTCAAGGTCATAGGTCAGCGGCATCGTCCAGCCAGAGACATCGTAGAAAATGTTCTCTTCGAACTCAGTAAAGCGTTCAAAAATGCCTCGGATCATCCGATTGTTGGTCTGCGCCAGCGGCACGAAATAGCTCGAGCCTGCTGCATAGGTGCGGCCATCAGCGGTGAGGCTGGATGTGAGCTCGCGAACTTCGATGTCGTGCATATTGAGCAAGCGGACAAAACGCCGCGCGCGCTCGGGATCACCATCAGCGGTGAACACATAGCCGCCCCCGCCTGAACCAAAGCGCGAATTCTCCGAAAAGAAATCGAGCTGATATTGAGTGATCTCGCTGCGCAGGTCGAGCGAGCCCTGGATAGTCGTCAGCGCCGTGCGAAACTGGGTGCGAACATTGTCTGCGTTGGTGACCAGCCCGCGCTCCGTCAGGACCGCGCCGCCGCCGGAGTTCCCGGCCTCAAACAGGATGCCAAGCGAGCCGTTGATCTGCGGGTAGGTCGACCCCTTGCCGATGTAGAAATTGTCGAAGCGTTCTTCGGTCGTGTAGAGCCGCGCCTCGCTGTCGAGGAAAGCCGCGTGCCGCTCGCCAATGCCCAACGTCAATTCGCGGGCGCGCAGCGGGATCAGCGGGTTGCGTCGCTTCTCTTCACCGGGGTGGAAGTAATAGGGCGTCGCTGATCCCATCTCGTGATAATCGGCTGAAACCATAGGTTTCCACTCATGCCATTTGGCGATCCATGCCTGCGCTTCGGGCTGGGTTAGCAGCAGCCATTGGCGATTGAGGTCAAACCAATAGTGATTGGTGCGCGCCTCAACCCACAGATTGTGCGCCTCGTCATTGGGGTCGGTGTTGTCAGCATAGCCGCCGAACTTCTCGGTGTGGTCGATCCGGCGCGCATGGCCATCGGGATTGTAGACCACCGTGAAGATCATCACCGCATTGTCGAGCTGTGCGCCAATGTCAGCTTCGCTCGCCGCGGCATAGTGATAAAGCAGCGGGATCGCCGCATCCATCGAGGACGTCTCTGACCCGTGCACTCCGAAATTGATCCAAATAACCATCGGAGCCGCATCAGCAGCCGCACGACCCTCTAGCCGCGCAAGGTGTGTTTGGCGGATGCTTTCCAGATTGGCGTGGTTGGCCGCGCTTGTGACCGTGAAGGTCAGGATCGGGCGACGTTCGTGCGAGTAGCCAATCGTCTCCACCTTGATCCGGTCAGAGCTTGCTGCAAGGCCGCGCAAGTAAGTGAGCATGTCGTCAAAACGGACAGTTTTTTCGCCGATCTCGTAAGGGATCACATCCTCAAAGAAGGGCACGCTTTCATCGTAGGTGACACCATCGACCTGGAAATACTCGACCGTTTCCGCGGCGGCGGGGGTGGCGGCCAAGAAAGGAAGGCTGACAAAGGCGGCAGTAAGAGCGGTAAGAAAGCGGCGCAGCATGGCGGCTCCTCATGAGAGGTGGGAATCGTTACTGGGAAGGGGCTTAGCCGAGCCTTCGCGCGGATGCCACCGCTGGTGGATGTTAGCTTGCGCCGGGCTGCGGCACCACGCGCAAAATGCGGCTCGCAGCGCCAGGTTCTTCGGTGAGAAGATACAGAAAACCATCGGGCCCTGGTCTGACGTCGCGGAAGCGCACACCCAGCTCTCCAAACAGCTCACGCTGTTTGCCGAGCGAGCCGTCCGCCATCATGTCAATATGCCGCACATGCTGCAACGCGAGCGCGGAGACGAATAGGTCGTCTTGCCAGTCAGGAAAGGCCTCTCCTGAATATTGCGCAAAGCCTGACGGGGCGATGGAGGGTGTGAAGTGCACCAGCGACTGCTCGGTTCCGTCGAGCGCCTCATAAGGCGACACGCGACCCCCCGAATAATCGAGCGCATAGGTGACAGTTGGCCAGCCATAATTGGCACCGCGGGTGATGTGGTTGATCTCGTCTCCGCCTGCAGGGCCATGCTCGTTTTCAAGCACCCGGCCATCGGCGGCAAGGATGATGCCTTGCGGATTGCGGTGCCCATAGGACCATATCTCGGGCAGAGCACCATCTTCGCCGACAAAGGGATTGTCGGCAGGCACCGTCCCATCGTCATTGAGCCGGACGATCTTGCCAAAGTGGTTGTCGAGGTCTTGCGCTTCCTCGCGGAAGTGGAACGCTTCTCCGGTGGTCAGCAGCAAGGTGCCATCGCGAAGAAAGATCATCCGCCCGCCATAATGGTTGCCCTGCACGCGCGAAGGCGAGCCGGCGAAAAGCTGCTCTGGATTGCTCAGCTTTCCGTCCGAATAGGTGAAGCGCGCCAGGAAAAGGGTGTTTTCCTCCTCATCGACCTTTCCCGCATAGGCGATGTAGATGAGGCCATTGTCCGCGAAATTTGGGTGGAGAACGACATCGAACATACCCGCTTGCATCCCATCACCCCAATGCACCGGGGGTAAATCACCGCCAAGCGCGCTAGTGTCGTTGAAATCGAAGACTTCGCTTGCATTGCCACCCCCGTCGACCAGAAGAAGCGCGCCGGTTCGCTGCGTGATCAGCATGTCCCCGTCGGGCAGGAAGGCGAGCGACCAGGGATAGTCGAGCCCTTCTGCGACGGTCTCAATTGCATAGTTGACGGGCCCTGCATCCACTCGACCCGCGAGCTGGCTTGTCTTTTCTCCCACATCAGATGCACCCTGATTGGAGCACGAGGCGGCGAGCAAGCCTGCTACTACAGCCATGGAGATTGAAACAGTGCGCATGCGTGATCCTTGATGGTCGAATTGAAGTCTGGCGCTTCCTATCCGATGGCGCGCCGCATTTGTCCACTCCAAGGCCGGGGCTTGATCACGCTCTGCAACCTTCTAAGGCTAGTGAACTAGAGGAGAAGATCATGCTTCAATTGCTGCTGCGCACTGCCCTTTCGCTTGCAGCGCTGATCACCGCTGCGATCGCGACTTATGTCGTGGCGGTTGTCCTCAATGCACAGTTCGTGATCGCTGGTCATGGCGTCCCGGTTAGCTTTGGCGACAGGCTCAATATGACCGCTTTCGATGTGTCGAATATGGGACTCTATCTGGTCATTATTCTGGTCGCACTGTTGCTAGGCTTTGTGATTGCCGCCTTGGTCAAAAAGCTGCTCCCGGTTCTTGCACGGGTTGCCTATCCGGTCGGAGGAGCGGCTGCCATCGCGCTCACTCTGGGCTTGATGTATGTCGTGTTTCAGACCGTCCCGATCAGTGGCGCGCGCTCCGCAATGGGCTTTGCCTCGCAAGTCCTCGCTGGCGGGATCGGCGGATGGGTGTTTGCCAAGGCAATGGGTCGCTTCGCCGCGTCGGCCAAAGCCTAGGCCAGCGACGCCTCAAGATCAGCTTCGGAAATGAACATCAGCGGCTGGCAGCCGTCGATTATGCCCCACTCTAGGATTTATCTCGTATCCCTCGGAACCAAGCTCGGCCCTGAGAGTATGAACAATAATTACAAAAAGCGCTGGGCTGGCGCATAAATCGTTTATAGGAGGGGAAGTCGGAGACTTCTGCACTTGATCGCTCGTCCGAGCGTAGCTTGGCTATTGCCAATCGCGAGGACTTTGAACGCATGCGCAAGGAATGCCGCGGGGACCCCGGCGCATTCCACGGTGCGATAGCGAAAAGACACATTTGCTGGTTGCTTGAAGAGCAGAATTGCTGGGCCTTCTTCGATGAGGCTAACGGCATTTGGCGCGGTTGGGATGCGCAAACCGGCGCGCCCCGCACGCTCGAACTGCCCGAAGGCTTTGAGCCTTGGTCGCGCGCTTTCAATGACGACAATCCGCCGCATTGGCGCTGGTTTGAAGGTGGGCTAACCAATGCTGCCTTTAACGAAGTCGACCGCCATGTGCTTGACGGACATGGCGACGAAGCCGCGCTGATCTTCGAAGGCGACCGCTGGAACATGGCGAGCGATGGCGGGCGCGGCGGACCGGTCGACAGCGAGATCATCAGCCGCAAAAAATTGATGCTGGAAAGCGCCAAATGCGCGCTCGCTTTGCAGGAATTGGGCCTCAAAGCCGGCGACCGGATCGCACTCAACATGCCGAGCATTGCCGAGCAGATCTATTGGACCGAGGGTGCAAAGCGTCTCGGCATTATCTACACGCCGGTCTTTGGCGGCTTTAGCGACAAAACCCTCTCGGATCGCATCGCCGATGCGGGTGCAAAGGTCGTCGTCACCGCTGATGGCTCTTATCGCAACGCCCAGATGGTGCCGTTTAAGCCAAATTACACCGACCCTGCGCTCGACAATTTCCTTGCCGTGCCGGTTGCGATGGAGCTGCTCGATCAGGCACTGACCAGCGGCGAACTGACTGTGTCCGATGCGCATGCCGATCTGATCCGCGCCAAGGTCGCAGAGGTGCTCGACGGCGAAGTCACCGTTGAACGCTCTGACGTGATGCGCGGCGTAGGCAAAGCGCTGAATGAAATCGCTGAGAGCGCAGCCTCCATGAGCGCTCGCGAGACCGCTCAGCTGCGGATTGCGATTGCGAGCGCATTAGTGGACTCGCCGCCACGCGTTGAAGCTGTGATCGTGGTCAAACACACTGCGCAGCCGGACCTGATCTGGAACGTGGGCCGCGACCATTGGAGCCACGATCTCACGCATGCAGCGGGCCAGATCATGCTTGAGAAGGCCCGCGCCGCTGGCATCGATGTCGCTGATGAAGAGGCCCTGCTCGACCTTCCCGATGCAGAATTTATCCGCTCGATTTGGAGCGCATCTCCGGTGCTTGCGGTGGATGCGGAATACCCCAATTTCATCATCTACACATCAGGCTCAACCGGAAAGCCCAAGGGCGTGGTCCACGTCCATGGGGGCTACACAAGCGGCCTTGCCGCAACCATGCCGACTGCGTTTGGGACCGAGCCGGGCGACACGATCTATGTCGTGGCCGATCCCGGTTGGATAACTGGCCAGAGCTATATGATCGCCGCTGCCCTGCTCACGCGAGTAACAACGGTCATCACCGAAGGCTCTCCCGTCTTTCCGCATGCCGGCCGATTTGCCTCGATCATTGAACGCTACAAGGTTGATGTCTTCAAAGCGGGCGTCACGTTTCTGAAGTCGGTGATGCAGAACCCGGAGAACCTGAAGGACATTCAGCGTTACGATCTCTCCAGCCTGAAAGTGGCAACTTTCTGCGCAGAGCCGGTTTCACCCGCGGTGCAAGACTTCGCTATGGAGCACATTACAAAGCGCTACATCAATTCCTATTGGGCAACCGAGCACGGCGGAATGGTGTGGAGCCATTTCGCAGGCAGTGGCTCCGACTTCGCACTCGAAGCTAATGCACACACCTATCCCTTCCCTTGGAGTATTGGCGATGTTTGGGTTGAGGATGCCGATGCCACCGCTCCGTCGCCCAAGGTCGAATACACCCGCAAGGATGCCGAGGGCGGCGTAAATTGGCGGCCTGCTGAAGATGGAGAGAAGGGCGAGATCATCATCGCCCTGCCCTACCCATATCTCACTCGCACGATCTGGGGTGATGTTGCGAATTTCACGGTGGAGACCGACGGCGCAAAAGCCCAGTTTCCCTCCCGTTGGCGTGGCGATGAGGTCCGCTACGCCAACACTTATTGGCAGCGCTGGAGAGGCACCTGGGCATACACTCAGGGCGACTTTGCCATGCGCCACCCCGATGGAAGCTTCTCGCTCCACGGCCGCTCCGACGATGTCATTAACGTCTCGGGCCACCGGATCGGGACCGAAGAGATCGAAGGTGCGATCCTGCGCGACAAGGCGCTCGATCCCAATTCGCCAGTGGGCAATGTCATCGTCATCGGCGCGCCGCACTCGCAGAAGGGCGTGACGCCGATCGCCTTTGTGACGCCGGTCGAGGGGCGCCGCCTCACTCAAGATGATCGCCGCCGTCTAACTGATCTTGTCCGCACTGAGAAAGGCGCGGTCGCGGTGCCGTCCGATTTCATCGAACTCAGCGAATTTCCCGAGACCCGCTCTGGCAAATATATGCGCCGCATGGTGCGCGCGATTGTTGAAGGCGGGGAGGTTGGCGACACCTCGACCTTGCGCAATCCGGAGAGTTTGGATGAGCTTTCCCGCGCGGTCGAGGCTTGGAACCGGCGCCAGTCGCTCTCCGACAATCAGGCGCTGTTTGAGCGCTATCGCTACTTCACGATCCAATACAATCGGCTGAGCGCGGATCAGCGCGTTGCCACCGTCACGGTCAAAAACCCTCCGGTCAACGCGCTCAATGAACGCGCGCTCGACGAGCTTGTCATCATCGCCGAGCATTTGGCGCGCAAGGACGATGTCGCAGCGGTGGTCTTCACTGGCAGCGGAACCGCCAGCTTCGTCGCCGGCGCAGACATCCGGCAGATGCTCGAGGAAGTGAACAGCGTTGAGGAAGCCAAAGCGCTGCCCGACAACGCTCAGCTCGCTTTCCGCACGATTGAAACGATGGGCAAGCCGTGCATCGCTGCGATTCAAGGTGTCGCTCTGGGCGGCGGTATGGAGTTTGCGCTGGCCTGCCATTACCGCGTCGCCGAGCCCAAGGCTCGTTTTGGCCAGCCGGAGATCAATTTGCGGCTGCTGCCCGGATATGGCGGGACGCAGCGCCTGCCGCGCTTGCTTGCTGATCGCAAGGGAGCAACAGGCCTGCGCGATGCGCTCGACCTGATCCTAGGCGGCCGCGCGATTGATGCAGAGCAGGCCCTGGCAATTGGCGCAATCGATGCGCTTGCAAGCGGGGCCCAAGATGCATTGTCGCAGGCCCACGCACTGGTGCGCGACTATGTCGCTGATCCCAATGGCAGCGAGCTTCGCCGCGCCTTTGGCGAGCGCAAATTTGCGACCAAGAGCTGGGATGCACCAAGTGCGATCAGCCTCGATGAGGTCCTCGCCGATGGCTTCCTTCAACGCATTCTCAAGCAGCTCGCATGGGCAGGCCGCGACAAAGCCGGTGAGCGCGCGCTTGATGCGATCCGTACCGGGTGGGAGAAAGGGCTCACCGCCGGGCTCGAACGCGAAGCACAGCGCTTTGCCGAGGCGATTATCGACCCCGATGGCGGCAAGACCGGCATCCAGCAATTCATGGACAAGCAGTCCCCGCCGCTCCCCGTACGCCGCGATGGCGTATGGATCGATGCCGAGCACGAGACCACAAAAGCGCGGCTGATTGAGGCTGGCGATCTGCTGCCGATGGGCGCGCCGTTCTATCCCGGCGTCACTCCGATCCCTGCCAAGCAACTCGCTTTCGGCATTGCGCGCGACCCCGACACGGGCGCCCCGCGCTTTGGCCCCCCGGCGAGCCATGAGCGCGAGCTGGTGGTAAAAACCCCGCAGCCGCGGGCCAATGAGGCGTTAATCTACCTCCTCTCCTCAGAGGTGAACTTCAACGACATCTGGGCGTTGACCGGCATCCCCGTCTCGCCCTTCGATGCGCATGACGAAGATGTGCAGATCACCGGTTCGGGCGGGCTGGCGCTGATTGCCGCGCTTGGCAGTGAGCTGAAAGAAGAAGGCCGATTGGCAGTCGGAGACATGGTCGCGGTCTATTCTGGTACGAGCCAATTGCTGTCCCCGATGGCGGGGGATGATCCGATGTATGCGGGCTTCTCGATCCAGGGCTATGAGACCAAGTCGGGCAGCCACGCGCAATTCCTCGCAGTCCAAGGTCCGCAATTGCACAAGCCGCCTGCCGATCTGACTTTGGAACAAGCCGGGGCCTACACCCTCAATCTCGGCACAGTCGCGCGCTGCCTGTTCACCACTTTGGAAATTACGCCGGGCAAGACAATGTTCGTTGAGGGCTCCGCCACTGGCACAGGCCTGGACGCCTTGAAGAGCTCGATCCGCACGGGCCTTGCCGTGACCGGCCTCGTCTCGAGCGAGGATCGGGCTGCGTTTGTGCGCTCGCAAGGCGCTGCAGGAGCGATCAACCGCAAGGACCCCGCGCTGGCCGATTGCTTTACCGCGATCCCCGATGGCCGCGACGAGGCGATTGCGTGGGAGAAACAGGGCGAGAAGCTGCTTGAGAACTACCGCGCAATGAACGGTGGCAAGCTCGCCGATTATGTCGTCAGCCATGCTGGCGAGCGCGCTTTCCCAAGGAGTTTCCAGCTGCTCGAACAAGGCGGCACTCTCGCATTCTACGGCGCCTCGTCGGGCTATCACTTCAGCTTCATGGGCAAGCATGGAGATGCATCGCCTGAGGAGATGATGGCGCGCGCAGGCCTTAGAGGCGGCGAGAGTGTGCTGCTCTATTACGGCCCCAATTCGCGCGATCTTGCCGATGGGAAAGGCCTGGAAATGATCGAGGCAGCGCGGCTTTTCAAAGCGCGCATCGTCATTGTCTCAACCACTGACGGCCAGCGTGAGTTCCTCCAGAGCCTCGGCCTAGAGGACGCAATCGAGGGGATTGTCAGCATCGAAGGCCTGAAACGCCGCAATGCGGACTTCGACTGGCCAGAGACGATGCCGCGTTTGCCCGATGCCAAGACTGATATTGAGAGTTTTAAACTCGCGGTTGGCAATTATCAGCAGAACACGATGAAGCCGTTTGGCACCGCCATCGGCAAGCTTTTGCGCTCGCCCGGCAACCCGCGCGGCGTACCTGATTTGGTGGTCGAGCGCGCGGGCCAAGACAGCCTCGGCGTATCAACCTCGCTGGTCAAACCGTTTGGCGGGCGAGTGATCTATGCCGAGGACATGTCGGACCGGCGCTACACCTTCTACGCGCCGCAAGTGTGGACCCGCCAACGGCGCATTTACATGCCTTCGGCGAACATTTTCGGCACCCATCTGTGCAACGCCTTTGAGGTTACGATGATGAACGAAATGGTCGCTGCCGGCCTGCTCGATGTCACTGAGCCCACGATGGTGCCATGGGAAGGCCTGCCTAATGCCCACCAGTCGATGTGGGAGAACCGCCATTCGGGCGCGACCTATGTGGTCAACCATGCGCTGCCTGCAAATGGCCTCAGAACCAAAGACGAATTGCTCGAATATTGGGCTTCCGAAAGCGCGCAAGACGCTCGTGAGCCAACAGACACAACAAACGGAGAGAATGCGTGAACGACAGCCAGACCCAAACCTTGCCTGCAGCGAACAAAAATGGCCGCCTGGCAGGCAAAACCGCTGTCGTGACCGGTGCTGCGGGCAATCTGGGCAGCCAGATTTGCCGAGCCTTTGCCCGCGAAGGCGCGTTTGTCATTATGACGGGGCGCACTCAGGACCGGATCGACGCTGCGCGCGAAGCTATGATTGAGGAGACCGGCGTTTCGCAGGAGCGGGTTGATACAGCCGTGCTCGATGGCGGCGATCCAGACTCGATCCGCGCCGCGCTTGCGAAGATTAAATCGACCTATGGCCGGATCGATATCCTCATCAACAATGCTGGCTCCGCGGGGCCCAAGCAGCCGCTCCACAACGTTCCTTTCACGCAGGAAGAGCTAAGCGATTGCGGCGAGACCGAGACTGTCCAGGACGCGATGCGCAACATCCTTGGCGTGACATGGAACCTAGCGCGCATCGCTGCCCCGATGATGCCGGTGGGCGCGGCAATGGTGAACATCTCAACCATTTTCTCGCACACGCGGTACTATGGCAGGACTGCCTATGTCGTGCCCAAGGCAGCGCTGAATGCTCTTTCGCAGCAGCTCTCGGATGAGCTGGGCCCGCGCGGCATTCGGGTAAACACGATCTTCCCCGGTCCCATCGAAAGCGACCGCATCCGCACTGTGTTTGCTGCGATGGATCTCGTCCAGGGCCAGCCAGAAAACACCACGGCTGACTATTTCACTGACCGCATGGCGCTAAAGCGCAGCATCGATGGCAAGATCGATGGCAAACCGCTGCCCATGCCCAAGGACATCGCGGACGCCTGCCTGTTCCTCGCCAGCGACGAGAGCAGCGCGATCAGCGGTGAAGAGATCGATGTGACCCACGGACTTCGCGTCAATCGCGATGCTTCCTCGACCTATATGTCGCGCCCCTCGATGCGCTCGCTCGACGGGAATGGGATCAATGTCTTCATAGCCAGCGGTGAGAAGTGGGAGGACGCGCTCGAGACCGCCAAAATCCTCATCAAATCGGGCGCGAGCGTTCGCATGGGACTCTCACGCCAGGCCGATGTGGCGCAAGCCAATGCACGGCTTAAGGCCCTCGAGATCGGCGATGAACTGACTGTCGTCCGCTTCAATCGCGGCGAGCCAGAGACGATGGAACAGGCGCTGGTCGATTATGAGAATGATGCTGGCGGCCCTGTCACCGGCGCGATCATCATGCCGGTTAAGCCAGAAGGCAATTTTGCTGGAAAGCTGCTCTTGGCGAGCGATCAGACGGTTGAACGCTTTATGGAAGTCGAGCTGGTCGGTTCGATTGCGGTTGCTCGCAGCCTCGCGCGCTATTGGCGCGGGCGTGAGGGCCTGCAATCGGCTCCGCGCTGTGTCTTCATGACCAATCCCGACGACTTCGAAGGCAATGCCTTTGCCAGCATGCTGTCTGCAGGCGTCACCCAACTGGTGCGCATCTGGCGCGACGAAGCCCGCGTCCAGCATGAAAACGGAGAGACCGAACGCTCGGTTTGGAGCAACCAGATCGTGCGCTTCACCAATGGCGAGGCTGAAAATACGAACTTTGCCGCTGGCCACGCCACACGCGTGCTATTCCGCGAGCAACGCATTGCTGAGATCGACCTCAAATTGCCCGCCAGCATCAGCGAGGAAACCGGATCGCGCAAAGCGATGGTCGGCTTTGCCGAGAACATCACCGGATTGCACCTTGGCAAGGTTGCCTTCATCACTGGCGGCTCAGCCGGGATTGGCGGTCAGGTTGCACGCCTGCTCGCGCTTGCCGGCGCCCGCGTGATGATGGTCGCCCGGCGCGAAAGCGAGCTGGTGGCCGCGCGCGAAAGGATTGTTGGAGAGCTTCAGGATATCGGCTTTGCCGGGGTCGAGCGGCGCGTGAAGATCATGCCCGACGTCGATGTCAGCGACTTCGAATCGCTCGAAAAAGCGGTCGATGCAACTATCGAAGAGTTCGGTCGGATTGACTACCTCATCAACAATGCAGGCGTTGCCGGCGCGGAGGATATGGTGGTCGATATGGACCCAAGTGCATGGCGCTTTACGCTCGATGCGAACCTCGTTTCCAACTACTTCCTGATGCAGAAAGTGGTGCCGCTGATGAAGGCGCAAGGATCAGGATATGTCCTCAACGTTTCGAGCTATTTTGGCGGTGAGAAATTGCTCGCAGTGGCCTATCCCAACCGCGCTGATTACGGTCTTTCAAAAGCCGGACAGCGCGCGATGGTGGAGAGCTTTTCGCCCTATATGGGCCCCGAAGTGCAGTTCAATGCGATTGCTCCAGGACCGGTTGATGGCGACCGTTTGTCGGGCACGGGAGGCAAGCCAGGCCTGTTTCTGCGCCGCGCCAAGCTGATCCTTGAAAACAAGCGCCTCAACGCGGTCTACGAAGCGGTGATCGAAGCTCTGCGTGATGGCGGAGAGATCGGCAAAGTCCTCACCCGCCTTTCGCGCAATTCCACCAGCACTTTGTCACACGATGACGAAGCACCGCTCGCGCTTCGCAAACTCGCTCTGCAATTCGCCAGCGAGGGCGACGGCGTGTGCACCTGGGATCAGTACCTGCTTACCGAAGGGATGGCAGAGCGCTTACTTGGCCGCCTGCGGCTCGGCGGGTTCCTGATTGGCTCCAATGAATGGACCGCGCATGCAGAGCCCGGCTCCAAGACCTGGCTCAAGCTCCCGCCGCCCGAAGAGCATCCCTTCCTGCCAAATGCTAAGGTTGAAAAGCTCGCCGATTCTGTCGGCAAGGGCGTCACTTCGCAGCTGCATCTGGGCGCCATGCCGACCGAAGCAGAAGTGGCCCAAGCCACCGTCTTCTTCCTCGCCGACCGCGCCGTTTCGGGCGAGACCTTCATGCCGTCGGGCGGCCTGCGCGTCGAACGCTCTTACACAGAACGTGAAATGTTCGGTTCGCCGAAGCAAGAGCGGATCGACCAGATGAAAGGCAAGACTGTCTGGATCGCTGGCGATCACCTGACCGACTATGTGGTGGCCGCGATTGAGGAGCTGGTGCTCGAATGCGAGGTTGAGCGTGTGGTTCTCATCGCTGACAAGAACGCCAGTGCCAAGAAGGTGCACGACATGCTGAGCGGCGACGTGCCCAAGAAGGCAGTCGAGATCATCGCCGCTGGCGACGCCATCGAAGATGCGATGGACGACGCGATTGCCAAATGGGGACGGCCTACGACTGTCATCTCGATGCCCAATGTGGCGCTACCAACCCATCTTTTCGAGGATGGCGGCGCACTGTCAGCCCCGGAATTTGCAGCAATGGTCGAAGACGGCCTCACCCGTCACTTCCGTGTATCTCGCAAGGCCTCGCTCTATGATGGCTGCCAGATTGTGCTGGTGACGCCCGACGTTCCTTACGGAACCGACAGCGCCGCTTTTGCTCTTGCGAACTTCATCAAGACCTCGCTCCATGCCTTCACTGCCACCCTCGCGGTCGAGAATGAGCGGTTGGTCCATGATGTGCCGGTCAACCAGATCAACCTCACCCGCCGGGTGCGGACCGAGGAACCGCGCGATGAGGAAGAGCATCAGGAAGAGCTCAAACGCTTCGCCCGCGCTATCCTGTTGGTCGGCGCCCCGCTGCCTGATGCGCAAGACTCGCGCTATCGCAGCCGCATCTACCGCGGGACTTCGATGACGGTTTAAGTGGTGGCTCGGTCGCAGCCTGCCTGCACGAGCTTCGATCAGAGGATTTTCACGGTCGGTGCTTCGCTCGAGCTTGCAAAAGCGCGCTTCATTCCTGGTGAGTTGAACGGCATGACGCACCGTCCCTCTCGATTTATCGCGATCAGCCCGCCATCTCCTCCGAATGCTGCGACGCTGTCGAGTGTACCTTTTGCCGCTTGCTCCAAGGCTTCGCCGCCATAAGACATTCGCGCAACCACATCGCGCGCGCCGCCCGATTTGATGAAGGCTTCTCCGATGCCGGTGCAACTGATGGCAACATCCTGATCCGCCCAGTTGCCGATCCCCGTAATCGGCGTATCTCCGACGCGCCCAGCCTGTTTGCCAAGCAGGCCTCCCGTCGAAGTCGCAGCGGCGAGGCGTCCTTCGCCATCGAGCGCAACCGCGCCCACCGTGCCGTGAAGAAGGCCTGGATCAAGCGCGGACAATTCGGCCTCCTCGACGCCAACTGGCAAGCGAAAATGGGTGCGTGGATCGGCAATCTCAGCGCAGCGCTGTTCAAGCCCAAAGGCCCTTGCGCCCTCGCCAGCGAGTAACACAAACGGAGTTTTCTCTAGCACCGCCCGTGCGACCTCAACCGGATTGGCAAGGCCCTGTAATGCGCAAACACCGCCCGCTCTGCGATCCGAGCCATCCATGATGGCAGCATCGCATTCGACCTCACCCGACGCAGTGGGCGCAGAACCGCGCCCAGCAACATACAGTCCGCTGTCTTCCAGCATTGCTACCGCCCATTCCACAGCATCGAGCGCGCTTTGTCCTGCAGCAAGCTTGGCCGCACATCGAGCGATCAGATCGCTCAGATGCGCTTCAACCTCGCTGTAATCGCGTTGGGGATTGACCCCGGCGCCGCCATGTATGGCTATCGCGTAATTGGGGGTCATTGGCTCTCCAGACTTTGGATTTTGACAGTGACGGGTTCGATGTCGAAGCGAACACCTGAAATGGAATAGGCGGCATTGCCCTGGGGGTCGCGGCCCCAGGCAGCGCGCGATTGGCTCACTTGGGTGAAGCGGTAAGCGAAGCCGGCATCTCCACTGAAGGAATAGCGCACCACCTCGCGCGAAGCGGAATTGTCCAGCAATGCTTCTCCGATCACATCGGCGAGCGAGGATCCAGCAACCGCCATCCCTCCACCCGAAGGTGCCGGGCGACTGAAATATTCGCGCCCATCCGTATCCCTGCGATACCAAGCTGGCTCCACCGATCCGCTTGCAAGGTCAATCACGTCCCCATTGCCTGCTAGGCCGAGAAGGAGATCGGAAATCGCAATCCTCTCGGTCTCAACGAAACGGGCAGAACGCGCATCGAGCAGTGTGACATAGGCTGCACCGACCACTCTTGCCTGTTCCTGTCCTGGCTCGACCACAAGCGCGGTGTTCTCATCAATGCCGAAACCAATGGGGCTGATCTGCCGCAGTCGCAGCAAGGCGCCCGCCAACCGTCCAAGCCGCGCGCGTTCGCCGAAATGCTGATCGATCAGCGCGCCGCGCATGAAATGCAGCCCACGTGCAAGCCCCAGTTCTTCGCCCACTTCCCCGGGTAGCAAGGTCCCCAAAGCATCGCCGCCGGTGATCATGGCACCGCTCATGATCGCCGCGCCTGCAGACGTGCCGCCAATCACCGCGCCGGATGCGTGGCGCGCCCGGATGGCGGAGAGAAAGGGTGTGTCCTCACCTGTAGCGGTCATTAGCAATTGCGTGATCCGCGACTGGTCGCCGCCGGTGAACCAGATTGCGCCTGCGCGTTCGATTTTGGCAAGCTCGCTCGCCTTACCGACATTGCTCGCCCAGCGGCTTTCGTCGACGGTGCGCGTGCCGGGATCATCGCGCAGCGCGATCTTGGCGATCACGATGTCATCAGCATTGGCCCCGTGGCGGATCATTGCATCGCGCACAGCCTCTGCCGAAGCCGCAGGCTCACCCGAGGCAGCGGGAATGATGACGATCTGGCGCTTGCTCGCAGGACGCGCATCAAGGAACGCTCGATAAACCGCTTCATTGTCAGCCTTGAGCCCGCCTCCCACAATCACGAGATGGCCCTCCGCAGGGCTCGCAGATGCGGCGGATGAAGCAAGCACTCCCATGCCAGTCACAGCGACAAGCACAGCGCAGCGCAGGACCGTGCCATATGCGCGATCGAGTGTTGAATTGAACATCAGTCCTCTCCCCCTCGACCGGCATCCCTGTCGCGCATGCAAGAGCATGGGCGCAAAGATGCCAGCCAAGGTTTGCTGGTTCGCTCCCTTGTGCGGGATCAGAACCTTTTCGTCACGCGCACAGTCG
The DNA here is from genome assembly GCA_039039885.1 of Pseudomonadota bacterium. GTDB lineage: Bacteria > Pseudomonadota > Alphaproteobacteria > Sphingomonadales > Sphingomonadaceae > Erythrobacter. The sequence continues at coordinate 40,409 of JBCCPG010000010.1, read as the reverse complement.
CATAGCGGCCGATCAGATCGTGGTTGAACAGATCGACATTGGCCGATGCTCCCAACACGCGTGGTGGCGCTTCATCGAAGATGTTGCGCACCGCCAGCTGGATAAAGCTGTCGCGGTCGAAGTCATAAGACACGCTGAGATCAAAGGTGATGAACTCGTCGACGAAGTATTCTTCATCGGTTGGCAGGCCTAAGGCTTCCAATGTCCGGTTCGATGGGTCATCGCGATATCCGCTGGTGTAGAAACCCGCGACCGATGCGCGCCAATCACCCTTGCGCCAGCGCAGGCGGCTCGACGCGATCCAATCGGGATAGAGGAAGTCGCCAGCCAATTCCTCAACCGGACTGTCAGGCGATGCCTGGCGGTCAAAGTTGAGGATATGCGTGACATCTGCAGTCAGCGTAAACAGACCCGCCGGACCCTCAGCAAAGCGATGCGTATAGGCAATGTCGAAGCCGTCGGTTTTCTGGAAGCCCAGATTGGTGATCTGGAAGTGCGCGTCCGAGACGAAGCCATTCTGCACTTCGAGACCTGCGACACCAGTGCCAAGCTCACCCGGTCCGACTACCGGGAATTCGCCAGCCAGAGCGCGGCGGATGAAGTCGTCTTCATCAATGCCGACAAGGTCCTCGTGGCGAATGTTCCAATAATCGAACAAAAGCTCGATCCCGTTACCCGGCTGGATCACAACGCCGCCGCCCCAGGAGCGCGCGTTTTCAGGGCCAAGACTGACGTTGCCAACATCCTCAGACAGCAGCGCCTGCCCGTCCGCGGTTGCATCGCCATCGCAGGCTTGCGGCGTGGCCTCGCAGTCGACCCGGAATGAGGAGAGCAACACACCAGCCCCGCTCTGCGCCAGCGAAGGCGCGCGGAAGCTGGTCGAGTAATTGCCTCTCAAAGCAAGCCATTCGAGCGGCTGCCAACGCGCGGCGATCTTGGGATTGAAGTCGCTACCAAATCCTTGGAAATGGTCAAAGCGCCCAGCCAATTGCAGGTCGAGCGTATCGGTCAACGGCACGTAAAGCTCGCTAAATGCCGACCACGAATTGCGGCTCGCATCCGCGCTGGTCGAAGAAAAGCCTAGGATCGGCTCGGGGTTGTTGATCGTCGCAACAGCAGCGCCAGAAGGCACATCGCTCAAGGTCTCGCGCCGGAATTCTCCGCCAAATGCCACTTTAAGCGGGCCTGCGGGTAGCTCAGCCAGCGTGCCGTTCACGAAACCATCGACAGCATAGAGCCGCGATTCCCCGCGACGCTCTGCCTGCGTTTGAAGCAGATCAAGCACACCGTCCGACTGCTGGGTTTGTCCGCCAAATGGATTGTACCATAGGGTGGTGAGGCCGATGTCCTCACAGGTGTCCCCTACAAAGAACGCGTTGGGACGCTCGGGATCAACCTCCCAACGTTCTACCCGCGTGCCATCAGTGCAGACATTGCCGAGGTTCAAGTCGTAGAAATTCTCTGACAGATAGAGGCCGGAAAGACCTCGCTGCACACGGTCATTTCCGCCATAGAGAAAGGCCACGTCAAAGGCCCAATCATCGGCGATGTCGCCTTTGAAGCCTGACGTGATGCGGTAACTGTCCGATTCAATCTCGACCGCGCGCGGCTCGGGGATTTTACCCCAAGCGAAGATCGGGAAGCCGAAGAAATCCGTGAAATCGAACGCCCCGCCCTCATCGATAATGTCCTCTTGCAAGGCAGCGGGCCAGAAAGGGTTCTCAGGATCCACAGGCGAGCGTGAGAAGTTTGCAGGTGAGCTGACGCCGCGCGATTCCACCCGCTGGTAGAGCACATCGTTGTACCAAGTCAGGCTGTCGCTGATCTCAAACTGATGGGTGAAAAGGCCGCCGATCGTTTCAAGCCTGTCATTGGCAGAGACAAAGGCGTTGTTGTTCACTTCGCAGAATTCGCCAAAATTGCCGAAGCCGAAGTCCTCGGCTGCGCAGCCACCATCTTGCGGTTCTTCCGTCTGATCGTTCAGCTGCAAGAACAGGTCGTTGAAGCTTGGGAAGAAACCCTGCTGGCTGGGGCGGGCGCTGATTGCGCTTTCTGGCCGGTCGCGCAGGAAAAACGGATTGCGCTTGAAATAGTCGACCACCAGCATGACCGAATTGCGCTCGCCGATCTGCGCCCCTGCAACAGCGGTCAGGTTGAAGCGTCCTTCATCAGTGCCGGCGGTTGAATTGCCGTAGCTTCCCGAGAGCTCTACTCCCTCAAAGTCGTCGCGTAGGACATAATTGACCACGCCTGCGACCGCATCCGCGCCGTAAATCGCGGACGCGCCAGATGGGAGCACTTCGACCCGCTCAATCGCGGCGAGTGGGATCGAGCTTGCATCGATGAAGCTCTCTTGCCCGCGCGCAAATGCGCTGATCTGGGCGCGCCTCCCATTGATCAGTGTAAGCGTTGCCGAGGCTCCAAGACCGCGCAGGGATATGGCCGACGCACCGACTGGCGTGTCGGAGGACAGCGCCCCAGCGGTCGCAGTCGAAAATGTCTGTCCCCCGCCGGTTGCGACCGGCAAATCCTGCAGAACCTCGATTAATGTCCCCGCCCCGCTCTCGATAATGTCCTCGCGTGAGATCGTAACGGTTGGCACAGCGCCATCGGTAGGCAGACCCGGGATACGGCTGCCGACGACAAGGATACCTTCATTCTCTTCAGACTGCTGAGTTGAGCTGGTGACGTCGGAAGCCTCGTCCTGCGCGCTGACTGAAGAGCCAGATTGGGCCAATACGGGCGTGGCTGACCCGGCAAGCAGCAGGGCGGCTAGCGCCCCGATGCGGGTGTGAAAACTGGTTGTGTTGGTAAGCATTGCTGATCGTTTCCCTCATTAGGACGCGTGACAAGCCACGCTCTGCATGAACCAGGCAAAGCACGGCACGCAGTTGCTCCAGAGGGCAGGAAACTCGGATTGTCTGGATCGCCCAGCCATGGACGGCGGGCAGCAAATGAGTCTCTTCAGCGCCTCAAGAGCGCGAGAGAAAAGTTATTCGTTGAACCAATCGGTGAGATGGAACTCGACCGACCGGCGAACGGCAACAAGGCCTATAGATGGACAGAAAAATCCGAAGCTCATGTTCGAAAGATGCCACGAAACGCCCTTGAGCGCAACTTTGATGCGAAATGGGCGCTCACAGGTTGGTGAGCTTGGCTGCACATCACGCCTTTTGTCGCCTCGAATTCAACGGCGCGATGATCTGCGTGACGAGCAAAGGGAAAGACTTAAATTCCCAAAACATAGCGCCACCACAATCGCCGAGATCATCCCATTTCGCTAGCCTTCTCCGCCAAGGGCTCGCGCAAGAGCGTTTTGCCGAAAGCCGCAAAACAACGGTTCCTCACCGGAAGCGGCGTTGGGCCCGCGCCTGTCCGATCCAGAAGGCAAATGTGCCCCATCTCCCTACGGGTTGGGAGATGAGACACCTGCGCCAACTGGTCCGGACCGTTTGCTTTTCGCCCGCGAGATCTCGACGCCGTGGACGACAAAATCTGCGTTTGAGCGCAGGACCTGCTGGAGCATCTTGCGAAACTGCATCTTCATCATAGGCGCCATCATAGCGCCCAGCAGTCCCATTGAAGGCTTAAAGTTCATTGTCATGGTCACCAGCGTGAAGCCATCTCTGACCTCGCTGAGTTCGAGAGTGGCGGTCGCTGTCTTGATCGGCACAGTCGCTTCAAAAATGTCGATGACCATCAGGCGGTTCTCGACAATGTCGGTGACCCGTTCGCGGACATATTGCTTGCCGTTGGCAGACATGTCGCATTGCCGCATGGCACCAAGGCCCTCCGGCGCGCTGCCATTGATCAGGCGTGATCCTGTAATGCCGGGGTGAAAACGATCGATATTCCCGAAATCGGCCCAAGACGCCCAGACTTGGGCAGCAGGGGCCATGACAAGTTCTTCAACTTTGACTTGAGGCATAGCTTGGTTCCTTTCAGGTGAAGGTAAATGTTGGCCAGCAAGGGCTGCTCTCTTGAGCCGTCGCCCGGCCTATCGTCTTTCGCGCGCGTAACGCAGGTAGCGACCGAGACTGTGCGCAAGGACACTCTCGGCTAGGACAAAGTCAGGCTTCCCCGCCCAACCGTCCGACCAAATCTGAAAACATCGCTTCGGCCGCCTCGTTGAAAATGGGCGCGCTTTCGTGCGGCAAGACATCGGTGACCCATGTGATGCGGGCTTTGCCTTCGTCATCCGACACTGTCATGGACGCAGCATGCTCATCGATCGGAAACGGGCTTTCGTGCACGCGATACGCCATCCGGCGCAGATCGTGATCAACCGAAAGGATCGATTCCTCAAGCTTTTGCCCATCGGCCAACACGCAAGTGCGATGATCGCCTTCGACCGTTGAATTCGTAATCATCTCGGTCAGCTTGCCGACATTGCCGACATCCGAAACCATGGCCCAAACATCGGTCGGTGAAGCGTTCACACGCGCCGTCTTCATCACTGTTGCCATCTTTGTATCCCTTCAAAGCTCGACGCCGATCCGCCAATCAGGATTGCGTTGCATCCTAAGATGACCACAGCTAGCGTGGTGCCTAAATGGCTAATAAGGATGCGCTATGGTGCAAAATCGCTCAACTTATGCGAGCTGGGATGGGCTCGAGGCGATCCTGCTGGTGGGTCGCCATGGTACGGTAAGGGCCGCGGCAGAGGCGGTAGGTGTCGCGCATACGACGTTGGCGCGTAGGATCGCGGCAGCTGAGCGTGAGCTTGGGATCACAGCATTCGTCAAAAGCGTAAAAGGCTATGTCCCGACCGAAGAAGGCGAAATTGTCATCGAACGCGCCGGGAAAATGGCTTTCGAAGCATCAGTCATGGCGAAGAGCCTCGACACCGCCGATCAGCCGCTGGCCGGCTCTGTCCGGGTGTCCTTAAGCTCAACCATTCTAACACACATTGTTGCGCCGATGTTGTCTGAATTTCATACACGTTATCCCGGCATTGAGCTCGTCTTCGACATTGCCGACACGCTTGTCGATCTCGATCGGCGGGATGCAGATGTGGTCTTGCGAATGCAGCAGGCACCAGCTCCCGACCTTGTAGGCCGGCGCATCGGCCAAGTGCATGTTGCCGCTTATCAGCATATCGGCTCCGAGCATGATCGATCCGTGAACCAAGATTGTGTCCCGGTGATCGGTTGGGGCGATCCGCGCCAAGTCCATCAGGCTTTTTCACGGCTAGGGATCGAGAATTTTCAGATCGTTGCTTCAACACCCGATATTGCCGCGCAAGTGGCGCTAAGCGCTGCTTATAAAGCTGTGCTTGAATTGCCTTGTTATGTTGGAGACACACTCAAACAACTACGGCGGGTCAGCGATGTCGCCTATGGGTTCAGCGAGCTCTGGTGCCTGACCCATACCAGTCTGCGCGCGAGCAGACGCGTGCGAGCTGTTACTGACTTCCTTTCGGAAGGGTTGAGTGTTCATAGAGGTCTGATTGAAGGCGGCGGGCGCGATGCGGCCAAGACCGAGCTCGCTTAGGAGCGACAGCAAACCGCTGGCATTGGCCCAGGCCTCAAACCATCCAAAATTGTGTAGCGCAAATCTGCACCAGCCCGGTGCAAATATTCGTGACGACATGCGAGCGAGCCCGCCGTTACGCTGCCCGTCAGGCATTACATTGGACCTTGGAAGGGTGCGCGATATGGCTGATCAATCCCCCTATTACCTCTTCGCTTCACTCGCGATCGACGACATGGAGGCATTTCAAGGCGAGTATGGCGCGCCTGTTTTTCCGCAATTGATGGCAGCAGGAGCTGAAGTGCTCGCCGCGACTGCCGATGCAGAGCCGCATGAGGGAAATTATGGGAACACTTGGAGTGTGCTCATCAAATTCCCCTCCAGGGACGCTTTTGAAACTTGGTTTGGGTCGAGTGAGTACGAGCCGCTCATCGCAGTGCGCCAGAAGCTGACCGATACTGAAAAAAGCCTGCTCTTGGGCATGCCAGCGGTAGAGCTACCCGCGTGACTGATTCTGCCTCTGCGACTGGTCTGGACGCGGCTCCGCCGGAGACCGATATCCCCGCCGAATTTCCGTTCGAGAAGACATATGTCGATGTACTCGGATCAAAGATGGCGTGCGTCGATTTTGGTGGGTCAGGCGAAGGTGAGACGGTTGTTTTTCTGCATGGCAATCCAACCTCATCCTATCTCTGGCGCAATATCATCCCTTCTGCAGGCGACAATCGCCGCGTGATTGCACCCGATTTGATCGGGATGGGTGACAGCGACAAACCTGATATCGGCTACACTTTTGCTGAGCACGCCGCCTATCTCGATGCTCTGTTTGAAAGACTAGGGCTGCAGGATGTGATTTTGGTCGTGCATGATTGGGGGTCCGCCTTGGGCATGCGGTATGCGCGGCTCAATCCGGACAAAGTCCGCGCGCTCGCCTTTATGGAGGCGATTATTCCCCCTGCTCTACCGGCGGAAAGTTACGAAGCAATGGGGCCGGGATCCGGCGAGCTTTTTAAAACTTTGCGCACTCCGCAGGTGGGCGAAGAAATGGTGCTGAACCATAACTTCTTCGTTGAAGAGGTGCTGGCCAAACGAGGCATTGTTCGCGACCTTGGCGAAACCGAGCTTGCAGAATATCGGCGCCCCTTCGAGACGCCGGATAGTCGCCTTCCAACGCTCGTTTGGCCGCGGCAGATACCTATTGGCGGAGAGCCAGCCGATGTGGTTAGAGAAGTGAGCGCCAACGGGGAGTGGCTCTATTCAACGCCGATCCCCAAACTGTTCTTTCATGCAACACCAGGCGCGCTCAACCCGGCTCCTCTGGTCGAATATGTGAAGGCCAACGCGTCCAACTTGACGGTCGTCACGCTTGGTGTTGGCGCACACTACATTCAGGAAGATCATCCGCGCGCCATCGGTGAGGCGCTCTCAGACTGGCTCGACACGCTACAGGAGTTCGCATGAGGATCGGATCGGATGACACAGTTGTAACAGGGCGGTTGCGCTTAGAATTACGATACGACATGTTCGCTTGCGGGAGGGATCACCATGGGCATAAATGTAATGATCGGGCCGGATATCATGCCGGACGTCGAAGCGGTCAGTCTGCGCGGCGCGCGCTTCTTCAGCGGGCCGGTTGAGGAGCTTGATCTTCCCGAACACTCGCATGAAGAAATTCAGGTTGCCATGACAGGCGACAAGTCGAGCGTTGTGCTGAATTACGAGGATAGGTCAGGGCGCAGGGTCGAAGCTATTGCTGAGCCCAACACGGTCAGCGTCATTGCCTCAAACGCGGCCCATGCTGCCCGTTGGCAAAGCCCCGATGTCATCACGACTTTGTATCTCTCGCCCAGCGTCTTTTTTGCGCGCTATCCCGAGTGCCTTGGCCTTACTCCGATATTGGAAACTGCGATCGGTCAGCATGATGGTTTCTTGTGCTCGATGCTCAAACAAATGATCCCATTGCACGAAGCGACCACACCGCTTGAACGCGCAATGACGGAAAATCTGATCGAGACGATCGGGCTTCACCTCGTCACTCGCTACGGTACAATAAGCTCTGCCGCTCCAAATCCGAGCAGCGCTTGCGAGCTACGCCGCACGCCAATCAAGAAGGCGCTCGACATAATCGAAGCGCGCTTCCGCGAGGCTGTGAGTGTCGATGCGATATGCGAAGAGGTCGGGATGAGCCGGGCGCATTTCATTCGGTGTTTTTCCGATGAAGTCGGCTTGCCTCCCTATCGCTATATCATGATGCGGCGTCTGGCAGAAGCGACCTATCTCTTGCGCCATTCCGATCTACAGATCTCGCAGATCGCCTTCGATGTCGGCTTTGGCAGTTCGGGGCGTTTCACGCATGAATTCTCGAAGAAGCTTGGTGTTTCTCCGACGCAATACCGGCTGGCGCGACGTTAGAATCGCTTGAAATGCAACGTGTTCGGCAAAGAACGCTGAGGCGAGCACTTTTCGATATGCATTCAGGATTTTTCGGAAAGCGGACAGCGCATCCAGCGCTCTAGCCTCCCAGACTAGCAATAGACCTTTTTCAAGAGGCGTTGGCTAGGATGGGAGAGTAACATGGGGTTTTTTCGCAAAATTCGTTTGTCCAGGGCTTGCCTGCTTGCAAGCTGTGCTGGGTTCGTTTCGACGGCAGCCGCAGTTCAGGCGCAGGATGCTGACGCGGACGAGACCGCAAGCGATACCGGGCTGAATACGATTGTTGTTACCGCTCAACGGCGGCAGGAAAACCTTCAAGAAGTGCCGATCGCGGTTACGAGCATCTCAGGCGAGGCGATCCAATCGCTTGCGCCTGACGGTGTGCTCGAATTTGCTGATCGCATTCCCAACCTCTCGTTCAGGACAAACGGCGTTCCGACCAGCCGCATCAGTTTACGGGGCGTGGGCAACAACGATTTCAACCAGAATGTCGACACTCCAGTCGGAGTCGTTCTGGATGAGATCGCGATCGTGAACCCGGTTGCGTCCAACATTCCGATTTACGACCTAGAGAGCATCCAGGTCTCTCGCGGTCCTCAGGGCACATTATTCGGGCGTAACACCACTGGCGGCGCAATCATCTACACTTCGCGTCGGCCAACCGACACTTTCGAAGGCAATCTGAGCGCGTCCTATGGCCGGTTCAACGAATTCCGTCTTGAAGGCGGGGTAACAATCCCAGTCAGCGACACCTTGTCGACACGTTTTGCGTTCCAGACCGTCGACCGTGATGGCACCTCGCTCAACGTCTTCGATGGCAACCGTCAAAACAATCAGAACACTTTGGCGTTTCGTGGCCAGGCCCTGTGGCAGCCCTCCAGCGCGGTCGATGTCCTGTTCAAGATCGACTATCGCCGCGCGGATCAGGACGTGTTTGGCGGCAAAGCGCGCCAACTGCTCGATCCAGATGTTCTCGCGGCCGAGCTCGCGGCAGGTGCGAGCGCAGCTGACGCGCGCAATGCAGCCCAAGCCGCCGGTGAAGCCGCGTTCGAGGCGGCAGGCGGACCGCGCTTCATTCCAGGTTTTGTCGACTTTGCGGGCTATTCCGAAACTGACTTCGACCCATTCCGCGTCAACTTTAATCAGCGCTCTCGGCAGCTTTGGGAGGACTGGATCGGTACGCTGGTGACAACTATCGATCTGGGCGGCGGATACGAGCTCACTTCGGCGACCGGCTATGTGAACAATGATCTCAACAACCTCTATGAGATTGACCAAAGCCCGAAGGAAACCATCGAGATCCTGCGCGCCCAGACCGCAGAACAGATTTCACAGGAATTCCGCCTTGCGTCTCCAACAAGCAATCCGTTCAACTGGATCCTCGGTGTTTACGCCCTTCGCGACGACTTGGAAGCGCGCAACCGCTTCGGCTTTGACGAAACAATCCTGGGGGTCGATGGCTTCACCACGCAGGATTATGACCAGCGCACAACGAGCCTTGCCGCGTTCGGCAACGCATCTTTCGAGGTCAGCGACGCTCTCACGTTGACTGTGGGTGCGCGCTACACCTGGGAAGAGAAGCGCTTCTCGCAAGAGAACTTCCTGGTGGCGACCCCGGAGATCACGAATTTCGCATTGTTCGACCCGGCCACAGCAGGTCCGCTGATCCCGTTGCTCGAAGACACTCGCGATTTCACCGAATGGTCAGGACGGTTGGCTGTCGACTACAAGGCAAGTGAAAGTGTCTTGCTATACGCGAGCGCTTCCCGCGGATTTCGTAGTGGGGGGTTTAGCGGTGGCATCTTGTTCCCCAACTCCTTCATCAATTCCGAAGGCCTCGATCCTTTCGATCCAGAAATCCTCGTCGCCTATGAGGTTGGCTTCAAAGGCGACCTGTTTGACGATCGCCTGCGCTTGAACATCGCCGCATTCTACTACGATTACGACGATCTCCAGGTCTTTGTCTTCCGCGACGACCCGACGACGCCGCAATCAGACTTCGCTCAGCTAACCGAAAACGCTGCTTCGGCGCGCATTCTCGGGGCCGAGATCGAATTCGAAGCCCTGCTGAGCGATGATCTGACCTTAAGTGGGGGCATTGGGCTTCTCGATAGCGAGTACAAGGACTTCATCGACCCGGTGCTTGGTGACTTCTCAGGCAATGAGCTGGTCGCAGCGCCGACCTATGATGCGAACGTCACGCTGGCCTATAACAAGCCGCTGCGTAAGGGCGAGCTCAACGCCAATGTTGAACTGCAGACCAGAGACAGCCGATTTTACGACGCGAGTAACGCGATCCGCCTGTCAGATCCGGACTCCTTTACAACCGTCAATGTCGGCTTTGGCTGGACCTCCGACGAGGGCATCTCGATTGATTTCTTTGGCCGCAATATCTTCGGAGAAGTCGGGCTGCAGGATGTGATCATCATCCCAGGCTCTGGGTTTGACATGCTGCACTTTACCGAGCGCGGCACCTATGGGGTGCGCGTCGGCTTCGAGTTCTGACATGGCACAGGAGGGATCACACAAAACCAGGAGCAAAGCGCCAAGACATGGCGGTTTAGTCGCCGTAGCCGGCGCTCTGCTTCTCACGCTGGGCGGGTGCAGCCTTCTCGACGGATGGTCGCAAGATGAAGGCTGGACCAAGCACGGGCTCAACGACGCAGAGACACGGCACTCGGGCCTGACCGAGATCAGCCGTGAAAATGTCGATCAATTGCGGCCCGTGTGGAGCTTCGAATTCCCGATCCGTCGCGGGATCGAAGCCACTCCCATTGTCAGCGATGGCGTCATGTTCGTGACCGGCGCTTGGAGCGAAACCTTCGCTCTTGACGCGCAGACCGGCGCAGAAGTGTGGCGCTACGATCCACAGGTTGACCGTGAAGTGGCGAAATTCGCGTGCTGCGACGTGGTCAATCGCGGAGTCGCCCTCGACAATGGCAAAGTCTTTCTGGGCACTCTTGATGGACGGCTGGTCGCTTTGTCGGAGGAAAGCGGAGACGAACTTTGGTCGGTACAAACCACGCCAAAAGGCGAGGCCTACACGATCACTGGCGCGCCGCGTGTGGTCAAAGGCAAGGTAATCATTGGCAATGGCGGGGCCGAGGCCGGAGTGCGCGGCTATGTCTCGGCCTATGATACAGAGACTGGCGAGCGGGTTTGGCGGTTTTACACTGTACCCGGCAATCCGGCTGACGGTCCTGACGGCGAGATTTCCGATGCTCCTCTGGCCGAAGCCACGAGCAGCTGGACTGGCGAATTCTGGAAGCAAGGCGGTGGAGGAACCGTATGGGATTCGATGTCATACGACGCCGAACTCGACTTGCTTTATATTGGGATAGGCAATGGCTCCCCCTGGGTCCATGCGCTGCGCTCGCCTGACGGAGGCGACAATCTGTTCCTGTCTTCGATCATGGCACTGCGCCCGGATACGGGCGAATATGTCTGGCACTTCCAGACAACGCCAGCAGACAATTGGGACTATACCGCCACACAGCACCTGATCCTGTCAGATCTGGAGCTTGATGGTGAGGTGGTGCCGGTCATCATGCAAGCGCCCAAAAACGGCTTCTTCTACGTTCTTGACCGAAGGGACGGGACCTTCATCTCAGCTCAGAATTACGTTCAGACGACCTGGGCAAGCGGTGTCGATCCCGAAACCGGTCGGCCAATCGAAACGCCGGAGGCACGCTACGGGACCGAGCCTGTCATTCTCTACCCAAGCGTATTTGGCGGCCACAATTGGCAGCCCATGGCATTCAGCCCGCAAACTGGCTTGGTTTATATCCCAGCCAATGATGCACCGATGCCCTTCGCAATCGATCCGGAGTACGAATACGACCCGCAATCAGGCGAGAATCGCGGCGTGTCTGCGCTCCCATTCCAGCTGCCGCAAGAGGCAGAGGCGCGGCAAGAAGCGCTGGCTGGGCTAAGGGCTTTGTACAAAGGGGCGCTGATCGCGTGGGACCCGGTCGCGCAGGAAGAGCGCTGGCGCGTGCCCTATTCGATGGCCAATAATGGCGGTCTCCTTTCAACCGCCGGGGGGCTCGTCTTCCAAGCCACCGCTGACCGCCGGCTAGTCGCATATGACGCTGAGAGCGGCGAAGAAGTCTGGTCACATTACCTCGGCACAGGCGTGGTTGCACCGCCGATCACCTACCGCATCGACGGGGTGCAATATGTTAGCGTTGCGATCGGCTGGGGTGGCTCAATGCCGGTAACTCTCGGTGCTGTCATGGGCAAGGAGAGTGCAGCTGGTTCCTACCGCGTGCTCACATTTGCACTCGAAGGCGAGCCTCTGGTCGAGGAAGCGATAGCGGCGATCGAACCGGTGCCGGTCAGCGACGCCATTCGCGAAGCCAACGCATCGATTGCCACGCTGACCGCTGGCAATGCCGCTTACGCCAAGCACTGCTTCGTCTGCCATTCCTCCTCCGCAATCGGAGGCGGCGTAATTCCTGATCTGCGCCAATCCTATGCGACAACTGAAGCTGATGTCTGGCGTGCAATCGTGCGCGAGGGCGGCCTGACAATGAATGGCATGCCCTCTTTTGTGGACACGCTGAGCGAGGCCGAGAGCGAAGCCATTCGCCAATATGTTCTCAAACAGGCTCAGATCGATGCCGGAATCTAGCCCAAAAGACCTGTTTTCATTTTTCAAACTGAGGAGTTCAAAATGAGTGTTGTTGAAAGCGAAAAGCCTCTTGCAAGCACGCATCTCGAGGACGCGCACCTTGGTGTCGAGCGCTTCTTTATCGGAGGACGCGAAATCGATGTGTCCGGACGCACATCACGCCTTGATCTGGTGAGCCCAGTAACCGAACGCCAATTGGGCCATGTCATTCTCGGAAACGAAACCGATGTCGACATGGCAGTGCTTGAAGCGCGCAAGGCCTTCAAGGTCTATTCGGAATACTCGCTCGAGAAGCGTATCGAACTGCTCGAAGGTTTGAAGGCGCTATTCGAAGAGCGGCATGAGGAACTTTCGCAGCTGGTCACGCATGAAATCGGGGCGCCAATCTCTTTCTCGCGCGCAATCCATGCTGGCAGCACGATGCCGATGATCGACCACACCATCGCAGGCATGCGCGAAATTGCGTGGGAGGAAAAAACCGCAAGTGGCTCCAACGTTGTGCGCGAGCCAATCGGCGTTTGTGGTCTGATCACACCGTGGAATTTCCCGCTGCACCAGATCATTGCCAAGGTCGCGGCGGCACTGGCAGCCGGATGCACTATGGTGCTCAAACCGAGCGAGCTTAGCCCCTTCACCGCCGATGCCTTTGCAGAGATATTCCACATGGCGGGCTATCCTGATGGAACGCTCAACGTGGTGCATGGCGACGGCCTAACGGTTGGCGAGGCGATCTCGTCGCATCCTGGCATCGACATGATCTCCTTCACTGGATCGACACGCGCTGGACGCCTTGTTGCTCGTGCAGCGGCGGATACGGTCAAGCGCGTCCACCAGGAATTGGGCGGCAAATCGGCGGCAATCATGCTGGAAGACGGCTCGGTCGACGAAGCGGTCGCTGGTTGCTTGTTCGGGGCGCTTTCCAACACGGGTCAGGCTTGTATGGCTTGGGGCCGGTTTCTTGTCCCACGAGACCGTCAAGCTGAGGTGATCGCCAAGGCGCAGGCTGCAATTGAAAGCATGCCGATGGGTGATCCCGGCAGCGATGAGGCGCAGCTCGGCGCGATTTCGAACAAAGCGCAATACGACAAGGTGCAGCGCCTGATCGAGCAGGGCATCGACGAAGGCGCAACTCTGGTGACCGGAGGTCTGGGCAGGCCTGACGGCAAGGATGCCGGCTTCTTTGTCCGGCCCACCCTGTTCGCTGATGTCGATTCAACCATGACCATCGCGCGCGAAGAGATCTTCGGTCCTGTCGTGTCGATCATGCCGTATGACAATGAAGACGAAGCCGTCGAGATCGCCAATTCGACCGTTTACGGGTTGTCGGGCGCGGTCTTCTCTGCCGACCATGAGCGCGCGCGTTCTGTCGCGCATCGGCTGCGCACAGGAATGGTGCACCTTAACGGCGCCAACTTTGACTTTGACGCCCCCTTTGGTGGCTATGGTCAATCGGGCAATGGCCGCGAATGGGGCAAAGCTGGGATTGAGGACTTCCTCGAGACCAAGGCGATAATGGGCTATTACGCCTAGGGCGGCGCGGTCTGATGCTCGCAAACAATTTGATAGGATCACTGAGCGATATCGAGGCGATCGAGGCGGGAGCCTCGATCGCTGATCGCCTGGGTGTGCACTCAAGCTTCGAACTGTTTGATGAGTTGGCGAAATTTTGGGGCGATCGTCCCGCTCTTTACGCACTCGACGAAGCGCTGCTTGATGGCGATGTCAGGCGGTGGTCCTTTGTCGAGCTTAACAACGAAATTCGCAAAGCGGCTGCGAGCTTCCGATCCTTGGGCGTCGGCCCAAATGACTCGGTGTCGCTGCTACTTCCCAATTTGCCCGAAACGCTTTTTGCGTTCTTCGGAGCAGGCGCGGCGGGGGTCGCTAACCCTCTCAATCCTCTTCTTGAGCCAACGGTTATTGCCCGACTGATTGAAAAAGCCGGGACCAAGGTCCTCGTCGCGCCATCCTCCTCGATCGATTCCTCGATGCTGCAGACGGCTGTGGCAGCCGTAAAAATGACGAGCCATAACGTCGACCTCATTCGGGTTGGAGAAGAGGGAGCGCTGGACGACGATTTTGGCCGATTGCGCGCATCGTCCCTTCGCCCGGATTGCGACCAATTCAATCCATCTGCCTCCCCCGCCGCCTATTTTCATACCGGCGGTACAACAGGGCTCCCCAAATTGGCTGTGCACTCGCACTGCAATCATCTCTCCAACGCCTGGCAAGTTGGCACCGCGCTGGGACTGAGTGGTGTAGATGTAGCCATGACGGCGCTTCCACTGTTCCATGTCAATGCGGCTCTGGTTACGACGTTGGCGCCTGCGATGCTGGGAGCGGCTAGCGTCATCGCGGGCCCTGCCGGCTACCGAAATCCAAAACTGCTCAAATCGATCTGGGATGTAATCGATGCGTTCGATATTTCTGTCATTTCGGGGGTGCCCACTGTCTATGGCAACCTTGTGCAAGCGGCCAAAAACGCCAGAGAAGCCGGCTCCCTGCGTCTAGGCGTGTGCGGAGCTGCCCCCATGCCAAGCGATCTGATTGGGCAGGTGCACAGCGCGACGGGGATAACTCTATTGGAGGGATATGGGCTTACCGAAGGAACTTGTGTCAGCACGATCAACCCTGTCGCGGGCGAACGTCGATCGGGCTCTGTAGGCTTGCGGCTACCCTATCATAGTATCCGCATTGCTAAGGCAACTGACACCGGAGGCGCGATCACAGATTGTGAGGTTGGCGAGGCTGGATCAGTCCTCATTAACGGACCCAACGTGATTGAGGGGTATAAGGATGATCCGGATGCCAATGCCCGTGCGTTTCCTGAACCGGGATGGCTCGATACCGGCGATTTGGGCTTCTTAGATGCTGAGGGGTACCTGCATCTGGTTGGCCGATCCAAGGACGTCATTATCCGGTCAGGCCACAATATCGATCCAGCCTTGCCCGAGAACGCGGTGGCGTCACACCCAGCCGTGAAACTGGCCGCAGCAGTTGGCATGCCTGATATCTACGCTGGCGAGTTGCCCGTCGTATTTGTCGAGCTCAAAAGCGGTAGCGAGACGACCGAAGACGAGATCCTTGCGCATGCACGCGCGCATGTGGAGGAAAAGGGCGCTGCCCCCGCTCAGATGTTCTTTGTCGACTCGATCCCGCTCACCGCTGTTGGAAAGATCTATAAGGTCGCACTCAGGAAAGTGGCGATAGAGACGGCCATAATCCGTGCTTCCTCGCCAGCAATCGCAAGCAATGCCATCGTTTTCCATTGGCCCTCGGAAAGCGATACCTCTGGGCAATTGTGCATTGAGCTTGCTGAGCCGTATAGCACTGAAAAACACTATGATTTGATCAGCGAAGCTCTTGCAGGATTTACCTTTCGCTATTCGCTTTGGCGGGATTAGCACCAAAAGGCAGCAGCATGGTTTTGGCACCGCCTGACCTGTTTCGGCATCCGCAGATCAGGAAGCTAGAGGTCAGAAGCGTGTTGTTTCCTTAGACTATTTTGATTGATCATCGAGGCAGTTCGACTGCTGGTCTCATTCATCTGGTTTTTTTGGCGTCGCAAGTGCTCTCAACCTGACACAAGACATTGTCGCACTTGATCGCATAGCCACTCAGAAGCGGGGGCACCAACGGCGCGGCGGCGGCGGTAAAGACAAACCTCAAATCGCTGTTGGCCGACAGCAGGCTCGCAGATCGCCAAGCCTTTGGCCAATGCTGTTGCAACCGCCCCTCTCGGTAGGGTTGCGAGCATTTTTGTCCCCCGCAGCGTCGCAACCGCATCGCCGAACCGCGCCACCGAAGCAACGACCCTCCTCGATCGACCAGCCTCAGCAAGAGCCACATCAACCCACCCTTCAAAGCTGGCAGCCTGAGCCACCAGAATATGCGCCGCATCGCAGAATGCGCCCAACGTGTCGGGCGCAAGAGACCATTGATTTGGGTCATAAAGAGTCGCAAAATCATCTGCGAAAAGAGGCTCTTCGTCCAGCAAGTCTGAGGGCGGCATGACACCAATATAGGCGTCAAGCTCACCGTTGATGAGCGCTTTGCGACCCAGATCGCGGTCCAAGCTCTCAATGCGAAACTGCACAGCTGTGGCATTCACAACCCTTGCAGCAAGGTGAGACAGTATTCTCGCAGCAAGATAATCTGGCACCGATATGCGGAAGACCTGGGCGGTGGTCTCTGGGTCGAAGGATCGCACCATATCGAGACCCGTTTCGAGCCCCTCCAAGGCCTCTCTAACAGGCGTCCAAAGCGACAAACCCCGGTCGGTTGGACGCAGCTGCCCGGCTTCGCGCACGAGCAGCTCATCTGCGAACAGATCGCGCAGCCGCCGAAGATTGTGGCTCATAGCGGGTTGGCCGAGGCTCAGGAGCTGCCCTGCACCCGAAACGCTTCTTGTCCGCATGAGCGCATCGAAGGCCAAAAGCAGATTCAGATCGAGCCGGCGAAGATTAATGTGATTGATACTCATAATACCAACTATCAATTCGATTTACCAATACGCAAGACCTAATGTCCCGACATCAAGTCAAATGGAGGACGTTATGTCGAATATCGCAATCATTGGCGCCGGAGTGGTTGGCGTCGCCTTGGCGCAGAACTGGATCTTGAAAGGTCACAAAGCCACACTTGGCGTGCGGGACCCGGCCAGCGCGAGCGCACAGGAGGCGCGCGCCCAGCTCGGCGATGCCGTTCAGATCACCGAATTCTCAGATGCTATCGCTGCAGCTGAAATTATCACCATTGCCTTGCCTTGGGACGCCGTCGAGGAGGTTCTACCTCGGCTTCAGGGCACCGAGGGCAAGGTTGTGATAGACGCCACCAACCCGCTTGGAATGACCGACGATGGCTTCGGCCTTGTTATCGGTCATTCGGCATCGGGCGGGGAAGAGGTTGCTCGCCTTTTGCCAAACGCACGGGTCGTGAAATCGCTCAATCAGGTCGGCGCCGAGATACTGGCGGACCCAACCACCTTGCCGCAGCAGCCCGTGATGTTCGTTGCCGGTGATGACGCAGAAGCACGGCAGACCGCTTTGGCGCTGGTCGCAGATCTCGGTTTCGATGTGCATGATTTTGGGCCACTCAGAGGCGCTCGCATGCTCGAAGCCTTTGCCATGACCTGGATCAACTTTGCTGTCCTCCAAGGGGCAGGCCGCAACTGGGGCTTTGCACGGTCAGTGAGCAAAGGAGGTGAAGCATGAGCTTTGCTGACAAGAATGTGTTGGTCCTGGGCGGCAGCTCTGGTCTGGGCCGCGCTACCGCCAAGGCCTTCCTCGATGCTGGCGCCCATGTCTGGCTGGCGAGCAGGGATGCGGGCAAACTAAAGCGAACCAAAGATGTTTTCGCGGCGGGAGATCGGCTGCAGACCCTGCAACTCGATATGACCGATCGCGATCAAGTTGCCGCTTCTCCCAGCCAGCTACCGGGCGGGCTCGATCATCTCGTGATTTCCGCAAGCCAGGCGGCACATGGTCCTTTTGCTGAACTCGCGGTTGAGGAGGTTGAGGCGATGTTTGCCTCGAAGTTCACCGGTCCTTACCGTGTCGCTCAGGCGCTCTTGCCAGTCATGCATACTGGCGGCTCGATCACCTTCTTCTCCGGCGTTCTTAGCCGCCGCCCGGGCTACAATGTGGCAGGTCTGGCAGCGGTTAACGGAGCAGTCGAGGCACTTACGAAGGCGCTCGCGCTTGAGCTGGGTCCAAGGCTCCGCGTCAATTGCCTTTCGCCCGGCATGGTCGACACCGAGGCCTATGATGGAATGCCCGAGGATCGACGCGCAGCGATGATTGCAGAGACAGGAGCCAGCTTGCCCATTGCACGCACCGGAACCCCCGACGAGGTCGCCCAAGGCGCACTTTTCCTTGCGGCAAATGGCTACGTCACCGGTCATGTGCTCGACATCGATGGCGGGCATATGGTGCGGTCAGGCGGGTGACAACAATGCGGCCGTGGGTTGCGCGTTTGGCCCGCTTGCAGAGCAACTTCCGGCGCGGGGCACGAAGATTACCGCTGCGCTAATTGGCCTCATATGCTGAATCAGGTCGCATGACTTCTGCATCACGACGAATTGACTTCCCCAGCAAGGCTAGACCTCGCAAAAAACGGTCGCCAAAAAAGTTGCGCACGCCCGGTACCATTGTCACAGCTTAAGCGTTTCTACACACACGTCGCTTTGCCCTTCTGCAAAGCTGCACCAATGGAGAGAATTTGATGTTGCGCACGCTCGCTGCTGCTTTGCTGCTATCCGCTTCGACCGCTGCTTTAGCCAATGACCGCTACGAACCGCAAAGTGTCGATGTCCTTCTGGATCAAGGCACGACCTACGATCCTGCCATTCCCAAGCCAGAGGACGTAACAGGGTATCGGTTGGGCGAAATCATCTATCCGCCCGACATGCATGTCGACTACATAGAGGCGCTGGCTGAAGCTTCCGACCGCGTAGAAGTCAGTGTGATTGGCCGCAGCCATTTTGGCCGGCCAATCCACCGTGTGACGATTTCTTCTCCAGACAACCTCGCAAGGCTTGAGAGCATCAAGGCGACACAGCGCAGCCTGATGAATGCCAATGCCGCTCCGCCTCCAGCCGATCATCCGGTGATCATGCAATTCACCTACGGCGTCCACGGATCAGAGCCGTCGAGCTACGATGCCGCGCCCGCCATGCTCTATCATTTGATAGCAGCCCAAGGGCCAGAGATCGACAAGCTGCTCGACGAAGCCGTCATTAACATTGTCGTTCCGCTCAATCCCGATGGCATGAACCGTTTTGCTCAATGGACGAACATGCACCACGCTAATGTTCCGGTGGCCGATCCGCAGAGCCGCGAGCACTTCTATGAGTGGCCCTGGGGGCGGACCAACCACTATTATTTTGACCTTAACCGACAGAAATTGCTGGTGAACCAGCCGGAATCACGTGCCGTGGTTGAGTTCACCCATGAATGGATGCCCAATGTCGCAGTCGACCTGCACGAAATGGGCAGCAATTCGACCTTCATGTTCTCGCCCGGCCCACCCGATCGCCGCAATCCGCTGTTCAGCGACACCACACTGGCGATGAAGCGAGACATGAACACCTTTGTGACCGATCGCCTCGATGGTGAGGGTGCGCTCTATGTCACTGAAGAGCTCTTCGCGATGTTCTATCCCGGATATGGTTCGAGCTATCCCAACCTGATCGGCACCGTGCCCTACCTGTTTGAGCAAAGCTCCACCCGCGGCCTCATTCGTGAGACCGAATACGGAACGTTGCGCTATGACGACAAGATCGGGATGCAGGCGCGCGTCGGTATGGCCGTGATCCGCGCAGGTCACGCGCGTCGCGCCGAACTGCAGGCGCATATGGCAAACTTCTACAATGAGAGTCGCGCTCTGGCTGCCAGCAATCCGGTGCGCGGCTATGTCTTCGGGTCGAGCGATCGCGGGCGTTTGGCCGGCTTTCTCGATATGCTCAGCGTGCACAATATCGAAGTGCGCGAGCTGAACCGGACGGTCAGCCTCGATGGCAAGACCTACGAGGCCGGAGAAGCCTTTGTCGCGCTGACCAATCAGTCGCATTACCGGCTGGTCGAGACCATGTTTTCATCCCAAGTGATCACCGAACGGAGCCTGTTTTACGACGTGTCAGCGTGGACTCAATCGCTGGCTTGGGACCTTGACTATGCCCCATTGAGCGGTCGGTCCTTCTCGGCAAATCTCGCAGGTGATCTGGTGCAAGGCTTTGATGCCGCCGCCCCCACGCCAGAGCGCAGTCCTTATGTCTATGTCATGGAATGGGATAGCTTTTATGCACCGCGCGCGCTTTATCGCCTGCTCGATGCAGGGCTGCGGGCGCGGGTCATTCCCGACGAAACGCTTGTCCGCACCCGCACTGGGGAAGTGGAGCCAGGACGCGGCGCGATTATGGTGACGATAGCAGGACAAGATCTCGATGCTGATGAGATCTACGAACTGATGGTGCGCGCGGCGCGCGAGGATTCGGTGACGATCCATGCCGCTACCAGCGGCCTCACGAGCCGCGGGTCAGACTTGGGTGGGTTCGACCTAGAGAATGTCGAAAAGCCCGAAGTGCTGCTTGCGACCGGCCGATCGGTCTCATCCAACGATGCGGGTGAATATTGGTATCTGCTCGATCATGAGATGAATATGCCGGTCTCCATGATCGATGTCCGCGAACTGCCGAGCATGTCGATGGAGCGATATACGCACTTGATCTTGCCGGGAGGTGACTATTCCAGCTTCGACGAGGATTTCCGCGAGCGCCTCGATAGTTGGGTGAAGGCAGGTGGGATTCTCATAGCCAGCGAATCCGGTGCTCGCTGGGCGGCACAGCATGATATCTCAAGCGCGGTCTTTATCGACGAAGACGGTGATGAAGAGGCCGCAGATGGCGAAGGCGAAGCGCCCGAAGAGGAAACCACTACTGATGCTCGCCCTTACGACACGATCCTCGATTGGGACGCAGAAGTAAGAATTACCGGTGCACTGTTCGAAACCGAGGCTGACATCACTCACCCGCTGGTCTTCGGATTGCGCGATAGCATGTTGCCGGTGACCAAGATCGGGACCGGAGCTTTTGCTGTCTCCGACAATCCCTTTGCTTTGCCTGTGCGTTATGCCCAAGGCGATCCGATCCTTGCCGGATATGCTAGCGAGGAGAACCGAGAGGAACTTGCTGGGACAGGAATGATGCACGCTGAGCGTCGCGGTGACGGGGCTGTGGTCTTATTCGCCGACAACCCAGTCTTCCGCGCTTACATGAAAGGCACAGCGCGTCTCGTGACCAACGCGATCTTCTTTGGAAACGATTTCAGAAACCCTGCTCGGCGAGCAGATTGATTGGTCGCGCGCCTCTGGTCATCGGATCATCACATTCCCAGGAAGAGATGATCCTTAGCCGGGGGCGCGCCGCCAAAAGCCAGTTGGCCCACAAACAGATCAAGCTTTCCGTCTGCGTTAAAGTCGGCCAGCTCCAAAGTGATGTTGATCCCGGCGGGGTTATTGTCCTCCCCTAGAACCTCTTGGGTCACATTGATGAACCGGCCACTGCCATCATTTTCATATATCTCGATCGAGCCTGCATTACCAAGGACAAGGTCAACGTCCCCATCGCGGTCGAGATCGCCAAACTTCGCATCAAGCGTCAATTGGGCTTCGGTGCCAAGGCGCGCCTCGGTCGCGTCGCTGAAAACGCCGGTGCCATCATTGATGTAGACACGGTCCTGACCATCAAGGCCGCGCCAGCTCACATGCGCGAAATACAGGTCGAGATCGCCGTCGCCGTCTATGTCCACCGGCGTCACCTTGCGCGCTTCGACGTTGTCGATCGCAGGCAAGCGGTCCGCGGTCTCATCAGCAAATATGCCTTTGCCGTCGTTGATCCAAAGGCCATGTCCACCCTCCAAGCCGAGCACGAGATCGAGATCGCCGTCCTGGTCGACATCGAAAAACTCGGCATCCTGAGCGATCATGTCTTCGCTGGGCAGCTGACCTTGCGTGACATCGGTAAAACTGCCTTCGCCATCATTGAGCAGCAGCACGTCTTGTCCCGCGCCGCTGACGAACAGGTCCGTATCGCCGTCGGCGTCCACATCGCCATGCGCGACCGCGTTGGAGATTGTGTCGGTCAGCTCACCATAGATGCGCTCATAAGAGCCATCGGCGCGTCCGCGAAAATACTGGTGCACGTTCACGCGGCCAAACTTCTGATCGTCCTCGACCACCATGATGATGTCGAGAATGCCATCACCATTCAGATCGAGGATCGAGACGTCTTCGGTGTCTTTGAGCAGCCAATCTGGCGCGCTGTCCGGGCGGATCAGTTCGTCAGCCATAGCTTTCGGGAACGGCTCTAGGCGCGCTGTGAATATCGCTTGTCCGTCATTGATCAAAATCCGATTGGCGCGCCACTCTTGCGGGACGACCAAATCGAGATCTCCATCTTTGTCCAAATCTACCGCTTCGGCGTCCATGCTGGCCAGCCCTTGATCAGGGATCGAAGGTAGGTGCGTCGCGGTGACATCTTGGAATCGGATTTGCGTAGGGGGCGGCTCAATCGCCTGGGCGCAAGCCGCTCCTGACGTCAAAGCCAACGTCAAAGCCATCGCTGATGATCCACGCATAACCGTCCCCTCTATCAGTCCGAAGTTCAAACTAGCGCTTGGAATTCGCTGGTCCTGCCCGTGTCGATCAAGAGGCGTCCTAGCTCGATCAGCGAAACACGTGCTGACCCAACTTTCTTCAACGATGCTGCCCCTTTGCATCCGATCACAGCTTCTCTGTTGGTTTCGCCTGCAACGAAACGCCCAGATCAATCCCCTCCTGTGGTATGTAACCATTAGGGAACGAGTCGATGGGGAGGCGAAAATGGGTAGTGGGAAACAGATTTTCGGTATGGTGGGGGCTGTGAGCGTCCTTGCTCTGGCGGGCGCCAATATTTTGCCAGACAATCCGGCGAGCGCGTCAGAAACCGCTCAATCAGCCGATGCGCAGCTTGTCGAGGAAGCCGGTGCGCCGCTGTTTGAAGGGATGGGAAGCTATCATCGCACCATCACGACTTCGCATCCCGGCGCACAACGTTATTTCAATCAGGGCATGGTGATGTCGTTCGGCTTCAATCATGCTGAAGCCATCCGATCATTCCGCGCAGCGCAGCGGCTCGATCCAAATTGTGCGATGTGCTTTTGGGGCGAGGCGCTCGCCACAGGCCCCAACATCAACATCAGATCCGACGGTCAGGTGGTCATGCAGCCAGCAGAGCGTGTCACTGCCCATGCAGCGATCACCAAAGCGCTGGCTTTGCGTGATTATGCGAGCGCAGCTGAGCAGAAGCTCATCGAAGCGCAGGCGGCACGCTATAACGGCGATCCTGAAAGCGACCGCGCTCCGCTCGACCGCGCCTATGCTGACGCGATGGCGAGCTATGTGGCGACCTATCCCGATGATGATGATGCAGGCGCGATCTACGCAGAATCGCTGATGAACCTGATGCCGTGGGATTACTGGTCCGACAGCGGCGCGCCCAAGGACGATACCCGCATCGTAGTCTCAATGCTCGAACAGATCATCGAGCGCAGTCCCGACCACCCGCTTGCGCTGCACCTCTATATCCATGCGGTCGAGGCGTCAGAAGACCCCGGCGTTGCAGAGGATGAAGCCGACCGGCTGCTGACTTTGGTCCCAGGGTCGGGCCATCTGGTGCATATGCCCTCGCATATATACTGGCGGATTGGCCGCTATGACGATGCTGCGAAGGCCAACATAATGGCAGCTGCCGTAGACGAAGCCTACATCGCGGCCTGCAACGCGCAAGGGTTCTATCCAGCGCTCTATTACCCGCACAATATCCATTTCCTTTGGGCCGCAACGAGCATGTCTGGGCAAAGCGAGATGGCAATCGATTCAGCCAACAAGCTCGCTACCAATGTGCGCATGGAGCAGATTGAGCAGTTTCCGACAGTTGAGTTCTTCAAGACGATCCCGATCCTAACGATGGTTCAGTTCGGCAAATGGGACGCCATTCTCGCTGAGACTGAGCCACCAACACCGCGCGACTATTCGCGGGCCATCGCCAATTATGCACGCGGCGTGGCGTTTGTGCGCACCGGGCAAAGCGAAGCAGCGCGCGCCGAGCTGGAAGAATTAGCCTCGCTCAAGGACACGGTGCAGATTCAGTTCCTTGACAACAACGCCTATCCTGCCTCGACCTTGCTCAACATCGCACACCATTTGCTGGCAGGTGAGCTTGCTTTGGATGCGGGGCAATCAGACGAAGCGATTGCTCATTTTGAACAGGCGGTGGAGCTGCAAGATGGCCTCCCCTACACCGAACCGCCTTTCTGGTATTATCCGACCCGGCACACGCTCGGTCAGGCGCTCTTGGCAGCGGGCAAACCGGCGGAGGCTGAGGCCGTCTATCTCAGAGACCTGAAGGATTATCCGCGCAATGGCTGGTCGATGGCCGGCCTGATCAGAGCGTTGGAAGCTCAGGGCAAGGACACCGCAGAGGTAGAAGCCAAATTCGCGATAGTCTGGGCGAATGCGGATATTGAGCTGACGCAGTCTCGTTTTTGACGCAGAATTTCGACGCCCGCGGTTGCAATGCTGCTTCCCCGCTATGGCTACTGCCAAGTCTCGATCAGCCGATCATATTCGATTGTGATCGGTTCGGGATCTTCATTGGCGAGTTTGGCCTTGGGCGCGCCAGGCTGGTTTAGCCAATAGGCCGCGTCGCGCTCTTCATTGAGCTTCGGCCCAAGATCGCCTTGCAGTCCAGCCCGCTCGAGCCGTTCAAGCACGCGTTCCTGCTGCTCGCACAACGCGTCCAGCGCATCCTGCGACGACTTTGTGCCTGATGAGGCGTCTCCGATATTCTGCCACCACAGCTGCGCAAGGCGCGGATAGTCTGGAACGTTGGTTCCAGTCGGCGACCAGCGAGTCCGTGCGGGTGAGCGGTAAAACTCGATCAAACCGCCAAGCTTGGGCGCGCGTTCGGTGAAGCTCTCGTGCTGGATCGTGGATTCGCGGATGAAGGTCAGACCGACATGCGCTTTCTTCACATCCACAGTCTTCGACGTCACAAACTGCGCATAGAGCCATGCCGCCTGAGCGCGGTCCGTGGGAGTGGACTTCATCAAGGTCCATGATCCCGCGTCCTGATAGCCAACCTTCATGCCCTCTTCCCAATAGGCACCATGGGGACTTGGAGCCATCCGCCAGCGCGGCGTTCCATCGTCATAAAGGACGGCAGAGGCTTCCTCACCAACCATGTTGGCGGTGAAGGTCGTGTACCAGAATATCTGCTGCGCAATGGCGCCTTGCGCGGGAACAGGCCCGGCTTCGGAGAAAGTCATGCCAGCCGCCGAAGGAGGCGAATACTCGCGCAGCCATTTGGAGTATTTGTCGAGCGCATAGACAGCGGCAGGCGAATTGGTCGCCCCGCCCCGCACCACGCAAGAGCCAACAGGCTGCGAATTCTCATTGACCCGAATGCCCCACTCATCGACCGGCAAGCCATTGGGTTCGCCGATCGAACCCATACCGGCCATCGACATCCACGCATCGGTAAAGCGCCAGCCGAGCGACGGGTCCTTCTTGCCATAATCCATGCTGCCATAGACCGTCTGGCCGTCGATCTCACGACCAGTGAAGAACTCAGCGATGTCTTCATAAGCCGACCAATTGACCGGAACACCGAGCTCGTATCCGTACTCAGCGCGGAAAGCGGCTTTGATCTCGGGGTCGGTGAACCAATCGTAGCGGAACCAATAGAGGTTCGCGAACTGCTGGTCGGGCAGCTGGTAGAGTTTGCCGTCCGGCCCGGTGGTGAAATCGGTTCCGATGAAGTCATCAAGATCCAGCGTCGGGCTGGTGACACTCGCGCCTTCATCCGCCATCCAATCGGTCAGGTTGCGCACTTGCTGGTAGCGCCAATGGGTCCCGATCAGGTCGGAATCGTTGACATAAGCATCGTAGATATTCTCATCAGACTGCATCTGGGTCTGCAGTTTCTCGACCACATCACCTTCGCCAATCAGATCGTGGGTGACCCGGATGCCGGTGATGGCAGTGAAGGCCGGAGCGAGCACGCGGGATTCATATTCATGCGTGGCGATCGTTTCGGACACGACCGTGATTTCCATCCCGCGAAAGGGTTCTGCCGCATTCATGAACCAGGCAAGCTCTGCCTCTTGCTCCTCGCGGGTGAGAGTGGACTGATCGCCGATCTCGTCGTCCAGAAACGCTGAAACCGATGCTTGGCGTTCGGCTTCGGTGGGGACGACAAAATTGCTTGTCGCGCTGTCCGAACACGCCATGAGCGCCAAGCAAGCGCCCGAAATCAGTACCGTTCTCATCACTCTCATCTCACCCATATTTGTAATTTGCTCTTCATACCCAGCGGAAAACGACTAATGCAAACAGCGCACATACGATCAGCGCCCAATATTGCGATGCGTCGGTCAGACCAATCCACGCCAGGTTGATAAACGCCGATCCCAGCAGGGTGATGAACAAGCGGTCGCCGCGCGCAGTTTCGATCCCGAGTATCCCAGTGCGAGCCGTGCTGGGTCGCTTGATCGCCAAAACGGTCATGCACGAGAGCGTCGCTGCAATGGCGATAAAGAACAGCCCTGTGGGCAAAGTCCAAGCCATCCATTCCATCTCAAACCCTCCCCAGGGCAAAGCCCTTGGCGATGTAGCCGCGCACGAAATAAATCACGATCGCGCCGGGAATGATGGTCAAGACGCCAGCGGCAGCGAGCACGCCCCAGTCGAGACCAGAGGCAGAGACCGTGCGCGTCATTATCGCGGTGATCGGCTTCGCATCGACGCTGGTTAGTGTGCGACTGAGGAGGAGTTCGACCCAGCTGAACATGAAGCAGAAAAACGCCGCAACTCCGATCCCCGGCGCGATCATCGGCACGAAGATGCGCGCAAAAAAGCGTGGGAAACTGTAGCCATCAATAAAGGCGGTCTCATCAATCTCTCGCGGGACGCCTCGCATGAACCCTTCGAGAATCCAGACCGCGAGAGGCACATTGAACAGGCAATGCGCCAGAGCCACCGCGATATGCGTGTCGAACAGATTGACGCTGGAATAGAGCTGGAAGAAGGGCAGCGCAAAAACAGCCGGCGGGGCCATGCGATTGGTCAAAAGCCAGAAGAACAGGTGGTTGTCACCGGTGAACCGGTAACGGCTAAATGCGTAGGCTGCAGGCAGCGCGACAAGCAGCGAGATGACCGTGTTGAGCGACACGTAAATGAAGCTGTTCACATACCCCATATACCAGGACGGATCGGTCAGGATCGTACTGTAATTGGCGAATGTCAGGTCTTGCGGGAAGAGCGTGAAAGCGCCGAGAATTTCCGAATTCGACTTAAGGCTCATGATGACAAGCCAGTAGATCGGCAGCAAGAGAAACAGCAGGTACGCTGCCATGATCACTCGGGGCAGGCGTAGCATCTTCATGATTGCGCCTCCGCTTTGTCAGAGCTCATCATCACAGTGTAGAACACCCAGGAAATGAGCATGATCACAAGAAAGTACATCAGCGAGAATGCCGCTGCTGGACCGAGATCAAATTGACCCAGCGCCATTTTCACCAGGTCGATCGACAGGAAAGTAGTGGCGTTGCCCGGGCCGCCGCCGGTTAGAACGAATGGCTCGGTGTAGATCATAAAGCTGTCCATGAACCGCAGCAGCACAGCAATGATCAAAACACCGCGCATCTTGGGCAGCTCGATATATCTGAACACGCTCCAACGGCTCGCATGATCAATCTTCGCGGCCTGATAATAGGCGTCGGGGATCGACCGCAGGCCAGCATAGGACAGCAAAGCAACCAGCGAAGTCCAGTGCCAAACATCCATCATGACCACGATGATCCACGCATCCAGCGCGTTTTGCGCATAGTTGAAGTCAATGCCTAGCTCAGCAAGCGTGTGTCCAAGCAGGCCAATATCGGACCGGCCAAAGACTTGCCAGATTGTCCCGACGACATTGTAAGGTATCAACAAAGGCAAAGCCATCAGTACAAGGCAGAGCGAGGCGAGCCATCCTTTCTTCGGCATGCAAAGCGCGACAAGTATCCCAAGCGGAATTTCGATCGCGAGGATGATCCCGGAAAACAAAAGCTGTCGGCCAAGCGCATCCCAAAGCCGTTCAGAGCGCAAAAGTTCGCGGTACCACTCAAGACCGACCCAAAAGAACTCGTTTCCTCCAAAGCTGTCCTGGAACGAATAATTCACGACCGTCATCATCGGGATGACAGAGGAAAAGGCCACCAGGATCAGGACTGGCAAGACCAAGACCCATGCGCGTTGGTTGGTGACCTTTTGCATCAAGACACGTTTCCTTCGGGACGCGTTTCCCCTTGACCATCAATCCGCCAATCGTCCTTGAAGATGATGATTTGGCTCGTCTCGAACACGATCCTCGTCATATCTGCTTCTATCTCCGACTGGTCATCGAGGACGATATTGACCTCGGTATCGAGCACGTTGCCATTGATAAATTTCCGTCGTCCTGCATCTTGCACGCGGTTGATCTTGATCGGCAGACCGTCGTCCTTTGAGAGGCGGACGAATTCAGGGCGGATGCCAAGCTGCATTTCCCCCTCTGGAGCACCGTAATCCTTTGCAAGGTCGATTGTCTCGCCCTGCACCATGGCCCGCTGCCCCGCGACAGAGACAGGCAAGAAGTTCATTCCCGGCGAACCGACGAAATGGCCGACAAAGGTGTGTGCCGGCGCTTCGAAGAGCTCTTGCGGCGTCCCAATCTGAACGATCCGTCCCTCATGCATCACGACCACTTTCTCTGCGAAAGTCAGCGCTTCGGTCTGATCGTGAGTCACGTAGATCATCGTGTGCTCGAATTCTCGGTGCAGCGACTTCAGTTGAGTGCGTAGCTCCCATTTGAGCTGGGGATCAATCACAGTAAGCGGCTCATCGAACAGGATCGCATTGACATCATCGCGAACCACACCTCGCCCAAGAGCAACCTTCTGCTTCAAATCGGCGGTCAGCCCGCTCGCCTTCCGTCGCAGGTGCTGCTCAAGCCCGATCATCTGCGCAACCCGCTCCACACGGGAGGCAACATAGCTGGCATCTTTCCCGCGATTGCGCAGCGGGAAGGCGAGGTTATCTCCAACGCTCATCGTGTCATAGACAACAGGGAACTGGAAAACTTGCGCGATATTGCGCTCAGCGGCCGACGCCGCCGTAACATCTCGATCATCGAACAGGATCCGCCCGCGGGTCGGCTGCAAGAGACCGGACATGATGTTGAGCAATGTGGTCTTTCCGCAACCGCTTGGCCCCAACAGTGCGTAGGCGTGCCCATCCTCCCAAGTGTGGTGGACTTCCTTCAACGCAAAGTCGCCCTCCGATTGCGGAGCAGCCGCGTAAGAATGGGCGAGCCTTTCAAGGGTGATCGACGCCATGTTTAAGCGCCCACCTTCAACGGTTGAGGCTGCGCGACGCTGGCGGTTCTCCCGTCGCTGTCAAAATAGAGCACGTCATCGGGCCTCACACCAACCTGGCAAATCTGGCCCACTTCGAAGGGCTCCAGCCCGGGAACGAGCGCAATCCAGCGCTCGCCCATCGCCTCAAAATGCACAAAGGTCTCGGAACCGGAGAGCTCGGTAACGACAACCTTTGCTTCAAATACGAAATCGCCTTGCGAGATATCGCCAACTTTCAGCTGATGGGCGCGAAACCCGGCGCGATAGTCTCCGTCTGGCATGCCTTGATCCGCATCAGCCAACTTTGCGGTTTCTCCGTTTGGAAAAGAGATTTCCGATCCTGCTTTCGACACGCGCACAATGCTCATGGGTGGATCTGAGTAGACCCTAGCGGTGACCTGATCGACAGGTTGGCGATAGACTTCGGTCGAAGGGCCGAATTGGGTGATCGAACCTTCAGACAAGGTCGCTGTGTTCCCGCCCAACAACAACGCTTCCTCCGGTTCGGTGGTCGCATAGACGAAGATCGCGCCAGACTTTGCGGAAAGGCGCGGAATCTCGATGCGCAGCTCTTCGCGAAGCTTGTAGTCAAGATTGGCAAGCGGCTCGTCCATCAGCACGAGGCCAACATCTTTCACCAGAGCGCGCGCCATAGCGCATCTTTGCTGCTGCCCACCTGATATCTCGTTCGGTTTACGGTCGAGTATTGCCGTCAGCTTAAGCAGGTCGGCCATTTCGCGCACTTTGCTATCGATCTCCTGAGATGATCGCCGTTGCAGTCGAAGCGGTGAAGCAATGTTCTCGTAAACGCTCATCGATGGGTAATTGACGAATTGCTGGTAGACCATCGCGACTTCGCGATCCTGTACCCGCCGGCCGGTGACGTCATCACCGTTCCAGAAGATCGAGCCCGTATCGGGCCTCTCCAACCCCGCCATAAGCCGCATCAGCGTCGTCTTGCCCGCCAAAGTCGGCCCAAGCAGCACATTCATCGTGCCCTTCTGAAGCTCAAGGTTGACCGGATGGATATGCACCTCTCCGGCCACCGACTTCGACACACCGGCCAAGCGAAGGCTCATAATTCAGCTCTCAAGAAGGAAGCCCCCTGCACAGTCTCTCATTCGCTTCGTCGCGGCAAGAACCCAAGAAGCAGCAGCGTGCGTAGAATGCAATGGTGGAACCCTCGAATATGCTGTTTTGGCGGATGGCAAGCATAGCGCAAGGCTGACGGACATAGTTACCTATTGGGAGTTGCAAGATCGTTCCAATCCCATGTCTTTTGAAAACCTGAGGCCTGCCGCCTGGATAGCACGCCACCCTCAGATGAGGTTGGCTGCTGAGGCTGATCATCGCGACTGCATCAGACCGGGGCGCAAGCGTGTGAGGTTTGTCATCAATCCCGAGCTGACCCGTTAGCCCACCTTCAAGAGTGGCCAAATATGTTAGTCTGGAGTGTCACCAGTCCAGCGTTCTCTACTCTGTCCTAAACCGGGACATTGCCTCGTAAGTCGCTGTCAAGGCGTGATTTATTTTTCGGCCTTTCCACAGCGCATTCATTTGTGACTCGACGACGCGTTGCATTACAGAGACTAACTGATAATACTTTGTTTACCAGACACTCGATCCGATTCGACCCGGACTTTTTGGTCATGCTCGAGACGGGATAAAATGAAGGAAGTCGCGAGCCTGGTGTTTCCTTGGTATTTTGTGAGGGGAATTTTAGTATGAAAAAGCTGCTTTTTGGTGCTGCTGCTGCAGCTCTAATTTCTTCGCCTGCAATGGCTGCGCCTACTGCGTCTGACGATTTTGCAGTTGTAGCCGCTGTTCAATTCGAATGTAGTGTTGATGATCCCGAAACGGTCTTCTTCGGCCTTTTGGACATTGAAGAAGATTCGGGCGCAGATGCTCTGCTTTTGAGTGACGATCGTTACGTAGAGCGCCAACGCATTTGGGCGAGTTGCAACTATCCGACTTCGATCACGTTGGAAGCGACTCCGATGACAAACCTGTTTTTTGTCAACGACGGTCCTGACGCAGAGGATTTCACGGATGTGCTGCATTATCGACTGCGCATGCGCGCTGACGACAATGACGATTTCCAGGAAGTGAACCTGCGTACTGTTGACGACTCTGCGCAAAGCGTGTTCCAGCCGGATGCGTTCCACAACCGTGCTGTCCTGCGCACCGTCATCAATGCGAATGACAACCCGCAGCGTCCACTTGCTGGCATCTACTTGGGCATCGCCGAAGTAACGCTTGGGGCAATCTAAGGGTTGATCCTTTAGAAAAAAGAAATGGGGGAGAGGGTTTTGCGCTCTCTCCCTTTTTTTTGGCCACGGCAGTCCAGTCCGAGCATCCATCAACTATGGTGGATTTTGGTCTGTCATCCCAAAAGAGTTAACGCCATTGCAATTTAAGATGGAATAGGGTCACAACGGATAGGCAAAACGGGCGCGGCGTTGAGTCGTCCTGTTTGGGGGGGATTTTCGATGTTTCGACAGGTTTGGGCGGCCTTTTGCGCTCTAATTCTAATCGCTATGCCTATGCCGGTGCACGCGGCGCGTGTCGCACCTATGATCCTTGATATCGAGCCAATAGGGAGAGGCACGGTCGCTCGGATCGAAATGGCGAGCGATTCGGGTCGAGATATTCCCTACGAAGTGCTCATGATGCGCGGTGATATCTCCGAGGACGGGCAGCTTGAGCTAACCCCTGCGGATGATGATTTCCTCGTCTTTCCGACCCAAGTTCTACTCGAATCCAACTCACGTCAGGTGTTTAGAATTCAATATGTTGGCGAGGCCGAGCTGGCAGAATCGCAGATCTACTACATGTCGATCAAGCAGATCCCGGTTTCATTTGAGGAAGTTCAACGGTCACAGGTGCAAGTGGTCGTGAATTACAATGTGCTCGTTAACGTTGTGCCCGACGGTGCCGAAGCCGAACCGGTGATCCGTTCGATCACTAGCGCGACCAGAATTGTTGATGCTCCGCCACCCCCGCCAGACGAAGCTGCCACTGATGCTTCTGCAGAGACGGATGAAGTTCTAACAGATGGGCTCGGCAATGCCCCTGATGAAGTTGCATCTGCAGAGGCCGTATCCGCAGAAGCCGAAACCATAGACGACGTTGCCCCCGTCACGGATGACGTCTCTTTCCAGCCGGAACCGGCCTCGGACAATCCGCCTCCTCCTGCAACGATGGAAGTTTCAGGACTTGAGGTGCGTGTTGGGAACGACGGGAACCGGTATTTCTTGGCTGGCCTATCGATATGGAAGATCGAAGGTACAACGATCAATGGCGAGCGGTTCGAAGAGGAGTTCGCACCGAGCAGGATTGCGCAATCGATTGGCGCCGGTGTAGTTGGTCCGGGCCGCGATCGGATATTCTTCTTGCCGATGGAGACACAGCTAGATCCCGCGACAGTCTCTATCGAGATAGAGATTCCAGACGAGGAAGAGTAGGCGTTTTATGCGCTTGGGCTCCCGTCAAATGCGCTTGCGAGCTTTCTGCATGGCGACAACAGCCTTGGGATGCTTTTCCCATGGCCTTGCTGCTGCGCAGGATCAGGTAAGTGATGAACCTGTTACGACTGTACAAGAAAGGCAGCAGGTCATCTCGTTCACTGTGCCTGTCCAATACGAAGGACGCGTGTTGGGCGATGTTTTTCTAGAAGTGTACTCCGACAATTCGGTTCTCCTCGACACCCGAACACTGACTGAGCAGCTCAGATCGCTTTTGAACGAAGATGGCCAGATTAGACTCGATGAACTGATAGCTGGCAGGCCTTTCATTGATCCCAATGCTCTTGCTGAAATCGGAATTGAGGTGGAATTCAATCAGAATCTGCTGCAGCTAGATATCGACCGGATCGATGGCTCGCTGCGTCCGGTCAGGCAACTGGTTGAGACAAGCTCTGCCACGCGAGCAGGCGATATTCCACTTTTGGAGCCTGCGCGCTTCTCTGCATATCTGAACCTCAATTCCAATGTCGACTACAACACCAATAACAACGAGTTCGCTCCCGAGCTTTTTATCGATGGCGGCACGAGATTCGGTGATGTTGCAGTTGAGTATGACGGCGCAATATCCAATCAGTTTGGCGAGGGGACTCAGTTCTTTCGCCGCGGAGTAAGGGCAGTTTACGACCGCCGTGAGGATTATCAGAGGTTCGCGGCTGGCGACCTCCGACTTGAGACCTTGAGCCTGTTGCGAACGCCGTTTTTGGGCGGTGTTAGCCTCGAAAAAAGCCGGCGAGTGTTCGATCCCTTCACCCCGGCAGCTCGCCTAGGCGCCGGAGAGATCTTTCTCGACAACAGTTCTACCGTCGATGTGCTGATTAACGGCGACCTGTATCAGACATTGGAGCTCGATGCTGGAACATACGATCTGGCAAGCCTGCCAGTGCAGCTTGGCTCAAACAATGTTGAACTGCAGATTCGGGATTCTGGCGGCCGTCAGCAAACGGTCAACCTCGACTATTTCTACCAGCCTTTGGATTTGCTCGCGGGCGAGGAGGAATACTCGCTCGCTGTCGGGTTTGTTGCTCGGGACCTGACATTCGAGCCGCAATACAGCGACGACCCTGCTCTCGTTGGTTTATACCGGCGGGCCATAAACGACGATCTGATCTTAGGTGGGGCAACACAGATTTCTGAAGATGTTCAGCTTGTTGGCGTCGAGGCAACCTATGTTCCGCAGTTCATTCCCGGCTTCCTTGATTTCGAAGGCGCGGTCAGTTTTGGCGATCAGGGCACTGCGTATTCGGCCAGAGCGAGTTATCGGATTAGTTCGGGCAACAGCATCACTAATCAAAGTACCTTCTCTATCAATGTGGATTACTCCGGTGCAGGTTTTACGACAATTTCCAACGTCATCCCGGTCCAGTTCGACCTGCTAACTCTCAGCGCAAGTTATAATCGAGCGATCTCCCAAGATGGCCGCATTGTATCAGGCATCATCTATTCGCATCGCGAGGGGCCACAAGACGACCTCACTACGGCCTTTATTGATTATATCCACCGGATCGATGAGAGGCTGCAGCTCATCGCAGGCTTCGAATACGGTAACAGCGAAGCAATCGATGATGACTGGGGGTTCCGCGTTGGAATATCATACGCTTTTGGGCGCAATGCTCGAGGCTCTGGAGATTATCGCAGCCGAACCAACACGGCACGGGCCAACTTCACACGAGGAAGTGACAATAAAGTCGGTTCGTTTGGCTACAACGCTGGAGTAATCCGCGACTCTGATCAAGCACGAGTCGATCTAGGATTCGATTATGTAGGCAACCGTTTCGACTCTCGAGTGACTATGTTCACCGAGGGATCCGATATCGGCAGCATTACCGATGACCAAAGGGTGCGTTTACAATTTGGCACTTCCCTCGCCCTTGCCGATGGCGAATTCGCGATCGGCCGTCCCATTCGCGATGCCTTTGCAATTGTCCATCCCCACAGCTCGCTTGAGGATGGTGAAGTAATCGTTGGAAGAGACCTTAGCGACAATACGTATGAAGCGCGCAGCGGCACGTTTGGCGGGGCCTTACAAGGACGACTTTCTTCTTATGCCGATCAGACCATTCAGTACGACGTCGATGGCGCTGGCGTTGGTTACGATATCGGAGAAGGCGTTGCTCGCGTCGATCCTCCCTATCGTGGAGGTTACTCGCTGCAAGTTGGAAGCGACAATTTCGTCAGTGTCGTTGGGACGCTTAGACGAGGTGGAGAACCAGTATCATTGATCTCTGGGCAGGTCGAAGCACTTGATGACGAAGAGTTCGAGAGCAAACCCTTTTTTACGAATTCAGTGGGCCGCTTTGGTATGCTAGGGTTCGCGCCAGGAAAAACCTATCGGGTTACTTTCGATCGGGGAGCTTCGAGTTTCGAATTCACCATTCCAGAGGACTCGTCTGGGCTGTTCCGGCTAGACGAGTTGGATTTGCCTCCCATTGAGGAAACAAAAGGAGCTGCCTTATGGCCTGCGCAAAGTACATCCTTCGCATCTCTAAATGCATCTTCGGGGGATTTGCTGCCGTCGTCCTCAGCAACACGCCCGCCTACGCTCAATCTGGCTGCGACTTGGAGTTTTCTGAGAACGCAAGGTCCGTCACTGTAACGGGCATCGATATCGGGGTAGGAGAGCGGGCGAGAGAGAGTTTCACTGTCCCGGTCAGCAATCTGGGCGATGAATCATGCTCTGCGTTCCTCCGTATCGCAAGGAGCCAACCCGCACTGCCAGAGGACCAGTTTCCGCTGAGGCTAAGTTCGGGCGGGCGTTTGCTTGAAATCCTGCCAAATCTATCGACGGCTGGGTCGGTAGGAGACGATCTTTTCATTGCCAACATACCGGTGAACTCTGCGGGTCGTTCGGTTCCATTTCGGCTCGGCTTTCCGACCGAATGGGGGCTTCAGTCAGGTTTGTACTCGCAGGAATTCGTCCTATCATTGCACGATCAGACAGGCAGCTTGCTCGACACTATGATCCTCGTTGTGAGGATCGACGTACCTCCAGCGGTGGCGCTTCGCATTGTTGGTGCAAGTGGGAACAGCCCAATTCGACGCATTAACCTTGGCACATTGGACCCGGACGAAACAAATCGCTCCGACCCATTTGGGTTGAGGATTTGGAGCACGTCGCCCTACAGGGTTGAATTCGCCTCGGAGAACCTAGGCAAGCTCCGGCATTCGAACGGAGTTTCGGAGATTCCTTACGATCTGTTGATGAGCGGGTCGGAAGTCAATCTTGAAGGCGTAAACGTACGCGTGTTTACAGAGCACACGAATTCGCTTGGTGACCTTCATCCACTGCGTGTGCTGGTTGAACCCTTCTTTG
Source organism: Pseudomonadota bacterium (assembly GCA_039039885.1). Taxonomy (GTDB): domain Bacteria; phylum Pseudomonadota; class Alphaproteobacteria; order Sphingomonadales; family Sphingomonadaceae; genus Erythrobacter. Next base: position 4,067 of record JBCCPG010000010.1, on the reverse strand, counting down.
CGCAAGCAGGGCGGTATAGCGATCGAGTGCAAGTGTCGGTAAGCGCGATTTAAACTCGATTGGGAAGTCCGCTTTAAACAGCCGACAGTGAGAAGCTGATCGAGATTGGTTGATTGAGCTGCTGCGGCTCGATCCTGACAGGGACACGACCGTAGCGCGCACCCGAGCGCGTCGTCACAAAAGAGAAGCCCGTTGGGTGAAGCTGTGCGGAGCTCGTGCCATAACGGACCCGGATTCGCTCATCCTGTTCGAGAACACGATGGGTCGCGATTATCTGAAATCCGCGGTTAGTATTGCAAGCTTCGAACATTGAGCCCGTAACAACGGTTGCGCCTTCTTCGGCCCTGAACGTGCCTGTCTCAAGGGTGCACACAACTGGTATGCGCGCACCAACCTGGAATGAGCCAGACGACTTGTCTGATGCAAGGGCTGGTTGCACAGCAAACATGGCTGTCGCGAACGAAATCGCGGCTTTTACGAAGAGGCGCATGGTTTAGTCTCCTATGCGCTTTTGAATAGCTGTGTTTGGTAAACCTCACGCTAGAGCTTACGGTTAACAAAATTCCGTAAATCGTGAACCTTTCTTGCAGTGAACCCACTCGGCTGCCTCGGTGGCTGATCGTGTCGATTAGCTGATTATCATAGTAAACCTTGCTACGGAGATTGGCTTGAGTTGAATTGCGGCTTTAGAGGCGATGCGCTTCCTGAATCCACCATTGAGCCTCGAAAATCAGGGCGCGTAGGCTTTCTCGCATCCACAAAAAGACGATATCGACTGACCATGCAACGATGGCGCGCGAGCTAGCGGCCAAAGCCCCAAAGCAGTGCAAGATAGACGCCGATATGTGCTAAGCATAGATGGCAAGCAGATTGGTATAGGCCGGCGACGCAGCACCCGCTTGTCAATGATAGGGAGAAAACGATGTCACTAATGAGTGAATTCGTGGCCGGTCGGATGCCGCCAGCGTTCTATCAAGCATACCTCACGCCATTGTTCGAAACTTGGAGCGATGCCTTGGTTCAGGTGTCACCGCCGAGAGGCAAAGTGCTTGATGTCGCGTGCTGGACAGGGATTGTCACTCGGAAAATCGCTGCTCAGCCCGGCGTGACCAGCGTGACAGGCATCGACATCGCTCAGCCCATGATAGAAGCAGCGATTGCAGCAACAGACCCAGATGCGCCGATCGAATTCTCGGCGTTCAGCGCTGATCAGATTGGTTTTCCGGACGGCCAGTTTCAATCTTCCTATTGCCAGCAAGGGCTTCAGTTCTTTCCTGACAAGGTCGCTGCGATCAATGAAACTGGCCGCTTGCTAGAAAGTGGAGGCATTGCGACCTTTGCCGTTTGGACATTCGGGAAGATGGTAATCCTGTTTTTAGTGCGTTTGAGGAAATCGCGGCGCGCGAGCTGGGCGCCGATCTCGTTCCCTTCGGACCATTCTCATTCGGGGATCGCGAGCAGCTAGAAGAAGTCGCGCGTGACTCTGACTTGGAGATCGTATCGCTTGAGCGATTTGAACGCGAAGCGCACTTGCCCGATCCTAGAACGCTGGTGCTGTTCGATCTGCTATTTCTTGGCCGACCGGGACCAGATGGTTCGATGCATCCGCTGTTTGATCCGGCAGACGGCTCGAAGGACGATCAAATCTAAGAGATCATATCTCAGCTGAAAACAGCGTCGCGTTCATATAAGCAAGCCGATCACTCGCTGATCGCGCCAAGCACAGCGCATATCATGATATTGTCCAAGCCTTAGCTAGGTCGTGCAGCTGGCTCCGCCCAAGACGCAAAAGCGCGCGCAATGAGGATGGTTGAGCGCGACCAAGCCGTTCGTTTCATTCAGCGTTTCGCCAAGATCAAATTCCACTTGATAGCGGAGCAAAGGGCAAGGTCGTCTTGTCCATCTTGAACACTCGCGCGCGCAGCTCGGTCGGCTACTCTCGCCATCGCCAGCTGCGAATCTGGGGCTACAGGTGCGCCCTTGGCGCGGCTGATGCCCGCAAAAGGTGCTCGGCTGTTCTGGGAGATTGGCTGCAATAGCTGCAACCTGCAGAAAAAATAGCCCCGCCAGCGGCTAAGCCAGCGGGGCAGTGGCGCATCTGGAGAGAGAGGATGCGCGGTTTCTAGAAGTTATAGCGGGTCGACACCTGAACACGTTGCAGATTGCCGCTGCTGCCATCCTCAAGCGTGCGTTCGGCGTACATCAACTCAATCCCGATATCGAGCGGATCCACCGGGTTCCAAATGATATTGGCGAGCGCATTCCAGCTCTCATCGGTTACCTGATTGGTGGTCAGCATAACTGGGTTGTCGGCCTTGAAGTAGGAACCAGCGACAGTCGAACGCACGCGGTCCGACCAATAATGGCGATAAGCTCCGAAACCAGAATAGGTGAAAATCGGATCGAGCTCGCCATTGGCATCAATGGCCGCGTCATTGACGATGTTGAGGCCGATATAGCGCCCCAAACCATCACCTGCGGTAGCCATAAAGCGAAGATCATCGCGCTCGCCAATATTGACCTTACCCGATAAACTCAGCCCATAGGCCATCGCGCTGTCATCGACGCCAAAAAGGTCGTCCTTTGAGATGTGCAATTGACGGACAATCCCGGCAGCGGTGAGCGAACCCCAGTCGCCGCTGTGGTTATAGCGCGCTACAAAGTCGGGCAATTGGTCATCACCGGCGAGCACGCGCGCACCGGTTGAAGTGGTGACTGTGGTTTCTGGCTGCTCGACCGCAAGCTGCCAACCATTTTTCGACCACCGGATCATTGGCTGCCGATCAAACACTGTCCCAGGTGTCACCCCGATAAAGTCAAGGCTATCAGGCAGAGCGCCGACATTCTGGAAAGTCGACCAGGCCTGGCCGAACAGCCAATTGTCATAGGTGATGAAAGCTTGCCGCAAGCGAGGTGTAAAGCTGTTCGAAATTCGCTCATCACCGCCGCTCGTAACATTGAAGTCCAGCTCGATATGCGAATTGAGCGTGTGTTCGTCGCCGACATCGGTAGCGGTTTTGAAGATGAAACGTGATTGGCGGGCACTGAAATCGGTGTCGAAGCCCGATGCCTCTCCACCGACTGGAATGGTCGATGGAATCAAGAAGTCGCGCAGGATGCTACCATTGGGCAATTGCCCCCCGCTTGTGCGCTGGCTGATCGCGTCAACTTTGATGTAGCCCGCATAGGCGACAGTGGTGTTGCCCACGCGAAAGCCTTTGTCCTCTTGCTCGCGGGGGACCGCGATCTGCTGAGCGAGCTCGCTCTGTCGCGCTTCGAGATCCTGCGTCGCTGCTAGCACAGCAGCGGCTTGCTGGCGCATTTCAGCTTGCTGAGCCTGCATAGCACTGCGTTCTTCATCGGCTGCGCCTTGCTGCGCATCGAGCCGGTCGATCAAGCCTTCGACCAGCGCTTCCAAGCGGTCGAGCCGTTCCTCCACACTGCTATCTTGCGCAAGCGCGGGGCTCGCGATCAGCATCGTGCTCGCGATCAAACCTGTTCGCAGCGCCCGTGTTGCCACCTTTTGGTGTGTGTAATCCCGCATCAAATCCCTCCCATGGATCTTTTGTGTCGAACAAGAATGGCGCGCGGGAGACGCGAGGCAAAGCTAGCGGAACGTCGTAAGACCTTTGTCTGAGAGAGAGCATTGCGGACCATGAGGTAAAGACAGATGCGTGAAGGGAGACTCGAAATGATCGAAGCCGTCAAACGCCCGCAGGTGAGCCACGCCACGAACTGCATCGCTGAGCAATATACCGAGATGTATCGTCAATCGGTTGAGGACCCCACTGCCTTCTGGCTGTCGCAATCATCGCGTCTGGACTGGGTGAAGTCTCCTACGAAGGGTGGTGAGTGGTCGTATGATCCGGTTGATATTCGGTGGTTTTCCGATGGGGCCCTCAACCTTTGTTATAATGCGGTGGACCGTCATGTGGAGGCGGGTCGTGGGGATGTGACCGCGCTGATCTTTGAGCCTGATGATCCGGCTTCAGAAGGTCGCAGCCTCACCTATGGTGAGCTTCAGCGCGAGGTTGTCGCGATGGCGAACGCGCTCAAAGCCATTGGTG
>JBCCPG010000009.1:0-174036 GCA_039039885.1 Pseudomonadota bacterium | reverse complement strand
TGACTACAGCGTCAAACCAGAGTGACGAGCTGGTAATGAGACCCTCTCGGTGTAAACGAGAAGGTCTGGTATTGGGTCGTGAGTGGACTGTCCGCTTTGATAAATTGGGCCGCTCAAAGCGGACGGTCCGCAATCGGCCCAGATCAAGCCATCTTTCGCAAATGACACTAGGGCGGATCGCCGACGGATAGTACCGTCACAACTATCGCGTTCATTTCAAGTTACTCGATACAGAGGGTCGTCGCAAAGCTGCTGCTTTCAGTGCTTAATGCAGACACAATCCACCAAATCTGAGTCTGTGGACTTGTCTTCCATCCTCATTTGAGCAAATTGCTCCTGCTTCCCGAGAAAGCCGGGGAGCGGGGCTTAGAAACCTCATCCGTAGATCGCTCGGTCGAATTTATCGGCCGGGTGGCATGCGCGCATGTCCAGCCGGCAACGGTAAAGGCGCATGCGCCTGCTCTACGGACAGGTTTCTAACACCCGGCTTCGGCCGTCGCCCCGAGAGGACATAGGAGCGACGAGGAATGCGAAGTCGGAATTCAGACAAAATAGCAGATGATGCCCCCAACCGCTCAGCTGCGCTATTCGCCACTGAAGGATCTGCCAAAGAAATCCTCTGTCGGCTCGATCCGAGATATCGCATTCCAACGTCTACACAGCGTCGCGCTCTGATGGTTAGTTTTGCAGAACGGGGCATAGCCTTGATAGCAAGCGCATATGATGCGGTTCGGCTTGACGGTGAAGTCGACTTAGATGATCCAGGCGACATCAGCGCGAAGGCAGACGACTTGACAATCATCGAGATCAAGTCGACCGCTCAAGATAAGATTGGCCAAGATCTAGCAGGCTACTTCTTCAACATCACCTCTGCCGAACTGCATACGGCTCAATCATTGGGAGACCGGCATCGCTTTGTGTTCATCAATACGGCTAGAGGTGAGTGGCAAGAACTCAGCATCCACCAAGTCCTTGCCAAAACAAAAGCAGTGTATCCAGCCTTTCACATCAGGTTCTAGTCAAGCGGGTCATCATCAGACCAGATCTTTGGGTTGAACTTCGGAAAGGGCCTCTTCAGCCGCTTCGGGATTTGTGGACTTACCCGATAATAGTACCGTCGCGCCTTTAGCCATAACGGTCTTAATCTGTCAGCAGAACTTGATCCCTCATCCAGCACAAATTGAACAACTTCGAATAACTTGTCTCTCGCTTCGATCAGGTCATTCAACTTCATCGCATCATACTTTGTAAGAGGGCCATCGATACGCACGCTGCCATCAGATTTGGTTATGATATCATCGGGGTGTGGGTAAACATCGGGCTCTGCGCGGCCCATCTTACGAGCCAGTGCAAAACGCGGCCCCCAATGATCTTTGTAAGAGAGAGCGTTGTTCAAGAGCAGCGTATTGAATGCCTCTTCCTCTTTGCTGGCTTGCATAATCGTCTGAAAAAGCAGTTTCCCGTATTCTGGTTTCTCACGCATCATCGATCGCATTGCGCGCAGGATGCCCTGAAGCGTTGTCACGGGCTGCCCGTCTATCTCCCCCATGTATGCCCTAGCAAATTCGAGCAGCTCGCGCTGGGTTGACGATGGAATGCTCGGAGGTGTCATTGGTGTTTCCTTTTTGCCTCGTCGTCCATTGGGGTTTGGGCAAACTTTTTTCTTGAACTGGTGCTCTTTGGGTGGTCGACCATGTCCGACATCTGAGCGTCTCGATGGCAGTGCACGTTCCTCACCCCTGCGCTTGCCCCCGCTCACGAGTTCGTCTCCAAGGAGGCCTCGGATTCCAGTTCGCCAAAGGAAGTACCATCTCTGCTGCGTATAGCTTCAATGCCGAACGCATCGCGCATGCGCCGAATTGCAGCATCCACAAACTTGGGTTCGATCTCTATGGCGAACGCACGGCGCTGGGCTTCCTCGGCTGCTAGCGCCACGCTCCCGATGCCTCCAAACGGATCAAGCACGATGTCACCGCGAACAGTCACATCAAGGATCGCATCTTTTAGGAGCTGAACGGGCTTGGGCGTTGCGTGTAAGCCTAACAGCTCGTCGCGGTGAGCAGAGGCGGTGGTCATTCCCTCATAGTGCCATGCAGTACTTCGGTTACGGCCATGCTTGCCAAGCTGGATATTGTTGCAGTGCGGAGCATCACCATTCTTGAAGAACACGATCTGCTCAGTCTGCGATCGGTAAAGACTGCCTTGTCCTGGTTGGCTCTTAACCCAGGTGCACATCGCTTTGGGCCTTCCAAAAACAATCAGGCCAGCTCTGAAAAGCTCAGCGATAAAGTGATAGCTCATGAAGAATGCGTGGAGACTACCAGCTACGCTGTGCGTCTTCATCAAACGCATAAAGGTGGTCTGAAAGCGCGTGAACTGATCGGGCGACATCTCGCCATGACCAAAGGCAAATTCCTCTCGCGAGGAATTGCTCGATATGTCAGCCATGCTCAAATTGTAGGGCATATCCGTGAAGCCAAAGCTGGCCTTTTCGTCCTGCATCAACCGGTCAAAGCTACTTGCCTCAAGTGAGGATCCACAAAGAAACCTGTGCCTGCCCACCTCCCAAAGATCACCGAGCTTAGTGATCGGTGCTGCTTCAACCTTGACTGAAGCGTCAAGCTGCTCAGCCACTTCACAGTCGAGTCCCAAAAGACGTGTCAGCTCTCCTTCTTCAAAGGCCAAGCCTTGAAGACAATCGGCACCCAGGAGCGCCTGCAACTCCTTCATCTCTTCTCCGAGGACCGCTTCGTCAAATGATCCGAGATCAAAGATTTTCTGGGCGTTAATTGCGTAGAGCCGGAGCTCCTCTGGAGACATTGAGCTCGATCGCACGACTGTGATCGACTTGAACCTGAGCTTTTGCGCAGCCAGCACAAACTCCTCGCCAAATACAACGCGACCATCTTTATCGACCACGGGCGGGATTGGGGTGTCACCGGCTCGCTCAAGCAACCGAGCTGCAGCACTTATCTGCTGAGGGCTGTGAGCGCGCCATTGCAATTTCCGCGGCAGAATTACCGCCGGATCTAGTCGTTCCAAATTTTGAGAATTCATATCACTCACCATGAAAGCATTTCAAAGAATGTTTCCGTGGTGGGAGTGCACTTATTGATACAATCAGCGGGTAAAATCAAGCGATGGGCCACACCATCAACTATCAACGGATTCAGCGCAATTCTCGACCAATTGCAGTGCCTTTACCCGCTCATTCGCATGAGATTCTCATCAGATTCCCATAGATTCTCATCGATTACCAAGCGTCCCTATCAAGTGGATTCTAGAGCGCCAGCCCGATAAAGCACTGAATTTACGTCAATAAGGAGTCAGACGACTGTCTGATACGCCCCGCTCAACATCAATTTTAACGCCAAGAACAGGGAGAAACAGGGAGATTTGCCAATCCCGTACTACGCCGAACCGCAGCAGAGAATGTAAGCCCCCAAGTGCGATTTCGTCTCTAAACGACGCTCTCCAAGGTACCGGATCACGCCCAGAATCCCGCAGAACTGCGGCGTTCTGACCGAGAGACTCACAAGTATCTGGAAACCTACAGACTAGGTGGCGGAGCGGGTGGGATTCGAACCCACGATACGGGGTTACCGTATACACACTTTCCAGGCGTGCGCCTTCGACCACTCGGCCACCGCTCCGCGCCAATTTTGTCCCGATGCTTCGTTGCTCGACAGCAGCGACTTTTCAGGAGCGCAGGCGGATAGACGTTGCTCGCCTCTTTCGCAAGCGGCTTGAGAATGGCAAGAAAGCCGGCATGAAGAAACCCATCCTGTGCGCTGCGGCCGCGCTCGCCATCGCCCTTTTCTCCGCTGGGCCGTTTGCATTGCCAGTCGCAGCGCAAGAACCTCCCGAGGAAGCCCCCAGCCCGACCGCGATCGTCAACGCGGCGCCGGCGGAGGAATGGATCGTGATCCCGGCTGAGGACTTGCTGGTGATGACCCTTGCGCCCGATGCGGCAGGGCGTGAGCGTCGAGTGACCCTCCAATTGATGCCGGCGCCATTTAGCCAAGGTTGGGTCGAGAACATTCGCATCCTGGCGCGCGCTGAGTGGTATGACGGGATCTCTGTCAACCGTGTGCAGGACAATTACGTCGTGCAGTGGGGCGATCCCGGCTACGACAACCCCGAAAGCGGCGAGACTGAGCAGAAGCCGCTGCCAGAGGGGCTGAATGTGATGACAGAGGCAGATTATCCAGCCACGGGTGTGCTGAGCTCTGCCGATTCTCGATTTAACGACCCGCTTGCTGCAAGAATGATCCGGAATAGCATCGTCGCTTCCAATGGGGTTGGAGCGCTACCTGCGGACTTTGTCGAAACGCTGGAGAATGGCGGGACGCCAGCCATTCAACCGCCGGAGCTGGGTGACCGCTACGGTGGAATTGCAACACATATGCTGGGTTGGCCTCTCACGGGGACGATTGGGCGATTGAGCCTTGGGACTGCGAACAAATTCTGGCCCGTCCATTGCTACGGGATGGTTGGCGTGGGTCGGAACTTCTCGCCCGACACAGGCACAGGAGCGGAGCTCTATACCGTGATCGGCCATGCACCGCGCCATCTTGATCGAAACATTGCACTCGTCGGGCGCATCATTTCGGGCATGGAGCATCTCTCCTCGCTCCCGCGTGGGTCGGGCACTTTGGGCTTCTACACCGAGGAAGAGGCGGATCTGCGCACTCCGATCCTCAGCATCCGGGTTGCGGCAGACCTGCCGGAGGATGCGCAGCCACTGTTCGAGTATCTCTCGACCGAAAGCGAGACCTTCGCTCGCTATGCCGAAGCGCGCGCAAATCGCCGCGATCCGTTCTTCATCGTGCCGGCGGGCGGCGCGGATATCTGCAACATTCCGGTGCCAATACGCGCGTTTGAATACGCAGAGGATGAAGCTGAGTGAGCGAAGAGGTAACAGCCGCCCTCCCCCTCACGCGTTGGCAGGGAGATCGCGGCACCTATCATCTCGTCACTTTCAACGGCACTGAGGCGGAGGCGCTTTCGGCGCACGCGTTGATGCACCGACTGGAGTTCGGACACGGGCGCGGCTTTGGCTCGGTCAAGGTGACCGCTCGCATCGGCGACACAAGCTGGAGAAGCTCGGTCTTTCCTCAGAAGAAGCAGAGCGAATGGGTGCTGTTAGTCAGCAAGCGCGTGATGAAGGCAGAGGGTTTGGACGCAGGCGATACGATCGACATCGCCGTTGAGCCAATCTAGCGCGCTACCTTTGAACCCCAATCAAGCAGCGTCTTCAGCGCCGAGGTCGAGCTCGTGCGCAGAACGACGCACGTCGGAGATGAAACGGCCCGCCTTGTCTCGCAGCTCCTCAGCATGTTGGCCGAGCGCTTCTGCGCTTGCCACCACGTCGTCAGCCGCAGACCCGGTTTCCTGACTTGCTCCGCGCAATTGCGTGAGCCGCTCCGAAATTTGGGCCGATCCGCTGGCCACCGTGTCGATATTGCGCGCAAGCTCGTCACCCGACACGGACTGCTGATCGACCGCAGTGGCGATCATGACCGCGGCTTTTTCAAGCTCGCCAATCTGATCGACAATCGAGCTGAGGTCGCTTGCGCTTGATCGGCTGGAATCCTGCATTGCGGTGATCCGCTCGGTGACCGAGCTGGTCGCGTTGCTGGTCTGCATCGCGAGTTCCTTTACCTCACTTGCCACCACCGCAAAGCCGCGTCCCGCTTCGCCGCCGCGCGCCGCTTCAATCGATGCGTTGAGCGCAAAGAGGTTGGTGCGTTGAGCAATGGTCTGGATCAGTTCGATGATCTCGCCGATCTCGACGGCCGCATTCGACAGCTCAGTCATGCGCGCATTGGCGCTGCTGACGAGAGTGCTGGCGTCGCGCGCGAGTGATGCCGAAGCGGAAGCCTGTTGGCTTATCTCGCCGATCGACAGCGCAAACTCGTCGGTTGCTGCTGCCGCCGCCGTGACATTGGCAGACGCCCGCTCCATCGCTTCGCTTGCGCTGTTGGCCTGATCGTTGGAGCCATCGGCAACCGCCACCATCTGCTCTGATGTCGCTTTTAGCTGGACTGACGCCGCTGATACAGCGTTGATCAGCTCACCCACTGAAACCTCAAATCCATCCGCCATGCCTTCGAGCATCTGGCTCTTTTCGCGGCGCAAGTCGCGCATTTGCTGGCTCAGCGTTTGCTGCTGCGCCAGTTGGTCCTGTGCTTCACGCACGCGCGTTTCAGTGAGGCTGTTGAGCTCGAGCGAGCGCTCGCGGAACACAGTGAATGCACGGGCCATGGCGCCGATCTCATCGCCTCTATGGGCACCGGGAATAGCGGCGTCGGTGTCGCCTTGAGCCAATTGCTCCATCGACCCTGTCATGGCGCGAATAGTCTCTGTAATGTCGCGAACGATGTGGCGCGATGCCAGTATCGAGATCGCGATGCCGACAAAGGCTAGGACGAAGAAAGCGATCAGAAACGCACTGAGTTGCGCGAACAGCGCATCGCCTTGCGCGGAAGCCAGTGGGTGAAGTTCAACTGCAAAACGGCTTAAATCGGAGTAGAGTTGCTTGGTTTCGGCAGCGAGACCTGTCTCGTCCCCCTCGCCGCTGCGCGCGGCGTCGATCTGCGACCGGATATCCTCAATTCGGTCACGGAAATCATTCATTTTCGGGCCGAGCTCAGCTGGCATTTTGTCCCCCGCAAACTCGATCGAGCGGTCAAGGGAGTTAAACGCGAGGTCGAGATTGGCGGCAGCGTTGGCAAGGTTGGCCGCCTGTGCATCGTCATCCATATCGGCCAGCGCGTCAGCTGCATCATTGAGCGCGATGGCAGAGTTGTTGGATTGCACCTCAACCGAGGTGATAACGGCCTGTGCGCGGCCCAACTCGCCCAGATAGAGGGTTCCGGCAAGCATGATCAGCGCAATGGCGGCCAGCACAAAGGTGTTTCCGAACACCGCGAGGTTGAGCTTGCGGACAAGCGGCATGCGCGAGAGCCAGCCATTTTCGTCCTCGATGGTCAAAATATCCGGAGCCTCGATAGCTTCGAGGGCAACGTCCTCTTCGCCAGCGGAAAATTTATGATCGAGTGAGCTCACGCTCGCTGCTCCCCTTGTTCGCCTCTCACCTTTGCGGCGTATCTGTTCCAGTCTTCGCCCACTCGTGCAGGAGCGGCGGCGGTCTGGTCTAGAACCAAGGCATTAAAGCGGAGTAAACCTTAATTTAGCCATATCTCTCAGTGGGTTATCTAGATGCGGTCGGCCTGAGCCACTGCATCGCTGGCGCGCAGGGCGCTCAAGATCCGAGTTAGGTGCGCCTTGTCGTTGACCTCGGCGTCGATCTCGTAAGTCGTGAAGGGATGATCCAATTGAGTCTGGATGAGGCTTTTTACGTTGATTTTGTTCTGGGCAAAGACACCGGCCATTTCGGCGAGCGTACCGGGCCGGTCGTAAATGGTCACTGACAGGCGCCCGACGGCGCCGTGCGAACGGTGACCCCAATTAAGGTCGAGCCAATCGCTGTCGACTCCATTGGCTAGCTCGAGACAGTCGATTGTGTGAACCATCACAACCTCGCCCTTGCGCCGTATACCTACAATGCGATCGCCAGGAACGGGGTGACAACATTCGGCGAGCTCGAACGCGACGCCCGGGGTCAAGCCGCGGATTGAGACTTGTTTTTCGTGCTTAGACCATTCCTGATCCGCATCAAACTCAGCGGTGCAACCGGGCACCAGCGCTTCCATCACATCGCGATCGGCAATCTTACCCGATCCGATAGCGAACATCAGCTCATCAGGCTCTTCCATTTCGAGCCGCTCAACAGCGAGCCGGATCGCTTTCTTTCCGATTCTCGCAGGAACCTTGGCAGCAATCGTGTCGAACAATTTTGCTCCGATGGCGGCGATCTCTTCGCGTTCCTTCAACCGGACCGCGCGCCGGATCGCAGCGCGCGCTTTGCCAGTCACCGCAAAGCCAAGCCACGCCTGTTGGGGCTCTGCGCCCTTACCCTTGATAACTTCGACTACGTCGCCATTCGCGAGCTGGGTGCGCAGCGGCATATGGCGCCCGTTTATCTTTGCACCGAGGCACGCAAGTCCAAGGTCAGTGTGCACAGCAAAGGCAAAATCGACCGCAGTGGCTCCCTTGGGCAATTGGAACAAAGCGCCTTTGGGAGTGAAGGCAAATATCCGATCCTGATAGACCGCGAGCCGCGTATGCTCGAGCAGCTCTTCAGCATCGTGACTGGCATCAACAATTTCGATCAAGTCGCGCAGCCAGCCGACTTGCCCGTCGGCCTTATCTTCCTGCTTGTAAGCCCAATGGGCCGCCAGGCCGAATTCGTTGCGACGGTGCATTCGGTGCGTGCGGATCTGAACCTCGACCCTCATCGAATTCTCGTACATGAGCGAAGTGTGCAAAGACCGATAGCCATTGGTCTTGGGGGTCGAGATATAGTCCTTGAACTTACCCAATGACTGCCAAGTCGTGTGGAGCACGCCCAAGGCCGCATAGCAATCCGCCTCGTTTTCGGTGAGCACGCGGAAGGCCATGATGTCGGTGACTTGTTCGAACGAGACATGCCGCTCCGACATTTTGTTCCAGATCGAGTAAGGGTGCTTCTCGCGCCCCGTCACTTCGACATTGAGACCCGCTTCAGCCAGAGCCTGCTTGATCGCCAGCGCAATCGCATCAACCTCGCCGCTATCCGAACCGCGCAGCTTTTCGAGCCGGTCGGTGATCGTCGCGTAGGCCTCCGGCTCAAGCTCCTTGAAAGACAGCGCCTGCATCTCGCGCATGTAATCATACATGCCAACGCGCTCAGCTAGCGGGGCGTAGATATCCATCGTCTCGCGCGCGATACGCTGACGCTTCTCCGGCTTCTTGATGAAGTGGAGTGTGCGCATATTGTGCAAGCGGTCAGCAAGCTTGACCAACAGCACGCGGATGTCCTCCGACATGGCGAGCAGGAACTTGCGCAGGTTTTCTGCCGCACGTTCATTTTCCGGCATCGCTTCGATTTTGGATAGCTTGGTGACTCCATCCACCAATCGCGCGACGTCTTTGCCGAAATGCTCCTCGATATCCTCGATCGTCGCAAGCGTGTCTTCAACCGTGTCGTGGAGCAGCGCAGTGATGATGGTTTCCTGATCAAGCTGCAGGTCGGTCATAAGGCCCGCGACTTCGACGGGATGCGAGAAATAGGGATCACCGCTCGCGCGCTTCTGGCTCCCATGCTTTTGCACGGTGTAGACATAGGCACGGTTGAGCGCCGCCTCATCGGCGTTTGGGTCGTATGTCTTGACCTTTTCAACAAGTTCGTACTGGCGCAGCATATTGACAACAATGTGCGCGTGCCTGGGCTTGCCTGCAAGAGGGAAGAGCTGATGCTGGCCTGCTGGAGCCAAGAATTATCATATGTGCAGGCAGAAAAAGGGCCGGATCAGCAATTGGGGGCGCTGATCCGGCCGTATCGTTGCTTGAGCAGGGATGACGCTAAGCAGACGAGTCTGACTGTCCCCCTTACGATCCCGCACCGCTTGATTGCCGAATCAGGAGAAAGCCGTATGAAGTCTATTATTGAGAGTAATTCTTAGTTGCAAGTTAGAAAGTGATGCGAGGACGATATTTTTGCACTCTTTTTCGGGCGCTTTTGCGCGGGACCCAGATTGCGCCTCAGCTCCAGGTTGCGCGCGGCGGCAAGCTCATCAGGATGGCATCGATGTTTCCGCCGGTTTTCAGGCCAAAAATCGTGCCCCGGTCATAGACCAGATTGAACTCAGCATAGCGCCCGCGATACTCGAGCTGCTGGGCGACATCTGCATCATCGAAGCCATCTTCCATCCGCTTGCGTACAAGCTTGGGATAGATGTCGAGGAAAGCCTTCCCGACATCTTGCGTGAAAGCGAAATTACGGTCGAAGCTGGGATCATCTTCGCATTCGAGGTGATCATAGAAAATACCGCCTACACCGCGATGCACTTCGCGGTGGGGGATGTAGAAATAGTCGTCCGCCCATTTCTTGTATCGTTCGTAATAGGTCGGATTATGCGCCATGCAGGCAGCCCGCATCGAGGCGTGAAACTCCTCGGTATCCTCCTCAAAGGGGATCGGCGGGTTGAGATCAGCCCCGCCGCCAAACCACGCCGCTTGGGTGGTGAGGAAGCGGGTGTTCATGTGCACGGCCGGCACTTTGGGGTTGGTCATATGCGCAACCAGACTGATCCCGGTTGCGGTGAACTCGGGGTGCTCGACGCTGGCACCGTTGACCTGGTTGGCGAATTGTTCGGAGAACGAACCACGCACGGTCGAGCAATTCACCCCGACCTTTTCAAACACCTTGCCCTTCATCAGGCCCTGCACCCCTCCGCCGGGGTCTTCATTGCCTTCTTCTTCGCGTTCCCAAGGCGTGTATTCAAAGCTCGCATCCGACCCGGCATCGCGCTCAATGCTCTCAAAAGCCGCGCAAATCTGGTCGCGCAGGCTTTCAAACCAGGTTTTAGCCCGCTCGGTATGGCCAGCCCATTCGCTCATTTAGATATCCCTTCCCGTTCCGTTTGCGACCATGGACACTACAGTCGTTCTGTCAACACGAATTGACACAGATCAACTTTGTTCAATTGCGTGGGCCTAGCCTCTTGCCAAACACTTCAAGGGCCGTCAGATGTTGGCCATGGTTCCTGTTTCGTTCCCAAAAGGTTTCGGTGCCGCGCTCGATTTTGCCGGCGAGGAGTTTGTGCTGACCAAGTCAAACGCGCTCTACTGGCCGCGTGAGCAGGCTCTTTTGGTTGCCGATCTACATCTTGAGAAAGGGAGCTGGTTTGCAAGAACGGGCCAGATGCTTCCGCCCTATGACAGCAGAGAGACGCTCGAGCGAATTGCTGACACAGTGAAAGCGACAGGTGCGCGGCGGGTCATCACTCTGGGCGACAATTTCCACGATGATAACGGGGCGAGCCGGCTCGATCACTACGCCGCAGGTATGCTAGAGGCACTGACGCGTTCGCTCGACTGGGTCTGGATCACCGGCAACCACGACGAGGAAATGAGCCGCGCATTTGGCGCACACATGACTTCAGAGATGGAGGTCAACGGCATTGTGCTGCGGCACGAGGCTAAGCCGGGCGAAACCCGTGCAGAACTCTCCGGCCATTTCCACCCCAAGATGCGCACAAGGGTGCGCGGTCGGCACATCGCACGGCCTTGCGCAGTCCTGAGCCGTTCGAGACAGCACGGCGCCAAAGTAACGGAACGCATGATCGTGCCCGCCTTTGGCGCCTATACGGGCGGCATGGACGCAGATGCGCCGGAGATCATCGCAGCTCTCAGCCCCGCTCAACAGATCGACGCCGTACTCCCTGCAAAGGGCAAATTGGCAACTTTCCCGCTTTATCGCGCTTCTGCCTAAGACTCATCTGGTGTTTTAGCGCCCGAATCCCTACATTGCGCGCCCAACACACGGCTACAACAGGAGAACCCACATAGCCCGTCCACCTCGGCGTCAGATGGCCCCGCCAACGAAAAGCGGCCCTCGTTATGATCAGTTTATTCAAGTCCCCAAGGTCCGCGTCATTGATGACGAAGGCGAGAACCTTGGTGTGATGTTCACCAACGAAGCCGTCGAGCAAGCGCAAGACAAGGGGCTAAACCTTGTCGAAGTCTCGCCCAATGCCGACCCGCCCGTGTGCAAGTTCCTCGATGTCGGCAAGTACCGCTATGAGGCTCAGAAAAAAGCGAACGCAGCTCGCAAGACCCAGAAGACGCAGGACATCAAAGAGGTCAAGATGCGTCCCAATATCGACACGCACGATTATGACGTGAAGATGCGCAACGTAAACAAGTTCATCGATAATGGCGACAAGGTGAAAGTCACTCTGCGCTTCCGCGGCCGTGAAATGGCGCACCAGCATTTGGGCATGGATTTGCTCAAGCGAGTGCAAGACGACGTCGAAGAAATCGCCAAGGTCGAGGCCTTTCCACGCCTTGAGGGCCGGCAGATGCTGATGGTTCTCGCGCCGAAGTGATATGCGCCTACGGTCGCACAAATTAGGAGCGGGGGCGTTTTGCGCTCTCGCCCTTTTATTATCGCCTCCGCCTTTGGCAAGTGAACCGACGCAGACTGCTCCAACCGAACAAGCACCGCTAGAACGCTTCGCACCGCGCGAGGCAAGCACCAATGCGCGCTTGGACTACACTTGGTGGGATATACGAATGAGTAAGCTGGTCATGTCGATGGGCCCATCAGATCGGTCACGACAAGCCAGACCAATCCCCACGACCGGTAGCAGCATTTTGTGGGGCCATACTTCGTCCTATCGACTTGAGGGCACGCGGCTGGTTTTTTCCCTGCTTGGACGCGATGTGATTGAGAGCTTCAGAGCCTATCGCCATGACCTTGAGGGCATAGCGAGCGGCTTGGAGATAACCACCCTTCCGCGCAATGAGCAGCTCGCCTTTTGGATCAACCTTCACAACGTCGCCCTCGCCGAACAGATTGCCCTCAACTGGCCAGTGCAAGAGCCCAGTAACCTGCAGATCGATGGCGTACCGCTTCAACAAGCACGCTTTATCGAGATCGACGGAGCGCGCTTGAGCCTCGCCGATATTCGTACACGCATTGTCTATCCCAATTGGCGCGATCCACGGGTCATCTACGGTTTCTGGCGCGGCACGATTGGTGGGCCTTCCCTGCAGCGCGAGGCGTATACGGCGGAGAACGTCTCAGAGCTGCTGCAGCTGGGCGCGTGGGAATTTGTGAATTCGCTGCGCGGGACCCAGCGCCGCGGTGGCACGCTCTTGGTCTCCAGCATCTATGACGAAGCCTCTCCTTTCTACTTTGCCGGCGGCGATGAGGGGTTGCGCGCTCACCTTGCTGAGTTCGCTGAGGATGATGTGAAAGACATTCTCGGGCGGACTTCTCGCACGCAGGCTACAATCGAGGTTCCCGTTATTGCAGACCTTGCTGGCGGCATGCGCGAGCCTCACACGACCCCGGTCAGCATCAACGGCCAACCTGTCGGCTTTCGGGTACCCCCTTCGGTTGCGCGCATGCTTCAGGAACGCAACTCGAAGCTTATGGAAATGGGACGGGAACGGTTGGGAACTGTGCGCGTACGGCGGAGTTACGAGCAGAGCTCCCAAAGAGAAGCCGAAGTCCACTGATCGGTCAGGGTGCAGGGTGCACCATTGTCCAAAACTTCGGACCGCCCGCCGGCACCTCCCACTCCGACACAGTCTCAAACCCCAGCCGCGTGTAGATCGCGACGTTACTGGGTGTCGCTATCTCAAGCAGCACGCCTTGGCCCTCGACGGCAGCTGAGGCGATTACGGCGCGCACCATCGCCCCGCCCCAACCTTTGCCCTGCGCAGACGGCGCAACGCCGACATAGCGCAAATAGGTGTAGGGCTGCGGGTCAGGATGCCGTTTGTGCATCGCGTCTGCCACCTTCAACCCACGCGGAAGGCTGGTCTTGAAGATCGAGAGCAGTCTCAGCGACGTCCATAGATTATCATCTCTGATCACTCCGCTGGGATAGAGCAGTGCGGCGGCATGGCGCTCAGGCGAAGCAAGCACTGTCCCATGAGTGTGCGATTGCTCAGCCATGATACTGAAGAAGCGGGGCAGCTGTTTTCTGCGCATCTGCTCTGAGCGAATGATCCAAGCAAGAGCAGGGTCATCTTGAAACGCTGACGCCAGAGTGCTGGCGATCTGAGCCTTCTCGGGATCGGCGTGGCTTATTTTCTCAACGGGTCGACCGGGCGTCATAGCGCCTGCATAGCCCATTCTTGGTTCCACATGGAAATCATGAGCGATGCCGCGATCACCCCCAGAAACACTGTGACTGGAAGCGCCTGGCGCCAAGCCCCGGTGATCATCAGCAACACCGTCGCTCCGGCGTTCGAGACAAGTCCCATCGTCACTACGCCAAACGGAAATGTTCCGCCTGTGATCCAGGAGAATCCAAAGCAATAGCCAACCAGCAGGGCGATTACCGCCCACCCATATAGGCGGATCAGCGGCATCGCGGCTTCTGCTCCTTCAATCTTGAGCAAGCCAATCAAACGCGCACTTGGCAGCAGTAGAAATGGCAGTCCCACAAACAATGCGGTGCCAACAATTTTTGCAATGAGGATCAGATCAAGGTAGGTCAAGGCTGACTCCGTAATTTGAACTGAGCTCCTAGATAGGCTGACTTTAATTGTCAAACTCAGATATGAATATCGCCCCATCCGGTCTTCCCACATCGCCAGTACCTATGGATCTTTGCGGGATGGCCGACGCGGCCAAATTGCTTGGCGACAGCTGGACCCTCCTGATCCTCAGGGGGGTTTCGTATGGTGTCACGCGCTTTGATGATCTGCGCTGCGAGCTTGGCATCTCAAGCGCGACACTCTCAAACCGGATCGCAAAGCTGGTCGATCTCGGCCTGCTCGAAAAGCGCCAGTATCAAGTTCCCAACGCAAGAGCGCGGACAGAATATGTCCTGAGCCAATCAGGTCGCGGATTTGGGACAGTGCTCTTCGCGATGATGCGCTGGGCAGACACCTATCTCGGGAAAGAAGCCTCTCCGCTCGACCTCGTCGATCCAGAGACCGGCAAAGTGCTCGACATCGCGCTAGTCGATGACCAAGGCGCAATTACAGACTGGCAAAAGGCTGTGCCGCTGGTTCACACCAAATAATTTCGTAAGAATTTTGTGGCTTTGGAGACTATCTGATCATCGCGAAACTACAAAGCGCCCACAGAGCCCGACGAACGACAAGCGCATTCGACGAGATTTCAAATGCGTCCGATCATCGGGAACAACCGTAGGGCTTTGTAGGTTATACACTTTCTAGAGGCGCGGACCGGCCCTCTCGGCTTGAAGCACGCCCCTGATGCTCAAGCCAATCCCCGCAAGAGGGCTGGTCCCACTCACAGTTTATGATTACTTCTGTCGCCTAATCGCAAAGCCAACGCCTAATCGCAAAGCTAACAAGGGACCTGACCATTATGCTGAAAAAAATTCCGTTCTTGTTCGCAGCTTCCGCGCTCACCTTCGCAGCTTCAGCCGCGTCGGCGACAACGTTATCGGGGCCGACGCCTGAATCCGCTAATGGTCTGGCAGCCACTCAGTTTGAAACTTTTGTGCCGGCAGGCGATCCGATTCAACACCGAATTGATTATTCGGTTTGGGACGAAGCGATGCAGAACCTTGTCATATCGATGGGGCCGTCCTTGCGGCAGACAGCAGGCTCTCCGACACCCGGTCTTGGCAGCCGCCGGATATATGGACACACTTCGCGTTACCGGCTCGAAGGCACTCGGGTCATGTTCAGCTTTCTGGATGACGAGGTTCGCGCCAGCTTTACCGAGTACCGGCAAGATCTTGAACGTACCGCTGACCTTGTCGATATCCAGTCGCTGCCTCGCAACGAGCAGTTGGCCTATTGGATCAATTTGCACAATGTTGCCATGGTCGAGCAGATCGCAAATGCGTGGCCAGTGCTCCAACCGCGTTCCATCGAAATTGATGGCGTCCCGCTGGATGAGGCGCGTATCATCACGGTCGAAGGCATCGCGATGAGTCCACGCGATATCAGAGAGCGGATCGTCTTTGCTAATTGGAGCGATCCAAAGGTCATCTATGGCTTTTGGCGCGGTGAGATTGGTGGACCATCGATCCAACGCGAGGCGTATAATTCGAACAATGTAGCACGCTTGCTTGACCAAGGCGCACGTGACTTCATAAACTCGCTGCGCGGATCGCAAAAGCGCGGTTCCAGATTACAAGTCTCCGAGCTCTACGAAGAGGCGGGCGAATTCTTCTTTCCGGATTTTGAGAAGGATGTGCGCGCGCACTTTGCAAAATATGCGAATGAGGACACACAAGAGCTTCTTGCTGAAACCTCCAGCATGGAAGCAGTCGTCAACGAATATGACATAGCAGACCTTGCAGGCGGCTTCCGCGAGCCGACCTACAGCAACATTATTTCTCAAGATGGACGCCAGTTCAGCTTCCGCGTGCCACAGAGTATGGTTCGGTTGCTCCAACAGCGCCAAGAGAAGTTCAACCGCATTATTCGCCGTGGTAGGACAGGTACGGTAACCTTCAGCAATATCACCCTCCCAGGTGACATCGGCGAAGGAACCGAAGTGCAATAGGCGCTCCTTTTGCTGGCCAGACATGATCCAAGAGCCGCCGGTCCGAAGGGATCGGCGGCTTTTCCTTAAGTTGAGCCATTGGCCTGAGGAATTCTTCGTTTCCCTGTCAGCCTGAACACTCCTACGTTTATGAACCTAGAAATAGTGGTTGAAGGAGCTTCAAGCTTAGTTCGTCGGCGAACTGCCCTTCATGAAGCTGTCGTCCGCAAGGGTGCTTGAGAGCCGCCGCCGCCGAGGCATATGCACGCTAAGGCGAAGTCAGCTGGGCTAGATGACAGTCTTGCTATGGCTTTACCCTTCGAGGGCAAGAACTCGAACCGAGATATGCCATTGAGGTCCAACCAGGATCAGGCCACAACAATGGTCACTTCGCCGTCAATATCGACCCTTGCGGCTTGCGGTAAAGCTCTCTTGCCTGTTACCTCGCGACCAACTCGCTCGTTTTCAAGCGACCGCTAGACAGGATAGACCGGTCACCATGACAATCCGCCGACTGGGGCTCGTTTTGGGTCCTCTGGTTTTTGCCCTCACTGCGTTCACCACCCCGCCTGCGGGGATGAGCGCCGAAGGCTGGTTAGTCGCAGGGTTAGTCGTGTGGATGGCGGCTTGGTGGATGACCGAGGCTGTGCCTCTATCTGCCACTGCGCTTCTGCCCTTCGTTTCTTTGCCGCTGGGCGGAGTTATGGGTGCGCGCGACACGGCGAGCGCGTATTATGCTCCGATCCTGTTCCTGCTGTTGGGAGGTGCCTTCATCGCTCTCGCGATTGAGCGCACCGGACTGCACCGAAGACTGAGCCTCGCAATCCTGAAGGTCATTGGCTCTGAAGGTGGCCAAGTGCGTCTCTTGCTCGCCTTCATGGTCAGCGCGGCGATCCTGTCGATGTTGATCTCTAACACTTCCACCTCACTGATCATGATGCCGATGGCGCTCGCTGTCTTAGCAGGCGGCGGAGCGGTCAGCACCAACGCGGACGGTTCGGTCAGCACCAGCGGTCTTTCGGGTGCCCTACCTATGGGTATCGCCTTTGCTGCCTCTATTGGAGGACTTGGTACGATCATTGGCTCGCCCACCAACGGGATTGCGGTGCAATTGCTCGATGACATGATCGGGCTCGAGATCAGCTTTGCGACCTGGATGCTTTTCGGACTGCCGATCGTCATCGTCGCAATCCCGCTGGCCGCTGCCATCATTGCGTGGGTTCAAAGCGTCAATGCGCATCCCTTTGACGTTGGCGCAGCGCGCAATGCAATCGAAGAAGACAAAGTTTGGAGCAGCGCAGAAAAGCGGCTGGTTCCCATCATCGCCATTGCATTTGCTCTTTGGATGACACGGCGCTGGGTTGCACCTTATCTACCAGCCGACAGCTGGACCGACGGCACGATCGCCGTCATCGCAGCGTTGGCCTTGTTCATCCTGCCCGATGGCACTGTTGAGAATGGAAAAAGCCGCCCGCTGCTCAAATGGAGCGAAGCGGACCGCGCACCTTGGGGCGTGATCCTGATGTTTGGCGGAGGCTTGGCACTCGCAGCGGGGATGCAAGCCTCTGGCCTTGCGGGATGGCTCGGAGAAGCGCTGCTTCCACTCGAAGCGCTGCCGCTGATCATCATAGCGCTCGCGGTTGTCGCAATGGTGGTGCTGGTAACCGAGTTTGCGAGCAACGTCGCCACCGCTAGCGCAATCATTCCCGTGGTCGCGGCGTTGGCGGCGGGGCTTGGGCTTGGCGAAGGCGCGCTGCTGATTGCTCTGCCTGCCGCGATGGCGGCAAGCTGGGGCTTTATCCTCCCCGCCGGGACAGGCCCCAATGCTATCGCCTGGGCTACCGGTCGCCTCACCATCCCGAAACTGCTGCGCGCGGGCCTCATCCTCGACCTTGTCGGCATCTTCCTTATCGTTGGCATGGTCTGGGGCATTTCGCTGTTGGTCTAAGCGCAAACCGGTTGCACCTGAAACCAGTGCGCGTTAATCGTCTTTACACATGGCGGGCTTGGGAGAAGCGCTTCTGCGGAGGTTAGAGGCGGGTGCCCTGATGCATCGCTGGGACGAGGCTCCTGCCTTCCTGGGAGCGTTTACAGGGAGGAAACCGCGCCATGACGGATATACCAGTCGACGCCACAGATACGCCTACTCCGCGCCGCAAGCCCAAGCCTGAGCGGACCGAGATCAACGGTCGGCCCTTGAAACCTTCGACCCTCATGATGGGACACGGTTTTGACCCGGACCTGTCTGAAGGATCACTCAAAGCGCCGATCTTTCTCACTTCGACCTTTGCTTTCCCTAGCGCAGCAGACGGCAAGCGGCATTTCGAAGGCATAACCGGCAAGCGCCCCGGAGGCGCTGGTGGGCTGGTCTATTCGCGCTTCAACGGTCCCAATCAAGAAATCCTCGAAGATCGCCTCGCTATCTGGGATGGAGCGGAGGACGCGCTGACCTTCTCCAGCGGCATGACCGCAATCTGCATCCTGATGATGGCCTATGTCAGCCAAGGTGATGTGATCGTCCATTCGGGCCCGCTCTACGCAGCATCGGAAGGCTTCGTTGCCAAGGTCCTCTCCAAGTTTGGCGTCACCTATGTCGACTTCCCCGCGGGTGCTTCGCCTGAGGAGATCGAGGAGGTCATCTCAAAGGCAAAGTGTCAGGCGGGCGAGAACGGCGGCAAGGTCGCGATGATCTACCTTGAAAGCCCGGGCAATCCGACCAACGCATTGGTGGATATCGAGGCGGTTGCAGCTGCGCGCGACAAAGTGCTTAAGAAGCCCTGCCCGATTGCGATCGACAACACCTTCCTTGGACCCTTGTGGCAGCGTCCGCTCGATCATGGCGCGGACATCGTCGCCTATTCGCTCACTAAGTATGTTGGCGGGCATTCGGATCTGGTGGCGGGCAGCATTGCCGGTGCGAAGACCTGGATGGACCCGGTGCGCGCCCTGCGCAACACAATGGGCGGGATCGTTGACCCCAACACCGCCTGGATGCTGCTGCGTTCGCTCGAGACCGTGGAACTGCGGATGCAGCGCGCGGGTGAGAATGCTGAGAAGGTCTGCGAATTCTTCGCCAAGCATCCCAAGGTCACCGGCCTCGGTTATCTCGGCATGATTGACGATGTGCGCCAGCAGGACATCTATGACCGCCACTGCAAGGGCGCAGGTTCGACCTTCAGCGTGTTCCTGAAGGGCGGTGAAGCAGAGTGCTTCCGCTTCCTCGACAACCTCACCATCGCCAAACTCGCAGTCAGCCTTGGCGGAACCGAGACCTTGGCAAGCCACCCCGCATCTATGACGCACCTTTCAGTGCCACCCGAACGCCGCACGGCCCTTGGCATCACAGATAGTCTCGTCAGGATTAGCATCGGAATTGAAGATCCCGACGATCTAATCGCCGACTTTGAGCAGGCGCTGGACTACGTCTGAAAAACAGACTAATCTCGCTTCTAAAGAGGGAGATGACTTCGATGACCGATTGTATCTGCATGGTGCAGGCCGGCCAGATTAGCGCTGAGCAAGAAACCAACCTGCGCGCCGGCACTGATGCCTTCGCGCGCGCACATTTTGGCTCTCCCGCTGCAATCAACTGGGTGACCGTGCCAGAAGGCAACGGTTATACCGAGGGGAAATTATCGACCTCCGTCATCGTCAGCATGACGTCGGACCGCTCGCTTTCGCCGTCGCAACGCGAGCCGCTCTTGCGCGAGCTAGGCCAGATCTGGGAGCGTGGTGCTGCGCGCGGACCCGATGAAGTCGTCACCGTCATCCGCGATCCGGCTGCCTGAGGGAGAGACAGAAGATGCCACTCTATATCGTCAACACCGCCGCAGGTTCGATGCCGGATGAAGCCAAGCTGAAAATCGCCGCCGATGTCACACGCATTCATTGCGATGTCACCGGCGCCCCAGCCAAATTCGTCCATGTCTTCTTCTTCGAAGACGGCCCAATGCCGCCGCTCGGAGACAAGTCGGCGATGCTCTATGGCCAGATCCGTGCCGGGCGAACCGATGCGCAAAAAGCTCAGATCGCTGAGGAGATGCATGCCTCCGTCTGTGAGCATACTGGGATTGAGGCGAACAAGGTCCACGCCTTCACCACCGATACGCCTGCAAGTTGGGTGATGGAAGGCGGCGACGTGCTGCCCGAACCCGGCGAAGAGGAGGCATGGCTCGCCGCGCATGAGGCCAAGCTCGCCGCTCAATCAGGAGCCTCAGCATGAGCGACAAGAAGCCCGTCGCGCTTATTCTGGGTGCCGGCGCAGGGATCGGTGGCAACACCGCCAAGCGCTTCGCCCAAGGCGGCTACCACACGGTCTTGGCCAGACGCTCCGACGAAGCGGGTCTGGGGCGGTTGATCGCCGAGATTGAAGAAGAGGGCGGCTCGGCGACCGGCACACTGCTCAACGCGGTAGACGATGGCACGATCGAGGAGCTGGTTGAGCGGGTCGAGGGCGATATCGGCCCAATCGAGGTTTGCCTGTTCAATCTTGGCGCGCAGATCGGAAACCGAAAATTCTTCGACACGCCGCACAAGGCGTTCGAGCTTGGCTGGCGGATGACCAGCTTTGCTCTGTTCCGGCTGGCACAGGCGATGCTGCCAGCAATGGTTGAGCGCGGCCATGGCACTTTGCTCGTGACCTCGGCGACTTCGGCGATGCGCGGCAATGCGGGGCAGCACAGCCATGCCGCAGCGATTGGTGGTCGGCGGATGCTGTGCCAGACTCTCAACGCCGAATTTGCGCCGCAAGGTATCCATATTGCGCATGTCGTGGTCGATGGTCCCGTTGATGCGCCCGACACGCTCGGCAAGCTGCTCGGCGACAGGTACGAAGCATTTAAGGCGTCTAAGGGTGAGGATGGGGTGCTCGACCCAGCGGCGCTCGCAGAGACCTATTGGCATCTGGCGCATCAGCATCGCAGCTGTTGGAGCTTTGAAGTCGATGTGCGTCCCTGGACCGATGTCCCGTGGTGGAACGACAACCCGCAAGTCGCGATCAACACAAGTTCGCAAGCGCCGGGGTTTAGAAAACCGAAATAGCAACCTATCTTGCTCGGTATGGGATATGCTGATCAAGAACCCAACGATCCCCTGCCATACGGGGCGGCCT
The DNA here is from genome assembly GCA_039039885.1 of Pseudomonadota bacterium. GTDB lineage: Bacteria > Pseudomonadota > Alphaproteobacteria > Sphingomonadales > Sphingomonadaceae > Erythrobacter. The sequence goes on along the minus strand of JBCCPG010000009.1, from coordinate 152,830 downwards.
TCTATGTCGATGAAAAGACGAGGCGGGGTCGGCTGATGCCTGCCCTGATCCTGAGCATCCCAATGATTATCGCCTTCGCAGCGATGCTGTATTTCAAAGGGAGCATGAACAGCTGGGCTGTGTCGGGTCCGCGTCTTGCAAATGGCGATTACGAGCTGATCTTACTCCATATGTTCGCGCATGGCGGGATCGCCCACATTGCATTCAACACTATGGCTCTGTTCGTCTTTGGCCCTGCCGTTATGGAGCGGCTCGGCCCATTCGATGCGCGCAGTCTTAGCGGATTTGTTGTGTTGTTTGTGGCGTGCGGGATTGCTGGATTCGGCTTTTGGTTTGCTCTCAACCCAACCAGCGAAATTCCGATGCTCGGCGCATCAGGCGCGGTTTTTGGATTGCTCGGCTTTGTTATGCGCAAGCCTGATCCCGCAGGCCCTGTAATCCCGCTCTTTAGCAGAGCGATGGGTCAAGCCTTCATCGAATGGATAAAACTGCACATCCCGCTGATCGCCCTTTTCGCGATCCCGATGCTGCTGGGCTCAGGCTTTTTCGGCTTGGCCTGGGAGGCACATCTTGGCGGGTTTCTGTGCGGGCTGTTGCTCTGTGGTCCGATTTTGAAATGGTGCGACAGAGGCCCAGACTGGATGCCCTACGAACGCGAGGAGAGCTAGTCAGTCAGCTAGCTTGGCGATCAAAGTACGCAATTCCGCATCGAGCAGCGCGTCTGTCAATTTCCCCGCTCCTGTGTCGAAGCTCTCGCCAAAGCTCGGCACTGACAGGTGGCCGACCACATCGCCTCCAAAGCGCGGCATGTTAGCAGCAGCAGAGCCCAAAACGCCCTGGCCGCCGCGACCTCCGGGTGAGGTGGCGAGCAGCACCATCTTTTTGCCCTGCCAAACTTCGCGACCCACCCTGCTGCACCAATCAAACAGGTTCTTGAACGCCGCCGTGTAAGCGCCGTTGTGCTCAGCAAAAGAAATGATCAGCGCGTCAACCGCTGCAACGCGCGCAAGGAAGTCATGCGCGGTTTGCGGGATGCCATCGGCTACCTCGCGATCATGGCGATAGAGCGGCATTTCGTAATCGTGGATGTCGAGCGTCTCAACCTCAGCACCCTCGGCAAGGCTCGCGGCATAGTTCACAAGCTGGCGATTGATCGAAACGCTGGAATTGCTCGCAGCAAAAGCGAGGATGCGCATCAAAACTACCCCTTCCAGGTCCGGCGCTCTTCAGCAGAGCGCAGCACTTCATATGCTATCTGGAGTTTCTGGAATTCTTGCGCGGCTTCGTCGTCACCGGGCTTCACGTCGGGGTGAACCAACTTGGCCTTGGCGCGGTATGCCTTTTTGATCGCTCCGAATTCAGCGTCTGCCTCCAGTTCCAGCAGCTCAAGCGCGCGCATTTCGTCGGCGCTGCGCGAACCATCGCCTGACCCTGCCCAACCATAATGCGACGCTTCGGCATAGCCCGCACTTTCCTGCCGTTCGGCCTTGGCGCGCTCCTCTTTCTCCGCCTTCTCCAGACCTTCGAAATAGTCCCACTTCTGATTGTATTCGGCCGCATGGCGTTGGCAGAAATACCATTTCTCGGGGCTGTTGGGCGATTTGGGAGCAGGGCAGATGCCCGGCTCGTTGCAACCTTCGCGATCACAAATGCGGACATTGGTCGTTTCGCGCGAAGCTTCATAGCCGCGCCATCGGGGGAAACCCCAGTCATTAGAGCGGCGCGCTTTAGGCATCGTAGGCCGCGCCCGCGATCATGTCATTGGTCGGAGAAGTCACCCGCTTAATCTAGAGGCGCTGGCGGATAATGCAAAGTTATGGGAACCAGTTTTCATTCGAAATGTTGCATCGCAATAGGATTGAAACTTCTCGAGCGTAAAAAAGCGCGCTGCGACAAGGACCCAAAGACCACCCCATGAGCCAGCAACTCACCATATCCAGCCTGTTTTCAACGCTCGCACTGGTGATGCTCGTGCTGGTTGCGCGTATAGATGCTGTGGGTGATCGGCATGCGCAATTGTCGGGTCCAACGACATCACCGATCGAGGCCATAATCGACCTCGGTTAAGCGCCCACCCTTCCTCGGCCCGCTCGAGCCAAGCAAGGTCCAGACTTCTCAGATCAGTTGATTATGATGCTCGCAGCGCGACGGTTCTGCGACCAGGCGGCTGCGTTCGACGCAAGCGCGACCGGGCGTTCCTTGCCGTAACTCACTGTGCGGATGCGGTTGGCATCGACACCCAGGCTGACGAGGTAATTCTTCGCAGCATTGGCGCGCCGTTCACCGAGCGCAAGGTTGTATTCGCGGGTGCCGCGTTCGTCGCAATGGCCTTCGATTGTAAAGGTTAGCTGCGGGTAGCGCGCGAAGTATTGTGCCTGTGCCTGCAGAGCCGCCGCATCGGAGCTGTCGATGTTGAAACGGTCGGTGTCGAAGTAGATCACGCTCGACGAACCGACAGCCCTTTCAAAGTGGCTTTGCGAACCCACGGCCGGTCCGCTTGGCGGTGTAGGCGTGGGCGTCGGGGTGGCCGTGCTCGTTGTAGGAGCAGTGGTCGTAACCGGCGCCGGAGGCAAATCCTCAGGTGCCGAGCGAGAACAGGCTCCGAGAGCCAGCGCGGATGTGAGAAGCGTCGCAGTTGCGGCCTTCGAAAGGGAGATGGTCATTGTCTAGCTCTCCAGATTGAGCCGAAGGTGCAATACACTCCGGCGGATTTCAAGAAACTGTTTCATCAGGGGCGAATGGGCCCCCAAGCGGGATCCGATGCATCCACCGGTGTTGGAAGTCTCCTCTCATTGCGACCGGTCAAATCGACTTGCCACAAAGAAGAGCGTCCCGAATCGCGAGTGGTTCGGAAAAACTGGATGATACGCCCATTGGGCGCCCATGTCGGCGCTTCGTCTTGCCAACCACTCGTCAGAACGCGCAAGTTCCGTCCCGATGGCGTCATGACGGCAACATTGAAGTCGCCAGCAATGCGCGTGAATGCAATCTGATCACCGCGCGGGCTCCATTCAGGAGTAGCGCAGCGACCTCCGAAGAATGTGATCCGGCGCTGGTTGGTGCCATCTGCATTCATAATATAGCATTGCTGCGCGCCAGAGCGGTCGCTCTCGAAAACGATGCGGCTGCCATCGGGGGAGTAGCTTCCGCCAATATCAATTCCCGGCGTATCGGTCAGACGAACGCTGCGCCCGCCTGTCACTGGCACGCGGTAGATGTCGGTATTGCCCGCGACTGCCATCGAATAGAGGATGTACCGCCCATCAGGCGACCAGCGCGGTGCGAGCGTCGGGTTCCGGTTCTCAGTCACCAGAGTCTGCTGCCCGCTGCCGATGTCGTAGACATAGATGCGCGGGTTCCCATCGACGTAAGAGAGGTAGAGGATCTTCGAATAATCCGGCGAATAGCGCGGCGTCAGCGCGGTCGCGCTTCCAAGGGTAATAAAGCGATGATTGGCGCCGTCTGAATCCATCACCGCCAGGCGCTTGACCCGGTTATCCTTGGGGCCGGTCTCAGCGATATAGGCGATGCGGCTGTCGAAGAACGGGTCTTCCCCGGTCAGCCGGGCATAGATAATATCCGAACATTTGTGCGCCGCGCGCCGCCAGTCAGCCGGGCGCACAACCCAACCTTCGCGGATCAGCTCATCCTGCAGCGCCACGTCATAGAGATAGCAACCCACCACCAGCCGCCCATCGGGACGCGCAGTGACATAGCCATGAACCAGCATCTCTGCCTCACGGCCCGACCAGCTTGACCAATTGGGGTCAGTGACTTGCTGGAAGCTGGGTGGGATCAACCGGTTCGGACCAGTCGGTCGAAACAGGCCATTGTTTCTAAGATTCGCGGTGATGACCCGCGCGATCTCAAGACCCAAGGCCTCTGTCCCATCGGAATTGGCCGCTGTCTGGCGGTTCTGGTCGGTCGCAAAGGCAGGGATCGCAATGCCTAGGTTCTGCCAATGGCTTTCATCGGTGACTGTGCCGCGAAGAGGTCCATCATCCTCCGCTACCTCACCCTCGATAGCGATATCTTCAACTTCCCCGCCTTCAGCCAAAGGTTCGGACAGATCGGTGTTTTGCGCGGCAAGCGAAACGGGGGCTGCGGCGGCAGACAGGCCAACGAAAAGGGCGGTGAGAAAAGAGGTCTTCATATGCGTCAAAGCCTTCTGTCGAATTGCCATTCGAGATCGTCCCAACGGCTATAGAATTGCTCGGGCAGGTTGAAAGGGGCGGCAAGCTGAACCGCGCGAATTGCGCGCTCGCAATGCAGCGCGGCTTGCGGCCGGTTGCTCGGCGTAATGCTGGCCGGTTGAGTGCGACAGCGCGGGCGACCCTTCAGGCTGCCATCCGAATTGAGCTGCCAAGTGACGGTTGAGACCAGCCGTTCTGCGTCCACTCCGATTGGAGCACTCCAATGTCTACGCAGCTGACGCGTGATCGCAGAGGTGAGCGCGGCGCGCTCGCGACGCCCAAAAGTTGGGGCGGGCGCTTCGGTCGCATCTGTGCTCGTCGAATCTCCGCTGCCTTCGAGGAAGTTGTCACCGATCCGGCTGCCGCCGCCCTGACTTGTGCTGCTTACAGCAGGTTGAGCCTCACGATCGGGGCGCGAGCGGGGCCGCTCTGGCGCGGACGTGCTGGGCGCAGGGCGGCGCTCGGTGCGCGGCTGCGAGCGCGCAATTGGCTGTTCGGGGCGAGGCTCTGCGATCTCTTCGGGAGCTGGCGCCTCGGGCGTTTCCGTCAAAGTCGGAGCAATCGCAGCACGGCTTTCCTCAGCCGGGCTTGGCGCAGTCGCTTCAAGGCTGATTTCACTCGCCAGGCTCACATTCACCCGCTCAGGCGGGTTAAAGGGCTCGGGTACGAAAAGCATCTGCAAAGCGAGAACGCCTGCAAGCAGGACGTGCAAGACCACCGCGACCAGCAGGCCTACTTTATCCTCTTGGCGAAAGGTGCTCTCCTCCATCATTGACCGGCCTATGGAGGACTAACTGAACCATCGGTGACCAACGAGATTGAAGTGAAGCCTGCCCGGCTCAACTCCCCCATCACCGCCATCACCCTGCCATAATCGAGCGCGCGATCACCGCGCAGCACGATCATCGGCAATTGGCCATCGGCATCGCTGCTCAACCCGGCGAGCGCATCGGGCAGGCCGCCCACAGGCACAGCCTCATTCTCGATATAAATTTGCCCTGCCGCATCAACGCTGATCGTGATTTGTGTGGGCGTTTCCTCGACCGGATTGGCCCGGCTTTCCGGCAGCTCAATCGGGACGCCCACTGCTGGAAGAGTGACCGTCACCATGAAGATGATAAGCAAAACCAGCATCACGTCGACCAGCGGAGTGACGTTGATCTCCGCCATTGCCGCGCGTCGGCCTCTGCGTCCGCGCTTGGCCCCGGAAGAGTGAAGACCCATCGCCATTATGTGTTTTTCTTTTCGCGCGCCATCCGGCGGTCGATATCCTCGCCCCTCACGGGGCTGCGGGCGGCCCGTCGGCCTTGCGGCTGCTGCGCAGCCGTGCTCCGCGACCAAGCCAGCACCCTGCTCATGCTCTGTCCAATTCGCGGCTGAGACCTGCATGCACCCGGTCAGCAAAGCGCTGGAGCCTGGCCTCATAAACATTCACGCTGGCAGTGAAGCGGTTGTAAGCGATCACCGCCGGGATTGCCGCAAAAAGGCCAATCGCGGTGGCAAACAAGGCCTCGGCAATGCCCGGCGCGACGACCGCAAGCGATGCGGATTGCTGGGCACCGATCTGGAAGAAGCTGTTCATGATGCCCCACACGGTTCCGAACAGCCCTACGAAAGGCGCGACCGAGCCAGTCGTTGCAAGGAAGGTAAGCTTGCCAGCAAGCTCGTCGGCCTCGGCGGCGACCTGTCCCTCCATCGCTGATCCGATCCGCTGACGGGTACCATCGCGATCCACCGGCGTTGCCTTGGTCGAGCGCTTCCATTCATCGAGTCCCGCACCGGCCACCCGCGCCGAAGGCACTTCGCTGCGCTTTGCCTTGCTCAGCGCAGATTCGCGGTCCTTCGATGTCCAGAAGTCCGCTTCATATTCGCGCGATTTCTTGGTCAGCCCGCCCATCCGCAAATTGAATGAGACGATGATCGCCCAGGTCCAGATACTGGCGAGGATCAGACCAATCATCACCGCTTGGACGACGATATCCGCCTGCAAGAACAGCTCAATCGGATCGAGCCGCGAAGGGGCACCGCCCGCTTCACCCGCGTCCACCGAGGCAGCGCTCAGGATTGCAAATGCCACGCTCACTTAGTCCTTTCCTGACATGAATTGTTCAAACGCTGTCCGCCATTCGCGCGGTTGACGTTTCGGCCGCCCTTCCAGCGAGATAAAGCCGACGCGCAAAGTCGCTTCGCACAAAGCCTCATCGCCTCTGCGCGCAATCTGATGCATCCGGCAGCTCGCCGCGCCAAGTTCTGTGCAAGTGGTCTCGATCACTACATCATCGTCGAGCTTAGCCGGCCGCAGGTATTTCAGATTTATTTCGGAGACCGCGTAGGCGCCGCCCGCTCCTCCGCCTTGGGCCCCAGCTTCGATCTCGGCGCGTTGGTCGATCTTTAACAGCCTTAGAAGATCAGAGCGCGCCCGTTCAAACCAGCGCAAGTAGTTGGCGTGATAGGTTATGCCGGATAGGTCCGTGTCCTCGTAATAAACGCGCACTGCATATAAATGCCGCGTACCGTCGATTACACCACCAGGAGGGTTGGGCTTAACCATGCTTTTAGCGATTAGCGCAGCGGAATCAGGCATTCCAGCCGCATTTGCCGATTGTGCCTGAATAACGGTGGAACGAGTCCTAGCGCCGGTGAAATGGTGTCAACGCTTCCAGATCATCGGACCCAGAGGCTCTCCGCCAAAGATGTGGACGTGCAAATGCGGAACTTCCTGCCCCCCATGTGCGCCGATATTAGCCATGAGGCGATAGCCGGGTTCGACAAGGCCTTTCATTCGGGCAACTTCGCCTACTGCTCGAATAAAGCCCGCAATCTCCTCTGCCGGAGCATTGGCGGAAAAATCGTCCCAGCTCACATACTTGCCCTTGGGGATCACCAAAGTGTGGATTTCGGCCTGCGGATTGATGTCCTCGAACGCGTAGGCCCATTCGTCTTCATAGACCTTGTTCGATGGGATTTCCCCGCGCAGAATCTTGCCGAAGATATTCTGGTCGTCATAGGGCAAAGTCGGATCGATTGGCACTATTCGCTCCTGGATGCTTTTTCTTCGAGACCGGAGAGTCCTTCGCGCCGCTCCAATTCGGCGAGCACGTGGTCAAGGCTCACTCCCTTGGCATTGAGCAGTACGAGCAAGTGGAACAGCAGATCGGCGCTTTCGCCAACCAGTTCCTCATTGCTGCCAGAGACCGCCGCAATCACCGTTTCGGTCGCTTCCTCGCCCAGCTTTTGCGCGATCTTGGACAGGCCTTTGGCGTTCAACTTGGCGACATAGCTCGCGTCCGGCGACGCCGCACGGCGTTCGGCAATCGTGGCTTCGAGGCGTTCTAAAGTGCTCATGAGCGCAGCTTCTCGCTCAATCACCGCGCGCGGGCAAGCCTGCTGCACGTAAGGCTGCATGGGCTTCAGCGATGGAGTGGGTGCCAAAGTGGAAGATCGAGGCGGCTAGGACTGCGCTTGCTCCGCCTTCAGTGACACCCTCAACCAAGTGATCGAGCGTGCCCACACCGCCGCTTGCGACAACCGGAACGTTGACTGCATCCGCGATGGTGCGGGTCAGTTCGAGGTCGTAGCCCGCCTGAGTCCCGTCGCCATCCATTGAAGTGACAAGCAGTTCGCCCGCGCCAAGTTCGGCGACGTGTTTTGCATATTCCACCGCGTCGATCCCCGTGGGTTTGCGCCCGCCATGGGTGAAGATCTCCCACTTGCCATCTGACACTCGCCGCGCATCGACGCTCGCAACGACACATTGGCTGCCGAATTTGGCGGCGATTTCGCTCACCAGCTCGGGCCGAGCGACAGCCGCGGAATTGATCGCAACCTTGTCCGCGCCGGCGAGCAGCAATGCGCGCGCATCCTCGACCGAGCGCACTCCGCCCCCGACGGTGAGCGGCATAAAGCACACCTCTGCCGTCCGCTTGACGATATCGAGCAAGGTCCCGCGCCCTTCGTGGCTGGCAGAGATGTCGAGGAAACACAGCTCATCAGCGCCCGCCGCATCATAGGCGCGCGCTTGCTCGACCGGATCGCCAGCGTCTTTCAAATCGACGAAGTTGACGCCTTTGACGACGCGCCCTTCGGCAACGTCGAGGCAGGGTATGACACGGATGCGGACCGTCATTGGGTAGGCGCCTCGCTAGTGGGAGCAATTGAGAAGGTGACCTGCGAAGGACACTCTTCCCCCTCGCACTCTTCTTCATCGACAAGCCACGGCATCGCAGCAACAGGCCAAAGAAGGCTGAGCATGAACGCCCCGCCCATTCCATAAACCAACCCCTCGCGCCCAAACCTAGGTTCGATCAGGCGAACGACCCCCAACGCGAGGATCATGAAGATTACAGCATTGATGAGCGCGACCTTCAGGTACCCGCCCGACACTGTGTAACCGCCAAGCGCGGTCAGGGTCAGAAAGAGAGAGCCGATGAAGCGATACATCAGGCCCGCGCGCCCATCGCAATCGCCGCGGCCAAATCCAGCTTGCCCTCATAGAGCGCGCGGCCTGTGATGACGCCTTCGATGCCAAGATGCGCTTGGATTGACAGAACGTGGATGTCCGCAATCCCCTTGACGCCGCCGCTCGCGATCACCGGGATGTCAACCATTTGCGCCAGCTCCACCGTGGCATCGATGTTCACGCCTTTGAGCAATCCATCGCGGCCAATGTCGGTGAACAGCAACGAGGCAACGCCTGCATCCTCAAATCGGCGCGCAAGGTCGACCACGGGTACGTCGGAGACCTCAGCCCAACCCTCGGTCGCGACCATTCCGTCCTTCGCGTCAACCGCGACGACTATGCCGCCTTCCCATTCGCGCGCCATCTCCTTGACGAACTCTGGGTCTTTGAGCGCCGCAGAGCCCATTACGACACGCGCGACGCCAAGGTTGAACCAGCCCTCGACCGCCGCCGCATCGCGGATACCTCCGCCCAGTTGGACATAGCCGGGGAAGCGCTCGATGATCGCCTTCACAGCCTCAACATTGCGCCCTTCGCCTGCAAAGCTACCATCCAGATCTACGACATGGAGGTGCTCCGCCCCAGCCTCTGCAAAGATCATCGCCTGAGCCGCTGGGTCATCTCCATAGATCGTTGCGCGATCCATATCGCCTTCGGCCAGCCGCACGACTTCGCCGCCTTTAAGGTCAATGGCCGGAAATACGATCATATTTTTCTCTCCGCGGGTGGCTTGGCACATCCAGACATTATGGCTTCCACTCCAGAAAGCGCGCGAGCGTCGCCAGCCCATAGGCCTGGCTTTTCTCAGGGTGATATTGCACACCGACAATATTGCCGCGCGTTACGGCCGCGACAAGGCCTTCGCCATGATCAGTGAGAGCGGCAATATGGTGCGGGTCCTCAGCAACGAAGTGATAGGAGTGGAGGAAATAGGCCTCGCCCTCTTCAACCACTTCATGACCACGCGCATGCGGCATGATGGCGACATCGTTCCAGCCCATATGCGGGATCTTGATTGCAGGATCATGCGGCTCGATCCGGCGGACCTCGCCTGGTATCCAACCAAGGCCGGGATGCGAGCCATATTCGAGCCCGCGATCAGCGAGCAATTGCATCCCTACGCAGATACCAAGGAAGGGCGCTCCGCCCAATTGCACTCGCTCAGTGAGAGCATCGACCATGCCAGGCACAGCATTGAGCCCATCGGCACAGGCCTTAAACGCGCCCACACCGGGCAGGACGATCCGATCGGCGGCGCGCACAACATTGGCTTCGTCGGTGACCGTGACATTGGCCCCGACCGCCTTAAGCGCATTATGAACCGAATGGAGATTGCCCGCGCCGTAATCTACAAGAGCAACGATCTCGGAAATGGCTCTACTCCTCGGTCGCACAGCGACCGCAAGGGCGACCGCCCGCCCGCAGCGGGGCCGCAGCGGAGCGGAGGCCGTCTAGCGAGGACGCGCGCCCGGATGGGCGTGCGCAAATCAAAAACACGTCACCCACCAAGCTGCCCCTTCGTGCTCGGAACGCTCTCGCCTTTCCTAGGGTCACGCTCCACCGCGATCCGCATCGCGCGGGCAAAACCTTTATAGATGCTCTCGCAAATGTGGTGATTGTTCTCACCATAGAGCAGCTCGATATGCAGCGTCAGACCAGCAGTTTGAGCAACCGACTCAAACCAATGGCGGATAAGCTCAGTGTCCCACTCTCCCAGCTTCTCTTGGCTGAAAGCAGCCTTCCAAACGCAATAGGGTCTTCCCGAAATATCGAGCGCCACGCGGCTCAGCGTTTCATCCATTGGTGAATACGCACTGCCATAGCGGCCAATCCCGGCCTTATCGCCTAACGCCTGCGACAGAGCCTGACCCAGCGCGATTGCCGAATCTTCGGTCGTGTGGTGCTGGTCGACGTGAAGGTCGCCCTCCACTTTCATCGTCACATCGATCAACGAATGCTTCGAAAATTGCTCAACCATGTGATCGAGAAAGCCGATGCCCGTCGACACGTCATAAGAGCCGGTCCCGTCGAGATTGACGGAAATGTCGATCTTTGTCTCAGCGGTGCCCCGCTGGACGCTTCCTGTTCTTGGCGAAATGGTCATGACCTCTCGCGCTATAAGCGCCCATCCGCGAGGTGCAAGCGCCAAGGGCTACGATCGGACTGAACCGCTGTTGCCCAAAGACACAGACAATTCGCTGCGAACAATCGGTAAACCGAGCCACGAAAGCCTTGACCCGCGCTCAATGCACAGTCACCACTTGAGCTTATGAGCGAGGAAACGCCCGACAGCCTGATCCCATACGACGAGATCGTGCAGGAAGCCCTGCGCGCAGTGGTCGGCCGTGTCCTTGGTGAAATTGAGCGGGGCGGGAGCGAGCTTCCCGGAAATCACCACTTTTATATCACCTTCAAAACCGGTGCGAGCGACGTCGATATCCCGGATCATTTGCGCGAACGCTTTCCCGATGAAATGACGATCGTGCTTCAGAACAAGTTCTGGGACCTTGAGGTGCGCGATGACGGCTTCACCGTGGGACTTTCCTTCAATCAGATCCCGGCAAAGCTGAACATTCCCTTCGCTGCGATCACCGCCTTTGTCGATCCAGCGGTCGATTTTGGCCTGCAATTCCAGGCCTCAGTCGCTGAAATGGCTCCCGAAGAGCACGAACTTGCGGAAAATGACGGCGAGAGCCAGGCTGCTGATGAAGCATCGGACGGCCAAGACACCCCAAGCGATGACGATGATGGCTCAAATGTCGTCACGGTCGATTTTGGGCGGAAGAAATAGGCCCGCTGCATAGGCTTCATCGACGATGAAACAGGACAACGCGAAGGACGGCCAAGAGATCGGCGGAAGCTCGGCTGAACCCGGTCGCGGTGAGCCCGCTTCGCACAGTTCGGCGACCAGCTGGCTGTTGGCCGGCATCGTTGCGAGCAGCGCCTGGGATTTGCTGCAAAGAAGAATCGAGAAACGCGCTGGTAAGGCGGATCCGGGTGTAGGTAAGGAAGAGCGCCACGAGCTCGATGGCAGAGCGATACTCACGACACTCGGGCTTTATGCCGCTAGCAGGTTGGCAACGCGTTCGGTTGGCGGCCTGTTGACTGTTGCTGGCGGGCTAGCCGCCAAAACCCTCTACGATCGCGGCAGGGCACGGGAATTGCGCAAGGCACGCGAGGCCACCTCTGAGTCCTCAAAGGACAGCTAAAGAAGCCAATATCTCTTGATTTCGCCCCCGAACATGCGGCAACGGCTGTCTATGGGTGATCCAATCACAACTGACGTTGGCTCCGAAGCCGATAAGCTCCACCGGCGGGGGCTGTTGTTCATCCTCTCTTCCCCATCAGGCGCGGGTAAGACGACTTTGTCGCGCATGCTGCTCGAAGCCGATGAGGAGATTGAGCTGTCAGTCTCTGCCACCACTCGCCCCGCGCGGCCCGGCGAAGTGGATGGCAAGCACTATCACTTCGTCTCCAATGAAGAGTTCGATCGGATGGTCGAGGAAGACGATTTCTACGAATGGGCGCATGTCTTTGACCATCGCTATGGAACGCCCAAAGGCGCAATCCGCGAAGGTCTCAAAGACGGGCGCGACTATATGTTTGACATTGACTGGCAAGGCACCCAGCAATTGAAGCAGAAGGACGATCAAGACGTTGTCACCGTCTTCGTCCTGCCACCCAGCCTCGAAGAGCTTCGCCGCCGATTGGAAAGCCGCGCGCAGGACTCAGATGATGTGATCGATGCACGGATGGAACGAGCCAAGGCGGAAATCAGCCATTGGGCAGAATACAAATACGTCGTCATTAACGACGATATTGAAGAATGCTTCCAGAAGGTCCGCGAAATCCTCCATGCAGAGCGCATGATGAGGAAGCGCCAAACCGGCATGATCCCCTTCGTGCGCGAATTGATGGGCTCTTAATCCCTCGCAAATGCCCAGAGACTGACACATGCACAGCACCATCGTTCTCGAAGCGCTCGAGCTCGCGCTCGACCTGGGCACTTATGGACCCAATGACGTAAAACCCGACGCGCATCTGCTCGATCTGACGCTTACGATCGATCCCTCGCTGGTTCTCGTACCGCGCGATCGGATGTCGTATGTTTTTGACTATGATCCGCTGATGATGGAAATCGACCGGCTGGCGCGCGATGGTCACTACGCGACCCAAGAATATCTGATGACGCGGATTGCCAAAGCATGCGCTGGTTATCGCGTGATCGAGAAGGTTGAGATCAAGCTCTACAAACGCACCGTCTTGCGCGATGCAGAGGGCAAGGGCTCTGGCAAACTCGGCGTTACTTTGTCGCTCGATCGTGACGAGCTCGACAAGCTGCTGGAGAGCTGATGGCAGAAGCTGATCGGCTAGACGTGCTTCAGCTTCTCGATCCCTTCCAGAAACGCGCGAGCCAGCCCCGCATTCACAAGCGCATGCGCGCCTCTTTGCGCGATTTTGAGCGTCGAGCCAGGCCAGGCCCTGTGCAGTAGCCAAGCCGATTCCACCGGCGTTGTCACATCATAGCGCCCCGCCGCGAGATGGCAGGGAAGGTGGTTGATCTTGTGCACGTTATCCAAGATCGGCGCGTCGCGTAGGAAGAAGCCATTCTCGCAATAATGGGTGAAGAAGCGCGCCAATGGCAACGCAAAGGCTGGGTCCTTGAATTTGGACGTTGGGACATGAATCGGATGCATGGCAACAGTTGCAAAGGAGAACCGAGCAAGGGCTTCAGACACCGGGCCATGCACCACCGGATCATCGTCCATCAGCCGGGCATAGAGCCCATGTAGGGGGTTATCACGTTCTGCCTCCGGCAAGCACGCGCACATGGCATCAAAGTGATCGGGAAAGAGCATCCGCGTGCCTTCCCACCACCAATCAATGTCTTTCTGCCGCGCGAGGATTACTCCGCGAAACGCAAAGCCGAGACAACGATCAGGATGCGTTTCGCCATAGGCAAGACCAAGGATCGAGCCCCAGCTGCCCCCGGTCACAAACCATCGCTCGATTCCGAGATGCTCGCGCAGGGCTTCGAGGTCGGCGATGTTGGCCTGAGTGGTGTTGCCTTTGGTTTCTGCCAAAGGTCGCGACAAACCTGCGCCTCTCTGGTGGAGCAGTACGATCCGAAACACATCCGGATCGAAATAGCGCCGATCGACCGGATTGGTCCCCGCGCCCGGCCCGCCATGCAGATAGACCACAGGCCGACCTTTGGGATTGCCACAGGTCTCCCAATAGATGGTCGTGCCCGGCTCAATCTCGAGATGGCCGCTCTCAGATGGTTCAATTGGAGGATAAAGGAAGGCGTGATCGTAGTTCATTGTCGCGCCTTTCTATTGCTCAGCCAGCCGGGTCGTTGAACATACCTGGCAGCGCTGCATTGACGATGCCGCCATCAACCGGGATCGTTGTGCCAACCACATAGTCGCCCGCGCGGCTGCAGAGATAAATCGCAGCCGCTGCCATGTCCTCTGGCTCGCCAATCCGGCCTGACGGGATCAGCGCAGCAGAGGCATCGGGCGCGTTCTTCGCAGCCTTGTTCATCTCACTCGCAAAAGCACCAGGCGCGATCGAGGTGCAGATGATATTGTCCTTGATCAGGCGCGCAGCCATCCGCTTGGTAAGCTGGATCACGGCAGCTTTGGAAGCCTGATAGGGATAGGTCTCCCATGGATTGATCCGCAGACCATCAATCGAGGAAACGTGGATGACCTTCGCCGGAGATGCGCCCTTGCCCGCCTCGGCCAGCAGATCGTGCAGCTTTTGCGTGAGGAAAAACGGCGTCTTGACGTTCAAGTCCATCGTCCGGTGCCAGCCCGCCTCGGTAAACTCGAGATAGTCTTGGCCCCAGGCAGCCCCAGCATTGTTGATCAGAATATCGAGCTTGCTCTCATTCTCCTTCACAGCATTGGCGAGCGTTTCGATCCCGTCCATTTGGCTGAGGTCGGCAGGGACGGCGATGACCTTATCCGCGCCAAACTCGTCGACGGTTTCCTGCATTTGCTCGACCTTGCGGGCAGAGATGTAGACCTTCGAACACCCTGCCGCGAGCAGGCCTTCGACGAACATCTTGCCGATCCCGCGCGAACCGCCAGTGACCAGTGCGATCCGGCCCTCAAGGCTGAAGAGTTCTTGGATATTCATCATGGTGATTTCCTTAGTATCCGCTCAATTCGGCGACACGCCCAGCGTGGAAATATGCATCGCCCAGGAACTCTTGCAGCGCCCGGTCGCGCTTCATGTAGAGGCCGATATCGTATTCGTCGGTCATGCCAATGCCGCCATGCATCTGCACCCCTTCCTTGACTGCAAGGCCCGCTGCCTTTGCAACCTTGGCCTTGGCGACCGAGATCATCAGATCAGCGCGTTCTGATCCGCCATCGAGCAATTGCTGCGCCTTGATCGTCGCAGCGCGCGCAATCTCGACCTCCGAATAGAGGTGGCTGGCGCGGTGCTGGAGTGCTTGAAATTCGCCAATTACTTTGCCGAATTGCTTACGTTGCTTGAGATAGTCGATGGTCATATCCATCGCGCCGCGTGCCACACCGACACCTTCGGCAGCGGCTCCGATCCGGCCTGCCGCAAGCATCGCGTTCAAGATCTCGCGTCCGCCATCGACTTCACCGATAACCGCATCGCCATCAAGCTCAACTCCGTCAAACTTGGTGTGTGTTGCCATCGCACTGTCGACCAACCGCACGGCCTCGTGGCTCATACCAGCTGCGTCCTTCGGAACCGCGAAGAGCGTGATGCCCTCGTCATCGTCATCGGCGCCGCTGGTGCGCGCAGCGACGACAAGCATATCGGCGCTTGCCCCTTGGATAACAAAGCTCTTCGCGCCCGAAAGCTTGAAGCCATTGCCCGATTTCTCTGCGCGCGTCGTGATTCGGTCGGGGCGGTGCTTGGCGGTTTCATCAATCGCCACGGCGAACACGCTCTCGCCTTCGATCAGGCCCGGCAGATAGCGTCCCTTCAGATCATCCGACCCGTGCCCGAGCGCGGTTGCCGCAAGCACCGAGGAAGTCAGGAATGGCGAAGGCGTCAGATTGCGGCCGATTTCCTCGAGCACAATGCCCGCCTCGACATGACCCATACCGAGCCCACCGTCATCTTCGCTTACAAGCATGCCAGTGAAGCCCATTTCGGCCATTTGCTTCCACAGACCGTGGCCAAAACCGTCCTTGCAATCGCGGTCGCGCCAGTGGCGAAGCTGCTTGGCGATATTGCCTTCATCGGCCATAAAGCTGGTCGCACTGTCGGCCAGCATTGCCTGATCTTCATTGTGGTAAAGCGGCATGATTGCCCGTCCCTCTCTCGGAATATCTCTCGGCCGCGCTCGATCCGGCGCGCGCGGCTTATTATTTGATGATTAGCGCGCTTAGGCGCCCGGCAGATCGAGAATACGCTTCGAAATCACGTTGAGCATGACTTCCGAAGTGCCGCCTTCGATCGAGTTTGCCTTGGTCCGCAGCCAGTTACGAGACGGTTTGCCACCGCTCGTCTGATCGCTTTCCCATTCGAGACTGCGAGAACCACCAGCGCTCATCATCAGCTCGTGACGGCGTTTGTTAAGTTCGGTCCCAACATATTTCATCATGTTGGGCTGAGCCGGATGACCTTTGCCGGCCTTCATCTCGTCCATGAACTTCTCTGCCATCGCGGTGAAGGCCAAAGCATCGACGTCGAACAAAGCGAGCTCGCCGCGCAGGACGGGATCAATATCATCGCCGGTTTTGCCAGCATGACGCTTCATCGCTGCGCCGATCGCCGCGGTGCGTTCACCGCCGCCCATGCCGGAGATCATCTCACGCTCATGGCCAAGCAAGTATTTGGCAACGTCCCAGCCGCGATTGATTTGGCCAACATAGCCGGGGCAATCCTCGCCATAGGACTTGGGCACATGGACATTGTCCATGAAGGTTTCACAGAACGGTGAGTTGCCGCTGATCAATTTGATCGGCTTGGTCGAAACGCCCTCGCCCGCCATGTCGAACAGCATGAAGGTGATACCTTGATACTTGTTTTCCTTGTCGGTGCGAACGAGGCAGAAAATCCAGTCGGCCTGGTCGGCATATGAAGTCCAGATCTTCTGGCCGTTGACGATCCAGTGGTCGCCCTTGTCCTCGCCAAAGGTTTGCATCGAGACGAGGTCAGAGCCTGAACCCGGCTCGGAGTAACCCTGACACCACCGAATTTCGCCGCGCGCAATCTCATTGAGGAAGCGCTGCTTCTGGCCCTCAGTGCCGAACTGCAGGAGCGCTGGGCCAAGCATCCAGATACCAAATGAGCTGAGCGGCGGGCGAGCGCCGATGCGCGACATCTCTTGACGCAGGATCTTGGCCTCAGGGGCAGTCAGACCAGCGCCGCCATACTCCTTGGGCCAGCTGGGAACGGTGTACCCTTTGTCGCGGCAGACTTCGAACCACGCCTTTTGCGCGTCATTCTTGAAGGTGGCGTTGCGACCGCCCCAATAGACATCGTCATCATCGCGCACAGGCGCGCGCATTTCGGGCGGGCAATTTGCCTCCAGCCATGCTTTGGTTTCGCTCCGGAAGCTTTCAAGATCGGACATTACGCCGTTTCCTCTCTCATTTGATCTCTCACTTGACGCTTACGTTAGCGGGATTCGCAGCACCCCCGCAAGCATCATCGCAGCTTAAGCGCCCAGTATCCGCATGCCGTAGCGTCAACGAGATTTCATTGACGCGACGCACGGCTCGGTTACCTTTGCGTCAAGTGAGAGAGACCCAAAAATGACCGGATTCGATGATTTGCAGCCGCTCAGGCGCGCTTGGGAGCAATGCGCGTGGTAGGTTTCGTGCAAGGCAAACTGCCACTCCGGCTTAAACTGATCCACGGCTTCGGCGCGGTCGCGTTCGGTGTGAAGGACATCGGCTTCAGCTTTTTCCTGCTGATCTACTACAATCAGGTCCTAGGGATGGATGCGGCACTGGTTAGCCTGGCACTGCTTCTTGCTTTGCTGGTCGATGCGGTGATCGATCCGGTGATAGGCAATTTGTGCGACCGCACCTACACACGTTGGGGGCGGCGCTTGCCGTGGCTCTATCTTGCGCCGATCCCGCTTGCCTTTGCCTGGATCTTGCTATGGTCGCCAACAGGCGGAGAAGCGCCTTCATTTTGGGGACTTTTCGGAATCGCCGTGACAGTGCGGTTGCTGCTTTCGGCTTGCGAAGTGCCTTCGGTCAGCCTGGTGCCCGAGCTTACCAATGATTATGTCGAACGCACCACCTTGTTCCGGTTCCGCTTTCTGTCAGGCTGGCTTGGCGGCCTTTTCATGATGGTACTGGCGGTAACCATTTTCCTGCCCGGCGAGGAAGGCCGGTTGGAGCCAGATGGATATCTGCCTTTCGGAATATTCGGCGCGTGCCTGATGGCATTGAGCGTGATTGGATCAGCAGCCGGTCAGCATTATCTGGTCGCCAAATTGCCCGAGACAAAGCCACCTCCCTTTACGGTCAAGGGAGTATTTCAAGAGATTTTTGACGCTTTTAGTCAGGTCCCGTTTCTGATTTTCGCTGGCGGAGCACTAGCGGCCTATCTCAATCAGGGCATGACGTTTTCTCTGACCAATTACGTCAATCTGTTTGTCTGGCAGCTCGATGAATTCGAGGAACTGCTCTACGCGCTCATTCTTGGCCTTTCGGTGCTCCTCATGTTCTTGACTGTTGGCCCCATGCATAATCGATTCGGCAAACCCAAAAGCGCCGGGATTGCTGCAATAGGCAGCATGACTATCGGCCTTACACCTTATGCCCTCATGCTACTGGGGCTTTGGCCAGAGCCGGGCACGACTCTCTCAACCTACACCTATTTCTGTTTCCTGCTGTTCGGTAATACCTTTGGGATCATCATGATGGTGTCAGCCACATCGATGATCGCTGAGGTGATCGAGGATTTCGAAGAGAAGAAGCACCGTCGAGCCGAAGCAGCGTTCTATTCGGGCAATTGGATGGTACAGAAATGCGCGACTGGCGGCGGGATCTTTCTCACCGGACAGATTATCGCATTTTCACAGCTTTCTACTGACGCGCAGGTGGGTGCGGTGCCGCAAGGTGTGCTCAATGACATCATTCTTACCTATGGCGGATTGACGGTTGTGCTTGCTATCCTATCGGCGCTCTTCCTCGGCAATTTCCCGATCAGCCGGGAACAGCACGAGGCGCGGCTCGAACGACTTGCCCATCGCAAGAAGGGCTCCGACCATGCCGACCCGCTTGACGAGGCAGCCACCGCAGACCCCGATGCGCATTCTGTCATTTAGCGCCCGACGAAAGTTGTATTGCCAAGCCTGTTTGACAAATGAGAGCTTGGCCTTGCGCATGCGCCGTGCCACGGTCCGGCTAACCCAGATTCGAACTGATTAAGAGACGAGAGGAACTCCGATGGATTTTGAACCGACAGAACGTCAGGCCTATTGGGCCGGCCGCGTGCGCGACTTTATCGAAAAGCACGTCCGCCCCGAAATGGCGACCTACAAGGCTCAAGATGCCGAAGGAGACCGCTGGAAAGTCATCCAGATCATCGAAGACAAAAAGGCCATCGCCAAGGCCGAAGGCATCTGGAACCTGTTCATGCCGCCGCGCAATGACAGCCACCACCATGTCGACGATACTTTCGAATTCGAAGGCCCCGGCCTGACCAATCTCGAATACGCTTTGTGCGCAGAGGAAATGGGCCGCATTGGTTGGGCCTCTGAGGTGTTCAACTGCTCCGCGCCCGACACCGGCAACATGGAAGTCTTCCACCGTTACGGTACGCTTGAGCAAAAGGAAGAGTGGCTTCGTCCCATCATGAATGGCGAGATCCGCTCCGCCTTCCTGATGACGGAGCCCTACACCGCTTCGTCCGATGCGACCAATATCGAAACCCGGATCGAGCGCGATGGCGATCACTATGTGATCAATGGCCGCAAATGGTGGTCCTCTGGACTCGGCGATCCGCGCTGCAAGGTCGCGATTGTGATGGGCAAGACCGACTTCGAGGCCAAGCGCCACGCGCAGCAATCTATGGTTCTGATGCCGATCGACACGCCGGGTGTGAACGTTATTCGCCACTTGCCTGTGTTCGGCTATGACGATGCTCCGCATGGCCATATGGAAGTCGAGATGAAGGATGTGCGCGTCCCCGTCACCAATATGCTTCTAGGCGAAGGTCGTGGGTTTGAGATTGCACAAGGACGCCTTGGTCCAGGCCGCATCCATCACTGCATGCGAACCATCGGCGTCGCCGAAGAGGCGCTCTCCAAAATGTGCAAGCGCCTGCAAGAGCGCGAGGCTTTCGGCAAGCCGATCTACAAGCACTCGGTCTGGGAAGAGCGCGTGGCACGGGCGCGCATCGACATCGACATGACGCGGCTCTTGTGCCTCAAAGCTGCCGACATGATGGACAAGGTCGGCAACAAATCCGCCAAGCAGGAAATCGCGATGATCAAGGTACAGGCGCCGAATATGGCTCTGCGTATCATCGACGATGCAATCCAGGCCCATGGCGGTGGCGGCGTCTCCGACGATTATGGTCTCGCCAATGCCTACGCCCATCAGCGCACCCTGCGCCTTGCCGATGGCCCTGACGAAGTCCACGCCCGTTCAATCGCGCGCATGGAGTTCGGCAAGCATCTGCCCGAGCAAGGCCCAACCGCCAACGCTCTGCGCGACAGCGCGAGCCCTGCCAATGATAGCGGCTCGTTCAGCTCCGGTGATATGGGCGTGGCGCGCTAAAGGCTTTTTGCTGAGCCGGGAGCGCATTTGGACGCATACCGGCTCAGCCTATTTTGGATTTGATCGGACGGGGACAGGTGATGTCAGACGGTGACAGCAGCGCGCCAGACATTGATTTCGACAAGGAAATGGTTGGCACGGTCGAGGTGGAGGAACGCGACAAGCTCGACCTCGACGCTTTGACCGCGTGGTTTGAAGCCAATGTCGAAGGCTTTGAAGGCCCAATCAGCTACACCAAATTCAAAGGCGGGCAATCCAACCCCACTTACAAGATCGAAACGCCTGAGACGAACTACGTCCTGAGGCGTCAGCCATTTGGGAAGCTACTGCCAAGCGCGCATGCGGTCGACCGCGAATATGCGGCTATGACAGGGCTTCACCCCACCGGCTTTCCTGTGCCAAAGACCTATGGCCTGTGCGAGGATCCTGAAATCCTCGGCTCCAAGTTCTTTGTAATGAGCATGGCTGCTGGCCGTAGTCTGTGGAATGGCTCTCTGCCCGGAATGGAGCCCGATCAGCGGCGTGAGATTTACCATGCACTGATTGACACGATGGCTGATCTGCACCTCAACAAGCCGGATGATATCGGCCTTGGTGATTACGGAAAGCCCACCGATTATTGCGCGCGCCAGATCGCGCGGTGGTCGAAGCAGTACAAATTGTCAGAGACCGAGCATATGCCGCAGATGGAGCGGTTGATCGAATGGCTTCCGCAGACCATCCCACCGCAGCATGAAAGCTCGGTCGTGCATGGCGATTATCGGCTCGACAATGTGATCTATCACAAGACTGAGAATCGCATCATTGCCGTGCTCGATTGGGAGCTTTCGACGCTTGGCGATCCGATTGCGGATTTCAGCTATCTGATGCTCAACTGGTTCCAGCCTGCAGATGGACGGGCGGGATTAATGGGGCTTGATCTTGAAGCGCTGGGCATTCCATCAGTTGAAGAGGCGGTGAACCGCTATGTTGCGCGCACAGGCTTTCCGGTGCCGCCCATGGATTGGTATTTTGCCTACAACCTTTTCAGGCTCGCAGGCATTATCCAAGGCATCAAGAAACGCGTGATCGACGGAACTGCATCCTCCGCCCATGCCAAGCAGATGAGCGAACGCGTCGCACCACTGGTGGACCGCGCCTATCAATTCGCGCTTGCAGCAGAGATGCCCGAATAGGCCTCTCCGCTTCCGCCGCTAGAACCGCATCCCCACGCTGGCCAATGCTCCGACATCGTCGGATGCAGCGGCGAAATGGCCCGGCTCGCGGCGATAATAGAGGCTGGTTGAGATCTGCGCTGATCCCAGTCCTCCGCGCCAATTGAGCTCACCCATCAGCTCGCGGCCATCAGGAGTAAGTGAGAGCGATTGGCGGGACACAATTGCCGTTTCTGTTGCGTAGTCAAAGCCTGTCGGGAGATCGAAATTGAGCGTGCCGCCGCTCACTCGAAGTGGCTGGCTGAACCGGAAACCGACCGAATCGCCGCGTTGAAATACGCCATAGCGACTGACATCGAACGACCAGCTCTGCGTCAAGAGTTGCGACCCATCGGCAACCAAAGCCGTCCCGCGCGGCTGGGTTATGCCCGCCCTGTAGGCCGCGCCAATACGCCAAGCGTCATCGAAACGGTGCGAAACTCGACCATCGAGGAACAATGTCTCAGCCCCATCCACGCCGAGGCTGGGGTTAAAGAATGCCCCAAGCAGCGTGTCTTGCTCAGACAACCAGGTCACGGAGATGCTTGTGTCCAAACCGCTCCACTGACGATCTGCGGCAAGACCAAAACGCGATGTCGGTCGCCTTTCGCGCAGGCCGGGGAGCACTTCGGCAGCATCTTCAAATTGCCCCGACCATGCTCGCCCGCGATCACCCGATGCAGTCAGGCCCCAGCCGGCGATCTCGTGGCGCACTGCAAAGGCCAATTCACTCGATTGGAGGAAACCTGCATCGCGGCCAGCCTCTGGTGCCACCATAAAGGCCGCTCTATCTGCCCCTTGCATCTGCGCGACCAGCCCATCAGCCGATTGCGCATAGGCGAAGCCAAGCTGCGTGTCCGGGGCGATATGGGCCGCAACCCGCGCAGCGAGCACCTGGGCTGCGCGCGCGTCATCCGGGGTAAGGCGCAGAGCCTGTGACCAACCAAGGCCACCTCCGCGGTCTTGCTCTGCAACAGTCACGGCGAGCGAGAGGTTCGAGCTCGACGCGGCATTGGAAATACCGCGCTGCTCCACTGCGCCACGCAACCGTTGCACTTGCGGCGCGCTGCGAGTGCGCGCGGCGAGGTCAACGCCATAGGCTCGATCGAAGCGATCGGTGACAATCGTCGTCAGCGAGGCGGACGAAAACGCATCCCCCATCGCAGCCGAACCCACTGCAAAGTCTTCCGCTAGGCCCAGGCTTGTCGTGGTTCCAGCCAGGCTAGTGGTGCCTTGCGGTTGAAAGGCCTGCGCGATGTCCAGAATACCAGTTCCAAACACCGCATCTGCTCCGGAATCGCCTGCATCGCGCGCGCTTGTCAGAAGGATCTCAACAATCTCTTCGCCGGTGAGATTTGGAAATGCCTGCGCCAGCAAGGCGACAGCCCCGGCGACTTGCGGAGCGGCGAAGCTGGTGCCTGAGAACAGTGTTACAAACTGCGATCCATCGATCTCCTCAACAAACAGATCCCCGTCCTCATAGACGCAGCAAATCCGTTCTCCACGCGCGGTGATAAAGGCGTTGGCGAAATCCCCTGCGCGGTTGCTGAAGCTGGAAAAATTGCTGTCCTCATCAACCGAGCCGACAATGATGACATTTGCCCCTCCAGCCTGACGCAGAGATGCAGCAAAGGGGTCAGGTTGATTGGGATCGACATCCGGATCATCGCCTTCGCCGCCATTGCCGGCTGCGATAACGATCACAATCCCGGCATCTGCAGCACGTGCGACGGCGTTGCGCAATTGGGCTGTGGCCCCTCCCCCGCCTAGGCTGAGATTGATGACAGTCGCATTGTTGGCGATTGCCACGTCGATCCCCTGGGCGATAACCGAATCGTTGAAGAGACAACCGAGCGTCGGATCCTGCGGAGTGTCTGTCCCGCATGAGCCAGGCATATCGCCCCGCAGGGCGAGGACATTGGCGTCGAATGCAACCCCCAACACCCCCGAATCATTGCGTCCCCCAGCAGCGACCAGCGCCACATTGGTGCCGTGGTCATCCTCAGGATCCACCCCGCGTGAACCAGCTACATCCTGCGACCCGGCGGCAACCCTGCCCGCAAACTCGGGACTATCGCTGTCGATCCCGGTGTCGATGATTGCAATCGTCTCACCTGCACCGGTCGCTCCAGCCCGCCACGCCTCGTCAGCACCATGGAAGGCCGGTCCATCAGATCGACGAAACTCTGCCGTATTGAAATTGGGCGGCGGTGGCGGAGGAGGCGGCGGCGGTGGTGGCGGAGGTGGAGGCGGCGGCAGAGGTGGCGGCTGAGTCGAGATCGGTTGCACCCCGCCCCCACCACCCCCACAGGCGGCAAGCGCAAGACAAGCAATAGCAGCTGCGACGCCTTTCCAGTCGAGCGAACCAAGAGCTGCGCTCTCGGGATCGACCTGCCGAATGGTCACTGGGCAAACCTCAGTGGATGTGCTTGCGGGAGCATGGGGCATACGTTTTCCTTATCCGAATCCCCCTAGACAATTTCACCATAGGCAGAGAGCGAGCCAATCGACAAGTATCTGAGCAATTTCACTTAGGTAGCCTACCTAATCGATCCCGCTGCAATCTCACTCGCCTTGATCCACCTTGCTCAGGCCAAACTTGCCGCGGATCATTTCCATCGCTAGCAGCACCAAACATCCATTCGCGGCCCTTTCCTCTTCCGTTCCATCATTGGGCCACAGGCGGAGTACTTATGACTGACAATCTCATCACCCAGATCGAAGAAGCGTGGGAGAACCGCGACAGCATCACTCCGGGCAGCGACGTGCGTCACGCCGTTAGCGAGGCGATCGCAATGCTTGACAGCGGAGAAGCTCGCGTCGCTGAGCCGACTGAAAGCGGCGATTGGCAGGTCAATCAATGGCTCAAGAAAGCCGTGCTCTTATCGTTCCGCCTGCAGGACAATCGCATCATGGAAGGTGGCTGCGCAGGCGAAGCGGCCTTCGACAAGGTTCCGCTTAAATTCGCAGGCTGGGGCGACAATCGCTTCCGCGAGGCGGGGTTCCGCGCTGTTCCGGGATCGGTCGTCCGCCGAGGCAGCTTCATTGGCAAGGGCGCGGTCTTGATGCCAAGCTTTGTGAACATCGGAGCTTATGTCAGCGAAGGCACGATGGTCGACACATGGGCGACCGTCGGTTCCTGCGCGCAAATCGGCAGGAACGTGCACTTGTCTGGCGGCGCGGGAATTGGCGGCGTGCTCGAACCCTTGCAGGCTGAGCCTGTGATCATAGGCGACGGCGCGTTTATCGGCGCCCGAGCCGAGGTCGCCGAAGGCGTGCGCGTTGGCGAAGGCGCTGTCCTGTCCATGGGCGTTTACCTGGGTGCCTCGACCAAGATCATCGATCGCGCAACTGGCGAGGTTCACCGCGGCGAAGTCCCGCCCTACGCGGTCGTGGTTCCTGGTTCGCTGCCCGGCAAGCCACTGCCCGACGGAACTCCCGGCCCCTCGCTCTACTGCGCGGTGATCGTCAAAACGGTGGACGCACAAACTCGCTCCAAAACCGGCATTAACGAGCTGTTGCGCGACTAATCCGGAACTTCACTGCCCTCTCGCCGTTGGATTAGGGAGAACCAAGCGAAAAGAGGAGTGGGTAAGATGGCTACGCAAGACGAGAACGGCGCAATCCATATCGAAGATGACGACGCGCGCGGCGCGCACACAACCGGTCACATGCGCTATGTGCTGGGCATCGGATTGGGACTGGCCGTGGTCTTCATGAGCCTTGTTTGGATTGTACCCGCGCTCTACGCCTGATCCGCGAAACAGCGCGGCCTTTCATGACCCAATCTGCGACCCATCTGATAGAGCATTGGGGTCTTGAACCGCATCCCGAAGGGGGCTGGTATCGGGAGACGTGGCGGGCGCAATCTGCGCTGGGCGAGCGCTCGGCGGGAACCTCGATCCTGTTTCTCTTAAAGACCGAAGAAAGCTCGCATTGGCACCGCGTCGATGCCGATGAGCTGTGGGTCTGGCAAGCGGGCGACCCGCTCGAACTTTCAATAGCTGAGAGCGATTCTGGCCCCATTCGTAAGATCACCTTGGGCGCCAAGCCAGAGGATGACCAGTCGCTTCAGGGTTTGGTCCCAGCAGGCGCATGGCAAGCGGCGCGACCCTCGCAGTCTGAGCGATCTGGGCTGGGCTATTGTCTGGTCTCTTGCGTGGTGGTGCCAGGGTTTGAGTTTGCAGGGTTCGAGCTCGCGCCGCCAGACTGGGCGCCGGGACTAGGCACGAGCGCGTGATCAAACCTGCTCTGCGTGTAATTCTGTCAGTTTTCTATGCCTATGCGGGCTATAGACACTTGGTCGCCCCCGGACCGTTCCTCTCGATCGTGCCTCAGGGCGTTCCGTTCAAGGAAGCTGTGGTGTTTTGGACAGGCATTGCCGAGATTGCCGGCGCACTCGGACTAATTCAGCCTTTCCATCGCAAATTGCGCCAGGCAGCCGGGATCGGACTGGCACTCTATGCGCTGTGCGTTTGGCCAGCCAACATCAATCATCTCATCATGGATCTGGAAAGCGCCGACGGTGGACTTGGCCTGGCCTATCACATCCCGCGCATGATCGCGCAGCCGATTATCATCTGGCTGGCGCTTTGGGTCAGCGAAGTGCCTTTGGGTAAGCGAGCTTACCGCTGAAAAGAGATCGGCCCGGCTGACAGCATCAATCCCCAAAAGGACTGATTGCCGCCGGCCGAGCCGCAAATCTCAAAAGCTGTAAAAAGCTGCTTACTTGATGTGAGCCGAGATCTTGCCGGTCATCTTCATCATGTTGATTTCGGCGTTGCCGATCACAGCGCCAAGCTTGGCGTCTGGCACGATCGTGCGCTTGTCGCCTTCTTTCTGCAGACCGTTCGACTTGATGTAGTCCCAAACCTTCTTGGTCACTTCGGTGCGAGGCATCGGGCCTTTGCCGACGATCGCTTCGAGCTCGCTCGAGAGGTTTTTCGGTGTTTGCAGTGCGTTTGCCATGGTCATTCTCCCTTGGGTTTATGGCAGTTATTCAAAATCGTCATCATCAATGAAGCCATCATCGGCTTCGATCCCTGTGAACGGAGCGTGGAGCACCGCGCAGCCAGTCACAAATCCCTTGATCGCCGCAATCAGATCCCCCCGGCTTGCGCCTGGCATCAAAGTCAACGGCAGATCGGTCGCAAAGATCTGGAAAACGTAATCGCGCTTTTCCCCAAGCGGAGGATCGGGCAGCAGCCATTCCGAGTTTCCATGCGCGTTCTTACCCGCACGCGGCGGCACTTCCCCTTCAAGCAATTTGCCGCGTTGCCCAGCAAGACCCCAGACAAGCCAGTGGGTCTGAGGCTCAGCCGCATCAGTGGAAGCATCTTCCACGATCACAATCAGCTCTTGCGAGCCCGGAGGTGGTGCGGTCCATTCCAGCGGAGGGGCAACCGCATCCTCTTCCTTGGCCGTGAAGCAAGGGTCGAGTTCATCGCCTGGCTCAAAGGCCGGACTAGTGAGCTTGAACCCACCGCGCTCGAATAACTTCGCCTCTCCCAACTCGGCGATCGCCAAGCCGGGATGACGCGCTGTTTCAGGTAGCGCTCGCGCGATCCAATCAGGCAGATCAGGCATGATTCTGTCTTTCCATTCCTCCGTAGCTAGTCCCATCGAGTGGCCAAAACGAGGGATCGGCGCCCGATTTGCCCCAGTTTCTGAGGAAAACTCCCGAAAAATTGAACAATTTCAGTGCCACAGGTCCGATCAGAGTGGTGGACAAGTCACTCTTTCTTGCCCAGACTTCGCACTCCGTGCATGATCGTCACTGCCAAAATGGCTCAATTGAAGCCCTATCAAGAAGCCAAAACATTTCGGAGTCGCTCCCAAACATGAATTCTGCAGATGTATCCGTCGGTCGCCCTGCCTCTGCCGGCCGCAGCGTTATGACCGCAATTCTTGCCCTTTCACTGGCTGCCTGTGGCGGGGGTGGAGGCGGTGGCGGAGGTCCGGTTGCTGGTGGCGGTGGTGGCACCGCTGGAACCCCGACCCCAAGCCCCTGCGCCATCTCGAACCAGATCGCCTTTGCTGACGATGTGCTCGACGAGTGGTATCTGTTTCCCAACCTGCTCGACAACTCGGTAAACCCAGCCAGCTTCACCACGGTGCAGAGCTTCCTCGACGCGCGCGTAGCGCCGGCCCGCGCGCAGCAGCGAGATCAGGGCTTTACCTTTGCAACCTCGATTGCGGAGGAGAATGCACTGATTGATTCTGGCGCGAGCGCTGGTTTTGGAATCCGCCTTGCTTATGACACCACCAATGACCGCGTCTTTCTGTTCGAAGCGTTCGAGAACGGACCCGCTTTTCCCGCGGGAATGGACCGCGGGACTGAGTTACTGGCCATCGGCACCGACACAGCAAATCTACAACTGGTCTCCAGTCTCATGGCGAGTGGCGGCCCTCAGGCCGTGATCAACGCGCTCGGCCCAAATGATGATGGAGTCACAAGGGTACTCCGGTTCCGCCAAACGAGCGGCACTGTTATCGAGGCAAGCATCGCTAAGACTACGTTTTCGCTCAACCCGATTTCCGACCGGTACGGCGCGCTGATCATCAACGATAATGGCAAGAATGTCGGCTATCTCAATTTCCGCACTTTCTTTCCGTCTAGCGCCGACGATCAACTGCGCGACGCTTTTCAGCTGTTCAACGCCAATGGCGTGGACGAACTGATCATCGACTTTCGCTACAATGGCGGGGGGCTCGTATTCCTCGCCAATGTTTTCGGAGACCTATTGAACGACGGACGCACCGGGCAGGTCTGGAGCAACACGATCTTGCGCGATTCCAAATCCTCGGAGAACGAAACCCGCCTGATCCAGAATGAGGTTCAGGCTCTCCAGCCGACGAAAATTGCTTTTATCGGCACAGGCAATACAGCATCCGCCAGTGAGCTAGTGATCAATTCGATGCTCCCTTATTTGAACGATGCCGATGTCGCGCTGATCGGTAGGAACACCTCGGGCAAGCCCGTCGGGCAGTTTGCCTTCGATTTTGATCAATGCGACCTTCGCGTGCGTGCTGTCACCTTCCAGACAGTCAATGCAGATAATGAAGGCGATTACTTCACCGGACTGGCAGGCGTCATGCCCAATACATGCCGAGCAATCGACGACATCTTCCGCCCGTTGGGTGACCCGCAGGAAGACTCAATCGCGACCGCGCTCGACTTCCTAGCTGGCCGTTCATGCACCGCGATCAGCGGCAGCAATGTGCGAACCACTCAAAGCGCAACGCAGCGACTTCCCTTAAGGGGCGCTGAGATGTCGGCGGCTCAGTACGAAATTCCAGGCCTGTTCTAGACTGCGATGATGTCGCGCTAGCCAAGCCACCAAATGTCACTCGGCGGCCTGCTTCAAGGGGTCGTTGTTACTATCAAGCAGCGCGATAGCGGCTTCGATAACGCTGGTCGAAGTCGACGGCTTGGCAATTCTCGCGATGCTATCATCCGGCAAGCCAACCTCTGTAAGATCGCTGTCGGCGGTGTGCATCAGGATCGGCACTCCTCGACGCCGCAATCCGCTTGCGACGGGTGCGCATGTGTGGCCACCGCTCAAGCGGAAGTCGAGCACAGCCAGATCGATCTGCTCGCCCTGATCGATCAATGCCAAGGCTTCTTCGCAGTTCAAAGCAGTCACAGGCCGCAAGCCTGCCGCACGCGCAGCGTCTTCCAGACCCATTAGGATCATGGTTTCATCATCCAGCAACAGGATCGAGTAACCCAGTTCCTCGCCAACCTTGCGCAATCTTTCGGCCTTTCTTGGTGGTGCAGCTTCGAAGAGGGGAGGCATGGCCGCGCGAACCAAACCTCAGCCCATTTGCTGTCCCAACGTCGCAGGCGAGATGGTGTTCCTGAGCAGCTCTAAGGGGAGTTGCGGATTTCGGTTTGTTAACGCGCGCTCCTGGGCCAAGAGCCAACCAATGCGGAATCGCTGCAGATCAGGGCTCCTCAGCCCCGGTAAAGCCCTCATCGCTGGTATAGGCGCAACCTGCTAGCGTGGTATCGCCTAAGGCCAGGGTCGCAGTGTAGGGAAATTCCCGGTCGCTCATTCCGTCGCTGCATGCACCCGGAGTGATTGCGAGAAGCAGGGCTTGGCCTTCAAGCTCGCCGGAGAAACTGAGGCCGTTATTGCCAGCAAAACGAGTGACCAATGCCGTGCTTCCATCGAGATTGTCCGGAGTGGAATAGATGGCATCGTAGCCGCCTGCGGTGGGCGCAATCTCAAGGCTCCAGAATGGCTCGGTCCCAAGCGCTGAGATGCTCGTATCTTTGGCGATGTCGCTAAACGGCTCGCTATCCTGAGTAATTTCTCCGGGTTGGGAGGAACACGCGGCGACGGCCAAAAGGAAAGCTGGCGATGCCATTACGGCTCCAATACGATGCGCAGTGCAGTTCATGCGGTGGTCACTAACAGAGCGCCGGCATGTAGGAAACGCTTCTGCTCCCGCTCGCGGCCCCTCCTCACGACAAGGGGCGGCCCCGCTATCACGGAGCCGCCCCTTTGGATTGGTTATTTTAAGCGCTTAGGCAGGCATCAGCACCGTGTCGATCACGTGGATCAGGCCGTTCGACGCTTCGACGTCGGTGGCGGTCACAGTCGATGTGCCGCCAGCCGCATCGGTCAGCACAACAGCGCCTTCAACGATGGTCGCGGTCAGTTCACCACCGCCAACAGTAGTGATCGTGAAGCCAGCATCACCCGCTTCACCAATCGCGGCGATCAGCGTCTCTGCGTCCACTGCACCTTCAACCACGTGGTAGGTCAGGATCGCGGTGAGCGTTTCGGTGTCGTTGGTGGTCAGTTCGGTCAACGTCGCTTCGTCGATCTTAGCGAAAGCGTCATTGGTCGGAGCAAAGACAGTGAACGGACCTTCGCTGCTCAGAGTTTCACCAAGGCCTGCAGCCGTAACGGCAGCGACGAGGGTCGAGAATGTTGCTTCGTCAGCGGTCGCAACCTCAGCGATAGTGCCGGGCGCAGCGGCTTCCTCAGCCATCATCGCATCTTCAGATTCGGCTTCCGAACCGCATGCAACCAGAGCCAGCGCAGCGCCCGCAGCAAGAGTAGCCTTCAGCGTTTTCATAGGGGTGTTCATTTGTGGGATCCTTTGTTGTTCTTCTACGTCATCTTAATTCATGAGGGCGCCAGACGTTCAGCCGCCCGGTTGCCATATAATCTACGCAGACCGACCATCCTTGGATGAGGCGCTTGCGTATCTTGCTCCGCAACACCGCACGAAGGAGTTTCTATGCGCTGGACCGCTGACAGAAAGCACGGGCTGGCCCGCCTTGCTGAATTCGCGCCGCATGCCGGACGTCGTTACACCTCCGAACGCAATTTTGACGACGGCTTTATCGCCGACGAGCCCAGGCGCAATGTCTCTCAGCTTTCCCCATGGTTGCATGCAGGCCTTGTGTCCGAACGCGAAGTGCTTGCCGCTACCCTAGCCCAGCACTCGCCTAACGCTTCGGAGAAGTTCATCGCAGAGGTGTTCTGGCGGGTCTATTTCAAAGGTTATCTCGAACAGCGACCGACCATCTGGCCAGCCTATTGCAAAGACCGCGACGCCGCCCTCGCCTCGCTTGCCACGACGCCCGCCAAAGCCAAGGCTTATGAACGCGCCTGCATCGGGGCAACCGGGATCGAGGCCTTTGACCATTGGGCGGGCGAGCTTGTTGAAACCGGCTACCTCCACAACCATGCGCGCATGTGGTTTGCGAGCATTTGGATCTTCACTCTCAAGCTCGATTGGGAGCTTGGTGCAGACTTCTTCTTGCGCCACCTGAACGACGGCGATGCAGCCTCCAACACTTTGTCCTGGCGTTGGGTCGGAGGCTTACACACCAAGGGCAAGACCTATCTCGCCCGGCCTGACAACATCGCCCGCTACACCGAGCGGATGGTAGGCGGGTCCTTGTCGGCAGAGGGCCTTTCGCGTGAAGCCGAGGCGCTCACCGAGGCGATCGAACACGCTCGACAGGCGCTTCACCTGCCTGCCGCGTCCGACCCCGCTGATCTGGTCGCTCAGGCCGAATTGTCCGAGCCTTACGCCCTGCTGCTCCACGATGAGGCCGCGCATCACGAGGCGCTCGATCTTGGTGCAGCGAACTCTCCCGCTTTGGTAATCGGCGCCGCCCGGCCCGAGGCGCGTTCGCCCGAGCCCACCGGCACCCTCTCCCGCGAATTCGCGCAAGCCGCAGTGGCGAGCGGAATGGCCGAAGCCGCGAGCGCCTTTGGCTGCGAGGCAAAGGCCTGGGACAGCTCAGACGACCTCTCAGTCATCCTTGATGAGGCCGGCATCACGCGCCTAGTTGTGCCCTACCTGCCCGTGGGCTGGACCCGCGATGCGTTGATGCCTCAGCTTCAGCCACTGGTAGAAGCAGAACGCGTCACTACCATCATAAGCGATCTCAACCGCGCGACCTGGCCGCAAGCCCGCGCAGGATTCTTCAAGGTGAAGAAAGCGATCCCAGCCGTCCTGCGCGAACTGGGCATCACCTAGCACAGGGCAAGGCCTGTAGGAAAATGGAGGGCTCGGGCCCTTACATCACCTTGTCGGGTCGCGGATCGTGGGCATGGCGAGCGCCCTTGCCGAAGATCCTTTCCAGCCGCTGGGTTAGCATATTCGCCGCCTTGCGCGCTGCATCGTCGACCTTGGCCGCCTTGCCATGCACGCCAATCGGCTTGCCCCCGCGCGGGCGGGCCTCGATCATGCATTCCTTGTCATCCGTGCCATGTTTCGCGCTGTTCACATCTCGCACATGGACCTCAACCCGTGTCAGGCGCTCATCAAAGCGGGCCAGCTTTTCGCGGACCATCTCCTCGATCCGGCTCGCCACGTTCTCAGTGCCCATCACCGAACTGTCGGAATTGAACTGGAATTGCATGGGGTTGTTCTCCTTCTCGTCTCCAACACCAATGTGGGAGCGAAATGTGGCGATTTCCAGCCCTTTCGATGTGAGATTGGTCGGGTTCGGAGGGCAGCCGAGCGCGGCCTTGGCCATCAGGGCTAGGCCTGTTGGTGGGTGCTCTGCACGGGCCGCCGCAGGCGGACCGTAAGGGCATACGACCGCCCGCAGCGATGCGATCTTTGATCGCGTTGAGCCAGGATTTCGCGCCGGACGGCGTGCGGAACGACAAGAAACGACACACTTGGCACAGTGTCCAAGTTGGGAAATGAGGTGCTGGCTGAGGAAGAGGCGCTAGGGAGTGTCACTCCAGCGCGCCAGAGTGTCGCGCTGGTGCAGTCGGAGTGTGACTGTGCCGCGCGCAAAGTGTCACTCGGGGATTCAAAAAGCGTCACGCCGCGCGCGCCTTTGTGTCATCCGGCTTGGGAGCGGAGTTCGTGGGATAGTCGGAAGCCAACAAAGGATGCACCGCCCGCGCCCGAGCCCGCTCCATCTGCCGCCGCATAGCCGCATCTTCGAGCGCCAGCTCCCACATCTCGGCAAATTTCGGCGCCCGCGCCTTCAAGCGATAGGCCGCCTGCCGGCTCATCCCCACCGAGCGCGCCGCAACCGCAACCTTCCCACATTGCGCAAGCGCCCTGAGGAAGGAAGCGGCCTTGTCCCCCGTCCAGCGGGTGTATTTTGGAGCGGTTCGCGAGGTTTGGGAGGAGCGCTGTGCCATCGGACAGTATAAGGCACAGATTGGGGGGTGTAGGAAAGCTATCCCGCGCTTTTCGTCTTCTCTGGAACTGGCTCAGGGTTCTTGGACGGCTCAGCCCCAACCACTTCGTCCAGGAGTTTATGAAACTCTTCGCGCAGTCCTTTAACCTCGTCGATCGACATCATACCTTCTGCAACCATATCCCAGCGTTCGGACACGGCCTCATGCAGGTCGCCATTCAGCTTCCTCGCCTTAAGGTCCAAGCGGTATTCTTCACCCGGACGACCAACATATGGAGCAAAAATCCGTCCGGTCATTATACCGAGCCGGTCGACCACTTCGAAATCATAGAGCGAATGACCGCTGGACTTTTCATGATCGCCAGGAGTGAGCGGGTTGTCCGCCTCGTGCGATACATAGATCCGTTGCTTCCGCATTTCGCACGACGTCGATCGGAAATACCTGTCCGAACAGTCGGCGAAATCTCTTTTGTCTTTGTCGAATTTAAACGCCAGTCCTTCAACAGCGAGCCTTGAATCGCGACCGCTCGATGGAGCAGCGTTTTCCACGTAGAACCTCACGATGGCGACATTTGCTAATTTCTCAATCGCGGGTTTGTTGTCTTTAGTAGGCGCGCCCAACGGGCTTTCAAACGCCAGATCAATCCAAAACCCCTGGTATCGTGACAATCGCCCAACAACCGACTGTGGTTCAGTCGGCTTCCCCGAGACCGCTCGCAGCGTATCGAACAATGCACCAAAATAATCGACTGCGTTGCGATCTGTGGTGCTGAAGACATGTCCTGTTTCCAACGAGAGCAAGCCGCCCCAGCCGAACCAGACCTCAGGCTTCTCATTCTCATACTCGAGAATCACAAAATTGGTCTCGGGAAAAACGCGATTTGTGACGAATATTTCGGCATCATCTTCTTCGCCGTAAGTTAGCTGCTGTCTCTGGGCTTCCGAAAGGGAGAGATAGGCGTCGCGCCCTATCACCTCGATAAACTGGGTTTCGGGCCGCTCGGCGAAACTCTTGAACAGGTTGACCCGATCAGGGTCGAACAGCGACCGCCGCAATTGGCTGCCGAGTGGCAGGTATGTGTTCCGGACCCTGACAGCGCGCTCAAAGCGAGAGGTTAAGAGCCCAAATGCATCATTGTCGCTCCCGCGATAATAGAAATCCCCCCTTTGCTCAGTAAGGGTTTTCAGCTTGTTTAGCTCACCCTTGATACCTTCAGCCGTATTCCCGATGTCTTCACTAAGTGAAAAGCTGTTCACGAAGACAGCTATAGTCCCTGAAGCAATCGATGCGGCAATCAGGGCCGACTGCCACTGTAAATCACCGCCAGTTACACTAACAGTGGAAATAGCCAGTCCCAGTATGGCAAATACAGATGTCCAGAGCGTTACAGAACGCTTATTGAAACCGAACAATTGCGACCCCTCTCAATATGTTTTGCTAGCTAACATATGTATTGAAAGGGTAATTTCAAGGAATGAGAGCAAATACTCTATTCCTGCAACCTTCGCACATCCGCCAAGTCCTCCGGCGGCTCCCTCCAAAGCGGTGCGTCTGCCAGAATGTACTCGCGCAACGTTTCGGGCACTTCCTCGAAGCTTTCGGTGCGCCATGTCACCAGATGCATGATCGATGGGACGCCGCCGGCCCATTCGGGGGCGGGGCCGTAGCGGACCCAGCTTAGCTGGTTGGGCTCGCTCACCGACCCTTCGGGCTGGAAGAAGAAGTCGTAATTCTCAAATGCCTGGTAGCGCGGTACATTAGGATCTCCCGGTGGCCCCATCGGGAAGTCGAGATAGACGGGAGCGGTAAAGACCGCGGTCTCACCCAGCATCCGCATCGAGATTTGGCGCCCCGGGCCGATCCGGCGCACCGCGTCGCCTGCGCCTTGCTCGACAAAAGTCTCAATCCCGCCATCCTTCAGCTCATAGGTGATGTATTGGTATTCGTAGGCGACCGGCTCTACCGGCACGCCTTCGACCTCGCGCAGGACTTCGTTGGTTTCGGGATCGCGGAAGATGTAGATCTTGCGGTTATATTGGTGGGCGAGATTTGCTTCGGGGTCCGGGCGGTGCATGCGGGCGGTGTCATAGCCCTCCATCACCGCGATCACCTCTCCGCTGGGATAAGCGCGCATGGTGCCAATCGAGTACCAATAGACCGGCTCTCCCGAACCCACGCGGCCTTCGACCCATGTGTCAAATCGCTCGGGCGTGATGGTGGTGGCGTCGGGCGCCTCTGCTGGGTCGGCGTGGTCATCAGCAAGCGCAGGGGCCGAGGCCAAGCCAAGCGCGGCGGCGAGGAAAAGTGTGGGCTTCATATAGGTCCGCTCCTGTCGGGAACGGGCAATGTGCCCAAGAGGTCAAAGGCCCGCAAGAGGCAGGCGGCAAGCGGGTCTCCCCCTCACAGCCTTTTGGACCTCCATCTCCATCCCATTTGGACGTCAACAATCGCCCTTGGCCTGTTCGATGTCTCGGTCGCTACCCAAGCGCTCCTATCAGCAGCGCCAGCGACGCGGTGCACGCCAGCGTCCGCACATGATTAAGCCGCGTCCAGCGGGCCAGATAGTCGGCCCAGACCGCCTTGCCCTCTTCGCTCGCAGGATCGGCGGCATCGAGCTTATTGTTGAGCGGTACATTGCCGACCACAGTCACGACGAACATCCCAACCACATAGACCCCACCTCCGGCAATCGCCATCTCCGGCCTCGTGCCGGCCATGCCAAAAAAGCCCAGCACGACCAGGGCCGCGCTGGTCAGCGTGCTGAGGAAGAACAGCGGAAGGAAAGCGCTTTGCTGGATCACGCGGTTGATCGATTGCATTGCCCGCGCCCCGGCTTCATCCCCGAGCTCAGCAAAGGAGCGCATGGCGAAAACCGAAAAGGTGAAATAGACGCCCGCCATGATCCCGGCCGATATGGCTGAGAACCAGATCAGGCCATTGCTCACGCTGTCCATATCACTTTCCCCGCGCCAAAATCAGATTGCAATCCACAGTGTCAGGTTGCCGGTTAATCCTGACCGCTATGTGCCAAGCCCCTCAACAGCTTGTCAAACGACAACTGGAATGGAGCGCAGCGAGCGCCATACCCTATTGCAAGTGATTTGCAACAGCATTAAATTGCCAATTGTGATGGAACAAACTGCTCCTTATAAGCGCGACCTCGCCAAGACTTTCAGCTTCCTGGCGTTGCACTTCGTGGTCGGCTTCTCAGTCGCTTATGCCTTCACCGGCGAGATAGGTATCTCGAGCGCGATCGCGCTGGTTGAGCCACTTGCCAATGCCGTGGTGTTTTTCTTTCACGAGCGCGCATGGCGCAAAGACTTTAGCTGGTGGGACTTCCTCATCCACCGCGCCGCGCCCGAAAGCGAGTTTGGCCCGCGCGTTGATGAAAGCGATCAGCCCGGAAGACTATAACGCGATCCCCTTAACGCTCAGGATCGGCCCCTAGTCCACCATCTTCACATAGAGGTCACCGCCGGCGCGGTATTTCTCGCTCATCTCTTCCATGCCCGCTTCGGCGTCCTCAGCGCTTGCGCCAGCCGCCAAGAAACTGTCGGGGTCCGAATTCTGCTTCGCTGCAAAGTCGCGCACTTCCTGGCTGATCTTCATCGAGCAAAATTTCGGCCCGCACATGGAGCAGAAATGGGCTGTTTTTGCGCCTTCTGCTGGCAGGGTCTGGTCGTGATATTGCTCGGCCGTGTCAGGGTCGAGGCTGAGGTTGAATTGGTCCCTCCAACGGAACTCGAACCGCGCCTTTGACAAAGCGTCATCGCGCACCTTGGCCGCTGGGTGCCCCTTGGCAAGGTCGGCGGCGTGGGCGGCGAGCTTGTAGGTCACAACGCCAACTTTCACATCGTCGCGGTCGGGCAGGCCAAGGTGCTCCTTGGGCGTCACGTAGCAGAGCATTGCAGTGCCGTACCAACCGATCTGCGCCGCTCCGATCCCGCTCGTGATGTGATCGTAGCCCGGAGCGATGTCGGTGACGAGCGGGCCGAGCGTGTAGAACGGTGCCTCTCCGCAAGCCTCCAGCTGCTTGTCCATGTTCTCTTTGATTTTGTGCATGGGCACGTGGCCCGGCCCTTCGATCATCACCTGCACGTCCTGCGCCCAAGCACGCTTGGTCAGCTCACCCAGAGTGTAGAGCTCGGCAAATTGCGCTTCGTCATTGGCGTCGGCGATCGAGCCGGGGCGCAGGCCGTCGCCCAGCGAATAGGCGATGTCGTAAGCGGCGCAGATCTCGGTGATCTCGTCGAAGTGCTCGTAGAGGAAGCTCTCTTTGTGGTGCGCGAGGCACCATTTCGCCATGATCGAGCCGCCGCGCGACACGATACCGGTCACGCGCTTGGCGGCGAGCGGGACGTAGGGCAGGCGAACACCTGCGTGGATCGTGAAATAGTCAACGCCCTGCTCGGCCTGTTCAATCAGCGTGTCGCGAAAAATGTCCCAGGTGAGCTCTTCAGCGATCCCGCCGACTTTCTCGAGCGCCTGATAGATCGGCACGGTGCCCACCGGCACGGCGGAGTTGCGGATGATCCATTCGCGGGTGTCGTGAATGTTACGGCCGGTCGACAGGTCCATGATCGTGTCTGCACCCCAGCGCGTTGCCCAAACCATCTTGTCGACTTCGGTTGCTACATCCGAGGCGACCGCAGAATTTCCGATATTGGCGTTGATCTTGACAAGGAAATTGCGCCCGATCGCCATCGGTTCGCTCTCGGGGTGGTTGATGTTGTTCGGGATGATCGCGCGGCCACGGGCAACCTCGTTGCGGACGAATTCGGGCGTGATCACGTCGGGGATGCTTGCGCCCCAATCCTGTCCATCGCGAACAAAGTCCTTGGCAATCTCACGGCCCAAATTCTCACGCTCGGCAACATATTCCATCTCCGGCGTGATGATGCCCTTGCGCGCATAGTGCATCTGCGTGACGTTCATGCCCGCCTTAGCCCGCAGAGGCCGTTTCACGACATTGGGGAAAGTCGGAACGCCGCCCGAACGGTCTGGGCCAAGCTGGCCGTTATCTTCGGGCTTCACCTCGCGCGCATCGTAGTCCTCAACGTCGCCGCGCGCCCTGATCCAATCCGCGCGGTGCGGGTCGAGGCCTGCATTGATATCGATCGCAACATTGGGATCGGTGTAGGGGCCGGACGTGTCATAGACGCGGACCGGAGCCTCATCGCCCTCCAGCTCAATCTCGCGCATCGCGACCTGGATGCCGCTGCCGGTGCGCGCGCCGACATGTATCTTGCGGCTGCCACGGATCGGACCAGTGGTAACGCCAATTTCGACGCCCCGCGGCTGGGGGCCATCTTCTAAGCGCGAATTGATGTCGGCCATGCGTTTGCTCTCCTCAAATTGCGAAGAGAAGCGGGCTCAATTGCGCGTATAGGATTCCCGTCCAAGCGCCACCCACTCCCTCCGCCGATATTAGTCGGTTCAGGTTCAACGGGTCGACGGACTTGAACCGCCCTCTCAGCCTCATGGCTCCCCGGGGATGACAGTTGTGTAAGCCTTTGTCGCCTTCGCGTCCAGCGCCTTGGGACGATTTCGCGCGGTCTTTTAGTCTTCCTCGGAGACCCCGAAAAGAACCACAGCCAGCAGGATCGTCGCGAGCACGCCTGAGCCGCCAGCGATTGGGATTTCGGTGAAACCGCGGCCCAGCGCCATAGAAAGCGTGTTGCTGACAAAGGCGATCGCACCGATCGCAACAGTCAGACCGCCGAGAGCTTTGTCGCCGGCGCCCATCTTCGCCATGCCGAACACAATGGCTGCAAGCGCGAGCAACACCTTTGCCGCATTGTAGACCATGAAGGAGAAGGCAACGACACCGCTAGCAGCCGGAGCTGCATCAGGAACGGCCTGCGCAACCTCGCGAAACGGGCCAAACATGGTGAGACCCACGCCGACTTGGACGACGTTAAGGATCGCTGCGCCCAGAATGGCCGACCATCCGAGATGAAGGCTCTTCGCCTGCGCCATAGCAGCGCCCGCGAATGCGCCAAGCATCACGAACAGGAAGCCCTCGCTGCCCCAGAGGAGCTGGCGCGGCGGCGTCATCTCGGCGACATACATTGCGGTGTAGACCGCTTGCGTCACCGCGGCGATCAACAAGATTATGGCGGTGAATGTAGCGTTGCGTTTAAAGTCGAAGTCCATGTCGGTGGCCCCTGCCTGAAGAGAAGTAATGTCCGCTATACGCCGCGCGTGGGCGCCAGGTTACTCCCACATGAACGAATTGTGCTTTGAGCGCCAATCACCGCCACGCAAAGCGCACTACTCTTCCACGGAAGGGATCGCCTGCTCCTCGCCCGCCTCGCTGAAATAGGGCCTTGATCCTTCTTCCAGGAATGCCGGAGTTTTCGCCGGCACATGGACCGCCACAGCTTTTTGCGCGTTGAAGGTGACGTCGAGCAGCGCGTCGAACTCTTCCTCTCGATATTGCCAGAAAGGCACCACTGCGAGGCCGGTCCGGCTGGCTTTGAGGAAGCCCTCAAGCTCGGCAAAATGCTGCGGATCGGGATCGGCATCGCCCATATGCATGATCCGCGCGGTGCGCCCTTCGCCAGCGGGAAAGGCAACGCGGAAGGTCAGATTGTCGATATGCGTGTGCCGCTCTGGCCAGCCATTATGCGGGCTCTGAAAAGCCTCGACTGTTGCGCCTGCGATGACGAAGGGTGCGCTCGCTTTGCCGTTGGTCAGCGCGATCGAAGTGCTGCGTTCCTCGAAGCTTTCGCGCCATCCCGGTTCCTTGCGCAGAGCTTCGAAGACCTGTTCGGGTGCGATGAGCAAGACATCGGGTTGCGCCTCCATCAGGCGGATTGTGTGCTTTTCTGACAGATGATCGCCGTGCGCGTGTGTGATGAACACGGCTGCAACCCCATCGTAGGGAGGGGCTCCGCTCACGATCGCCTCGATCATCTCAGGCGTCAGAACTTCGAGCGTGCCGTAATGTTCATCATAGAGCGGATCGAACAGGAACTTGACGAAGCCCTGCTGACCACCACCCATCTCGGTGACGATCCCTGCATTCAGGATCGAGGTGGCTGTCCCTGCTCTGCCATCGTCGGGTCGGGCAACAGACTCAGCCGGACCGCCGGCGCCTGCATCACATGCAGCCAATGCCACGGCGAACAGCATCAATGGTGCGAGGCGGGAGAGCGGTGCTTCGATTGCCATAGACACCAACATGGCCGAGCAAATGCGTCGAGGCAAATAGCTGCATTTTGGAGCCATCACCGCGCGCTTCGCGGCGTGGACTTTGCCACACTTGCTGCCATGAACATCGATGCAATGATACGCGTGCCTATGGCGCTGGCTGCGGCTTCTGCAATCCTTTTGATCGCAGCGTTTGTCCTGCCCGCCCCTGCCCGGGCCGACACCACCGCGCCCTGCAACAGCGAAGCGGCAGGAGACAACATTCCCAACACTGCCGACGACAGCCTCGAATGCGGCGAAGATGCGAGCGCTGAAGGCGCAAATGCGACTGCAATCGGCAACAACGCCAATGCCAGCGGCAGTCAGAGCGTCGCGGTCGGCGATCACGCCAATGCCGCGGGCAGTAGCGGGACAGCGGTGGGTCAGTTCTCACAAGCTGGAAGCAGCTCTTCAGATTCGCTTGCGAGCGCCTTTGGCCGTTCTGCACAGGCGACCGGAGCCGGATCGACCGCGATTGGCGCCGCTTCGGATGCATTTGGTGACAACAGTGTGGCGGTCGGCCTGTTTGCTCTCGCCAACGGTGATGATGGGCTCGCCATCGGACGGATTTCGCAAGCCAGCGCCGTACGCGCAATCGCAATTGGCCGCGTTGCAATCAGCAGCGGGGACGACGCCATCGCGCTTGGCACATCGACGAGTGCGAGCGGGGAACACGCCCTCGCATTTGGAACCTCCGCGCGATCTGACGCAGCGCGCGCGATTGCGATAGGCAGCTTTGCCGTCGCCGATGGAAATGGAGCCGCCGCCTTAGGCGCGGATGCTGAGGCAAGCGGAGCGCGCGCGGCCGCCTTTGGCAATTCCTCCATGGCGAGCGGCGAAGATGCCGCGGCTCTAGCATCGGGCGCTGAGGCTCTTGGAGCGCGCTCGATTGCTTTGGGCGCTGGCACTTCGGCGCAAGGAGCCAACACGACGGCTATCGGCGAGAATGCAACAGCTGTTCGCGACGATGCTGTTGCGATAGGCTCGGGTGCCTTCGCATTTGACTTCAACAATGTCGCGATCGGCGCTCGGTCGCGTTCGACCGCCTTGAATTCAACCGCCTTTGGCAACAATGCCAGCGCAAGCGGGACCAACTCCTCTGCCATCGGTCAGCAGTCGGTTGCCTCTGCGGTCAACACCACCGCAACCGGGACAGCGGCGCATGCGACAGGGCAATCGGCCAGCGCCTTTGGCACCTTGGCTTCCGCGAGCGCGATGGACACCACCGCTGTGGGCTCGCAAGCGAAGGCGAGCTCTGCCGGAGCCACTGCTGTCGGGATGGGCGCTGAAGCGCATTTTGCAGGCTCAACCGCATTGGGAGCAGGCGCAGCAAGCAATGCGGAGAACCAGGTCACGCTGGGCGGCAGCGGCAGCGCGGTTCGCGTGGGGGACATCAGCGCCTCGACCGAAGCGCAGGTCGGCCCTGTCGATATTGTCACCGTTGATGCAAACGGCGTGCTGGGCAGACAGGAAGCCGCAAGCGCGCAATCGGTTGAGAATATCCGCGTGGCGCTCGATCATGCAGCCTTGGTCTCAAACGCGCAATTCGACGCGCTCACTGCGCGGGTCGATGCGCTCGACTTCAGACTTGAGGAGGCCGACCGCCGTGCACGGGGCGGGATCGCTGCGGCGATGGCGATGGGCGGGACAATGGTGGTGCCCGATGCCAATATCTCTGTCAGCGCAAATCTCGCCACCTTCGAAGGCGAGCAGGGCTTTTCAGGCTCACTTGCAGCTAGGGTCGCAGATCGCGTCTACGTCTCTGCTGCCATCGCGGGATCGAGCGCACCTGACAGCACCGGCGCGCGGTTCGGCGTCGCAGTGGGGTTCTAGCTGTGCAACCGGTATGATCGAGCCTTGACGCCAGCCCAGCCATGGATTGAATGGTATCCAGTTCAAATCAATCGCAAGGCTCTCATGATATTCCGCAAAACCGCCTCCGCTGCCGCTCTGCTTGTTTGCCCGGTAGTGATCCACTCCGTTCCAGTGGCAGCCGCTCAAGACGTGAAAGCGCCAGGCAAAAACGAGGCAGAGGCTGCTAAAACTGACACTCTGCGTGACGGTGATAGCGAAGAGATCCTGATCCCACCCCCCGCACCGCCTGCGCTCGTCGTCCCGCCCGCTCCTCCTGCGGCACCGGCCCCGCCTGCACCGCCAGCACCTGTCGTGCCGCCACCGCCAA
The DNA here is from genome assembly GCA_039039885.1 of Pseudomonadota bacterium. Classification (GTDB taxonomy): domain Bacteria; phylum Pseudomonadota; class Alphaproteobacteria; order Sphingomonadales; family Sphingomonadaceae; genus Erythrobacter. Next base: position 110,232 of record JBCCPG010000009.1, on the reverse strand, counting down.
TCAACCTTGCGTCCCCGGCCGCGCGGACTTTGGAAGTCATCGATCAAGAGGCCGCGCCTGAACATTTCGACCTTTACACCGCGATGAAAGAAGGGGTGGATGACACCCTTGTGATGGAGAACGGTTTGGCGGCCCTACGCCGAGAGCTCGCGCGCGATCCAAACATCGCTGCGCTTGAAAAGATGAGCCCCGGCCTCATCGTTGATATCGCCGAAAGCGTGCGACCGATGCTGAAGGACCACGATGAATACGTCGCCGGAATATACAGGCCGCGCATGGCAGCGCTCTTTGCGCGCTATCTCACACCTGATGAAGCGCAAGAGGCTGCAGATTTCTACCGCAGTGACATTGGTCGAACGATGCTCAAGGCGCTGTCGAGCAATTTCACCGTCGATGCGATGTTAGCTGACTATGAAGAAGACCGGCAGATCACCCAGGCAGAAGTCGATCGCGACCTCAATGCCACCGTTGCTGCGGCCACCAGCGAACTGAGCCCAGAAGAGCTTCGCACTGTCACGAGCCTAGTCATTTCCAGCCCAGCTCTCATGAAACTCAACATCATGCAGGGCGAAATCCGAAGCTTGCGCACGCAGATGGAGAACGAGGAATTGCGACCTGCAACCGAGCAAGCCATGCAAAGCGCTATGGAAGCGGTGTTCGCCAGCCGCTTCCCTCAATAAGAAGTGAGCTGCGCGCCCGTTGGACAGCTTTAGAACGTGTAGCCGACACCCAGGCCTGCCAAAAACTGGTCCGCGCTTCCTCTTTGCGAGGTAAAAGGCGTGTCAGCGCCGTCGCCCTGTAGCCTCGAATATCCGCCGATCGCATAGATGCTGAAACCGCCATTGAGCGCGTTGCCGTCGAGATCATAGGTGCCGATAGCGACCAGTCCGAGCAAGTCCAAGCCGCCATCGGCAGTGAATTCAGGTAGGCCCGTATCTGCGCTCTGAGCCGGAGTGACCGAGTAGTAATAATCCGCGTAGCTGTCATCGACGAAGCCGGCATTGGCGCTCAGTTGCAGGCTGGCAGCCCGCCCAACAGGGGTGAAATAACTCACGCTCGGTTCAACCAGCATCCCGTCATGCGCGCCGAGCACGTCCCAGCGCACCTGAGTAGAGACGCCCAGCCGATCACCGGGCCGCAGCACTCCAGGAAAGCTGATGCCAGCGCTCGCGCCGATCTCAAACGCTGTGTCGAGCGGCTCGGCGAGCTCCACCACCTCATCTTCGACCTGATTGGCGCGGTCATTGCGAAAGCGGAAAGCAGGGCCGAAGGAGAAGCTCGGTTTGGTCGAAGGCGGTCCATTTGCGGGCGGTGCGGCAGACAGCAGATCGAGATTGAATCCCGGCCCGTTGGGGCTGATCCCGATCCCGCCAACACGGCCCACGATCAGCGGCAGAGGGAACACACGCATATCGTCGGAGCCTGAATAGCTTGGTACAAGGCCAGCACCGATGCCGATAGTCGCCCAGGTTTCATCAAAAACCGGCTTTTCGAAGGGAGCGCCGCGCGCCTGTGCTACTCCTGCTGGAGGACCAGCGGGTCGTTCAGCACGGTCTTGCGACACCTCCGCAGCCATATCCGAGGACGCCTTCCTAAAGACCTCTCCAGAGACTTCCTCCGCAAAAGCTGGACATGCAAGAAAACTAGCAGCCAGCGCAGCCGCCGCCGAAAACGAACGATGTAATGCCATTAGAAATCTCACTTATCGGGGGATCAGTGCGGGGAGACCTCTATACGACCAACCCCACCCGAATGTTCCGAGATGTGTGATGGCTCAACCCCTGGCTAAGCTCAACCGCTGGCTAGGATCATCCGGCCGCTTGCCACTCAGCGATCGCATCGATCGGGAACAGCAGCATGATCACCGTGAGCGTCAATCCGTCGCGCACCACCAGTGCTGCCGCCACCTCCATGATAATCGCCAGCGCGATGGTGACCTTGATCGGCAGCTTCATCGCGAGGAAAAACCCAAAGGCCATCCAGCCAATATCAGCCGTGGAGTTGAGTACGCTGTCGCCCGAATAGCCCCAATTCGCTGTCACTGAGCGGAAACGGTCGATCACCATCGGGGTGTTTTCGAGCACTTCCCAGGCCGCCTCCAGAAACACGGCGAGTGGCAGGCCCCATTTGACCGCACCTTCTCCGCCCAATTTCCACTTGCTGAACAAAAGCCAGCCAAGCGCGTAAAAGATCGGCCCGTGGATGATGTGGCTGGGCGTATACCAATCGGCGATGTGCTGGCTGTTGCCCATCGAGTTGATATCCCCATGCCACAGCTTCACATAGCCGCACTCGCAAATGGGCGGTCTTCCCATTGCGAGCAGGATCAGAACCGCTGCAACGGTGATGCCGATAGAGACCAATATGGTCATGCGATTGGGAATGAGCTGAGCCATGGTTCAAGAGCCTGAATCAAAAGAGCGAATGGTGCAAGGCCAGGGCGCGCACCATCACCCGATGCGTTCGCTTGGGCTGTCATCATCGGGCGTCATTGCCCCAGTACACTTACTCGCCTAGTGCCTAAGGTGACATGAGCGACTCACAAGCGGACCTTGGCCAAGACGGTTTTGCCTTGCACGATTGCGTGATCGTAGGTGGCGGCCTTGCCGGCGGGTTGATCGCTTTGGCGCTCCACCGGGCTCGCCCCAATTTCCGCATTGCCGTTGTCGAGGCCGGTCGCACTATGGGCGGCAACCACCGCTGGAGCTGGTTTGACAGCGACCTCTCCAACGAAGGCCGCGACCTGATGGAAGCGTTCCGTCAGACCGGGTGGGATGATGGCTATGAAGTGCGCTTCCCCAAATATCGCCGCGATCTCAAGACCGCTTACCGTTCAATGTCATCGGCCGACTTCCATGAGGGCTTGGCGCGCGAGCTGCCCGAAGATGCTTTGCTGCTTGGGCGCAAGGCAATCGGGCTTGATGAAAACGGCGTCGATTTGGCGCCCAAGGAATATGGCGAGCCCGAACGGATCGAGGCACGCTGCGTCATCGACTGCCGCACCTTTAAGCCGAGCAAGCACCTCAATGGCGGTTGGCAGGTTTTCCTTGGTCGGCACATCCGCTTGCCCGAACCGCATGGCGTCGAGCGCCCAGTGATAATGGACGCAACGGTCGAACAGAACGCGCCGCATGGCAATGGTGGGGCCTATCGCTTTGTCTATGTCCTGCCGATTGCGTCGCACGACGTTTTCATTGAGGACACCTATTACGCTGATGAGCCCGATCTGGATCGCGGAATGCTGTCAGCGCGGATCGATCAATATGCGGCCGATCACGGCTGGAGCGACAACGCGATTATCGGGCACGAGGCAGGCGTGCTTCCGGTGATCACGGGCGGCAATTTCTCGGCCTATCAGGACGAGATCCGCATCCCCGGCGTCGCTGCCGCTGGGACGCGTGGCGGGTTCACTCATCCGCTAACGAGCTACACGATGTGCCTTGCGGTCGACAATGCGCTTGCGATTGCGCGCGAGGCTGATCTGTCAGGGCCTCAGCTCGCTGCCTTTATGGAGGTGCGCGCGCGCCGCCATTGGAGCAGCACAGCCTATTACCGCATGCTCAATCGTTTTCTGTTCTTTGCTGCCAAGCCTGAACGCCGGGTCAAGGTGCTGCAACGCTTCTATGGCTTGCGCGAAGGGCTGATCGAACGTTTCTACGCCGCGCGCTCAAGCATGTTTGACAAGGCCCGCGTCCTGTGGGGTGAGCCACCCGTACCTATTCCGTCGGCCATCGCCGCTATGTTCCGCCGCGGGCCAACGCTGACAGCTGGCGGTCCAGCCAAGGCCGGTTCCGAGCCAGATTCTGAGGCCAGCACCCCGAGCAAACTGCCAACGGAGACCGAGGCATGAACGCAGATCAGAACATCGCCCCCGGGCTTGATCTCTCCCCGCCGATCCACCGCGAGAAAGGCATCAATCCGGCGATGGCGGAGCGATATGCCGGCAAACGCGTCTGCATCGTCGGCGCGGGTTTTGGCGGCATGGCACTGGCAATCAGGCTTCAATCGCACGGCATTGCGACCACCGTTGTCGAAGCGCGCGATAAGCCAGGCGGCCGCGCCTATTACTGGGAGCGCGATGGCTTTACTTTCGACGCTGGCCCTACGGTTATCACCGACCCGCCTTGCCTGAAAGAATTGTGGGAGCTGACCGGTCACGACATCGCCGAAGATGTTGAGCTGATGAAGGTCATGCCGTTCTACCGCCTCAACTGGCCCGATGGGACGAATTTCGACTATTCGAACGACGAAGATGAGCTAAACGCAGAGATTGCCAAGCTCAATCCCGACGATGTGATCGGTTATCAGCGCTTCCTCGAATATGCCGAGGACGTTTACGAGGAAGGCTACATCAAGCTCGGCACAGTCCCGTTCCTCGACTTCAAATCGATGCTTAAGGCTGCTCCTGCATTGGTCAAGAAGCAAGCCTGGCGCAGCGTATATTCGGTGGTGTCGAAATACGTTCAGAACGAAAAACTGCGTGAGGCGTTCAGTTTCCATTCTTTGCTGGTTGGCGGCAACCCGATGAACACCTCCTCGATCTACGCCCTCATTCACAAGCTCGAAAAGGATGGCGGCGTGTGGTGGGCACGCGGCGGCACCAATCGTCTGATCGCCGGCATGGTTCGCCATTTTGAGCGTCTGGGCGGCACAATGCGCGTCGGCGATCCGGTCGTGCAAATCCACACTCTGGGCACCCGCGCCACCGATGTCGAGACCAAGTCGGGCTGGAAAGAGACCTTTAATGCAGTCGCTTCGAATGGCGACATCATGCATTCTTACAAAGACCTGTTGAGCGAAAGCTCGCGCGGCAAGAAGATGGCCAAGTCGCTCAGCCGCAAGAGCTTTAGCCCGTCGCTGTTTGTGGTGCACTTTGGCCTTGAAGGGACGTGGCCGGGTATTGCCCACCACTCAATCCTGTTTGCGCAGCGCTATAAAAGCCTGCTTGATGATATCTTCAAGAACGGAGTCATCCCGCAGGACTTTGCAATCTATCTGCACCACCCGACAGTCACCGATCCGAGCATGGCGCCTCCGGGCAAGAGCACGTTCTATGCGCTCGTCCCGGTCGCACATATGGGCAAGATGCCGGTCAACTGGGACGAGGTTGGCCCGCAGCTGGAGAAGATGGTGCTCGACGAAATTGGGCGACGCCTGATCCCCGACATCCACGACCGCATCGTGACCAAGTTTCACTATGCGCCCAAGGATTTCAGCCAGGATCTCTCCGCCCATATGGGCAGCGCCTTCAGTCTTGAGCCTTTGCTATGGCAAAGCGCTTACTTACGCGGCCACAATCGTGACGATGTGATCGAAAACTTCTATCTGGTCGGCGCAGGCACGCACCCGGGCGCAGGCATCCCCGGCGTGGTTGGCAGCGCCAAGGCAACCGCCAGTCTTGTGCTGGAAGATTTGGCGGCTAAGGCAACCGCATGATTGGTACTTTGCTTCCCTATGCAGCAGCCCTAGCGGGTCTGCTTGTCCTCTCGAACCAAAGTTCGAGGCCCACTGTTTCTTTGTCGGGCCCTGTCACTATAGCGACGGCGGAGGATGGGACTTCAGCCAGCATCCGTCCATGGCAAGTCCGCCAGAAATCAAGCGGCGAGAGTACTTACCGCGAGGCGTTCGTGACATTCGCACGCCCAGAGGATGGGCAAGTTGTCTCGACACTTGAGATTGCCCGGTATCGCTGTGCGGAGGCAAAGATCGATGACCTTAGCGAGACGCGCATCGAGCCAGATGGTACAATCGATGAGACCGTTTTTGAGCCATTCAGAGAGCGAGATGTGACACAGCTCGATCCGTTTAGAGCTGAAGTCTTCAATTACATCTGCCGTATGGAATTAGGCTCCTAATGAAACGCCTAGCAGTCTATTGCGGCTCCGCCTCGCCCGAAGACCCGCGTTATGTCGAGCTCGCCTACAACGTGGGCCGCACCCTCGCCACGCAGGGCATTGGCGTCGTCTATGGCGGCGGAAAGCTCGGCCTGATGGGCGCGGTCGCAACCGGGGCGAAAGAGGCGGGCGGCGAGGTTATCGGGATCATCCCCGAAGCGCTCGTCCGCGCAGAAGTCGCCAACCACGATTGTGACGAGCTGATCAGCGTCTCCGGCATGCATGAGCGCAAGCAGAAATTCACCGACCTTTCAAATGGCTTCGTCACCCTGCCCGGCGGGGTCGGCACAATGGACGAGCTTTGGGAAGCGATGAGCTGGGCACAATTGGGCTATCACTCCGATCCGGTGGGCGTGCTCAACGCTTTCGGGTTCTACGATGATTTGCTCAAATTCAACGACAAGATGGCCGAGGTCGGCTTTGTCCGCCCCGTGCACTCGAACATCCTGATCGCAGCCGAGACCCTGCCCGATTTGCTAGATAAAATGGCCGCCTACGAACCGCACACGCCGATCTTTCGGATGAAAGCGGATGATCTGTGATGAGTTCTTTGTCGCGTCCTGTGCCAGCCTATCTCCCCCTCCCAACTACCCGATGTCCAAAAAGGACGCCATCGGGTGGTTGGGAGGGGGAGATGGGCTGGCACAGAGGTCAGCAAGGATGTGTTGACCGCACCCAAGCAAGAAAACTCGCATGAAAATCGATCCCGAACGCAGAGCTGCTCTCGTCGCCCATGCCCGCGGCGTAATCAAGCACGGCTCGCAGAGCTTCTCGGCCGCGTCACAGCTGTTCGACAGCGAGACGCGCGAGCGGGCCTGGTTGCTCTATGCCTGGTGCCGCCAATGCGATGATATTGCCGACAACCAAGTGTTAGGCGGAGAGTTGGGTGACCAGTCGGACTTGGAAACCCGCCTCGCGCTGATCCGCAAGCTGACTGCCAAGGCCTTTGCCGGCGAGCCCACCGGAGACCCCGCCTTTGACTGCCTCGGCGTGGTCGCCGAGGAATGCGGGCTAACACCGCAAATGGCTGAGGACGTGATCGCTGGCTTCCAGCTCGATTCGGAAGATTGGCGCCCGCGAACCGAAGCCGACATGATGCGCTATTGCTACCACGTCGCGGGAGCCGTTGGCGTCATGATGGCTGTTGTCATGGGCGTCGACCCCAAGGATCAAGACACGCTCGACCGCGCGAATGATCTGGGGCTTGCCTTCCAGCTCTCAAACATTGCGCGTGACATTGTCGAAGATGACGCAGCGGGGCGGTGCTACCTGCCCGTCATGTGGCTGGTCGAGCAGGACATTGAGCCTGGCCAGCACACCAAGCCACACCACCGCGAAGAGCTTGCCGAGATGGCGGCGCGCTTGGTCGCACTCGTCGAAAAGCACGAAGCCGCCGCACGGGTGGGCGCAGAACGCCTGCCCTTCCGCAGCCGCTGGGCAGTGCTCTCCGCCGCGCGCATATACGGCGCGATCGGGCGCAAAGTGCGGAAACGCGGGACCGAGGCATGGAATTCGCGCACTTTCGTCCCCCGCTGGGAAAAAGCGCTCTACGGCATGCGCGCTTTCCTCTCGGCAGCCATCAACCGCGAGAAGCACCCCGATGGCGAGATCACCTGGGGGATCCGCGATTTCCGGCCCGACACCACCAATCCGGCTTGAAGCCGCGCGCGCGCTGGCGTAGCGCTAAAGGCCATGAGAGAGACACTGGCAATCGCACTTGCAGCCCTCGTGGCAACCACCCCAGCTATTGCGCAGGACGATCAACCTGACGCACCCATGCTTCCCACCGCTGAGACGCAGGTTGAAGAGGCGGTTCGCGCTTTTTTCCGTGCGCTTGCCGATCCTGACAGAACGCTGCTCGCCGACCACATGGTCGCTGACGGTATGATCTTCGTTCACAACCGCATGGACCCGGACAATCCTCGTGTCGATGTCGTCAAAGTCGCCGACCATGTCGAGCGCTGGAAGACGCGGACCGGCCAGTATGAGGAGACGATGGCCTATGACCTGATCCTCGTCGATGACGATATGGCCCAAGTGTGGGGCCCTTACACCTTCTTCGCCGATGAGGAGATCACGCATTGCGGATACAACTCGCTCTCGATGGTGCGGACCGATGAGGGCTGGAAAGTCGCGAACACCAGCTTTTCAATGGTGCCGCCTGACATGTGCCGCGAAATTGGCGCGCCCGCCGCTCCTCAGGAACCAGCCGAATGATCTGCAAACTCCTCATCGCCAATCGCGGAGAGATCGCGTGCCGCATTATGCGCACGGCGAAGTCGATGGGGATTGCGACGGTCGCGGTCTATTCGGACGCGGATGCAAAAGCGCTCCACACACGCACGGCGGATGAGGCGGTGCATATCGGCCCCTCGCCCGCGGCTGAGAGCTATCTAGTTGGCGAGAAAATCATCGCGGCGGCCAACGAGACCGGAGCTGAGGCGATCCACCCTGGCTATGGTTTCCTGTCCGAGAATGCAGGCTTCGCGCAGGCGGTCATTGACGCTGGCCTCGTCTGGGTCGGCCCAAAGCCCGCCAGCATCGAGGCGATGGGCCTCAAGGACGCCGCCAAGGAGCGGATGATCGCCGCCGGGGTGCCGGTCACTCCCGGCTATCTGGGCGAGGACCAATCCTTGGAGCGCCTCACCAAAGAGGCTGACGCGATCGGCTATCCCGTCCTCATCAAGGCGGTCGCGGGCGGCGGCGGCAAGGGGATGCGCAAGGTCGATGATCCGGTAGACTTCGGCGCGTCCCTCGAATCCTGCCAGCGCGAGGCCAAGGCGTCCTTCGGCAACGATGAAGTGCTGCTGGAAAAGTGGATCACCTCCCCGCGCCATATCGAGGTGCAGGTCTTCGGCGACAGCCACGGCAATGTCGTCCACCTGTTCGAACGCGATTGTAGCTTGCAACGCCGCCACCAGAAGGTGATCGAGGAAGCCCCCGCCCCCGGCATGGACGAGGCAACCCGCGAAGAGATTTGCGCCGCCGCCGTGCGCGCCGCCAAAGCGGTCGATTACGAAGGCGCGGGCACCATCGAGTTCATCGCCGACACGTCTGATAGAAGTGATGGGGGCTCAGGCCTGCGCGCCGACCGCATCTACTTCATGGAAATGAACACGCGCCTTCAGGTCGAACACCCCGTGACCGAAGAGATCACAGGCGTGGACTTGGTTGAGTGGCAGCTGCGGGTGGCGTCGGGTGAGCCGATCCCGGTCAAGCAGGAGGAGCTCTCCATCAACGGCTGGGCGATTGAAGCGCGGCTCTATGCGGAGGACCCGGCGAAGGGGTTCTTGCCGAGTACTGGGCGGTTGGACGTCCTGAGTGACCTTTTCGGATATGGAGTCCGGAGCGATTTTGGGGTGGAAAGCGGTGACACTGTCACGCCAAACTACGACCCGATGATCGGAAAGCTCATTGCTCATGCAAGCGACCGGAGCGGAGCGATTGAGGAACTGAAGGACGCATTGCTTGGCCTGCACGTTTGGCCGGTCAAGTCGAATGCCGGTTTTGGCTTCCGCTGCCTCGAGCATCCGGATTTCTCGCTGGCAAACCTGACTACGAGCTTCATCGAAACGCATTTTGATAAGCTGATCCCAGCGCTCGAACCGGACTTGGAAACTCACGATACGGCACTTGGCCTAGCGCTGGTTGAGACCGCACACTCTTTGTCCGACACAATGAGCTATAACGGCGCGAAAGAGATTTTGGGCTTTCGGCTCAATTCGAAACCTCGCAGTTCAGCCGCTTTTTCAGTCGCTGGCACTTCGGTCCTTGCTGAGGAGCCAGAGTTCCCGGCCTTGGATATCTATGAGCGCCTAGGCGAACGCTATGGTTCGGGCTGGTTAGTCAATGAACTCGGGCAAACCTATTTCTTTGATCGTCGACACGAAGGCACCGGAACAGCCTCCGCCGCCGACGGAGCGATCCTCGCGCCCATGCCGGGCAAGGTCATTGCGCTCGATGTTTCCGAGGGTGAGGCGGTCACCGCTGGGCAGCGCCTGATGGTGCTCGAGGCGATGAAGATGGAGCATGCGCTCACCGCGCCCTTTGATGGGACTGTCACCGGCCTCGATGCGAGCGAAGGCGGGCAAGTGCAGGTTGAAGCGGTGCTCTGTGTCGTGGAGCCTGGCGTGGTGGCGCCTTTGACCGAGGAATAACCTCACTCCGCTCGTCCTGAGCCTGTCGAAGGACCGCTTTTTCTTTTAGAGCAGCATCAAAAGTAAAGTACGGCCCTTCGACAGGCTCAGGGCGAACGGGGAGTGATTGGTGAGTTGGGCGCAGGAACTTGAAGAGCTAAAGAAACGCGAAGCGCTCGCCGAGGAGATGGGCGGGCCGGACAAGGTCGCGCGTCAGCATGGCCGCGGCAAGATGGATGCACGCGCTCGGCTTGCCGCGCTCTGCGACCCCGGCTCTTTCCGCGAGATCGGCAAGATCGCGGGCAAAGGCCATTATGACGAAAACGGCGACCTCCAAGGCGTCACCCCTGCCCCATTCCTCTTCGGCAAGGCCAAAGTCCATGGCCGCCCGGTTGTCGCCACCGCCGATGATTTCACCATCAGAGGCGGCGCGGCGGATGCGGGGATCGCGCGCAAAATGCTGCAGGCCGAGGCGATGGCAGCAGAATACAAGATGCCGCTCATCCGCATGATCGACGGGACCGGCGGCGGCGGCTCGGTCAAGATGCTCGAACAGATCGGCGCGACCTATATCCCTGCAACACCAGGCTGGGACAAGGTCGTGAGGAACCTCGAAACCGTGCCGGTGGTGGCGCTCGCGCTCGGGCCGACAGCGGGGCTTGGGGCGGCACGTGCGGTGGCAAGCCACTATTCGATCATGGTGCGCAGCCTCTCGCAGATCTTTGCCGCTGGTCCTGCCGTCGTTGACGCGATGGGCGCGCAATACGAACAGGCGAAGGACCACCAGCAAGCCAAGGAAGAGCTTGGCGGGGTCGACATCCACACCCGCAACGGGGTGATCGACGATGAGGTGGCGAGCGAGGAAGAGGCGTTTGCCCGCGCGCGCTATTTCCTCAGCTTCATGCCGGAGCACGTGGGCCAACTCGCCCGCCGCACCAAGCCCGCAGATCCCGTCGACCGGCGCGAAGAAGAGCTGCTGAGCCTCGTCCCGCGCGATCCCAAGCAGGTCTATTCGATGCGCCGGGCGATGGACCTCGTGCTCGATCAGGGCACAGTGTTCGAGATCGGCAAAAATTGGGGCCGTGCAGCGATCACCGCTCTGGCACGGCTCAATGGCTGGCCGGTCGCGGTGGTGGCGAGCGATCCCAGCTTCCTTGGCGGGTCATGGGAAGCGAAAACTTCCGAAAAGGTCGAACGTTTTGTCAAGCTCGCCGACCAGTTCCGCCTGCCTATCGTCCACCTCGTCGACAATCCCGGCTTCATGATCGGGCGCGAGGCGGAGGTCGCTGGCACGATCCGTTACGGCGTCAATGCGATGAACGCGATCTACAAAGCTACCGTCCCGCTCGCCTGCGTTGTCATGCGCCGCGCTTATGGCATTGCGGGAAGCGCGATGAGTAATGCGGAACTCTACCAATACCGCTTTTGCTGGCCGAGCGGTGATTGGGGCTCGCTCCCCATCGCAGGCGGTTTGGAGGTCGCCTATAAGTCAGACATCGAGGCCGCCGATGATCCAGCAGCCGAACTCGAAGCGATCAAGGAACGGCTTGCTAAAGTGACCTCGCCCTTCCGCTCAGCCGAGCGCTTCAATGTCGAAGATATCATCGACCCGCGCGACACGAGGCCGCTCATGTGCGAATTTGCCGATCTGGCTTGGCGCAAGCTGGAGAGTGAGTGAGTCTTTGTTCGGCGCGCCCCATCCGGGGCGCGATATCCTCGCTCATGCGACCTGAAGGTCGCGTCGCTGCGGGCGGCCGGTCGGCCTTGCGGTCGCTACACGACCGTTTGGCGTATCCCTAGTTCCTCACACGTTCCGCATTTTAGTCGGACCCAGCTCCCGATCAGGTGGCCCAAACAGCTTGCCCTTCTCGCTGAACAGAACCAGCAACAGGCAGATGACCCCGGCTGCAAGCAATGCCAGCGCCAACGGCCGTGCGGTGCCGTCAAAGGCATAGCCGATCGCCCCGCCAAGCAGCGACGCAGTGGTCATCCGTACAAAGCCGTGAGCCGAACTTGCCGCACCCGCAATGCTGAAAAACGGGTTCATGGCAATCGCGCCAAAATTGCTCCCGATAAATCCAAGCAGCATCATATTGACCGCCATAAGCGGAACAAACTCCCACAAGGTCTCATCAGGCTGGAACGCAAAATAGACCTGCAAGCCCGCAACGCTGATGAACAGGAACAAAGCGGTGTGGCTGACACGGCGCGCTCCGAAGCGTTCAACGATGCGCGAATTGGACCAGCTCGCCAGCGCCATCGCTCCTGCACAAATGCCGAAGACAAAGGGGAACAGATCGCCTGCGCCAAAGGCCTCGCTGATCAATTGCTGTGAGGAATTGATGAAGCCAAACAAAGCCCCAAACACCAGCGAGGACCCGATAACATAGCCTACGACGCTCGGCATGCTGAGAGCGCGGGTCATATTGCGCGCAATGGTGCGCGGGCGAATTTCCTGGCGGTTCTCTTCGGTCAAGCTCTCTGGCAATCGGAAATAGACCCATGAGCCTACCAAGATGCCTTGCAACGCCATCGCCGCGAAGATCATACGCCAGTCGCCGATAAGCAGGATCAGCTGCCCGATGCCGGGGGCGATAGCGGGGACCATCAGGAAGATGACGAAGATCAGGCTCATCATCCGCGCCATCTTGTCCCCGCCAACGCGGTCGCGGATGATCGCCGGGGGGAGCGCGACGATCCCGGCTCCGAAGAAGCCCTGCAACGCACGGATGACTATCAGTGTATCGTAATCCGGAGCCAGTGCGCTTGCGAGCGAGAGCGCGATATAGACCGCAATTGACCCCATCAGGATCGGCCTTCGCCCAAACCGGTCTGCCAAAGCGCCGGGAAACAGCGCCCCGATCCCTGCGGTGAGGAGGTAAACCCCGATCACAAACTGGCGGTCATTGCCCTCCACCGAAAGCGACACCGCCATTTCATCGAGCGCAGGCAGCATGGCATCGATGCCGAACGCCTGCAGCGCCATCAGCATCGCCATCATCCAAATGAGCTCAGTCTCGCCAAGCTTGCCAGAGGGCTTTGAAAGGAGTGTCGCGGCGGGCGCTGACTTAGGCATGGCAGGTCCTTTGCCCGCGACAGCTCCGCTTGACCACTGTTCATTTCGCATATGCACAAAATGGCTGACCGCGGCTCCGGTTCCAGACGAGGCAAAACTGAGCCGTGCGTAGCGCTTTCCCCGGCGGACCGAAAAGCCTAGTTTGGATGCCATGTCCGATCCCCATGCCTCCACGTCAGATGAAGAGGATGAAACCGCTGGCCTGCGCAAAATTATCCATGTTGATATGGATGCCTTCTTTGCCAGCGTCGAACAGCGCGACCATCCCGAATTGCAAGGCAAGCCGGTCGCAGTGGGTGGCTCAGGCGGACGCGGCGTGGTGGCAGCAGCCAGCTATGAAGCGCGTAAGTTTGGTGTGCGCAGCGCTATGCCCTCAGTCACAGCCAAGCGGCTGTGCCCCGACCTCATCTTCGTGCGGCACCGCTTTGACGCCTACAAAGAAGCAAGCGCTCAGATCCGGCGGATTTTCGAGCATCATACGCCGCATGTCGAGCCGTTGAGCCTCGATGAAGCTTTTCTCGATGTGACCGAAGACCGGCTCGGGATTGGTAGCGCAACCCGGATCGCAGAGCTGATCCGGCAGGAGATCCGGGCCAAGACCAAGCTGACTGCAAGCGCGGGCGTTAGCTACAATAAGTTCCTCGCCAAGCTCGCCAGCGACCAGAATAAGCCCGATGGAATTTGCGTGATCCGACCCGGGCAAGGGGCTGACTTTGTCGCCGGGTTGCCGATCCGCCGCTTCCACGGGGTCGGCCCCAAGGCTGAGGAGAAGATGAAGCGGCTCGGCATTGAAACAGGCGCTGATCTTGCAGCCAAGGACATCGCCTTCTTGCGGGCAAATTTCGGCTCTTTTGCTGACTATCTGTTCCGCGCCGCCAGAGGCATCGACCTGCGACCCGTACGCGCGCACCGAGTGCGCAAATCGATCGGCGGCGAGCGAACCTTCAGTGAGGATATTTCCAGCGGCGGCGCTCTGCGCGACACCTTGGAGAATATCATCGAGATCGTTTGGGAGCGGATCGAGAATGCAGGCGGACCCGACACCCATGTGCGCGGGCGGACGGTGACGTTGAAGGTGAAGTTCACCGACTTCCAGACCATGACCCGCGCCAAAAGCGTCGCATCAAAAGGCGGCAGCCAATGGGTTGATGATAAGGACGAATTTGCCCGGCTCTCGCGCGAATTGCTCGAAGAGGCCTTACCCCTGCCCCTCCCGATTCGGCTGATGGGATTGACGCTCAGCAATCTCGAAGGCGCTGAAGAACCGTCGGAGGGTCCAGCCAAAGACGATGCGCAACTTTCGCTGCTCTAGCTTTGGCTCTCAGGCGCACGCTCCCGCCAGATTGCGATCCGCGCTGCAGTGGTCTTGCTCAGCGGCTCGGGCAGCGAATGCGAAGGGAAAAATCGCGCTTCGATGACTTCGCGCCCATCTGGCTTGGGCCGCGAATTGCAGGTCGCCGTGAAGAGGTGGGCGGTGTGCGGAGCGTTGAATAGGACTTCCTCGCGGCTGCCGAGCGAGGTGACTGCACCGATTGCAAGCCCAAGCTCCTCCGTGAGCTCACGGCGCAGGCCCGCTTCAGGGTCTTCACCATTGCCGAGGCCTCCGCCAGGCAGCGACCAAACATCTGCGCCATAGGAATGGCGGACAAGCAGCACATCGCCTGAAAGATTGGTCACAACCGCGCTGACACCGGCAAAGGGGGTGCCGCGCCAACGACGCCACGACATGCGCATCCGGTGCGCGATCGGAAGCAGCGCGCGGTGCAACGGGGCCGGGATAAAGCGCATCATCATGCGAAGACAGTCACCGGAATGGATTTCGCTGCGGCCGCTTTCAGTAAGCGTGCAATCGGCAGGTCGCTTTCGCCCGCAGCGCCCGCATCGAACACTGCGCGCTTTTCCTCGCCGCGGATCACAAAGATCATTTGACTGGTCCGCAAAAGCGCTGGGATAGTCAGAGTCACACGATCAAACGGAGCCTCTGGCGGCAGCGGATCGGGAGTGAGACGCCGCACAATCTCACTGTCATCAGCTTGCGGATCGGTGTTGGGGAAGAGCGAAGCGATATGCCCGTCCGCTCCCATGCCAAGCCAGACCAGATCAAACTCTGGAATAGGGTCGTCTTCGTTCAAGGGATGGACTTTGGCCTCGGTTGCGCCCTCGAATATCTCAGCCACGCGCCCGACATTGGACGCCGGGTGGTCCGCGGGGACGACGCGGTCATCAGTCATGAAAATGTCGAGTCGCGCGAAATCCAGGTCGCTCTTGGCAAGCTCGGCAAAGATCGGGAAAGGGGTCGACCCGCCCGGCACCGCAATCTTCACGCGTTCATCGCTGCGCGAAAGACACTGGGCGATCACGCCTTCAAGCCAAACCGCGATTTTCTGCGTGTTAGCGTCTTCGATGATTTCAACCGTACTCATCGGCCCGGCATAGCAAAAAGGCCGCCCACGCAAAGCGCGAGCGGCCTCTTTTGCGCGGCTTTGTTAGCGCTGAGGGAGTCGCGCCAAAACCGCTCGAGGGTTAATAAGCTTGGTAATCAAGAGGCTTGGACAGCCTCAACCAAGCAGTGATTTGAGGAACCAGACGCGTTCCTCAGCCGCATCGGTCCAATCATCGATCAAGCCATCAGTCGCGTTGTCGCCAGCAACTTCGGCGGTCTCCTTCATCGCTTTTAGACGCGTCACCAATTTGGCGTTGTCGTCGCGCAGTTCGGCGACCATTTCTTCGGCGGTCAGGTTCACATTATCCTGATCGGCAATCTGCGTGTGCGACGCAATCGAGCCAATCGAAGTCAATGTGTCACCACCAAACTTTCGGGCGCGTTCGCCAATGATGTCGATCTGCTTCTGGATTTCGATTGCTTGCTCATCAAACAGCAAGTGCAAGTCGCGGAAGCGCGGACCCTTCACATGCCAGTGAAAGTTCTTGGTCTTCACGTACAGCGCGAAATGGTCAGCCAGAAGCGCGTTGATTTCAGCGATCATCTGAGACTGTGCGTTGTTGTTGGGATCCAACATGATTTTCCTCCAATCGGAGTGGAATTTCGTGGCTGGCGCTCATCGCCTACCTTGTTCGAGAAATCCGATTTCCGTCGGCCTCGTCCACGCCCTATTTGAGGACTAAATATCAGATTTAAAGCCATTTTCTAACGCAAAGACCAATTTGCAGTGATCGTTCAAAGCGATCACAGGAACGCGTAACGAGCGTTCAAGCCGATCATTAATGCCGCAACAATCAAACAAAGGCCGAGCCCAACGCGGATCGCACAAAGCGGGAATTCCTGCATCTTGCGAAGACCCAAAGCCCATCCCAACGCAACCGCCACCACGCCGCCAATTGCACCTCCGACAAGCGCAGTGGTCGGATAGACAGTCCATGCAGCCAAAGCGAAGATCGCAAAGCGCGCGGCATCAGCGACCTGGCGAACCAACAGGACGGCCCCAATCGCAGTGTAAGAGCGGGTCGGCTCCTTCATCGGTTTCATTCGGACCGGCCAGACGAGCTCGAACGCCGCAATAGCGAGGGCAAAGGCAACCAGCATCTGCGCTGCCTGACTAGGCAGAAGCGCGGCCATGCTCGCGCCTGCATAGGCCATCACACTCGCACTGAGGACAGCGCAAAAGGCGCCGGTGACGAAGAGCGGGATTGTCCGTTCTAAGCTCTCGGCAAATTGGGCGATGATCAATTGCTCGCGCCCGCCCAAGGCGATTGCAAAGGTCAGCACCAAGGCAAGGAGAAATCCGTCCATCCCAGCGCCGGTCGATCAGGCCTCGGCCATGTCCACCCATGGGCCTGTGATCGCCAGCGTCAATGTGGGCGCATAGGCGTTGACGAAGAGCCACTTGCCATCGGGCGAGAAACACGCTCCGGCCAGTTCGGTCTGGCGGCGCAGATGGGCCAAGTCATAGGCGCGACCCTCAGGCGTGATCCCGCGCAGATGATTGTCGACAAAGGCGGTGTATTGGTCCTCACACACAACAAGGTGGCCATTGGGACCAACGCACAGATTATCGCCGTAATTGAACTGCTCCTTGCTATCGCTCTCGAAGAACAGCTCCACTGTGTCCCCCGCTCCGGCAATGCCAGGGACGAGGCGGAAAATCTGTCCGCATTCTTGTGCGCCGCCGCTGGTTGAGCAGATGAAGACCTCGCTCGCTTCGCGCCGAACGCCCATGTGCAGCCCCTCGCCGCGCGCGATCAGAGCTGCCCCCTTTGCCGCGGCGCGGATGCGCAGATCATCGTCGGGCGCCTCAACATTGTCGAGATCGACCCAGCGCACCGGATAGGACTGGCCCACTGGCATCGCCGCGCTTTCCCAATTGCGCGTGTCGGAAAGCCCTTCGATCACCATCGCTTGCAAGCGCCCGCCTTTCGCGAGCTCTCCCGGAGCATTGGGAATGAAGCGGTAGAGCACGCCGTCATCGCGATCTTCGGTCTGGTAAACATATCCGGTCGCCGGATCGACCACGGCGGCTTCGTGATTGAAGCGCCCCATATCGATGAGCGGCACCGCCTCGACCAGCCCCGGCGCGCTCGCGGGAACCTCGAAGGTCCAGCCGTGATTACGCTCTAGCCCATCGCCATAGCGTTGCCCGGGTCCAGTGGGCGCTTCCTCGCAGGTGAGCCAACTTCCCCAGGGCGTCACCCCACCCGAACAATTGCGGATCGTCCCGCCCAGGCTGCGGAACTGTCGCTTCACCGCGAGCGTGTCTGCATCAAGCACAATTGTCGTCGTTCCGCCCGGAACCAATTCACCATTGCGGCGGCCAAAGCCGTGGGCAAAGCCCCCGCCACTCTCATCGCTCGGCACCAGCTCGTGATTGCGCACCAAAGCAATCTCACCGTTTCCAAGGTCGAAAGCGCCCATACCATCGGCCTTGTCCGGAACGCTGGCGCCATCATCCATTGCATCGCCAAGGCGCGAGATGATGCGGTAGGAGAAGCCTTCGGGTAGGTCGAGAATACCGGCGAGGTCCTCGATCAGCGGGCCATAGCCTGCAAAGCCATCGCCAAGATCCCGGCTGGCGGTCTGGGCCGAGGCATTGTCGCGCGACATGCACCCGCTCGCGACAAGCGCACCGAACGCGCTGGCGGTCGATTTGAGAAACAAGCGGCGGTTTTGCGTGATCTGAGAAGGCATTTGGTGGTCACTCTGTAAGTCCCTTTTGTGGGACGGATCGCATTGGTCTGTGCACCGCTACCATTGCAGGCGAATGACGAGAAGCGCCGGATGCAGAAATCACCCTCTTGGCACAAGATCGGTTTTCAGGCTTAAGTCAGCGCCGAGAGATAATCAGGGAAGAGGCGCAAATCATGAAACTTGAACCAGGCATGGCAGCGGTGGTGACAGGCGGGGCATCGGGCCTTGGCCGAGCGAGCGCGCAGGCATTGTCGGATGCGGGGCTAAAAGTCGCGATCTTCGACATCAATGATGAGGCGGGTGAAGAGCACGCCGCTGCGATCGGCGGGACCTTCCACCATGTCGACATCATGGATGAGGAAAGCGCGCTTGCCGGGTTCGAAGCGGCCCGCACTGCCAACGGGCAAGAGCGCGTCACAGTCCACTGCGCGATGGCCTCCAAACGCGGCAAGACGATCGGCTTTGACAAGACCACTGGGGGCTACAAACGCCTTGCCACCGAGGATTATGCCTTTGGCGCTGAGGGCATTTTGGTAGCGAGCTACCGGATCGCCTCGATTTCTGCGCTTGGCATGGCGAACTCCGAACCCCTGAATGAGGATGGCGAACGCGGCTCGATCACTCTCACGGCCAGCGTCGCTGCGCAGGATGGTCAGATCGGACAGGTGATCTATGGCTCTTGCAAGTCAGGCGTAAATGGCCTCGTCCTGCCGATGGCGCGCGATCTGATGGATCTGGGCATACGCGTCAATTCGGTCATGCCAGGGATTTTCGCCACGCCGCTGATGCTCGGCATGAAAGACCGCAATCCGCAAATGTGGGATCAGTTAAACGCCTCTGTCCCCTTTCCCAAACGGCTGGGAGAACCCGAAGAATTCGCCTCACTCATCTGCGAGATCGCGCGCAATTCCTACATTAACGGGCATCAATTCCGATTGGATGGTGCAATTCGGATGCCGCCCAAGTAAGGCGCTTTGCGCTTGCATGGCTCTCACTCAGCGCCTAGGTGGGCGGCCAATGTTACACTGTATCATTCAGTTTGGATCGGGACGGAATCATGACGGAAGATGTAGCGAGTTCGGGAAGCACTTCGGGCATTGATGGCGCCGCAACGGGGCTTAGCATTGCCTGTATCATTCACTGCCTGATCTTGCCGATCTTCGCTGCGACCTCGCCCTTCATCGCAGCTCTGGCCGAGAATGAGATGGTCCATATCGTTGTCGCTATACTCGCCGTTCTTGCCTCTGGCAGCATCATCGCAATGTCGCCATCTGCGCGCACGCCTGGTTTCCTGGTTCCGGCATGTGCAGGCATGGCCTTGATCGTGGGGGCCTTGTTCCTCGAAGAATTCGGCGTGGACGAAACAATCCCGACGGTCATCGGCGGCCTGCTGATCGCCTTTGCCCATGGCCGGCGTCTGTTTGCAAAATAAGCCACAAAATCCCCTCCTTTTAGTATATTACAGTCTGGCAGCGCATGTTCTTTAGGAGGGAGTGCCATGCCGACAACAACATCTTGTTCCTCTTTGCAGCGCAGAGAGGCTCTTCTTCTTTTAAGCGCTTTGCCGCTTGCAAACGTGCCTGTCATTGGTTCGGCCAAAGCAGCGCAGGGCGGTGCAAATGCGCGCCGGATCATCGGTATCGAGTATCCGGAGGTCTATGAGCTTGCCAATATCATCCTGGCGCTGACGCCGCACGGAATTGAAGACGAGCTGCAAGTGCAAAAGGACTTTCCCTTTTACGCCACAATGCGAGAATATTTCGAACCTTTCCGTTCGCATCCCATCGTCATCGCTGCAAATTACTCGCGCGATCTGTGGAAGGAATATCTCAGCTTCAGAACCGATGCCTATGCATTCCAGTTCAACGACCGAGGCGAATTGGCGCGCAGCTCGGACTTCCGTGCTTTTGACATTCAGGCCTTCGACGACAACCTTTTCGCAGTGCAGGATTTCGCGCAGGCCACCCGCTTCCGCGACTTCTTCGCGGCCCAGGAGATTTTCCGAGCCCAGGTCACAAGCGGTTATCGCAGCGCCTATCTGATCGAGGAAATGCGAGCCTTTCTAGCCCGCGAGTTCGACGATTTCTTTGCAGAGAAAAGCTATGTTGTCGCCCTCTCCCCGTTTGTAGGGGCGCAGAACCTGCATCGGAATATCACTGATAGTCTGACCGTAGATTTTCCGTCCGTTCATTCGTCGATCTTAAACGGATCTCCGATGGCGAGGAGCGAACAAGCCAGCGCGATCCACACGCTCTTTACAGAAATGGACCACGGCTATGTGAACCCCACAAGTGAGCGATATGGCGACCGCCTGCAATCGGACTTCGACGACAGCATCTGGGAAACAAATAGCGGCTATGCTGAATATCCCCGCGGAGTGTTCAATGAGTATATGACCTGGGCGATCTTCGACATCTTCGTCGAGGAGCTTTTCCCAGCGCACGCACACGAAGTCAGCTACAACTGGCATCTCGTCAATCAGAACCGCGGCTTCATCTATTCCTACGATTTCGCGCAGATTCTGCTCGCGTTGCGCAAAGCCAATCCCGGGACACCGATAAAGGATTTGTATCCTGCTTTGCTCGACCGTCTTGCCCAGGTTCAGCCTGCTCTCTCCAAACCTTACATGGCGGATGGTTCGGAGCTGAAAATAGCAGGAAACATGAAGGACAATTGGCTTGAATTCGCCTTCACCGAAGCCATGACCCAGCCTGAGGTGCTGTCGGTCAGCGTCTGGCAAGACGGATACGAAAATCGCAAGCTGGAAGTCACAGCGAAAGACATGAAATGGAATGCCGATTCAACGCGCCTTTCGCTTCGTCTCGCTGAGTTTGATCGGGATTTTGAACGTGTGGCCGTCGTGCTTAACGACAGAGGCTCAACCAATCTGCTGTTCAGCCAAAAGGGTATCGTCCTGTGGGGCCGGTCCGGACGATATGTGAGCGCCGGGTAGCCACGCTACCCCATGTTTATGAAGAGTGGAGCGGGTGAAGGGAATCGAACCCTCGTCTTAAGCTTGGGAAGCTCCTGCTCTACCATTGAGCTACACCCGCAAATACTTGATTTTAAACGATAAATAGAAATCTGACCTTATTGAAAAACGATAAATCCTTCCAACAAACGGCCTTTTTTGCTCGGATATTGGAAGGGTCGTCCTTTCGCAAGGGTTTTCAGTTAGTTGCTCGGCCTAGTCTTAAGCCTCTTTTGGCCTATCTCACTGATCTTTCAGCCGTTTATCTCTTCCAAGAAAATTCCAACGAGATAACCTTCTGTAAACACAGGTAAATCTTCTTATGTCTAAGCCTACGGACAGCACAAAAGTGTGCTACATTGTTGGCTCTGGAAAGGTAAGCTATTGTAATATCAGCCTAATGGAAAATCCTTGTCTTAAGCCTAGAAGGCTTAAGCTTGCGCGAACTGGGGCAACGATATGGTCAACGTCTTGGCATGGGAAAGCTCAGACCGTGTTCTTCTCACAGGTCATGGACTGACTCTCGATGCAGATTTCGAACTTGCCGACGGAGTCAGAATAAGCCCTATCGTGCACGAGCTCGATGAAGGTGGTCTCGCTAGCCTTGAAGAGATCAAGGACCGCGCTGCAATAGCCACCATGCATGAGATTGCGTCTTTTTCAGTTGAAGTGATAGATGACCGCGGAGGCAAAGAACTAGCCACCAAGGGTTGGAATAGGCTCTGGGACTTCCACCTTTTGAGCTTAGCTAGTCATTCCCCAGCGTTCATACTCTACAGCGCGTCGCCTAGTAAGGCTGGCATGGCCTATGCGGTGGCGAACAGGAACCTGATCCTGAGTCCACTCGACAATATTCATAAGCTGGGAAGTGACGAACTCGAATGGGCCAAGGAGCACGAACCTTCCTTCCGAAAGCTCATTAGCGATGAGACTTTCAGTGCGGCCATGAGATACTTCGGCAATGCTCACTATCTGTTCGATCTGGAGCATCGGATCATGTTGTTGTGGGCAGGCATAGAAGGTCTTCTCTCAGTGGAGGCTGAGCACAACCATCGCATAGCCCTCTACTCTGCCGTGCTGTTGCACGGATCTCCTGATGAAAAGCAATCAACGTTCAAAGCCGTCAAGGAGGCTTATTCGCTTAGATCCCGTGTTGTGCACGGCGCCAAACCAAGCGAGGCAAAACTTAAGAAGGGTTACGCTCAGGCCACAAATCTGTTGGCGGGCCTACTCGCAAGGTCAGTTGAGCTAGGAGCCGTGCCTAGTCGCAATGATCTGGATGACGCAATCATGTTGGCCAAATTTCCATCCTAAATCCTTCCAACGAAACCCCCAAAAATCAGGTCATATTGGAAGAAACAGGGCCAAAAAACCGCAGAAATGCGTGGGTCGATCCTATTGGGAAGCTCCTGCTCTACCATTGAGCTACACCCGCAAGGCACGCGCGGCCATCTGCAATGATGCGTTGGCGCGGTCAATCGATTAATCTAGCCGCGTGCGTTTTTGGCGATGGCCACCGCTTCTTTCGCAAGCTTCGTGACCTCTTCCAGCCGCCCTTCCGCGATAGCGTCCTTGGGCGTCAGCCAGCTGCCTCCGCAGGCGATGACGCTGGGCAGAGCAAGAAATTCGGCGAGGTTGCCCGCTGAAACTCCGCCTGTCGGCATGAAGCGCATATCGCCAAAGACCGAAGAGAACGCCTTGAGCATTGGCACGCCGCCGGCAAGCTTAGCCGGGAAAAACTTCACTGCGCGCAGGCCCATTGCATAAGCGCGCTGAACCTCGCCCGCGGTCATGGTGCCGGGGAAGAAGGGGATGCTCTCTGCCAGGCAATATTCGGCAATCTCATCCACGAGGCCCGGTGAGACGATGAATTGCGCGCCGCTGGCCTTCACCGACTTGGCTTGATCGAGGGTCAGGACCGTGCCTGCTCCCACAATCATATTGCCGCCTTGTTCGAGGATTGCCTCCATCCCCGCTTGCGCATTCGGGCTGCGCAACACGACTTCGAGCACGCTCAGCCCGCCTGCATCGAGCGCGCGCGCAACTGCGAGAGCGCTCGCCGGATCGTCCTCTCCGATCAGAGGCACCACCGGCGCACCGGCAAAGGCGGAATTGAGATCAAGGCTCATCGAAATATCCCTTCAGCAATCGCGCTGATTTCTGATCGCGTTCCTAGGGTGATTTTGCGCGGGTCACAAATGGTGATTGCGCGCGGCGCGCCAAGATCAAAGAATACAATCATCCGTCCCCCAGCGCAGCATTTGCTCCGACCACAAGCGAGCGCTTGCAAGCCCCGCTTGCCCGCGCCATGGCTCGCATCAAGAAGAGAGGAGATTCCCCATGCGCCAGGTTGACCACTTTATTGTCGGCGAGCGTCCCGTGCCGGAGCGCAAGCATCAGATCTGGAACCCGTCGACGGGCGAGGTTCAGGCCGAGGTCGCGCTTGGCGATGCGGATCTGCTGGACCGCGCTGTTGCGACCGCCAAGCAAGTTCAGCCCGCTTGGGCCGCCACCAACCCGCAAAAGCGAGCGCGGGTGATGTTCAAGTTCAAGGAGCTGATCGAGGCGAATATGCAGAGCCTCGCCGAGCTGCTTGCCTCAGAACACGGCAAGGTGGTCGACGATGCCAAGGGCGATGTGCAGCGCGGGCTCGAAGTGATCGAATATGCCTGCGGCATTCCGCAAGTGTTGAAGGGCGAGTATACGCAGGGCGCGGGGCCCGGCATCGACGTCTATTCGATGCGCCAGCCACTCGGGATTGGCGCCGGCATCACTCCCTTCAACTTCCCCGCTATGATCCCGATGTGGATGTTCGGCATGGCGTGCGCGGCGGGCAACGCTTTTATCCTCAAGCCCTCTGAACGCGATCCTTCGGTGCCGGTTCGCCTCGCTGAGCTGTTCGTCGAAGCCGGCGCGCCAGAGGGGCTGTTGCAGGTTGTGCACGGCGACAAGGCGATGGTCGATGCGATCATCGAGCACCCCGACATCCCTGCGATCAGTTTTGTCGGCTCCTCCGACATCGCGCATTACATCTACCGCCGCGGAGCCGAATTCCACAAACGCGTCCAGGCCTTTGGCGGAGCGAAGAACCACGGCGTTGTCATGCCCGATGCGGACTTGGACCAGGTGGTCAATGACCTAACCGGCGCCGCCTTTGGCTCTGCGGGCGAGCGCTGCATGGCTTTGCCGGTTGTGGTTCCGGTTGGAGAGGATACGGCAGAGCGGCTCCGCGAAAAGCTCATCCCCGCGATCAATGCGCTGCGGATCGGCGTTTCGAACGACCCCGACGCGCATTACGGACCTGTGGTTACGCCCGAACACAAAGCTCGGATCGAACAATGGATCGGTGTTGCTGAGGCAGAGGGCGCGGAGATCGTCATCGACGGGCGCGGCTTTAGTCTGCAAGGCCACGAGAAAGGGTTTTTCGTCGGCCCGACCCTGATCGACCATGTGAAACCCCGCATGTCCTCCTATCAGGAAGAGATTTTTGGCCCCGTGCTTCAGATTGTGCGCGCTGCAGACTTCGAAGAGGCCGTGCGCCTGCCGAGCGAGCACCAGTACGGCAATGGCGTCGCGATCTTCACCCGCAACGGCCACGCCGCGCGTGAATTTGCGAGCAGGGTCAATGTCGGCATGGTCGGCGTCAACGTGCCGATCCCGGTGCCGGTGAGCTATCACACCTTCGGTGGCTGGAAGCGTTCGGGCTTTGGTGACATCGATCAATATGGCACAGAGGGCCTGCAATTCTGGACCAAGAAGAAGAAGATCACCCAGCGCTGGCCCGATGGCGGCGGCGACGGTTCGAACGCCTTTGTGATCCCGACTATGGGGTGAAGATGCGACTTCTATACGCCCTTGTCGCGCTGCTCGCTGTGATAGCCGTCACGCCGGTGGCGCTGGCGCAGGGGGCTGAGAGCAAACGCATCGCGATCACTTTTGACGACGCGCCGCGCAAGGCAGGCGCCCTCTACTCCGCCGATGAGCGCACCACCCGCATCATCGCTGGCTTGGAGGAAGCCGGGGTTGAGCAAGCCGCCTTCTTCGTCAATCCTGGACGGGTTCCCGACAGCGATGGAGCAGAGGCACGCCTTGCTGCCTATGTCGCTGCAGGTCATGTGATTGCCAACCATACGAACACTCACCCTTGGCTGCGCCGCTCTGAGGCTGCTACCTACATTGCTGATATCGACGACGCCGCGGCGTGGCTGGTGGGGCGCGAAGGGTATCGAGCGTGGTTTCGCTACCCCTTCCTGGACGAAGGCGGCTCCGACAAGGCGAAGCGCGACATCTTGCGCGCAGCGTTGGCCGAACGCGGGCTGGTGAACGCCTATGTCACGGTGGATGCAAGCGACTGGTTCTACAATGGGGCACTGTCCGATGCGATCCGGCAAGGGCGCGACGCCGATATGCAGGCGCTGGTCGATCTGTTCATCGAGAGCCATATCGAGGCAGCCCGGTTTTACGATGAGCTTGCCATCAGAGCGACGGGACGCTCCCCAGCGCATGTCCTTTTACTGCACGAAAACGATCTAGTGGCTCTTGCCCTGCCGGAATTGCTTGCGGCTTTGCGCGCGGATGGTTGGAAGCTCATTACTGCCGATGAAGCTTACACCGATCCCATTGGCGCCTATGCCGCGACTTACGACACTCCCTCAGCCGGCGGCACTTTGACCGAACAGGTTGCATGGCAAGCAGAGCTTCCAGCCCCGCGATGGTATACTCGCAACGACATGCAAATTGCTGAGCGCGAGTTTCGTTTGCGTGTGTTAGGCGAAGAGCCGGAAGAACGACCCCAAGCAGAGGTACAAGAATAGGAATGCGAATGCCGATGACAGCTCGCCTAGCGATCCTGGCTGCAGGAGCAATGGCGCTTACCGCTTGTGGTTCTGATCCTGAGGAGCTCGAAGTCTCGGACAGTTCTGAGCCCGCGCCGGCACAGGAAGTGGGCGTCAGCGGTGGCACGATCCCCGACCGTTTCCACGGCGTGTGGGACTATGTCGAAGGCACTTGCGCGCCGGAGAGCGACTTGCGGATCGAAGTGAGCGCCTCGCAGATCAATTTTTATGAAAGCGCAGGCACGGTGGTCACAGCATTGCCCGTTGGCGATACCGTAATCGTCGATCTGGAGATGAGCGGCGAAGGAGAAACCTGGACGCAGAAGTCCTCGCTCATCAATGCTCCCGGCTCTGATCGATTGGTGTTTGAACCCGATGCTGCAAACCCGGTTGCTGATCCGGCCAATGAAAGAAAGCGTTGTTCATGATCACTCGCACATTATTCGCCGCCAGCTTTCTGATTTTGATGGGCTGCACCACCACTTCCCAACCGTTGGCCGAGCAACCCTCTCAAGTCGCTCCGCCCGTTGCAGAAGAGCCAGCCAATGGGCCACAACGTCCACCGCGCGACATGCTGGGGGTGTGCAATGCTCAACCAGTGCAAATCTATGTCGGCGAAACTGTGACAACCGACTTGGGCGCAACCATCCTGTCGGAAAGCGGCGCCAAGAGCCTGCGCTGGGGGCCGCCTCGCAGCGCATGGACGATGGATTATCGCAACGACCGCGTGAATGTGCGCTACGATGACAACTCGACGATTATCGCGATCACCTGCGGATGAGAGACGCCAATGAATAGGGCGCGCCAACGCACCACATCCGGCTCTCCTTACGAGGCGCAGTTCGGGTTTTGTCGCGCCGTTAGAGTGGGCAACCGGATCATCGTTGCAGGCACCGGTCCCATTGGCCCGGATGGCAAGACCACTCCGGGCGGCGCTGGTCCTCAGGCCGAGCGCTGCTGCGAGCTGATCGTCAAGGCGATAGAGGATCTTGGCGGATCTGCCAAAGACGTGGTGCGCACTCGGATGCTGCTAACAGACTTTGACGACCAAAGTGCAGTGGGCGAAGTTCATGCGCGCTTTTTCGGCGACGCCAAACCCGCGGCGACAATGGCCGGCGTTGCTTGGCTCTGCGGCGAAGATTGGAAGGTCGAGATCGAGGCCGAAGCCTTGATCGGAGAGGCACAAGATTAAGCCACGATCCTTAGCCCAGGGTCGCGCGCATGGTGTGCAACCAATCTTTGCTGGACCTGTGCGATCAACTCGCCGGTGCCACTAATAGTATCGAGCTCGCTTGCAGAAACGACCGTTTCGAGCGCGCCGTTCTCTGACGCAATTGCGATTGCTGGAAGAGCGATCCCGTGATCAGGATAGGCCTCTGCGAAATCGTCCTTGTGATGGAACACCACATCGAGCTTCAGACTGTCGAGAAAACGCCGCCAATCGCTGTGCATCGACACCGCGCCATAGGTGATCGCGCAGAGCGAGCAGGGATAGGTTTCGGGCTTGGCCACCTTCCAAATCGCGTCCTTAAGCATATTCAAAATACCGCCATCGGCATTGTAGATGACCAACAGGCGCGGTGCAGGCGAGCTTGGGTTTTGCAGGATCATGTTCAATGATACGCACGAGAACGGATTTGGGTTACATTGTGTCGCGCCAAAACCGCCTGCGGGTTCGATTGAAACCCATCAATGAAAGCGTCGTCCTCGCTCTTTTCACTGCCGGTGAGAGGGGCTAAACGGCAGCCCATGACAGGACAATTCGCACTCACCGATGACCAGCTCGCGATCCAGGAAATGGCGCAGCGCTTCACCGCCGACAACATCACGCCGCATGCTGGCGAATGGGATGAGAAACACATCTTTCCGATCGACACGATCAAGCAATCGGCCGAGCTTGGCTTTGGCGCGATTTACGTGTCGGAGGAATCGGGAGGGATCGGCCTTGGTCGCTTGGAGGCAGCGCTGATTATGGAAGCGATGGCCTATGGCTGTCCCTCGACGTCTGCCTTTATCTCGATCCACAACATGGCCGCATGGATGATCGACCGCTTTGGCTCGCAGGCGGTCAAGGACAAGTATCTCCCCGACCTCGTGGGCATGGAGAAGATCGCGTCTTACTGCCTAACCGAGCCTTCGAGCGGCTCGGACGCGGCGGCGCTCAAAACCACGGCTAAGCTGGATGGCGACCATTACGTGCTGAACGGCACCAAGCAGTTTATCTCAGGCGCAGGCTCGAACGAGGTCTATGTCGCGATGGTCCGCACGGGCGAGGACGGTCCCAAGGGCATCACCTGTATGGTGATCGAGAAGGACATGCCCGGTGTATCCTTCGGCGCGAATGAGAAGAAACTGGGATGGCACTCCCAGCCCACCGCTCAGCTGATCCTCGAAGACGTGCGCGTGCCGATCGAGAATGTCGTCGGCGGAGAAGGCGAAGGCTTCCGCATTGCGATGATGGGCCTCGACGGTGGGCGTCTGAACATTGGCGCCTGCTCGCTCGGAGGAGCGCAGCGCTGTCTCGACGAAGCGATCAAGTACACCAAGGAACGCTCGCAATTCGGCAAGGCGGTTGCCGAGTTCCAGAACACGCAATTCACGCTGGCTGACATGGCAACCGACCTCGAAGCCGCCCGCGCGCTCCTCTATCTCGCCGCCGCCAAAGTGACCGAGAACGCGCCCGACAAGACGCGTTTCTCCGCCATGGCCAAGCGGCTTGCGACCGATAACGGGTCAAGCGTCGTCGACCGCGCGCTGCAGCTCCACGGCGGCTATGGCTACCTTCAGGACTACCCGATCGAGCGCTTCTGGCGTGACCTGCGGGTCCACTCGATCCTCGAAGGCACCAACCAGATCATGCGCATGGTCGTGGGCCGGGACCTGCTGCGGCAGTGAGGGCGCGCGCATGAGCCGCGAAGCCATCGCCATGGCCACGCTGGTTGTCCCCGACTACGACGCGGCTCGCGACTTCTATGTCGGCGCGCTCGGCTTTGCTCTGGTTGAAGACACCGATATGGGCGACGGCAAACGCTGGCTTGTGGTGGAAGCAAAGGGCGGTGGCCGCCTGCTGCTCGCCAAGGCGGCTGATGAGGCTCAACGCGCCGCTATCGGCAACCAGGCCGGGGGACGCGTCGCCTTTTTCCTCACAACCGATGACTTCACCCAATGCCATAACCGGTTTACGGCAGCAGGCGTGACATTTGACGAGTCCCCGCGCCACGAACCCTACGGCACTGTTGCCGTTTTCAGCGACCCGTTTGGCAATCGCTGGGACCTGATTGAACCAAAGGCACTGTAATGACGAGCGACGTCCTCACCCGCAGCGAAGGCCCTATCGGCTATATCACGCTGAACCGTCCGAAAGCGCTCCACGCGCTGACGCTGGAGATGTGCCACGCGATGAGCGCGGCGCTCACCGAATGGGCGAGCGATGAAGCGATCCGCGCCATCATCATCGACCACGCAGAGGGATCGCGCGGTTTTTGCGCGGGTGGCGATATCGCTTTCCTGCGCAACTCCGCGCTCAATGATGGCGGCGTATCGGGGCGCAAGTTCTTCCATGACGAGTACCAGCTCAACCACCAGCTCTTCACCTATGAAAAGCCCGTGGTCGCCTTCATGGACGGGATCACAATGGGCGGAGGGGTCGGCATTGCCATGCCCGCCAAATTCCGCGTCGCGACCGAGAACACCCGGTTCGCCATGCCAGAGACCGGCATCGGGCTTTTCCCCGACGTTGGCGGCGGCTGGTATCTCTCGCGGCTTGGAGGGCGGCTCGGGCAGTTCCTCGCTTTGACAGGCGCGCGCTTGAAGGGCGAGGAGTGCCTGTGGGCCGGGCTCGCCACGCATTATGTGCCAAGCGAGATGATCGATGAGCTCAAGGCACGCATCGCTGAAAAGCCCGACCGCATTGGCGGCGTCCTGTCCGAACCCGTCGGCACGCCTCCGCCAGCGCGGCTGGAGGAAAACGCGCTCAAAATTGCCAAGCACTTCGCCTCGGATGATTACGAGGAGATCCTCGCCAGCCTCGAGGCTGCGATTGAGGAAGGCGACACATGGGCGGTGAAAGAGCGCGACACGCTCGGCACCAAGAGCCCGCAGACCTGCAAGGTCGCGCTGCGCCAGCTTGCCGAGAGCCTGAAACTCGATGATTTTGCCGACAATATGCGGATGGAATACCGCATCGGCGCCCGCGTTCTCACCCGCCCCGACTTTGCCGAAGGCGTGCGCGCGGTGATTGTCGACAAGACCCACGATCCCAAATGGGACCCCGCAACGCCAGAAGATGTGAGCGAGGAGTTGATCGACAGCATCTTCGCCCCGCTCCCCGCCGATGAAGAATGGAAACCGCTCGCATGACATACGAAACCATCACCGTCGAAACCGACGCTCAAGGCACCACGGGCGTCACGCTGATCACGCTCAACCGTCCCAAGGCATTGAACGCGCTCAATTCGACAGTTCTGGATGAGCTGATCTCAGCCTTCGCCGGATACCAGGCCGATGACAGCCAACTTTGCGCTGTGCTCACCGGAGCAGGTGAGAAAGCCTTCGCAGCAGGAGCGGACATCAAGGAGATGCACGACAAGGCTGCGGCCGATTTCTACCTCGACGACTTCTTCAGTCCCTGGACTTCCGAGATCGTCAGGAAGACCCGCAAGCCATGGATCGCGGCGGTCAACGGCTTTGCACTGGGCGGCGGGTGCGAGCTAGCGATGATGGCGGACTTTATCATCGCCTCGGACAACGCCAGGTTTGGCCAGCCCGAGATCAAGCTCGGCGTCGCTCCGGGCATGGGTGGGTCACAGCGCCTCACCCGCGCGATCGGCAAATCGAAGTCGATGGAAATGTGCCTGACGGGCCGGATGATGAGCGCCGAGGAAGCCGAACGCGCAAACCTTGTCGTACGTGTCGTGCCTCAGGCGGATCTGATCGCCGAAGTGCTCAAGACCGCCGCGACCATCGCAGCCATGCCGCCCATGGCCGCGATCGCGAACAAGGAAATGGTCAACGCCGCTTTCGAGATGACGCTCGATCAAGGCCTCATCATGGAACGCCGCATCTTCCAGATCCTCACCGCAAGCGACGATAAGGCCGAAGGCATGGCGGCGTTTATCGAGAAGCGTGAGGGTGAATGGAAGGGTCGGTGAAACGACCAGTCCGCTTTCCTACAGGTGAGGAAACGGTGTAGGGAGTCTGAACGGAGGTTTTTAGGAGAGAAGGCGACAAATTCAACGATCACTTCGTGTCGCCTTTGGTCGCCATTTTTGACCTAAGTATCTGACATATATCATTTAATACGAAGGCGACACGGTGTCGCTTTAGTCGCCTTTGTCAGCTCGATGGGAAGTAGGGAGAAACCCATGAAAATCGCCTTTATCGGCCTCGGCAATATGGGCGGCGGGATGGCCGCCAACCTTGTCAAAGCGGGGCATGATGTGCGCGCTTTTGACCTGTCAGAAGCGGCTTTGACCGCGGCCAAACAGGCGGGCTGCTCCACTTTCACCAGTGCCAAGGACGCGGTGGCGGACGCCGAAGCGGTGGTCTCGATGCTTCCCAATGGCGGAATCGTGAAAGCGGTCTACACCGGTGACGTGATCGGCCTTGCGCCGCCAGAGGCGATCCTGCTCGACTGTTCGACCATCGATGTTGCGACTGCGCGCGACGTCATCTCGCTCGCCTCCGACCATGGCTATGTGATGGTTGACGCACCGGTGTCCGGCGGGATTGCCGCTGCCAATGGCGGCACGTTGACCTTCATGGTGGGCGGGACCGGAGAAGCCTTCAAACGCGCCGAGCCGATCCTTGCTGCAATGGGCAAGGCGGTGATCCACGCAGGCGATGCAGGCAACGGCCAAGCGGCCAAGATCTGCAACAACATGTTGCTCGCAATCCATATGATCGGCACGGCAGAGGCGTTTGCAATGGCAGAGAAGCTTGGCCTTGATGCGCAGACTTTCTACGACATCTCAAGCGTGTCCTCGGGCCAGAACTGGTCGATGACCTCCTATTGCCCAGTGCCCGGCGTCGGTCCGCAGAGCCCTTCGGACAATGGCTACCAAGGCGGCTTTGCAAGCGCCTTGATGCTCAAAGATTTGAAGCTGGCGATGGAGGCGGCGAGCAGCGCGGGGGCGAGCACGCCGCTGGGGAGCCACGCTCAGAAGATCTACGAGGCCTTTGCTGAAGAAAACGGCGCGCTTGATTTCTCTGGGATTATCAAGACGCTTTGACAGTGCTCATTCCGATGAGCGATTGATTTCAGCAATGATCCCCTCAAGCCAATCTCGAGGGGCTTGGCGGCGTCCAACATCTGCTACGAATTCCTGCCCGCGCGCGACGGAGCGAAGCTTTCCGCCTCTGATCCAGCGATCTGCCCGGTCGTGATAGGAAAGCCCGCCTCGCTTTAGCCAGTCAGGGCGCTGCCACAGGCTTGGCGGACCTCCGGGAACGGTGAGCCGCAACGCATCGCTTGCTGAGCCAGCTGTGCGCCCCTCCCCGCGCCAAATGACGTCGTTCGATCCGTGCATGCCCAGCGCATGCGGGTGAGCGAGATCAAGCATCGACTTGGGTGCGCCCTCAGACAGAGCAATCAGCTCCTCGATCCGCAGATAGCCGAAGATGCGGTGGTGCGGTTCACCGGATTGCTCATCAGCAAACAGGCCAAAGAATACGAACACATCGCCGATCCCTACTCCCTGCCGTTCGAGGTGGGTTTGCGCTGCGCCGGTCTGGCCGAAGGCGCAGGTGCCGCCCCCGAGGAACATCGGATCGTGGTGACACAGGTCATCATCGCCGAGTTTGCCTCGGCTGGCCTTGCTCGCGCTCTTTCCCAAGCCCAAATCGCCGTATGTGGTGCGCGAGAAGCCCTTGCTGTCGGGGATAGGCAGACTAACCGGTCGGCCACCGACAATTGGAGACGGACCGCCGCCTGCGCTCGAATCAAACCCCTTGCGTGAAAAGACGATCTTCATTGTGCCACCGCTTCTGACGCGCAAATTGCGGTTTCTCAAGCCGCGTCGCGACCTTGCGCTAACGTGCTTTGCTTGCCACGCAAATTGGCGCTAAAGGCCCGGAGCAATTAACCCTCTAGGCACGCTGATATGGCTTCACAAAACGCCCCGGTTCAAAAGGCAACCGCGCTCGTCATGGCTGGCAAGCGTTCAGGCGTGCTCG
Source organism: Pseudomonadota bacterium (assembly GCA_039039885.1). Classification (GTDB taxonomy): domain Bacteria; phylum Pseudomonadota; class Alphaproteobacteria; order Sphingomonadales; family Sphingomonadaceae; genus Erythrobacter. Next base: position 77,004 of record JBCCPG010000009.1, on the reverse strand, counting down.
ATCCGCTCGCGGCCAATGCGGGCGTGGCGCAAAAGGCAGTGGTCCCGGTCAATGGCATCCCAATGGTAGAGCGCGTGGTCCGCCAGGTTTCGCAGTGCCCAGATATCGGCGATATTCGGATCGTCGCGCACGAGCCGGACGAGATCGCAGCGCTGCCCACAATCGCGGCTCTGATCGAACAAGGCCGCGTGAGCTTTATCGATGGAGCCTTCAACATTGTAGATAGCGTCTTTGCAGGCGCCGAGGGAGCCAATTTTCCCTTGGTCATCACCACGGCGGACAATTGCCTTGTCACACCTGAAGGTTATTCCGAGTTCATCCACAAATGCACGGCCCAAGGCGCAGATGTGGCCCCGGCGCTCGCCTCGCGAGAGAACATCATCAAGGCCGACCCCGAAGGCCAGCGCCGCTTCTACACATTTCAGGATGGCAGCTATTCCAATTGCAACATGTATTGGTTCAGCAGCGCTGATGCGCTCGGTGCGGCGGAAGTGATGCGCGGCGGCGGGCAGTTCATCAAATTTCCCAGCCGCATCATCAAGGCCTTTGGTTTCATGAACCTGATCCGCTTCAAGCTTGGTAATGGGTCAAAGGAGAAACTGTTCACGACGCTCTCCAAGCGTTTCGGAGTTAAGCTGGTGCCGATCGAATTGTCGGATGGCCATTATGCCATCGATGTCGATAATGAGCGCACGTTCAACATCACCGCACGGATCCTCGAACGGCGCGAAGGCGTCGCCGAGACGGCTTGAGCAAGGGCTGAGCTAGCGCCATGAAGCGCCTCTTCACCAATATGGGCTGGCTGCTCGGCGGACGCGGGATCAACGCGGTCCTCAGCCTTGTCTATCTTGCGCTGGCGACCCGCACGCTGGGGCTGGAAGGCTTTGGTTATTTTGCGGCTATAATTGCGCTTGGCCAGGCGGTGACGGGATTGGCGAATTTCCAGACCTGGCAGTTCATTGTGCGCTGGGGCGCAAACGGCGAAAGCGGCAAGGATGGCAATGTGCACGATGCCACAGGCTTCGCCATTGCCCTCGACTCGCTCTCTGTCGTCATGGGCACTGCCTTAGCTGCCTTGCTGGTCTGGAGCGCGCCATACTGGTTACCCTTGCCCGCTGATCTCTATGCGCTGACCTTCGCCTATTGCGTGGTCTCGCTGCTTTCGATCAGGACGACGCCCACAGGCATACTGCGCCTTCGCTTTAAGTTCCCAACCGCCACCGCAGCTGAAGCCGTCCAACCAATCATTCGAGCGGGTGGAGCCGTCCTGGCGGTGATCTACATGCCCAATGTCATGGGCTTCGTGCTTGCCTTTGCAGCGGCTGAAGTCGCTGTTGCGGTTGCGCTTTGGATTGCCGCTGCGCGGACCGAGCGGATCGCGCTTTCCGCTTACAGTTTCACCCGCATTCCGGCCAAGCACACGGACGTCTGGCGCTTTGTATGGTCGACCAACATGTCAGGCAGCCTGACCATCGCAGGCAAGCAAGTGATGATTCTTTTGGTTGGCACCTTCGGAGGCGCGGCATTGCTCGGGGGCTTCAGAGTCGCGAGCCAATTGGGACAGGCACTGGTCAGCCTTGCGCAGACCGTCTCCAAAGCGATCTTGCCAGAGCTCGTCCACGCCAAGGAAGATGCGCTTTCGATGGCGCGGCGGATGGCCAATATCGCGTTGATTGGCGGAGTGATCGCGGTGCTGATGGCGTTGTTCTTTGGCCGCTGGGGGCTTGAGACGCTGGCTGGTCAAGAATTCCGCGGCTTCTATTGGGCGATGGTGATCCTTGCGATTGCTGGTGCGGTCGAGTTGGTCGGGGCCAGCCTTGAATCGCTGCTCGTCTCAGCAGGCCGCGCAGGCACGGCATTCGTCGTTCGCGCGGTTCCAACCGTGCTCGCCTTGCTTTTGCTTGACGTCGCGATCGACTGGAACGGCACCAAAGGCGCAGCGCTCGCAGTGCTGGGATCGAGTTCGCTCGCCGTGATCGGCTTTTACGTTGCAATCCTCAACCTGTCCGAGATCAAGATCGAGGTGAAGAAGGACAAGAACGCCCCGCTGCCCGAAGATCCAGAAGCCTTGGCCTCGGCTCCCAAGAACTGATCAATCCTCGGTCGGAGGCTGCCACGTGAGCTTGGGTTTGCGCGCAGCGAGCGTTTCATCGAGGCGGCGACGCGGGGCGTAGTAGGGAGCTTGTTTCAAGCTCTCATCACCTGCCACGGCCCGCTCAACCACTGATCGCATGGCTATGACGAATTGGTCGATCGAAGCCTTGCTCTCGGTCTCGGTCGGCTCGACCAGCATCGCGCCGTGGACGACCAGCGGAAAATAGACCGTCATCGGGTGATAGCCCTCATCAATCAGCCCCTTGGCAAGATCGAGCGTCGAAAGCCCACCGCCAAAGTCCTTATCGCCAAACAGAGCCTCGTGCATGCAAGGGCCTGCATCGGCGAAAGGCGCATGAAGCACATCTTCGAGCTCGCGCAGGATGTAATTGGCGTTGAGCACCGCATCCTCGGCCACTTGCTTCAGGCCATCCGCACCGTGGCTGAGCATGTAGGTGAGCGCACGAGTGAACATGCCCATCTGCCCGTGGAAAGCGGTCATCCGGCCAAAGGTCTGCCCGCGCGATTCCTCGCGCGCTTCCTCTTCGACCAGCTCGAACTCGCCGTTCTCGTTCTTGCGCACGAAGGGCAGCGGCGCAAACGGAGCCAGCGCATCGGAGAACACCACCGGGCCAGAACCAGGGCCGCCGCCGCCATGGGGGGTCGAGAAGGTCTTATGCAGGTTGATGTGCATCGCATCGACGCCAAGGTCACCGGGCCGCACGCGCCCGACAATGGCGTTGAAGTTGGCACCGTCGCAATAGACATAGCCGCCAGCTGCATGGACTGCATCAGCGATTTCGCGGAAGTCCTTCTCGAATAATCCGCAAGTGTTGGGATTGGTGATCATGACCGCAGCCACGTCTGGACCCAAGCGAGCCTTGAGAGCCGCAGTATCGACGCGGCCGTCTGGCGAGGCAGGAATATCTTCCACCCGGTAGCCCGCAAAAGCCGCGGTTGCAGGGTTTGTACCGTGTGCGCTCTCCGGCACCAGCACCACTTCGCGTGCATCACCGCGCGCTTCGTGAGCGGCGCGGATCGCAAGGATGCCGCACAGCTCGCCATGCGCGCCTGCCTTGGGGCTCATCGCGACGCTGGGCATGCCGGTAAGCTTGCACAGCCACTGACCCAGCTGATGGATCACCTCGAAAGCGCCTTGGACGCTGTTTCCGGGCGCGAGCGGGTGGATGTCAGCAAAGCCCGGCAGCCGCGCCATCTTCTCATTAAGGCGCGGATTGTGCTTCATCGTGCACGATCCCAATGGGAAGAAGCCAAGGTCGATGCCGTAATTCTGGCGGCTGAGGCGGGTGTAGTGTCGAACCGTCTCCGGCTCGGTCAGGCCAAAAAGTCCGATGGGTTCTTCACGGGTGAGGCCAGCGAGGCGATTGGGCGCATCGGCGTCCACCTCAGGCAGATCAACCCCTGTCGTCTCTGCATGGCCGATCTCAAACAGCAGCGGCTCTTCGAGCATCAGCGCGCGGTTGCCGGTGGTGGTCTCAGGCCCGATCACGGTGCCATCCTCGGCGACCTGCATTTCGGGCTTCCAGCCGGATTGGTTTGGAGCGTTCATTGCGCGGTCTCCTTGATTGAAGCCTCGAGCTCTCGCGCAAGGGTGTCGATATCTTCTTCAGTCGTCGTCTCGGTAACCGCGACCAATAGAGCATGCTCAAGCGCTTCGACCCCCGGGTAGAGCCGGCCAAGCGACACTCCACCCAGCACACCGCGATCCGCCAGATCGCGAACGATCTCGCGCGCGGGCTTACCTTCAAGGATCACAGTGAACTCGTTGAAGAAGGCATTGTTGAGCAGTTTGACGCCCGGAATCTTCTCAAGCCGGTCGGCCGCAAGGCATGCGAGCCGGTGGTTCTCAGCAGCCAATTGCCGCAAGCCCCTCTCACCCAGCAGCGTCATATGCGTGGTGAATGCGAGCGCGCAGAGGCCAGAATTTGTACAGATATTTGAGGTCGCTTTTTCGCGTCGGATGTGTTGCTCGCGGGTTGAGAGCGTGAGGACAAAGCCACGCTTGCCTTCTGCATCCACCGTCTCTCCGCAAAGACGTCCGGGCATTTGGCGCACATGTTTTGGATCGCGAACAGCGAACAGGCCGAGATAAGGCCCGCCAAACTGAAGACCGACGCCGATCGCTTGGCCTTCGCCGACAACGATGTCCGCGCCCATCTCGCCTGGAGATTTGATCGCGCCCAAAGCCACTGGTTCGGTGTTGACGACAACCAGGAGAGCGCCCTTGGCATGCGCCGCTTCGGCGACTTCGGACAGGTCGCTGATACGGCCAAGGATGTCGGGATATTGAACCACGACGCAGGCCGTGTCCTCATCGATCCGCGCGGTGAGACCGGCAATGTCCGGCTCGGCCTGTATGGCGGGCTCACTGTCGGCAATTACATCGCCGGTGAAGTGCGCCATCGTCTTCACGACCTGAGAGTAATGCGGGTGGAGCGCTCCTGACAGCACCGCGCGGCTCTTACGGGTGACACGGGTCGCCATTGCCACCGCTTCCCAGCACGCGGTCGAGCCATCGTAGAGCGAGGCGTTCGCCACCGCGCAGCCATAGAGATTTGCAACCTGCGTCTGGAACTCGAACAGCATCTGCAAAGTGCCCTGCGCGATCTCTGGCTGATAGGGCGTATAGGCGGTCAGGAATTCACCGCGCTGGATCACTGTGTCGACGCTGGCCGGGATGTGGTGGCGATAGGCCCCTGCCCCCAGGAAAAACGGCGTGCCATCGGCCGAGATATTCTTGCCTGCCAGCGCCTTCATATGACGCTCAACCGCCATCTCGCTCGCATGCATCGGCAGGTCGCGAATGGGCCCATCAAGCCGCGCAACTTCGGGCACATCGACGAACAGATCATCAATCGATCCCGCGCCGATCTTCGCCAGCATGTCGGAACGGTCAGTGTCAGTGAGAGGTAGGTAACGCATTAGATTGATCCCATTTCAGGAGAGCGGTCAGAGGCTTTCGACAAACGCCTTGTAGCCTTTGTCGTCCATCAGCCCCTCCAATTCGGAGGCATCGCCGATGGTCATGCGGAAGAACCAGCCTTCTTCCTCTGGGCTTGAATTGACGAGCGCAGGGTCTTCTTCGAGCGCGGAGTTGCCTTCGGTCACTTCGCCGCTGATCGGGGCGTAGACGTCGCTTGCCGCCTTGACGCTTTCAACCACCGCGGCATCGCCGCTCTTCTCGAGCATCGTCCCGACGTCGGGGAGCTCGACAAAGACGATGTCGCCCAATTGCTCTTGCGCATAGTCGGTGATCCCGACCGTGGCGCTGTCGCCCTCAACATCGATCCATTCATGTTCATCGGTAAAGTATCGCGGCATTGATCAGTTTCCTCTGAAATAGCGATGCGGAACAAAGGGCATGGCAGTTACGGTTGCTGGCAGCTCGCGGGTGCGGACCTTGCAAGTGAGTTGTGTGCCTTCAGCGGCGTGAGCGGTGTCGACGTATGCCATGGCAATTGGCGTCCCGAGCGTGGGCGAAAATCCGCCGCTGGTGACGGTGCCGACCTTGGTTTCTCCGGCGAAGACTTCTGCACCTTCGCGCGCAGGCATCCGTCCTTCGATTGTCAGACCAACTCGGCGCTGTTTGAGCGTGCCCGCTTCAGCGTCGGCGAGCCTTGCAGCAACCGCCTGATGGCCGTGATAACCACCAGCCTCGCGGCGCTTTTTGGAGAGCGCGAAGGCAAGGTCCGCGCTGACCGGATCGGTGTTGGTGGTAAGGTCATGGCCGTAAAGGGGCAGGCCCGCTTCCAGCCTGAGCGAGTCCCGTGCGCCCAGTCCTGCCGGCTCAACGCGATCATCAGCGACCAGCGCATTGGCGAGCTTCTCGACCGACGTCTCATGCACCGCGATCTCGAACCCATCTTCGCCAGTGTAACCCGCACGGGAGACCCAGATATGGCCACTGTCCCATTCAAACAGCCCCGCAGTCATAAAGGTAAGCGCTCCAGTGCCGGGGATGAGTTCCTCCAGAACCTCGCCTGCCTTCGGACCTTGAAGAGCCAGCAGCGCAAAGTCGTCGAAATGCGTCATGGTCACTTCATCGTGGAGATGCTCGCGCAGGTGCGCGATATCGTCCCACTTGCACGCACCGTTGACAACCAGAGCGAGATGCGGGCCTGTGTTGGTGACCATCAGATCATCGATGATCCCGCCCGCTTCGGTAAGCAGCATCGAATAGCGCATCTTGCCGGGCTTCAAATTGGTGATCGCACCGGGCAGCAGCTTTTCCAGCTCGCGCGCGGCGAGGGTCGGATCGCTGTCTGGCGACTTCAACGCCAATTGTCCCATATGCGAGACATCGAACAAGCTCGCACTGGAACGCGTCCAATGGTGCTCGCCCATGATACCGCCATTGGGGCCCTCATACTGGATCGGCATTTCATAGCCCGCGAACGGCACCATGCGTGCGCCCTTCGCACGATGCCACGCGTCGAGCGGCAGCCTCGAGAGCTCCTCGATGAACTCTGGCTCATCCTGTGTTATCGTATCGCTCAAAATCTCGGTCCCCGTACAGGAGCATCAACGCCTCAACTCAAGGCGCTGTTCCTGCCCCCTCTGTCGGGTGAACCTGAGAGCTTAGCCAACGGTGTCTTTGCGGACCGCAGCCTTCCCCTTCGGTGGCCTTTGACACACGCATATCACGCAGGCCCAAGGCTCTTTCCAGAGTGCCTATGTCCTACTTCGCGGTCCGTTTGCCTGAGAGTTTCCGGGGCGGTTGCTCCTTCGGCGCCGATCCATAAGCGAGCTTGCGGACCAGTCTCTCCCGCGAGAGACACCAGAATCGCTTCCGGCAGGCTTCGTTTATGTTGCGGATGCGAAATGTCGCGTCAATCGCATTGGGGGCGCTTACGCAAATAAATGTGCGCAAAAAAGGCAATTGCGCGCCTATTCGCATGGTGCGAGCCTCACACGGCGCAATGACCGGCACACATTAAAGGTTCGGGCGCAGCCAACGCTCTGCTGTTTCAATCGGAACTCCGCGCCGCTCAGCGTATTGCTCAAGCTGGTCACGCCCGATTTTGGCAACACCGAAGTATTCGCTTTCGGGATGGCCAAAGTAAAAGCCCGACACTGCCGCTGTCGGCCACATTGCAAAGCTCTCCGTGAGGCTCAGCCCGACATTCTTTTCCGCTTCAAGCAGATCAAACAGGATGGGTTTGAGCGAATGATCGGGGCATGCCGGATAGCCAGGTGCCGGGCGGATACCACGATATTCCTCCTTGATCAGCGCTTCATTGGTGAGCTGCTCTCCGGGTGCATAACCCCATAGGGTCGTGCGCGTATGCTGGTGGAGCCGCTCCGCAAAAGCCTCAGCGAAGCGGTCGGCGAGCGCTTTGAGCAAGATGTCGGAGTAATCATCCTTTTCCGCCTGGAAGCGCTCGCTATGCGGCTCAATCCCATGAATGCCGACCGCAAAGCCGCCTATCCAGTCGCCATCCGGGTCAATGAAGTCAGCGAGGCACATATTCGCCCGGTCGCGCGATTTCTTGATCTGCTGGCGCAAGAAGGGGAGACGAATGTTCTCCTCGCGGCGCACACGATGAAGGATTACGTCATCGGGGCAGTCATGATCGCGCGCACAGGGCCAGAAGCCCGCCACGCCCTTGGCAGTCAGCCATTTCTCGCTGACGATCTTTTCGAGCATTGCGTCGGCATCGACCTTCAAGGCGCGCGCGCTTTCGCCCACCACCTCATCGTCCAGAATGCGCGGATAGGTGCCGTGCAATTCCCATGCGCGGTAGAACGGCGTCCAGTCGATATAATCAACCAGATCCTCAAGGTCCCAGTTGTCAAAGACGTGCACGCCGGGTTCCAATGGCGGCGCGGGTTTGTCTGAGAGATAAGCATCGTAGTAATTCGCCCGCGCATCCGCGATGCTGAGCAATTGCTTCTCAGCTTTGCCTGCTCGAGCATCGCGCACATGGGTGTATTCGTCCGCAACTTCGGTGACGTAGGTCTCACGCTGAGTGTCTGAAAGCAGCTTGGAGGCGACACCAACCGCTCGGCTTGCATCGAGCACGTGGATCACAGGGCCTTCGTAATTCGGATCGATCTTGAGCGCGGTGTGAACCTTGCTGGTCGTCGCGCCGCCGATCAGCAGCGGCATAGACATGCCAGAGCGCTGCATCTCTTCAGCCACCGTCACCATCTCATCAAGCGAGGGGGTGATGAGGCCCGAGAGGCCGATCATGTCCGCCTTGTTGTCGTTGGCCGCTTTGAGGATGTCCTGCCACGGCACCATGACGCCCATATCGACCACTTCATAGCCGTTGCACTGCAAGACCACGCCAACGATGTTCTTGCCGATATCGTGCACGTCGCCCTTCACGGTCGCCATGATGATGGTGCCCTTGGCTTTCGCGCCTTCCTCTTTCTCGTCCTCGATAAAGGGGATGAGATGCGCAACAGCCTTCTTCATCACGCGCGCGGATTTGACGACCTGAGGCAGGAACATCTTGCCCGAGCCGAACAGGTCTCCGACGACATTCATACCGTCCATCAGCGGGCCTTCGATCACTTCGATGGGCCGTCCGCCTGCCGCTGCCAAAGCCGCTCGCGCTTCTTCAGTGTCGTCAACCACATGCGCGTCGATGCCTTTGACAAGAGCATGTTCAAGCCGCTTGGTGACTTCCCATCCGCGCCATTCAGCCGCCTGTTTGTCATCTTCCTTGCTCTTGCCTTTGTAGCTTTCTGCAAGGTTGATGAGCCGCTCAGTCGCGGTCTCTTCGCCCTCGGCAAGGTTCTTTGGCTCGCGCATCAGGATCACGTCTTCGCAGGCCTCCCGCAGCACGGGGTCAATCGTGTCGTAGACATCCAATTGACCGGCATTGACGATTGCCATGTCGAACCCAACCGGGATGGCGTGGTAGAGGAAGACCGAGTGCATCGCGCGGCGGACGGTTTCATTGCCGCGGAAGGAGAAGGAGAGGTTCGAAAGCCCGCCGCTGGTCTTGGCGTGTGGGCAGATTTCCTTGATCTCTTTCACCGCCTCGATGAAGTCGAGGCCGTAGCGGTCGTGCTCCTCGATACCGGTGGCAACCGCGAAGATATTTGGATCAAAGATGATATCTTCCGGCGGAAAGCCGATGCCGACCAGGAGGTCATAAGCACGTTTGCAGATCTCGACCTTGCGCTCTTTGGTGTCGGCCTGTCCAACTTCGTCAAACGCCATCACGACGACGGCAGCGCCATAAGCCATGCACAGGCGGGCGTGCTTAAGGAATTCCTCTTCGCCCTCTTTCATGCTGATCGAGTTGACGATTGGCTTACCCGATACGCACTTCAAACCCGCCTCGATCACATCCCATTTGGACGAGTCGATCATCACCGGCACACGGGCGATATCCGGCTCTGCTGCAATCAGCTTCAAGAAGGTCGTCATCGCCTTCTCGGCGTCGAGCAGGCCTTCGTCCATGTTGACGTCGATCACTTGCGCGCCGTTCTCAACCTGCTGGCGAGCGACTTCCACCGCCGTCGCGTAGTCGTCCGCCATGATCAGCTTCTTGAAGCGAGCCGATCCGGTGACATTGGTGCGCTCACCGATGTTGATGAAGCGCGCAGAGGAGGATTGCGAGTTCATTGTTTACGCCGCCACCACAAAGGGCTCGAGACCTGACAGCCGCATTGCGACATCCGGCGTTGGCACGTTGCGCGGGTCGAGCGGCGCGACCGCTTCAGCAATTGCTGAGATGTGTTCGGGCGAAGAACCGCAGCAGCCGCCGACGATGTTGACCTGGCCGTTTTCGGCCCATTGCCGCACCAAAGTCGCGGTCGTCTCAGGCATCTCGTCATACTCACCCAGCTCATTGGGGAGACCCGCATTGGGATAGGCCATGATGAGCGTGTCGGCGAGTCCGGAGAGCGACTGGACGTGCGGACGCAGCTGGTCTGCGCCGAAGCTGCAATTCAGACCAATGGTGGCAGGCTTTGCGTGGCGCACCGCATACCAGAAGGCCTCAACCGTGTGTCCCGACAGATTGCGCCCCGACAGATCGGTCAGCGTCATCGAGATCATTATCGGAATTTCGCGGCCGAGCTCGGCTTCTAGCAGTTTGCATGCCATGATCCCGGCCTTGGCGTTGAGCGTGTCGAACACCGTTTCGATCAGGATGAAGTCGCAGCCGCCTTCGATCAGGGCCGTTGCCTGTTCTTTGTAGACAGAGGTCAGCTCATCAAAGTCGATTTCGCGAAAGCCGGGATCTTCGACATCAGGGCTTAGGGAAAGCGTCTTGTTGGTCGGACCGATAGCGCCTGCGACAAAGCGCGGCATTCCGTCTTTCGCTTCAAACTCATCGGCGAGCTCACGCGCAATCTGGCCGCTGGCGGTGTTGATCGCTGCAACTTGGTCCTCCGCGGCATAGTCCGCCTGAGAGATCGAGTTGGCGGAGAAAGTGTTGGTCGAGATCACATCTGATCCGGCCTCTAGATAGGCGCGCGTGATATCCCGGATCACATCGGGTCTGGTCAGAGCAAGTATGTCATTATTGCCCTTTTGGTCCGCATTGAGGCCAAGATCGCCGGCATAGTCCTCCTCCGACAGCTTACGCTCCTGAATCTGCGTCCCGAACGCGCCGTCGAAGATCAGCACGCGCTCAGCTGCGGCGGCGTTCAGTCTTTCGCGCGCAGATGTCATGCCAAAGCTCCGACAGGACGCTTGCCCAGCATATGGCAGATCGCATAGCTCAGCTCTGCCCGATTGAGCGTGTAAAAGTGGAACTGGCGCACGCCGCCTGCGTAAAGCTTGCGGCACAGCTCTGCTGCGATGGTTGCGCTGACCAGCTGCCGCGCTTCGGGGCGTTCATCGAGGCCTTCGAACAGGCCTTCCATCCATTCAGGAATTGCGGTCCCGCACAGCCCGCTCATGCGCTGGACTGCGGCAAAGCTCATGACCGGCATTATCCCCGGCACGATCTCTGCATCGATCCCAGCGGCAGCCGCATCATCACGAAAACGAAAGAAGCATTCAGGATCAAAGAAGAACTGCGTGATCGCGCGGTCTGCGCCTGCGTCAAACTTGGCCTTGAGGTTCGCAATATCGGTCTGCGCGTCGGGCGAATCTGGGTGCACTTCGGGATAGGCGGCAACAGAAATCTCGAAATCGGCGACTTTTTTCAGACCTGCAATCAGCTCTACCGCATTGGCATAGCCACCAGGGTGAGGCGCGTAAGCGCCGCCATCTGGTGCATCCCCGCGAAGCGCGACAATGTGGCGGATACCCTCCGCCCAATAATGGCGCGCGACCTCGTTGACCTCCTCCTTGGTTGCGTTGACGCAGGTGAGGTGAGCCGCGGCCGGGATCTTGGCTTCGTTTTGGATCCGCACGACCTGTTCGTGGGTGCGCTCACGGGTTGAGCCGCCCGCGCCATAAGTCACCGAGACAAAGCGCGGGTCCAGTGGCGACAACATGTCGACCGACTTCCACAAGGTCTGCGACATCTTCTCACTTTTGGGCGGGAAGAATTCGAAACTGATGGCGATATCTCCCGGCAGGCCGGAAAATAGCGGAGCTTCGAGCGCAGTGCGCGCTTCGGTCAATTGGTTGAGGGTCGGGGTCATGATGCAGTTTCTTTGGCGGGAAGCTTCGTTTTCAAGTCTTTGGCGGATGCAGCAGGGCTTTTTTGAGCAATCCAGATCTTCACGACCAGTTCCCCACCCTCTAGCGCAATCGGTTTGGCGATACTGAAACCTGCCGCGCTCAACAATTCGCGCATCTGCTTATCGGAGAAGCCCAACCGCGCGTGCTGATGGCGGCCACGCAGTTCCTCATGATCATGCGCGGCGAAATCGACGATTGCTATTCGGCCACCCGGACATGTGACGCGCGCCGCCTCAGCAAGAGGCAGCGCGGGGTCTTGCGCGAAATGGAGGACTTGGTGGAACAGCACCGTGTCAAAGACGCTCTCGGCGAAGGGCAGATCGGTGAAATCGCCTTGAACAATATCGATTTGTGGTGCGGCAAGATGCTGCAATTTCGCCCGTGCCACCTTGAGCATTTCTAGATTGCTGTCGAGCGCAGTGATCCGATCGGCCGTCTCAGCGAACAGTTCCGCCATGCGCCCCGTACCCGTTCCGATATCGAGCAGATGACCCAGTCGACCTTTGCCAAGCGCTTCTGAGAGTTGCGCCTCAACCTCAGCTTCTGAAGTGTGGAGCGCGCGCAATTCGTCCCACTCGCTGGCATGGCGAGCGAAATACTCCCCTGCACTGCTTTCCCGTGCTGCGCGGATAGCTGCAAGCTTGCGACGGTCATCGGAGCACTGGGCAGCAAAGCCGGGGTTTTCGGCTTCGGCCACGGCCAGCAATTGGTCAAGGGAGGCAAGCAAAGGTCCAGCTTCCCCGCTTGCACTGGTTGCACGAAGGAACACCCAGCTCCCTTCGCGGCGACGCTCAGCCAGTCCTGCGTCGCACAGGATGCCCACATGGCGCGAAACGCGCGGCTGGCTTTGACCCAACACTTGGGCGAGCTCGCCAACCGCCAGTTCCATAGCCGACAACAACCGCGCGATCCGCAACCGCGTAGGGTCGGCAAGAGCCTTGAAGAGAGTATCTATCGCCATTGTCAAACCATCATATAAAGATATTTTTATATGTGTAAATGCGAAGGATTTAGGCTTTCTTATCGAACCTATCGTGCCACTGCCTGGGGACAATAAGCATTCAACGTGAGCGCTGGCAAAATCGACGCTTTGCGCGATGGTGTTGCACGGTTACAGCCAAGGCTTTGGCAGCGAAACGGATTTAAGTGCCATTTTGGCAGAAAACCGCGCCGCGTGGGACGGAGAGAGGACAAGGTTTGGCTGGTACGCGGGAGTACGTGCGGCTCGATCGGGGCGGGGTGACCTTAGTCGTCATGCTCGCCAAGGGCATTGGCGCCGACTGCATCTATGCAGGTACAAGCCTGCCCGCGGGCGAAGACCTCGCCGCTCTCGCGCTCAGCACAAGGCGGGGGAGGCACGAAAGCCAGCCAGACATACCCGCCTCGCCCGGCCTTTTGCCCCAGCGCCGCCGTGGCTGGGCTGCGACGCCAGCGATTGAGGCAAGTCGCGGCGGTATCCGTCTGGAAAGCGACTTTAGAATCGCGAATTGGAGCTGCGCCGATGGCGTGCTCATGATCAATTTCAGCGACGCCCTTTCTCATTTGGATGTCGAGCTGCAGTGGGAACTGAGCGAAGAGGGCGTGCTTTCGAGCCGCCTTCTCATCCGCAACTCCTCAACTGGTCCCGTACACCTAGAACGCGCTGCAAGCCTCGCCTTTCCTATCCCAAACCGCTTTGGCGAGATGACCAGCTTTGCTGGCCGCTGGGCGAGCGAGATGCATGCAAGCAAGCGCCCTATCGCGCCGGAGGGATTTGCGCGAAGCTCAGCCATCGGCAAGCCCGGCTTTGGCGGCGGCAATTGGCTGCTCTTGCATGATCCGGAGACTGGAGAAGCACTGGGCACTCATCTTGCATGGAGCGGAGATTACGACACTCGCATCGATTGCGACACACAAGGCTCAGGCGATGGCCGCGCCGTGCTGCAAATGGGGGCGTGCTGGGACAGCGGCGAGATTGTCCTTGGACCTGACGAGTACTTTGAAGCGCCGCTCGCGATACTTGCGCTCGCCTCCAATGAAAACGCGCTGACCCAACGCTTTCATGCTTATTTCCGAGGCGAAGTCATCGCCTTTGATCCTGCCAAGCGCCCTCGCAAGGTTCATCTCAATTCGTGGGAGGCGCTCGGCTTTGACCTCTCCGAAGATAAGCTGAAACGGCTGATCGAAGCGGCAGCGGGGCTTGGGATTGAACGCTTTGTCCTTGATGACGGTTGGTTCGGGTCGCCGGGCAAAGGCCGGCGCAATGACCGCACGAGCTTGGGCGATTGGACCGTTTGCCCCGACATCCTTCCAGCCGGGCTCGACCCATTGATTGAGCACGTACATGCCAGCGGAATGGATTTTGGCCTATGGGTGGAGCCAGAGATGGTCTCGCCCGACAGCGACCTCTATCGCAAACATCCCGACTGGTGCATCCATGTCGAAGGCTTACCGCGCGAGACGATGCGCAATCAGCTTGTGCTCGACCTCACCCGGCCAGAGGTCCGTGATAATCTTTACGCTCAGCTCGATTTGCTGCTGTCGAGCCATCAGATCGCCTATCTCAAATGGGATCACAATCGCGATCTCTTCCCGCTCGCCGGGCGGAGCCATGCACAAACGCAGGCCCTCTACTCACTGCTCAAAAGGCTGGGCAAGGCGTTCCCCGAGGTCGAGATCGAGACCTGCTCAAGCGGCGGTGGCCGGATCGATGCCAAGATACTGGCACACACCGACCGTTGCTGGCCGTCGGATAACAATGATCCGATCATGCGAGTGCGGATCATGCAAGCATGGTCGCGTTTCTTGCCGCTCGAAGTGCTTGGCAATCATGTGGGACCTTCGCCCAATCCGATCACAGGCCGGCAAACCGAGATGGATTTCCGCGCCAAGATTGCGTTGTTTGGGCATATGGGGGTCGAAGCCGATCCTGCAGTGATGAGCGCGGCAGAGCGCGATGTGCTCGCTGCTCACATCGCGCTCTACAAGGACTGGCGCGCCACGCTCCATTCCGGTCAGCTCTACCGGCTCGAACACCCCGATACAGCGATTTTTGCGCAGATCGTGGTGGGCAAAGACCGAGCCCTTGCCATCGCTGCACAGACCAAATTTTCAGGCAACTTTGATGCCGCTCCGATCCGGCTGAAAGGATTGAAGCCAACATCGCAATACAGGGTCTGGCTGCCTCAACCCTGGCCTGCCAAGGCAACACTCTATCTGCCTGATTGGCAAAGCTGGAAAACGGGAATGATCCTGTCCGGTACCGCTTTGATGCAGCAAGGCCTTGCGCTGCCGCTCACCCATCCGCAAACCGCTTGGCTGATCGCGATTGAGGAGTTGGGGGAGCCGGCATCATGAAACTAGGTTGCTGCTACTTCCCCGAACATTGGCCCGAAGAAATTTGGGCCGATGATGCCCGGCGGATGCGCGAAATAGGGCTCAGCCTGGTGCGGATCGGCGAGTTTGCTTGGAGCCGGATTGAGCCTGAGCCCGACCGATTTGACTGGGATTGGCTCGACCGCGCGATCAAAACTCTGCATGCAGAAGGCCTCGAGGTCATCCTCTGCACGCCTACCGCGACCCCGCCCAAATGGCTGGTCGACACCATGCCCGACATGGTCGCGGTGGACGCAGATGGACGCCCACGCGGCTTTGGGTCACGGCGGCACTATTGCTTTTCGCATCAAGGCTACCGCGCCGAAGCGCGGCGGATCACCACCGCCATTGCGGAACGTTATGGCGAGCATCCTGCAATCACCGCTTGGCAGACCGATAATGAATATGGCTGTCACGACACTGTGCTGAGCTTTGCGCAGGCGGCGGCGGCGCGCTTTCGCGATTGGTGCGCGTCGCGATATGACAACATCGATGCGCTCAACACCGCGTGGGGCAATGTCTTCTGGTCGATGGAGTATCGCTCCTTCGATGAAATCGATCCGCCCAATCTGACCGTCACCGAAGCCAATCCAGCGCATTGGCTTGATTATCGCCGCTTTGCTTCGAATGAAGTGGCGCTCTTCAACCGCGACCAAGTCGAAATCCTGCGAAAGGCCTCACCGGGGCGCGATATCACGCATAACTTCATGGGTTTCTTCACCGAATTCGACCATTTCGATGTCGGGCGCGATCTCGATGTGGCGACATGGGACAGTTACCCACTTGGTTTCCTTGAACAGTTCTGGTTCTCAGCCGAGGAAAAGCGCGAGCATCTGCGCCAAGGACATCCCGACATCGCCGCCTTCCACCACGATCTCTACAGGGCTTGCGCGACTGCTGGCTCTAGCGGTCGCTGGGGAGTGATGGAACAGCAGCCGGGTCCGGTGAACTGGGCGCGCTTCAATCCTGCACCGCTGCCCGGCATGGTCACGCTCTGGACGCTTGAGGCGATGTCGCATGGCGCTGAGTTCACCAGCTATTTCCGCTGGCGACAAGCACCCTTTGCCCAAGAGCAAATGCACGCGGGCCTACTGCGCCCTGATAGCGTCGATGCTCCCGCCGCGGATGAGGCGCGCCAAGCGGCTCAAGTCATTTCTGAGATTGGCGAGCAAGTGACCGAGCAAGCGCCGGTTGCGTTGGTCTTTTCCTATGAGGCGGCGTGGATTTGCGGGATCCAGCCGCAAGGCAAGAGCTTTCGTTACCTTGAGCTCGCTTTTGAGTGGTATTCGGCATTGAGGCGCAAAGGCCTGAATGTCGACATCGTACGGGCTGGCGCACCGCTGGACGGCTACAAGGCGGTGCTTGTCCCGACCCTGCCGCATGTAAGCGAGGCCTTCGCTGAAGAACTCAGCAAGCTCGAATGCCCGGTGCTGATCGGCCCGCGCTCAGGCAGCAAGAGCGAAAGTTTCTCCATTCCTCCCGGCCTAGCGCCGGGTGATCTTTTGCGCGCGATTATCCCGCTAACCGTCATGCGGGTCGAAAGTCTGCGTGAAGGCAAGCAGGAAATGGGGGATGGCTGGACGATATCTCGCTGGCGGGAAGATGTCGAAACCGCGCTCGACCCCGAACTTGCGCTTCTGGATGGGCGCGCGGTGGTCTTTGCCAAGGACAATATTCGCTACGTCGCCGCATGGCCGGACCGTTCGCTGCTCGACCTGCTGGTTGAACGCATGGCAGGCGAAGCAGATCTTGGCCTGATCGACCTACCTGATGGAGTGCGGATGCGGGCCACACAGGACCACCTCTTCACTTTCAATTATGCCAGCGAGCCGCGCTTTGTGGAGGCGCTGGGAGAGACGATTGACCCAGCAGGCGTTTCGATTACGGCGCTCAGATCATGAGTGAAACTCGGACTTATGCGATCATCGGCTGCGGGATGATGGGGCGCGAGCATATGCGCAATCTTGCGCTGATCGACGAGGCAGAGTTGATCGCAATTGCCGATCCGGACGCGGCTTCGCTTGAGGCGGCCAAGGCACAGGCCGCAGCGCTCGGCCAGTCAGTGTGCCTGTTTGAAGACAGCGCTGAAATGATGGCTGAGACCAAGCCTGACGCTGTCATTATCGCATCGCCCAATTTCACCCATTATGATGTGGTGAAAGCGGTCATGGAAGCTAGCGCTGCAGTTCTGCTAGAAAAGCCAATGTGCACGCGCGTTGAAGACGCCAGAGCGCTCGCGGAGGCGGCGCGAAACTATGGCAACTTGTTCTGGGTCGGGCTCGAGTATCGCTATATGCCTCCGGTCACGCGGTTCATTGAGCGCGTCCATGCAGGTGAAGCGGGCGACATCAAGATGCTCTCGATCCGCGAACATCGCTTCCCCTTCCTTGTCAAAGTTGGCGATTGGAACCGCTTCAACCGCAATACGGGCGGGACTCTGGTTGAAAAGTGCTGCCACTTCTTCGACCTGATGCGGCACATCTTGCGCGATGAGCCGGTGCGCGTTTTCGCGAGCGGGGCGCAGGATGTGAACCATTTGGACGAGCGCTATGCGGGCGAAGTGCCCGATATCATCGACAACGCTTTTGTGCTGGTCGATTTCGCCGGCGGGGCGCGGGCGATGCTCGATCTGTGCATGTTTGCCGAAGGGTCAGAGGAACAGGAGGAAATCTCCGCCGTCGGCCCTGTCGGAAAGCTGGAGGTCAAGCTGCCATCGGGCGAGGTCACATGGTCACCGCGCTCGGGCACGACAGATAGCGAAGGACAACGCGTCCCAGGCTGCGACCGCCCCCAAGTTGAGACTGTGGTCACGCCGCCCGATGCGCTTGCGGCAGGCTCACATCATGGTGCGACCTTTTACCAGCAGCGCGATTTTCATGCAGCCTTGGTAGGCGGTTCCGGGCCACTGATTGATGCGAGGGATGGCTATCGCTCGGTCGCAATCGGCAACGCCGCCCAGCAAAGCATTGCCACCGGACAGCCGGTCGATATTTACTTTGAAGACGAGGATTGAGCGTGCCCGACACTATGCCCCCGATTGGTTCTGGCCTTTGGAAAATTCCGCAGGAGCAAACCGCTGATACTGTCGTCGAGGCTGTTAAGGCAGGCTATCGCCATTTCGACAGCGCAGCAGATTACGCCAATGAGAGCGAGACTGGCGAAGGGCTCGCACAAGCAATCGCAGACGGTTTAGTTACGCGCGAAGATCTCTGGATAACCAGCAAACTGTGGAACACCTTCCACGCGCCCGAACATGTCGAGAAGGCCTGCCGCAAAACGCTCGCCGATTTGCAGCTCGATTATCTCGACCTCTACCTCATCCACTTTCCGATCGCGCTCAAATATGTGCCAATCGAGGAACGCTATCCGCCTGAGTGGATTGCCGATCCAGAAGCTGCGGAGCCGGTGATGGAGACTGCGCCTGTGCCGCTTCATGCGACCTGGGCGGCGATGGAGAAGCTCGTTGAAAAGGGTCTCGTGAAGCGCATTGGCGTGTGCAATTACAACTCCGCGCTGATCCACGATCTGATGAGTTATGCGCGGATCAAGCCCGCCATGCTCCAGATCGAAGCGCACCCCTATCTAACGCAGGACAAACTGATCCGCTGCGCCCAAGGCTATGGGATCGATGTCACCGCCTTTTCGCCGCTGGGCGCGCAGAGCTACTTTGAGCTCAACATGGCCGAAGCGGGTGAAAGCCTACTAGGCGCCGCGCCGGTGATGGTGGCTGCGCAGGCGCACGGAAAAACACCCGCGCAAGTGCTGCTCAAATGGGGTATTCAGCGCGGCACTGCTGTGATCCCCAAGACTACAAAGCCCGACCGGATGCGCGAAAACCTGGCGATCGACGACTTTGAGCTGTCACGGCTCGAGATGGCCGCTATCAACTCGCTCAACCAGAACCGCCGCTTCAACGACCCCGGCGTCTTCGCCGAAGCTGCCTTCAACACGTTCCATCCGATCTATGACTGATATGAACACTTCCGATCTCGGCGAATTTCCGGGCATCATACCGGGCGGCGGCGATCTCTCCGCGTTCCTGAGCGCAAACAAGCAAGCAGTGGACGCGGCGCTCGAAGACGCTGGGGCGTTGCTGTTCCGCGGCTTTGATGTGCCTGACCCAGACGCATTTGATGCCGCGATCCAAGGCTATGGTGAGCCTGGTTTTACCTACGAAGATTCGCTTAGCAATGCGGTGCGAACCAACGTCACGCCGCGCGTTTTCACCGCGAACGAGGCCCCGCCCGAAACCGAGATTTTCCTCCACCACGAGATGGCGCAAACGCCGCTCTACCCGTCCAAGCTATTTTTCTATTGCGAGATCGCGGCAGAAGGCGGCGGGGCAACGCCATTGTGCCGTTCCGACTGGGTGCTTGATGAGCTCCAGAAGCAGGCGCCTGCATTTATCGCCCGTGTCGAGGAAGAAGGCGTGCGCTACACCAATGTCATGCCCGGCGATGATGATGCAGGGTCAGGACAGGGGCGCAGCTGGCGCAGCACTTTAAGCGCAGATGGCCGTGAGGCGGCGGAAGCACGACTGGCAGAGCTTGGTTATACGTGGGAGTGGCGCGAGGACGGTTCCTTGCGTGCCACAACCCCAGCTTTGCAAGCGGTGCGTGACCTTGGCGAAGGAAGACGAAGCTTCTTCAACCAGTTGATCGCGGCCTTCAGAGGCTGGACCGATAGCCGCAACGATCCGAACAAGGCGATCACCTTTGGAGAGGGCGAGCCGATCACCATTGAGGACATGGCTCCCGCTATTCGTATCGCAGATGAGTTAACCTATGATCTCCAATGGCAGCAGGGCGATGTCGCGCTGATCGACAACTACCTAGTGATGCACGGCCGCCGCCCATTCAAAGGCCGACGCCGAGTTCTGGCCTCACTGGTGGCGTAGAACCGATCTGCGGTGGGCAAGCGCCCAGACCACCATATTTGCAAGCGCTATTGCCGCGATCAGGCCTCCAAACAGGCCGCCCGGACCGCCCACTTGTGCGGCTCCGAAGGGCGAAAACAGCAGATAGGTAGCAACCACGCAGCTGAAGAGCGTGACGGCGAGCGGCTTGGCATAGACCCACGGGGTCAGGTCGACCTTCTCGGCGCGTGTAAACTGCCAATCGCTCTTGCGCGGGACCCAATAGCCGCAAGCGAGCATGATCCCGACCTCGATCACGAACAGGATCGCGTATTGATGGATGAAGTGCAGCGTCACCTCATCTTCAAACACAAAGCGCAGGCAGGCGTAGGCGACGACGTGGAAGATGATCGCTATCTTCGCTCCAAGGGCTGGCACGCGGCGGGTGAACAGACCCACCATCACCACTGCAATCGTCGGGATATTGTAAAAGCCGGTGAATTTGCGAATGACCTGGAACAATCCTTCCGAGGCGTAGCTCAACATCGGGGCTATAATGAAGGAGGCGATGGCGATGACGACGCTCGCGATCTTGGCAATGCGAACCAACTCAGCATCCGACACCGCTCGTTTGACCGCAGGCGCATAGACGTCGAGCGCAAACAGGGTCGCGGCGGAGTTCAAGAGCGAGTTGAACGAGGACAACACCGCGCCCAACAAGACTGCGAGGAAGAACCCGCTCATCCCGATCGGCAAAACATCGCGAATGAGCCGGGCATAGGCTTGGTCCATATCGGTGAGGCCCGGCCCGTACATATGGAAGGCAATCACCCCTGGGATCATCATCATGAAGGGCACGAGGATTTTGAAGAAGCCAGAGAAAAGAACGCCCTTCTGCCCCTCCGCCAAGCTCTTCGCCCCAAGCATGCGCTGGATCACATATTGGTTGGTGCACCAATAAAAGAGGTTGGCGAAGATCATGCCGGTGAACAGCGTGCCGAACGGGGTGGGGTCGGTGCTTGAGCCGATGGCGTTGAGCTTTTCAGGATGCTGCGTGGTTAGCTGCGCTAGACCTGTCCCAAAGTCTCCGCCGCCCAATGCGATCAGGCCGAAGACCGGCACTGCAATGCCGATGATCAGCAGCCCGACGCCGTTGAGCGTGTCCGATACCGCGACCGCGCGTAGTCCGCCAAAGATGGCATAGATCGATCCAATCACACCGATCACGATCACCATGGTGACCAACGCCTCAAACTCACCCAACCCGGTGAGCGCCGAGACATCAAACAATGCAATTACAGTGAGGCTCCCCGCGTAGAGCACGCTTGGGATCGTCACGAGCCCATAGCCGAGCATGAACAGCACCACCGACATCCGCCGCACACCGGGATCGAAGCGATCGTTCAAAAACTGCGGCAGGGTCGTAAAGGCTCCGGCAAGATATTTGGGCAGGAATATCAGTGCCATAGCGATGGTTGCGACCGCCGCTGTGACCTCCCACCCCATGCTCGACATGTTGAAGCGATAGGCTGATCCGTTGAGCCCAGTGAGCTGCTCAGCCGACAGGTTCGTCAGCAAGAGCGAACCTGCGATGAAGGTCGCGCCCAACCCTCGCCCGGCGAGGAAATAACCCTCCTTGGTCTCCGCCGTCCCGCGTGTCTTGTACCAGCTGACCACGCCAACCAGCGCCATAAACATCGCGCAGGTGAAAAGCGTGAAGGCGAGATTGTCACCGCTCATACGCGCGCCTCTAGCAGTTCCATATAGTGATCGGAGAGGTGGTCTTCGCCGAATTCGGGCGTCAACTCTTCGCTGTATTCACCAGTTTCGGGATCGAGCAACAACATGCTCTCGGTTGCGTAATATTTGGCGATGCGCATATATTCGGCCTTTTCGGCCAGCCAGTCCCGGCCCAAGGGGCTAAAGGAATGGAGGAAGGTGAAAACGCCGCCAATCCTGTCCAGCATTGCAGGCCAGACATACTTTGCAGGGACGTCCTTGCCGAGGATCGATCCGAGCATCTCGCGCTGATCTTCCGGGGAGATCGCGGGCCCAGGCCCGCCGATGGGCAAGACCTTTCCGCGCCTCGCCGGGTCGAGCACTGCCAGCGCGATGAAACGGCCAAGGTCGCCATCGGAAATCGGCTTGCACCGAGTGAGCTCGCCATCGCCGAACATCATAAATGGCTTGCCCCTCGCGACCTTCTCGACCTGCCCGGACAGCGACTTGAAGAAGGCCGTGGGACGGATGATCGTATGATCGATGCTTGCCTCGATCAGCTCCTGCTCGAATGCCAGTTTAGCGCGCTGGAAAGCGAGCTTGGGACGCTGCACACAGATCGCAGATAGCAGGATGAAATGCTTGGCCTGCGAAGCAAGAGCCGCCTTGAGCAGCGCGACATTGGCCTCATAATCGACCGCCATCGCATCCTTAGGGGAGCCGCTGCGCGAAGCGATGCAGGAGATGATTGTATCGGGTCTATGCTCAGCAAGCAGCGCGCTGATCGCCGCCTGATCGGACAGGCTAACCGTTACAAGCTCCGCCCCCTCCAGCTCCCCAATCGGTTCCGCTGGAGCCGTGCGCAATTGCGCCAAGACCCGGTGCTCGTCGGCGAGACAAGCGCGCACAACTGCGCGGCCAATCGTGCCGCTGGCGCCGGCCACGAAAACCGTCTTGCTGTCGGAAATGCCCGTCCCCTCGATCACGGCAAGGACAGTAACATCGCGGACCCTTTGGTCAATTTCTCACGCGATAAGAACCGCTCAGCTGCGCATGAAGCCCAGGTCCATCTCGTTGAAATTTCCGATATTGGGCGAAACAATCGGGATCTCGCTATCCTCGACACCCAGCCAGCGCGCTAGAGTCGCAGAATATTGATCGACCGAGGTGTCCGGTAGCAATCGTCCCCGCCCGACCTGATCGTCTGCATCGACCGAGATTTGCGGCGCTCTGCCATAAAAGCGCCCGCCCTCGACTGCTCCGCCCATGATGAAGTGGTGACTGCCCCACCCATGGTCGGAGCCATCGCCGTTAGAAGCCAATGTGCGGCCAAAGTCCGACGCGGTGAAAGTCGTGACCTTATCCGCTATTCCGATCTCAACCATCGCGCGGTAAAAGGCGTCGAGCGCGAAGTCGACGCCTGAGAGCAGCCCCTCATGGGTGCCGATCAAACCGTCGTGATTGTCGAAGCCGCCGGTTGCAACCAGGAACACTTGCCGGTTTACACCCAGCTGGTTCCTCGCAGAGATGAGCCGGGCCACAATCTCAAGCTGCGACGCAAGGCTGTTCCCGTTGCCGAAATCGGTGGTGACATTGGCGTTGGCCAGCGCATCGTTGATGAAGCCCGAATATTCGATCGAGCGCGCATTCGCCATCGCATAGTCGCTTTCCAGAACGTGATTGTCCTGAGCCGTCACCAGCGTGCGTAACGCCTCTCTCCCAGCGCTTGATCCATAAAGGTTGCGGCCCAGCGCGTTGATCTCAATCGCGCCGCCTGTAGCGATACCATAGGGCTGGGTCTGGTCTCCTGACAGAAAGACAGCATTGCCAGTGGCATTGATGGCGGTGAACATCGAGTTGGTGTTGCTGCTCGCCGCGAGATCGCCAATCCGCCCGCCCCAGCCCGAGACAGACCCTTCTGGCAGACCTGATTGCCAGGTTGATTGCTGGTCGTTGTGCGAGAACAATTTGGCAGGGCGCGGAAAACTGGTGGTGTTCTCGCTTTCAAACTGTGCGCGGGTCAACGGGACAATGAGCGGGCCGACATTGAGCAAAGGCGCCATCACACCTTCATCAAACCGCGCCTTCAACCGCGGCATAGTCGGCGCGAGCGCCAATTGCATATCGTCGGTGAGAGTCTGGTCGATATTGGAGGTGAGCAGCTGGCTCCCCAACGCATTGCGGTCAATCGCGATCCCGCCATTGGCGGGCAGGCCTCCGCGAATGTCGCTATAACGATTATAGTTCGTAACATCGAATGGGATCAGCGTGTTGGCATGGTCGTTCCCGCCCAACAGAAACACACAGACCAGCGCCTTGTACCCGCCGGTGCTGTCGAAGGCGGCGGCGTCCGAAAGTCCCGCCAACCCCATCGCATAGCCAGAGGCGGCTCCCATCATGGTCAGCTGACCAGTGCGATGCATGAAGGCGCGGCGCGAGATTTCGTTGGCTTTTCCGATATGGAACACGAGCTCTACCTCCTATTTCTGCACCAAATAATCGTTGGACACCATGACCAGCAGAACCGCGCGATGGATCTGTCTCAGCTTGGTCTCCTCATCGGCAGTCTGCGCCACCGGCGTTGCATCGAGCGCCGACTGGATCGTGTTGCGGGTGGCTTCGGACAGCTGGCCTGCGGTTAACAAAAGGTCGAGCCGATCGAGCAAAGCTGTGCTGTCATGCGCGATGGGAATCTCTGCCGAGTAGGTCCCTTTGACGTCAAACATCCACCCGCCGCGCCCATCGATTGAGCGCTCCATAAAGTTGATGTAGCTCGCCGCCGTGGTCTCGTTGACCAGCTGAAATTCAGGCGCGAGCAGATTGTTCGCGTCGGCCTGCGAGTTGGGCGGCGTGTATCCGGGGCGGAAATAGTTGAACACCGAAGGCGAACGCAAAGGCGATTGACCCAGACGGTTCGAACGTTCCGAAAGGTTCTGCATCAGCCATGCGCCCGACGCGCTCTCAGCACCAAAAGTCCTTCCCCATTGTGCAAACCGCAGCATCGGTTCGCGCAATTTGCCAAAGGTTGTGGAAGTCAGCGAGCCGTCAGACAAAGCTTCGTCATCCAAAAGGACCGCCTTAAACACCGCGCGCAGATCTCCGCGCACACCTGATCCGTTGTTATTAAACGCCTGCGCGACGCGCTGAACGTATCCGGGCGAAGGATTACTGGTGACCAGTCGCTGGATCATCTGCTGTCCGAAAAACGGTCCGACATTGGGATGGTTAAACAGAGTGTCCATCGCGATCCGCAGAGATTCCTCCGGGCCCGTATTCGCTGGGATAGTGGTTCCCAGAAAGCTCTTCTCCTCAAGCGAATGCGTGTCGCGCCCAAACGGGAAGCGCACCGCCGGGTCGGAGCTCATCGGTGCGCGCAAAAGCCGCGCCTCGGGCACGTCGAGATTGGGCTGCGATGGCGGCGAACTAAATTGGATGTTGTCCGAGTAATTGTAGTGATAGCCGGTGAAGACCTTCGCGATGCCGGTCACATCTTCGTTGGTGTAGGTCTCAATCGGATTGCCCGCCCCGTCAGTGCGAATTGAACCGTCAAGATTGAGCTCAAACAGGCCGATGGAGAACAATTGCATGATCTCTCGGCCATAGTTTTCATCAGGTACGCGCCCGGTGTTAGGGTCCGCTTTCTGATTGCCGAGCGTGTTGAGGAACACGCCCATCGCCGCGTTCAATGTGATCGCTTCGATCAGATCGCGGAAATTGCCAAAGGCGTTGTCTTTCAAGATATCCCAATAGGCACCAATCGCGGTGCTGGGCCAGATCGTGATGTTGTTGACCGAAACGACGAAGAACTCGGAAAGAGCCAAAGCCGCGCGCTTTCTCACCGAATTGTTGCCGGTCAGAAGCTGGTTCCAGATCATGTAATCGGCAGGATCGGAGCGGAAGAAGAACTGGTCATCGGTCACGTCTTCAAAGCCGAGACTTGAGAGGAATTGCTCCGCGCTCAGCTCGATCTGTTGATCCATCTCGCGGTCAAGCCAAGCCTCATATCCATCGCGGCGCATTTCCTGAATGTCGCCTTCATTTACGGACAGCCCAGCTTGCAGGCCGAACCGAGCGGCTTGTGTATCGGTTTGCGGCGTTCGGACGGTCGGGGTAGGCGTGCCACCCGTGCCGGCTCCTCCGCCGCCGATGGCTCCGCCACCACCCCCGCCGCCGCCACCACCGCAGGCCGCCGTGGCGAGGCCAAGCGCAAGCGCGCTGGTTCCAGCAGACAGTGGTTTGCTGCGCGGGTTTTCATCACTTGTGCGTGGTTGAGTGGTGGGTTGGGCTGTGGGCTCAGCCTCAGCCAAATCCACTTCGTCTTCGACAACAGAGCTATCCAACTGCGACAAATGCGCCCCCTTTTTGGCCGTGCAGCTGGGAAGCTGATGCGAAAAAGCAAGTTAGTCAAATCCGTATCTGTCGCAATTTGTGTCGCATGGGGCTCACCTCGCGAATGAGCGTTACAAACCGTCTTCTGCGCCAGCGCGTTTTGCCAATATGCGCAAGGTCTCTTCGTGCTTCGCACGGTCGACATCATAGAGGGTGATAATGAGGATCACCGCAAGAAACAGCAGCCAAATCGCCGGAACGTAGACCGCACCGAGCGACCACAAAGTCTCCTCGCTCACCTCGCCTTGCTGTGCACCAGCAGCGAGCCCTACTCCAGCGAGCACGAAGCCCGCAATGACAATGCCCAGCCCTTCGCCGCATTTGCGCATGAAGGTTGCAGCAGCAAAAAACACGCCTTCGGAACGTTTACCAGTATTGACCTCGCTTTGCTCAACCAGATCGGCAATCATTGAGGCGACGAGGATTTGGTAGCAAATGATCAATCCGACATCGACGGTCTGCGCGACCAGAACGATCCAAAAGAGCAGCGGGTCGCCGTTTTCTGGCAGCAGATCGAGCAAGCGCAGAAAGATCGGCAGGGGCGCCCCAACGAAGGCGATAAGACCGATCGTCACAGCCCCGCGTTTCTTGCCTAAGGTTCGCGTGACAACAGGAGCCATGCTGCCGCCGATGATGGCGGAAAAGAACACGCCAAAGGTGATGATCCCGATTTGCTGCGATGAGAATTCCCAGAAATAGGTCGAGAAGTAGAACACCAATCCTGCGGTCAGCCCGCTGGCCGTGAATGCCAAGAGCGAAGCGGTGAACAGCGCGTAGAACGAGCGGCTCGACACCGTCTCATACAATTCGCGTAGCACCATGCTGAGAGTGATCTGCCGCTTGGGCGGTGGAGCGCGAAGGCTGGGAATGTAGCGATGCGTACCCAGTGCAGAGATCAGGATTGCAGTGAAGATCAGGGTCGAGCCCACCAGCCCATAGGTCTGGTATGCCTCCGCGCTGAACTGACCGTTGGGCATGGTCGTGGTGACATAGGCGGGGAAGATGATGAGGAAGGCAGTGACCGTAAGAGCATTGCCCCCAAACCATCCGAAGAAATAGCGAAAGCTCAATATGCTGCTGCGCTCATCATAATCCGCCGACAATTCGGGGGCCAGCGCGGTGCTAGGAGTCTCGTAGAATGTGATGAAAGTGCGGACTGTTACGGCACAGACCAGGATGTACCAGAACAACACCCCTTCGCTCCATCCGGCGGGCGGGTTCCAGATTGCATAGAAGCTGATCGCAACCGGCAAGGCGGCGGCATACATGAAGGGATGGCGTCGCCCCCAGCGAGAGCGGAAATTGTCGGACCAATATCCGACCACCGGGTCGCTGATCGCGTCGCACAAAAGCGCAATAAGGATAGCGAGGCTGACGATGCGGGAATCGACCCCCACAACTTGCGAATAGAACAGCAAGAGGAAGTATTTGAGGCCCGAATCCTTCGCGCCATAGGCGACCGCTCCGAAGCCATAAGCAAGCTTGGTCCAAAGCGATGGCCGGCCTATTTCTGGCCGTTCAGCAGTCTGTGCAGTCAAGCCTGCCCTCTCCCATGCCACGCTGCGGATCGTTGTCCGAACCTGCCCGCGGGGCTTCCTGGTAGCGCAGGTTAGCAGCCTGTCCGCTGCCCTCAAGGGGAGAAGACTATTGGAGGATGGCGGATTTTGCTCGATCGCCTGACCGGAAGACCAGAGTGGTAGGCGCGTTAGACGGGCCGATGTTGACCCGGTTAACTTGGCTCGGCCAGATATCGGTCAGGATCAAGGAACGAACCGCGATGGGTGTGCCTCGTCCGGGCGAATAGGCTTCGGAGAAGATCACCAGATTGCCGCCATCGATCTCACTGCCCAGGATCCTCAATTGGATCGGCGCGATTTCAGTGCTGATTTCAAACCTACTCGCAACATAGAGCGCGAAGTCACGTCGGCTTTGGATGTCTCCAACAATGTCGGGCGACGCGTTGCCCCGCTCTCGCAAGGCGTGCTCGGCGTCGTGAAGTGGCACGAAATGGATGACTTCGAGCAAGCCGGTTCGCGCATTGTGCTCAACCGTAGTGATCGCCGCCTTTTGCTGGTGCGCCAGCGCCGGGACCGCGAGCAAGAGCGCGAGGATCAGGAGCCAGAGCTTCTTCACTCAGGGCTTTCCTCGCCAGCCTGTTCGCCCTTCCCCTCTTCCACCACCAACACCTCCGCCATCAAATCGCGGCCCGTACGTGACGAAGGCGAAGGGCGCTTGAACGCTTCGACGCGGCTGTCGATGATGCGACGCGGATAGTGATTGTTGTTGAGGTCGGCATCGCCGGTTTCCCAATCGGGATCGATCACCACTTCGGCAAGCTCTTGTTCGCGCGGGAAGACCAGCAGCTTGCTGACATTGCGCGCATTGCGGCGCCAAATCTCCGCCGGGATCATCATGCGCTCACTCGTGCCATCGGTAAAACGCAGATCGAGGATAATAGGCATCACCAGTCCGCCAATGTTGGAGAAGCTCAGGACGTAGTAATTGTTGTCTTCCTCCACCGCACGGTCGAACACCTGCCGCTCCCAATCGTCGAGGCTATCGAGGAAGCTCTGGTAAGAGCGCACATCGCGCGGGGTGACGGTGAAGCGATCATTCTCGTCATAGAAATCGGTGACGCCGGGATTCTCCAGCACCCAGATCGGCAGACCCTGTTCACGGTTGAGACGCACGCCAACCTTCTCAGGCTCATCCGCCAATTCCTGGCGTTGCCGCGCGAGCTCAATATCCGGGTTCTCGGTGTCGAGCCGCAGTCTGTGGACCGTGTCGAGCGAGATATCGACGTGATCGGTGGTGTAGAACCACCCGCGCCAAAACCAGTCGAGATCGGTGCCGGATGCCTCCTCCATTGTGCGGAAGAAATCGGAAGGCGTCGGCCTCTTGAACCGCCAGCGCCGCGAATATTCGCGCAAGGCAAAGTCAAACCTCTCACGCCCAATGATCGTGTCTCGCAGCACGTGATACGCGGCCGAGGGTTTGCCATAGGCATTGGGGCCGATGTTGAGCACGCTGTCCGATTGAGTCATGATCGGAACCTGCTGATCAGAGGTCATGTAGGGGATGAGATCGCGCGGAAGGCTCCGGGTCCAGGGCATGTCCGGGTCCCATTCATAGCCTGCAACACTGTCGAGGAAGGAATTGATCCCTTCATCCATCCAGGTCCATTGCCGCTCATCCGAATTGACCACCATCGGGAAATAAATGTGGCCGATCTCATGAATGATAACGCCGACGAGGTAGACCTTCTCTGACAGCGAGTAGGTCCGAGAGCCGTCTTCATTGAGCGTCGTGCGCGGGCCATTGAAGGTGATCATCGGATATTCCATCCCGCCCACCGGACCGTTGACGCTCTGCGCAGTGGGATAGGGATAGTCGAAGGCGTAGCGCGAATAGACCTCCATCGTGTGGACCACGGCAGCGGTTGAGTATTTGCGCCACAGCTCCCCGCCTTCCTTGGGCCAGAACGACATCGCCATGACCAGCTCTTGCTCTGCGCCGGGCTGCTCGTGGCCTTGCGCGTCCCAGATAAATTTGCGGCTGGTTGCCCAGGCAAAGTCGCGCACGTTCTTCGCAGTAAAGCGCCAAGTCTTCTCACCGGTGGGGTTGGAACTTTCATTCGCCGCCGCCTCTTCGGGCGTGACGATAAACATCGGCTCATCGGCGCTGCGGGCCTCAGCCAACCGCTGGCGCTGGGTCGCGGTGAGGACGGTGTTGGGGTTCGCAAGCACACCGGTGGAGGAGACGATGTGGTCGTTGGGGACCGTCATCGACACATCATAATCGCCAAACTCCAGCGTGAACTCGCCGCGCCCCAGAAACTCTTTGTTGTGCCAGCCCTCATAGTCTGAGTACGCCACCAGACGCGGGAACCACTGCGCGAACATGAAAATGTCATTGCCGCCTTCTCGTGGGTCATCAGGGAAATGCTCAAAGCCGCCGCGCGCATAGATCACGTTCTCTTCAACGATGTTGTAGGCCCAGTTGATCCTGAAGCTTGTGCTGGCACCGGGGCGCAATGGCGTGGGCAAGTCGATCCGCATCAGCGTGCCGACAATTGTGTGTTCGAGCGGACGCCCGCCCGCTGTCGTCACCGCGCTAATGTCGTAGCCAAACGAATTGTCAGCCATAGCCTGCTGGCGGCGGAGCTCTTCCATCGACAAGCGTGAAGGACTGTCATCTCCGCCAAAGCTGCGCGCCGGGCCGCGCCGACCCGGACCGCCAAACGTATCAGTCAGCTCAGCCATCGAATCCTCGCGGAAGCGGTTCTGGTCGAGCTGCATCCAGATCCACGGTAGCGTGTCGGGCGAGTTGTTGGTGTAGGTGATCGTCGCCTGCGCGGTTAGGCGGCGGCCTTCCTCATCAAGCTCCGCGTTGATCCGATAGTCCGCCTGCTGCTGCCAATATTCATGGCCGGGCGCACCACTCGCATTGCGATAGACATTGGCATCAGGGAGCACCTCGTCGAGTTGCCGAAACTTGTCTTCAAAATCTCCGCGGGTCTGCTGGACACCTTGGGCGAGCACTGGTGATGCCGCGAACAGAGCCGCGATGAGAACAAGAATGCGCAAGTGAAGTCCCCTCTTAAGATCGGCGCGATTGATAAGTTGCTGGGCAAGCTATGTCCATTTCCATTCTGGGGTCGAGGCGAAGGATGCTTGCCAATCCTCCCGCACTTTCCCAAGACGTCAGACAAGAGACGAGGAAAGGGATTCGCCGCAAGATGGCTACACTTACATATCTCACGACAACGCATTTCGATTTTGGCGCGCTGGAGCAGCTCGCAGGCGAGCTGAAGAAGGCCGGGATCACCAAGCCCTTCATCGCTACCGACAAAGGTCTTGTTGCCGCAGGGATCGTGGACACGGTCGCAGGTGCGCTGGCGGAAGGCACGGCCTACACCGTGTATGATGAAACGCCCGGCAACCCGACCGAAGAAGCGGTCAAGGACGCGTTGGAGCTTTACACGGCTAACGGTTGCGATGGGATCGTGGCGCTCGGCGGAGGGTCCTCAATGGACCTTGGCAAGGCGGTCGGTCTGCTTGCAGTTAGCGGCGGCCCGCTTGAGCAATACGATCCGCTTACAGGCGGCGCGCGACTGATCAAAGGCGTGGCGCCCCTGATCGCGGTTC
Organism: Pseudomonadota bacterium; assembly: GCA_039039885.1. Taxonomy (GTDB): domain Bacteria; phylum Pseudomonadota; class Alphaproteobacteria; order Sphingomonadales; family Sphingomonadaceae; genus Erythrobacter. The sequence continues at coordinate 45,827 of JBCCPG010000009.1, read as the reverse complement.
CGACCACTTCGGGCACAGGCAGCGAGGTTTCGGTTGGGTTTGTCATCATCCTTGAGGACGGTCGCAAAATGACCTTTGCCAGCCCGCTCTTCATCCCCAAGGCCGCGATTTGTGATCCAGAGCTCACAATGGGCCTGCCCGCAGGAATGACCGCAGCGACCGGAATGGATGCGATCACACACTGCATCGAAGCGTTCCTTACGCCGCAAGTGAACCCACCCGCTGAAGGCGTTGCGCTCGATGGGCTGTGGCGCGGATGGCAATACCTCCCGCGCGCGGTGAAGGACGGGTCCGACCGCGAAGCACGCTGGCACATGATGATGTGCTCCACCGAAGGCGCGCTCGCTTTCATCAAGGGACTGGGCGCGGTGCACGCGATGAGCCACGCCACAGGCCGCATCCGCCGTCTGAACCTCCACCACGGCACGCTCAATGCGGTGTTCCTGCCTGCAGTGCTGCGGTTCAACCAAGCGGAATGCGAAGAGAAATATGTCCGCCTGCGCCAAGCCATTGGGCTTGAACCCGGCGGCGATCTTGCCGCAGCCATCGAAGCGATGAACGCCGAGATTGGCATCCCATCGGGGCTTACGGAAATGGGCATCGTCGAGGACGACATTCCCGGCATGGTCGATTATTCGATGAATGACCTCGCCGCGCGCGGCAATCCGCGGCGCTGTTCGGCAGAGGATTTCGAAGCCATGATTCGAGAATCGCTGTGAACATAGACTTTGCGCCCGAGCTTGAGGTGTTTCGCGCCGAAGTCGCAGAGTTCTTCGCCACCGCCCCCACGCCTGCCATTCGTGAAGCCGGGCGCAAGACCACCAGCGTGTTCGCACCATTTAAGGAATGCATGGAGTGGCACGGCATTCTCTACGAGAAAGGCTGGGCGGCGCCGCATTGGCCTGAGGAATATGGCGGTACGGGTTGGAGCGTGGAGCAGCGTTTCATCTTCGCAGAGGAATATCGCAAAGCGGACTTGCCTCCGCTGCTCCCCCAAAGCCTTGGCATGGTTGGCCCGCTGCTAATTGACCTCGGCACCGAAGAGCAAAAGGCGAAGTATCTGGAACCGATCCTCAAAGGCGAGGATTTCTGGGCCCAAGGCTATTCCGAACCCAATTCGGGCTCTGACCTCGCCTCGTTGAGCTGCAAGGCCGAAGCTGACGGCGATGATTACATCATCAATGGCTCAAAAATCTGGACCACCTATGCCCACCACGCCAACCGCATGTTCATGCTGGTGCGCACCAGCAGCGAAGGCAAGAAGCAGCAAGGGATCACCTTCCTCCTGCTCGACCGAGTGGATTATCCGGGCATGACCATCCGCCCGATCGTGGGCCTCGATGGCTTTCCCGAACAATGCGAGGTGTTCTTCGAGGATTGCCGCGTGCCACAATCGGGCCGCGTGGGCGAAGAGAATGATGGGTGGAGCGTTGCCAAGCACCTGCTGAAGCACGAACGCGGCGGTGGCAATGCAGCAAGCCCGACCCTGATGAGATACCTCGAACGCGCCCGCGATGCGGCAGACAAGACGCCCTCCCCGTTCGGAGGGACACTTGCCGAAGACGCGGTGTTCCAGCGCGATATTGGCGAGTTGGAGGCGGATATCGTGTCGCTCGCTCATTTTGAGAAACTCGCGATCAGCGGACATGAGATTGCGCGCGATCCCTCCTTCCCATCGATGAACAAGACGATGAATTCCGAGCTCGTCCAGCGCGCCTCGACGCTGATGATGCAGGTCTCGGGCGTCGAAGGCATGGCGCGGCAATTGGAAGCATTGCGGGTGGGTTCGAACGTCGAGCCGCTGGGCAGCGAGTTCGATCTCATCTCCATGCCGCTCTATCTCAACAGTCGCGCGACGACGATCTATGCCGGCTCCAATGAGGTGCAACGCGATCTGATCGCGCGCACCGCAGTCGGAGGCTGAGCGCGATGGATTTCAGCTTCAGCGAAGAGCAGGAAATGCTGCGCGATGGCGTGGGAAAATTTCTCGAGAAAAGCTACGACTTTGATGCACGGCAAAAGGTCGTTCGCGGCGAGACCCCGTGGTCAGTCGAGGCTTGGCAACAATTCGCCGAGTTCGGCCTCCTCGCCCTGCCCATTGCCGAAGAGCAAGGCGGGCTTGGCGGATCAATCTCAGATTGCGTCGCGGTGGCCGAACTCTTGGGCAAGCATCTGTGCGTTGAGCCTTATGTCGCCTCGATCATCCTTGGCGGAGCGGGTTTAGCGGGCGGCGAAAACGCAGCGGCCAGTGCATGGCTGGAGCGCGTCATCTCCGGCGAAGCCACCGCCACGTTCGCCTATGAGGAAGGTGCAGGAACCGCCTCTCCCGCCCTCATCCAGACGAGTGCCACGCGGACCGGCGACGACGCTACCCTCACCGGAGAGAAACGCCTCGTTATCGGGGGTGCGGAGGCCGGAGTGCTCATCGTCGCCGCGCGTATGGCGGATACCGGCACGCTCGGATTGCTGCTCGTCGAGGCGGAGGCCGAGGGGCTGGAGGCGCGCCAATACACCACTGTCGACGGACGCAGCGCCGCCAACATCACCTTTGACGCCGCCCCAGCGAGCATCTTGGTCGAGGACGCTTCCGATACGCTTACTGAAATCATAAATCGCGCCATCATCGTCCAGTCAGCCGAAGCAGTTGGCGCAATGGGTGCCTTGCTCGCGATCACCGGAGAATATGCCGGAACCCGCAAGCAATTTGGCGTGCCCATCGGGACGTTCCAGGCCGTCGCGCACCGGCTCGCGGATATGAAAATAGCTTATAGCAAAGCGCGCGCAACGCTGATCTACACCACCGCTCTGGCGGAAAGCGGAGCGGCAACCCAGCGCGATATCGCGATCCTCAAAGGCCAGATCGGCAAGTTGGGGCGGGCCATCGGAGAAGCCGCGATCCAGACCCATGGCGGTGTGGGTATGACCGACGAGCTTAATGTCAGCCACTATCACAAGCGCATGCTCGCCCTCGATGCGCAGTTCGGCGCGCATGACTATCACCTGCGCATGCTGGGTGTGCCGGGCTGACGGAGACCGAGCGGCGGATGGCGAAGAAGGTCGGCATCGGGGTTGGGATCGTCATCGTCCTGATGACGCTGGCCGTGCTCGCGGCGAGCCAGACGCGCACTGGGCAGAATATCTACTACGCCGCGAACTATGAACGCACCCTCGATCGCTATGCGCAAGAAGACACGACCATGACGAATGTAACTTCGAAGGTGGATCCCGACGGCCGCGAAGCGCAGCTTCTTTCTGCTTTCTTTGGTATTGACGACGCCCTACCTTTCCTTGCCAATCTGGCCATTTGCACTGATGCTGCGGGTATGGACGGAATGCCGGTGATCTTCTCGCACGAAGTGGATCTCGCCACGCTTGATCCGGGTGATTTTCGAGTGACGAGCACGTCGGGTGCGGTGGGCACGGTCGATTGCGTGACGCTTGCGCCTGCCGACGATCCCGGAGAACTGCGCACCGCTCTGCTGGTCGGGCAGTTTGGTGATCCGCAAGACCAACCGCAAAGCGTCGAGATCACGGGCAATGTGCTGTCATCGGAAAAGGCGGTGAATTTCAAAGGCGCGGCGGTCGAAGTCACGCCGCTCGAAGCCGGGCCGAGCCTCGTCCTCGCTGAGATCGTGCCGGACTATCAATGGGACCTCGATAGGGAGGCAACCCCTATTCCCTTTGGCGGCGGGAGCTCGTGTCCTACCGGTACTGCGCAAATCCTACGCGTTACATGGGAAGGCGGGATCACCAAGCCTGGCGGCGCGCCGGCGGAAATAGCCGAAGGCCGGCTCTATGCGGTCGAGATTGAGGTGGCGGATGGCAGCCCAGAGGTCATCGCCCCTTTCGCGCTCGCGGATACGGGCGATGGCGATAACAATCACATGCTGTGCCTTAACCGGACCGAACCTGTTCTGTCGGTGTCCTTCCCGGCGGGATACGTGACCGATCCACGCGATGATCTGAACCCGGCGACCTCAGTGGAGGTCACGCGGTAGGCCAAAGGTGACCTACCCAACCCAGACGTCGAGCATGTAGCGCTCAGCGTTGATCATCTCTTCGATCCACGCGTCGGCTTCCGCAGCGCTGCGGCCGGTCTTTGCCATGCACAGCTGCTTGAGCTTGGCTTGCACATCGGGTTCCATTTTCGCGCCGTCGCCGCAGATATAAATACGCGCGCCTTGCTCGATCAGCGACCAGACGCGCTCACCCTGGCGCTCGATCAAGTCCTGTACATAGGCTCGCTTACCATCCTTGGCACGCGAAAATGCAGTGTGAAGATCGACGAGGCCATCGGCGGCAAAGCCTTCCAGCTCCTCGCGGTAGAGGTAATCCTCGTCAGGATGGCGACAGCCGAAGAACAACATTGCATTTCCCAGCTCAGCGCCCTTGGCCTTGAGCGCAGCGCGGCGCTGGAGGAACCCTCTAAACGGAGCAATGCCAGTGCCGGGACCGACCATAATGATCGGAATGCTTGGATCATCGGGTAGGCGGTAATTCGAACTGGGTTTGCGGACGATGGCTTTGAACTGAGCGCCCGGCTCCAGCTCGGTCAGATAGGTCGAGCAAGTGCCCTTATACTCACCCTTGCCCGACAAAGCTGGGCCTTTGACCACGCCAACAGTAATCGAACATTGCCCATTCGCAACTTCGGGAGTGGAGGAGATCGAATAATAGCGCGGGCTGAGGAATGGAATCAGCTCGAGAAAGACAGCCAGTGGCAAGTCACAAGCTGGGAAATCCTCAAGCACGTCGAGCACCGACTTACGCTTTTCGAGAACCTCAGTGGCGTAGAGATCGGTGCCATCCTCACTCGGCGGCGCGGCAAGAGCTTCCAGTCCGGAGCGCGAATTGGGGCATTCGGAATAGCGCGCCAATGTCGCGATATCCTTGCGCGTTGCAACCGCCTGTAGCTCGCCAGTGGTCTTGGCAAGATTGAGCACCGAAAAAGTGCTCCCACTTGGGAAGGGGCCGCGCATTTCGCTGCGCGATTCAATCCGCACATGCGTGTCGGCATCCAAGCCAAACCGCTTTAGAAGACGGTCCACCACCGCATCATCGTTGAGCGGCACGACACAAAGGTGATCGCCCGGTTCATAGGTCATGCCTTCAGCGAGCTCGACCTCAATATGACGGGTCGAGCGGCCGCCCTCAGCGGCGCTGGGCTTCAGTTCAACATTGCTGACCATCGTCACATCATGTGCACCAACGCGTGATGCGACCGAATTGGCGGTGACACTTTCGGTTACCTCGACGCTGTAGAGCGGCTGGGCAATCGCGGCGCTGTCGGCGGACAGGTCGACGCCGAACTCCTCGCCCAGTTGCGGAATGAGGCCATCGAGCCAGTCGTGAAACTGGGTGTCGACATCGCCGCGCGCATCCAGCTCTTCGGTCGTGATGATGCGCTTGGCGCCAAGCGCTTCGAGCCGCGCATCGATCAGGCGCGGCACCTCCTGAAAGGTCGCTGCCCAGTCGCTATTCCCGCATCCGAGCATGAGATAGGAAATGCTAGATAAGTCATCCGACGTCGCTTCGAGCCAATCGACGAATTTCGCAGCATTGTCAGGCGGCTTGCCGTTATAGGACGCACACGCAATCGCCACTGCGCCATCTTCGGGCAGCTTGCCTATATAAGCATCGAGCGGGGCGAGCTCGACGTCAAAGCCGTTGAACTCTGCCTTTTGCGCAAGCTCATGCGCGAAGCTCTCGCTCGAGCCGAGATTTGAGCCGAACAGGACGAGCAGAGGCGTGCCGTGTTTTGGCACTTGGCTGGTCGCGGTCTCGGCAACGTTAGCATCTTCCGGCGCGCTCGCTGCCCCGCCGCGCTCAACATCGTCGCGCAGCCGCGCTTTGATGGTGAATTCATCGGGCTTGATTGAGAGCGTCTCCTTGATGTCGAGCGTGTAGTTCGAATGGTCGAACAGCTCGAAGCGCTGGAGCAGCATTCCCAGCACGAGGATCGATTCCTGGATGGCGAATTGCCGCCCAATGCAGGCGCGCTGGCCATTGCCAAAGGGCTTGTAGGCGGCTGGATCACGCGTGGCCTCAGCTTCGCCGAGGAAATTCTCCGGGTTGAATCTCTCTGGCTCGTCGCCCCACACGCTCTTGTCGCGGTGGAGCGAGGGGATCAGCACGGTTGTGAACGTGCCTTTGGGGATCAGATATTTGCCGCCCAGCACCTCGTCCTCGAACGGAGCAAGGCCGAAGGCAGGCGCGGTCGGCCAGAGGCGCAAGGCCTCGAGCAGGATCGCGCGGATATAGGACATCTGCCCGATCTGCTTGAGGCTCGGCGTCTGGTCGATATTGCGTCCCAGCACTGCGTCGACCTCAGCATAAGCCTTGGCGAGGACGTCTTTGTTCTTGAGCAGGTAATAGAGCGTGAAGGAAAGCAAGCCCGATGTTGTCTCATGCCCGGCAATCAGGAATGTATTGATCTGGAACCGAATATTCTCATCCGACAGCCGCTCACCCGTCGCAGCGTCGCGGCCAGAGAGCATGAAATCGAGCAGGTCCTCAGGACCCTGATGACCTCCCCGCTGCCGCTCCCTGATGATCTCATCAACGAGATTGTTCATGTAATCCGCATCACGGTGGAGCTGATCGATCGCCCCCTTTTTCATGAGCTTTTCGCCAGGCAGCCCGCGCATTGTCTGCGTCGTCTCCAGCGTCCGGCTGAGCGCAGCGATGAAGGGGTGGAAGTCCTCGCGGTAGAACGAGTTAAAGCGGTATCCAAACCCGCACACGCCGATCGTATCGAGCGTGAGGCGGATCATGTCCTTGGGCACGTCGATGACATCGTCCGAGTTCATCCGCTCCCATTTGAGCATCAGCTGGCTCGCAATGTCGGTCATCATCGGCAGATAGCCGCCCATCGCCTTCTGGCTGAATGAGGGCAGCAGGATGTTGTGCGCCTTGGCCCAATTGGGCGCGGTGGTGTCGCCAGTGAATAGGCCGTCCCCGCCAATCAGACGCAAGCGCTTCAAGGGTCCACGCACCGATTTGTCGAAGCGCTTTTCGTCACACACCTCGGCAACCAGATCAGCGCCCGATATGATGACAATCGGGCTGCCCATAATGTCGAGCTGGAAGATCGGACCGTTGTCTTCCGCCAGCTCCATCAGCGATTGGATCTGCCGCTTCGCATCGACCGTCAGCGCATTGCCAATGATCGGCTGACCGGGCGGTTGCGGTATCGGGGCGAGCTCTATCTGCGTTGCCATGACACGTTCATGCCATAGCTGTTTGCCGCTGCAAAGGGAGCGCGGGTTTAGGCCGTCTTGACCCGGCGATCAAAGCTTCGCGACGACACGAAGTGGCCGGGATCGACTTCTTCGAGCTCGCCATCGTCATTGTCGCCAGTAATCGCCGCATTCTCATCAGGATCGTCTTCAAGCAGAATGCGGGTCCGCGAGCGCTCGCTCTTGGGATCGGGCAACGGAATCGCACTCATCAGCGCCTTGGTGTAAATGTGGCGTGGATCATCGACGATGGCTTCGGCAGACCCGAGCTCGATAATCTGCCCGCGATACATCACCGCGATGCGGTCCGAGATATAGCGCACCACCGACAGGTCGTGGCTGACGAAGATCATCGTCAGCTCCATCTCTGAACTGAGGCGCTTCAAAAGGTTGAGGATCTGCGACTGGATCGAAACGTCAAGCGCTGAGACAGGCTCGTCCGCAATCACCAGCTTGGGCTCAGGTGCGAGGGCACGAGCAATTGCCACGCGTTGGCGCTGGCCGCCCGAGAATTCGTGCGGATAGCGGTTCATTTGCGCCGGGTTGAGACCCACAGTGCGCATCAGCTCAACCACCTTGGCACGCAGTGCGTCCCCGGAAAGTTCCGGGTGCCGCGTGCGGATCGCTTCGCTCAAAGTCGTGTAGACTGTCAGGCGGGGATTGAGTGAGGCATAAGGGTCCTGAAAGATCATCTGGAAGTTGATCCGCTCAGCCCGAACCGCGCTGTCGCTCAGCGCGGAAAGCTCTTTGCCTTCGAGGAAGATGCGCCCCGATGTCGGCCGCAATAGCTGCATGATCGTGCGGCTGAGCGTCGTCTTGCCGCAACCAGACTCGCCAACGATCCCAAGAATTTCGCCCTTGCGGATCGACAGCGAGATACCGTCCACCGCCTTGACCACGCCCTTGCTCTTTCTCGTGAAAAGCTCTTTGCCAAGATCGAAATGCTGCGACACATCGTCGAGGACAAGGAAACCGCTTTTGTCAGCGATATCTGTCATATCGCATCCTCCGCGACTTCGCTTTGGAGCAGCTCTTCGATGGGTTTCGAGCGGTCGCATTCACCGCATTGGCGCACGCAATGACCATCGCCCATCTCGACCAGCTGAGGCGGTGTGCCGCCTGCCCCGTCGATCTTGGGATAGGGGCAGCGCGGATGGAACGCGCAGCCGCTGATCGGCTTGGCGAGATCGGGCGGCGTTCCTGCAATCGTGTAAAGCGTCTCGTTCTTCTCCTTGAGCGAGGGAATCGCCTTCTGGAGCGAGCGCGTATAGGCGTGCTGCGGATTGTAGAAGATCTGGTCGGTGGTGCCGCTCTCAACCACTTGCCCGGCATACATCACTTGCACCTTGTCGCAGGTGCCCGCGACTACGCCGAGGTCATGGGTGACGAGGATCACCGCCGTGCCTAGCCGCTCCTGCCGCTCTTTGATGATGTCGAGCACGCGCGCCTGCACGGTCACGTCGAGCGCGGTTGTCGGCTCATCCGCGATCAACAGATCAGGATCGTTGATCAGCGCCATAGCGATCATCACGCGCTGCCGCATCCCGCCGGAAAATTCGTGCGGATAGGATAGAACTCGCTTGGAGGCGTCAGGAATGCCGACCTCTTCAAGGGCCTCAATCGCCTTATTCAGCGCGGTCTTGTCGTCAATGTCCTCGTGAACCTTGATCGCCTCAGTCAGTTGAGTCGAAATCCGAAGATAGGGATTGAGCGAGGTCATCGGGTCCTGGAAGATCATCGAGATCTTCTTGCCCCGGATCTTGCGCATCCCGGCTTCATCGAGCTTGAGCAGATCCTGGCCCACATACAGGACCTCTCCGCTCTCGATCCGGCCCGGAGGTTGAGGGATGAGCTGCATGATTGAATAGCAGGTCACCGACTTGCCACTGCCAGATTCGCCGACAATGCCCAGCGTCTCACCTCGCTCCAACGTCAGGTCGATGTTCTGTGCGGCGCGCACAATTCCGCTGCGCAGGTGGAACGACGTGCTCAAGTTTTTGACTTCAAGAAGCGCCATCGATCAGTCCTTCGAGCTCTTGGGATCAAGCGCATCGCGCAGACCATCGCCAAGGAAGTTGAGCGCAAACAGCGTCAGCGCGAAGAAGAAGGCGGGGAACATCAGCAGCCAAGGGAAGATGTCCATGTTCTGTTGACCTTCATTGATCAGCACACCCCACGATGCGTTGGGCGGCTGCACACCGAGACCAAGGAAGCTGAGGAACGCCTCAAGCAGCATCACCGCAGGCACAGTCAAAGTCGCGATGACGATCACCGGGCCGAGCACATTAGGGATCAGGTGCTTCACAATGATCCGCGTGTGGCTGTAGCCCAGCGACACCGCCGCCTCGACGAATTCCTGCTTCTTGAGGCCGATGACGCCAGCGCGCACGATACGCGCCATGCTGAGCCATTCGACCGCTCCGATGGCGACGAAGATCAGCCATAAGGAACGGCCGAATGCGACCATCAGCAGGATCACAAAGATCGTGAAAGGCAGCGCGTAGAGCGTGTCGACAATCCGCATCATCACCGCGTCCACTCGCCCACCAAGATAGCCCGCCGTCGCGCCGTAAACGACGCCAATAGCAAGCGCGACCATGGTGGCAACGAGGCCGACAAGGAGCGAAATCCGTCCCCCTTCCATCGTCCGCACCATCAGGTCGCGGCCCAAAGTGTCGGTCCCAAACCAATGCTCTGACGAGGGAGAGGTCGCGCCTTTCAGCAAGTCTTGCGTCTGCCCATCATGCGGTGAGAAGAACGGCCCGATTACGCAGAACAGCACGATCGCGATGAACAGGAAAAAGCTGACCATGGCGAGCCGATTGCGTTGCAAGCGGTGCCATGCATCAACCCACAGCGACGAACCCTTTTCAAGCTCCTCGACCGTTGGCTGAGAGGCAATGCGCTTCTCTGCCCCGGCCACCATTTCGGCCGTGCGAGCACTCATGAGCGCACCTCATGCGCCTTTGTCGGGCGGCTATTTGTCATATTTCAACCTTGGATTGAGCGCGACTTGGATGATGTCGACCAGAAGGTTCATCACCACGATCAAAGCCGCGAAAAGGACGGTTAGGCCCAGGATCAGGAAGTCATCGCGGTTTAGCGCGCCCTTCACGAACCACTGGCCAAGACCCGGAATCTGGAAAATCGTCTCGACTACGAAAGAGCCTGAGATAATCCCCGCCAATGCCGGGCCAAGATAGGTGATCGCCGGGATCAAGCCGCCTTTGAGGCAGTGCTTCCAGATGATCGTTCGCTCGGGAACGCCCTTTGCCCGCGCGGTGCGAACGAAGTCTTGGTTGAGCATCTCGAGCATCCCGCCACGCGTCAGACGCGCGAAATAGGCCGCGTAAAACAGACCCAGCGTTGCTGCCGGAAGCACAATGAACTCGGGATAGCCCCAGCCAGAAACCGGCAGCACCTGCAAGGTGATCCCGAAGATCAAAACCAGCAGCGGGCCGAGCACAAAGGTCGGCAAGCAGATGCCCACCATCGACGCGGACATGGGCACATAATCGAGCCAGGTGTTGCGCTTGACCGCGGCAAGGATGCCAGCGGGAACCCCGATACCCAAAGCCACCAAAAGAGAGATAGCCCCAAGCGTCAAAGATACAGGGAAAGCCTCGCCAATGATGTCAGTGACCGAGCGGTTGGCATAGACCGCCGAGGGTCCAAACTCGCCCTGAAGCGCGTTGGTGAGCGAGGTCCAGAAACGCTCCAAGGGCGGCTTGTCGAAGCCGTAGAACGCCTCAATCTGCTCAAGAATTTCAGGCCGGATGGCCCGCTCTGAACTAAACGGCGAACCAGGCGTCAGTGCCACCAGGATGAAAGTCAGCGCATATATCGCCAGCAAGACCAGCAGGCCCTGCGCAATGCGCGTGAGGATAAAGCGGGTCATAGCGGTGCGTCGCCTTCCTTCTTGGAACTGGCCTTATCGAAGCCTGGCTGAGAGGACTGCCGAGTTCAGTTGGTGGCGATGGTGATGTTCTTGTACGGACGGTTGTCCAAAAGTTTGGGGTTCCAACCCTCAACGCGGGGGTCGATCATCCGCGGACGCGTGTACCAATAGATCGGTACAATCGGCAGTTCCTCCATCAAGATCGCCTCAGCCTGCCGCATCAATTCGATGCGAGCCTCCTCGCTGCTGGCGGTCTGCGCCTGCCGGATGAGGCTGTCATACTCAGCGTTCTCCCAACCGGTGTCATTGTTGCCGTTGCCCGCCGTGAAGATCTCTAGGAATGTCATCGGGTGAACATAGTCAGCGATCCAGCCAGCGCGCGAGACGTCATAATTGAGCTGGCTCTGGCTATCGAGATAAACCTTCCACTCCTGGTTATAGATACCGATTTCGATACCGAGCTTTTCACGCCACATGGCCTGGATAGCTTCGGCAATCTTGCGGTGGTTTTCCGAGGTGTTGATCAGGATTTCCGCCTGCGGGAAGCCTTCGCCACCTGGATAGCCTGCTTCTGCCAGCAAGGCTCGCGCACGTTCAGGGTCATAGCCCACCGCCTGCGAGGTTGGAAAATTAGAAATGCCCGCGGGCACAAAGCCAGTGGCCGGAGTTTCTCCGGCTTGCGAGACCCGCTCTACAATCAATTCGCGGTCGATGGTCAGCGACAAGGCTTCGCGCACGCGCGGATCATTGAATGGCTCGCGCGTCACATTGAGGCGGTAAAAGTATGAACCAAGATAGGGATCGATGCTGAGCGCCGGATCATTTGCTTCTTGCAGGCGCGGGATGCGATCAGCCGGAACATTGTTAGTCAAATGGAGCCGCCCGCCCTGGAACGCCGTGTGCTCAGTGTTGAGGTTCTCGATAGGGAAGAAACGCACGCCGTTCAGGCCCACATTCTCAGCGTCCCAATAGGTAGGGTTGCGCTCAACTTCGAGGAAGTTGTTGGTGTTCCATTCCTTGATCTTGAACGGTCCGTTGCTGACGAAATTCTCTACTGTCGACCAGCCGCTCTGGCGGTCAGTCATGCCGCCAAACTCTTCCACCACGCGCGGGTTCACCGGATAGAAGCTGTAATGTTTGAGCATCGAGAGGAAGTACGGGGTCGACCCCTTTAGAGTCACTTCGAGCGTGTAATCATCAAGCGCTTTGACGCCCACTTGGCTGAAATCGGTGATCTCTCCGGCATGAAAGTCGACGGCGTTCTCGATTACATAAAGCATCTCGGCATATTCCGCGCCGAGCGCCGGGCTGAGGATACGTTGCCAGCTGTAAACAAAGTCGCTTGCGACAACCGGATCACCGTTGGTCCATTCGGCGTTTTCGCGCAGCTTGAAGGTCCAGACGGTAAAGTCGTCATTGCTCTCCCAGCTTTCTGCAACGCCGGGATAGGGAACCGTGTCATCATCGGGATGGTAAGCGATCAGACCTTCTATCATCGTCTGGATGATCTGGTTTTCGGTCACTCCGGTGACGAGATGCGGGTCTATCGACTTGGGCTCAGAGCCATTCCCGACCAGCAAGATGCCTTCTTGCGCAGCCAGATCGACATCCCGTTCGCGTTCTCCGCAAGCGGCCAGCACAAGCGCGGCAAAAGCCAACAGCAGGATCGTCAGATAGGGGCGATAAGTGAGCGCAGTTGGCATGCTTTGAGGGCTCCGGAGAATCAGTTTGCATTCATTCGCGGCTGCGAAAGCGGACCGCTTAGAACGTTCCGCTTGTTATCTCAAACATGAACGCGCACTGAAACTCCGGGTTCCCCCGCCAACTGGCCTAATCGGGGGCGCCTTAGAAGCGCCCTGAAATCGCAAACCGAGCGTTGATCGGTGCGCCGACTGTCGCCTGATGGGTCGCGTGGCTGTTCGGGAAGTAAAGCGTATCGGTGAGGTTCTCGACATTGACCTGGACGCGCAGGTTCTCCGAAACATCGTAATAAGCCGCTGCATCAATCCGCGTGTAGGCAGGCAGCTCAGCACTGTTGCCGTTATTGATGAAGCTCTCATCCTGATAGGTCAGACCCAGCCCCAGCCCAAACCGTTCAGTCACCGTCACGCTGTTCCAGATCGAGAACATGTTCTCCGGCAGCTCGCGCGGACGCAGGCCAGTGGGGCCAGTCCGACTTTGCTGTTCGCCATCAAGATAGGAGTAGCCTGCAGTGACCGACCACCCTGGCAAAATCTCACCATCGACCTGAAGTTCAAAGCCCTCAATTGTCGAATCGATCACATCAAGTGTCGAAGGGTCATTGTCATTGGGCTGCGGTGAGCTTTGCTCAATCTCGAAGACAGCGGCGGTGAAGCTCAGCCTGTCGGAAAAGTCCCATTTCACACCAGCTTCGAGATTGGTGAAGGTGTTGGGATCGAGCGCATTGTTGTTGCCGTTAATATTGGCAAACTGCTCGCCCGAACGGGGCAAGAAGCTTTCCGAGTAGCTCACATAAAACGAGATATTCTCTTGCGGCTTGAGGATGATACCCCCGCGCGGGCTGAACTCTTCATCCTTGCGGGTGCGAAGCTCAAGATTGTCCGGGTCAAGATTGTCGACCGTGATATCGAAGCTGTCGTACCGAACCCCGACCACGAGGTTGAGCCAATCGGTGACTTCGATCTCATCTTGAATGAACAGTGAGAACACTTCGACATCGACATCAGTGTCATCGTTCAGGCTGACGGCAGGATCGAACGCCACAGTTGTTGGATTGCCATTGGCCGCAACGCCAACGCCATTGCTGAAATTCAGTGGGCGCTGAATGAGGAAGAACTCATTGTCGTCATTGCTGTCGCTCCAAACTGGGTTGACCCGGTCTTGGCGCGAATTGGTGCGGATATATTCCGCTCCCACCAGCAAAGTGTGCTTGATTGCACCGGTCTCAAACTCGCCAACGAGATTACTCGACAAAATCAGATTATCGCGAACAGTCGTGTCGATATAGCCGTCGGTTGTGACGATCTCAGGCGTGTTCGCCTGATCGTAGTTCGAGGCGTAGAAGTTCGAGTAGACCTTGTCGTAATCGCCGTAAGACGCGCTCACGATGCCCTTCCAGTCTTCCGAGAAGTTATGCTGGAGATTGGCCCGCAAAATGTGCGCTTCGAGCGTCGTGAAATTCAGTTCCTCATCGCCGAAGACAATGTCCTCAAACGCTTCAACCGGGCGGCCATCGCTGCCTGTTGGGATGCCGCGATCAATGAACCGCTCGTGATCAGCAAATTCGTAGGAGAGGTCGAGCAGCGTGTTTTCACCCAGAGCGACGCGCGCGGTAGGATTGATACCAATCCGCTCGCCATCATAGAAGTCGCGATGGTTGTTGAGGCTCTCATACGCGGCGTTCAGTCGGAGCGCAGCTGTGTCGCTCGAAGAGAGGTTGAGGTCAGCAAACACGCTAAACTCACCAAACGTATCGAGCGCGACCTGACCGCCGGAGAAGTTCTCTCCAAGCACACCTTTCTTGGTGACGCGATTGAGCACGCCGCCCGCACCACCGCGTCCAAACAGCAGGGCGTTCGGACCGCGCAGGATCTCGATCTGCTCGATGTTGTAGAGGCTGCGATAATACTGAACGTCGTCGCGCACGCCATCGATGAAAAAGTCTGCGGTCGACCGGACGCCGCGGAATACGATTGCGTCGCGGTGGCCCTCGCCTTGGGATGTGTTCACGCCCGGCGTGTAATCAACGATCTGGCCAATGCTGGTCCAACCGCGCTCTTCTATCTCTTCAATGGTTGTAATGCTGAGGCTTTGCGGGACGTCGATGATTGGCGTCGGCGTCTTGACCGAGGCAATTTGGTTCGACTGTAGCACATCGCCTGAAACGATAATGTTCGAGCGGCTTTCTTCCGCTGTCTCTTCCGCGTCTTGAGCGATTGCTGGCGCGGCGATGAGCGCACTGCTGACAAGCAGTGTCGTACGGAAAATTCCTGTCTTCATATTATTTGATTCTTTCTATCCGGTCTTAACCCGCCGCCCTACTATTGCGACTTATTCTCATGAGCAACGCAAATCTGCGAGTTCTTCAGACACAAAGTTCCATGTGGCAAATCGGCCACTTACTCAGCAGGTTGGGAAGTGCTCGGAGTGGCGGCTCGTTAGCCGCTCTTATTGCCCTATCGTGTAGTAGGTTGGCGATCCCGGTCCGACCGGAACGCCCAGTACAAAGGTCCAGACATAGAAGAACACCGACCAGAACAGCAGAAAGAACATCGAATAGGGCAGCATCATCGCGATCAGTGTGCCCACGCCGAGATTCTTTTCGTAGCGCGTCGCCCAGGCGAGGATCAGCCCGAAATAGCTCATCATCGGGGTAATGATATTCGTAGTGGAATCGCCGATCCGATAGGCTGCCTGGATCACTTCGGGTGAATACCCGATCAGCATCAGCATCGGCACAAAGATCGGCGCGGTCACCGCCCATTGCGCGCTCGCTGAACCAAGCGAGAGATTGATCACGCCGCACAGCAATATGAAGAAGAAGAAAACAACTGGCCCCGTCATACCCGTCTCAACCAGCGCATTCGCTCCGGTCACGGCGGTGATCGCGCCCAGATTGGTCCAGCCGAAAAAGGCAACAAACTGCGCGGCGAAGAAGACCAGCACTATATAGAGGCCAAGCGAAGCTATCGCGGTCGCCATTGCATCGATGATATCGCGGTCGGTCTTCATCGTGCCGACCACACGGCCATACGCATAGCCAAGCACCACGAAGAAGATCAGGATCCATACGACAAAACCGTCGAAGAAGGGGCTGTCGATCCGGTCTCCGGTTTCTGGGTCGCGCAACACGCCCCATTCGGGCACCAGCGTCAGCGCCATGAAGCCAAGCGTTGCCAAGAGCGCCAGCCCTGCGCTCATCAGCCCTTTGCGTTCCTTATCGCTGAGCCGCTCCATCATCCGATCATCGAGAATGTCCTTGTCAGCTCGCGAAGAATCGTAAGCGCCAAGTTTGGGTTCGACGATGTAGATCGTCACGAGCGAGCCGATGATGGTGATGAGAAAGGTGGAGGCGAACATGAAATACCAGTTGGCGGTCGCCACGACAGTGTAGCCCGGATCGATCAATTGCGCCGCTTCCTGAGTGATCCCGGCGAGCAATGGATCAATCGTCCCGATCAATAGGTTCGCGCTGTAGCCTCCCGACACTCCGGCGAAAGCCGCGGCCATTCCCGCAAGCGGGTGGCGGCCGAGTGCATAAAATATCGCGCCTGCAAGCGGAATAAGGACAACATAGCCGACCTCGGATGCGGTGTTGGAGACGATGCCTGCAAAGACGATCGCGACGGTCACCAGATGCTTGGGCGCCCCCAGAACCATTCCGCGCACCGCCGCTGAAAGCAGACCTGATTTCTCAGCCACGCCCACGCCGAGCATCGCGACCAGAACCACGCCAAGCGGGGCAAAGCCGGTGAAATTGTCGACCAGATTGGTGAAGATACGCCGTACACCGTCGCCGTTCATCAGGCTGACCGCGCGGATCATACCATCCTCAGCGACGCCCCTTGCCCCCGCAGGTCGTGGATCGACCACCGCGACCCCAAGCCATCCCATCAGGCCCGAGAACAGCACGATCCCAACCGCAAGGACTGCGAACAAAGTGACCGGGTGAGGCAGAAGGTTTCCGAGCCATTCAACACCGTCCAAAAACCGTGTGAAGGCGTTGCGGCGGGCCGTGTCGGCGGGATCGGCCGCCGGCTGCTGGCTATCAGCCATAATCAAGTCACTCCAAATCTTTATCTTGCTGCCTTCTCTGGCGGACAAAGCGCCCAATGGCAAAATGCAATTTATGCGAACGCACAAAGATGAGAACCGGATTCCGTGGGAGCGTTCTTTCTTGCGAATTGCACTATGACATTTATGCAAAGCGCAAAGACATAGGAAACTGCGATCATGATCAGACACAACTTGGCCAGCGCCGCTTTGGCCCTCTGCGCCGCCGGATTTGCCACGAGCGCCCTCGCAGAAGAGGCGCAAGTGAGCGAGGAAGCCAAAGCGCTCCATGCTGAGCTGCTCACGCTGGACGCGCACTTGGACACGCCTGCCCAGTTTCACCGTGAGCAGTATGATTTCTCGGTCCGCGGTTCTTACGAGGAGAACCGCACCAGCGTGGATCTGCCGCGTCTGCGCGACGGCGCTCTCGATGGCGGGTTTTGGGTGATCTACACAGCGCCCGGACCGCTCACCGCCGAGGCCTATCAAGCAGCGCGAACTTCCGCTCTCCTGCGGCAGATGGCGATCCGCGAACTTGCCGCAAAGTACTCGAACGATGTTGAGCTTGCCTTTGCTGCTGATGATGCGGCGCGTATCCACGCCGAGGGCAAGATCGTCGTCTACCAATCGATGGAAAATGCTTATCCGATGGGGGAGGACATCTCCCTGCTCGAAGTGTTTTATGTTGGCGGCCTAAGGATGCTCGGTCTGGTTCATTGGGACAGCAATCAGTTCGCTGATGCCTCAACCGATGATCCCCTGCATGGTGGCTTGAGCGAGGCGGGTAAGCAGTTGGTGCGCGAGGCCAATCGACTGGGCATGATTGTCGATGCCAGCCACGCCTCTGACGATGCCTTGCGCGATATGATGGAAGTCTCCGCCACGCCTGTGATCCTGTCACACAGTGGCCCCGACGGGGTCTTTGAACATGCTCGCAACGTGCCCGATGATTTGCTCGTTCAGCTCGCTGAGAGCGGCGGCGTCGTGCATGTGAACGCCTTTCCCGGCTATCTCGAGGACGTCTCTGACAGCCCGGAACGGGCCAGCGCTCTTGAAGAACTCAACGCCAGCTTTGGCGTCAGCTTCAACCAAATGACCCCCGAAAAGCAAGCCGACTACATCGCCCAGCGTCGCGAGCTTGATGGACGTCTACCGCCCAACCGTTCGAGCTTCGAAAAATATGTCGAGCACCTGCTCTATATGATCGATCTCGTCGGCGTTGATCACGTCGGGATCGGAGCCGACTGGGATGGCGGGGGAGGGGTCACCGGTATGCAGGACGTGACAACAGTCCCGCGCATTACAGGGGCGCTGCTCGATGCGGGATACAGCGAAGAAGATATCGCCAAAATCTGGAGCGGTAATGTCCTGCGCCTCTTGCGCGAAGTAGAGGCTGCAAAAGAGACTCAGCTCGCATCGCCGGACGTGCTGAATTAGAAGCGCTGCTCCGGCGGGAGAACGCCAGTCCATTGCGGCAAATGGGCCGTTGCAATCATATGCCTTGTGTCGGCGAATAATCCATAATTGGGCGGGAACCGACACACGTCATTAGTGCGCAGCGTCACAATCGGCTGGTCAATCCAGAAACGCCAAATCGCCTTGCTCGTAAGTTACAATTCCGTCTTGAGCTGGCCGCAATTTTTTTGCATCCCAGCATCTCCTAGCTTCATCGTGAGATAGCGTTGGGTTGGCATCACGTATATCTCTTAGATAGTTGAGATAATTGTTGCACTCCGCAATTTCGCGCCTGAACGCAGGATCGTTCTTTCGCGCCTCCAATGCGTGCCAGGCATCCGCAGCCACACACAGCTTTTCGCCAGGGTTCGATCGGACCCAGGCCATAAAATCTGAATGGCACACAAATCCTTTGCCGATCTTCCGCTTGAAATAACCTCGGACGTTTTTGCCGAACGTGATTGTCTCAGTGATGATGGTGTCATCGTTCAGCTCGGCTCTAGACCAATCGATCGATGCTTTTGATGGTTTACGAGGAGCGGTAGCGGCTGGCAGCTGCTCACCGCCCAAAGCTGCCGCCACGCGGTCCCGCAGATCACTCTTTCGGCCTGAACTGGAAACTCCGAGCAAAGCACAGAAAGCTTGGAGCTCAGCCACAGGCCAATACCAGCGCCTGAATTCGCCCGCATCCATATTTGCCGATATGGGAGGCCGCATTTCACTCGGAGCGGCTTGCATCAAGTAATCTCATTTCTGTCTTGTTCGCTGGGGCATCGCCCGCGCCATTTGGCACATGATCCAGCGGTCGGATGTGTTCTTAGACTGAATAGCCATCCAAACTTAAATCGACCTGCAAGATGTGTTGATGCCCCAACCTATCGGGTCGAACCAACCTCAAGCAAAAAGTGCCCTTTACTCTGCGGGTTGGAGCGCTGCCGCTTCCTCATCTTCGCGAACGACTTTGCTAGCACGGCGCTTATCTGCTGGTCTTGTGGCTGGCAGCTTGGCCGCGACAGCCACAATAGCTGCGCCGAATAAGATGAAGGCAAGGTCGAACCAGGCCGACCCGGCGGCACCTGTGCCAAACGCGCTCCACATGACATCGCCAGTGACGATCCAATTGAGCGGCGCAAGGCCGACCATCAGGAAACCCGTCGCGGCAAGCAGCTCGCGATTGGCTTTGTAGTCGTTGCCTCTAAAGCCGCCGAATAGGGCAGCTGCAAACCAGGTGGCAAAGAGGAAAATGACCATCGAGGAATAGCGCGCAGCTTCGGTTCCCCAATAGACCTTGTCGAAGGCCAACACGGCAATACTGGCAAATGGAAGGCCTGCGCAAACGCCTGTGTTGATCGCGCTGAGCACGGCGTAAAAGCGATCGCTTTTCGCACCCTCTCCGCCGTGACGACGCCGTTCAATCCACATCATGTTGCCAAGCGCAGACATAACCGCCAGGCCCATACCGAGCACGAAGTAGATCAGCTTGAGCATGATCCCGCCATAGGTGCCATAGTGGAGCGGCGAGAACGTGGCCAAGACGTATGCGAAAGGCCCTCCGGTCATAAAGATGTCGGCGTTGGGGCGTTCCTCATTGGTGACAGCGCTAACAATGATCTGATCAGAATAGATGAGGCGCGTTTCCGCCTTGTAACTGAGCCGTGCTTCAGCGTTCTGGTCGCCCCAATTGCTGTATTGCACGAATGACAATTCGTTGCCCGTTTCGGGATGCAAGCGCGGACCAATCTCATCAACTGAGATCATCGGAGCTGAAATCCCCGCAGGTTCGGTCTGAGCAAGCCCAAGCTTTTCGATCAGTGCTTCCTGATCGCCTTGCATGACCACAAATGCCATGAGCGGAAGCAAGAGCGCGATCACGCCCAGAAACGCGCCGGTGAGTGCAATCATCGCTGCGAAGGGCGACGTCCAAAGTCCCAGCACCTTGTGGCTGTCCTGCCACTTTAGCCGCACCGATTTCAAATAACGCAGAGTGAATAGCTCTTTGGTGATTTTGGTATGGGCTATGACCCCCGAAAGGATCAGCAAGAGAAAGGCGATACCAACCAGACCTACAAGAATGCGGCCTACCTGCCGGCCGCCAAGCGCGTCAGGCCAGGCAAGATCGCGGTGGAGATCGAAAAGAAGTCGGTTTGCACCTTCCTCACGAAACGCCAATTCCTCACCGGTCGTCGTTGAAAACCGCCCTTGCGTAAACTGGAACTCTCCCTCGGCATCCGGCCCAGACACGAAGAGGTCATAGTGACCATGCTCTCCATGCGGGAGCGAGACATTTACAAATGCTGGTTCGATCCCGAGCTCGGAACTGTTTGTCTCGACGAATTCCTCGAGCGTGTCATGGATCGGCACAGGGTTCGCCACGATCTCGCCGCGGCGTTGATCATCTTCCCAAGGCTCGAACTCGTGATGGAACAACGCAATGCTGCCGGTGAAGCAGACAAAGAACATGATGATGCCAATCGACACGCCAGTCCACGAATGCAGATCGTAGATGCGAACATGTCTTTCACGGTTTGCCATTGATGAACCTCTAACTGGTCTAGATCGGGAGAGGGCTAATTAGAACCACAACAGTGCTGACAATGATTATCATAAACAAGATCAAAGTCACGGTCCAACGTCCAGGGTTCCAATACAGCCAGAACTGGAACCCCACCCAAACAAGCGGCATGACGATTGTGAGAGCAAATACCTTGTCCTGAAACGGGCCTGGTAATCCTCTGACGATCGCAGCCGTCAACATGAAGGTCGCGACAAACGACCAGAACAGCGCGCTCCAGAGCCTTGGGTTGCGCCAAGTGCCGTAGCAGATGCCGAGCAGGATCGCGCCCAATATGCCGCCGACTACCGGACTCATCCAAAGGTCCCCCAGCTAACCGTCATTGCTCCGAACCCGAACAACGCCACGCTGGCAAGAGCGCTCGGCAAATGGGCCTTGCTCCACAGCGCCTGGAGAAAAACACTCAAAACTGCCGCCAATACCCAGGCACCGATCCACAGCGGAATGCCCACTTCAAAGCCTCTACGCGAGACGATGAGCGCCAGCGCGATCGCAACGCCGGTCCATGCAAATGCTGTGAAGACGCGTTGCCAACCGACCGAATTCTTCACTCGCGTAAAGGCGGTGCGTTTCTTCGCCGCGTGAAAAAACGCGAACGAAGAAATGTAGAGAAGGGCTGTAATTGTTAGGAGGTCCATCCCGCTTTGGCTCAGAAGCCTCCCTGAATGCGGATGCCGAAAACCTGCGGCGCGCCCGCGATCGACGTCGTGTCGCGGTTGGGGACAAAGCCATTAGGTGCCTGTGTGCGGTCCGGAAGGCCATTTGCGCCTATTGGGAAGGTCGGATCATTGATGACGTCGAAGGTCAAATATTCCTCGTTGAACAGATTGTTCGCGAATAGCTCTACCGAGATATTCTCACCTTCCCAACCCAATGCAAGATCAACTGTGAACGGGCTGTCATTGAACCCTGAAGGATCTTGGCGCGTGGGTAGGAAATCAGTGAACGGGGCTGGAAGCCCATTAGCTATGGCATCGGCATTGGCCGCTTCGCGAGCTTCATTGGTGGTCTCGTTAAAGTCCACAAAGCTGGTGAAGCTGCCATCGGTGAAGCGCGTGCGCAGATTCGCGTAAAAGCCACTGTCGTGCTCATAACGACCGCCCAAGCCGACGGTCACTTGGGGCGCATAGGTGAACTCGAACCCGGTGATGTCGCCGCCAGCAACACCAGCACCATCGGTGTACTCGGTGTCGGTTACTCCGACATTGGCAAAAAAGCTGAGCCCGTCGGTCGGCCGCATGGTTGTTTCGATCTCGAAGCCTTTGAGGCGAGATGCCCCGGCATTGTCCGTGATCGTGTCGAGCGGATTGCCCGACAACTGGATGAGGATCTGCTGATCGGTGTAGTCGATGTAATAGGCGTTGGCGTTCACCACCAAATCGCCATCCATCCATTGGGATCGGAAAGAGAACTCATAGTTGTTGGTGAATTCCGGTTCGAACTGATTGACGATGCCGAGCGCTTCGAGGTCCTCTTGCGTGCTACCCGCCGGCGCAAGCGAGGCGCGGAAAGTGTTGAATGAAAGAGCGCCAGCGCGATAGGCACGCTGGTAGGTGAAGCCGACCGTCACATCGTCGGTGATGTCGTAGGCTATCCCCGCCTTAGGCAGGAAGGCATCAAAGGTGTTGTCAGCATCGAAATTGAATACGTTGGAAAACTGCTGAGTGACCTGAAGCAGAAGGAGATCAATACTCGGAATTCCGGTTTCAGGAATCTGCGGGACCAGAGTGCCGTTGACGGCGGTTTGGTTGACATCTTCGCGATCATAGCGCGCGCCCAGCGTGACGCTCAGCCTTTCGGTAAGGTCGAAAGTCGCTTCCCCAAACACCGCATAATTGCGTACGTCTGTTGTTGTCATGTTGATCAAGTTGACCGGGAATGCGGGGACCAGCGAGACCACTGTGCCGCGCAACGCAGTGGCCTCAGGCTCCGTGATCCCAAGTACAAATGCGAGCGTTTCGGGATCGGGAAATGCGAAATCGGTTCCGACAACGGTGTTGTTGTCGCTGTCGAAGGAACCCGCATTGTCGTAGAAGTAGCCGCCAAGCAGCGCAGAGATGTTATCATCTTCGTAGGTGAAGCGCAGCTCTTGCGTGAAGATGCGGTCTTCGCTCATCGACATCTGGAATTCATCTTCGATCCCGCCGGGCAGTGGCAAGCTTGTCGTAAGCGGGTTGTTGCTGTCGGGGTCGAAGTTGAAAAAGCTGTTGCTTTCGATGTAGCCCGTGACGGCCGTCACCGAGAAATTCTCGCTGAAGTCGTAGCTCAGCTCAGCTGAGGCAATGTAGGCTTCTGCGCCTTGGCGGTCGATATTGTTCTGATTGTTCTCGCGCCTACCAGTGTTGACGAAGATGTCTTCGACGACACGGTTTTCGCCCTCTTCATTGTCCGAATAGGTAAAGTTGAGACGTGCACTGAAATCAGGTGCGAATTCTGGCGTCAGCAGCAAAGTGGCGCGGGCAGTGATCGCCTCGGATTCGTCGACATCGTCGCGTCCGACAAATGTGCCCTCTTGAAAGCCATCCTTCGTCAAATAGTCACCGGCAAGTCGCAGCGAGACCTGACCCGGCGCGATCGGGAGCGTTACCGCTGCTGATGCGCGGTAAGAATCGAATTCGGCCGCCTCTAGCTGAAAGTCGCCAGAGAAGGTGTCGCCTGGATCAACGGTCCTTACGACAATCGCGCCCGCTAGAGAGTTGCGACCTTGAATGGTCGACTGGGGGCCACGGAAAATTTCGACGCTCTGCGCATCCCAAAGGCTGAATGCGCCGTTGGTGAGCAGGCTGGAGGGGATGAAAACCCCATCGACAAAGATCGAGGCCACATCGCTCGTCGCTTCGCCCGAACCCGCGCCCGTATTGCGCAGGCCGCGGATCGAAAAGCCTGCTCCATCAAACAGACTGACCACGTTGGCAGTCTGTCCGATCACATCGTAGACATCGCGAAAGTTGGCGTCCTGGATCGCCTCTTGATCGACAACCGCGACCGACGCCTGAGTATCTTGCAGCGAACGGACGATCTTCTGACCGGTGACTATGATCACTGGACTGTCAGCACTGGCTTCCCGATTGGCTTGGGTTTCCAGATCTGGTGCCGGAGCAACAACGAGGTCCTGTGCACTGGCTTGAGCTGCGCCAAGCATCAAACCCGCGAGGCCACTGCCAAGCATCAAGGAACGGCGCGAAACCCGCGCAAACGACTTATTCATTGGTAATCCCCTTATCCGTCGCAGTGCGCTAACGCGAGTCACTCGCAATTGCAAAGGCTTTGACCCTAATTTTAAAGAAGTGGTGGATCAGAGGCCATATGGTCACACTCCGGTTGCGAAGCGTCGCCAGCGATGAAGCCGGCCATGTCAAATCGGAATCGTGCCGCCGTGAGTATGGCTCCGCCTAGCACGTATCGCGAATGCCAGTGTGCCGTCCTAAAGCCCGAGGTCTAACCCTCGTTGTCGATGACGACTTCGAAGCCTTCAAACTGCGGATGGCCCAGATACATCGCGCGATTGTCGCCCGCATTGGCGTGAGCGGCACGAAAGGCTTCGGACTTGGTCCAAGCAATGAACGCGTCTTCGCTTTCCCATACGCTGTGCGAAGCAAACAATGTGTGCTCTTCACCGTCAGGCCCGCGCAGAAGCTTGAACTGTTTGAAACCGGGAACCTCGCGCAGATGAGAATCGCGCTCCGCCCACACTTTCTCAAAGGCGTCCTCGTGGCCGGGGGTAATCTTGAAGCGGTTCATGGCGATATACAAAGCGGGTCTCCTTTTCGGCCAGACTGATTGGCCATGTGCTATTGCGAGTCGTTCTTAGTTATGCCATCACGCTACCTCTTTAAAGGGTCCACCAACGCCATGCTAAAAAAAATCAGTCTCCTCTTATGCTTTGTCCTCGCAGCCTGTGGTGCCGAAGCGCCTCAAGAAGAGGTCGAACAACGCATCGTCACGGTCGGCGGAGATGTCACGGAAATCGTCTACGCCTTGGGTGCAGGAGACCGGATCGTGGCAACCGATTCCACCAGCGTTTACCCTGCCGAGGCCCTTGAAACAGAGAAGATAGGCTATGTGCGCAGATTGTCTGCCGAAGGTGTGCTTGCGACCAATCCAGACATGATCCTGATCAGCGGCGCTGCGGGGCCTGAAGAAGCGCTTGAACAGATCCGCGATGTCGGCGTCGAGATTGTCGAAATGCCCACTGATTATTCGATGCAAGGGATCATTGGCAAAGTGCGCCTCGTTGCTGAGGCGATCGGAGAGGTCGAACGGGGCGAAGAAATGGTCGCGGAATTGGAACAATCGTGGAGCGAGGCTCAAGCCGAAATCGCCCAATTCGAAGCCCCACCGCGCGCGCTCTTCTTCTCGACCTTGCGCGAAGGAGTGCCTCAGGCAGCTGGGCAAGAGACCGCCGCCAATGGCGTGATCGAGCTGCTCGGTGGCACCAATCTGTTTGGCAGTCAGTCCGGTTACACCGCGATTTCTTCTGAAGCGGCGGTGGCCGCCAACCCGGACATGATCCTCGTCATGACTCATGATGCAGCGGAAAATGGCGGTTTTGACGGAATGGTGACCAATCCAGCCATTACGCTGACCGATGCGGTTGCCCGCAATCGCGTGTTCATGGTCGATTCGGTCCAGATCATGCAATTCGGACCGCGAACGCCTGATGCGATCAAAGAACTGGCGGTTGCGATCAACGAAGGCCGTCAAGCTTTCGAAGCGGTTCCCCAGGGCCCGCCGCGCAGTGGCGACTAAGCCGCTTTCGCCCGCCGGAGAGGCCAATATTGCCGCTCAGCTCCAGTCCGCTCGCGAACGTCGCGGGCGCTTGACGGTGCTGTCCTGTGCGCTGCTGGCGGCCATTGCAATGGTGGCGTCCATTATGCTTGGCCCTTTGGACATTGGCGCGCTCGATGTGTTCAGAATTGGCCTCGGCACGCTGGGCTTTGACACGACCGGTGATCTGAGCCGCGCCCAAATCGGAGTGGTCGAGAACATCCGCGCTCCACGGGCGCTGCTGGGCGCGTTAGCGGGTGCAGCCCTTGGGGGAGCTGGCGCTGCGATGCAGGGCTTCTTCAGGAACCCGCTTGCAGATCCCGGACTGATCGGTGTCTCTGCGGGAGGCGCACTCGCCGCAGTGGCGGTGATCGTGCTGGGAGGAGCCACGCTTGCGGGACTCACCGCGGCCTTGGGGTCTTTCGCATTGCCAATCGCCGCATTCCTCGGAGCGCTGGTTACCGTCGTCGCGATCTATTCGCTGTCCATGGTGGACGGCCGGGTGGTGGTTGCGACCATGCTGCTGGCCGGCGTCGCAGCCAATGCGCTGGCTTTCTCCGGGATCGGCTATCTCACATTCCTCGCCACCGACGCACAATTACGCGATCTTACATTCTGGACGCTGGGCAGCCTTGGCGGGGCAACATGGGGACGCGTCCTGCCCGCGGCTCTTGGTATGGCCGCAGCACTTATGATGCTCTGGACGTTGCAACGTCCACTCAACGCGCTGCTTCTGGGCGAGGAAGATGCGGTTGCCCTCGGCGTCGATGTCGAGCGCGCCAAACGCATAGCGGCGATTGGCACCGCGTTGGGAGTGGGTGCAGCGACAGCTGTTTGCGGGATCGTCAACTTCGTAGGCCTCGTCGTGCCACACCTTGTGCGCCTCGTTACCGGACCTGACCATCGCTACGTGTTGCCGGGCTCTTGCTTCTTGGGAGCCGCACTTGTGCTGGCGGCAGACATTGTCGCGCGCATCGCCGTCACTCCAGCTGAGCTGCCTTTGGGCGTTGTCACCGCCGCCATCGGCGCTCCATTCTTTTTTTGGCTGCTCTTGCGAGACAAAAAGCGGAGCCTGCTTGGATGACGATGCGACTGGAACAAGCCAGCGTGATCCGATCGGACAAAGCGATCCTTCAAGACGTCTCGCTCACGATCAGGGCAGGCGAATTCACTGCCTTTTGCGGGCCCAACGGAGCGGGCAAAACGACGGCTCTATCGTTGCTCTCTGGAGCGCTTGGTTCGGATCAAGGCGCTGCGTTTCTCGATGATACGCCGGTTGCCCGGTTCAAGCCCATCGACCTTGCACGACAGCGCGCAGTGGTCGCACAAAATTCGCCCTTGAGTTTTCCTTTCCATGTCCATGAAGTCGTCGAGATGGGTCGTACGCCCTGGACCGGCATAACGGGCAATCGCCGCAATGCTGAAATCGTGGCTGAGGCAATGGAAGCGATGGAGGTAACGGAGCTGGGCGCGCGCAATTATCTCACTCTTTCGGGCGGGGAGCGTCAGCGGGTCAACATAGCGCGTGCGCTCGCACAGGTTTGGGAGGGACCAGAGGATGGGAGTCCGCGCTGGCTGCTGCTCGACGAACCGACCTCCGCGCTTGATCTCAGACACCAACTCGCTCTGGTGACCTTGCTCGAAAGGCTGTCGAACGAAGGGTGGGGAGTGGTGGCCGTGCTTCACGATCTCCATTTGGTCAAAAAGCACGCCGACCGTGTTGTGCTTTTTCGAGGAGGAACGGTGTTCGCGGATGGACCGACACAAATGGTGCTGACACCGGAAGTGATACAGTCCGGTTACGATCTCGACCGGCCGTTCATGCTTGCGTGACGAATACCGCTTCACTTGGATATCTTGACTTCGGGTCCAGACGATTGGGCACTGCTCCGAACTCTCATGAACCGTCTTCAAGTTTTACGACCCAAGGAGGTTTTTATGCGCCCCGATATTGGCTAAGCCCGCGTACAGAACCAACGTTGAAGGCACGGTGATGCAGCGAGTGAGTTTTTTTCTCGGCGGCGCAAGATCGGGAAAGAGCCGACTGGCACTTGCCTCTGCGCAAAGCTTGCCCGGCCCCCATGTTTTTATCGCTACTGCACAGGCTTTTGACGATGAAATGCGCGAGCGGATCGATAGGCACCGGCACGAGCGGGATGAGCGGTGGCGCACAATTGAAGCTCCGCTTGAGCTGGCTTCGGCTGTGGAAGAGGCTGGGTCATCAGTCGTTCTTATAGACTGCTGCACGCTTTGGCTTTCCAATGTCATGCTCGCAGAGCGCGAGGTTGGAAAGGAAGTGGATCGGCTGCTCGCGGCGATCCAAGGCTCGTCCGCTCAGATTGTGCTCGTTAGCAACGAGGTGGGTTCAGGGATTGTCCCAGACAACAAGCTTGGCCGGGATTTTCGGGATGAGCAGGGTCGTCTCAACCAAAGCCTCGCCGCGATCAGCGAACGCGTGGAATTGGTGGTAGCTGGCCTCCCCTTGCGGATAAAAGGCTGAGCGCCTCGGCCAATCGGCAGAGCCCATCTGTATCAGGTAAGCCAATTCGCAGATGATGATCGTCTGAATGAAAGCGCCGCACGGCTATGCCCTTGCTTGCAAGCGCCTCCCACAAGGCCGCCGCATCGCGCACTCGCACAAAGCGAAAGAGATCGGTCCCGCCAACCTCCTCTATCCCGGCACTGGCCAGAAGTTTCGATAGATCGTCGCGCGCCGTGCGCAGCTTCAACCGCGTCGCATTCTGCCATTCCAAATCTGCATAGGCACTCGCACCCAGCGATTGCGCCGGTCCAGACACGTCCCACTCGCCAAGTTGATCGGCCAGATCAGACAGGGTGCTTGGGGCAGCGAGCACTGCTCCCAAACGAATTCCGGCAAGTCCAAAGAACTTCCCGAATGAGCGCAAGATGATCAGCCCTTCGCGGCCAGCCATCGCGGCCATGCTGAGCGCGGGGTCAAGATCGGCATAGGCCTCATCGACGATCACCCAGCCGCCTCGGCTGGCGAGCTTGGCGCGCGTGGCTTCGATCCGATCGAGCGACCAGCGCTTTCCGTCAGGGTTGTTGGGATTGACCAGCACGACCGCATCCACCGCTCCAACATGCTCGAGGGGATCGTCTACGGAAATGACCTTGGCACCCGCCGCGCGCCAGCTTTCGATATGATCCGCGTAGGATCGGCCACGCAGAGCGACACGCTTTACCTTAAGGATCCTGGGCAGTTGCCGAATGACGAGCTCAGTGCCTGGAACGGCGCGGCAGTGCGCGCGCTCACAACCAAACGCCGCCGCCATTGCCGCTTCGCATCTTTCGCGATCCGCCGCTGTTGGCAGCCTTGCCCACGCTTCTGTGGGGATGGGCGGCAGTGGATAGGCGAAGGGGTTGATCCCAGTGGAAAGATCAATCCATGGCAAGGGCGCGTCCGGAAACGCCGTCGCCATCGCATCGATCTGGCCACCGTGACCGGTCGGAAAGGCACGCTTGTCGCTCACAGCACAAATCCGAGCCCTGCGAGCAGAAGAGCAACGCTTACGATGCTTAGGCGATAAAGTGACAAAGCACGGCTGAGGTCAGTCATTGTGGGATCGCTCGCTTCAGCATTCAGCCACGGTTCTTCGGATGTCTTTTCACCATACGAACGAGGCCCAGAAAGGCGTATCTCTAAGGCCCCCGCAATCGCGGCTTCTGGCCAACCGGCATTGGGCGAGCGGTGGAACTTGGCATCGCGCAGCATGACCCTGATCGACTGCCGAGACCGCGCGCATAGTGCGAACAAAAAGCCCGTAAGCCGTGCCGGGACTAGATTGGCTGCATCATCGAGCCGAGCGGCGACTTTGCCAAAGGCTTCGTATCGCTCGTTACGATGGCCAATCATGGAATCGAGCGTGTTGATCGCCTTGTAGGCAAACAAGCCTGGCAGACCGAAAATCACTCCCCAAAAGACAGGTGCGGTCACTCCATCGGATGTGTTCTCTGCCAAACTCTCTACCGCCGCGCGGGCCATGGCAGCCTCGTCCAAGTTAGCCGTTTCGCGGCCCACAATCTGGGAAAGCGCCGAGCGAGCCGGACCGAAGTCATCGGGCGAGAAAGCCCTCCCAACCGCTGCGACGTGATCGTGAAGCGAGCGGCTCGCGATGAGTGTGGACGCAATGGCTGCGCTCATTGCAAAGCCAAGCGGTCCATCGGGCAGATAGTGAACGACCCCCAATGCAACGCCAACCGAAAACGCGATCAATAGGATCGTGACCAAACCGCCAATAACGATGCGAAAGAACCTCGAATAGGATGCGCGATTGCCAATGCGTTCCAGCTTCGTGACCAGCCATCCAAACCAGCGCACTGGGTGTCCGATGCGGCGGTCGAGCCAGTCTGGCCAGCCCATCGCTGCCTCAATCGCGAGTGCAGCCAGGATGAGCCAAGCAAACATTTAGCGCGCCATCGCCAAAATAGCCTCGATGTCCAGCGCCTCTTCAAGCCCGTCAGCCAGCTCATCAAGCGCCGCTTCGACGCCCTCTTCATAGCTAAGCGCGCTCGCCCGCCCGCTCCGCAAACCCACCAGCCAACTTGCCCGAAACGCGTCGCTTGCAAACAGGCCATGGAGATAGGTTCCGATGATCTGACCGCCATTGGCAAAGGCTCCGTCCGGAGTTCCATCATCAAGCGTGGAGAAAGGGCGATCCAAGGCTGGACCTTCGGAGCGTCCCGTGTGGATCTCATAGCCGCTCAAGGGAACCTGTCCTTTGATGCTTGCAGCTTTCATCGGTCGGACGATCTTCTCACCAGTCATGATGGTTGCCATGTCCAGCAGTCCTAGGGCGTTAGAGCCTCCCGCTGGGCCATCCAATCCGTCCGGATCTTCGATCCGTGTACCGAGCATCTGAAAGCCGCCGCATATGCCAACCAAATGAGCGCCGGTTCGAACGCTCGCAATGATATCGTGATCCCATCCCTGTTCGCGCAGCATGGCAAGATCGCTGAGCGTCGACTTCGTGCCGGAAAGGATGATCGCGTCAGCATCACGCGGGATGGGCGTGCCGGGCGGGATAAAGCGCACCTCAACGTCCTCCTCCGCCCGCAGAGGATCGAGGTCATCGAAATTGCTGATGCGCGAGAGCATTGGCACCGCGATGATGATGTCATTGCTCGTCGCAGCTCGGCGTTCCAAGACCACCGCATCCTCTGCTGGCAGGCGCGAGGCGCAAGGCAGCCATGGTACAACGCCAAGGCACGGCCAGCCGGTTCTGTCCTCGGTAAAAGTCACGCCGTCCTCGAATAGCGCAGGATCGCCACGAAAGCGATTGATCGCAAACCCGCTGATCATCGCGGCATCTCCGGGACCGATAACCGCCTTTGTGCCCACAACCGCCGCAATCACGCCGCCGCGGTCAATGTCTCCGATTAAAATGACCGGCACATCCGCAGCGCGCGCGAAACCCATATTGGCGATGTCACCTTGGCGAAGATTGACCTCGGCTGGGCTTCCAGCGCCTTCGACCACGACAAGATCGTGAGCGGCCCGAAGCCTTTCGAAAGCGCTAAGCACTTCAGGAAGCAGGCTGCCTCGGTCGCGCATATAGTTCGCGGCCTCTTCGCTGCGTAGCGGCGTCCCGTTCAAGATGATCTGCGAGCGGCGATCGCCCTCTGGCTTAAGCAGCACCGGGTTCATATCGGTCGTTGGGTCGAGGCCGGCAGCTCGCGCTTGAAGCGCTTGCGCGCGGCCAATCTCACCGCCCGAAGGACAGGCAGCGGCATTGTTCGACATGTTTTGCGGTTTGAAGGGAGCGACATTGATACCCCGCCGCTTCGCGATCCGGCACAGGCCTGCCACCAGCAATGACTTGCCGACATCGGAACCAGTTCCTTGCAACATGATCGCGCGCGCTGTCATCGGCCCACGCGCCTAGGACGGGCCAATAATGTCTAGCGAAAGGGCGTCGTCAGCATCGGCACCAACCCGCGCCTCGATACCGAATACCTCTCGTAAGCGATCAGGCGTGATAGTTTCACGCGGTGTCCCATCCGCGACGATCCGGCCACCTTTCATCCAGATCAGCCTGTCGGCATAGCGCGCCGCCAGCGAAAGGTCGTGAACGACGGCAAGCAATGATTTGCCCTTGCTTGCTGCCTCACAGAACTTGCGCAGCACCTCATGCTGGTAACGTGGATCAAGCGCAGCAACGGGCTCATCCGCCACCAAGAAAGGAGTTTGCGCTGCCAAGGCCCGCGCGAGGTGGACGCGAGAAAGCTCTCCGCCCGACAGCGTGTCTGCCGCGCGCTCTTCAAAACCTTCGAGATCGCAGGCGGCAATAGCGCGGGCAGTGGCTGCCTCATCTTCCTCGGAAAGCCGACCAGGCATCGCGCCAAAAGCAAAGCGTCCCAACGCGACAATATCGCGAACCGGTTGTGGCCAAACCAGAGGGCGCTGCTGCGGAAGATAAGCGACCTTACGCGCCCGTTGGACCGGCGCGAGAGCTGTGACATCTTCGCCGTCGAGCATCGCTGATCCGCTGTCGGGCTTCAACAAACCGAGCGCCAGCCGCAGTAATGTCGTCTTTCCCGCTCCATTAGGCCCCACAAGCACCGTCAGCGCGCCCGGCTCCAACGCAAAACTCGCATCCAAGACCAGTGCTTTGCCATCGACGCCGTAGCAGAGCTGATCAGCCGCAAAGATGGTCATGCCAACCTCCTGCGCGAGGCGATCCAGATGAAGATGGGCGCGCCGATCAAGGATGCGACAACGCCAAGCTTTAACTCGTTATCGGTGGGCAGCAGTCGCACACCGATGTCGGCCAAAACCAGCAGCAATGCGCCAAGAATGGCGGACGGAATAAGCAGACGCGCCGGATCATAGCGGACAAAGGGTCGGACCAGATGCGGGGCAACTATTCCGACAAACCCGATCGCGCCCGCCAACGACACCGCCGCGCCGGTCGCCAGACCCGCACCCACAATCACGCCAAGCCGCTGCATCTTGAGGTTGAGGCCAAGCCCTTCGGCGGTCTCTTCTCCCAGTGCCAAGGCAGAAAGACCGCGACGGGAAAGAAGCATGACAACCATTCCCACAATCAAGAACGGTGCCGCAAAAGCGATATCCTCAAAGCTGCGATTGGCGACAGTGCCAAGCATCCAGTTGACCATATCGGTCAGACTGAAAGGATCGGGCGCGAGGTTCATTAACAATGCCATGAGCGCTGCAGAGAAGCTTGATAGGCCCACCCCGATAAGGATCAGCGTCACAACCGAACGGTTTCGAAGCGCTGCTGCGGCAACGATCAGAGTGGCGAGCAAAGCGCCAGCTACGGCGGCAGCCGGGAGGACGAGCGGTCCTGCGGTTGCCAATCTGAAGTAAAGCACGAAAGTCGCAAAAAGAGCTGCCGTAGCGGACACGCCCAAAATGCCCGGCTCAGCCAGCGGGTTACGCAACAAACCTTGGAGAGCGGCCCCGCTCATCCCAAGCGCTGCGCCTACGACGGCGGCGGCAACGCTGCGCGGCAAGCGGATTTGCCAAACCACCAGTTCATCTCCAGCGCTGGCTTGAAAAGCAATGGCGCTCAAAACGCGCTCAAAAGAGAGCGGGACTGAACCTAGCAGCAAAGACAAAAGCAAAGCCGCGATCAGACCAGCGGACAGGAGGCCAGACACTCGCGTCACGATCCGACACCAGCCTTTTCAGACATGGCCTCAACCGCTTCGATCAGGAACCATCCACCACATGCGGTCCAAGCCCCTTCGATTGCGGATACGGGCAGTTCGCGCAATTGCGCCTGAGCAACGGGGTGGCGCGCTGCACTCCAGTTGTCGACGTGATTGGTTTTGCTTTCAAAGAATGCAGCAACGATCAGGTCCGGCCGATCATAGGCGAGCCGTTCAAGCGGCAGCGGGTTCCAGCCGCTCTGGGTTTGAAAGTTGGCGAGACCCGCAGCGGTCATCAGCTCATGAACCAGCGAACCTGGTCCAGTCGTCACACCGACCGGGGTCATGTACAAAGCCTCAGGATTGTCGTTCGCCTTTGCCGCAAGCGCAGCGAGACGCCGATCCATATCGTCTATGACGTGCTGCGCTGTCTCGGGTTGTCCCAACT
Source organism: Pseudomonadota bacterium (assembly GCA_039039885.1). GTDB lineage: Bacteria > Pseudomonadota > Alphaproteobacteria > Sphingomonadales > Sphingomonadaceae > Erythrobacter. The sequence goes on along the minus strand of JBCCPG010000009.1, from coordinate 12,063 downwards.
CCTGACCGACACGTAAGACCTCTTTTCGCACTTCCTCAATTGTCACAGGAAACCCTATCTGCACCACGGGGACGCCAGCGCGTTCCATAAACGTACTGACATTGGGATCACCGCCGTAGGAGCGCACGATTAGGTCGGGTTCCAGCGCAAGGACATCCGCGGTGCGCGGTCGCACTTGGAGGATGCCTGTTGCTTCTTCACGCATATAGGAGAATTGTTTGTCGGCGCCCGGAGACAGCGCGAGAATGTCGTCTCGATTTGCGAACCGCAGGACATATTGATCCGCACAATAATCGAGACTGACGATCCGTCGCGGCGCCTCAGAGCTTTGCTCAGCCGGCTGTAAGCAGCCAACCAGCAAGAGGCCAAGAAACGCCGCGAGGATCGATCGCATCACCATCTTATTGGGGCATTACATCCTGAGACGCACGCCGCCAAAGACAGAACGGCCCGGCTGATTGAAGCCGCGAACGGTCTCGTATTCTTCGTCGGTCACGTTTTCGATGCGCCCAAAGAGTTCGAGGCTTTCGGCAATCCCATAGCTCACTCTGATATCAGCAAGGGCATAGCCATCGAGCGGGCGGGTGTTCGAGGCGTTGTCAAAGCTATCTCCAACGACGAGGATGGTCGCACCGATACCAAACCCGTTTTCCATGCGATAGTCGACGACCAGGCTCGCCGTCTCTTCGGCCCGGCGCGGGAGGCGATTGCCTGTCGTGCCGTCGAACGCATCGATGATCGAATAGTTGAGCGATACATCGAATCCATCAACCGGCTGCAGCGCAACGCCAAACTCCCAGCCATCAGCTTGAGTGAGCGCGATATTGTCATAGGTGCCGGATGGGCGGACCTCCTCTGGAACCAGACAGGGGGGCAATAGGCTTCCTGTGCAGCTCACAAACACAATCTCATTCGTGCCATCACGCTCGAAATAGGTCACTCCGAACTGTGCCTTGCCATCAAGGAAGCTGTGCGTGATGCCGACATCCCAGCTCTCCGATTCTTCAGGCACAAGATCGAGATTCCCAAAGTCGCTAAACAGCTGGAACAATGCTGGTGCTTTGAAGCCTTCGCCATAGCTTGCGCGGATGACTGTATCACCATCATTCGGCGAGTACGCACCGCTGGCGGAAAATGTCGTCGCGCTGCCAAAGGTTTCATGGTCGTCGTAGCGGAGGCCTCCGGTCAATGAGAGGCCATCAATGGGAGTGACATTGATCTGGGAGTAAAGCGAATTGATCCAGACATCAGCATTGCTCGGCGGAGCGCCGAAGCTTGATGATGTGAACTCTGATTCCTCGCGCTCTGCACCAAACACGATTTCGGCAAAGTCGCCTGTGTCAAACACACCCTGATATTCGAAGCGACGGTTCTCACCAGAGGCAACAAAGGTTTCGGAATCGGTGTCGAAGTTGAAGTTGTTGCGGCTGATATCGGTGTAGCCAAAACCTAGCCGATTGCGAAAACGACCATCGAGGAAGGACGCATTCAGCCCGGCATAGCCGACAAAGTCCTGCCGGCTGGAGACAATGTCAGCGTCCGGAGCGCCAAAGCCGTCGATGTCTGTGTCTCCGTCAGCATAAAAACCGCGCAGGTCGAGCGAGATATTGCTCGCCAGAGCAACATCCAGCTTTCCGTTGAAGCCAAGACTTTCAAATCCATCGACCTCGGTCCCGCCGCTTCGGGCAGAGATGCCGTCTGTCCTCGCGTAAGTCGCACCAAAACTGGCAGCGACGGGTCCAAAACGTCCAGAGACATTGCCGACAATCTCCGCCGTATCGCGAGCGCCATATTCGGCGCGGGCGAAGTAAGCGAGCTCTTCGGTCGGCTCGCGGGTCAGAAGGTTGACCACGCCGCCGATGGCTTGGCTGCCGTAGAGCACCGATTGCGAGCCACGAACCACTTCGACCCGCGATATATTGCCTGCGAGGAGCGGACCGAAATTGAAGCCACCGCCAGGCGAGGCCGGATCGTTGATGCGTATACCGTCGATCAGCACCAACGTCTGATCCGATTGCGCCCCGCGAATGGAAACGCCCGCATTGGTACCAAGGCCGCCATTGCGATTGAAGGTGACGCCGGGAACGGTGCGCAGGATGTCGAGCACGTCGGTGGCCTGACGGTTGATTATCTCTTCCTCGCCGACAACCGTGACGGATTCGCCAACTTGCGAGATCGCGCGGCTGGTACGGTTTGCCGTCACGACAATCTTGACCGAGTCAGGGTTTTCGCCGCCCTGACGATCAGTGGTCGAACGCTGGTCACTCGCTTCATCAACCGATTGAGCGAGAAGAGGCGTTGAAGACAATGCCAGGGTTGAAGCCGCTGCAAGCAAAGATACTGCGTGTTTCATATGTGTATCCAAAGTCATACCGCGTGAGGGCTCCGAAACCCACACGGCGCATTCGACAGTTGGCTCATCGCAAACGCGCTTGCGCTGCGATGTCGGAGACCGACCAGGCTGTCGCTACTTCGGAAAAACTTTCCTGTCCCACTGGGCTGGACCCGGCCCCGGACGAACGACGCGATGGCAGGTCTCCTGGCTTGCCGATCAGCACCATCGAACCGTCTTCCCAGCTTTGCCCAATAAATGGGCGCAGCCAGTGACATAGTGGTTCAAGGCTCCCAGCTCACAGTTGCGGGCACAGCGCCGGTCTCACACCGGCTTCCCTCTTAGCTCCAAGCACCTTCGCACTTGCAGCACCATCTGGCAGAGCCTTTACGCAGCAAGGATTCCGGTGTCAATTTGACTAGGCAGCGGCGCATGAGGGCGGTGCTCGATTCAGACGCGAACTGGATCGCATCTTGCGCCAAACTCAGACGGCAGAAGAGCTAGAAATCGATGCCCTGCTGAGCGCGTATGCCGGAGTGAAAGGCGTGCTTTACTTCCGTCATTTCCGTGACCGTATCGGCATATTCAATAAGATCTGGTTTGGCGTTTCGCCCCGTCAAGATTACGCTGGTGTCACCGCGGGGCTCGAGCGCTGCGATAACGGCCGAAGTCTCTAGATAGTCATAGCGCATAGCAATATTGATCTCATCCAAGACGACGAGCGCGTAGTCGCCGCTGCTGATCAGCTCTCTCGCCTTTACGAGTGCTTTTTCGGCGGCTTCGATATCCTGCTCGCGATCTTGCGTATCCCATGTGAAGCCATCGCCCATCACGTGCCAGTCCAGCTCATCACTGAAGCGCGAAAAGAACTCCTTCTCGCCTGTCTTCCATTTGCCCTTGATGAACTGCACAACGGCGACCTTGTGCCCCCAGCCAAGCGCCCTAGCGATAACCCCAAACGCCGAGCTCGATTTGCCCTTGCCATCGCCAGTGTGGACCAAGACAAGCCCACGCTCAGGATCCTTTAGCTCTCGGCGCTTCTTGGATTGAGCCTCTTGGAGCTTCTTCATCTCTTGCTTGTGCGTTTTGGGATCGCTGCTTGTCATTGATGCGGGCCTTTATCAAAGCGCGGAGGATTGAATGGCATTGTCTGCCAATAGCCAAGTTTCATTTCGAGCGCGCCCTCATATCCGAAAGCGGCATGTGCGCAGCGCACTACGCCCAAATGCGTAACGACCAGGATATCCGAGCGGCCATATGGACACTCATCGAGATAAGATCGAACGCGCGCCGTCAACTCGTCGACGCTTTCACCGCCATGCGGCTTGGCACCTGTCACGTCGGCGGCCCATGCATCAATTTCCTCGCGGGGAATGTCATCCCAAGCGCAGTTCTCCCAGCGTCCAAAGTCAATCTCCTGCAAGCGTGGATCGATTTGAAGCGGAAGGTTGAGCCTTTCAACGATCCTTTCCGCTAACCTCGAACAGCGCGACAGGGGGCTGGTGTCAATACGACTGAGAGTTTTGGGAAGATTGCCAACAAGCTCGCTAAGCTCCGCCTCGGACAACTCGCGCGCAGCGATATCCAGTTGGCCATAGCAAATGCCCGGCTCAATACACGGCTCGCTATGCCTCAGGAAAGTCAGAGCCATGCTACAATCGCGATATAAACGCCCAATTCAGACATTTGCTGGACTGCGCCAAGACAATCGCCAGTGTAGCCACCGAGTCTGCGCTCAAACAAAAGGCGGGTGAAGACATGCCCGACAACAAGTCCTACAAGGCTGCCCAGCGCAAGCTCGGCTGAGACCCAAACACCGAAGGCGGCCAATGCGGCGATGCTGGTGAGCGAACCCACTGCAAGAGCGCTGCGCGATATGCCTTTTGCGACCGGCTTTGCTGTTCCCTCCAAGCGCGAATAGCGGCTCGTTGCGATTACAACCACAGCCGACATTCTCGAAAGTCCATGCGCCAATGGAAGCGCGGCCAAGACGACAATCATTGGCAGAGACGAGAGGCTGGCGACCTTCAGTCCGAGCACAACGAAGAGCGCGACCGCGCCAAAGGTGCCCAACCGGCTGTCGCGCATGACCTCAAGCATCCGCTCCTTGGTGTAGGCGCCGAGACCGTCGAACAGGTCAGCCAGCCCATCTTCGTGGAAAGCGCCCGTCGCCAGCAGGGTTGCCCCCAAGGCCAAAAGGGCACCAATGGCGGGGCCTTCAATCAGGTGACCAACTGCATACCCACCAGCGCCAATGCCGCCGACCAAAAGGCCAACGAGCGGGTAAAATGCAGGTGCCTGCGCAAAGTTAGCTTCGCTCAAGTCCATTTTTGGAAGTGGGATTCGCGTAAGGAATATCCATGCTGCACAAAGGCCTTTGAACTGTTCCTTCACTGGTCGCCCGATCGACCAGAAACGCCAGCATTTGCAAAGCTGGCCATTCCAAACAAGGATAGGCTTGCGCGAATGATAGGGACAGCGAGCAGCGCGCCAGTGCCTTCCCCAAGTCGCATATCAAGATCGAATAACGGCTTTGCGTCCAGCCATTCAAGCAGGGCTGTGTGCCCGTGCTCGGCAGACTGATGCGCGTAGATCATTGATGCCTCGCACTCAGGCGCGAGGGCTCGGGCAAGCGCGGAAGCCGCTGTCGCAATAAAGCCATCGACCACCACAACCTTTTTCGCCCCAGCTGCCCCAATCATTGCGCCGGCCATAGTGCCGATTTCGAATCCACCCACTTCAGCCAGCGCATCCATCGGCTCTAGCTGTCCCGTGCGAGCTGCTGCGCGTTCAAGCACTGACCTTTTGTGCTCCAAGCCCGCATCATCGACCCCAGTCCCGCGACCGACCAGATCGCCAACGAGAATGCCGCTAAGCTTATGCGCGAGCAGCGTCGCCGAAGAGGTGTTGGCGATGCCCATCTCGCCGAGGCAGACAATATCTGTCTCAAGCGCAGCACCGTATGTGCGCCCCTGTTCGATTGCCTCATGCGCCAATTCGGGAGACATGGCGGGCTCTTCAGCGCTATTTGACGTGCCAGCGCCGAGCCTCATGTCGATCAGGCCATCCCGCGTCGATGAAGGGTTCGCGACACCACAATCGACGACCGATACGGAAGCACCCGTTGCTTTCGCCATTGCGTTCGCAGCCGCACCACCAGCAAGGAAGTTCGCAACCATTTGCGCTGTCACTTCTTGCGGAAAGGCCGAAACACCCTCAGCAGCTATTCCATGGTCGCCCGCAAATATCGTGAGCGATGCCGACACCTTGGTAGGATCCAATTCGTCAATCAGAGAGCCAACCTGCACAGCCAGATCTTCCAATCGGCCCAGAGACCGCATCGGTTTCGTTTTCGTGTCTAACAGGCGTTGAAGTTCAGCCGGTGTCATGGGTTGGAGCCCTAAAGGAACTGACGAGCCATTGGTATCCCATAAACAGACTGCTGGTGTGACACGGCCAACGAGCGTGACTGTTTCTCAGGTCCTTATCTAGCCTGCCAACGTGGCCCAGACTCGGGCAGCATCCCGATAATCTGTTCTGGCGTGTATCTCTTCCGTGCCATTCTCAGCTCCTTTCAAGCTATAAACAGCCGAAATCCTAATTCTCAAAACGGACCACTTTCTTGGGGGCAGGTCAATGAGCATCTTCAGGACACAGATTACCCCGGCAAAACCCCAGAAAACCGGTAGCAGAAAATAGGGAAAGAGAGGGAGATGGTGCGCCACGCAGTCCTGAGCGAACTCGTCTCACACCGGAATTCCCATGGTTATGGGAAAGTAGTGGGAAAATTCACGTTTCTGGTTAGATTTCGGCATGCCCCAGGATCCAGCACCGCCAATTTCTGCGCCTGATGGCTGGGTTTTCCCATATGAGATTTTGTGGCCAGGTTATAGGAATGAAAAAGTCACATTGGCAAAGCTTGCGGAGAATGCAGAAGAATACAGCATCATAAATTCCACGATCAGTTTCTTCGATCCGGCGGCTCCCAGCATTGAGATCAATGAGGTCGAGCAGCTGGTGGAGATGCTTGACATTGCTTATGTCCGGCGAGCGGATTTCGTTGAGAATGTCTGGCTTATAAGCTGTTTCTATTTGGCTCCGATCCACGCGATCATTCTTGGACACGATCGAGCATCCGTTGGTGATCTGCTTTCGGACATTGCAAAGTCCGCCAGCGAATTAGACGACCTACTCGCCAAATTGCCGCCAAAAGTTGATGCGGCCTTGTTCTATTTACGCCCGGCCGATCCAAACGTTCTAGTCGCCGACGGTCCACCATTCTCCCAATCGAACAATGAACTGCACGATCTGGCGTTGGTCGCGAAACGCATGGCCGATGATATTGCACGTGGTGATGGACGACCGTCCGAACTCGTTCGCGACACTTCAATCGAGCTTCTGTTGAATGAGCTGCATGATGCCGGAGCCTACGATCTGCGCATTTCAGATGGAAACAAGAGCTGCGGTCCGCATTTGGCCGGACTCTCCGGGGAGTTTCTGACAGCATTACTTCGCCATCTGGCTCCAGACCTCACAGAAGAATACTGGGTGCCGAAAATCAAGCCGATCCGAACAAAAGTTAACCGGGCTAAGTCAGCAAGCGGGGCGAGGCGAAAAACCTGACACAAATTCGGGAAGTTGTTTGTCTTCCAGTCCCCCGGCACATGCTTAGATTTACGCTCCATCAATTCAAAGATGGAGAATTCAGATGGCAACCGAACTGTCCGACAAGGCCCGGCTCAGCATCGAGTACCGGCCAATCGGCGCGATTAAACCTTACTCGGGAAACGCGCGCAAGCATCCCAAGGCGCAGATCGCCAAGATTGCCAAGAGCCTCAATACGTTCGGCTGGACCAATCCGTTGATTGTCGATGATGATGACAATCTTCTATGTGGCCATGGCCGCCTCGAGGCAGCCAAGTTGAATAAGGCGAAACAGGTTCCGGTCGTCCCCCTTAGTCATCTGAGCGAGGCAGATCGCAAGGCCTACATTATCGCTGACAACCGTCTGGCTGAGGAAGCCCAGTGGTCGAAGCGCACCCTGAAAAATGAGCTAAGTGGGCTTATTGAGCTTGGATACGAGCCGGAATTGACTGGGTTTGATACGATCGAGATCGACACTGTTCTCGCGATGGATGATGAAGAGCCTGATGAAGAAGAGGTTCAGCTTCCCTCTGATGGCGACGAGCCTGTCTCGCAGCTGGGCGATCTGGTGACGATAGCAAAACACCGTATCCTTGTTGGCGATGCTCGCGACCCACGGTCATATGAAGCGCTCATGCAAGGCGAGCGCGCTGAGCTTGTGATCACCGATCCTCCTTATGGTTGTGCCATCGAGAACAACGTATCCGGCGGTGGAAAGGTCAAGCACACCAATTTCGTGATGGGTGCAGGAGAGACCGATCTCAATGAATTTGCGATGACCTTGTTGCGCCCGGCGTTTCGTCAGATCGTTGATCACTCAAAGCCAGGCGCAATCGCGTTTGTGTTCATCGACTGGCGCGGTGCCCCATATCTTTATGACGCTGCCAAAGGAATCTTTCACGAGGCGAAGAACCTTATCGTTTGGGCCAAGACCAACGGAGGTCAGGGCGCATTCTATCGGTCGGCCCATGAGCTTATCTATGCATTCAAGGTATCAGCCGGACGTCACATCAACAATTTCGGTCTTAGCGGTCGCTATCGCACAAACGTTTGGACGTACCCCGGAGCCAACACATTCCGGGCTGGCCGCATGCAGGACCTTGCCGACCACCCAACTGTGAAGCCGAAAAAGATGATTGCAGATGCAATCCTCGATTGCTCGAAGCGCGGCGGGATTGTGCTTGATCCCTTCCTTGGATCCGGAACGACGCTTTGTGCAGCCGAGCAAACTGGCCGGGTCGGGTATGGCATCGAACTCGATCCCAAATATGCAGATGTTGCTATCAGGCGTCTCGCCAAGGATTGCGGGGCCGTTCCTATGATTGGCGACAAGACATTCGAGGAGATTGCGGCACAGCGTTCAAAGGGAGCTAAGGCTGATGTCTGACGGCAATAAAAACAACGATAAGCCCCGTTATAAGGAAGGCAACACGCTTCCCGACGGCAGCTATGAGGTCGGAAAGAACAAGCCGCCTGTCGCAACTCGTTTCCAGAAAGGGGATGGGCGCAAACGCGGCCGCCGCAAAAAAGGCACCAGCAATTTCCGGACGGACTTTCAACAGGAGCTGGACAGCAAAGTCTCGCTTTCGGTCAACGGGAAGAAGAAGCGCGTTACAAGGCAGCGGGCCATTGTTATGCGCCTCATGGATAATGCAAGCCGGGGCAAGCATCCCGCTATTCGGCAGGTCATGGATTACGCTGATCGGTATGGCCTTTCAACGCACGTCGAGCCTGACAATGAAGCAGAGCCAATGCCCGGTCTGACGGAGATGACTGATGAGGAGCTACAAGCCTTTGGGCCGTTGCTCCGCAAAGCGATGGGTCTTGAGCCTGAACCCGAAACTGAGCCGCATCCACTCGCCTATCTGAGTGATCCCGACGATCGACGTAATTATCAAACGCACAATTTCATTGACGGGGTAAGTATCGAAGTATGCGACATCGATACAATTCCAGACCGGATCCTGAACATTGATAGCCGCGCATACTGTCATGCAATGTTCGCGGCCCGCCCCACCTGCTTTGATCGGCCAGAGACAGGAGCGGCCCAATGAAGATCCAAGGCACGAGGGCTATTGTGACCGGAGGAGCCTCCGGGCTTGGTGCTGCAACAGTCGCTGCTTTGTCCGAACGGGGCGCCGGCGTTGCCATCTTCGATATCGAAAAGGAGAAGGGCAGAAAGCTCGCTTCACAGACCGGTGCGACGTTCTATTGTGTTGATGTAACCGACGAAGCCAATGTCGCACAGGCGATGGATGACTTCTGTGCCGACGGTGATGTTCACATTCTTGTCAATTGCGCTGGCATCGCGCCCGCTATGAAACTTTTCATCCATGAGGGCCTGCACAGGCTCGATGTGTTTGAGCGCGTGCAGGCAGTGAATTCGACGGGAACGTTTATCTCCAACCTTCAGTTTGCATCCCGGCCACGCGAACCAATGAATGCCGGTGAGGAGTGCGGTGTCATCATCAACACCTCATCGATTGCGGCACAAGACGGTCAGATGGGCCACATCGCCTACGCTGCGTCAAAGGCCGCAGTTGAGGCGATGACCCTTCCGATGGCTCGCGAACTTGCCGGGAGCAAAATCCGAGTCGTCACTGTCGCGCCGGGCCTGTTCGATACCGGTATGGCAGAATTTTCACATGTCCAGCGGCCTGATAATCCCGGCCAACAGGTGCCGCATCCCGCTCGCCTTGGCGAAGCAGAGGAGTTCGCCAGTCTTGTGCTGCATGTGATTGAGAACCCCATGATCAACGGGTGCACGCTACGGATTGACGGTGCCCTTAGGCTCGGGTTGCTGTGATCTTGATCTTGGCATTCAAACACCTTTCAAGACTACCGGAGGTAGACCGGAATTTATTGAGGTAAGCTTTCGCTTCAACCGGCTTGAATTTCGATACTTGGCGATGGGAGTATGTTCTTGAATGCCTGCTCAGCAGGCCTTTGACCCTTCAGGTTCCAGGCTTCATCCTCGTTCCATTGTCGCTACGACGAGAAACAAGCACTCCTTAAACCTCAACTCCGAATCTGTGCCTTAGGCGCTGACGGGGAACAGTCTGGAGTGTCGAGCATGGTGGAAGCAGGTCAGATACTTCTTCCAACTCAAGCACCATGGCTCGAAGACTTCGAACACGAACTGCTCGCCTTCCCCAATGCACGCCATGATGATCAGGTGGATGCGCTTTCGCTATTGCTTGAGCGAGTGCGCCAAAAAGCAAGCCGCCGTGATTCTCCACTTGTGGCCCCAGAGATACCGGACCCGATGGACTACAGTGAAGAGGACTATCTGGGCGGTATTGATCCTTGGTTGGGTGAGTAAGGCCTAGGTACCCGCATCGCTCGTTTCGAGGCCTAGAAGAAATCATCGTTATAGAAGATGCCCGGTTTATCCTGATTTTCGACACACCAAGGAAGAACCTGACCCTCGAGCTTCGCGCTAGGCTTGCGAACCGCAACCTGTCCAGTCGGTCCTGCAATCGATCGATACTCATCGATCAGCACCTCACACTCAGCTCGGCTTATGTCACTTGGCACGCGAACTGTGACCCGCGCGTTATTGTCATAGAGCGGTTGGCGATCAACTGTGTGATCAGGAAGTGGCGGTCCTGAACTACAGCCAGCAGAGACAAGCAATGGAAGGGCTAGGCCAGAGATCATACGCCAATCAAGCTTAGTCACTGGCCGCACCCCTGATAGTCTCGATTTCTGCGGTCGATACCAGCGGGCAGCCACGCGCCTTCTGCACCTGCCTTTCATAGATGTCCTTGAATTCAGGCATGCGAGACAGCCGGGTGTCGATCTCCACACCGTCGCCATAGTCCTTCGCAAATGCGACCTGTCGGTCAAAGCCGCCGAACCCATTACGAGCCCGGTAGGAGATCGTTGTGATCCAACCTTCTTCGTTCTCAGTGACCTCACAGACACGCAGGTCCCTCAATGACTCCGGTTCCCGGAGGTCCCGATCGAGAGCGTATACAATTTTTGCGGTCGCTTCTTGCTGCAGACCTCCTTCCAATGCGCTCGAGAGAAGTAGTGCTGCCAAGATCATAGGTGCGCTCCTGTAGTCAATAAGTGACATCAACTACTGCTCTTCTGGCACACTCAGTCAAGCAAAATGTCACTTATCGTCTGTAGATTGATCGGCTACATGCGCGTCAATTGGGCGCGTGGATATTCGACAACGCCTAGCCGCAAACTTGCGCAAATTACGTCTTGAGAAAGGCTGGAGCCAGGAGGAGTTTGCTCATCAGGCCGACATTCACCGGACCTACATCAGCGATCTAGAGAGGGCCGCGCGCAATCCATCGATCGAGATTATTGAGAGGCTGGCGAATTCGCTTGAGGTGAAAGCTGGGCAACTGGTCGACTAAGTCTCGGCGGCATCCAGTCAAGGTCAGCAAGGCCGTCTCCGCAAATGTCGGTGTCTCCTACCTGTCCGCTCTTCGAAAGCAAATCGCCGCGAGCAGACATTCCGCATACGACCCATAATCAGACAATACTTATCCTTTGCTTATCCCGTATGTTGAAGGTTGCCTAATGGCTAACGATGCCATCAGGCTAGCGGCTTGGGCCCGGCCTGATCTGACGGTATGGAGGGTCCTGTGTAAGGAAACGGACGTCTTCACGCCTAGTGCCTTCCAAAGCCGCTAAGTCACTCACCTCTATCTTCACATATGCAGGTGCGAGTTGTCGGCCTACGCAGCCGGCGCATTGTTAGTTCAGGCTGCTTATGATCCGAACTCGCCGGTGGTGACATCAGCCTGACTGAATGCTGCTTCTGTCCTTCATCGCGGTATCGTGTCGCGCTAACACCTTAAAACCTTGCCCGTTACACTGATTGGTTGAGCTTGCCGGTAATGTTGGTGCGTTCAGCGCGCAGGACACTTTCAGCGAAGGTCATAAAAGCGCGAACACGGGCCGTCTTTTTGAGGTCTGGATGCGTTAAGATCCAGATGTCGCGTGAGCGAGTGGGAGAGCCTTGCGCAGCTCTCACAAGCCCCGTTTCGCGGTCTCCAAGAAAGCAGGGAAGAAGAGCCAATCCTAAGCCGCCACGAGCCGCTGCCACTTGAAGAGCGAGATTGGGA
>JBCCPG010000008.1:0-185665 GCA_039039885.1 Pseudomonadota bacterium | reverse complement strand
TTCAGCACTTACAAGGCCAAGTACTTCACCGGCGATGGCTGCAAGCGCGATGAGGATGGCTATTATCGGATCACGGGCCGCGTCGATGATGTGATCAACGTCTCTGGCCACCGGATGGGTACAGCAGAGGTCGAAAGCGCGTTGGTGCTCCACGATCTGGTCGCAGAGGCTGCAGTGGTGGGCTATCCGCACGACATCAAGGGCCAGGGCATTTACTGCTATGTGACCTTGAATGCGGGCGAGGAGGGCTCCGAGGAGCTCTATGCCGAACTGCGCGCCCATGTCCGCAAAGAGATCGGCCCGATCGCAACGCCCGATCACCTCCAGTTTACCGACGGCCTGCCCAAAACACGCTCCGGAAAGATCATGCGCCGCATCCTGCGCAAGGTAGCCGAAAACGACTTCGGATCACTCGGCGACACATCAACACTCGCTGACCCATCTCTGGTAGACAGACTCATCGAGGGAAGGCAGCGGAGCTGAGTTCTCCCTCTACTCCTTCCTCGCATCTTTTGCTCGTAGGCGGAGGGCATGCTCAGCTCGCCGTGTTGGCGGATTGTATTCGTACGGGGCTGCCATGCGAGCGGGTCACTCTGCTCAGCCCGCATCCGCATTTGCGCTATTCGGGCACAGTGCCAGGCTGGATTGCAGGCCAATATTCGCGCGATGAGGGCTTGGTCGACATTGCTGCTCTCGCGCGCAGAGCAGGTGTGACTTTTAACGCTGCGAGTGCCGTGGCGATCGATTCTGAGGCGCGAACGGTGACCACCGATCAAGGCGAGGTACTTAGCTTCGATCTCGCGTCGATCGACACGGGCGGCGTTGGGCAGGCGGCGCGCATCCTTGGGGATGATCCCCGGCTGCTCGACGTGAGGCCAATCGGCAGCTTCGTTGATCGGTTGGAGGAATTGCTTCCGGCGCAGCGCATCGCGGTGATTGGCGGAGGAGCGGGCGGAGTTGAGCTTGCCTTTGCGCTGCGCAACTCTCCGCAACTGGATCGAAGCTCCGAAATCCTCTTTGTGACCGGCGATGATGGCTTGCTGCCCGGATTCTCGCCTAATGTCGTCGCCAAGGTCGAGGCTGAGCTGGCACGACAGGGCCTTAGGTTCGTCGGTGCCGATGCGCGAATAGAAGATGGGCAGATCAAGGCATCCCGGACGAGTTTTGATGCCGATATTGTGGTCGCTGCGCTGGGTTCAGGAGCTCCCTCTTGGCCCGGTGCTGGAGGGTTAGCATGCGACGAAGATGGTTTTGTTGCGGTGGATCGGTATCAACGCTCGACATCGCACCCGCATATCTTCGCCGCGGGCGATGTGGCGGCTCGAACTGATCGCAAGGTGACGCGGTCGGGCGTGAACGCGGTCCATGCAGGCCCGGTCCTTGCGGCCAATTTGCGCGCGGTTTTGGCAGGCAAGGAACCTCGCAAAAGCTACGCGCCGCGCGCTGCCCAGCTTTATTTGATCTCAACCGGCCGAGGCGAAGCGATTGCGAGCTACGGACGCTTTGCATGGCAGGCCCGTCTGGTCGCAAGGCTCAAACATGTCATTGATATGCGCTGGCTAGCCTCCTACGCCAAGTTCACAAAGGGATAACAATCAGCTGAAAGGTCAGACGCGGGAGTAACCGATCGCGCAAGACCGACGTATTGGCTGATTGAATTAGGGGAACCCATGAAGAAACTCGCCATCCTTGCTGTGATCGCTGCGCTGGTCGCAGCCTATTTCGTTTTTGATCTCGGAGCGTATCTCACGCTTGATGGGGTGAAAGAAGCGGTGGAGGGAGCGCGTGCGTTTTATGCTGAGAACCGGCTATTGGTTCTGATCATTTTCTTCCTCATTTACATAGCTGTAGTTGCATCGATCGTGCTTCCTGGCGCAGCTCTCATGACATTGGCTGCTGGCGCTTTGTTTGGCTTGCTTGAAGGGACGATCATCGTCTCATTCGCTTCGACGATTGGCGCAACTCTGGCCTTCCTGGCATCGCGCTATGTCTTGCGAGATTGGATTGAGGCGCGCTTCGGTGACCGACTGCAAGCGATCAACAGGGGTGTCGAGAAAGACGGGGCCTTTTATCTCTTCAGCTTGCGAATGATCCCGTTGGTGCCGTTTTTCGTCATCAACCCTGTCATGGGCCTGACCCGGATCAAGACATTCACATTTGCATGGGTCAGTCAGTTGGGAATGCTGCTGGGGACTATTGTTTACGTGAACCTAGGCACGCGTCTCTCTGAGATCGACAGCCTCGAAGGGCTGATCTCACCGGCGCTCTTGGGGAGCTTTGTCTTGCTCGGAATCGCCCCCTGGATTGCCAAGTTCATTGTGGGCGTTGTCCAAAGCCGCAAAGTCTATGCCGGGTTCACAAAGCCCAAGAGCTTTGATCGCAACATGATCGTGATCGGAGCGGGTTCTGCCGGGCTTGTCTCAGCGCTGATCGGATCGACGGTGAAAGCTAAAGTCACGCTGATCGAAGCGGGCGATATGGGCGGTGATTGCCTCAATACCGGCTGCGTCCCCTCCAAGGCTCTGATCAAGAGCGCAAAGGTCGCCAACACGATGCGCCACGCAGACAAGTATGGTCTGGCGCCGGTCACGCCCGAGGTCCCGTTCGGCGAGACGGTCAAGCGCGTGCAGGACATCATCAAGACGATTGAGCCGCATGACAGCGTTGAACGCTACACCGGGCTCGGCGTTGATGTGCTCCAGGGCTATGGCTCAATCATCGATCCGTGGACCGTGGAAATTGCTCTGAATGATGGTGGGACCAAGCGGCTTACCACGCGTTCGATCATTATCGCCAGCGGGGCAGAGCCGGTTGTGCCGCCGATCCCGGGGATCGAGGGCAGCGGCTATCTCACCAGCGAGACGATGTGGGACGCCTTTGCCGAGATGAACAAAGCGCCTGCCCGCGTCGCGGTTCTGGGCGGCGGTCCGATCGGTTGCGAAATCTCCCAAGCGATGGCGCGGCTTGGCTCTGATGTCACACAGGTTGAAATGGCTGAGCAGCTGCTCGGGCGTGAAGATCCCGAGGTTGCTGAAGCGGCTGAGACTGCTCTCAAGGCTTCGGGGGTAAGTGTCCTCACTGGCCACAAGGCAGTCCGCATCGAAGACGGAGAGCTGATTGTCGAAGGCCCGGATGGCGAAAATGGTGTGGCGTTTGATGCGCTGATCGTCGCTGTCGGACGCAAGGCCCGCCTTACAGGCTTTGGCTTGGAAGAGCTTGGCGTTGACACTGATCGCACCGTCGTCACGGATGAGTTCCTTGCGACCAAATTCCCCAATATCTTTGCTGCGGGAGATGTCGCGGGTCCCTATCAATTTACCCACACCGCCAGCCATCAAGCGTGGTTCGCAAGCGTCAATGCTCTGTTTGGCACGTTCAAGAAATTCAAAGCCGACTACCGTGTCATTCCAGCCGTGACATTTACTGATCCCGAGATTGCCCGCGTTGGCCTTAACGAGACCGAAGCGCGGGAGCAGGGAATTGAATTCGAAGTCACGACCTACGGCTTAGATGATCTCGATCGCGCGATTGCGGAGAGTGAGACGTCGGGCTTTGTCAAAGTGCTCACCCCTCCGGGCAAGGACACGATCCTCGGTGCCACTATCGTTGGCAGCAATGCGGGCGAGCTGCTCGCCGAGTACACTCTGGCGATGAAGTACAAGCTTGGCCTCAATAAGATCCTCGGCACGATCCACCCTTATCCAACGATGGCAGAGGCCAACAAATTCGCGGCAGGCAATTGGAAGAAGGCAAACAAGCCGGAAGGCCTGCTCAATTGGGTTGAGAAATATCACACGTGGCGGCGCGGCTAGACGGGCTTTGCACTTGGCGCGCACGCTAGGTCTAGCATCCCTCTTGGCGGGACATGGACATGCTGGCGCTCGAAAGCGTTTTCGGCAAGAAGAGCGGCTGAGCCAATAGGGGAGCCTTCTTTGGAGATTTTCGACCAGCTTCGCGGGGTCCTGGGCATTGCGGCGCTGCTTGCGCTCGCTTGGGCGCTGAGCGAGAATAGAGATCGGCTTCCAGGCTGGCGTTGGATCCTGGGCGCCTTGGCCTTGCAAGCGGGGCTGGCGCTGTTGATTGTCCGTGTACCCTTTGTTTGGGACGTGGTGACCCTCGCCAATGAAGGGGTTTCCGCGATCGAACGCGCGACCCTTGATGGTTCCTCCTACATGTTCGGCTATCTCGGCGGAGCAGATTTGCCGTTCGAGCTGAAAGAGGGCGCGCAAGCGCCGCTCATCATCGCGTTCCAGATTTTGCCCTTGGTGATTGTCTTTTCCGCGCTGGCCGCACTTCTGTGGCATTGGGGCGTGCTGCGCTGGCTGGTCAACGGTTTGTCCTTTCTGCTTCAGCGATCTTTGGGTGTGAGCGGCGTGGTGGGCCTGTCTGGCGGCGCAAACATGTTCCTAGGCGTGGTCGAGAGCCCGCTTGTGGTGCGCGCTTACTTTGCGCGGATGAGCCGGGCAGAGCTGTTTCAAGTCATGGTCCTTGCCATGGCGACGATTAGCGGCGCTATCCTGATCCTCTATGCAACGACGCTTAAGGACACAGTCCCTGAAGCAGTTGGCCATATGATCTCCGCTTCGCTGGTCTCGCTTCCCGCAGCCTTGTTGATCGCCAAGCTGATGGTGCCGAGCGACCCCGAAGAGACCGCCACCGACGCCGATGAGGAGGGCGGGGAGACCGGCCTTCAGTACGAATCCAGCATCGATGCGATCGTCAAAGGCACGATGGACGGGATGCAATTGTTCCTTGCCGTGATCGCGATCATCATTGTCGTGTTCGCGCTGGTCTCGCTGAGCGATCAGGTTCTGGCGCTCCTGCCGCTCGTCGGGGACGAACCGCTAAGCTTGAAGCGCATCTTTGGCTGGATTTTCGCGCCCTTCATGTGGTTGATCGGTGTGCCTTGGTCTGAGGCGCAGGCGGCGGGCGGATTGATGGGCACCAAGGCGATCCTCAATGAATATGTCGCCTATCTAGAGCTTGCCGCGCTCCCTGAGGGGACATTGAGCGAACGCAGCCTTTTGATCGTGACCTATGCGCTGTGCGGCGTTGCCAATCTCGCCAGTGTTGGCTTGCTTGTCTCGACCATTGGCACCTTGTGCCCCGAACGCCGCGGCGATGCGGCGAAGTTGGGGATCAAGAGCTGGATCGCCGGCAATATCGCAACAGCCATGACAGGCGCATGGATTGGCCTCGTCACATTTGGGAGCGTCGGCTGATGCTCGACGCCAAGCTGCGCCCGTTAATCGACCCACCGCTCAATCGGATCGGGCGGGTGCTCGCAAGGGTCGGTATCAGCGCCAATATGCTGACCTTTACCGGCCTTGCTCTGGGGCTGGGCGGAGCGGCAGCGATCGCGGTCGGAGAATTGTGGCTCGGCCTCGCGCTAATTATTGCAAACCGGGTGCTCGATGGCCTCGACGGAGCGGTAGCGCGGGCGAGCAAGCCGACCCCATTGGGTGGCTATTTCGACATCTTGGCCGATTTCGCCTTTTACGTCTCGATCCCGCTCGGCTTTGGCATCTGGGCGGACGAAAACACGCTCCCTGCATTGGTGCTGGTGGCGAGTTTCGTGCTGACCGGTGTCAGCTTCCTCGCCTTTGCAGTCATCGCCGCTGAGCGCGGAGAGGAGACCGAAGCGCATGGCAAGAAGAGCTTTTTCTACTCCACCGGCCTTGCAGAAGGGGCAGAAACGATCGCAGTGTTTGTCGCCATGTGCCTCTTCCCAGCATGGTTCGGGATCATCGCCTATGCCTATGCTGGCCTATGCGTGCTGACCGTGTTTCAGCGTAGCGCGCTTGCGATCATGACATTCCGCTGAGGTTGCCGCGCGTGAGTCTAACGCTGGCCAATCTGCCCCGCGACACGCTCGCGCAATTCGGCAATCCGGGCGGCGTTGGCGCCAAGGTCGCTTTGCCCAACGCGGCTGACTGAGCGGAAATTGATTTCCTGCTCCCCGACGCGGGCAACGACATCATCTTCGAAGCCATACCAGAACGTGACGGCGACGCCTTCTACACGGCCTGCTTCAACGTCAGAGCGGATATTCTCAAATCCCATATTGCCCATCGCCGCAGCGACAGCGGCCACAGCGTCAGCCCGTGTCGCGCCTCCTAATGGCAGAGGGCGCAAGTCGGTATAGGTGTCGGTGATGACCTGCGCGTGGTTCTTGATCGCCAGCTCGGGCGCGGAGCGCGAATACATCGGGAGCTCGCCGAGCGGGGTCTGGTAATCGCTCAAAGGATTTGCCCCGGCCTCTGCGCGCGCGGCAAGCGTCTCGGCCGAAAAACTCGGAGGGCTGGCGGTGTCGGTGGCGACATCATGGATTGGGTTTTCGCCTGCGGTACCGGCGGTTGACATGCCAAAGATTGCAAGCGCGGCAGGGATCAGAATGCCTATCGCTGCCACGCCAATCACAAGCTTGCTGCGCGGCTTCTTGAACACTCCGACCAGCAAAGAGATCAGGGCAACGATGGCCAAAAGACCAATCAAATAAGGTCCGCCGCCAATGGTCATTCCCCCAAGGCCAACCTGCCAGCTCCAAAGCCCGATCTTGGAACCCAGAGCCGCGATCATGAAATAGATTGGGAGGAAGATGCTCATCGAGAGAACGAGCTTGGTGTGCCATGTCATATTTGTCATGGAGGCCTCTTTAGCGTGACCGATCAAATTGGCAATCCGCGTTGACTTCGCGAGCTCAGCGCTTGCCTGCGCCATCGCTTTTGTCCGCTAGCAATCAGCTATTGCCCGATGTCTCTGATAATCGTTCGCAAAGTTGAAAAACGCGATTGAATTTCGTATACTTTGTCCGGGATTAGATTGACGGGGTAATTATGCGCTTTGCGCTTGATCGCTCGGAGCAAAAAAGAGGAATAACAAATGCGTAAGATTGTTTTGGGTTCGGTTGCTGCCACGAGTTTGGTTGCACTGGCAGCGTGCGGCGGGGAAGCTCCTGCAGACGACGCTGCAACTGAAGAAACCACTGAAGAGGTAGCAGCTGAAGAGGAAGCCGAAGCTGTTGAGGCTGAACCCGTAGAGGAAGTAGCGGCAGTGCCCCCGGCGGAAGCCAATGGCACTGTGATCGAGATCCAGATGCTCACACGTGACCCAGAGACGGGCCGCCAGGTCTTCAGCCCCGGTGTCGTAGTCGCACAAGTCGGCGACACCATTCGGTTTGTTGCCACCAACCCGACTCACCAGGCGGAGTCGATTCCTGAAATGCTTCCTGCCGGTGTGACCGGCTGGGAAGGCCAGATCAACGAAGAGGTCGAATATGTTGTGCCCGCCCCGGGCATTTACGGCTACAAGTGCGCTCCGCACTATGCCGCCGGAATGGTCGGTGTGATCGTTGTTCAAGGTGAGGGCGCTGGCGATAATCTCGAAGCCGCCAAGGCTGTTCGCCACATCGGCATCGCAACGACGGCCTTCGAAGAATATCTGGCCGAAGCCGAAACTATGCTGAACTAATCAGCCGATCAGCTGCGGTTTTGCGAGCCGTGGCCAGTAGCACTTTTTTGAGTGGGCGACGTGGGATGCCACGTCGCCCTTCTTCTTTGCGGCGTCCGGCCGGTTTAGGCGGTTCATCTGCGTGCGAAATACCGATGAAAAATCTTTAAATCGCTCGCTGAATGGCGGAACCGATGAGCGCCTTGCGCATATATTCATTACGTGGCGGGGTCGCTTGCCCTGCGCGATACAGAATTGGGGAAGACCTTATGCGTAAGATTGTTATGAGCTCGGTGGCAGTGACCAGCGCGCTGGCGCTGTCTGCCTGTGGTGGCGAAGCACCTGCTGGTGATGACGCGGCTCCAGCTGAAGAAGTCGTTGAAGAAGTAGTCGAAGAAGTTGAGCCGGAGCCCGTTGTGGCTGTCACGTTCGCTGACCTTACTGGCGACGCTGGCGCTGGTGAAACCGTTTTCGCTCAGTGCCGCACATGCCACCTTATTGAAGAAGGTCGCAATGGCGTTGGGCCGTCACTGTATGGCGTGATTGGCCGCGAAGCTGGATCGATTGAAGGCTTCAACTATTCGGACGCGAACGCGAATAGCGGCCTGACATGGACGCCCGAAATCATGTTCGATTATCTCGAAGCACCGCGCGAATATATGCCGGGCACTCGCATGGCCTATCCGGGCCTGAAGGATCCGCAGGACCGCGCTGACCTCATTGCTTACCTCGAGAGCGCTGCCACCGAATAAGCATCAGCGACAGACTTGATACGAAAAAGGGCGGCTTGGGATATCCCAGGCCGCCCTTTTTGCTTGCGCGTGGTGCTGCTGGCAGGGATCAGGCCGCAGTCGCCATGCGCGCGAGCTCGCATTGTGACCAGATCTCGCTCAGGGCGTTCACCAGTCGGGTGATATCACCAGTGTCATGCACTGGAGAAGGCGTGATGCGCAGCCGCTCGGTCCCGACCGGCACCGTGGGATAGTTGATCGGCTGCACATAGATGCCGTGATTATCCATCAGCCAGTCGCTGATCATTTTGCATTTCTTCGCATCGCCCACCATCACAGGGATGATGTGGCTGGGATTGGCGAGATGCGGAATGCCCAAGATGTCGAGCTGGCGGCGGACCTCAGCGACACGTTCCTTTTGCAGATCGCGCTCGTGGTTGCTCTCTTTCAAGTGACGGATGCTTGCCGCAGCGCCCGCAGCGACAGCCGGGGGCAAGGCGGTTGAAAAGATAAATCCGCTCGCGAAAGTGCGGACGAAATCGACCAGGTCTTTGCTCGCCGCAATATAGCCACCCATCACGCCAAAGGCCTTGCCCAAGGTGCCCTCGATCACGGTGATCCGGTCCATCAACCCTTCGCGTTCCGCAACGCCGCCGCCGCGTGGGCCGTAGAGACCAACCGCGTGAACTTCGTCGATATAACTCATCGCGCCATGCTTTTCGCAGACGTCGAGTATTTCGGCGATCGGAGCGATGTCACCATCCATTGAGTAGACGCTTTCGAACGCCACAAGCTTCGGCACATCTGGGCCGAACTCGGACAGCATCCGATCAAGGTCCTCAACGTCGTTATGCTTCCAGATCTTGTAGGGTGCACGGCTATGGCGGATTCCTTCGATCATCGATGCATGGTTGAGCGCGTCAGAGAATACGACACAGCCCGGAATCTTGCTCGCTAGCGTGCCAAGGCCCGCCCAATTTGAGACATAGCCTGATGTGAAGAGCAAAGCCGCTTCTTTGCCGTGGAGGTCGGCAAGCTCAGCTTCGAGTTCAACGTGATAGTGGTTGGTGCCAGAGATGTTGCGCGTTCCGCCCGCGCCTGCGCCGCATTCATCGAGGCATGAGTGCATCGCTTCGATCACCTTGGGGTTTTGGCCCATGCCAAGATAGTCGTTCGAACACCACACGGTGACCGCGCGCGTCTCATCTTCGACAAATCGGGTCGCGTGCGGAAACTTCCCGCAATGCCGCTTAATATCTGTGAAGACACGGTAACGACCTTCTTCGCGAACGCTGTCCAGTTCGCTTGCGAAATAGCCATCAAAATCCATCAGTATTTCCCCCCAAGGCGGTGTTCTTTGGTTGTGTTTTCAAATTCGTGACCGTCTGCGCCCTTCGCAGTCCGATCCAGCGGTTTTGGTCTTTGCGACCCTCTGTCGGGCAGAGCCCATCCCCACAGCATTCCGTCGCGGAAAGGCAGGGCAAGAAACACATGTTCAAGTGCTCCCAGCAGGCAAAGAGCGGTGAGCAAGCTTGCACCGATCATCTCCGGGCTTCCGGCAGGCGATGCCATGGCGAGGTCTGCGAAGTATCCGCTCAGTGCTAGGATCGCGATGATCGAGACAGCCAGCAGAACCGTCATGCGGTTGTGGCCGAAATAGCTCTTGAGATAGTCCAGATGCGTCGGCAGCATCTCGGTGGTCGAATTGGGCACGCCGACAAACAGGTTGATCTTGGACGAAAGCCTCAGCCCAAACATAACGACAAAGACAATCGCGCCGATTTGGTTCGGTGCATTCCATGAAAGCGAAATCAACATCAGCGCGGTAAGCGCGAGCGCGACTTCGTGGTGAATCACGGTTGAGCTTGCCTGCAGAAATCGGCTGAGACCCCTCGCATCAGGTGGACAGGGTGTTCGGCGAGGTCCAGCTGCAGCTCCCGTCAGGAACCCGATCTCGTGCCAGCCCCAGACAAGCAAAGCGCCCGCAAAGGCGGTGTAGACCGCCGCGACACTGACGCTTTGCATTGCGAACAGGATCGCAACCAGTCCAATGATCCCGCCAACGCCGCCCAGAACCACGCTGCGGCGGAAGGTTGAGCGGCCACGATGGTCAGCCCCATCGGCGACAGACAGGGCGATCAGCCCTGTTGCCATGAACCAGATGGCCACCGTTACGATGAACGGGACAATGTGGCCGCTCCAACTTACCATGCAGGATGCAGCCTGATCGACTGAGGCAGGGTATTTGGCTTGGGCCGCATGAAGAACATCCGCGCAAAGTTATAGCCCGCGCCCGCCATGCCGCTCATCCGTTTGAAGAAGCCGCCAATGCCGCCCTGCGCTTTGCCGTCATCGATCTTGATCGAGGCCTGACGCAAGGCTTCCATGCGCGCCCGGAAACCGGGATCGTCAATGTCGAGCTCAACCGGAAAGACCTGGCGTGCGATCTGGTTGCAGACCGCAAAGACCTTGTAGTCATATTCGGTCGGATCAACGCCCAAGGCGGCGTGGAAAACCGGCCGGTTGTGGTCGCGCACATACATTGTCGCATAGACAGAGAGCAGGAAGAACCGGATCCAAAGCTTGTTGTATCCGTCGAGCAGCTTTGGATCAGCCCGCATCAACATTGCAAAGGCTTCGCCATGGCGGAACTCGTCATTGCACCACTCTTCGAACCAGTCGAAGATCGGGTGGAATTTGTTGTCTGGATTGGCTGCAAGGTGCCGATAGATCGTGATGTAGCGCGCATACCCGATCTTTTCGGACAAGTAGACAGCGTACCAGATGAACTTCGGCTGGAAGTAGGTGTATTTCTTGGTCTTCGTCAGGAAGCCCAGATCAACCCCGATGCCTGCGTCTTTGAGGCTTTCATTGATGAAACCAGCATGACGGCTTTCATCGCGGGCGAGCAGCTTGAACAGCTGCTTCATATCTGGGTTCTTGGTCCGGCGAGCGATTTCTGCATAGAGAACGCAGCCCGAAAACTCGGACGTCATCGAGCTGACGAGGAAGTCGGTAAACTCGGCGCGCAGCTCTGGCTCTAGCCCTTCGATGATGCCGTTGAAATCGTCCTTGTAGCGGAAGTGCGTCTTGTTCGGATCGCCAACCATATCCGCGATCAGCTGGTCCCATTCCTCCCGCACCAACGATACGTCAATTGAGTCGATCGCATCAAAATCGGTGGTGTAGAAACGCGGCGTCAGCATCGTGTCCTGCGTGGCGATATCCATCGCTTCTTCGCTGGTCATCATCCGATCGAGCGGTGGCTTTTGGGCCGCCTTGATGTCGGTATGGGCGTTCATTTGATCCTCCCTGCATTGAAGCTGACTTCGTAGAGCTCTGCGAGATCGAAATAGGCGGCGAGCCGGGTGAGCGCTCGCTTGACCGGCCCGGCGCGCGTGACCGTTGCGGTGCGTTCGAATACTTCGCGGCTGCCAAATGGGATCGAAATCGGATCTCCGTGCACGCGAACCTTGTCGCCTGGTTCCATCTCGATCTCTTCAGGCAGCTCTACATGGGCATGAAAATGCTCGGAGCTTTGCTCGACCGTGATCGTACATGGCGTCTCGAACACCCGTGCATCCAATGCGGGCAGGTGAGCCTTGGTTTGAGCCAGCGTGTTCATTGCTCAGCGCCTCCTTTAAGCATAGCGGCAAATGTCGCACGGTTGCCGGTGCCGAACGAGGCAAGCTCAACCGCCTGACCGGTGGTCGAATCCATCAAGGTCAGGTCGCCATTGTCCCAGCCGATCAACTCAAACGGGGTCTCGCGCCCGATACCGTTGATCCGCCTTTTGTGGACGAGGCTGCGGACGCTTGAACGAACAAAACCGCCGGTCCCCGGGCCGTAGCTGTCAATCACATCACCGCTAAACGCATCTTCAATCCGCACAGTGCCGTCCGCTTCATCGAAGAACAGCAGCGACCGTGATTCAACCACTTGTGCGCCCGAAGCAGCGCGCGCCTCGCTCGGAATGGCTTGCCGTTCAAAGAAGCCAAGAGTCACTGAGGTTGCGAGCGCGAGCGACAAGAGGATCAGCGTTCCCATCAGAATGACCGGAACGCGATGTCGGAACGGTTCCGGATTGCCGCGCTTCGGCGCACCAGCGCCCTGTTGGACGCGCGCGTCTGACTGTGCGGATGCAAATGTGTTCATGCTGGCGCCCCCTTCGTGCCGGCTTCGATATCGTCGATTGCACGATGTTGGAGGGCCGGCTGGCCGTCATTGACCTGGATCAAATTTGGTTCGGCAGACTGAACTTCTGCGACAGCTTCAGCGAGCAGCCGCGAGAATTGCTCTGCATCTGGGAGCGCCCGCAACAGTGGCTTTGGTGAGGCAAAGTGCAGTGGCCGGCTATGAGGCCAGAGCAGAATATAGCTCAGCGGCTGGTCACCAGCGATGTCGAGCGCGACAGAGCCATGCCCTTTTCTGCCATGAAGCTTCAAATCGGCGGAAGCTATTTGCTTGAGCGGGATGCTGATCCGCTTCTCAATCGCAACGCCAATCACCATCACGATCCGTTGATTGGTAAGGATGTAGCTCGCCTTTTTGGCGGACAGCCAAGCCAGACCCAGCAGAATCAGCAATGCCACAGCGCCCATCACCGCGATAGTGATGGCGCTAGGTAGGCCTCCAGTTGCGTAAGCAAACGCGACAAGCAGCATGAGATACACAGCCAAAGACTTGGTGTGAAACGCGCTCGAAGCGAATGTGCGCCAGTCAGGCTGTCCTCGCCAAAGCACCTTTTCATCGGCACTTCGGCGAAAGATCAGCTCGCTGGCGATTTCAGGCACTTCGCCGCGGCCGTGACCCGCGATCGAAGCCGGCCCGACTTGCTCTTTAGAAGCGGGTGGCGCTGTTACAGCCATGGCTCACTCCGTTCGGGCAAGGCGTACATATAGCCGCCACCATAATAGGCCTGGATCTTGTCCTCCTCGAGGCGCGTGATCTGACCCGGAGTGGCAATGCTTGGCACGTCGTCGAATTGATCCGAACGGATCGAATCGATGTCGATCAGCTCCGTCTGGTCGTCGACAATTGGGATCAAACCGCCGAGCCAGCTTTTGCCCTGAACCGCGCAGAACGGCATCGGTGCGAGCACTTTCTTGCCCGAATTGGTCGTTACTTCGAGGTAACGGATCAAGTGCTCTGCCTGGTCGACCCAGACATCGCTGATTGTACCTGCCAGTTTCTTGTCTGCAGCATAGACAGGCAGACCCACTGGATCGCGATCGTTTGGAGCGATTGCTATGTCGTGACTGTCTGCGATCGGTACGATGCGAGGACGCCCATCCATAGTCAGGTCTGGATAGTCTTCACGGTTGGCATATGCCGCTGGACCAAGGCCATCCTTCATTGGGTCACCGGTTGGCTCGAACGGAGCACCAATGCCCGCAAAGCTTTGCTTGGCCGGAATGTTGATATCGTCGCGCGGATGATCTTCGGGGGTGTAGGTGCCCCGACCGTGTGGCAGCTTGAAGGTCTTTTTGCCGGCATCGGACAATGGCGCACCGCGCATAATCAGCCCGGTTTGCTCGTGCTCAACCGGATAGCCTTCGCGGCGGCTTTCTCGGTTGAGGTAGATCACGAGGCCGACAAAGAACAGGATGAAGAGCAGGATCGCCAGCTCAGCAACGTCGAAATTGCCGACGATGTATGCGGTGCCCAATAGGTTCATGGCATTCATGGTACTTTCCTCTCAGAAACCAAGGAGCGGACACGCCACTCGCTCCTTGCAATATCGGCCGCGCTATCCCCTTTGTGCGCGGTCATGTCGGGAACTCACGCAGACCGAACGGCTGGTCAGCGCTATCCCTCAAGTCGGTTGAATTGGTGCGACTTTGACCGACAAGCGGTCCGATCGCGGCGAGACCTGCAAGAAGCAGCAGGATTTCGATGACATAGACGCTGGAATAACCCGTCGCGCGCGTTGCGATCGCGGCCGAAGGGTCAGCGTTCATGGCAAAATAGGCAATCACATCGCGCAAGGCTCCGCCCACAGCGATGCCCGCTCCGGCGCATGTAGCTTGCACCGCGCCCCATGCGCCCAGTGCTAGGCCAGCGGTCTCGCTCTTTGCAAGCGACATGGCCTCGATCAGCGTGCCGACCGAAAAAAGACCAAGGCCAAGCCCGATCAGGAATGCACCGGCATAGAGCATCATGGGCGATGAGAAGGGCGCAGAGAACAGAACGAGCAAAAATGCGTTGAGACCGATAACAAGGCCGATGCCGGCGATCCGCAATGGGTCCATGCCCTTGGTCAAGGAACGGCCTGACCACATGAAACCGATCAATGAGCCCAATGCCCATGCACCGGTTAGTGCGGTCGTCGCGCCGACTGACAGGCCTAGGATCTCTCCACCATATGGTTCGAGCAGAGCATCCTGCATGGCAAAACCCGCCGCGCCGATACCGATCGCGGTGAGCAGACGGGCATTGCGACCATCGCGGACAAAGCTGTTCCAAAGCTCGCCAAAGCTGGGCGCGTCGGGATTAGCCTTGGTCCGATCCGGCGCGCGCGCCTCTTGTTTCCAGAGCGCGATCACGTTGAGCACCAGCGTCAGCACCGCGGCGCCCTGGATCACTTGAACCAACCGCGTGGGTGAGAAATCCATCAGCAATCCGCCGATGACAAATGATGAGAGCATCATCCCGACGAGCAGCATGACGTAGAGCAAGGCCACAGCGCGTGGGCGCTTGTCCTCAGGCGCAAGATCAGTCGCAAGCGCAAGGCCCGCCGTCTGCGTCACATGGAAGCCGAGTCCGGTAAGGAGGAAGGCAGCGGTGGCGGCCACTAGACCCATTTGGAAATTGTGCTCTTGCCCCAAAAGGAGCAGCGCAAAAGGCATGATCGCCAGCCCGCCAAACTGCATCAAAGTGCCGAACCAGATGTAAGGCACTCTTCGCCAGCCCAAGGCGGACACATGGCGGTCTGACTTATGCCCGATCAGCGCCCGGAATGGCGCGACGAGCATCGGCACCGCGATCAAGATGGCGATTAGCCAGGTGGGTGTGCCAAGTTCGACGACCATCACTCGGTTGAGCGTGCCCGCCAGCAGCACCATCGCCATCCCAACACTCACCTGGAACAGGGCCAGCCGCAGCAATCTGCTGAGCGGCAGCTCCTTGCTCGCCGCGTCCGCAAAGGGAAGCAGCTCGGCGAGCGACCGGGCAAAAGGAAAGGAAGGGCGAGGGGTTTGGCTCATCCGCGCCTCACCAATTCGAGCGCTTGGCTCGTATAGAAACCGCTGGAAACCCGCTCGCTCCGGCCGACTTTCCAGCCATCAAGCCGGCTGAGGCGCGCGCGCAGCTCAGCCTCAGCAATGGGAACGATCGCTGGGGAACGGTCGCTCTTGGGAAAGACCTTGCCGACCGAATGCATCGCGCCGAGCAGACGCGTGTGCGGCGCAAAGGTGAACAGGATCGAACCAGTGGTCCGCGTGCTGAGCTCTTCAAGGGCGTCCACCAGATCGACCGGTGAATAGTGGATTAGCGAGTCCATCGCGACCACATGCGCGAAGGTCCCATGGGCCGGATCAAGCATGTCGCCAGCCCGCCAGCGAACTTTGCCATGACCGATAAAGCCCGGAGCGCGCTGTTTGGCGACTTCAACCAACCCGCCAGCTACATCGACTGCCGTAACATCAGCACCGCGGCACGCCGCATCAATGGCGAGCGCGCCGGTGCCACATCCAGCGTCAAGCACGCGCGTGCGGCGCAGATCTTCAGGCAACCAACTCACCAGCATGTCGCGCATCTGTTTGCGCCCGGCTCTCACCGTTGCGCGAATGCCGCTGACTTTCGCATCAGAGGTGAGATCAATCCACGCTTGCTTGGCAGTGGAATCGAAATAGGTCGCGAGAGCCTCACGACGCACCTGATATTCGGAGCCGGTCAGATCGGTGTCAGGCGAACGCGTGGCCATCACTCAAACCCCAGAAAATCAAAGATGTCGCGGTCTTTCATCGGCTCTGCTGGTTGTGGTTCCACACCGGCCCAAAGCTGAGCTGCCAAGCGTAGATATTCCTCTTGCGCTTGGATCACTTCGGGGCTGTCTTCCATCTCGAACAGAGTGCATTTCTTGAGGCGTGAGCGACGGATCGCATCGACGTCGCGGAAATGGGCTAGGCGCTGCATCCCGATCTGATCGCAGAAGCGGTCAATCTCATCGGTTTCGCGGCTGCGATTGGCGACCACTCCTGCCAAGCGGACGTCGTAATTCTTCGACTTCGCTCCGATCGCTGCGACGATCCGGTTCATGGCGAAGATGCTGTCAAAGTCATTGGCAGCAACCACCAGCGCGCGCTCGGCATGTTGCAGCGGTGCGGCAAATCCGCCGCAGACAACGTCACCCAGCACATCGAAGATCACTACATCAGTGTCTTCGAGCAAGTGGTGCTGCTTTAGCAGTTTGACTGTTTGCCCAACGACATAGCCGCCGCAGCCGGTTCCCGCAGGGGGGCCGCCCGCCTCGACGCACATCACGCCGTTATATCCTTCGAACATATAGTCGTCGGGGCGCAGCTCTTCGGAGTGGAATTCCACCGTTTCAAGCACGTCGATGACGGTTGGCATCAGCTTCTTGGTCAGCGTGAAAGTGCTGTCATGCTTGGGATCGCAGCCGATTTGCAAAACGCGGTGGCCGAGTTTTGAGAAAGCGGCTGACAGGTTTGATGATGTGGTCGACTTGCCAATCCCGCCTTTGCCATAAACAGCAAAGACCTTTGCGCCTTTGATCTTGTCGTTCGGGTCCAATTGGACCTGAACCGATCCCTCTCCATCAGGCTTGGCGAAGCCGGATTTAGGTGTGTGAAGGTTCATATCGTCAGATCCCCGTTATCATTCAGCCACAAAGACGCCTTCAAGGCGGTCCTCAAGCTCGTCATTGGCTTCGCGAAGTGCAGCGAGGGTCGCCTCATCAGGCTCCCACAATTGGCGGTCGCACGCTTCAAGCAGCCTTCCAGCCACGCGCGCGGACGCCTTCGGATTGAGCTCGGAAAGACGCCGCCGCATCTCTTCATCGAGTACAAAGGTCTCGGAAATTTTCTGATAGACCCACGGGTCGACCTTGCCTGTCGTTGCCGACCAGCCAAGCGTGTTGGTCACGTGCTGTTCGATGCTGCGGACGCCTTCGAAGCCGTGTTCCAGCATCCCTTCGAACCATTTCGGATTGAGCGTGCGGGTGCGCGTTTCAAGGTCGATCTGTTCGCCCAGAGTGCGCACTTTGGTCGCGCCGCGCGTGGCATCGAGGATATAGACCGGCGCGTCCTCTCCCTTGGCGCGTGCGACCGAGCGGCTAACTCCGCCCAGCCCGTCGACATATTGGTCAAGATCGGTGATCCCAGCTTCGACGCTTTCAAGGTTCTGATAGGTGAGCTCGACGCCCTTGAGCGCCTCGGTCAGCAACTCGCGATGCTGCACGGGTTCGCCCTTCACGCCATAGGCAAATCCTTTGTTGATCTCGAATGCGTTGGCGAGTTCATCGGGGTCAGCCCACACGCCGCCATCGATCATCTGGTTGACCTGCGCGCCATAGGCCCCCTCCTTATTGGAGAAGACCCGCAAGGCGGCGGTTTCCATGTCGAGGCCGTGCGTATCCGCGTGGCTGATCGAGTGCTTGCGCACGAAATTCATATCCGCAGGTTCATCGGCCTGCGCGGCCAACAAAGCGGCCTCAGCCAGCATCCGGGTTTGCAATGGCAGGAGATCGCGGAAGATGCCGGAGAGCGTCATCACCACGTCGATCCGTGGACGGCCCAATTCCTCCAGCGGGATCAGCTCGGCGCCGCACAGCCGGCCATAGGCATCACGGCGAGGGCGGGCGCCTATCAGCGTCATCGCCTGCGCGATCTGGACGCCTTCGGACTTCATATTGTCAGTGCCCCACAGCACCATCGCGATGCTCTGAGGGGTGCCTTCGCCGGTTTCGGCATGCCGTGCGACCAGGCGTTCGGCCTGCTCTGCGCCTTGCTTGTACGCATATGCGCTTGGGATAAGGAATGGATCGAAGCCGTGAATGTTGCGTCCCGTTGGCAGCACAGCTGGATTGGCGACCACGTCTCCACCAGGTGCAGGCTGAATATACCTGCCATCCAGGGCATGGATCAGGGCCGAGAGTTCATCGCTGGAATCGAGCGCATCAGCGAGGCTTTCTCGGTTCGTTTCCTCACCGGCTGCCTCCATCATGGCGTCGATCATCGCTTCGCGCCGCTCGCCTTGCGGATTGCTGCCCAGCACATGGAGCCCGTGCGGAATCAGCGCTTCTTCGATCTCGTAAAGCTTGGCGTTCAGCGACCCGATATCATCATAGGTGATGTCGAGTGCATCGCTCTGATCAGCAATGATCTGAGCAAGGTCGTCGCGCTCACCTACATCGGTTGCAACGCGCCAGCGCTCGACGCTCGCTTTCAGCTCTGTAAGGCCTTTGTAGAGGCCAGCTTGCGCCAATGGCGGAGTGAGATAACTGATGAGGCTTGCGGCAGAGCGACGCTTCGCCAGCATCCCTTCGGTTGGGTTGTTGGCAGCGTAGAGATAGTAATTTGGCAGGTTGCCGATCAACCGCTCAGGCCAGCAATCGCCGGTCATTCCGGTCTGCTTGCCGGGCATGAATTCCAAAGCGCCATGGGTGCCGAAATGCAGCACGCTGTCCGCGCCAAAATCCTCGCGAATGTAACGATAGAAGGCGCTGAAAGCGTGGGTCGGCGCGAAATTGCCCTCGAACAGCAAGCGCATCGGGTCACCTTCATAGCCGAAGGCGGGTTGGATGCCGACAAAGACGTTTCCGAAATGCGCGCCGAGCACCTGGATGTGCGAACCATCTGCTTGCGCCTTGCCTGGGGCTGGTCCCCATTGGGCCTCGATCTCTGCGAGATATTCCTCGCGCCTCACATGCTCGTCGGCGGGCACGCGATGGGCGACATTGGCGTCGGCGCCGAAGCGTTCGGAATTGCCCTTTAGGATCGCTTCGCGCAGCGCATCAACGCTTTCTGGCAAATCGACCGAATATCCCTCTGCTGCCAGTCTTTGCAGCGTTGCGAACAGCGACTCGTACACAGCGAGGAACGCGGCGCTGCCTGTTGCACCCGCATTGGGCGGGAAGTTGAAGAGGACGACCGCAAGCTTGCGCTCCGCCCGCTGAGACCGTCGCAAAGCGATCATCTTGGCAACGCGTGCAGCGAGTGCCTCAGTACGCTCAGGATCAGCTGCCATCTTGCGAACGGGGCCACCACCTTCGGCTGAGCGACCGCCAAAGACACTCGGTGCGGTTGCGCCATCAAGCTCGGGAATTGCGACCATCATCGTGGCTTCAAGCGGAAGGAGACCTTGCTCGCGCGAGCGCCACTCTTCGATCGTCTGAAACTCAATCGCGTGGGCCGCGATGTAGGGCAGATCCAACTCGCCCAGCACCTCTTGCGCGGCTTTCGCATCGTTGTAAGCCGGGCCTCCAACCAGTGAGAAACCGGTAAGGTTCACAATTGCATCGACCACCGGTTCGCCGCGATCAATGAAGAATTTCTCGATCGCTGGGCGCGCATCGAGGCCGCTTGCGAAGACCGGAACAACCTTGATGCCGGCGGCCTCAAAGGCAGCAATCGCGCCGTCATAATGGCCGCTATCTCGACCCAGAAGATAAGAACGCAGCAGGATCAGGCCGACCGTGCCGTTCTTGCCATAGCCATTCGTCTCATTGTCGCGCGGAAGCAGTCGGACGCTTTCAGAGATGCGTTGCTTGGTGCGCGGGTGGTAGACGCCGGTTTCGGGATATTCGAGCGGAGCATCCGCGCCTGTCTCACCGCGCCGGTCAGCCCGCTCGCCCGCCGCATAACGGTCTATCAGAGCGCGCGTCATCGCGATCACATTCTCATCCGAACCTGCGAGCCAATATTGCAGCGTCAAGAAATAGGCGCGCACGTCTTGCGCGGTGCCGGGAATGAATTTGAGGATCTTGGGCAGACGCCGCAGCATCTTCATCTGGCCCGCACCCGAGCTTGCACCTTGCTTCTTCGACCCGCGCAGTTTCTTGAGCAGCGCGAGCGGGCCCTTGGCGGGCGCATCCATGCGATAGCCACCCATCCGGGTGAGCTTCACGACTTCGCCCGCGCTCATCAAGCAGACCATCGCGTCGCACTGTTCGCGGCGCTCTTCTAACGTGGGCAGGATCGCCTGGACGTGATCGTCGAGGAACAGCATCGTGGCGATGACAATATCGGCCTGTTCGACTGCCGCCTTGGCATTTTCAAGCAGCGCGTTATCGGCACCCCAGTCGGAGGCGGCATGCAGGCTGAGTGAGATATTGTCTGGCGCGAGCGCTGCATTGGCGCGCTCGACTGCACCGCGCAGATGGTTGTCGAGCGTGATGATCGTCACGCGGACTTCGGGCTTGCCATCTCGCGGCGTCGGAGGGAGATGCGCCTTACCGTGCATAATGCGCCTTTGCATCGTAAAGCGTTTCGAGATCGATTTCGGGCCGGCCTTGATCGGCGGCGAAAGCTTCGGTGTTGCGGCGCGCTTTGCCGCGAACGAAGAACGGGATCTTCTTAAGCTCGCGCTCCGCCTCGTCGGTCCATGCTGCCGCGTCATTGGCGGGCTCTGCAGTGACGATGGCTGGTTCTGTCGCCGCTTCCACCGCGCCAGCCTGCTTTGGCGAATGCGCGGCATGGTGCGATGCGCCGGCTTCGTCAGAGAATTCGAAGTCCTCGCGGAACATGGTGAGCAAGTGCTCTTCTAGGCCCATGACCAGCGGGTGTACCCATGTGTCGAAGATTACATTGGCACCTTCAAAGCCCATTTGCGGCGAGTGGCGCGCTGGGAAATCCTGCACATGCACCGGCGCAGAGATCACCGCGCAAGGGAGCCCCAGACGCTTGGCAATGTGCCGCTCCATCTGCGTACCGAGCACCAGCTCGGGAGCGGCTTCTGCAATCGCATCTTCAACCGCCAGATGATCGTCGGTGATCAGCGGCTCCACCCCGTAGAGTTTGGCTGCTTGGCGGATTTTGCGAGCAAATTCGCGGTTGTAGCAACCAAGGCCGCAGACCTCGAAGCCGAGTTCATCTTGGGCAATGCGAGCCGCGGCCACAGCGTGCGTCGCATCGCCAAAGATAAAAACGCGCTTGCCGGTCAGATAGGTCGAGTCGACGGAGCGGCTCCACCATGGCATGCGGGATGATTGGTCGCCGAGGGCGGGCGTGGGATCTGCACCCGCCAGCTCGGCGACCTCGGCAATGAACGCGCGTGTGGCGTTCACACCGATTGGGGTTGTGCGAACCGTGGGCTGCTTGAACGTGCGTTCGAGCCAATGGGCCGCCTCATCTGCTATTTCGGGATAAAGGACGATGTTGAAGTCCGCTTCACCGATCCGAGCAATGTCGGATGGGCGCGCATCGAGCGGCGCGACGAGATTCACTTCAACGTCGAGCGTCTCTAGAATCTTGCGAATCTCGACAAGATCATCGCGGTGGCGAAAGCCCAATGCGGTAGGGCCAAGAATGTTAGCGCGTGCCTTCCGACCCTCCCGCGGACCCGGAGTTACTTCCTTATCGGCGAGGTGCCGGACGATTTGATAAAACGTCTCCGCCGCGCCCCAATTCTCTTTGCGTTGATAGCTTGGCAGCTCGAGCGGGATGGCGGGGCAAGGCAGGTCCATCGCTTCAGACAGACCGCCTGGATCATCCTGGATCAGCTCAGCTGTGCACGACGCGCCAACGATCATCGCCTGCGGCTTGAACCGCTCCGCCGCATCGCGCGCGGCGTCCTGGAACAGCTGCGCTGTGTCCTTGCCCAGGTCGCGCGCTTCGAAGGTCGTATACGTCACTGGCGGCCGCGCGCCGCGCCGTTCGATCATCGTGAACAGCAGATCGGCATAGGTGTCGCCCTGCGGCGCATGGAGGACATAGTGCAGGTCCTTCATACCCGTTGCGATCCGCATCGCGCCAACATGGGGCGGGCCTTCATATGTCCAGACAGCCAGCTGCATCGTCTACACCTCCAGCCTGTCGCGGCGGCGCAGGGGCCGCGCGAAGAGTTCGGCGAGATCACCGGCTTGATCGAAGCCGTGGATGGGCGAAAAGACGAGCTCAATCGCCCATTTGGTCGAGAGGCCTTCAGCCTCCAGCGGGTTGGCGAGGCCAAGCCCGCACACGGTCAGATCAGGACGGTCCTCACGAACCCTGTCCAACTGGCGATCAACATGCTGGCCTTCGCTGATCCGCGCATTGACGGGGATCAATTCCAATTCCTGAGCGCAATGCGCGCGGTGGAGATATGGGGTGCCAATTTCGACCGGCTCCATGCCCAATTCGGTTGCGAGGAATCGCGCAAGCGGCACCTCGAGCTGCGAGTCGGGCAGGAAGCTGATGCGTTTGCCTTCAAGGTCGCGGCGGACATGCTCAAGCGCGCGCTTCGCCCGCTCACGCCCCGGAGCAACCACCGAGTTGAAGTGCATCTCATCAATTTCAAATTCAATTGCAGCGGCGCGCAGCCAATTGGTCGTGCCCTCCGCACCGAATGGGAACAGCGCGTCGATCCGTTGCGCGCCCCTATTTTCCAGCGCCATTGCGGTCTCTGAAAGGAATGGCTGAGCCAGCAGATAGCGAGTGTTCGGGCCGATACTCGGCAACTCGCGGGCATTGCGTGCCGGTAGGACACCAACATTCTCAATGCCAAGTTGCTCGAACAGTCTAAGGAATTGATCCTCGACAATGTCGGGAAGCGATCCGACCATCAGCAGCTGCTCGGGCGCATCGGCGGACTGCGCTGGCATTTCCGGCACCAGCGAAGCAAGGCAAGAATCCTCGCCCTGCGTAAACGTCGTCTCGATCCCGCTTCCCGAATAATTAAGGATGCGGACATCTGGCATATGCCGCGCGCCGAGGCGTTCGGCAGCTTTGCCAAGATCAAGCTTGATCACTTCAGATGGGCAAGAGCCAACAAGGAACAGGGTCTTGATATCGGGGCGACGCGCCAAGAGGCGATCGACCACGCGGTCGAGTTCATCCTGACAATCGACCATGCCTGCCAGATCGCGCTCTTCCATGATCGCAGTGGCGAAGCGCGGCTCTGCAAAGATCATCACGCCCGCTGCCGATTGCAGCAGATGCGCGCAAGTGCGTGAGCCGACCACGAGGAAGAACGCATCCTGCATCTTGCGGTGGAGCCAGACGATGCCGGTCAGGCCGCAAAAGACCTCGCGCTGCCCGCGTTCGCGAAGGACCGGACGGGCATCCTTGGTCTGAGGCGCCTCACATCCGCCAACTGCAGGTGCAGTGATGGTTTCCGGCGGGCTCATGCTGGCACCGCCTGAGCGCTTGCCGCGCCCTCAAGGCGCGCCATACGCAGTTTCCACAGGAACTGTCCGGCATTCACGACATAGGCCGCATAAGCTGCAAGGGCGACGAACAGTCGCTGCTCCACCGTTCCGATCTCTGCAAACAGCATGATCAGGTATAAAGTGTGCAGCGCGAGGACGAGCATCGAGAACACGTCCTCCCAGAAGAAGGACGGGGCAAACAGCCATTTGCCGAACACGACCTTCTCCCAGATCGAGCCGGTGACCATGATGGTGTAGAGCACCAGCGTCTTGATCACGATCGAGATGTCGGCCGCAAATGCGCCCTCGCCGGTTGCAAGGGTGCGGATCACGAGGCCGAGACTGACGAGAAATACCAGGAACTGGAGTGGGGCGAGAACCCCTTGAACCACTGTCCAGACCGACTCGTCCCTCCTCCGCCGCTCTGCTGGTGAGTAGAGCGACGAGCCAATCCCCTGCTGTCCGTCCACCTGTTCACATTCAGGTGTCATTTCGACTTGGGATGCTGGATCCTGTCGGTTCATCCTTAACTGTGGCCTTTGTAATCAGACTCGGAACCTACGCCTTCAGGATGCTAAGTGTCAAATAAATTAGACGTAATATGAACTGGACAGTTGCTCTGTCCCCGATTAGGGCAGATTGCGGAAAAAGTGGACTTGGTGTATGGCGTGGCTGCTGTTAATCAATGAGTCGGAAATCGTCCGACTTCAGCAGCCTCGACGCGGATCCCGCGCCATTTCCGGAGACTATCAGCCGGAAGACGGGAAGGGTCAGGCATGAGCGCCTCGACAGGGACAGGGAAAGATAAGGATCAAAGCATGATCAGCGCCGGTTCGGCCGCGCTGCGTCGTGCAATGTCATCGACCTTAGGGCGCCACGATAATGGGGCTGACGAACCGTCGGTCCTGCCCGGACCTAGGGTGCATCACACTGAAGGCGATTCGATCAATGCGATCATTGAGGGGGAGATCATCCCTCAATTATTGATGGCGCACGCCGAAGGCGCTGACCAAACCTTGGCTCTGGGCGCGCTTAACGGCGCACAGATTGCACCTTCTGCCGCTACGAAATTCGCGCTTCTCCCACTCCACAAAGACACGCCTAACCTGCTCGAAGAGGTCGAGAAATTTCTTGCCGAGGGCGTCAGCGTCGAGGCGATTTATATCGATCTGCTTGCGCCTGCGGCCCGGCAATTGGGTGAGATGTGGGAGAACGACGACTGTGATTTCGTCGATGTGACCATGGGGCTTTGGCGCCTGCAGGAAGTCATGCGCGAAATCGGCGAACGTGCTCCGATCAAGCCACCTGCAATTGACGGAAGCGCCAAGCGAGCCTTGTTTGCCCCTCTGCCGGGCGATGAGCATTATTTCGGCGCATTGATGATGGACGAAGTTTTCGCGCGATCGGGCTGGGAAAGCCAGGTGATGACTAAGCCATTGCGCAAGGAATTGCTCGATGTTGTTTCTCGGGAAAGCTTTGATCTGGTAGGATTGACCGTCTCGCGCGATTGCACTAGCGCTGCCCTAAGAAACCTAATCCAGGCCATGCGCAGCGTGTCCGCAAATCCGAACCTCTCCATTCTCATCGGTGGTCAGATGATCAACCAAAACCCAGCAATTGTTGCCGAAGTGGGAGCCGATGGGACCGGCGCCGACGCTCGTGCCGCCCTCGAGGTGGCAAGAACGTTGGTCCAGTCCGCCGAGGTGCGCGTGCAACAGCTAAAATAGGCGGGGTGCGCAACGAATGCTGACCCGCAAACACTCCATCGAAGGCAAACATCCTTTCGGCAAGGCTGCTGAGCTGTTTGACGAGCTTGACGCCGATGCGGCGATGAAGCTGGCGATGGTGGCGGGCGATGTAACCTTGGTGCTCGATGAAACTGGCTTGATCGTCGATACCGCTTTCAACCCGTCAGATTTCCCTGGATTTGAAGGCTGGGAAGGGTCCAACTGGATCGAGACCGTTACGGTTGAGAGCCGCCCCAAAGTGATGGAGATGCTGGCCGCGTCTCGCAAAGGCGAAGTGCAGCACTGGCGCCAGGTCAACCATCCCACTCGCGATGGTGATGTAGCAATCCGTTATGCCGTGCTCAGCATCGCTGGCGGCTCGCACCGCATCGCGATTGGCCGCGATTTGCGCGATGCGAGCAAGATGCAGCAGCGTCTTTTGCAAGTTCAGCAATCGCTTGAGCGTGATTATCTGCGCATGCGGCAACTCGAAGCGCGCTACCGGATGCTGTTCGAGAAGTCGGGCGAGGCCGTGCTGATCATCGAGGCCTCGACGCTGCGCATCCGTGAAGCCAACCCGGCAGCGCACGCTCTTATGGGCATGCGCGCGGGCAGCCTTTCGGGCAAGAAACTGCCAACTCTAATCGACAAAGGGTCGCGCGATGCTTTGCAGGGTCTTGTCGGTGCAGCGCTATCCTCCGACAGCGTCTCGCCTGCTGTTATCACCCTGACCAAAGGTTCAACTGAAGTTTCCGCGAGCATCGCCGGGTTCACTCAAGACCGCGGACAGTTTTTGTTCCTGCGTCTGACGCCGGTCAATGAAGTCGATGGAGCAGCAGAGGCGACCACGACGCTAGAGCTCATCGACCAGATGCCTGATGCGTTTGTGGTTGCGGATGGTAACATGCAAATCATCAGCGCGAACAATGCCTTCATCGAACTCGTTCAAGCGCCGAGCCTTGATACATTGAGCGGACAGTCGCTGTCCAAGTGGATCGGCCGCCCCGGCATTGATCTCGACCTGATCGAAGGGCAGATCGACCAATATGGCGCTGCTCGCAATGTTGCGACTGTGCTACGGACCACCGATGACCTTGAGGGCGAGCCGATTGAGCTCTCTGCCGTGCGCAGCTCCGGGGAAGGCGGTCTTTATGCCTTTGTCGTCCGCCCGGTAGGCCGCCGTTTGCGCGATCTGCCGCCAGGCGCGCAGGACTTGCCTCGCTCGGTAGAACAGCTGACCGACCTTGTTGGGCGTATGTCGCTTAAGGAAATTGTGCGCGAAAGCACTGATTTGATTGAGCGTTTGTGCATTGAGGCCGCGCTGCAATACACTTCCGACAATCGTGCGAGCGCTGCTGAAATCCTTGGCCTTTCGCGCCAGAGCCTCTATTCCAAGCTCCACCGCCACGGTCTCGGTAATTTGCCTGGCGACAGCGAATAGTCGCTTTTTTAGAGCGGCTTACTTCTAGATCTCTGAGATTGTGGGCTAGTGCTGGCGCCGGCAGAACTCCGCATCGCGTAGTGCTGATCTTTCTGCTTCTAAGCGAGGGTTAAAACACGTTCAACCCGCGGTTCTGCGATCCCGAACTGGATCATTTTTGCTCAACTGACAAAATGAGTGTCCAAAATATTTGACGCATGGCTTTGTCAAGCATAGCCTCACACCCATGGAAAGGTCCGTTTCTTCGAATCGCGCGCCCCTGGGATCGGGGACGGGATCCGATGCGCCGGTGGGATCGGTGCCACAATCTGTCCCTGCAGAAGCAGCACAAGCCACTGCGCGACCAAAACCCCGCGACGTCCTCGAGCTGCTCAAGCCAATCACATGGTTCCCGCCAATGTGGGCGTTCATGTGCGGAGCGGTCTCTTCTGGCGCTGGGCTCGAGGGCCGCTGGTGGTTCGTTGCAGGTGGAGTCTTGCTGGCAGGACCGCTGGTCTGCGGGACGAGCCAAGCGGTCAATGACTGGTTCGATCGTCATGTCGATGCGATCAATGAACCGCACCGCCCGATCCCCTCGGGCCGGATCGCGGGCCGATGGGGGCTCTACATTGCGATCGCTGCGACGATCATCTCGGCTATCATCGGGTGGTTGCTTGGCCCCTTGGTGTTTGTGGCATCGTTGGTCGGGCTGGCGCTCGCTTGGGGCTACAGCGCGCCGCCCTTCCGCTTCAAGACGAGCGGCTGGACAGGCCCCGCGGTTGTCGGGCTGACCTATGAAGGGCTCAGCTGGTTTACTGGCGCAGCTGTCATGCTGGGCGCAATGCCATCTGTCGAGACCCTTGCTGTCCTATTGCTCTACAGCATCGGCGCGCATGGGATCATGACCTTGAACGACTTCAAAGCGGTTGAAGGCGACCGCGCGACAGGTCTTAAATCGCTGCCAGTGACTTTGGGCGTTCGCAACGCAGCTTTGCTCGCATGTGGCGTAATGGCTCTGGCGCAAGTCGCGGTCATAGGCTTGTTGTTCGCATGGGGCTTCACGCTGTCGGCTTGGGGCGTGGTGCTCGTGCTTGCGCTTCAATTCGCCGCCATGCCGCGCTTGATCAAAGACCCGAAGAAATATGCACCATGGTATAATGGCGTGGGCGTGACTCTCTACGTTCTCGGAATGCTTGCCGCGGCTCTCGGTCTGGGAGGGTACATCTGATGCACGCTCCGCCACCTGCCTCTTCTATCCATGGTCTTAGCTGGTTCGCGATCATCCGGATCGGTCTGGTCCAGGCTGCGATCGGCGGCATGGTGATGCTGACGACCACGGTGCTCAACCGGCTGATGGTGGTTGAATATGCGCTCGCTGCAGCGATCCCGGCAGGCCTTGTTGGGTGGCACTATGCGGTGCAGCTTTGCCGCCCGCTTTGGGGGCACGGATCGGACAATGCCGC
The DNA here is from genome assembly GCA_039039885.1 of Pseudomonadota bacterium. GTDB lineage: Bacteria > Pseudomonadota > Alphaproteobacteria > Sphingomonadales > Sphingomonadaceae > Erythrobacter. The sequence continues at coordinate 157,568 of JBCCPG010000008.1, read as the reverse complement.
GCATGAGGGCGCTGGCAAGGGCGGCGGGAGAGCCAAATGGATCATGGGCGGGCTCATTGTCCTCGCATTGGGCGCTCTGCTTGCGATCCACGTCACTTTGACGACGGCTGACAGTTTCTGGACGGGCCTTGCGCTTGGCATCCTCGCCTACACTCTGATCGGTATCGGAGTTGGAGCGGGAGGCACATCGGCTCTCGCTTTGCTGGCGAGCGGGGTTGCGCCGCAGCGCCGCGCGGCAGCGGCAGCTGTGACCTGGATCATGATGATCGCAGGGATTGTCGCCTCGGCGATCACGGTCAGTGCGCTTATCGATCCCTTCTCGCCAGAGCGCCTCTGGTGGGTCTCACTCGGCCTGTTGGGCACCTGTTTGACCGTGGCTGCCTTGGCGACATTCCGTCTTGAGCCGCGTGTGCCGTTTGCTTTTGAGGAGACCGCAAAGACCGACGCGCCGCCATCCTTCAGAAACGCCATTGCCGAGATCATGGCTGAGAAAGCCGCGCGGCGTTTCACGATCTTCATCTTCGCTTCCATGATGGCGTTCAACATGCAGGATCTGATCCTGGAGCCTTTTGCTGGCCTCGTCTTTGGCATGACGCCGGGCGAATCCACCGGGCTGGGGGGAATGCAATCGGGCGGCGTGCTCGCAGGCATGATCGTCTCCGGGATCGGCGGCAGCGCCTTTGCAGGGCGCATGCCGGTTGAGCTGCGGCACTGGATCGTTTTCGGCTGCCTCGGATCGGCGCTCGCGCTTGCTGGCCTGGCAGTGGGCGCGACCTTTGGCGCTGGCTGGCCGATCCACGCCAATGTTTTCGCGCTTGGCTTTTGCAATGGGCTGTTCGCGGTTGCCGCCATTGGCGCGATGATGGGGCTTGCCGGGTCGGGCGAGAATACGCGCGAAGGGGTCCGCATGGGCGTTTGGGGCGCAGCTCAAGCCGTTGCCTTTGGACTTGGCGGCCTGGTCGGCGCTTTGGGTGTCGACTTTGCGCGCACTGCGTTTGGAGCAGACGGGCCGGCCTTCCAGCTGGTCTTTGCAGCCGAAGGCGCTCTCTTTGTGGTTGCAGCCTGGCTCGCCATACGCGCCACCGCCAAGGGGCTGAGTGGCCAATCAACATCACCAAGACAGAACATGACCGAAAAGGAAGCGGGGATATTCGCATGAATCAGGAGATCTATGACGCAGTTGTGGTGGGCGGCGGGCCGGCGGGGGCGACCGCTGCGACCGAGCTCGCACTGGCTGGTCATTCGGTGCTGCTGATGGAACGAGGCGGACGGATCAAGCCTTGTGGCGGCGCTGTCCCACCGCGGTTGCTTGAAGACTTTGATATTCCGCACAGTTTGCTCGTTGCCCGCGCGCGCTCTGCCCGGATGATCGCGCCTTCTGGACGCGCGGTTGATATGCCAGTCGGTGAGATTGGTTATGTCGGCATGGTTGATCGCGATGAATTTGATGAATGGCTGCGTGAGCGGGCCCGCAATTGCGGAGTTGAACGGCTCGAAGCCACATTCGAGAAGATCGAGCGCGATGATCAAGCCCATCCGCTTGTCACTTTCCGCCGCGAGCGTGGCGGGCCGATCGAGCAAGTGCGCGCGCGCTGCGTCGTGGGCGCAGATGGGGCCCGCTCTTCGGTCGCCAAGCAATGCTTGCCCAATGCCGAGCGGGTCAAATGCGTGTTCGCCTATCACGAGATTATCAAGTCACCCGATCAGCTCATGCTTGCCGACAAGGAGGCCTACGACCCCGATCGCTGCGATGTCTTTTACCAAGGCAGACTTTCGCCGGATTTCTACGCCTGGGTCTTCCCACACGGAGAGACCGCCAGCATCGGGGTGGGCAGCGCGAATAAGGGCTTTTCCTTGCGCGGCGCGGTGTCACAGATGCGCGCTGATCTTGATTTGACCCGCTGCGAGACAGTCCGGCGCGAAGGCGCTCCCATTCCGCTCAAACCGTTGAAGCGTTGGGACAATGGGGCAGATGTCATCGTGGCTGGCGATGCCGCGGGGATCGTTGCGCCCGCTTCGGGAGAGGGCATTTATTACGCGATGGTCGGTGGGCGCTATAGCGCGCAGGCGGCATCCGAATTCCTAAAGACGGGTGAGGCAAAGCAGCTCAAGACTGCGCGCAAACGCTTCATGAAGGAGCATGGCCGGGTTTTCTGGATCCTCGGGATCATGCAATATTTCTGGTATTCCAGCGACAAACGGCGCGAGCGCTTTGTTGACATGTGCGATGACGAGGATGTCCAACAGCTGACTTGGCAAGCCTATATGAACAAGAAGCTGGTGCGCAAAAAGCCAATGGCGCACGTCAAGATCTTCCTCAAAGACACCGCACATCTGCTGGGGCTTAGACCGGCGAGTTCGGAGGGATAATCGCTTGAGAGTGGAGGGGATCACACGATGAGCGTTTCGAAAACCTGGATCTTGCCGAGCATCGTTGCGGCGATCGCTGCCATCATTGTTGCGGCAATGGGAGCAACGATCACCGATCTGGGCCCGTGGTACCAATCGCTCAACAAGCCAGCTTGGAACCCACCTGATGTGCTGTTCCCGCTTGGCTGGACGATCATTTTTGCGTTCAACACTGCCGCGATCGTCTCGGCCTGGCGCGCGGCGCCGAACCGGGTGGTGTCCGACACAATCATTGGCCTGTTTGCCTTGAACGCCTTCCTCAACATCACCTGGTCAATGCTGTTCTTCCGCATGCAGCGCCCTGACTGGGCGTTTGTCGAAGTGCTGCTGCTGTGGCTCTCAATCCTCGCGCTCATCCTATACAGCGGCCGCCATTCGCGCAGCGCGGCTCTATTGTTCACGCCGTATCTTTTGTGGGTGACCTTTGCAGCAGCGCTCAACTGGGCAGTGGTTGATCTCAACGGGCCATTTGGCTGAGCGGATCGATTGCGATGGACCCGCTAGAGAACCTCGCAACCCAATATCTCGCGCCATTATTTGCGAGCGGCCACGCGGCTGATCTTGTGCTGGCTGTGCTTGGAGTGGAAGCGCTGTGGCTGAAACTCGCGCGCGGCTGGAGTTGGATACGCATCCTCGGCCTGGTCGGTCCGGCGGTCTTCATCGTGCTGGCGCTGAGAGCCGCTTTGGTGGGCGCGGGCTGGGAATGGGTGGCGCTGCTGCTGGCGCTGTCCCTACCGCTGCATCTGATGGATCTGCGGGGGCGGTTGCCCAAGTGACAGCGCTGAGAGCTGATGGTCTTCCTGCACCACAACCGAGGACGTTGGCCAACCCTTAGTAATTGAAAGTATTGCCGCCGCATGTTCACAGACATTCATTGGATTGAGAACGAACTTGGCGTGCAACTCGCCATAGCAGCACGGCCACGGTCAGGCGATTGGCTCGAAGACGAGATTGCTCATTGGGTGCGTTCAGGGGTTCAGCACGTCGTAAGCCTACTCGAACAAGACGAAATTGAAAAACTGGACCTTCATCCGGAATCATCCGCGTGCAGAGGAGAAGGTATGACCTTCACGTCTTTCCCCATTCCAGATCGAGGCATACCCGAAGACAGGTGCGCCGCAATCGCATTGGCCAAAGAGCTTGGCGAGGGGCACCAATCGGTACTCATCCACTGTCGGGCGGGCATTGGTCGTTCTTCAACAATAGCCGCTGCAGTTCTGATCCTTCTCGGCCAAGACCCCAAAGAGGCCCTACGCAAGATTGCGAGCGCCCGTGGGCTTCCTGTGCCGGATACGCAACTTCAGCGAGACTGGTTGCTCGCTCTTGCATGATCTATCGAAGGCGGTAGCTCTCCACCCGCAGATGGTCTTCCAGCGGCTGGCACTCCCCGATTTGCTTTGACCTAAAAGAACCAAAAAGCCCGGCCGCACTTCTCAGCGCAGCCGGGCCTCTTGGATAAATAGACCTATTTAGGGCGTGTATTCGCCTTACACTTGCATCAGCCCCTCACATCGGAGCGTAGTGATGCTCCTGTGCCCACAGGTACCAATTGTCGACCACTGTGCCGGTCAGCAGAATGCCGATCCCACCCGTCAAGGTCGTGAGAACTGCGAACCACCACGCCCAGCGGTGGATCGATTCGATGGTGGCGTTGAAGCCCATCGTCCAGCGCCAGAACAATGCTCCACGTTCCGCAGCGGTGCCGCGGTCCGTGATCTGCTCGATCTCGCGCTCTGCCCCATAACGGCCCGTTGCAAGGATCGTAGCGCCGTGCATGGCGAACAGCACTGCTGAGCCATAAAGGAACACGATTGAGAGCGCGTGGAACGGATTATAGAACAAGTTCCCGTAAATCAGCGAGAAATTGTTCGTCCAATCAAGGTGGCTAAAGATGCCATAGGGCACGGCCTGCGACCAGTCCTGGAGCAGTAGTGGGCGGATGAAGCCAAGCACGAGGAAGAGCCAGATGGCCGAGGCAAATGCCCATGGAATATGCATGCCCATGCCAAGCGACTTTGCTCGCATATAGGTCCGCACCCACCAGCACAGCACTGAGATCGTCAGGAATGCGCCGGTCATAATGAACCAGCCTCCTTCATTCAGCGGCACAAACGGGCTGAAGCCATATTCAGGCCCTGGAGGATCCAGCGAAAGCCAGAAAAGCTCGCGCATGAAGGTTTGCGGGCTCCAACCAGCCTCGGCCCAAAAATTGAGACCAATGATCATGAAGGCCGCAAAGCCAAACACGATGCTGATCATACCCAGCCAACCGAGATAGATCGGACCGAGCTGAGCCTGGCCAAACTTACCCAGCCAATAGGAATAGCCGGTGACCGGTATCCGCTCTTCATCGGTAGCCGGCAGAGGAACCCCCATCTCCGGCTCAGCCTTGACCTGGATCTGCGTAAAGATGTTTTGATACGTAGCCATCAGATCGGACCTCCTGCCCAAATTGGGATCTTGCGCCAGAATTCCCAGAACTCAATCCAGCTACCGGCATACAACGTGCCCGAGATCACGATGCAGATCGCGCTCCAGAATGCAGCGTTGAGTGCTAGGAAAAGACCCACCCGGTGAATGCCCAGGGTGCCGACCGAATATCCAATGAAGTCACGGAAATAGGTGTCCTCATATTCGGGTGAGCGAACCTCGTTGCCTTTTCCGGTGTTGACTGCAGAAAGGACAAGGCCACCATGCAGAGCCAGTGCGAGACAGTTCGTGAAGAAGAACGCAATCGCCAGCATGTGCACCGGATTATAGTGGAAATTCACATAATTGTATCCGGTGTACGAGACCCAGTCCAAGTGGGTCCAGATGCCGTATGGGAATGAGTGTCCCCATGCACCCATCCACACGGGACGGATGATATTCAAGGTTATGAAGGCAAACACCGCGACGCTAAATGCGACCGGGACATGATAATTCATGCCCAGTTTGCGGGATATCTCTGCTTGTCTCATCACCCATGACAGGAAGGCGACGGTCGCACACAGAGTTATGATCTGGTGATACCCGCCTTCATTCAGGGGCATGAGTGCCAACCCGGCCTCAATTGATGGTGGCTGAATATCGATTAGCCATGGGTTGAGCGTCGGTCCTTGGGCTGCGGCAGCGAATATCAGCATGGTGCCCAAAAGGGCGCTGACTGCCGTTGTTACACCGAAGAACCCGACATAAAACGGGCCTATCCAGAAATCGAATAGGTCTCCGCCGATTATAGTGCCACCGCGCACGCGGTATTTCCGCTCGAAACTTAGGAGCGCCATAGGTCCATCCTTCCCACCTCGAAGGGCGGGTTTCTGTCGTTTCGGATCGATGCATTAGGAGGCAGGCAGGCGAACCTGCCCCCTATCGCATTATTTCACGATTAACTGGCTTGGCTTAGGTGCCGGCGAGCCAGTTATACCTCTCCGTGCTGAGCAGGATGAAGTGGATCGTGAACGCCAGAACAGCCAGTCCCACGTGAAGTGCGACCAGAGTCCGACGAATGTCGAAGTGATGCCAAATCTTGTACATTCTCAATTCCTTATTGGATTAGTGAATTGCGCTGAAAACGACCAAATTGGTCGGTAGTCAGGCGATCACTGGCCCCAGGGTAGGTGGAACCAAGGCTTGTAGGCCCACATCAAAAGGTGCGCGACGAGCGCGATGACGACATAGAGGCCAAAGGTGCCCATGAACGCGCCATGGATCTCTTTTGCTTCTTCGTCGGTCAGATACGTCCCCACGCTGGGGCGATCACCATCTGCCATTGTAGTATCTCCATTCGTTTACTTTGGAGCGGGGACGGAATTGTCCCCGACGGTATCCGCGCGTGATCCCCCACGTGGATTGCGGATGCCCGAACCGGTCAGGCAAAACTCGTGACTGCTGTGCAGCGCTGATCGGGAGAGAAGAAGTCACACGCTCTCTCCTTCAAGCAACGCCTCTGCCAGGCAGTCTGCAGAAACTGTTGTGGCGCCGCTGCGCCGTGCGTGCCGTTCGGCGGCGTCGCGCATGCGTTTGGCGGCGGAAATACGGACGAGCACCGGCTGCTTCTCGACCAGCTCATCAAGCTTGGACTTTGCATCGGTGTCCCAGGAAAGCGCCGCTTCGAGCCGGGTCGGAGTGGCCTCACCCTTGTCCATGTCAGCGCCGAGCGGCAGAATATGGAACAGCGCATCGAACAGCGCATTGCACACTTCCTGCACCAAATAGGTCGCGCCCGAATAGCCCATGAAGGGTGTTCCGGTGTGGCGCCGGATTGCCGCGCCCGGGAAACTGGCAGGAATGAACTGACCTTGGGGACCGTGACCAACCCCCTTATTCTCAGCCATGTACATCCGCTCATTATAGCTGCCGAACAAGACCAGCGGCGGCGTGGTATGGATCGCTTCGCGAACGTCTTCGTTCTTGGGTTTTACACCCGCCTCGCGTGAGAATGCGAAGGCGCAGGGCAGGCCCATATCTTCTTCGAGGAAGTGTCGGATGCCGCGCGCATAGGTGGCGTTCGCAACGATGCCAAAGCTCGCAGTGCCGAAGAAATCCTGAGTTACCGAGCGCCACAGATCCCACAGCGGCTTGATCGTCGTGTGCTTCTCGCGCTCGATGAAAGGTTCTGGATCGAGACCTAGCTCTTCGCCTAGCGCGCGCAGAAACTTGGTGGTCGAAGAAAGGCCAACCGGAGCCTGGAAATAGGGCCGTTCCAGCGTCTCGCACAGATGGCGTCCAAACTCGCGATACATGCACACATTGGCATCAGCTGTGCCGAGCTTGCGGATGTCAGCCAGGTGGCAGCCCAGCGGGAAGACCACGCCAACTTCGGCTCCAATCCCTTCGATCAAGCGGCGGATCTCCGCCAGGTCCGATGGCATGTTGAACATGCCGTAGGAGGGTCCAATGATGTTGACGACCGGCTTTTCGCCCTCCTTGCGCTCTTTAACTTTGGGCGTTTTCTTGGGTCCGAATTCGGTCCACAGCCAGGTGAGCGCGCGGTCGGCGCTTTGCCATTGATCTTCGTCGATCGTGCGCGGCAGGAAGCGTTTGATGTTCGTGCCTTCGGGTGTGACGCCGCCGCCGATCATCTCAGCGATTGAGCCTGTGACCACCACTGCAGGGAGCTCTGGGTCAAGCGTTTCCCAGGCGCGCTTCATCGCGCCTTCGGTGCCGGTCTTGCCGAGCTCTTCTTCGCCAAGCCCGGTCACAACGATGGGCAATTCGTGCGGAGGCAGCGCGTCGGTGTAATGCAAAACGCTGGTCACCGGCAGGTTCTCACACCCAACCGGTCCGTCGATGATAACCTGCAGGCCTTTGACCGCGGTGAAGACGTAAGTCGCCCCCCAATAGCCGCCGGCCCTGTCGTGATCGAGAACCAAGGTCATGTGCCCACCGCCTCCGACGCTTTGCGCGCCGCTTCGTTCAAGGCTGCATATTTCTTGCGGAATTTGGGGCGGTCGACGGGAGTGTCCTCCCACACGCCAGCAGTATGCGCATCGCCAACGCCTTTGAAGAAGGCACGCATTGTGTCGAAGCGTTCCTTGTTGCCCATCGCGGCATTGACGACTTGGGCAAGGCTGCCTGCCCCTGCCGGCCCCATCAAAGGACGGGCCGAAATCAGATTGGTGAAGTAGAGCGCTGGAATTGCCTTCGCCTTGGCGTGTTGGACCACCGGAGTGGTGCCAATTGCGAGGTCGGGCTGGAATTCTTCCACCGCAGAGATGTCGTCCTCAAGGCTCGCGCGGAAATTGACGTGCACGCCTTTGGCCTCAAGCCATTCGCGATCGGCATCTGACCACTTCGTGCGCGGGCAGGCGCTGCCGACATAGCGGACATCTGCGCCGCTCTCGACCAGCAGGCGGGCGACGAGCAATTCGGAGCCTTCATAGCCCGACACCGTGATCCGGCCCTTGATGGGCATTTGCGAGAGCGCGCCGGTGCATGCGCCGATCATGGCGTTCTTGACGCCATCGACTTGCTGCTGGGGCAGAGCGAAGGTCTCACCGATGCTCTGCAGCCACGCCGCCGTGCCATCCGCGCCAACAGGAGCGGAGCCGATAATTGGACGCCCTGCTGCTTCGAATTCGCGAATGCTTGCAGTGTAAAACGGGTGGATCGCCGCGACTGCGCCGCAATCAAGCGCAGAGTAGAGCTCGCGCCATTCGCGGGTGGGGACGACTGGCCCGGTTGCAAGGCCAAGTGGCTCAAGCATTTGTCCGATCACTACCGGATCGGCCGGAAACATCTCACCGAGCAAAGTCACGCTCGGGCGGCCATCAGCTTCGCGTGCGGCTTGTCCTTCGGGAGCGGCAACGGGGCCTTCCATCACCTCTTCGCGCGCATATTGCAGCATGGCGCCGGCGAGGACGTCTTTCGCCTCTGCGTGAGTGGGAATGCCAAATCCGGGAACGTCGATCCCAATGATCCGCACGCCGTTAATCTGCTTCTTGAGCAGCCGCAGCGGAACGCCGCTGGCGGTCGGAACGCACAGATTGGTAACGACGATCGCGTCGTAATGCTCTGGATCAGCGAGATCCTCGACCGCTTCCTTGATGTCCTCAAACAGCTTGCCGGTGACAAGCGTTTCGGAAGAGAAGGGCACATAGCCAACTGTCCGCCGCGCACCGTAGAAATGCGAAGTGAAGGTCAGGCCATAGACACAGCATGCGCTGCCAGAGAGCACCGTCGCCGTGCGCCGCATTCTTAAACCCACGCGCAGGCTGCCAAAAGCGGGGCACATGCTTTGCGGTTGGTCGTGAGGGCCCTTTGCCGGGTCGACTGGGTAGTCTGCGGCATATTGGTCGAGCACATCGCTCTTGCCTGCTTGGCGCGCGGCCTCCCGCATTGTCTCGTTGCTCGAGCACACGCCTGCACCAGACACAGCAGCGCCGCCACCCATGTCGAGGGTGTCAGGTGCGCGTTTCGCGTTCGAGGCGGGCAATTCAGTCAGGCTCAGACCTCGTCATAGATCACTTCAAGCGACGGCTTCTCTTCGAAGATTCCGCCGCGCATATCGGCCTGGGTGGCTGGGATCAGCTCGACGTTCCCGCCCGTATCTTCCGGGCTGAACAGGTCGAGGAGGCCATCCTGGTCGAGTGGAGAGGGTTGGCGCGGCGGGGCCTCAGCGACGTTTTTGGCGAGCTCTTCAAAGAGACCGCCCCATTCGCCGCCCGGCTTTCCGATAATTTGGTAATTGGCGCTCTTGCGGCGAATATCTTCGTCCGCAGGAATTGCAGTGAGCACTGGAATATCAACGGCTTTTGCGAAAGCCTGTGCTTCGCCTGTGCCGTCATCCTTGTTCACGATCATGCCGGCGACGCCGACATTGCCGCCCATTTTGCGGAAGTACTCGACCGCATGGCAAACATTGTTGGCGACATAGAGCGACTGGAGGTCGTTCGAGCCGACAACGATCACTTTTTGGCACATGTCGCGCGCGATCGGCAGACCAAACCCGCCGCACACCACGTCTCCAAGGAAGTCCAAGAGGACGTAGTCAAAGCCCCATTCGTGGAAGCCAAGCTTTTCTAGCAGCTCAAAGCCATGAATGATCCCGCGTCCGCCGCAGCCGCGACCGACTTCTGGGCCGCCAAGCTCCATCGCAAAAACACCGTCGCGCTGGAAGCACACGTCTTCGATCGTGACTTCTTCGCCCGCGAGTTTCTTTTTCGACGAGGTTTCAATGATGGTCGGGCAGCTCTTGCCGCCGAACAGCAGGCTGGTCGTGTCGCTTTTCGGATCGCAGCCGATCAGCAGAACCCGCTTGCCCTGCTGAGCCATCATGTAGCTGAGGTTAGAGAGCGCAAAGCTCTTGCCCGAGCCGCCTTTGCCGTAGATCGCGATGACCTGCGTCTCGCTCTTTGCCTCTCCGGTGTGAACCGGATCGGGGTCTTGCGCGGCTTCGTCGCGCAGCGCCTGGGCTTGTTCTTCCAACATCGTCATTCAGTGCCGCTCCAGTCGAGGACCATTTTAAGGCAATCGGGGTTGCTGAAGGCCTTGGGATAGGCTTCGCTCGCGCGCTCTGCCGGGCTGTGATCCGAAATCAAACCTGACAGGTTAAGCAGCCCATCGCGCAGCATCGTGTGCATTTGGGCGAGATCGTCTGGCTGCCATTCCGCCGCGACGCGCAGCCGCGCTTCTTTCATGAAGGCAGGAGCAAAGGCGAAATTGATCCGCTCGGAATAGAAGCCAGCCAGGACAACCTCTCCGCCTTTGGCAAGCCGTCCGATCAGCGTGTCGAAAAGGCCAGCATCACCGCTCGCATCATAGATCGAGCTGTAATCTGTACGCGGATCATTCTCCGCCGTGGTCACGGTGTAATTGAGGTCTGAGCCATCGAGCGCCATGCGGCGCCCATCGCTCTGTTCCCAAACGGTTGGGGCCGGTGCGCCCGAGGCGATAGTCAATCGAGCGAGCAGACGCCCAAGGACGCCGTGGCCGATAATTAGGTCTGGAGGGGTACCGCCATTTATTGCGTGAAGTGCGGTCGCAGCGAGAGCGCAGAGTACGCCATCGGAACCTAATTTCTCCGGAACTGCGAGCGCGCGGACCGATGGGAGCACGACGCGGCTGGCGGTTCCGCCGAACAGACCGCGCGCGCCGTTAAAGGCGTTAGAGCCCGGAACGAATACCCATTCACCAAGACGCGCGCGCATATTGGCACCGGCATCGACAATGCGTCCGACAGACTCATATCCCGGGACCAGCGGATAGCCCATGCCAGGGAAGTCCGGCATTGCGCCGCTCCACAGCAGTTTTTCGGTTCCTGTGCTGATCCCGCTCCAGGCGATTTCGACAAGGACATCGTCCACGCCAACCGGATTCAGCTCAAGCGTCCGAAGCGCTAGGCGCTCTGGTCCCTCAAGTATCACGGCACGTGTGTGCATGGCCCTCTCAATTCCCCTTTTTCAAGCGGTAAAGTCGGATCCCTACGACTCGCCCCTATGGCAAGAGATACTTTCTCTCAGGAGTTTGCTACGCCTTACACTTACAAGTGTCAACTTAAGCAGACACTAATCGCTGTCAGGTATGTGCAATTATGAGGCTGGCGTTGATCGGTTGCGGTGTTGCGATGAACTGAGTGCGCGAAAATCCCGCGGCTTTGGCCATTTCAGCGATCGTTGCTGCACTGCGAGGGCGGCCCGAGCCCATGGCCCACAAATACATGCCGAAGAAGGCCTCTCCCATGCCTTCCGCACCGCGCGCCTGAGCCATCGGTTCGGCGATAAGCAGTCGCGCGCCGGGCTTCAGGCTTTTGCGGATATTGGCCAGCAATCTGCCAGCGGGCTCGTCGTCGTGATCATGGAGGATCCGCACGAGGCTGACGATGTCATATCCGCTGGGGATATCGCTTTCGAAGAAGTTGCCGGGATGTGCGGACACTCTGTTTCCGCCAAAGCGGGAGCGGAGGATTTCCGCACCTTGTTCAACGACCTCGGGTAGATCGAACAGACCAAGATGAAGTCCGGGATTGGCTTCTCCCATCCGGGTCAGAAACGCGCCATGACCGCCGCCGACATCGAGCAGCTTTGCATTGGCAGGGAAGCGGAAGCTGGCCAGCACCTGGTCGGCCACAAAGTGCTGCGATGTCGCCATAAGTTCCGAGTACTCGGCGGTGTCCTCACCGCGCTCGGCGGCCCCGTGCAGAGCGCCAGCATAGGACCAATAGCGAGACAGCGCGGTCGGCTCCTTACGGTTGCGGCGCAGAAGCTCCATAGGGTCAGCAAGATCGGCATAGAGCAAGCGGTGATGGCGGACCATTGCCTGTGCGCCCTTGTCAGCTGCAAGCACCGCGCCTTGCTCGCCAAGCATCCAATGGTCAGGTGCCGGCTCTTCGGACAGGCGCAGCGCGCGCCCCGCTCTAAGCAGCGTAAGCGTAGCTTCCTCGCTCAACTCCACCTTGTCCGCGACCACTGCATGGCGATGCGGGCCGCTTTCAAGAATATCGAACAACCCGCTCTCCACATAGGCGCGCAGGATCTGTGAGTAGGAGAAGCCTGCGAGCACATCGAAAGCCTCGCGCGCCCGGGTTCGAGCGATGAGATTGATCAGCGGGAGCTTGGCTGCCCAATATTGGAAGCGGGGGCTCGCAAACAGCCGGTTGCGCCGCGCTGCAAATCGCACGCGCCAAGGAAACTTGTCTCCCTCAATCATGATATGAATAATGAATATTACACTGCATATGTCCAAATGATTGGACACATGCTAGTCTTGCGTCAATCATATTGTCGGGACTCGGAGGAATTACCTCGGGTTCTAGGGCGCAGATGGGGAGGGCGAGGACACGTTTGGGCAGATGAGCCAGCACGTCGTGATAATCGGAGCAGGAATGGGCGGGCTTGCCAGCGCTGCCCAGCTTGCTGCGCGCGGCTATGATGTGACGGTCCTAGAGAAAGAGGCCGAAGTCGGCGGCAAGGCGCGGCGCGTTTTGGTCGACGGTCAAGCGATCGACGCCGGCCCCACTGTGTTCACCATGCGCGATGTCTTCGATGGTATTTTCCACGAATGCGGCGCGCGGCTTGATGATTATGTCAATCTAAGCCGGAGCGAAGTGATCGCTCGCCATGCTTGGAGCGATCGCGAGCATCTCGACCTTTATGCAGACCCGATCCGCAGCGAGGATGCGATTGGCGACTTTGCTGGCGCCGAGGCGGCACGGCTTTATCGCGAGTTCCGCCGTACGACGCGGCGAATGCACGACATTCTCGATAAGCCGATGATGCGCGGGGACGATGTCTCGACGCCGCTTCCGCTGCTGTGGCGGATTGGGTTTTGGCGCGTCCACGACTTCCTCGCCATGCGTCCCCATCAAAGCATGTGGACGGCGTTGGGCGGTTTCTACCCCGATCCTCGCCTGCGCCAACTGTTTGGCCGCTATGCGACCTATTGCGGTTCCTCGCCCTTTGCAGCGCCAGCGACCTTGATGTTGATCGCGCATGTAGAGGCCACCGGCGTTTGGCTGATCGAAGGCGGTATCAATGCGCTTGCCAAGGCGTTGAAGGCGCTGGGTGAGAGCAAATCTGCACGGTACCGCATGGGCGAAAAGGTCTCTCACATACTTACTGACAAAGCGGGCAAGGCGAGCGGCGTTGCGCTCACTACGGGCGAGGAGATCCCGGCGGATGCTGTGATCTGCAACGGCGATCCCAATGCGATTGCCACCGGGCGATTTGGCGAGCCAGCGACCCGCGCGGTCAAACCTCTACCACCTGTCAAAAGATCGCTCTCCGCCAATGTCTGGTTCGCGCATACGAACACATCCGGCTTCGACCTGTCGCACCACAACGTCTTTTTCTCGCGCGATTACAAACGCGAATTTGATGAGATTGCAGGTGGTCAAAGCCCCTCTGAACCCACCGTCTATATCTGCGCCATGGACCGCTCTGCACGTGAAGCCGGTGCAAATATTACGCGCGGAGATCACGACCGCGAGCGCGTTCAAATCATCGTCAATGCTCCGGCTGACGGCGACACCCATTCCTACACTGACGAGGAGACTGCCCAATGCACAGCTCAGATGAAACGGGCGCTCGAGCGATGCGGGCTCACGCTGGAAGCGGACATGCCGCACCAACTGGCGACGCCGGACGAGTGGGAGCGGCTGTTCCCGGCAACAGGCGGGGCTCTTTATGGCAGAGCGTCACACGGCTCGGCAGCGTCCTTTCAGCGGCAAGGGCCGAGGACGCGAATGAAGGGCCTATATTGCGCGGGCGGGGCGACGCACCCTTCCGCGGGGGTCCCGATGGCCGCCTTGTCCGGGCTGCTCGCGGCGAGGACACTGGAAGCGGACCACGCTTTGATAGAGAGGTCGAGCCGGGTGGCTATGCTTGGTGGTACGTCGATGCCATCAGCGCGGACGGGCGCCACGGGCTGACCATCATCGCCTTCCTAGGCTCAGTATTCTCACCCTATTACAAGAAATCGGGGCGCGGCGACCCTATGGATCACTGCTCGCTCAATGTCGCGATGTATGGACCGCAGCGCCGCTGGGTCATGCACGAGCGACCCCGCGGCGATGTGACACGCGGCGCCCATGACCTGACCATTGGGGCAAGCTCGGTCATCTGGGATGGCGATGCGCTGACGATTGAGATTGAGGAGCGCGACACGCGGCTGTTCAATCCCATCCACCGCCGTGTGGCAGGCAGGGTGAAGGTCTATCCGGAGGCGCTGAATCGAGCGAGTTTCGCGCTCGATCCGGCGCAAAATCACATTTGGCACTGCATGGCTCCTCGCGCACGGATTGAGGTTGAAATGAAGGAACCGGGCCTCTCGTGGAGCGGCATGGGCTATTTCGACCATAATCGCGGGCGTGAGCCGTTGGAGAAAGGCTTCAACACTTGGCATTGGTCGCGCGCGCATATGAAACGCGGTGCGGTTGTCTGCTACGAAGGCGAGCGTGGAGACGGCTCGGTCTTTGCCAGCGCGATCCGCTTTGATGCCGAGGCGGTTCCGATGGAAGTGGACCTGCCTCCGATGGCCCCGCTGCCCAAGAGCAGCTGGCGGATCGAACGCAGCACACGGTCCGAGATTGGCAAGGCAAAAGTGCGCCGGACATGGGAGGACACGCCGTTTTACGCGCGCTCAGAGCTTGCGACGAAGCTCTACGGTGAAGAGGTGGTTGCGGTGCAAGAAAGCCTCGATATGCGGCGCTTTGACAGCGGTGTGGTGCAGTTCATGCTGCCGTTCCGAATGCCTAGAAGGGCCGTTTAGCCGGCTTCATCCGCCTTTCCGGCTTGCTCTTTCTGCGCTGCCTCGCGCGCTTCGCGTTCGAGCCGTTCAGCGCGCATCTCTCGCACTTCGCGGCGCATCTTGGCCCATTGCCAAAAGGCCACTCCGATGGCGATGCCGTAAAACAGCGCGATTTCGATCCAGCCGAAGTTTTCGGTGAAGACCTCCATTATGCGTCAGCTCCTTCTTGTGACTCCAGCTTCTCCTCAGCGAAGGCGGCGATCAGCTTTGCCACCGCATCTGGCGCCTCTTCATGCGCGAGATGGCCAAGCGCAGGCAAGGTTTCAAGCCGCGATGTCGGCAGCCACCCATGCGCTTGCTGCGCCCATTCGAGCGGGATGGTAGTGTCACCATCGGAATGAAGCAGCAGGATCGGATTGGTGATCGCATGCATTCGGGTCCGCAGCGTCGGCAAGTCCCAATTGGCCATCATCGCCAGCGCGCCTTTGGTGTGCTGCGAATTCTTGAGCAGCGCGCTGTAACAAGCCAGTCCAACGGGATCGATTTCTGAATTTGTTGAGCGGGCGATGAACCGCTCACCTTCTGACCCGAAGCTCGCTGCGGCTGAGAAGATGCGCGGGACGAAGGGGTTCACGAACAGCACTTTGGCAATCGCGGGAAAGATTTGTGCGGCCGGCCCGGGGAAGGGTCTCAGCGCCGAGTTCAGCCCCACAATCGGCCCTCTGAAATGGTGATCGAGCGCGATTTGGAGCGCCAGCGCCGCACCTGCCGAATGACCCGCGATGAGGTCGGGTTGAAACGCCTGATCCTCGAGCAAATTCTGGACAGCGCTCGCCATGCGAACGAGCGAAGTTGCTTCGGGCGGATGGCCCTGCGTGAAACCGTGCCTTGGCAAATCGCAGGCTAGAAGTTCAAATTCATTCGCCAGAGCCGGAGCCAGATCGCGCCAGGAATGGACCGAGGCTCCGGTGCCGTGAAGGAGCAGGACCTTTGGAGAGCCTACGTCCCCAAATCGTTGAAGGTGCCATCGCGCGGGTCCAATTTTGACAAAGCTTGATGCGTCGCGATTTGGCCAGATGCGTCCTTCGCGGTTCCAGTCGAGCGGCCTGCTCATGCCGGCTCTCGCGCATTGTCAGATATCGCCGCGTGGAGCGCCTTGGCATCGGCGCGCGGCAGAGCAAGATAACGGGCCATCATCGCATTTGCGAGCTCCTGCCCCTCTCGCCCCGGGCGCGCAGAGATATCGACCACAAGAGCATCGATCCCGGCTCGGGCAATCGCTTTGGCCGCGGCCTCGGCATCTTCGCCTGCCTGTTTGCGTCCGGGTTGGCCTTCGGCGTCAAGATTGGCGCGGCCATCGGTCAGAACCACCAGGCTGGGCGTGCGCCCCCGGCTTATCGTCGCCTGCGCGACCTCGCGGGCGGCACTGAGGCCCATGGCAAGCGGAGTGCCGCCGCCTCCCGGCAGTTCGGCGAGAGCTCGCCGGGCGCGGGTCAGCGAGCGGGTTGGTGGCAGCAACAGTGCGGCGCTTTCGCCTCTGAAAGCGATCAGCGCGACTTCGGAGCGCGTGACATAGGCCTGCGCGAGCATCAGCTCAACCGCGCCTTTGGCTTCGGCTAGCCGCGCGGCTGCCGCCGAACCGCTGGCATCAACCGCGAAGATCGTGACGCGTGCGGCTTTCTCATCATAGCGGCGGACGCGCAGATCGTCTTTGCGCATGAGGATCGGCGCATCCGGATCGGACCCAGCCTCCCGCCCCAGCTCTTTTCGGCGCACTTCCTGCCACGGTACCGCGGCTCTTAGAGTGTCGATCAGCGCAAGCCGCGCACCGCCCCTTGGCATGCCCGGACGCGCGCCCAGGGGTTTGCCTCGCAGGCCTGATTTGCGCTTTTGCCCCGTCCCGCTTGCGCCGCGTCTCGGAGCATTGCCTTTTGCCAGCTGCTCGAGCAGATCGCGCGGGATCGAAGCGGCAGCAGCCTCGACCAGCAGCTCTTGCAGTTCCTCGGGCGAAGGCATGTCGCTGTCATCGGGCTTGTCAGCACTGTCTGGCGGCGGGGGAGGCGGTTCATCTTGCGGTGGCTCTTCGTCTGGAGGCGGCGGCAATTGCGTCGCGCGCGGGGCGAGGGTCAATCGAACCCCTGCTTCCAGATCCGCGCGGGTGGCGCTCTTGCGTCCGCTGGTCTGAGCATGGGCCAGTGCCGCCTCGCTCGCATGCAGCAGCGCGCGCACCGAATGCACGCCAAGAGCAGCAGCGGTAGCAGCAAGGCTGGCCAGCGCGTCGTCATCGAGCGGGTCAGGGCGCGATACTTCGTTCGGCGCTTCGACCTCGACCCCACGCCATTCGCGCGAGGCGCTGAGGTCGCAAAGGAAGGCGAGGCGCTCCATCAAGGGCGCTGGAGGCGCGTCTTCGGGATCGATCCCGTCATCGAGCAGGACCAAAGCGATCCGCTTCGCATCAAGCGCTTGCGCGAGTCGGCCGGCAATGCCTTCATCCATCCGCTCCGCCATCGGAACGATCAATACGCCGCCTTCCGCCTCGGTCAGAATCCCGCGGCTTTCAACCGGTTTGCCAGCCGCCAGACTCGCGGCAATGTCGATCCCGCCAAGCAATCGATCATCATCGACATGGCCGGGCAGGCGGCGGCAGGGCAGGGTCTGCGAAAGAGCCTCGACCAGAGCATCGCGCGCTGGAGAGGCACCTCGCAGCACCATTCCTCCGAACCGAGTGGGCGAAAGAGTAAAGAGCCGGGCAGCTAGGACCGCCTGCCAAAGCGGGTCGGGGTGAAGTGGGTCTGTTGGGTCCCCACTCACCCGAACAGCTCGTCAATCGCGCGGGTGATCCGCACGGTCGATCCGGTCTCATCGAGCACATCGCGCCGCAGCCGGTGGCGCAAGGCTGAGGGAGCAACAGCGATCAGATGCTCACGCTTGACCGAGCGCGCTCCCTTGAGCGCCGCAAGAGCCCGCGCTGCTCGCATCAGTGTCAGCTCTCCGCGAAGGCCATCGGCGCCTACGGCCATGCACAGATGTGCCGCATCGGTGAGCACGTCTTCGCCAGGCTCAAGCTTGGCAAGCTTCGTCTTGCCGCGCGCAATCTGTTTGAGGATCTTCGCGTCTTCGTCCGCCCATTTTGCCGCAAAACCTTCCGGGTCCCGCTCGTTCGCGGCAACTAAGCGCATGATCTCGACCCGGGTTTCGATATCTTCGGGCGTGCGCACATCAACCGAGAGTCCAAAGCGGTCGAGCAATTGCGGGCGCAGCTCGCCTTCTTCCGGGTTGCCGCTGCCAATCAGAACGAAGCGGGCAGGGTGGCGCACGGAAAGCCCTTCGCGCTCGACCACGTTCTCACCCGAAGCCGCAACGTCGAGCAGCAGGTCGACAAGATGATCCTCAAGCAGATTGATCTCGTCGATATAAAGGAAACCGCGATGCGCCTTGGCGAGAAGGCCCGGCTCAAACCCCTTTTCTCCCGAGCGTAAAGCGCGTTCGAGGTCGAGCGAGCCAATCACCCGGTCCTCGGTCGCGCCGAGGGGCATGTCGACAAAAGGGACCGGGCGTTTACGCAAAGGTCCGCCGCCGCAGATTTCGGGATAGTGCGCCGCGTCTTCCTTTGAGCCGCCATAGGGACAGTTCAAATGCGCGGTGATCGGAGGGAGCAACCCTGCCAGCGCGCGCGCGGCGGTGCTTTTGCCCGTTCCACGGTCGCCAAAGACCATGACTCCACCAACACTCGGATCAACCGCCGCAATCAGCAGCGCTTGCTTCATCTCGTCCTGCCCGACGATGGCTGAGAAAGGAAAACGGGCCATATCCCTTTCCTTTTGAACCCTCTACGCCGATTGGACAAGCTTAAGTGACAATTTTGCCTGACACTTGCGCAATTTGGGTCAGATTGGGCCCTAGCGCTTGCCTGTCCGGCTCCCAGTCCGTGTCAGCAGCAGAACAGGTAACAACCCCGCGGCAAGCAAAACGAGCGCGGGGATTGAGGCTTCGACCAGCCGTTCATCCGATGCGAGACGGTAGGTGCGGGTCGCGAGCGTCTCCAAGTTGAACGGGCGCAGGATCAAGGTCGCGGGCAATTCACGCACCGTATCGATGAACACCAAAGCGGCGGCAGCGGCGAGGCTGGGCGAGAGGAGCGGGATATAGATCTGGCGCAGGACGCGGGCAGGCTTGGCCCCCAATGACCGTGCTGCAGCGTCGAGCGAAGGGGGTATCGCGCTCATCCCGCCATCAACCGAATTGTAGGCAACCGTCAGAAACCGCACGCCCAGCGCGTAAACGAGGATGATGCTCGTGCCTGTCAGAACCAGTCCGCCCGAATAGCCAAAAGTGTCGCGCAAGGATCTTGTGAGTGTGATGTCGAAGGCGCCCAATGGCGCAAGGAGGCCCACCGCCAACAAGGCTCCTGGCAACGCATAGCCCAATGTCGAAATGCGGATCCCAGCGCGCACTAGGCGATTATCGGACCGCGCCTTGGCAAAGGCGAGTACCAAGGCGGTGATGCAGCATAGGGCCGAGGCAGCCAGCCCGAGCGTCAGACTGCCGCTGATAAAGCTCCAGACATTCCCAAACGGGCTGAACGCTGAGGCAATGGCGGCGTCCGTTATCGCCAATGATACGAGATGCGCAGCAGGGATCAGGAAGCCAAGCAGCAGTGGTAGAGCGCACGCGATAAAGGCAAAAGCTTTGCCCAGGGGCGAAAGCTCCACCAGCTCCTTGTCATCGCGGCTCGCCAAGCCGTCATTGCTCGACGTCCGACCCGCTCGCGTCCGCGCCTCCCACACGATCAGCGCGATGACGAAAAGCAGCATGAATGCGGCGAGCTTGAGCGCAGCTTGCTTGTCCCCCATTGCGAGCCAACTGCGGAAGATACCAGTGCTGAAAGTGGGGATCGCGAAATACTCAGCGACGCCGAAATCAGCCAGCGTCTCCATCAGCACGAGCGCCAACCCGCCTGCAATCGCAGGGCGCGCGGTGGGCAAGGCGACGCTCCAGAAGGCGCGCAGGGGTGAAGCTCTGAGCGAACGTGCCGCCGAAAATTGGCGAGCGCTTTGAGTTGCGAAAGCGGCGCGGGCGAGGAGGTAGACGTAGGGGTAGAGCACAATGCCGAGGACAAAGGCTCCGCCTGGCAGCGAGCGGATCTGGGGGAAGGCATAGTCTGCTGCCTGCCATCCGGTCGCGCCGCGCAGAGCGCTTTGCACTGGGCCAGCGAAATCCAACAGGTCAGCATAGATATAGGCTGCGATGTAGGCAGGCACCGCGAGCGGCAGGACCAGCGCCCATGCGAACACCCGTCGGCCCGGAAAGCGCGTCGCAGCCACAAGCCACGCGCAACCGGTTCCCACGATAGCCGCCAACCCGCCCGCCATGACCATCAGCAACGCCGTGTTGATCGCGTAGGCGGGTAGCACCGTGCTGGCGAGGTGCGCGATTGCATCGAACCCGCCCGCAGGCGCGCTCACCACAATCGCAAGGATCGGCAGCGCTGCAAATGCGGCGATCACTAGTGCGCCAAGCGTCCAGCCATCGGGGATCAACCGCGCCCGCACGCCGCCCTGCTGCGTCTTTCCCGGTTGCAAAGCGGCGCTCATCTGGTCATTCACTGCGCGCACCCAATATCGTCTGCAGGCCAGCAGCACGTTCCAGACAGGACCAGATTTTGAGCCTTGAGTTTCGACATATTGCCCATGCTTATGGCGAGGAGGCGGCGCTCAATGACATTGCCTTTACCGCGCCAACAGGGAAGATCACTTGCCTGCTTGGGACTTCTGGCTGCGGAAAGTCAACCTTGCTTAATCTGGCGGCTGGTCTGCTCAAACTCCAACATGGCAGCGTGCATGTTGATGGCGAGCTGGTCGCTGATCCAAACCACAATCCCCCACCCGAAGCGCGGCCCATTGGGCTCGTCTTTCAGGACGGCGCGCTGTTTCCGCATATGACGATCGCCGACAATATCGCCTTCGGGATGAATGGGTCAGAGGATGCTTCGGTTGAAGAATGGCTGGATAGGGTCGGGCTGGCAGGGCTTGGCGCGCGTTTCCCGCATGAACTGTCCGGCGGTCAGCAACAGCGCGCTGCTCTAGCGCGGGCGATGGCGCCGGGACCGCAAGTTTTGTTGATGGACGAACCCTTTGCCAGCGTAGATATCGTGCTGCGTCGGCGGCTGCGGCGCGATTGTCGGCGTTTGTTGCGCGAGCGCGGTGCGACGACGGTGATGGTGACGCATGATCCTGAAGAAGCGCTCGATATTGCTGATCAAATCGCAGTGATGGACGCGGGACGTATCGTTCAAGTTGGGACGCCTGAAGACCTGCACGAGCGTCCCGCCAGTGCCAGCGTCGGTTCGATCTTTGGCGGCGCGCAAGTGCTTGAGGCGATCCGATCAGGCGATAGCTTGACCACCGCGCTCGGCATTTGGCCGCTCTCTTGCGTCGCAGGGGAAATCCCTGAACAAAGCGCGCTCGATCTTCTGATCCATGCCGAGACGCTCGATTGCGAGCCGGATGCCAAGGGTCTTGATGTGATCGACGTCCATCCGCTTGGCGTAGCCAGCCGCGTGCTCGTCATTGGCGCTGGCGGCGAGGAGATAATGGTCCAGACCACTTCCGCAGTTGAAGAGGGTGCAAAATACCGCATCATCCCGCGCCAAGGCAGCATTCGCGCCTTCGCGCGCGCTTAATCGCGCTTTGATCAGACGCCATGCAAATAGGCCCTTGCCTTCGCCTCCTTATTATTGCAAGCGGTTCGCAATAAGCGATTTGAAGGGTATGTCCATGAAGAAACTGATTCTCCTTGGGGCTGCGGCTTTGACCCTGTCAGCCTGCGCTGAAGAGGTGGCGGATAATGGTGAGCTGAACCTATATTCCTCGCGCCATTACGACACCGATCTGGCGCTGTATGAGGACTTTACCGAGCAGACCGGCATCAAGGTCAACCGGATCGAATCCGGCGCCGACGCGCTGATCGAAAGGATGGAGAGCGAAGGAGAATTCTCTCCTGCTGATCTGCTCATCACTGTTGATGCAGGCCGACTTTGGCGCGCGGAGCAAGCGGGCGTCTTGTCTGCGGTTGAATCCGATGTTTTGAACGAGCGTCTGCCGGACTATCTGCGTCATCCAGAGGGGCTGTGGTACGGTCTTTCAACCCGTGCGCGGGTGATCATCTACAGTAAGGAAGCGGGCGTGCCCGAAGGGCTCGACACCTATGCTGATTTGGCTGACCCCGAATGGCGCGGTGATATCTGCATCCGTTCCTCGGGCAATATCTACAACATTTCCCTGCTGTCCGGCATGATCGCCAATGACGGCGCAGAAGTTGCGGAAGAATGGGCCAAGGGCGTGGTCGCCAACTTCGCTCGCGAACCGCAGGGTAATGACACTGCGCAGATTGAAAGCACTGCCTTGGGCGAGTGCCGAATTGCTTTGGTGAACTCCTATTACCTCGCCCGATTTGCCAACGGAAATGAAGAACAACGCGCAATTTTTGATGCGCTCGGCGTGATCTTTCCGGACCAAGGCGAAGGCGCGAACGGCACTCACGTGAACATCTCAGGCGCAGGCGTCGCCAAACATGCTCCGAACCGTGAGAATGCGATTGCCTTCCTCGAATATCTCACCTCGGAAAGCGCGCAGCGCTATTTCGCGGACGGCAACAACGAATATCCTGCTGCCATCGGCATGACCGGCAATTCGGCGCTTGAGGAGATGGGGACATTCACTCCCGACACTCTTAACGCGGCCGCAATTGGCGAAAATCAGCGCGAGGCAGTTGAAGTGTTTGACCGGGCGGGCTGGAACTGAGGCAAGCTTTACCGGGGCAATGATAAGGGGCGTAAAGCACAATCAGCGGGAAGCCGCGCTTTACGCCCCAAACTTTATTCTACCTTGATGGTCCGCCGCAAAAGCTCCATTTGGCCTGCCAACACTGGGGCGCGATTACGCCCGCAAGCATGAATTTTCTTAAAGGCACAAGACTTTGACCGACACCGCCACCACCACCGCAAACCCGATCCCATCGCGCGACGCGTTCAACGAAAGCGCTGCGATGAGCGTCGAGACGATCACCGAGGTTCACCAGTGGAACGAAGAATTGTTCACACTGAAGATGACGCGCCCGGCAAGCTTCCGCTTCCGCTCGGGCGAGTTCGTGATGATCGGTCTGCCCAAGGAAGACGGCAAGCCCCTGCTGCGCGCCTATTCGGTCGCATCTCCCAGCTATGATGAGGAATTGGAGTTCCTTTCCATCATCGTTCAAGACGGCCCTCTGACCTCGCGGCTCCAACACATCAAGCCAGGCGATCCGATCTATCTCGGCAAGAAGCCCACCGGCACGCTCGTCACCGATGCTCTGCTGCCGGGCAAAAGACTGTTCATGCTCTCAACCGGGACCGGCCTTGCGCCGTTTATGAGCCTTGTGCGCGATCCCGAAGTCTACGGCATGTTTGATGAGGTGATCGTCGTCCATTCGGTGCGCCGAGTGGCGGACCTTGCCTATCGCGAGCTGCTTGAGAGCAAACTCGAAGGCGATCCGCTGCTGGAGGATGAGGACCGTGCGCGCATGATCTATGTTCCCACTGTTACCCGCGAAGACTTTCACACCACCGACCGCATTCAGGTGCTGATTGATGATGGCCGCCTGTTCAAGGACAGCAAGGGTCCTCAGAAATTTGATCCCGAAAATGACCGGGTGATGCTGTGTGGGTCGATGGCCATGATCAAGGATCACGCCGCCGATCTCGAAAACCGCGGCTTTGAAGAGGGCGCCAACAACAAGCCCGGCCAGTTCGTAATCGAACGTGCCTTTGTCGGTTAAAGGCTAGGCTAACACACGGCTTGGCAGCGGTTTTCATGAGCAAGGTTCGTGGTCGGTCTCAGGTGGATCTGGCTCAGGTTCATCTTCACCATTGTGAGGACATGCCTCGCAGACGTTTTCTTGACGATCGCAGAGACTCGTGTCCGGCACCTCGTTAGCTGAGTGTGCTACTGTGATTATCGTCTGGTTGTTAGCGCCATCGCTTTTGCCAGCTCCCGGTCCAGCATAAAGCGAAGTTGCTCCATAGCCGATGACACCGGCCGCCGCTCCAAGTAGTGCCACGAAACAAGCTCTTGCATGGTTGACCATGCTCTTCTCGAATTCACCAGCATAGGTCTTAATTCCGTGTCGATAGATCAGGTTGCCATACAAGGAGAGGCCCATCATGGCGCTCGTTGTGGCAATGACCATAGAGATCCCTGCCAAAGAAACGGCGAGAAAAGCAATCGTTCCACTCGGTACGTTGTCATTATTGATAAAGAGAACAGCGAAGCCGGCTAGTCCCGCCAATGACAAGGTCAGGGTGTGCTTGAAAAATTCGACACGTCCCGAGTGAGCGAGCACCATATCGTGCTTATCTGCTTCGTCTGTCATTGTGTCGGCCAGCACTTGCAGTTGATGATCGGCATGTATTCGTCAGCAGATCGCTGAAGATCACCGGGATAAATTCTGGGACGCATCGCAAATCTCTGCTGGTTGCGGCTGCGTTTCAGACTTTCCTGCTGTGCAAAAGTCAGAAATTTATCAATATCGGCGCTGTCGACGGCTTCTGCGGGAAGCTCCATTAGGTGTGACACGATAAGCCGCTGTGCGCTGGGGGTGACCAGTGCTTTTGTGCGGCGCTGAAAGCTTGAGATTGCTTCGGCCGTTTTCACCTTGGCCACCGCAAGCTGTTCAGAGCCAGCCCCCGGCGAACTGCTCATGATGTATTTCATTTGCTTTTTGTTTGACCGGACCGGCACGTAGGTAGCGCCACCGCGCTTCAAGACCCTATCATCTCCGCCCCCCAGATTCCTTTTTCTTCGCGAATTGACTTTCTTTATCCGCTTTCGAGCTGACATCGTAAACTGTTCCAATATAGTGAGAAAAGACAACCTATACTGAGTGTGGATAATAGAAAAGAGGACAGGCCACTCTTTTCTATTTCTTTGACGCACATTTTAATTTGAAGATCCAATGTCAGTGTGCCTGCCTTCGACAGGTCCGCTGCGGCACGAGAACCTGCCGCACAAGGGGGTCAAGAATGACACTCTCTCGACCTTGGCCAAAATGCTGGGAGCAACTGTATTCGCTGCGACTGCTCGAGCGCCCGCTATCGTCGCCGCCCAGTTACGCGGCCCCCCTCCATCATTCCCTTTACATCGCGGCCTTTCTCAGCTCATTTGCCCTGTGCAACTGAGACCAATTTGAGAGAGACAATCCGTAATGCTGCAAACCGCGCACCGCACGGCCTATAACGAAGACCACGAGGCCTTCCGCGACACCGTCCGCAAGGTTTTCTCCGAACATATGGAGCCATACCTCGACGACCACGAGGCGGACGGCATCGTTCCGCGCAAGGCGTGGAAGGCGCTGGGCGAAGCGGGGATGCTGTGCCCTACGGTGAAGGAAGAAAATGGCGGTCTGGAGCTGGATTTCGGCTTCAACTGCGTGCTCGCTGAAGAGCTGGCCTATATGGGCTCCTCAGCTGGCTTTACACTCCAGAACGATATCACGGTCAATTACTTTGAGCGGCTAGGTTCAGAGGAGCAGAAGGCCAAGTATATCCCCGGCATGGTTTCGGGTGACATCATCACCGCGATCGCGATGACCGAGCCGGGGACGGGCAGCGACCTGCAAGGCATCAAGACCACCGCGATCGAGGATGGCAATCACTTGGTCCTCAACGGCTCCAAGACCTACATCACCAACGGCCAGAACGCCGATGTGGTGATCGTCGTTGCCAAGACCGATCCAAGCGCCGGAGCCAAGGGCACCTCGCTCGTACTCGTCGACGCTGACACGCCGGGCTTCGAGCGCGGGCGCAATCTCGATAAGATCGGACAGCACTCGGCGGATACATCAGAACTGTTCTTCGCCGATGTCCGCGTGCCCAAAACCAACATTCTGGGTGGCGAGGGCAAGGGCTTCATCCACCTGATGGAGGAGCTACCGCAGGAACGCCTCTCTATCGCTGTGAGCGCTCAGGGTGGGGCTCAGCGGGCGTTTGATGAAGCGGTGAAGTTCACCAAGGACCGCAAGGCCTTCGGCACCACCGTCTTCCAGTTCCAGAACACCAAGTTCACGCTCGCCGACCTGCAAGCCAAGCTCCAAGTCGGCTGGGCGCATTTGGACTGGGCGATCAAGCGCCACTTGACCGGAGAACTGACCACCGGAGAAGCCTCCGCCGCCAAACTCTGGCACACCGAGATGCAATGGGAGATGGTCGACGCCTGCCTTCAGCTGCATGGCGGAGCGGGCTACATGAACGAATACGCCATCGCGCGCCTGTGGCGCGACGCCCGCGTCCAGCGCATCTATGGCGGCACGTCAGAGATCATGAAGGAAGTCGTGAGCCGCGAAATTTGAGCGGGGTGACGGCTCTCCAACCTAGCTAAGTCAGTTTGGCTCGGCTCGTGCTTACGATTGTTTAGGGAGACGATCACATTAGGTGAAGACTAGATCGCGAATAAAGAGGAGCAGCGAGAAATGGGTTTGGATCTATGTGTTGAAGGTAGAGCAAAACCCGGTCACGAGGCTGCATGGGAGGTTTCGATTCGCCGGTTCTTTGCGGATGAAGAGCTTTCAGACGCGGAGATCGAGCATTTCCAATCGATTTCCGAACCAGCCTATGAAACGCTTGGTGCGCCACGCGTGGGGTTTGATCAATCGGCAGATGACTGGATCGCGGGTCAGATGGCAGATCGCATGACCCGTCAGGAAGCGATAGCTGAGTTTTCCGGATACCATGCACTATCATTGATAGAATGCGATGGCTTGCCAAAGTACACGCATGCGGGCCTTTATGAGGGCGTTGACGAAACGAGTTTTCGCGGAAAATGGCTCGAGACCTGTGTTCATGTCCTTTCGAACGAGACGATCTCAGAAGCTTGGAGTCACCGAATGCCCGATGAGGCGGTGAATTACGGGAACGCTCTTTTGTCCGCAGCGGCAGAGGCACGAAAAGGAAACATACAAAATCGTTCAAAACCCTCGTTTCTAAGGAGGATCTTTGGAACTCCGCCTGACACTCTTCCAATCGAAGAACAGCTCGATATTGTCGAAACCGCTGGGCGCTGGTTTGTGTTTTGGGGAAGCCGTGGCCACCCTATTCGCGCCTACTATTGAAAAAGAAGATGCCCTTGAGGCTCGATAGGCAAATAGACCAATGACCAACCCACTCGATTTCACCGGCCAACGCGTGCTCGTAATCGGCGGCTCGTCCGGGATTGGCAATGGCATTGCGCACGCCTTTGCCAAAGCGGGGGCCGAGGTGATCGTCACGGGCACGCGGCCCGATGAGGGTGATTATCTGGAAGCGGAGGACAGCGACTTTACCGGGCTGACCTATCGCCAACTTGATGTGACGGACCGCGATGCTCCAGCGGCATTGGCGGCAGCAATCGAACCGGTCGATATCCTCATCCAAAGCCAGGGGATCGTGCGCTATGGTCAAAAGGAGTTTGAGCGTGAGGGTTGGGATCAGGTGATCGACGTCAACCTCAATTCGGTCATGGATGTCGCACGCGCCTTCAAGGACGGACTTGAAGCCAAGGGTGGGACGATGATCATCGTTAGCTCTGTTGCCGCGTTCCAGTCAGTGATCGGCCAGCCTGCTTATGCGGCCTCCAAAGCGGGGGCGGCGAGCCTTGTGAAGACTTTGGGAGAGGCTTGGGCGCGTGATGGAATCCGCGTGAACGGCATCGCTCCGGGCCTGGTTCCCACCAAAATGACTTCGATCATGACGGAGCATCCCGAGCGGCTCGAGATGATGCTGCGCGCTGTCCCCATGCGCCGTCCCGGAACGCCGGAGGAGATGGCGGGAGCGGCCCTGTTCCTTGCTTCGCCACTAAGCTCCTACATGACGGGGCAGACGCTGGTGGTGGATGGTGGGCTGACCTTGTCATAGCTCCGTTGTGCTGATCGCTTTCCTACAGGCGGTCAGGCATGCCACAACAGCGCCGATGATCCGCCGCTCAATCCTCTCCGTCATGACGTCAAAACCAGCGGTTTGCGGGCAAGAGGGTTTTTCGCCTCTGGACTGTGTGTCAAGTGTGTCAAACCCGAGGGGAAAGTCCTACAAAGGGCATCTGGAGAGCGAAGGGAAATTGCAATGAAATACACCCGTTTGGGCACGTCCGGCCTTGAGGTCTCGCGCCTCTGCCTCGGCTGCATGACCTATGGCGATACGTCCAAGGGTTGGCATGGCGATTGGCTGTTGGGTGAGGAGGATAGCCGCCCCTTCTTCAAACAGGCGCTTGAAGCCGGGATCAACTTCTTCGACACCGCCAATGGTTACTCAGGCGGAACCTCGGAGGAAATCACCGGCAAGCTGCTCAAGGAGATGGCCCAACGCGATGAGATCGTTGTTGCGACCAAGGCCTATATCCCTTGGCGCGGCGGTACGCCCAACACTGGTGGCCTTTCGCGCAAAAGCCTGATGCAGGCGGTTGATGACAGCCTGACGCGGCTGGGCATGGACTATATCGATCTTTATCAGATCCACCGCTGGGACGATGCGACCCCTATCGAGGAAACGATGGAGGCGCTCAATGACATCGTGAAGGCGGGCAAAGCGCGCTATATCGGCGCGTCATCGATGTATGCTTGGCAATTCGCCAAGGCGCAGGAAGTGGCGCGAGCGAACGGCTGGACGCGCTTCATCTCGATGCAGAACCAGCTCAATCTGCTCTACCGCGAGGAAGAGCGCGAGATGCTTCCGCTGTGCGAAGATCAGGGGGTCGGAGTGATCCCGTGGAGCCCGCTTGCGCGTGGCCGCCTGGCGCGGCCCTTGGGAGAGGAAACTGTGCGCAGCAAAACCGATGGCTTTGGCAAGGTGATCTACCCCGAAGACGCCGCTGATGACGCGACGATCACCGCGTTGGCAAAGTTGGCTGAAGCGCGGGGGGAGGGCATGGCAAGTCTCGCGCTTGCATGGCATTTCACCAAGCCGTCCGTCGCCGCGCCCATCATCGGAGCCTCCAAACCGCACCATATCGAAGCCGCTGTGACAGCGCTCGACCTTGAATTGAGCGCGGATGAGATAAGGGCCTTGGAAGCGAATTATCGCCCCAAGGCCCCTACCGGCATGGGCATGGCTCTGCCGCCGACCAGCACGCTCAGCGTGGTCGGCTGACGAGCGATCAGAAGTCGGCCGAAACCCCGATTGAGAAGGAGGTGCCAACGTCGAAAGTGTTGATCTCGACCCGGTTGCCGTTCAGCTCCTGGAACTCGAAATTGTCGCGACCGAAGATGTTGCGCACTTCAAAGCTCAACTCCATCGGAACGCCCAGATCGATCTCGTAGCGGGTGACAAAGTCGACAGTCAGACCAGGATTCTCAACCACATCGGGAAGCGAGCCACCGCGCAGGGTCACACGCTCGCTGGCGTAGTTGAACAGGAAGGTGAACTGCTGGGTCTTCTCCGTGTCCTCAATCCCGATCGAGACGTTGGCAATATGGTCGGACTGCCCGACCAGCGGAGCGCCGTCGTCGAACAGGTTGAACGCCGATTGGTTCTGGTTGCCAGGGATCGGAGCGATATCGCCCTCGGCCACCGAAATCTCGGACTGGGTGTAGGTGTAGTTTGCAAGAAGCAGAAGTTGCTTCGTTTCAAACCAGCTGCCGCCCAGGCTGTAGAGATCGATGCCGTATACGAAGTCGACTTCCGCACCGAGCAGCTCAGCCGACGGCGCATTGGCAAAGCTTGTCTGGATCCGGCCCGAGGCAAGCGAGAGGAAATTCTCGATCGGGTTGTCAATCTCCTTGAAGAAGCCAGCAATGCTAACCCGGTTCTGGTTGTCGATATAGTATTCCGCGCGAGCTTCGAAGTTCAGCAATTCGCTGTCCTGAAGGAACGGGTTACCGCGGAACCGGCGGTTGGATTCCGGATCGAAATAACTCTGCTCAACCAGCTCGCGGAACTGCGGGCGAGCGATGGTTTGCGAAGCCGAGGCGCGCAATTGCAAGTCAGGCGTCGCTTCCCAGGTGATCGTGCCCGATGGCAGCAGATAGTCGTTCTGAAGGTCAGTCGGTGTCGAGCCGGTGACAGGTGTCGTGAAGACGGTCTGGTCGAGGCTCACAAACTGCGCGGCGTCTTCGTACCGAAGTCCGCCTTCGAGCGTGATCGTATCCGTCGCAAGCCAGCGGAACATGCCGTAATAGCCTTCGATCTCCAGCGCTGCGTCAAAGACAGGGAACGGAGTTGCCTCTGTCACAGTTACGTTGAAGCCAGCGAGCGTCGCCCCATTGATGATGTCGCCCGGGCGGCGAAGGCCGAGGGCAATCGCGACATTCTCATCGAGGCCAGCGAGATCAGGGTTGGAGGTATCAGGCGAGATGAAGGGACGGAACTCACGGCTCGATGATCGGCGATCAGTGT
Source organism: Pseudomonadota bacterium (assembly GCA_039039885.1). Classification (GTDB taxonomy): domain Bacteria; phylum Pseudomonadota; class Alphaproteobacteria; order Sphingomonadales; family Sphingomonadaceae; genus Erythrobacter. Next base: position 127,099 of record JBCCPG010000008.1, on the reverse strand, counting down.
CCGAATAGGATCCGCCGAAGATCAGCTCGAAACTGTCAGTGACTTGGTAGGTCAGATCGACACTGCCGAACCACAGCTCTTCTTTGAGGTCATCGAACGCGGCGGTAGAGATTCCAGCGTCGGAAAGCTGGTTGAAATAGGCCACGAACAGATCGCCGAATTGGTTGCCGCTCAGATTGGTCCGGGTGTAGCTGAAGGTCGTATTGAACGGCGCCTCTCTGTCCGTGCGCGCATAGCCGCCGCGAACATCAACGCCAAGCCGGCCAAACTCGAATTCGCCAACCAGTTGCGTGTCCATCAGTTGACGTTCGAACCAAGCGGTCTGCTGGTCGATGAAGTCAAAGCCGACCTCGCCCGGGAAGACGTCAAACCCTTCTGAGAGACGTGCGGTCTTCAATGTGTCGCGAATATAGAGGTTGGTCCAGCGGATCGTGTGAGGACCAGTGTCTAGGCCAAGGCTCAACAAGCCGTTTACCAGGACATTCTCATCGGTGATGAAAGTCTCCGTCTGTTGGAGGACTTCCTCGAGCGTTGTGCCGCCATTCTGCGAAAGAACCGAGCGGTTGCGCAGGCTATTCTTGATTGAAGCGGTCGCGATCACTCCAAGGAAAGTGTCATCACCAAGTTCAAACGACAGCCCGCCGGTGATCGACCCCGAGAAGTTAGGTCGCTGCTTGTCGATGCGTTGAAGCGTGACCAAGTTCGTTGGAAATAGCTGTCCAGCGATACCCTCCTGGATTTCGATCGGGGTCGTTCCGATGCGCTCGCCGCTATCGATGAAAGCCTGAAGGTTGGAGGGGACGTCACGGTTGCCATTGTCGAAACCAAAGGAGTCCCAGTCCGAACCAAAATAGGTCAGGCCGTTCTCGAAGGTCGTCTCTGTATCGCCGCTCATCCCTAGGCTGACTGAGAGGAAATCTTCCACCGGAACGGCTTTGGTCGTGAGGTTGATCACACCGCCGCCAAACTCGGCGGGATAGTTGGCAGAATAGGTCTTCTGGACCAGCGAAGAGGCGATCACGTTGGTCGGGAAGATATCAAGCGGAACAACGCGGCTCAGCGGTTCCGGGCTCGGCAAGGGAAGGCCGTTGAGCAAGGCCAAGGAGTATCGATCTCCCAAGCCGCGAACAAAGACCCGGCCATCGCCAACCAGCGAAAGCCCGGTCACCCGGCCCAGAGCGCCAGCAATGTCGCCTTCGCCCGTACGGGCAATGTCTTCTTCAGAAAGGACGCTGAGCACCTGCGTCGAGGAGCGTTCCGGATTGCGATTGCGGCGCCCAGTAACAATAATGCCCGAACCCCCGGGAACCGAGATTTCAGGCGCGTCTTGTTCGTCCTCTTCCGCGACACCTTCGACGTCTTGCGCCAACGCTTCATCATCCGTGTCCGAGGATTGAGCATAGAGCGCGGTTGGGAAAGTGAGCGAGGTAGTGAGGAGCAGCAGCCCTGCTAGGCGCTTGCCAGTCGACATAAAGCTAGACCCCTTTTCTAGCGTGGTCTTGAAAACCGTGTGAGCCCGATTTGACTCTCACAGATGAACCGGGAGGCGCGCGCGAGGATCGCGGCGCCTCCCAGATGATCAAAAGGCGCGATCAGTTGACCGGCAGCGACGTGCAAGCACCATTGGCGCTGCCGAAGTCGAGGATCGACGAATTGCAGGTCCAGTCACCGAAGTCTGTCGTGAGATCGCTTTCGACCGCGCCGACAAAGGTGCTGTTGCTGAAGAACGACGAACGAGCCGTAGCATCGAACGGAGTGACGCCGTTCTCGTTCGCACCGTTGACAACCCCGGTAAGCGAAAGCGTGAAGCGGAAGTCGTTATTGGTGCCAGATGTAACCAGCGCTTCAACATCTGCATCGTTGGCCGGGCCGCGGAACGGACGAGTGTCACCGTCGCACACTGTCGAATCGACGGTGGTGTTGGTCACGTTGTCATCTTCATCGAGACGCAGGCAGACATCGCCAGCGCTATCCACGTCAATCACCGTGTTGGTAAGCGACAGGAACGCGCCGCCGCGACCGCGCACTGCTTGGCTAGAAGCCGAGGAGCGCTGCAAGAAGGTCGCATTGTTGACCTGGAAGTTCGACTGCGGAAGCGCATTGCCAGGGGTTGGCACTTCGTTGCCGGGCGAGTCGAGTTCGATGATGCTGTCGCCAGTGCCGCTGCGTTGCGCAACCACCACTGTCTCAACGTTGACGCGCGCACCCGAGTCGACGTCGAGCGAGTCGTCTGATGCGCCTATCACTGCGATGTTGTTGGCATTGAAGGCACCACCGAAGAACTCAAGACCATCGTCTGAGCTGTTGAAGGAGAAGATGTGGCTGATGGTTGTGCCCGAACCTACGCCACCTGTCGTCAGAGACTGAAGCTCGCTGCCCTGAAGCAGTTCGAAACCCGAGTAGCGGATCTGGTTGTAGGTGAACGAGCCAGAGCTGTCGTCATCGAATTCACCGCCAAACAGGATCGTGTTGGCGTTGCCTTCCAGCTCCATCTGGCAATCATTGGTGAATGCAGTGGTCGTGTTGAAGACTTGGTCAAAGCAGTCAGAAACACGGCCACGACCGAGCAGAACGACGCCGCCCCATTGCGCTTGGCTGTTATCATCATTGAGGCCAAGAATATTGTCTCGGCTGGTCCAGATGATCGGATTTGTTTCCGTGCCATCCGAGAAAATCTGGTTTCCGCGTGGAACCACAAGGAAGCTTGCAGCAGTCCCATAAAGGATCGCACCTTCTTCAATGGTCAGGCTGACGCCCTCTCCGATATCGCCGGCACCACCATCGAAGCCCTCATCAACGCCAACGGAAACCTCGTCGAAGATTTCATAAACAAGCCCGTCAATCGCCGGGAGCGTGTCGTCTGCGGTGAAGACCGCCGGAAGGCGGCAAACGCGATATTCGCCAGTCGGGCCAGAAATCGTGCCAGTGTCCGTCAGACCACCCGTAGTGAGGATGGTTGGGCAACCCGCAGCCGGTGTGACAGGCGATTGAGTTGGTGTCGGCGACGGTGTCGGCGTCGGAGCTGGCGCCGGATTGTTGATGATGATGTCCCCGCTAGTGCCGGGCGAAACAATTTCATCAGCGCCGCAGCCTGCAAGAGCCACAATACTTGCGCCAAGAACGAGAGAGCGTTGGATATTTTTCACAGCGATCGGTCCCCTGAACCTTAAGAATCGGTTGGTGCGTGAGAAGCACGCGGGGGCTGAGCTAAGGTGACTAAATGACAGAATTTTTGCGGCCTTAAGGATTATGCGTCACATCTGTCACACAACGCATTTATGACACTTTTGCCCAAAAAAAGACATTCAAATGTCATAAAATGACAGGCTAACGCCAGACTTAAACCCCTGAAATCAAGGGGTAAATATAGCTTAAATTGCTAAAAGAAGACAATATTTCAGTTATGTTGCAATAAAAAGTAATATCTGTCATATAGTGTCCAACGAGAAGGAGGACATTTGCATGTCTTACACAGCGAAACACACATTTGGCCTCGCCGGTATTGCGGCTCTTGGCCTTTGTCTTGGCGCACCACTCGCGGCGCAAAACGCACCCTCGGGCGAAGTCAGCGAAGATGCAGACCTGGCAGCTGATACGCTTTCAGAAGGTCAGACTGCTGCAGCGATCACCATGCTTGAAGCTGAGCTCGAGCAGGCGCCGGGAGATCCGGCTTTGCTGATCAATCTTGGCATTGCCCACGCGCAAACCGGTAATGCTGGTGAAGCCCGCGCCAACTTTGAGGCAGCCATGCGCAGCCGTACGGTTGTCGAGCTTGAAACTGCGAATGGGACGACCACCGATTCGCGGCGGCTTGCCCGTCGAGCGCTTTCAATGCTTGAGCGTGGCGCATTTCGACAAGAGTCATCAAGCCAGTTGACCCTGCGCGACTAAGGTTGGTCGAGGCTCCTTCTGGAGCGGCGCTGAAAAATTCGAGCTCTCGGGACGCAAGAGAAAGGGTGCGGATGACTTCCGCGCCCTTTCTTTGTGCTCTCGCTAGGCGTTGCAAACACTTGAAACAGTGCGCGACACAAAGGTGCCCGCCGTTACAAAGCGGGCTAGACTGCCGATAAATAGCGGTTTCCCAGTCCCTTTGCCAGGCATGCATCATCCATGTCTGGTACTTGCGGGATGCCCGAGGCTGTCACCTCTTTGTCATTTAGGCTAGACATGGGGGGAGCAGGAGAACGGCTAATGATTCTCGCGCGCGCGAGCAGAAACGGCACTGCCCAAGGACTGACTGCCCCATCATTGATGGTCGCTGGCGCTATGGTCTTGGGCGCTTCGCCCGTTCAGGCCGATGTTCTCGAAGTGAGCGCCGAGGGCGCGCGATGGGTTGCAGGTGGTCCGCCTTCCACACAAATCGGGGAGCCGACCGACCTCGAAGGGATGCAGACCTTTCTGACGGAAGATGAGCGGGTCGCTTTGGGCGCCATGATCTTACCGGACAGGATTGTAGCGGATACAAGCGAACACGCCGCCGCTATCCCGCCCGAATATTCTACCAAGATCCACGAGCTTGCCGCGCGCTTTGATCTTAGCCCCAGCCTGCTTGAAGCGGTTGTATGGCAGGAAAGCCGCTGGCGTTCGAACGCAGTCTCTCCCGCGGGCGCGCGCGGCCTAGCGCAATTGATGCCGGGAACGGCGCGTGATCTTGGGGTCGATCCCGATGATCCGATGGAGAACCTGGAGGGTGGAGCGCGCTATCTGCGTGAGCAGCTCGATCGGTTCGATGGCGATATCGAAAAGGCGCTCGCCGCATATAATGCCGGCCCAGGCCGTGTCATCCGCGCCGATGGGATCCCAAATATCCGTGAAACAAAGGAGTATGTGGCCGCAATTATGGGGCGGCTCTCCGATCATTCGCGCGTCACCTTATCACAGGCCGATCCGCAATAGATGCGGGAGAGGGCTGAGCAATCCGTCTTGAGGGTAATGGACAACATAATGAATTCGCTTTCTCAACTTTCATCAAAAGCCGTTGTGCGTTTGAGCGCTTTGCTTTCCGCTCTGTTGTTGCCGAGCGCGGCTTTCGCTCAAAACAATCCAGCGCCAGGGGGCGATCCGATCACCACGGCGTTGCAATGGATGCAGAGCATTTTGCTTGGCCCTATTGCCACGGCTGTTGCAGTGATGGCGGTTGCTGGCGTTGGCTTCATGATGCTCACTGGCCGGATGAATTGGCGCTATGGCGGCACGGTCATCATCGGCGTTTTCATCATCTTCGGCGCGCCGCGTCTCGTCGCGACAATCGCCGGGGCCTGACTGATTGTGAGCGACCTTATCCGCCATCCAGTGCATCGCACTTTGACCCGCCCGCAGATGTTTCTTGGGGTGACGGCCAATTTCTTCATCATCAACATGATGGTGTCGACGATTGCGTTTCTGATCCTTTCAGACCTGTTTGCGAGCACTTGGGCGATCCTTACTTTTATTCTCGTCCCGGTGACGATGCATGTGATCGGCTATTTTGCCTCGCTGCGCGAACCGCGTATCTTCGACCTTTGGATCACCAAGGTCTCCAAATGTCCCCGCGTGCCGAATTTCCGGCGCTGGGGCTGCAATAGCTATTCTCCGTGAGATATGATGTCGCAGCAATCTCTTAGGAAAGCCCAAGCATGGTAAAGTGGATCGGACCTGCTGCATGGAGCGCAAAGGAAGCGCTTGCTGGCGATCGTTTGCCGTATGAGCGCCTGATTGACGAAAACACCGTGCTGCTGCGCGATGGCTCTGTGATGAGCGCCATCCAAGTGCCGGGCCTGTTGTTCGAAACTGAGGATTCCGACGCGCTCAACGCCCATGCTGCGACGCGCGAAGTGGTGTTGCGTTCGACCTTGGATGCGCGCTTTGTGCTCTATCACCATGTCATTCGCCGGCGTGTTGAGGTGGAGCTCGACGCAGAATTTCCCGACGCCCTTTCGCGCCACATTGACGCACGTTGGAAAGAGCGGCTGGCGGGCGGGTCCTTGTTCATCAACGACCAGTTTGTGACACTCATCCGCCGTCCGGCGCGCGGCAAAGCGGGCTTGCCTGAGCGAATTTCGAAGTTCTTCTCGCGGCAAGGTCAGGAACAGCTTGAAGCTGATCCGAAAGACATTCGCAGCTTGAAATCAGCGGTTACCGGCCTTGTCGCGTCGCTCGCTCCCTATGGCGCGGCGGTCTTGGGCAATTACGCGGTGCCGGGCAATGAACGCGCGACCAATTCGGAAATGCTTGAGCTGCTTTCAGCGCTCTACAATGGCGAGATGCGCCCGGTGCGCCGTCCTGATGCAGACACCGACATCGGTCATCTGATCCCCTATCGCCGTGTGAGCTTTGGGCTTGACGCGATAGAAACCAAGGCTGCGGGCGATCCTACTTTCAGCGCGATTATGGGGCTGAAGGAATATCCCGAAGCGACCTCACCCGGTCTGCTCGATCCGCTGCTGCGCCTGCCCTTTGAGATGATCGTAACTGAGAGTTATGCGCCCAATGAGCGCACAACGGCGCGTGAGAGAATCGATCTGGCGCTGCGCCGTTCGCGCTCGGTGGACGAAGAAGCAGCGGCTGAGCGCGCGGACATGATGGCCGCGCGTGATGAGCTCGGCAATGGCAGCGTTGGTTTTGGCGACCATCACCTGACCGTACAGGTGCGTGAAAGCGCGCTCGACCGACTCGATGAAGCCTGTGCAGCCGCTGCGGCAGCTCTGGCAGACACGGGCGCGATTGCGGTGCGCGAGGATACGAATCTCGAACCGTCATTCTGGGCGCAATTCCCGGGTAATGAGAGCTACGTTGTGCGCCGAGCGCTAATCTCCACGGCGAATATGGCGAGCTTTGGAAGCTTCCACGGATTTGCATTGGGGCAGGCCTCGGGCAACCATTGGGGCGACGCTGTGACCTTGTTGGAGACGACCAGCGCGACGCCGTTCTTCTTCAACTTCCACAATGGCGATCTGGGCAACTTCACTGTCATTGGTCCGTCAGGCTCGGGCAAGACCGTCGTGATGAATTTCCTCGCCGCGCAGGCGCAGAAGTTCAAACCGCGCACCATCCTGTTTGACAAGGATCGCGGGGCGGAGCTGTTCATTCGCGGTATTGGTGGCCGTTATGATCGCATTTCGCCCGGTGAACCGACCGGCTTCAACCCTCTAGCACTACCCGACACGCCAGCGAACAAGGCCTTCTTACGCGACTGGCTGGGCGTGCTGCTGGAGGCTGATGGGCCTGAGGAACTCGCAACGATCAGCGCTGCGGTCGACGCGACCTATGCCAACGATCCAAGCCTGCGCCGGCTGCGGCATTTCCGCGAACTGCTGGCCGGATCGCGCCGGCCTGAGCCTGGGGATCTTGCGGACCGCCTGAGCGCATGGATTGGCAGTTTGAGCGGAGATGGCGGTGAACACGCCTGGCTGTTTGACAACGCCACCGACGCGCTTGATCTCGACAGCCGAGTGCTCGGTTTTGACATGACGCAGTTGCTCGACAATCCGCGCCTGCGCACGCCCACAATGATGTATTTGTTCCACCGGATTGATGAACGGCTCGATGGCGAGCCGACGATGATCCTCATTGATGAAGGGTGGAAGGCGCTGGATGATGAGGTTTTTGCAGGCCGCATCCGCGATTGGCTCAAGACTTTGCGGAAGCGCAACGCATTGGTCGGTTTTGCAACGCAGAGCGCGCGCGATGCGCTGGAAAGTCGGATTTCAACCGCTCTGGTTGAGCAGACCGCGACGATGATCTTCATGCCCAACAGTCGCGCGCGGCCAGAGGATTATTGCGACGGATTTGGTCTTACCGATCACGAGCTTGCGCTGATCCGATCTCTGCCGGCGCATAGCCGCTGCTTCCTGGTGCGTCAGCCAGATGCGAGTGTGGTCGTGCGGTTGGACCTCTCGGGTGCGCCTGAGGTGCTCACCATCCTGTCGGGCCGTGAAACGGCTGTGCGGCGGCTCGATCTGCTACGCGAGGCTGTCGGAGATGAGCCAAGCGCCTGGTATCCTTCGCTCACCAACAAGGCTTGGCCCGATGGTGGTGCGCCGACAAATGCGGATGGCTCGCCGGTCTGGCAGGCGGCCGAATGACGACGACTTGCGACCTTGCCGCCCAGGATATGGGCACAGGCGTCGCTGCGGCGCTGACTGCGGTGGACTGCATCGCGTCACAAGTGAGCGAGCAGGCCTTCGACCGCTTGTTTGGCGCCGATGGGCAGCTTGCGCTCGCATTGACGATAATGCTGACGCTGTACATCGCCTTCTTCGGCATCAGTCTGATGCTTGGGAGGTCGAACCTTTCAATCCGTGCGGTAATTCCCAAGACGATTACAATTGGTCTCGTGCTGACATTTGCGACCAGTTTTGCCGCGTTTCAGGCGGTTTTCTATGACCTGGTGGTTGGGGGACCGAACTTTCTCGCGGGAATACTTACCGACAGTCCCGGTTCTGCCACCGCGACCTTTGCGGCCAAGCTCGATGTTGTGTTCCTAGCCGTGCAAGAGGCCTCTACAGGACAGCAGGATATCAGCGCCTTCTCCCCACCTGGAATGATGTGGATAGGCGCGATGCTGCTGCTGCTGGGTACAGTCGGATTGCTGGTGACAGCGCGTATCGGTCTTGCCCTGCTGCTGGCGGTAGGACCGATTTTCGTTGTGCTCGCGCTCTTTAACGGCACTCGCGGGCTGTTTGTCGGCTGGCTCAAGGGGTTGGTGATGCTCGCCCTGGCGCCGCTTTTCGCAGTGGTTGGCGGCTCGATCATGCTCGAAATGGCTGTGCCAGTCCTTGCAGCCTTGGTCGCGGTCCCCGGTCAGATCGACCAGCAAGCGGCGATGGCTTTTTTCGTCGTTGGCTTTGTGCACTTTGTCTTGATGTTGATGGTCCTGTTCGCCTCGTCCAAAATGGTTGGCGGTTGGCAAGTCTTTGGCCTTGCCGCGCCTGACGTCCCTGATACGCGCGCCGTTGAGGCGCCGCGTGCGCCTTCCCCAGGGGCTGGCGCTGCCCGTGCGCCGGCGACCGCCGCGCCGCAGCGCACCGCGATCGCAAGCCCAGCTCCGCGCCGGGTCGATGTCGCGATGGGATCCACTCTCGCAGCCAATGACACAGGCGCTGCGGGCAGTGTCACCACGCGCGAAACCAAGATTTACGCAACCGGCTCGGGCAACGCTCCAAGCGGCTCTGCAAGCCAAGGCGTCTCGCGCACGCGCGGGATTGGCAACCGTTTCCGCTCCGCCTCATCGACCGGCGCAGCGCCAAAATCGGAGAATAAGGGATGATCCGGAGGGACTGGATCCGACTTCCATTGATTGCGGTGGCTATGGCCACAAGCGGGCCTCTGCTCGCGCAGGACGGTGGCGTACAGCCAGATCAAACCGAACAGGAGCGCGCACCGGACCCTCGGCTTGTGACCGAAGTCTTTGATGAAGCTCAGGTCTACACCATCACCGGCAAGGTGCGCGTGCAGACCACGATCAAATTTGCTCCCGACGAAGCGATCCAGAATGTTGCGATCGGGGACAGCAACGCTTGGCAGGTGCAGCCCAATCAGGCGCAGTCGATATTGTTCGTGAAGCCGCTTGAGACCAATGCGCGCACCAACATGACCGTGGTCACCAACCGCCGAACTTACCTGTTCGATTTGGTCGCAAGCTCGCGCAACGCACCGCTCTATGTGCTCCAATTCCGCTACCCTGACCTCGAAGCGGCCGCCCAAGAGGCCGCGCTTGCGGCAGCTGCTGCCGCAGAGGCTGAAGCGGAGAACGAGCTGGCCCAGGCCCCAGCACAGGACGATCCCTATGCGATCGATGATCCAGCTCTGCTCAACTTTGCATGGGCAGGCGCAGGCGACAGCAAGCTTCTACCCTCGCGCGCCTATGACAATGGCCGGTTGGTGTTCCTCACATGGCCTGAGAACACGCCAATCCCAGCAATCCTCATCACCAACGATAATGGCGATGAGGGACCTGTGAATTTCACCGTTCGAGGTGACACTGTGGTGCTCGACACCGTCCCGCGCGAGATCATTCTGCGCTCGGGCGGAGATCGAGCCACACTAACCAATAATGGCCCGCAACCCACGCGCAGCGCCCGGCTCACGGCCGGTGGCGAGCTTGGCCTATAATTGACCGGGAGAAGAAGTGATGCGTCTTGCCATGCGTTTGCCGCCCAAAAAGGGCGGGGGTGGAGCCACTGATGAGAGCGATCCGCGCGAGGGCACTTCGGCAGAAGTGATTGATCTTGCAAGCCGCAATGGTTTCTCGGCCGTGGCAGAGCGCAAGACCAAGACCGAAGGGATGGGCCTTGCTGCGGGAGCGGTGCTGGTTCTGCTGCTTGGGGGCGTGACCTATTGGGCGATGGAAGCTGCGCAAATGCCCGAGGAAGGCGAAGCGCTAGCACCTACCATCGCTGAACCTGTGGTTGTTCCACCGCCGCTGCCTGCGCAGGTGGCGCCGCCAATTCGTCTGCCGGACCCAGCGCCAGCGCCAATCCTTGCCAATCCGCCAGCAGCGGTCGCGCCTGCGACCAATCCTTATGCAAGTCCGGTCATGACATTTGACGCAAGCGCATCGAGCCGAGCGGCCGAATCAGCGCCTGCTGCGCCTGCCAACGCTCCAGCAAGCACAGGTGAGAACGGTGCGGTCGGTTCAGCCGCGCAGTTTGCAAGCCGCATCGGCGGAGTTGGTGGAGCGCCAGCTCAGGCCCGCGCGATGGCCAACCCGGACACCACCGTTACTGAAGGAACGATTATCCCCGCGGTGCTCGAGACTGCGATCAACACTGATATTCCTGGCTTTGTCCGCGCTATCGTCTCGCAGGACGTTTTGAGCTTCGACGGAACGCGCGTTTTGGTCCCGCGCAGTTCGCGGCTGATTGGGCAGTACCAGTCGGGGGTCGAGCAGGGTCAAAAGCGCGCCTATGTCGTATGGACGCGCCTGATCCGGCCCGACGGCGTGTCGATCAACATTGCCTCTCCCGCGATTGCGTTTGACGGGACAACAGGCCTTGAAGGTGATGTCGACACTCACTTTTTCAGCCGGTTTGGCTCGGCCATGTTGCTCTCCGTCGTCGGAGGTCTTGGCGCGATTGCCTCTGGCGGAACATCGGTGGTCATCGGCGGGGCAGGGCAGAGCGCCGCGAGCACCGCTTTGCAACAAGATGGCCAACGTAGCCCGACTATTCGCGTCCCTCCGGGAGAGCCAATCCGCGTCTACACCGCGCGCGATCTCGATTTCACCACGGTGACGAACTGAGCGCCAGCGAGCGCGAGAGCCGATATGACCGCAGATATTCATCCTCTTCCCTCCAGCAGCAGCCCTGATGCGGGCGATAATGCCGAGGCCGCAGATGCGGGTTCTCTGGCCGCGATTGGCGGGGAACGGAGCGTCTATCTCGATGCCTATCTTGCCCCTTTCCGCCGCTGGCTCGACCGCGACACGGTGACAGAGATCATGGTGAACAAGCCCGGTGAGGTGTGGATCGAAGATGCCACCAATCCCGGCATGCAGAAAATCGACACGCCAGAGATCGACGATCGGCTTGTCCAACGCTTGGCAGAGCAGGTGGCGCGGGTCAGCCACCAAGGGATCAACCGCGAGCATCCTCTGCTCGGGGCGACCTTGCCCGACGGAGCGCGCATTCAGTTTTGCGGACCGCCTGCCAGTCGAAAGCACTGGGTGATGGCGGTCCGCCGGCACCGTCGGCTCGATCTACCGCTCGATGCCTATGATGCAGGCCCGCTTGCAGGCGAGCGAGCTGCGCAATTGCCTGACCCGCAAACCCGACCCATTGAATATTTGCGCGAAGCAATCCGTGCCCGCCGCACTATTCTGATTTCTGGCGGGACGAGCACGGGCAAGACGACTTTCCTCAACGCAATGCTAGGTGAGATTCCTCAGGACGAACGCGTCGTACTGGTCGAAGACACGCCTGAACTTCAATGCCCCGGCGAAAACACCGTCGGCCTAGTTGCGGTGAAGGGTGAGCTGGGGGAGGCCAAGGTCACTCCGAACGAACTGCTTCAGGCTGCGCTGCGCTTGCGTCCCGACCGAATTGTGCTGGGCGAATTGCGAGGCGCAGAGAGTGTCTCCTTCTTGCGGGCCATCAACACCGGCCACCCAGGAAGCTTCTCAACCATCCACGCCAATTCTCTGCGCGGAGCGCTCGAGCAATTGTCGCTAATGGTGATGCAAACGGGGATTGGCCTGACCCGCAGCGACACGATCGCCTATGCCGCCAGCGTGATTGATGTGATTGTCCAGCTTGGCCGCGACGCTTCTGGCAAGCGCGGGATTACGGCGATTGCAGACAGCCAGTCGTTGGTCTGACTTAGCATCGCAGAGCGGCTTTTTGAGCGGGTCTTCACATTTATGTGACAAGGCAGGCTGGGTGTTTTAAACCGCGCCCAGTTTCGCATTTCGACCCGTAACCCAATGGAGCCAACCCGCCCGCGATGAGCAGCCAGCCGATCTCGCATGATCACCCCGTCTCCGCAGCGGCGCCGTTGGCTGCGGTTGCGCCTGGCGGAGAGGCATATTTCAACCGCGAATTGTCTTGGCTCGCGTTTAACGAGCGGGTCCTGGCAGAGGCATGTAACGAGCGATATCCGCTCCTCGAACGACTGCGCTTCCTCTCGATTTCGGGCAGTAATCTCGATGAGTTTATGATGATCCGCGTTGCCGGGTTGGTCGGACAAGCGCAGCGCGGGATCGACAAGCCAGCGATTGATGGGCGGACCCCGACCCAGCAGCTGACTGCGATCCGCAACAAGCTCGCCGATCTCTCTGCGAGACAACAAGACATCTGGCGCGATCTGCACGATCAATTGTCTGAGACCGACATCCACATTGCAGATGAGCACCGTGTCAAACCGGCGGCGCATAAGTGGCTTGAGGCGTTCTTCCTCGAAGAAATTCTCCCGGTGATCACTCCGCAGGCGCTCGACCCTGCGCACCCGTTTCCCTTTGTCCATAATGAAGGGATGGGGCTGCTGTTCACGCTGAGCCGGGATTCGGATCAGGAGCAGATCCTTGAGATGATCCTGATCCCAACCGCGCTTCCACGGTTCGTCCGGGTGCCTGGCGATATCGCGGGGCCGGGCGAAGCGGTCTACATCTCGATCGCGAGCCTTATTCAACGCTACGCCAAGAACCTCTTCCCGGGCTTCACCATCACTGGCGATGGCCTATTCCGCGTACTGCGCGACAGCGACATCGAGATAGAGGAAGAGGCCGAAGACCTGGTCCGCACCTTCCGCAGCGCGATCCAACGTCGGCGGAGGGGCCAAGTGATCCAGCTGGAGCTGGAAGAGGACTTCGATCCGCAAGGTGAAGCGATCCTGCTTGAACAATTGGGCGTTCACGAAGCCGCAGTGATCAAGACCGATGGCATGATCGGGATCGATGGCTTGGCAGAGATTGTCGACGAAGACCGTCCCGACCTCAAATTTGATGCCTATTCCCCGCGTTACCCTGAACGCATTCGCGAACATGATGGCGACGCCTTTTCAGCGATCCGTGAAAAGGACATTGTCATCCACCACCCCTATGAGAGTTTCGAGGTGGTGGTCGACTTCATCCGTCAGGCGGCCGTTGACCCCGATGTCGTCGCGATCAAGCAAACGCTCTATCGTGCAGGTTCGCAATCCGCCGTTATCAATGCGTTGATCGAGGCGGCTGAGAACGGCAAATCGGTTACCGCTGTCGTCGAGCTTAAGGCGCGTTTTGACGAGGAGCAGAACCTCAAATGGGCGACCAAGCTGGAACGCGCAGGGGTACAGGTTATTTACGGCTTTACCGACTGGAAGACCCACGCCAAGACCGCCATGGTTGTGCGCCGCGAGGATGACGGCTTTCGCACTTACTGCCATTTCGGCACGGGCAATTATCACCCTATCACCGCCAAGATATACACCGACCTGAGCTTTTTTACCGCTGACCCCAAGCTCGGACGCGATGCAGCCAAGATGATGAATTTCGTCACCGGCTATGTAGAGCCCCACGCGCTTGAAATGATCGCGATCGCGCCGCTCAACCTTCGCGAGAAAATCTATGATCGCATCGACGCTGAGATTGCCAACGCAACCAAAGGGAAGCCCGCTGCGATCTGGATGAAGTGCAATCAGATCACCGATTCCGGCATCATCGACCGGCTCTATGCCGCGAGCAATGCAGGCGTTCAGGTCGAACTGGTCGTGCGCGGCATTTGCTGCTTGCGACCCGGCGTTGCGGGTCTGTCAGAGAATATCCGGGTGAAGTCGATCATCGGTCGCTTCCTGGAGCATTCGCGCATCTACGCTTTCGCCAATGGAGAAGCGATGCCAGGGCCCAATGCCGCGGTCTATATCTCGTCAGCGGATTTGATGGGGCGCAATCTCGATCGACGGGTGGAATCGCTGATCCCGATCACCAATCGAACGATCCACGACCAGATCCTGCAGCAGGTTCTGCTCGCCAATATGCTCGACACTGAACAAAGCTGGTGGCTGCATGAAGATGGCAGCTATTCGAGAGTTGAAAGCGATATGGCGGGGGAGCGCGACGGTGGAGGTAAGCCTTTCAACTGCCACCGCTATTTCATGACGAACCCCTCGCTTTCAGGGCGCGGCGGGGCGCTTGAAGCGGGCGGGGTTCCCAAACTGTCCTTGCGCCGGGGCCGCGCTGGATGAGCGCCAAGAAAAGGCGGGCTGAGAGGGACGGGACCTTTGCTGGCAGTACGCCTGGACGCGCAATTATCGACATTGGTTCTAATACAGTGCGGATGGTCGTCTATGGCGGCACGATGCGCGCACCCACTGTGTTACTCAATGAGAAGGTCACACCCCAACTCGGGCGCGACCTGACTAAGGGTGGGAAGCTATCCGACGAAGCGGTCGAGCTAGCCATGCGGGGCCTGAAAAGGTTCGCTCTGCTGCTCGATGATCTGGGCGTTGATGATGTCGAGACCGTTGCAACAGCAGCGGTGCGCGAGGCCAGCAACGGAGCCGACTTTATCGCTGGGCTGAAAGAGCTAGGTTTCAAGCCGCGCGTCCTGTCTGGCGAGGAAGAGGCCTGCATCAGTTCGCACGGCGTAGCGGGCGCCTTTCCCGACGCTCATGGCAGTGTGGCTGATCTGGGCGGAGGGAGCCTTGAACTGGTTACCCTCGATGAAGGCAAGCCGGGGGGCGCTGTCTCAATGCCACTGGGATCGCTGCGATTGCCAGCCTTCCGCTCTGAAAGCGGCAAAGAAGGTGCAAGCCAGATGCGCAAGGCACTGGAGAAGGTCATCCGCAAGGCCGGGTGGAACCTGAGCGATGACAAGCAGCACCGCGACCACCCGCTTTACCTCGTTGGCGGAACCTGGCGCGCAATGGCAGTCTTTGCGATGCTTTCTGATGGCCTGCCGCTTACCGATCCTCATGGTTACGAGCTGGCCCCCAAGGACGCTTCCAAGATCGCCAAGGTTCTAGCGACCGAGAGCTCCGCGAACCTTCAGGCGCTGGACCGGATTTCGACGATGCGATCCGAGATGCTGCCCAACGCCGCAGTGCTGTTGCAGGCGCTGCTGTCGCAGCTTGAGCCGAGCCGGATTATCTTCTCCTCATGGGGCCTGCGCGAGGGGCTGATCTATGATGGCCTTCCGCCGCATGCAAAAGCGCAAGACCCGCTGCTTGCCGGTGTGTCCGTATTCTCGACGCAGCGAGGCGCGCCGCCTACATTAGCCGCGCGCATTGCCGGATGGACAGCGAATGCCGCGCCTCCACGCAAGGCGGGAAGCGAGAGGCTGCGATTGGCCGCGACCAATCTTGCGCTCGCTTCGATGCAGATCGAACCCAATATCCGCTTGCCGCAGGCGATCGACTGGGCGCTGCATAAGCGTTGGATCGCAGTGGACGGCAAGGAGCGAGCAATGCTCGCTGCGGCCATTGCGGCCAATGGTAACGCGCTTGATTTGCCCGACAGCCTCAGCACGTTGGCGAGCGAGGAAGAGCTTGAGGAGGCCATTTGCTGGGGTCTCGCCGTGCGGCTCGCGCGCAGGCTTGGTGCGCGTTCGGGGCGCTCGCTGCTCGAAAGTCGCCTGCTGGTCGATGACGGTACGCTGGTGCTGCGCCTTGCAGACAGCCATGCAGCGCTCTTCGGGGTGCCGACCGAAAAGGATATCAAGTTGCTGGCAGGCCGACTGGGGCTCGACTGGACAGTTGAGATTGTCCCCGCCGATGATCTCCACGCCGGGCGCGCGGATTGAGCAGCTGCGCTTTTACGCCTTGTGCTCTTTGCCGCCAAAGGGCGAGAAATCGGTGTCGGTGTCGAAAAGATCGACGCCTTCCGCCTTCTTGAGCTTGCCCACCACCAGATAGGTAACCGGCGTCAGCAACGCCTCCCATATGACCTTGAGCAGCCAATTGGTGATCATCACCGTGATAACCGCTTCGGTGGTCCATATGCCCAGGAAGGCGATCGGGTAGAAGATCAGGCTGTCGACGCCTTGGCCCACGACAGTTGATCCGATGGTGCGGGTCCACAGCGCTTTGCCCTTGGTCCAGACCTTCATCTTGGCCATGACATAGGAATTGACGAACTCGCCGGCCCAGAAGGCGATGATCGAGGCCGCTACAATGCGCCAAGTGCTACCAAAGACGCTCTCATAAGTGCTTTGACAGATGGCTCCGGTCGGGCCCTCTGGATCGGTGGTTGAGGTGAGCGGGCCTTGTCCGTCGAATCCACTCGCAGCGCAGGCCCAGCCGTCGAACGCGGGAAGGCTGACGACGACATAGCTCATGATCGCAAGGAAGATCATCGCGGCAAAGCCGGTCCAGATCACTCGGCGAGCGCGAGCAAAGCCGTAAATCTCGGTCAGGATGTCGCCAATGACATAGCCCAGCGGGAAGAACAGGATGCCTGCGCCGTAGATAAAGACGCCGTCTGGGGCAGGCCACCAGCCGCTAGGCCACCAGCTCACTTCGAGGAAGGTGAGCTTCGCAGCGCCGATAATGTTCGAGAGCAGGAGGATCGCAACAAAGGCTGCCATCACGAACTCGTAATAGCGGAAAGTCACCGGCGCATGGCTGGTCGCTTGAATTCCGTCATTGGGGTCCATGTCGAATGCGGCGCCCGGATCATCTTGGGGATTGGTCTTTTCCATCTCTGCGCGCCCTAGCGCGATTTGAAAGCTGCGCAAAGCACGCTATGGGAAGCGCCCCCAACCGATTGGAAACGGGGTGCGCGCCCTTAGCTCAGCTGGATAGAGCACGGGACTTCTAATCCTGAGGTCGCAGGTTCGACTCCTGCAGGGCGCGCCAAAAAGGGACTGTCCGAAAGGGCAGGCCCTTTTTTGGTGGGTCAGTGCCTATGGGGAACTTTCGGAGTCGAAGCGAAGCGGAGACGGGGTGGCCGTCAGGCCAATCCACTCCTGCAGGGCGCGCCAAACCTACCCTCTCGCCACACTCTCCAAGAGCTCCGCCGTGATCGGATAGCCCGCATCTTGCATGATCGTCAGCATGGGCTTGTCGCCACTGGTGTCGATCTGCGGCACGATCGTACGCACCGGGATCGCTTCAGCCTGAGCGCAGGCTTCCTCGAAGCTAGCGAAGAGGGCGAGGCGTTCGAGATTACGCCGGGTGGGGAAGATCAGCTTGATCTCGCCTTCCTCCGCCATCTCAAGCGCGCCCTTGGCGCTGGTCCAGAACAGCCGGGTGTTCTCCGAATTGTCGGTTGAGACCTCAACCGCCCCGGTTCCCAGATTGGCGAGGTAGAAGCGAGTGTCATAGACACGTGGAAGCCGCTCGTTCTTGGGATACCAGCGCGCGAAGGGGACGATCTGGGTAAAGTCCAGCGTCCAATTGAAGGCCTCTAGGACAGGCGCAAGCTCGTTCTTCTCTTCAAGCATGGCGCGGGCGGTATTGGCTTTGCCAGCGTTGATCTCTCCAGATAGGCCAAGCGCCAAGCCGGTTTCCTCAAGAGTCTCGCGGATCACAGCGATCTGGTGGGCAACCTCGTCGACTGGCATCGTGATTGCCTCAGCCGCAACGACCTGCTCTGCCAGCGCGAAGTCCGCTGCATCCACCCGGCCACCGGGAAAGACAGCCATCCCGCCAGCGAACGCCATCGTGCGAGAACGCACCGTCATCAGAACCTGCGGAGCGCCTCCATTCACGTCGTTGCGGTAGATGATGATCGTCGCGGCTGGGATAGCCTCCGGGCTATCTGCTGGCGTGTGTTCGGTGCTCATAGGCTCCGTGATGGCCTGCCTCTCACCGCTTGCCAAGCCTATGCGTGTGACCCTGTCGAGATTCCTTACATTTCCGCACAAGGTTAATGCAAGGAAACCATCTAACCTATTGAAACACAGCCAAATCGCGTTTTTGGCACGGCCAGTGCATAGATATTGTCGAAGAAAGTGGTCTTCAAGTTTGGGGTGAGGCCTTCCTGGTCTCTGGGTCTCACCTCCCCGTTTTACAGAAAGCCGCCTTGCATTTACCCGATGCAAGGCGGTTTTCTTTTGGGCGCTTGATTTGCGCAGCGCATCAGCGCTGAGATATCCTCGATCAAACGACCTCAAGGTCGCGTAGGTACTGTTCAATATGGCTCGCGCTTCGAAGGCCGAAAACGAAAACGGGCCCCCAAAATGGGAGCCCGCTTTACAGTAGAATTCGGGATTAGCAGGCGGCCTAGCCTTCCATTTTGGCGACGCCGCTTTCGTCCATCATCTGTTGAAGCTCACCAGCTTCGAACATTTCCATCATGATGTCGGAGCCACCGACAAACTCGCCCTTGATGTAGAGCTGAGGGATGGTTGGCCAGTCGGAGAATGTCTTGATCCCCTGGCGCACTTCCATGTCCTGAAGCACGTCGACGCTTTCATATTGCACACCGCAATGATCGAGGATCGCGACTGCACGGCTCGAAAAGCCGCATTGCGGGAAGAGCGGGGTGCCCTTCATGAACAGGACGACGTCATTGTCGCCGACCAGGGTTGAGATACGTTCGTTGATGTCAGCCATGTGAAGGGCCCTTGAAAGACTTATGGAGTGTGTTGGAGCTTACGTGGGGACCACAGTGGTGACTTGCAAGGCATGCAATTCCCCGCCCATGCGGCCGCCCAGCGCGGCGTAGACCATCTTGTGCTGCTGCACGCGGTTCTTGCCGACAAATTGTGGCGCGGTGACCTTGGCAGCCCAGTGATCGTCATCGCCAGCAAGATCGGTGAGTTCCACCGTCGCTCCGGGTAAAGCAGCCAGAATAGCCGCTTCGATGTCTGGTCCTGCCATCGGCATGGGGTTGTGCTCCTGTTTGAGCTTACTGGTCGTTCATGAATTGGCGACGCGCTTCGATCGCCATTTCATCGAGCTTTGCGCGGATGTCGGCCTCGCTGACATCAGTTTCGGCTGCGGTCAGGTCGCCCAGCAATTTGCGAATGACGTCTTCATCGCCCGCCTCTTCGAAGTCGGCTTGGACAACCGCCTTTTTGTAGGCTTCGGTTTCTTCAGGGGTGAGCCCCATCACACCGGCGGCCCATTCGCCCAACAGGCGATTGCGACGTGCGGCGATCTTGAATGCGGTTTCTTCGTCCATGGCGAACTTGGCTTCCTCAGCGCGTTCACGGTCACCAAAATCTGTCATAATAATCCCTCTAACCAGCTGTCCTGCAAATAGGGCGGAGCGGGCCGCTCGGCAAGGTAAACCCCTTTATCAGCCCCTCTTATATCAACCCATTGTGACAACGAGCTTGCCGACCGCCTCACGGTTTTCAAGCTTGGCAATGGCTTCCCCAGCGCGTTCGAGCGGGAAGGTTTCGGATACCAGCGGATCGATTTTTCCAGCTTTCATCAGCTCGAACAGCTCTTTGACTTGGGCCACAAACTTGGCTGGCTCGCGCGCTGTGAATGCGCCCCAGAACACCCCGCAAATGTCACAGCTTTTGAGCAGCGTGAGGTTCAAGGGCATCTTGGCAATGCCTGCCGGAAAGCCGACCACCAGGAAACGTCCCTCCCATGCGATTGAGCGAAGGGCAGGCTCTGAATATTGGCCGCCGACAATGTCATAGACGATATTTGCCCCGCCCGGTCCGCAAGCGGCTTTGAAAGCGTTGGCGAGTTCCTTGGAGGCCGCCTTGTCCATTTCCTCGCGCGGGTAGATCACAACCTCATCAGCGCCTGCTTTGCGCGCCACTTCGCCTTTGGCTTCGCTGGACACAGCCGCGACCACGCGCGCGCCGTAGGCTTTGGCAAGCTCGACAGCCGATAGGCCCACGCCGCCAGCCGCGCCCAGTACAAGCACGACGTCGCCATCCTTGATATGACCGCGATCTTTTAGACCATGGATCGTCGTGCCGTAGGTCATCAGCAGCGAAGCTGCTTTTTCATAGGGCACGCCATCGGGCACCGGGAACATGCGACCGGCTGGGACAATTGCCTTTTCGCGTAGGCCACCATTGCCGATCCCGGCCATGACAGTGTCGCCCACATTGTAGCCTTCAACGCCTTCGCCAATGGCTTCGATCACGCCAGCGATTTCGCCACCGGGAGAGTAGGGACGCTCAGGCTTGAACTGATACAGATCGCGGATCATCAGCGTGTCTGGATAATTTATCGCGCAAGCCTTGATATCGACCAAGACCTCACCCTTGCCAGGCGTGGGCGTGTCAATATCGTCCAAGGTCAGCGTTTCAGGCCCACCGACCTCGTGCGTTTGAATGGCTTTCATGTGGCTTTCTCCCTCAAGCTCTTATCTTTGATTTTGTGTGCCGCTAGCGACCCAGCTTTGGGAAGCGGAGCGTTTGCCTTCGAAGCGTGTGATCGCGTCCTGACTTTCGAGTGTCAGAGCCACCTCGTCGAGGCCATGGATCAGGCAGTGTTTGCGAAAAGGGTCGATTTCAAAGGGGAAACGATCCTGGAATTCGGTTGTCACGCTCTGTGTTTCGAGGTCGACATGGATGGCATGTCCTTCGCGCGCCACTTCAAGCAGCCGGTCGACAGCCTCTTGCGGCAGGACGATGGGCAGGATCCCGTTCTTGACCGCATTGCCAGAAAAGATGTCCGAATAACTCGGTGCAATGACCGCGCGAATGCCCAGATCACCGATCGCCCACGCCGCATGCTCTCGGCTGGAGCCACAGCCGAAATTGTCGCCAGCAATCAGGATCGGAGCGTCGGCATAGGCAGGATCATCGAAGACATTTCCTTCTTCCGCCCGGATGCTCTCGAACGCGCCGGCGCCCAGTCCTTCACGCGTGATTGTCTTCAACCACTTGGCCGGGATGATGATGTCGGTGTCGATGTTCTTGGCACCAAAAGGAATGGCGCGGCCGGACACTTGCGCAATGGGCTCCATGGATCTGGCTCTCAGTCTGTCTCAGGCGGTTCGCCCGAAGGCGCTTTGTTGGCCTGATCAGGCCCGTTTGAGCTGTCCATGGGCTTTTTCAAAAAACGCTTGCCGGCATAGAGCAACGCGGCTGCGACAGCAGCCGAGCCAATTCCAATCGCCGTGTTGCGCCCTAGGCTTGATTTGGCGGCGTTGGATTTGGGCTTCTCGTCTTTGGGGGATTCATCGGTCATCGTTCGATCATGCTCCTGGGGGAAGGATAATTCAAATCAGCTCACGCACATCGGTGAGCTTGCCTGCAACCGCGGCCGCCGCTGCCATCGCAGGCGAGACCAGATGGGTGCGCGCGCCGGGGCCTTGGCGGCCGACGAAATTGCGGTTGCTGGTGGAAGCGCAGCGCTCACCCGCAGGCACTTTGTCGGGGTTCATGCCAAGGCAGGCTGAGCAACCCGGCTCGCGCCATTCAAAACCGGCTTCAGTGAAGACCTTATCGAGACCCTCTTCTTCAGCCTGCCGCTTCACCAGACCCGACCCAGGGACGACAATCGCCCAACGCACGCCGGGGGCCTTGGTTCGACCTTTGAGTATCGACGCGGCAGAGCGCAGGTCTTCGATCCGGCTATTGGTGCAACTGCCGATGAAGACGTTCTCAATCGGCACATCGACCATCGGCGTGCCTGGCATAAGTCCCATGTAATCAAGGCTCTTTTGCGCAGCTGCGCGCTTGCTTTCGTCGGCAAAGCTCTCTGGGGAAGGGACCGCGCCGCCAATTGCTACCACATCTTCGGGGCTGGTGCCCCAAGTCACAGTGGGAGCTACATCTGACGCACTGATCGTCACCGATTTGTCGAAAGTAGCGCCCGGATCGCTGTGTAACGTCTTCCAATAGGCAACAGCCGCATCCCACGCTTCGCCGGTGGGGGCCATTGGGCGTCCTTTGAGATAGCGGAACACCGTTTCGTCAGGTGCGATAAGTCCGGCGCGTGCGCCTGCCTCGATACTCATATTGCAAACCGTGAGGCGCTGTTCGACGCTCATCTCCTCAAACACGCGGCCGCGATATTCGATCACATGGCCTGTGCCCCCCGCCGCGCCGATAACGCCGATGATGTGCAGGATCAGGTCCTTGGCGGTCACTCCTTCGCCAAGCTCTCCTTCAACGCGCACTTCCATCGATTTAGACCGTTGCAGCAGCAAGGTCTGCGTCGCAAGCACATGCTCCACCTCGCTTGTGCCGATCCCAAAGGCAAGCGCGCCAAGGCCGCCATGGCTGGCCGTGTGGGAATCGCCGCATACGATGGTGGTGCCGGGCAGCGAGAAGCCCTGTTCCGGTCCAACAACATGGACAATACCTTGCTCGGCATCGGCATCACCAATGTAGCGTATACCAAAAGCAGGAGCATTCTTTTCGAGCGCGGCTAGCTGAGCGGCGCTCTGAGGGTCCTCAATCGCAATCTTGCCTCCGCTCGCATCGCGCCGTGCGGTGGTGGGAAGGTTGTGATCGGGCACGGCAAGGGTCAACTCGGGCCGCCGCACTTTTCGCCCTGCTACGCGCAGAGCTTCAAAGGCTTGTGGGCTGGTCACTTCGTGCACCAGATGGCGATCGATATAGATGATCGCGGTCCCGTCATCGCGTGTTTCGACGACGTGATCGTCCCAGATCTTTTCGTACAGAGTGCGCGGATGGCTTTTGGGTTTGCTTGCCATGGGGGCGGGCCTTTGGGGATCTTTCTTCAAGCGGTCTTAACCCCGATTAGCGGGCCGTTTGGCGCAATGGCAAGAACTTGCGGGGAAGCTCGTGAAAATTACTCGCAGATTGGATCAATTTGTCATGGAAAAGTCGCTCACAAATTGCTAACTTACATTCATGTCAGCAACACCGTTCCGCTTCCCTATCACCGTTACCCCTGAAGACATCGACTTCATGGGCCACGTCAACAATGCGCGTTACCTTAACTGGGTGCAGGATGCAGTGCTGGCGCATTGGCGCGGTCTGGCTCCGACGGAGGAGGTTGCTTCAAAGGCGTGGGTCGCGCTCAAACATGAGATTACCTACCGCAAGCCCGCTTTTCTTGAAGACGATGTGATCGCGCAGACCGTGCTCGAACGCTTCAACGGCGCGCGCGCTTTCTACCACACGGTGATCAAGCGCGGCGAAGACGTGCTGGCAGAGGTCCAATCGAGCTGGTGCTGCATTGATGCTGAGACCCTGCGTCCGGCGCGCATCAGCGAACATTTGCGCGAGTTCTTTCTGCCTGAAAGCCAGTGATCTAGGCTGTTTTCCTCCGCGGCGATGATTCGCTGCAGATGGGAGGGACGCACATGAAATCTACACTTGCAGCATTGGGTCTGGCGCTGGCCGGGATGTATCTGACCACGCAGGCACCGCTAGCCGCGCAAGAGAGTGAGACGGGTGCCCTGTCCGCTGACGATAAGGCAGCCATCGAAGATGCACTGAGGCTGGGCGAGGCGATTTATCGTCATGATCAGGCCGCTTGGCATACAACCGATGCTATGGTCGCGGCGGTTGGTGACCCTGGGGCATTGGGTATTCGCGGATGGATCGTGAACGAAATCGAGGGCGGGCATGAGGTCGTCTTTTTCCGCCCGCTTGACGAAGGCTTCGAAGCCGCATGGTCGGCCAATTATGACGGATCTCGGGTCACCGATGAGCGCGAATACAAGCCCGGCGCGCGGCCCTTCACTGAGGCCGAGGCCGCCATGGCAAACGCGCGTATGGCGCCGTTTAGCGTCGATACGGACTATGCGCTCTGTTCGGACCGACTCAACACGGTTGTGCTTCCAAGCGGCAAGGCCAATGGAGCGCTCTACGCCTATCTGCTTGCGCCGCAGCCAACGCTCGACCAAATCCCATTTGGAGGGCATTTCCGGTTTGAAGTGGTAGATGGCAAGGTCATAGACCACCGCCGTTTCACAAATTCGTGCCTGACAATGTCGCTTCCTAGGGAAGGCGAGCCGCGGCCAGTGGCTATGGCAGTTACCCATCTTCTTGATGCCACACCGACCGAGGTTCACGTCTTTTCAGCTTATGTGGCGCAAATGCCGATAAGCGTGCTTGCCGTTGAGGGCGATCGCAACTGGTGGGTCGAGTTGGTAGAAGGGAAACCAAATATCAGACTGATACGTATTGATTAAAGATGGCCGAAACTTTGCGCCTTGTTAGTTCTCGCAGTATAGCGTCTCCAACATGACGGCTGCTTCCACACTCCACGATGGCATCTCGCCACGCTTTGTCCTGCCTGGGCGCGTGGCGCAGGGCGCTATTGGCCTTGCGCTGGCCGCAGCCATTGCCGGGACATGGATCGGCATCCATGTGTACGGCATGTTCATCTTTGAGCTGACATGGGCAAATCTGCCTTTGGCGCTCGCGCTTGCCGCAGTCCAGTGCTGGCTTTCTGTAGGCGTCTTTATTGTCTGCCACGACGCGATGCATGGCACGCTTGTGCCGGGCAAGCGGCGGCTGAATGCGAGCATCGGGGCGGCGCTATTGTTTCTGTATGCGGGCTTTCGCTGGGGCGTGATTCGTCACGCGCATTACACCCATCATGAGCTTGCAGGGCACAAGGGCGATCCCGATTTTGACGAGGACAATCCAACCCGTTTCTTTGCCTGGTATTGGACGTTCTTTAAGCGCTATTTCGGGTGGCATTCGCTCATCTTCGTGCACACCGTGGTGGGGATCTACTGGCTCGTGCTTGGCATTCCGATGACGCAGATTGTCGTTCTGTATGGAGCGCCCGCGCTGGTTTCCTCCTTGCAGCTTTTCTATTTCGGGACCTACCGCCCGCATCGCCATGTCGAGCGAGATGGAGTGCCCGTCATGCCCTTTGCCGATCATCACAATGCTCGTTCTGACGCGTTCAGCACACTGACGAGCCTCGCCACCTGTTTCCATTTCGGCTACCACTTGGAGCATCATCACAGGCCCGACGTGCCTTGGTGGGCGCTTCCCGCTGCGCACAAAGCGGGCGTTGCTCAGGTCGACAAGCCTGCGCAAGACAAGACTGACACGAAAGAGTTCGCCGCATGAGCTGGTTCGAAGCCATTGCCATCACCTTGGCCGCGCTTGCGGGGATGGAGTTCTTTGCCTGGTGGGCGCACAAATACATCATGCATGGCTGGGGTTGGGGCTGGCACCGCGATCATCACGAGCCGCATGACAACACTTTCGAGAAGAACGACCTTTTTGCAGTCGTTTTCGGGACCATCAACGCGACCATGTACATCTTTGGATCGCTCTATTGGGAATGGATGTGGTGGACCGCGCTCGGCATCAACCTCTACGGCGTGATCTATGCGCTCATCCATGATGGGTTGGTGCACCAGCGTTTCTTTCGCTGGGTGCCCAAGAAAGGCTATGCCAAGCGTCTGGTTCAAGCACATAAGCTGCATCATGCGACGATTGGTAAGGAGGGCGGGGTGAGCTTCGGTTTCGTCATCGCTCGCGATCCGGCCAAGCTCAAAGCTGAACTGAAAGAGCAAGCGCGCGCTGGAATTGCCGTCGTTCGCGACAGCGCGAAAGCCTGATTGCTCGCGTCAAATGGCGGCAGGGCCTTGGACGGTGATCATTCGTGGCGGGTCACAATCCAGCCGCCAATTATCACCAAGGCACCCACCGAAAACCACACCCAAGGCAGGCCGATCGTAAAATAGGTGAAGGCGACGCCGGCGATCAGCGTGGCAATCGCGCCGAGCTTTGCCTTTCGAGAAACAGCTCTGCGTTCGCGCCATGCAACAATCTGCGGTCCCACGCTGGGATGCTCGACAATCCGTCGTTCCCATTCCGGATGGCTGCGCGCAAAGCAATATGCAGCGAGGAGGAAGAAGGGAACGGTTGGTAATAGCGGAAGAACCACTCCTGCAGCCCCGACAGCCACGCTGACAATCCCGGCGGCAAGATAAAGCCACCGCATCGCTATCACTCAGCCTGCGCCAAACGTGCCGCGTGCTCTTGCACCAGCGCGATCATATTGGGCACGCCTTGCGTGCGGTTGCTCGACAGTTGGTTCTTCAGATCAAACGGGGCAAGCGCACCGGTCACATCCATTTGCGCGACATGATCTGCGGGTTTGTCTTGCACCGCTGCGATCACCAGGGCGACAATGCCTTTGGTAATCGCTGCGTTGCTGTCGGCGAGGAAATGGAGCTTGCCCGCCGCTGCCGTATCGGTGGGGTAGACCCAAACTGCTGCCGAGCAACCGCGCACCAAGGTTGCGTCTGTCTTGAGCGCATCGGGCATCGGCTCAAGCTCTCGGCCCAGTTCGATCAAAAGCGAATAACGTTCATCGCCTTCAAGGAATTCGTATTCTTCAAGAATGTCATCGAGAGTTCGCATGCGCCGCCATTTAGTGACGCTTCTTGCGTTTGCCTAGCCACCCGCGAGACAGGCA
The DNA here is from genome assembly GCA_039039885.1 of Pseudomonadota bacterium. Lineage (GTDB taxonomy): Bacteria > Pseudomonadota > Alphaproteobacteria > Sphingomonadales > Sphingomonadaceae > Erythrobacter. The sequence goes on along the minus strand of JBCCPG010000008.1, from coordinate 100,423 downwards.
TCAAAGCTCAACGCCGCTCGCGATCGCTTCGAGCTTCTTGATCCGCTCTTTCATGTCGGCAAGTTCAATTCGAGCGGCGCCAACAGCTGCTCCGCCCTCGATCTCGGCAGCGGGTGCTTGAGTCCCAGCGCGCTCAATCTCTTGACGCTTCAGTTCCAGCCAACCCTGCCAACCGCGCAAGAGCGCATAAGCGACTACGCAAATTCCAACTAAGCAGGTGGCGGCAATAACCAGAGTGGGTTCCATCATCATTTGCTCTTATCCTCCTGGGGTAGCGAGGGAGTGGGTAGGGACTCTTCTATCGGGGTGCGAAGAGCTTCGATTTCGGCGGCAATGCGCGCGCGTTCGCGGGCATCGAGCGAATTGTTGTCAGTGGCGATCCGTTCCAGCACATGGAGCCGCTCGCGCAATTGTTCCATTTCAGCTCGCGTCTCTTCAATCTCTGCACGGCTAGGGGCGTCATCATCTTGGCGACCGATGTAGCTTTCATTGCCTTTGACATCTTTGATGATGCCTGCACGGGTCTTTGCGAGCTGAACGATGCCCCAGATGACGACCGCAACAATGGCAAAGATAGCCCAGCCGGTCATTGCGCCTCGCCTTCATTCTTCGCCTTGTTGGCTGTAAGAGCCGGCGTTTCGCGCAAGGCTTCGATCTCATCGGAGAGCAAAATCCCACGGTCAGTGGCGAGCCTCTCGAGCACTCGCAGGCGATCTTCGATGAGGTCAGTGCGATCAGCGAGTTCGCTAACAGCACCCGAACTCTTCGCTTTGCCGAGCGTACCTTCCTTCTCCCAGCGTTGATGGGCGTAGACCTTGCTTACGATTCCGTTGATCGAAACCCCCAAAACTATGAGGATGACGATCACGCTGATCATTATGATAGCGATCTCAGGCATTAGGCGTTTCCTTCATCCTGGCGGCTCTCAAGCCCACCGAGTTCGGGGCTGCGTTCGCGCAGGGCTTCAAACTCATTTGTGAGTTGAAAGCCGCTATCGGTGACGATCCGTTCGACATTGGCTAGCCGGTCCTTCATCGCCCCCACCTCGGCGCGCAGTTCTGCGTTTTCCTGCGTGAGCAAGGTCACGCGCTGCTTGGCTTCGTGGTCGGTCACAGGATGCATGGCTTTCCCCCACGAATTCTCGAGTGGGTAGCCGTTCTGGATCCGCAGGCGGGTGGTGTGGATCCAGCCGAATATCCCGGCCGCGCCAAGCACCAGCCCACCGCCGATAATCCAAGGCAGGTTGGGGATGATGACAGCTGCGGCGTCTGCTGCTTCGGGGCTCATTGTTGCTTTTCCTTCGATTCCAGGTTCAAAGGCACGCCCGCATCAGAAGACGACGAAGAGGCAGGCGCATCGCGCAGAGCTTCGATCTCGTCAGACAGCGAATAACCACGGTCGGTGACAATTTTTTCGAGTACGACCATCCGGTCCTGCATCGCATCAAGCTTGTCGTTGAGCTCGGCGTTTTCAGCCTTCAACCGTTTGGCCTCCTCGCTGTCGCCTCGGCTCGTCTTCCCACCCCATTCATCTTCGAGGTCATAGCCATGCTTGGCACGGATCCAGTTGTTGAGAATCCAGCCACCCATGCTGAGCGCGATAATTGCGAGGACAAAAGCGGGGCCGCCAATCTCCATTACGCTTGTTCCTTCTTATTCAAATTGAGAGGGACGCCTGCGTCCAAAGTCGATGCTGGACTATCACGGAGCGCCTCAATCTCTTCAGAGAGTGAATAACCGCGATCGGTCACGATTTTCTCCAACACGACCATCCGGTCCTGCATCGAATTAAGCTGGCCTTTGAGTTCTTGGTTTTCGACGATGAGCTGGTCCTTTTCAGGATCGCTCTTTTGCTCCTTCACGAGACCAGCCAGACCGGTCCAGTCGTCGCTGGGCGCATGACCATTCTTCATCCGGATCCAATTGTTGATGATGAATCCAACGGTCGCGATCGAGATCACCAAGATGAACAGAAGAGCTACATTGGAGTCCATCAGGCCGATTCCTTCTTACCGATGTCGAGTGGGATGCCGCTGCCGCTGTCTTCGACAGAGCGTGTGTCGCGCAGAGCCTCGATCTGCGTTGCGACATCGTATCCGCGGTCGGTTACGATGCGTTCGAGGACAGCTACACGGTCTTCAAGCTTAGTGATGTCGCTGGCGTATTGAGCCGCCTTTTCAGCGGTTCCTTCGGCAGCGCTCTCCAGTTCCAACTTGGCAATCTTGTGACGGTGTGCCGTCCAGATCGCGAAAAGCGGAATGCCAAAGATCATCAAGACCGCGACAGTGCCAGTATCCAACTTTCAATCCTCCTTGGGCTTAAGCCTGCCCACGCCTCAGCGCAGGCTCTCAATTTCTTCGGCCGTGCGCCGCGCGGGATCGACGGCGATCTGTTCGAGCACCGCGATCCGGTCTTGCATCAAGCTGACGGTCTCGCGCAGCTCGCTGTTTTCGTGTTCAAGCGCCGGGTTCGCACCGCTAGTCTGAGCCTTAATCTTCGCCATCTCGCGACGATGTTTAAAAAACATACCCGAGAGACCCATCACGCCCGAAAAGACGAAGATGACGAGCATGGCATTCAGGATCATTTCCTCGACTGGCATTGCTTGGTCCCCCTATGCTTGTCGGCCGATCAGGCCCAATGGTTCAACGTAGCTCTTCAATCTCAGCGGTCAGGCGCGGATTGTTGCTGACATAGTAGGTCTCAACATCGGCCAACCGGCGGTCGATATCGCGGAACCGAGCGCGGATTTCGCGGGCCGAGCGGCTCGGGCTTTGACGCACCCGCTGCCAATACTTCTCCTCCTGCTTGTCGGCGTAGAGGTGCGGCGGCTTCTTCTTCAGGAAAAAGCCGGCGATAAAGTACAGGGGTATGGCCCATCCGCCCGATGCAAAAATCGAGGCAAAAGCACCAACTCGCACCCAGAGGCGTGGCACGCCGGTATATTCCGAGATCCCGGAGCACACACCGAACAGCTTGGCATTCAGAGTGTCGCGATAAAGCGTTGTGCGGGGGCTATTCATTGGGCGGCTCCTTTCTTCTCGGCGATGAGCTGTTCAAGCTCACGCAATTGCTGGTTGTCTTTTTCTTGGTCGTCCTGAAGGCGCTTGACCGGGTTGAAGTTGGGATCGTCATGCGAGACGAGGCGTTCGACCGTGTCCATCCGCTCATCAAGGCGCTTAGCAAGGTTGTAGAGCTCCTCCAGCAGCACCTCGTCGTCGGAGGTGATGGTCGCAGCTGTCTTCCACTTAGTGACATAGTGCAGGATCAACCAAGGGAGGCCGATCAAGACTATCGGTACGATTACGATTTCACTTGGGAAATCCAACATGACTTATTCCCCCTTCTTGTCGGCGTCGGGTTTGCCGAGGGCTTTTTTCATTTGCTCAAGCTCGTCGTCGATTGCATCCGAGCCTGCGAGTGCGGCAATTTCATCTGACAGCGATGGTTGACCATCCTGTCCGATCTGGATCGCATCGGCTCGCCCTTCGGCGTAATCGACGCGGCGTTCGAGCTGGTCGAATTTGGCCAGGGCCTCATCGGTACGCTCTGTCGTCATCAGCGTGCGCAGCTTGACGCGGTTCTCAGCACTTTCGAGGCGCGCTGCGATCTGCGTCTGGCGGCTGCGTGCTTCACGCAGACGGTGCTGCAACTTCTGAATGTCCTCTTCATAGGCCCGCAGTGCGTCGTCGAGCACAGCGATCTCAGCCTTCAGCTGATCGGCCATGTCGGTCGCTTTCTTCTTCTCGACCAGAGCCGCACGGGCGAGGTCTTCGCGTTCCTTTGACAGGGCCAGCTGGGCTTTCTCACCCCAGTCGGCCTGGAGCCGATCAAGCTTGATCACATGCCTGCGCATTTCCTTTTGGTCAGCAATCGTGCGCGCCGCGCTCGCTCGGACTTCGACCAGCGTTTCCTCCATCTCGAGGATGATCATGCGGATCATCTTTGACGGGTCATCCGCCTTGTCGAGCATGTCAGTGAAGTTCGCGGCGATAATGTCACGAGTGCGGCTAAAAATGCCCATAAAGGCTACTCCATCCAATAACGGGTTGGTGCTGACTGCATTCGAACCTGGCCTGTTCGAGCCATTAGGGTGCGAGTCGTCACCATCACTATAGTTACCGTAAGTTTGCGTCGGAGTGGGGCTTTGACGCAAGGCCTCGATTTCAGCGTCGAGGCGCGAGAGCTTACCTTTCGATGATTCCAGGGGGTGGACCGGAGCGCTATCGGCGTCTGAAGTATCGCGCGTCGGGGTAAGCGCGTCCTCATCTTCGCCTTTCGCGACTGGAGATGCGCGCTCCGGTCCGAGGGGATCTTTGGAAGGGGTAACTCGTTTGGCCACGATCAAAGCGCTCAAGCGATCTCGACCATGACTGGGCTGCTTGCGTCGGGCTGCGCAAAGTACGCGTCCTCAGCATTGAGCGACATCTGGCCGGTGAGCGCGATCATCGCCGTCATCGCAGCGATGCTGACGAGAGCGGCTTGACCGAGCTTGGTGCGGAAGAAGTCTGCGGTGTACATTGTGGGTCTCCAAAGCATGTTTCGTTCTTGCCCGTGGGGCTTGCCTACATCACTGCAATCGTCGTGCCAAACTTCAAAACACGCTGAAATTCAGGATGTTACACCATACCCACAATTAGCTATATGGCGCCTATTGCCAAACATTGGGAAAATTCCCTATAGGTTGGCCAGTAAGCCAATTCGAGGAGGGAAATGGAGCGCGAGAATCAGTTTATCGGCCAGTCCGGCGCCTTCCTCGACGCAGTCGAGAGGGCATCGCGAGCCGCCCCGATGAGCCGACCTGTGCTCGTCATTGGCGAGCGAGGGACCGGTAAAGAACTTATCGCCGAACGTCTTCACCGTCTCTCCACCCGCTGGGATGAGCCGCTGGTCACTATGAACTGCGCAGCTTTGCCCGAAACACTGATCGAGGCCGAATTGTTCGGCCACGAGGCGGGAGCCTTTACTGGTGCTACCAAAGCGCGCGCGGGAAGGTTTGAAGAAGCCGACAAAGGCACCTTGTTCCTCGACGAATTGGGCACACTCTCGATGGGAGCGCAAGAACGCCTGTTGAGAGCGGTCGAATATGGCGAGGTAACCCGCATCGGCTCATCGCGCCCTATCCGTGTTGATGTGCGGATTGTCGCGGCAACCAACGATGATCTGCCCGCACTTGCCGCATCAGGCGAATTTCGCGCCGACTTGCTCGACCGGCTAAGCTTCGAGGTTATCACGCTACCGCCCCTGCGCGTGCGCGAAGGAGACGTCGCGGTCCTGTCTGAATATTTTGCTCGTCGCATGGCGGCGGAGCTTGATTGGCACGCTTGGCCTGGCTTTGCGTCGCATATCTCAAACCAGCTCGATGAATATGCCTGGCCCGGCAATGTGCGCGAGTTGCGCAATGTGGTCGAGCGCGCGGTCTATCGCTGGGACGATCCCGAAACCCCGATAAGCCACGTGCAGTTTGATCCGTTTGAAAGCCCATGGAAGCCGATCGCTCCCGCACACAGGGCCAGTGACGCTGGCAACGCCGCACAAAGCTCTAGCTCACCCGCATCACCTGCGACTGGGCCCATGCCTGCTGCGCTTGATTTTGAAGGGGTCGATGACCTGCGCGCCGCGGTTGATTCGCATGAACGTGCCATCGTCGAGCATGCTCTGGGCAAGCATCGCTGGAATCAGCGGCAGACGGCCAAGGCGCTAGGATTATCCTACGATCAGCTGCGTCATGCGATCAAAAAGCACGGTCTGATGGAAGAGACGCCGGAATAGGCGATTCCGCCAAGAGTTCAGCGAACTGCTCTTTGTGTTGCAGGATTGGGGTCCACTCGGGATTGCAAAAGGCAAACCTCAACCCATTGTTTACGGCTTCAGACTATCTCTGCACGCGTTGGAAATGGCATTTTTGGCCAGAAGCAAAGGCATTTCACCATGCAGGGTTTGATCAATATTGTTGAAAGTCTGACCGGTACGGTTCGCTTCGTCATCTGCGCGATGGTGCTGGTGGGCTTTGGCATCACGGCCTTCATGACCGCTGGGGTCTCTTATGTCGCTCCGAAAGTGGCAGAGGATTTTGGCGAGCGTGCCGAGCGAATGGGTGAACGCGCTATCGTAGCGGCCCAGGAAGAATCACGCGCCCGCGAACTGGCTCAGGACGGTTGGGGCTACGAGGCTCCCGGGTCGGGCGCGGGTTCGAGCACCCATGGCCGCGGACGATCGTCTGATCGCGCTGGCGGTTGGGGTGACGACACCGAATAGGGGCCGAACACGCTCAGTCCTGCTGATCGAGAGGCTTACATTCCGATGGGTTTCCACGATCCCAATCTTGGCAAAGCCTTAAGGGCCACTGAGCGGGCCGCGCCGCGTCTCGCCCTGGCGCTTCCCGGCACCTTTATCGCAGCGAAGGGCAATTTCCGCTGCATCATCACCAACCTGTCGCGCACGGGTGCGCTCGTCGCGATCAGTGAACCGCTCAAGACTGGCTCGAACGGCTATCTGCGCGGCGGTCCAGTCGACCGCTTCGTCACCGTGACGAGGCAGGAGCAGGGGCTTAATGCCGTGGAGTTCGATATCCCGTTCTCAGATCAGTTTGTCGCTGATCTACGCCGTTACCAAAGCGGACTTGAAGACTATAATCGCCAGGAGCTGGCGCACACCGTCCGCGACTGGACAAACGGAGTGAATGTGGGGCGCTGGTAGCGCGGCAGGATACCCAACCGAGTTTCTGGGGCAGTGTTGGCGCAATTCCCTTGCCAAACCGCAACGACGCGCCTACCTGCTCCTTCATCCCGACATCGTCGACACTTTGAAGGGGCTGGCGCCGCAAGGGGCCGGCACCAAACGGCTTTGTCACAAAGAAAGAGTATCCTCGCCCAGAATGACCGACATTGCGCGCCTTGAAGCACTGATTGAACCCGAAGCTGCCGCTCTCGGTTTTGAGCTCGTGCGCGTGAAGATGATGCCTTCAGAAGCCGGTGATGGTGGCGAAGCGCTTCAGATCATGGCGGAGGACCCGGCAACCGGGCAGCTTGTAATCGAACAATGCGCCGAACTTTCGCGCCGCGTCTCGGAAATGATGGACATGCGCGAGGAAGCAGGAGAGGTTCTGGTCGAAGGTGCCTATCACCTCGAAGTCAGCTCTCCGGGCATTGACCGCCCGCTCACGCGCGAAAAGGACTTTGCCAATTGGGCGGGGCATGAAGCGCGGATCGTGATGGCAAAGGGCTTTGACGGCCAACGCACCTATAAGGGCGAGCTTTCCGGGATTGCCGACGGTATGGTTCAGATCACCGATGTTAAGTCGGGCGAGGCCTCGCTCCCGCAGAAAGAGATACACAGCGCAAAGCTTGTCCTGACAGACGCGCTGATCGCTGCTACCAAGCCGCTCGACACGAGTGGTGCCGACACCATTGAAGAAGAAACTGAAGAGAAGGCAGAAGACTGATGGCCAGTGCCATTTCCGCCAACAAGGCTGAACTGCTCGCAATCGCTAACGCTGTTGCGTCCGAGAAGATGATCGACAAAGGCATCGTCATTGAGGCGATGGAAGAGGCGATCCAGAAATCGGCGCGCAACCGCTATGGCGCTGAAAATGACATCCGCGCAAAGCTCGACCCCAACACTGGCGATCTGACGCTGTGGCGCGTGGTTGAGGTCGTTGAAGAGGTCGAAGACTACTTCAAGCAAGTGGACCTGAAGCAGGGTCAGAAGCTGCAAGACGGTGCCGCTATTGGCGACTTCATCGTCGATCCGCTGCCTCCGGTCGATCTCGGCCGTATTGACGCGCAAAGCGCCAAGCAGGTGATCTTCCAGAAGGTCCGCGATGCTGAGCGTGAGCGCCAGTTCGAAGAGTTCAAGGATCGTGCAGGCGAAGTCATCACCGGCGTCATCAAGTCGGTCGAATTCGGCCATGTGATCGTCAACCTTGGCCGTGCTGAAGGCGTTATCCGCCGCGACCAGCAGATCCCGCGTGAAGCTGCCCGTGTAGGCGAGCGTGTCCGCGCGCTGATCACCAAGGTGGAGCGCAACAATCGCGGTCCACAGATCTTCCTGTCGCGCGGTGCGCCTGATTTCATGCGCAAACTTTTCGCACAGGAAGTGCCAGAGATTTACGACGGCATCATCGAGATCAAGGCTGCTGCCCGCGACCCAGGCAGCCGTGCCAAGATCGGCGTCATCTCGCATGACTCGTCCATCGACCCGGTCGGCGCTTGCGTCGGTATGAAGGGTAGCCGGGTTCAGGCCGTCGTGCAGGAACTCCAAGGCGAAAAGATCGACATCATTCCGTGGTCTGAAGACACTGCGACATTCGTCGTGAACGCGCTTCAACCCGCAACCGTTGCCCGCGTTGTTCTCGACGAAGATGATGCCCGGATCGAAGTGGTTGTCCCTGACGACCAGCTCAGCCTTGCGATCGGCCGCCGCGGTCAAAACGTGCGCTTGGCAAGCCAGCTGACCGGTCACCAGATCGACATCATGACCGAGGAAGAAGCTTCGGAGAAGCGCTCCAAGGAATTCGCCGAGCGTTCGAAAATGTTCGAAGAAGAGCTCGATGTCGACGAGACGCTTTCGCAGCTGCTTGTGGCTGAAGGTTTCGCTGAACTCGAAGAAGTCGCCTATGTTGAACTGGCGGAACTTGCCAGTATCGAAGGGTTTGACGAAGAGCTCGCTGAGGAACTCCAAAGCCGCGCTGTCGAAGCGTTGGAGCGTCAGGAAGAGGCGCACCGCACCGCTCGCCGTGAACTCGGCGTGGAGGATGCGATTGCCGAACTGCCGCACCTCAACGAAGCAATGCTGGTCACGCTTGGCAAAGCGGGTCTCAAGACGCTCGATGATGTGGCAGACCTCGCCACTGATGAACTGATCGCAAAGAAGCGCGAAGCACCGCGCCGTCGTAACAACAATGCCGACGGTCCGCCGATGCGTCGCCCGCAGCGTGAACAGGACAAGGGCGGAGTGCTGGGCGAATACGGCCTTTCTGAAGAGCAAGGTAACGAGATCATCATGGCGGCTCGCGCGCATTGGTTTGAAGACGAAGAGGAGCCCGCTGAGACTCCCGCTAAGGAGGCCGCCGATGCGGACTCCACCCAATGACCGCGTAAGTTCCGACATCGCTGACCTGCTATCTCCCGGAAAGAAGACTTCCGGGGACGCTCGGCCCTACCCAGAGCGAAAGTGCATTCTTTCCGGGGAGACGCATCCTCGTGATGAGATGATCCGCCTGGCTATTGCGCCTGACGGAAGCGTCCATCCTGACCCCGCTGCAAAGGCGCCAGGACGCGGTGGGTGGATTGCACCCGATAAGGCGGCGCTTGAAAGCGCGATCGCTGAGGGCCATCTCAAACGGGCATTGATGCGCGCGTTTAAGGGCGGTCCTGAAGGAATTTCGCTTTCCTACAGCGACGATTTGCCCCAGCGCATCACCGCTGCGCTTTCCCGTAACCTCGCTGAGAGGCTGGGCTTGGAATGGCGCGGTGGCAACATCGTGTTGGGGTCTGCAAAGATAGCAGACCATGCGCGTACAGGCCGGATCGGCTTGCTGCTCCATGCCAGTGACGCCAGCGAAGATGGGCGGAAGAAGCTCGATCAGGCCTGGCGTGTGGGCATGGATGCGGAAGGGTCCGGTGAGCGAGGAACCGTCTTGCCTCTGGACCGCGACACTCTGTCTGTGGCATTGGGCCGCGAAAATGTCGTCCATTTGGGCGTTTCGGACAGCCGCGATCCGCACAAGAGCGCAGCGGTCAGGGTTGGGCAGGCGGTCACTCGCCTGTCGCGTTATTTGGGGAGCGATCCCCCCGGTTAGCGGCCTTAGACGAATACAAATGGCGCGAGCGCAAGTCTCGCGGGACGACACAAGATTTTTGAAGGACTAACGAGCTAGATGAGCGACGAAGAGAAAAAACGCACCCGTAAACCGCTGGGCCTTAAGCGGGCGGTCGATGCTGGCGAGGTTAAGCAGACCTTCAGCCACGGCCGTACGAATAAGGTTGAGGTTCAGGTGAAGCGCCGCCGCAAGCTTGTGAAGCCCGGTGAGACACCCGCTCCCGAGGCGGCTCCTGACCCCACGCCCGCTCCCGCACCAGAGCCAACACCAGCTCCGGCGGCGAAGAAGCCTGCGGCGAAGAAGCCGGCTGCCGCCGAGGAAACCGCGCAAGAGCGTGTTGCTCGCCTGCAGCGCGAGGCTGAGGAAGAGCGTCTCAAATTGGCCGAAGAAGCCCGTAAGCGTGACGAGGAGAAGGCCAAGAAAGACGCGGCCGACAAGAAACGCCGCGAGGAAGAGAACCGGGCCACCAAGGAAAAGCAGGCCAAGGAAGAGGCTGATAAGCGAGCCCAGGAAGAAGCCGAGGCCGCGGCTGCAGAAGCCCAGGCCGAGGCCAAACCCGATGAAGCAGGCGGACCTTCGCCTTCGGCACGCAAATTTACGCCGGTCGCACGGCCCGAACCTAAGCGTCCGGAAAAGAAGAAGAAAGAAGACAAGCGCACAGCCAAGGACGCCAGCGGTCCCAAGGACAAGCGCCGCTCAGGCAAGCTGACGGTCTCCAAGGCTCTGAACGAGGACGAGGGTCGCCGCGCGCGCTCGCTCGCCGCGCTCAAGCGTGCGCGTGAGAAGGAGCGCCGGGCTCAGGGTGGTCCATCGGCTCCGCGCGAAAAGCAGGTCCGCGACGTTGTCGTGCCCGAAGCGATCACGGTCGGCGAACTGGCCAAGCGGATGGGCGAGAAGGGCGCAGACCTCGTCAAAGAGTTGTTCAACCTCGACATGATGGTCACGGTCAACCAGACGATCGACCAGGACACCGCTGAGCTGCTGGTCGAACAATTTGGCCACAATATTGAGAAGGTCTCTGAAGCTGATGTCGACATCGACACCGAAGAGGATGTCGATCCAGAAGATACTCTGAAAGAGCGTCCGCCGGTGGTTACCATCATGGGTCACGTCGATCACGGTAAGACCTCGCTGCTCGACGCCTTGCGCGGAGCCAACGTCGTGAAAGGCGAAGCCGGTGGTATCACCCAGCATATCGGCAGCTATCAGATCACGACGAAGGACAAGCAGCAGATCACTTTCCTCGACACGCCGGGCCACGCCGCATTCACCGAGATGCGTCAGCGGGGCGCGAATGTCACCGATATCGTGGTGCTGGTGGTGGCTGCCGATGATGGAATCATGCCGCAGACGATCGAGGCGATCAACCACACCAAGGCGGCCGGCGTCCCGATGATCGTTGCGATCAACAAGATGGACAAGCCAGAGGCCGATCCAGACAATGTCCGCAACCGTCTGCTCGAACATGAAGTCATCGTCGAGAAGCTATCGGGCGATGTGCAGGACGTAGAGATCTCAGCGACCAAGAAGACTGGTTTGGATGAACTGCTCGAGAAAATCGCTCTACAAGCCGAGCTGCTTGAGCTGAAAGCACGCCCCGACCGCGACGCCGATGCAACCGTGATCGAAGCGCAGCTCGACAAGGGCCGCGGTCCTGTGGCTACGGTTCTGATCACGCGCGGCACTCTGAAGCGCGGCGACACCTTTGTCGTTGGCACTGAGAGCGGCCGTGTGCGCGCGATCGTCAACGACCAGGGTAAACAGATCAAGGAAGCCGGCCCGTCAATGCCGGTCGAGGTCCTCGGCCTTGGCGGCGTGCCGTCGGCGGGCGATCAGCTGACCGTGGTGGAGAACGAACAGCGCGCCCGCGAAGTGGCGCAATATCGTCAGGAGAAGGCGACCGAGAAGCGCACCGCGCTCGCTCCGACAAGCTTCGACACGATGTTCAACAACCTCGCATCGAACGTTATCGAATGGCCGGTGCTGGTCAAAGCCGATGTTCAGGGTTCGGTCGAAGCAATCGTCACCGCGCTCCACAATATCTCGAATGATGAGATCAAGGTGCGGGTACTCCATGCAGGCGTCGGCGCGATCACGGAGAGCGATGTGACGCTCGCCGCGGCTTCCGAAGCGCCGATCATCGGCTTCAACGTGCGACCCAATGCCAAAGCGCGCGAGCTGGTGAAGCGCGATGGGGTGCGGATGATGTATTACGACGTCATCTATCACCTTACCGAAGAAGTCGCGAAAGAGATGGCGGGTGAGCTGGGTCCAGAGCGGATCGAGACTGTGGTTGGCCGTGCAGAGGTCAAGGAAGTCTTCCGCTCGGGCAAGAAAGACAAGGCCGCAGGTCTCCTCGTCACCGAGGGCGTTATCCGTAAGGGCCTCCACGCACGTCTCACCCGCGAAGATGTCATCGTTTCCGCGACCACCATCGCTTCGCTGCGGCGCTTCAAGGACGACGTGGACGAAGTCCGCTCCGGCCTCGAATGCGGCGTGGTGCTGGAGGACACGAACGACATTGCACCGGGCGACAGCCTCGAAATCTTCGAAGTCGAAGAGCGCGAGCGCACGCTGGAGGTGGGGTAAAGCAGATCCGTGCCAGCTGGCGATGAAGACAGTCGATACCTGACCAACGAGCAGTTGGAGGCGCAGCGCAGGGCAAAACTGCCTTGGTATAAGCGATTTTGGGAGGGCTGCTTCTCGGGCTGCGCTATCGACCTATTCGTCATCCTGCTGATTGTTGGTGTGCCATCATGGTGGCTGCTTTAAGAGAGACAAATGACTTGGCGTGATCAAATTCAGGCGGGGACTGAAGGCTCTCCGCATTCCAACTTGCTTGGCTCCAAGTTCCTCGGCTTTGATGAGGAAACCGCGACGGCGACGATGGAGTTCACCGTTGCCAAGCCGATGACCACCTGGCGCGGGGGCGTGCAGGGCGGACTGGTTGCGGGTTATCTCGACGATGTGATGGGCTATGCCTTTGTCGCTATGACCGATGGCGAGCAAGCGCCGCTCAACCTCGAGATTTCGATGCAGCTTCTGGGGCTCCTACCCGAAGGCGCGACGATCATTGGCAAGGGCCGAGTGGTGCGCGCAGGGAGGCGGGTTGTATTTCTAGAAGGCGAGCTGCTCACGCCCGAGGGCCAAGTGCTCGCAAAGGCGACCTCGACCGCGATCCCGACTATGCGACCCTCTCCCACCGAAACGGGGATGGGTCGATAGTGCAGACCTATCTCGCGCTACTCGGTAGCATCAATATTGGCGGCAACCGGATCAAGATGGTCGATCTTAAGGAAGCGCTTGCCAAAGAGGGTTTTACTGAGGTCACCACGGTCGCAGCGAGCGGCAATGTGATCCTCACCTCCGACAGCAAACCTGCAATGCTGGAAACACAGCTTGAAGGCATTGTTGAGCGCGAATTCGGCTTCAAGTCGTGCGCCATGGTGCGCACCAAAGCCCAAGTCGAGAGCGCCATTCACGACAACCCCTTCCACGGCACAGGGCCCGAGCACGGCTCGGATAAAATGGTCCACTCCATTTTCCTCTCCGCGCAGCCAAGCCAAGAAGCGTTCGACGCGCTGCTGGAGGAGCATAAGAACAAGGGCAGCGAACGCCTCGCGCTCGGCGACCGGGTGCTGTTCCTCGACTATGTCCACGGCGTCGGCGTATCAGACCTGTCGAGCAAGTTCTTGGAACGCAGGCTCAGAGTGAAGGGCACCGCGCGCAATATGAACTCATTGAAGAACATCCTCGCAAAGATGGGCTGAGCGCGCTGCTGGCGCATTGGCTCGCTTAAACCAATCGTAATCCCCTGATGGCAAAGCGTAATCACAAGGGTTTTTCGAGGGGAATTGTGATGGACCACGACAACCGTTCCTACGCCGACATCATCAAGGACAATGTCCAAGAGCAATGGGAACAACAGCGCCCCAAAGATGCGCGCGATTGGATCCATCTGATCACCGATGGATGGCTTGAGCCGTTCGACAACAAGCACGTTCGCGCACCGTTTTGGCTGCTCGCCGGTCTCGCAGCCTTCATCGTCACGCTCTACCTGATCTGGTAAGAGCTTGCGCGTGGGGCCTGCAGGCGCTTATGAGGCGCCGCCATGGTTCGCAGACAAGATCACACCCCAGAACAGCAAAGCGTGCGCGTCCTAAAGGTTGGCGAGCGCGTGCGTCACATCCTGTCCGAATTGCTCGCACGGCAGGAAGTGCACGATGAGACCGTCAGCGCGTCAAACATCGCAGTGACCGAGGTTCGCATGAGCCCCGATCTCAGGAACGCGGCGGCTTATGTGAAGCCGCTTTTGGGAGCTGGTGAGGACGATGTGGTCCAGGCCCTGCGGCAGAACACCGCTTTTTTGCAGCGCGAGGTTGCCAAACGGCTCGGTCTCAAATTCGCGCCTAAGCTGAAATTTCGCAAGGATGAAAGCTTTGCCGAAGCGGATCGGATCGAGGAATTGCTGCGCGATCCCAAGGTTGCCAGAGACTTGGACGACAGTCTCGATGAAGGCCCCTAAGAAGCGACCTCGTCTGGCACCATCCGCGCGTTCAAGCGGATCCTGACCTTGTTGCCAACGATCAGCTGATAGCTGCGCATTCCGTATTCGCGCCGGTCGATCACCATCTCACCGCTAAAGTCCACTGCTTGCCCGTCCGCGCTGGTCGGATCGTTGGCGAAAGTGATCTCCAAGGTCTCGCTCTGAGTGACACCGCGAGCGGTCAATTCGCCTGTCAGGGTTCCTTCCGTCGGCGAAGACATGGAGAGCGATTCCCCGACAAACCGGATCGTTGGGTAGCGCTCGACCCAAAAGAACCGCTCGCCGCGCAACCGCCGCAAGGTGGTTTCATCGGGGGCTTCCAACTCGCGCGCATCGAACGTCACGTCGATCACCGCATCCTCCGGCGCACCCGGGACGATTGTGACGGCCCCGGCCATGCTCGGGAAGCGCGCAGTCTTGCTCGACAGGCCAAAGAATGGAACGCGGGCGGTTACCTCGCTCGCCGAGGCGTCGAGCATGTAGTTGAGTGCGGCCGCATTGGACGATTGCGCTCGCGCTTCAAAAATAGGCTGAGCGCTCAGCGTCGCGACAGCACCAAGGGCAAGGCAGAGCGGGGCTAGGAGGCGAAGGGTCATACCTTTTCTACGCCAAAGTACCGCGATTGGTTTCACTCCTTGTCCATAAGGAACGATGGATCGCCCTGTCACTCAGCTGGAATTGCCGCTGCATCGACCGTCGTTGGGACTTCCATGAAGACGCTGGCACCCGGACCCAGTGGCAGATCGAGCACAACCCAGCCAATGGTAAGGCCAAGACCAGCGATCATCAATCCGACTGAGAAGGGCAGCATGACTGCGGCGAGCGAGCCGATGCCAAAATCCTTGTCCCAGCGCTGGCAGAAGATGAGGATCAGAGGGAAATAGACCATCAGCGGTGTGATGATGTTGGTTGCGCTGTCGCCGACACGATAGGCCGCTGTCGCCATCTCGGGCGAAATACCAAGCAGCATCAGCATCGGCACCATAACCGGTGCGATCAAAGCCCATTTTGCGCTCGCTGAACCAACAAACAGGTTGAGCAAAGCCGAAACCAGGATGATCGCTGCAAGCAGCGCCCATGCCGGCAAACCTGTGCTGCCCAGGAAATCTGCGCCATTGACCGCGAAAATTGTGCCGAGGTTCGACCAATTGAACATTTCTACAAAATGCGCCGCAGCGAATGCGAGGACGAGATAATACGCCATATCTTCCATCGCCCCGGACATCATTTTCACCAGATCACGGTGATCGCCAATCGTCCCTGCGCCTTTGCCATAGGCCCAGCCAGCGAGGAGGAAGAGCAGGAAAAAGCCAGCGACGAGGCTCTGATAAAACGGGGTCAACCCTACCTTCTGCGCTCGCCTCCTGGTCGATCAACGGCGTGCCGGGTCCAATGGTGATCAACAACCACAGGGCGCAAACTCCAAGTGTCGCAAGGCCGGCATATGCTAGGCCCTTCTTCTCTTGGGGGGTGAGGGAGCGATCCTCTTCCTCGTCGGGTAGGGCGCGCCCCGCATTGGCTGGGTTCCACGCGCCAAGCTTTGGTTCGATAATCTTGTCGGTGACATACCAGATGACCGGTACGAAAACGAAAGTCATGGCAGCGATGAAGAACCAATTTCCGGCAATGTTTACAACAAAATCATCGACCAGGATTTCGGCGCCTTCCGCGGTAATCGCAAACAGCAGCGCATCGAGTTGTCCGGGCAGAAGGTTGGCCGAGAAGCCTCCTGAAACCCCGGCGAAGGCTGCCGCAATACCCGCAATCGGGTTGCGGCCGGCGGCATGGAAGATAATCCCCGCAAGAGGGATCAGAACCACATAGGCTGCATCGGCTGCAAGATTGCCCATCATTCCGGTCAGAACGACAATCGGTGTTAAGAGAGATTTGGGAGCATCGCGTACACCAGCCCGCATCGCCGTCCCGAACAAGCCCGAACGCTCGGCCACGCCAGCACCCAGCATAACCACAAGGACATAACCAAGTGGGTAGAAGTGGGTGAAGGTCGTTGGCATCTCAACCAGCAGACGCCGTATATTCTCTGGTGATATCAAGCTGGCTGCAGAAACGATCAGCGGACCGCCCGTTTCCTCATCAAGCTTGGTAGGATGAACCACTGACACGCCCATCATGTTGGCAATGATGGAGATGATCACGAGGCCAAAGATGAGCCAAAGGAACAGGAAAACAGGGTCAGGCAGCTTATTCCCGCTGCGTTCGATCCAGCCAAGAATACCCGTCATGCCCTCAGGTTTGGACGCGTCTGCGGCCGATGCCATATCTGTGATCCCCTAAACTCAAATTCGTTTTGCGAAGGGCTAGCATTGCGCGCCGCACCTGTCACACCAGTTTCATCAACAACCTGTGATTGGTGCGACATTGGCGAGGAGGCGTGCTGCGCGCTAGGCTTTCTGCCCATGGCCAAGCTCTATTTCTACTATTCCAGCATGAATGCCGGAAAATCGACCACCTTGCTGCAAGCCGACTTCAATTATCGCGAGCGCGGCATGGCGACGATGGTGTGGACGGCGGAGCTTGATACGCGTTCCGCAGGATTGGTTCAGAGCCGAATTGGCCTTGAAACAGGCGCGCATCTCTACCGACCGGACACCGATATGTTCGCTGAGATCGGCGCGCAGCACAAGGAGACGCCGCTCGATTGTGTGATGGTCGATGAAGCGCAGTTCCTGACCAAGGAGCAGGTCTGGCAGTTGGCGAAGCTCTCCGACGAGCTTTCGATCCCGGTCCTTTGCTATGGCCTACGGACCGATTTTCAGGGCGAGCTCTTTCCAGGATCTGCGGTGCTGTTGGGCATTGCCGACACTCTGGTCGAGCTCAAGGCTGTTTGCTGGTGCGGCCGCAAGGCGAGCATGAATCTGCGCGTCGATGGCGAAGGGCGACCGGTCAATGAAGGCGAGCAGACAGAGATCGGCGGGAATGACCGCTATGTCGCCTTGTGCCGCAAGCATTTCAGCGCCGCATTGGCAGGCGAGCCCGGTGCATTGGGTTGAATCGTACGGCTAGGCGCTCACTGCGTCGATAAATCGCGCTTTGGGATGACGAGCAAGAAGCTGGTCGAGCCATGCATTGCGTTGTGCAGTCTCAACGCAAGCGACGATACAGCCGCCAAAGCCGCCTCCAGTCAGCCTCGCGCCCCGAGCTCCCAGTCCTTGCGCGCCTTCCACCAGAGCGTCGATTTCGGGCAGCGACATTTCGAACAGGTCGCGCATTGAGACATGGCTGGCGTTCATAAGTGCACCGAAGCGCGTCATATCGCCCGATTGCAAGGCTGCGACCGCTTCGATCACGCGCTGGTGCTCGGTTAGGCAGTGGAGCGCGCGGCGTTTCGGCGTTTCGTCGAGGTCCGCGTTCTCAACCTTGTCGCGGGACAGCAAGCACAGATCTTCGGTCCCGAAATGCGCCTTGGCGGCGTCGCATTCGACCTTGCGCGCTGCATAACGGCCATCGGTCAGTTTGCGGGTGATGCCGGAATGCACGACGACCATTTCGAAGCCTGCCGGGATCGGAATAATGCTCCAGTCCAGCGTCTTGGTCTCTAGCGCCATCGCAGTGCCAGGCGTGGCAAGCGCGACCGCCATCTGGTCCATGATCCCGCAAGGCACGCCCATATAGTCGTTCTCGACCCGGCGTGCGGCGACTGCAAGGTCGACATCGCATTGCTTGCCGTGTCCAATTTCGCGCGATGCTTTGAGGATTGCCACGATTAGCGCCGCAGAGGAGGACAAGCCTGAGCCCTCTGGCATGGTTGAACGAATGGTCACTTGGGCTCCGCCGCTGAGAAGGCCCAACGAGTTTGCCTCCCTCAGCGCACCGACAATCGGGTCTGACCAATCGCCCGTAGCGTCATCAGAAAGATCACGGAGCGCTGGGGTGTCGTAGCCGTCTGATGTGACCGTCACACCGCTTCCTTCAGTCGCGCAGAGCGAGACCTCAATCCCGATCGACAGGGCAGCCGGGAGCACCATGCCGCCATTATAGTCGGTGTGCTCGCCGATCAAATTGACCCGGCCAGGAGCATTGGCCGTCGATTGAGCGGTGCCAGCGCGACGCGTCATTTGCGCGCGAACTCTCTCAGCTTCCTCGCGGCTGCCTCGGGCATCACATCAACTGTGAACGTGCCCGTATGCTGCTCCACCGATGCAAGATATTTCATCCGGCCCGGCGCGCGCAGCAAGGGATAGAACTGCACTGTGAAATGGTAATTTGCAGAGCCCCCTCGCGGGGCAGCATGGAAGGCCATCATGGTGGCGGCGGGTTGCTCAAACAGTGCGTCATAGCGCCGCGTCATCTCGCCCAACCACCAGGCGAGCGCCTCGAGCTCCTCGTCCGAGCAATCCCATGGCCCTTCGCGGCGCGCCTGAGGCGCAATCCAGGTTTCGTAGGGAAAGCGAGCAAAGCGCGGCACGAAAGCTGCGACATTGCCTTCAACCCCGAGCCCGTATTCGGGCAAAGCGGCGGCGATCTCTGAGGTGAGATCGTACCCACTCGCAAAGGCGTCGATTGCGCGCTGCTGGACCTCGGGAATTCGCTGGAAGCCGTAGATCTGGCTATGAGGGTGATGCAGGGTGACGCCCACCTCATCGCCCCGGTTCTCAAATGGCAGGACATATTCGCAACCGGCAGCGAAATGCGCCTCATAACGGTCCATCAAGGCGGCTAGCAGAACCTGTCGTCTGTCAATGCCAATGGTTTTGAGGCTGCCCTGCGCTTCCGGGCCATAAACCACAACGTCACATGCGCCTTTGGCGGGCTCGCTCGCTATCTCCGTCAGGTCTGTAGCTTCAGAGGCGCTGGGGTGAAACGCAGCAAACTTGTTCTCAAAGATCGCACATTCGAAGTGGCTAAATGGGATTTCAGTGAGCGAGCCGTCGGGAAGCGTGGGGGCAAGTGGATCGTCAGCGGCGGAGGGCTTGAAAGTCCGGTTTTGTCGGTGCGCCGCATAGACGTTCCATTCCTGCCGAAGCGGGTGCCGGCGGATCTCTCCGCCTTGCGCGATTGCATCCTCGGTCTCCGGCAGGAGCGGAAGGTCGTGCGGAATGCGGCCATAGAGGTGAAGCATCCGCCCATCAGCCTTGCGATGATCGCGGCGAAAGGTGGGCGCGCCTCCAACGCTGCGAGGAAGCGAAACAGGAGCGTTCATGCGGGCACCTTGCGGGTTTCGAACCACCTCTCAACACGCGCCTGCGCAGCTTCATCCAAATGGAGTTTCAGCTTGCTACGACGCCACAGCGCATCCTCTGCCGAGCGAACAAATTCGTGTTCGACGAGATATTCGAGCTCGCGCGCATAAAGGTCGCCGCCAAAGTGTTCGCCCAAATCGTTAAGCCCTTGCGCTGACCCAATGATGTGATCGATCCGCGTGCCATAGGCCCGCGCAAAACGCGCCACGGCGGATGCAGGAAGCCAAGCGTATTGCGCGGTTTTCTCAGATACGAATTGGTCAAAGCCAACCGGGTCAATCTCGCCGCCCGGCAAGGCTGCGTCACTTGTCCAGCTGTGGCCGGCAACTTGCAGCTTTTCAAGCGCATGCTCGGCAAGCTTGCGATAGGTTGTGATCTTGCCGCCGAAGATCGAAAGCAAAGCAGGCTCGGAACCGCTCTCTCCTTGGTCGACCTCAAAAACATAGTCGCGCGTGACGGTTGAGTTTGATGCGGACTTGTCGTCGTAGAGCGGACGCACCCCGGCATAGCTTGACACCGCTTGTTCGGGCGCAACATCAGCGCTGAGATATTCGTTCACAGCATCGCAGATGTAGTGCGCTTCCTCGTCCGAAATCTGGATCCCGGACGGGTCGCCTTCAAAGCCCATATCGGTGGTCCCGACAAGTGTGAAATCACGCTCGTAAGGTATTGCAAAGACGATACGATCATCTTTGTTCTGGAAGATGTAGCAATGCTCACCTTCGAACAATTTCGGGAAGATCAGGTGGCTGCCTTTGACGAGGCGTAGATTGTCGTGCTCGCCGCCCCCAAGGCTACCAGCGCTGGCGCGGCCGAGGACGGTGTCGACCCATGGCCCAGCAGCGTTGACGACCATTCTTGCGCGCAACTGGGTCGCGCCCTCTTCATTACGCAAGGTTGCCGTCCAACCTTGCGGATCGCGCGCAAGATGGGTGCATTCGGTACGGGTGCGAATGTCAGCGCCGCGCTCTTTCGCGTCGATGCAATTGAGCGCAACGAGCCGCGCGTCCTCGACCCAGCAATCCGAATATTCAAAGCCTTTGGTGAGGCGCTTTTCGAGCACATCGCCATGCGGCGCCTCGCGCAGATTCACAGTGCGTGTGGGGGGGAGCAATTTGCGCCCGCCCAGATTGTCGTAAAGGAACAGGCCTAGCCGCAGCATCCATTTGGGGCGCAGGCCTTTGTCATGCGGCAGCACAAAGCGCAGCGGCCAGATGATATGCGGTGCGATCTTCAACAGGCGCTCGCGTTCTATCAGGCTCTCTCGCACCAATCGAAACTCGAAATGTTCGAGATAGCGCAGCCCGCCATGGACCAGCTTGGTCGAAGCGCTCGATGTGTGCTGCGCGAGATCGTCCTTCTCTACCAGGCACACCGACAATCCGCGGCCCGCAGCGTCACGCGCAATCCCGGCTCCGTTGATCCCGCCACCGATCACCAGCAAGTCAAAGTCGTGATCCATGAAATCCAGAATACTCGCAGGCTAGAGGCTCGAAAAGGTGCGTTGCGCGAAAACGAATAGGGGACGTCTTCATGTTCGCCGCTATCGCCATGCGGCACGCTGTGCTCTAGGACAAGCTGATACCGCGCATAGAATGCGGAAGATCGGGGAGAATAGGCAACAATGAGCACGACCCAGCTGGTGGTCTTTCTGGCGATCACTGCTCTGATCGCCTTTGCAACCTATATGCATTGCCGCGGCAAGCGCGGAAGCGGTGCAGGAGATGAGCGGGACTACTTTCTCGCGAATGGCGGGTTGGCCTGGTACTTTGTGGCTGGCTCGATAACGCTGACAAACCTGTCAACCGATCAGCTGGTCGGGATGAACGGCAATCAGATGGCTCTGCTGGCATGGTGGGAATTCGCCGCCGTCGCGGGTCTCTTTATCCTCGCCTTCGTGTTTCTGCCGGTTTACTACAAGAACAATTGCACGACGACGACTGAGCTTTTGCAAAAGAAGTACGGTGACAAGCACATCCGTGCATTGATCAGCGTGCTGTTCCTGTTCGGCAATCTGTTCATTTTCCTGCCCGCCATTCTCTATGGCGGTTCACTGTTTCTGCTTTCACTTGCCGGCCTGCCAACCGATCTCGGCACGATCATGATTAGCGCGATCATCCTAGCGGCTGTCGGCGCGGCCTATGCGATTTTTGGTGGTCTGCGAGCGGTGGCCGTGTCGGATACGTATTCCGGCGTGCTCGTACTTGGCCTCGCGCTGTTGGTTGTGTTCCTGGCGCTGCAGGCAATCGATTTTGACCTCACTGGTATTCCGGCTGAGAGGCTGACGCTGATTGGCGATAGTGACAGCCCGATCCCATGGCATACGCTGCTAACCGGGATGATCTTTATCCAAACCTTCTACTGGTCGACCAATCAGACGATCACGCAGCGTGCGATGGCCGCACCCAATATCAGGGAAGCGCAAAAGGGCGTCGTTGTGGCGGCTGGCATTCGCTTGTTGATCGTCCCGGTGATCGTAGTCGTGCCCGGGATCGTTTCATACAAGCTGTTCGGCGACGTCGGCGATGTCGCTTACGGCCAGGTGGTTGGGGCGGTGCTGCCCATTTGGCTTTCCGGTGCGTTCGCGGCTGCCATCGCTGCAGCGATCCTCACCAGTTTCAACTCGATCCTAAATGCCAGTGCAGCGTTGTATGTTTGCGATTTGCATGAGGCCTATGTGGGTGAGGTGAAAAAGGTTGGACGGCTAGGCGCTGCCGTTTCAATCATCATGAGCGTGCTCGCGCTGATGCTGGTGCCTTTCTTTGCCAGCCAGGAAAGCCTGATCAATACGGTCCAGCAGCTCTATGGTCTGCTCTCAATGCCGATCCTTTCTGCCTTTGTGGTATGTCTCTTGTTCAAAAATGTGAAGGCGGGGGCGGCGATGGTCGGCGTAGTGACCGGGGTCTTCTTCTACGGTTTCTGGAGCATGGTATGGGAGCCTGCACATTATATCCACGGCATGTTCGTGACGCTGGTCCTGTCGATTGCGACGTCGTTGATCGTAAACAAGCTCGTCTGGGGGGCGACCCCTGTCTTCTCGCTTGGCGGTGAGGACACTGAGGGGTCACCCAACACCGGCCAAGAGACCTTTGCTTGAGGGTTCGGAGCTAATCTCCTAGCTCGGGCGCGATGAGCGATAAGAAACCGCCCCCCAATGGATGGATCATCCTCGATAAGCCGCGCGGGCTTGGCTCGACGCAAGCCGTGGCGGCGGTGAAGCGAAACTTGCGTGAGGGCGGTTACGCTAAGACCAAGGTCGGCCATGGCGGGACGCTCGATCCGCTGGCTGAGGGCGTGCTGCCGATTGCATTGGGAGAGGCGACGAAGCTTGCTGGAAGGATGCTCGATGCGAGCAAGATCTATGAGTTCACGATCAAGTTTGGCGAGGAAACCGACACGCTCGATAGCGAGGGGGAGGTGATTGTTCGCAAAGATGTCCGCGTGACTGACACTGCCCTGTGGGCATCCCTCCCGATCTTCACAGGAAAGATCGAACAAATCCCTCCAGCCTACTCGGCGCTAAAGATCGATGGTCGACGCGCATACGACCTTGCGCGTGCTGGCGAAGAAGTCGAACTCAAGATGCGCAAAGTGACTATTCACTCGCTTGAGGTGAAGTCCGAGCATCCGTTCGCGGGTTGTCCCGAGGTCATTCTACCCGCTTGGCGAAACCCGGATGGGTCGCAGATCAGGGGCGAGACTGAATTGGAAGGCGCGACTCTTACCGCTCACGTCTCAAAAGGCACATATATCCGCTCCCTCGCACGGGATATCGCCCGAGACCTTGGAACCGTCGGTCACGTCACCTATCTCCGTCGCACTAAAGCCGGGCCATTCACCGAATCCCAAGCGATTTCGCTGGACAAACTGAACGAAATTGCTAATGGCGCGCGAATTACTGACCTACTCCTGCCGTTAGAGGCAGGGCTGGACGACATCCCGGCCCTCAACCTCACCCAGACAGACGCGCAGGCGCTCCAACAAGGGCGGGTCGTGTCTGGACTGCCCCAATCACCTGGGCTTCACTGTGCGATGCTGGACTCTCGTCCCATTGCGCTGGTGGAAATTCAGGAGGGAACGGCCAAGGTCGTCAGGGGTTTCAACCTACCCGATGTCGCTGAGTAGAAAGAGAAAATTATGTCGGTTTCAGCCGAGCGTAAGCAAGAAATCATCAAGGACAACGCCCAAGCAAAGGGCGATACCGGTTCTCCTGAAGTCCAGGTTGCGATCCTCACCGAGCGTATCAAGAACCTGACCGAGCACTTCAAAGCCAACCACAAAGACAACCACTCGCGCCGTGGCCTTCTGATGATGGTCAACAAACGTCGCAACCTGCTCGCCTACCTCAAGAAGAAGGACGTCGAGCGTTACAATGCCCTGATCCAAAAGCTGGGTCTGCGCAAATAAGAGTTTTGGAGGCGGCCCCTTTGCGGGCCGCTTCTTGCATCTGGGGAGGGAATAACCGGGGGCGATTCACGCCAGCCCGCTCTTCCATTAGAATAGGGGCACAGGCCGCAATTCGGCGGCCTAGCCTTGGGGCTTTCGTAAACCACGCCCCACACCGGCGCGGGTCCGGCTTAACCCGCAAATGTAGGCCCCGTGCGCGCAATGTGGCGGCGCGGGTCATAAAGGAAAATCCATGTTCGACACGAAAACCGTATCGCTGGAGTGGGGCGGAAAAACCCTCACTCTGGAAACCGGCCGTATTGCCCGTCAAGCCGACGGGGCTGTGCTGGCCACTTATGGCGAAACCGTGGTGCTGTGCGCCGTGACCGCCGCCAAGAGCGTCAAGGAAGGCCAGGACTTCTTCCCGCTGACCGTTCACTATCAAGAGAAATTCTCTGCAGCCGGCCGTATTCCCGGTGGCTTCTTCAAGCGCGAAGGCCGCGCGACCGAGAAGGAAACGCTCACCTCGCGTCTGATTGACCGTCCGGTGCGCCCGCTCTTCCCGGAAGGTTTCTACAACGAAATCAACGTGATCTGTCAGGTTCTCTCCTATGATGGCGAAACCGAGCCTGACATTGTTGCGATGATCGCAGCTTCGGCTGCTCTGACCATTTCGGGCGTCCCTTTCATGGGCCCGATCGGCGCAGCGCGCGTCGGCTACTCGAACGAAGGCGAGTACATCCTCAACCCGAGCATCACTGATGCGCTGGGCGAAGAAGGGAATCTCGACCTGGTTGTTGCCGCGACACAAGACGCGGTGATGATGGTTGAGTCCGAAGCGAAGGAACTGACCGAAGAGCAGATGCTCGGTGCAGTGATGTTCGCGCACGAGGAAAGCCGCAAGGTTATCGGCGCGATCATCGATCTGGCTGAGCAAGCCGCCAAGGACCCTTGGGAGCTCGATCCGGTCGAAGACAAGACCGAGAAGATGGACAAGCTGCGCGCTGCTATCGGTGCCGATCTTGAAGCAGCCTACAAGCTGACCAACAAGTCGGAGCGTCAGGACGCTGTCAACGCTGCGCGTGAAAAGGCTCGCGAAGCTTTCGTTGACCTCGCTGAAAGCGATCCGGCCGAATATCTCGGCACTCTGAAGCTCGTCAAAAAGCTCGAGAGCGACATCGTTCGCGGCTCGATCATCAAGGACGGCACCCGCATTGACGGTCGTAAGCTTGATCAGGTTCGCCCGATCGAAGCCATGGTCGGCCTGTTGCCGCGCACGCATGGTTCGGCGCTGTTCACCCGCGGTGAAACGCAGGCGATCTGCACCACCACGCTGGGCACCAAAGACGCTGAGCAGATGATCGATGGGCTCGAAGGGCTCTCCTACAACAACTTCATGCTGCACTATAACTTCCCGCCCTATTCGGTCGGCGAAGTGGGCCGTTTCGGCTTTACTGGGCGTCGTGAAATCGGCCATGGCAAGCTCGCCTATCGCGCGCTGCACCCCGTGATGCCGTCGGTTGAGGACTTCCCCTACACGATCCGTGTTCTGTCAGACATCACCGAAAGCAACGGCTCGTCCTCGATGGCAACCGTTTGCGGCGGTGCGCTGTCGATGATGGATGCGGGTGTTCCGCTGAAGCGTCCGGTTTCCGGCATCGCCATGGGTCTGATCCTGGAAGGCGAGGACTTTGCGGTTCTCTCCGACATTCTGGGCGATGAAGACCACCTCGGCGATATGGACTTCAAGGTGGCCGGTTCTGAAGAGGGCATCACCAGCCTTCAGATGGACATCAAGGTTGCTGGCATCACCAAGGAAATCATGGAAAAGGCGCTCGAGCAAGCGAAAGCTGGCCGCGCACACATCCTGGGTGAAATGGCCAAGGCTCTCACCGGTGCCCGCACCGAGGTTTCCAAGCACGCTCCGCGTATCGAGACGATGCAGATCGACAAGTCGAAGATCCGTGACGTCATCGGCACGGGCGGCAAGGTCATCCGCGAAATCGTCGCGGAAACCGGCGCCAAGGTCGACATTGACGATGAAGGCACGATCAAGATCAGCTCTTCTAACGCTGACGAGATCGCAGCCGCAAAGGCGTGGATTGAAGGCATCGTCGAGGAAGCCGAAGTCGGCAAGATCTACACCGGAAAGGTGGTCAACATCGTCGATTTCGGTGCGTTCGTGAACTTCATGGGCGGCAAGGACGGTCTGGTCCACGTCTCCGAAATGAAGAATGAGCGCGTGGAAAAGCCGACAGACGTTGTCAGCGAAGGCCAGGAAGTGAAGGTCAAGGTCCTCGAGATCGACAATCGCGGCAAGGTCCGCCTGTCGATGCGTGTGGTTGACCAGGAAACCGGCGAAGAGCTGGAAGACACCCGCCCACCGCGTGAACCACGTGGTGATCGCGGTGGTCGTGGCCGCGGCGATCGTCGTGGTGGCGGCGGTCGTGGTCGTGGCCCGCGTCGTGACGGTGGCGGCAACAAGGGTGGGGACAATGACGGCCCCGCAGCAATGCCCGACTTCCTGAAGGACTAAGCGTCTTTTCAGATCGAAATACGAAGCCCCGCCCGGACAAGTGTTCTGGCGGGGCTTTGTTTTTGCGGGATTGGGTTCATGAGGGTTCGGGTTCGTCAGGGTTTGGCCAATTTCCTACAGTGCTTAGTTCGGGTATGAACCAGCCCATGCCAACGGTCCTAAACGTATCTACTCCTGCGCTTTTGATGTTGATTTTCGGGCCGGTGGGTTTTTGGCCTCTGGACTGTGTGTCAAGTGTGTCAAACCCGAGGGATAAGTCCTACAACCGCCGGCCATAGCACCCATGCTCAAACGCGAACTTCTAGACACTGCCACGATCCAAGATGGAGAGACTCTGGAGCTCTACTCCCATGGGCGTGATTTCATGATTGTGCTGGGGCGCAACGAGCTGATGAGCACGCGGATGCGCTTTTCCGAAGAGCAGTTGGCGGAACTGACGCTCGACCGCCTCGACACCGACACTCCGCGCATCCTGATTGGCGGCTATGGCATGGGCTTTACCCTGCGCGCGGCGCTCGCTCGGGTGGGCGAGGGGGCTGAGATCGTCGTTGGTGAGATATCTGACAAGATCATTGACTGGGCCAAAGGACCGATGGCGGAGCTGACCGGACAATGCCTTACCGACCCTCGGCTAGAGCTGGTCATTTGTGATGTCGCAGCCTTGATCGATGATGCGATCGACGGGACATGCGAGCCTTTCGACGCAATCCTGCTCGATGTCGACAATGGCCCGGACGGGCTTGTGCGCGAGGATAACAATCGCCTCTACAGCCGGACCGGGATGGGCAAGGCGCGCGATGCTCTCAAAGTGGGCGGGATCGTATCGGTTTGGTCTGCCGCGCCCGATCCTGCCTTTCGCCGTAGGATGAAGGATGCGGGGCTGGCGGTTGAGGAAAGGGGCGTGCGCTCCCGACCCAACAACAAAGGCGCACATCACACGATCTGGTTCGGGCGCAAGACGCGCTAGACTGGGCGAAACCGTCCTTTCCTCAGCCCGCATCATTGTGCACAAGAGCGGAAACCGACGACTTGGAGTAAGCGTGGACGATAAGATATTCCTCGATGCGAATGAGCTGCTTGACCTCTCATTCGCGCTTGCCAACAAAATCGTGGAATCGGGCTTCGTGCCGACCCATATCGTCGGCATTTGGCGCGGCGGCGCTCCGATCGGGATCGCGGTGCAGGAATTGCTCGAATATCGCGGAATCGAATGCGACCACATCGCGATCCGTACATCGTCCTATATGGGCATCGGACAGCAAGCGCGCACAGTGAAAGTCTATGCGCTGGGCTACTTGATCGACACGCTGGAGGCAGAGGACGCGCTGTTGATCGTCGATGATGTGTTCGACACCGGCAAGTCGGTGGAGGCTTTCATCGCAGAGCTCAAAAAACGCTGTCGCCGCAACACGCCTTCTACGATCAAGATCGCGACTGTCTTCTACAAGCCGTCAAAGAACCAGACCGATCTGGAACCCGATTACTACATGCGCTCGACCGAGGACTGGCTGATCTTCCCGCATGAGATCAATGGCTTGACCGATGAGGAAATCCGCGCGAGCAAGCCTAGTGCAGACCAGATTCTCAAGACCCCCGATTGAACGGAGCTCCCGATGACGCAGATATCAAAAGAGCAACGCGACGCGCTGATAGCGGCGATTCCCAAAGCGGAATTGCACCTCCACATCGAGGGTTCGCTTGAGCCGGAACTGATGTTCGCGCTTGCGCAGCGCAACAATGTCTCGCTGCCCTATGACAGTGTCGAGGCGGTGCGTGAGGCCTATCAGTTCTCCAACCTCCAAGAATTCCTTGACCTCTATTACCTCGGCATGGGCGTGCTGATTGAAGAGCAGGACTTCTATGATCTGACCGTCGCCTATCTCGAACGGGTGCATGCCGATAAAGTGCGCCATGTTGAGATCTTCTTTGACCCTCAGGGCCATACGGAACGAGGCGTGGCGTTCGACACCGCGATCAAAGGGATCCTGCGCGGGCTGGAAGAGGGCGAGGCGCGGCTGGGGATTTCTTACAAGCTGATCATGTGTTTCCTGCGCCATCTCAGCGAGGAAGACGCCTTTGCGACTTTGGAAGAGGCGACGCCTTGGCTCGATCGGATCGAGGGTGTGGGGTTGGACTCCTCCGAAGTCGGCCATCCGCCAGAGAAGTTTGCGCAGGTCTTCGCGAAGTGCCGCGAGCTGGGGCTCAAACTGGTGGCGCATGCGGGCGAAGAGGGCCCGCCAGAATATGTCTGGCAGGCGCTTGATACCTTGCAGATCGACCGGATTGACCACGGCAACCGCGCGCTGGAGGATGAGAAGCTTATCTCGCGGATTGTGGATGACGGCCTGACCTTGACCGTCTGCCCGCTCTCTAACCTTAAACTGTGCGTCATCGACGAGATCGGCGACAGCCCGGTCAAACGGATGTTGGCAAGCGGGATCAAGGCCACCGTCAACTCGGACGATCCCTCCTATTTCGGCGGCTATATCAACGACAATTACCGCGCGATCGGCGATGCGCTCGACCTAGGTGCGGAAGAGATCGTGACGCTCGCGCGAAATTCCTTCACCGGCTCCTTCCTTGAGCCAAGCGAGATCGATTCGAAGCTTGCCGAGGTCGAGGAAGCGGTGAGCCAGCACGCGGCGCGTTAAGGTCGGGGTGGCCGTTAGAAGTCGTAGATGATCGTAAAGCGGCTGAGCGTGTCGGTCTTGACCGCGCCCGCCGGCGGATCGGTGTCGTGCTCGATCGAATAGGACAAGCGCACCGAGATGTTATTCGCGATGCCTGCCTGCAAGCCGGTGTCAGAGATGATCGTGCTGCTGCCCGATTCGAGAAAGGCGCTCAGGTCTTGAGTGAAGGAGATGCTGTTCGAGATTTGCCAATCGAAGTCCGCAATCGCGAGACCGGACAGGCTGCTTTCAGAGCTACCGTCCGTGAACTCGGTCCGACGGTAGGCGGGGCCGGCTTGGGCAGACAGGGTTATGCTGTCGTTCTCGATCACCTGCCAACCCAAACCGCCTGAGGCCGAATAGCGCGCGGAGAAGCCTTGAAAGCGGTCCCGCTCATACTGAGCGAGGGCAAATAGGAAGAGGTCATCCGTAATGTCGATGTTGGGCTCATAGGCAGCGAGGAATTGCTCACGAGTCGTTACGCCATTGCTGCGCTGGAAGTCGGCGCGCCCGCGCAATTTGTGCCGCCAGTTGATCCCTTCGCGGGTCAATGAGAGCGATCCTGTCACGCCAGTGTTGCTGGAATTGCCGGTTGAGTTGAAGGCCCCTAGCTCCCCGCGCCCGCTCCAGCCTTCGAACAGGCCTTGGCTGCGGATGGCGGCTTCTTCTTCGGCGGCAGCCAAAGCCGCCGCTTGGGCTTGCTCTTCCTCAAACCCAGCGAGGATGGCATCGAGCTCAGCGGCATCATCTGGGTTGGTCGTGCGCGCCAGATCGATGATCGTGCGGACCTTGTTGGCATCGCCACTTTCCAGCGCTGCATCGATCATCGCCTGCACGGGCGCTGGAATGTCAGCGTGGGCGACACTTGGCAGACCAAACGCCAAACAGGCCGCAAAAGCGGCTTTCGAAATCATCAGTCTTTGCAAAGTTCTACTCCCGATCACCCGCCAGTGAAGTCGCGCTTACCCAGCGGCAGGCCCTTCATGCGCAGGATGTCGTAAAAGGTTGTGGCGTGGAAAAAGAAGTTGGGCTGGTTGAAGCTCAACAAAAAACGCTGTGCTGGCATTTCCAACAAGCGCTTGCCCCCAAGTACGAAACCGATCGTATTCCCAGCCATCGCATCGAGCGTCTCTGGATCGACCCTATCAAGCCGGGCCAAAGCATCGTCGATCATTGCCCGCATTGCGTCCCAATCGCCGGGAATGTCGGTGAAGTCTGGTGAGAATTCTCCAGTGTCGTAGAGGTCGATCGCGAAGGCTGAGTGCACCCAGCATGCGCGCACATGCCAGGGCAGCGTCCACATATTCTCGGCCAGCTTCGCATCGATTAGCTCGGAAGGGTCAAGCCCCGTATCGGCGCAGTGCGTCTCTGCCTTGTCGATAATTCCGCGCATTCCTCCAAGGATCTGCTGCGCAGTTGGGACGAAAGCTTCGTGAAGGGTCAATGGCATGGGTCTCTCCTCAAGAGCGAAAGGCCCGGCGGCATTGCTGCAGCCGGGCCCTTGAAACCGTAGCAATCAGCGTACGCGTGGTCCGCCGAACGGCAGGGGCGGTGGGGGACGGCGCGCACCTCGCGGCAGCTGTGCCTGATAGGCGCGCCCACAATGCTCAACACAATAGGGAAAGCCCGGGTTCACCGGCTTGCCGCAGAAATGGAAGTCCGGCTCCCCCGGATGGCCCATCGGCCAGCGGCAGACCTTGTCCGACAGGTCGAGCAAGCTCGTCTTGTCTGCAATTTCGGGGCTCGGCTTCGCTGGCACCAAGCGGCGTGGCGGCGCGGGCGGGATCGGTGCCTGTTGATCGCCGGGACCCTGCCGCAAGAAGCCACCCGGACCGACCGAGACGATCTTGGGCAGATCAGGGGTGGGGTTGGGCATGGGCTGCGAATTGTTGTCTTTGGCCGGCGTCGCTGCAGGCTTGGCCTTGGCAGCCGGCTCACTGGCCTTGGGTGCTGACTTGGCAGCCGGTTTCGCCGCAGGCTTTGCAGTAGCCTTCTTCGCTGTTGCCGCTTTGGTGGTGGTCTTCTTTGTCGCCTTCTTCGTATCTTTCGCCTTCACTGGCGAAGGGCGCGATTTTAAGCCGAGGCGGTGCGCCTTGCCGATCACAGCATTGCGGCTAACCCCGCCCAGCTCTTCTGCAATCTGGCTCGCGGTGGAGCCGCCTTCCCACATTTTCTTGAGCGTTGCGATACGCTCGTCAGTCCAACTCATAGTCTATCCGTTCTTTGCTCGTCTGGCTCTTTTTCCCAGTCGTTCTATCGGCAACTTGTCACAAAGTGCCAGAGGCCTTAGGCGACTGAGCCCATGGCAGACGAGCTTTCAACAAAACCCAATTTCCCCGCGCGCGGTGTCCCGGTCATTTCCGGGATCAACCGAGTGGGGATGTTCGCGCTCTATATGAAGGAGGTACGCCGGTTTCTCAAGGTCCAGACACAGACGATTTGGGCTCCGGCGGTCACAACCTTGCTGTTTTTGGTGATTTTCACCGTCGCATTGGGCCGAGGCGGGCGTGAAGTTCTAGGCGTTGAGTTTGCAAGCTTTGTCGCACCGGGTCTGATTGTGATGGGGATGATGCAAAATGCTTTTGCAAATTCCTCCTTCTCTCTGCTCGGAGGGAAGATCCAAGGAACGATCATAGACTACCTGATGCCGCCGCTTTCGCCAGGTGAGATGATGGCTGGGATCGTCGGCGCTGCGGTGACGCGCGCCATTCTTGTGGGCGCAGCGGTCGCTTTGGCGATGCTGTTGTGGCCAGGCGTCTCGCTTAAGGTTGAGCATGTCTGGGCGGTTGTTTGGTTCGGCTTAATGGGATCGATGATGCTTGGTCTCGTCGGCCTTGCGACATCGATCTGGGCCGAGAAGTTCGATCACAATGCTGCAATCAGCAACTTCATAGTCGCACCGCTCTCGCTTCTGTCAGGCACGTTCTACGTCATCGACAATCTCGCACCAGCCTTCCAGTTGGTCAGCCGGTTGAACCCATTCTTCTACGTGATCTCGGGCTTCCGCTTTGGCTTTCTCGGTGAGAGCGATATAGGCGGCGACAACGCCGTGATCATCGCGGCGGTAGGCATTGGCCTGCTCAACCTTATTATAGCGGTAGCGGTCTATTTCGTCTTGCGGTCGGGCTGGAAGCTTAAGAGCTGAGGGCTTCGACCGCGCGATTGGCGGCCATGATATTGGCAACACGGCCAAGATCGAAATGTTCAGTATGGCGGTCGCCGTCGCTGTCCTTACCAACGCGGATGGCGAGTTTGAGCGAACCCGTACCATCGGGGCTCTCTTCGCGCTCCCACTGACCTATCCGGTTTGAAGGAACCGATTTGACCGACAATTTGCGGCCCAGCGTGATTTGGAGCACACGCTGATCGGTCACTGCAAACAGCACGCGTCCGCGGAAAAAGAGTGGGCCAAATGGTACTGCCAACATTCCCAAGCCAACGATGATGAAAGGAGTCCCGAACAACGGGAAAGCCCAGGCGAGCAACCCGGCGCCGTCAGCCTCGGCTGAGCTTACGCCTTGTGCTGCCATGAATGTCCAGAACAGGGCAAAAGCGGTCCAGGGAATTGCAAAGATGTAGAGCGCGAACACCTTCCATTCGATCCGTGCCATCTTTGTGCCCGACCACGTGACGCGCTCTCCTGGCCGTAATTCGCGGCCAAGCGCAAGCTCAAGACGTTGCTGGAGCGATCCGTGCTGGTGTGACAGGCGTGAATCCATGCCGCATCACTAAGGCAACAACCTTATCAATCCGTGAGCGCCTTGTTTTCAGCGTCGAATCAATGCGTTAGCGAGCGTCGCATCCGATAACGACCATCCTTGAACTGTTCAAACAACTGCGGAACGGTTGGGTGATCGACGGGGCCACCACCTGCATCCGAGACCAGATTTCCCTGGCTAACATAGGCGACGTAGCTTGATTCCTCATTTTCGGCGAGGAGGTGGTAGAACGGCTGATCGCGCGGTGGGCGCATGTCTTCGGGGATCGACTCATACCACTCTTCGCTGTTTGCGAAGACCGGGTCGATGTCGAACACCACTCCGCGAAAATCGAACAGGCGGTGGCGAACCACCTCGCCAATGCCAAAGCGGCTGCGGGTCTGGCGAGGGGCATTGATGGTGCGCCCGGCCTGGCTTGAAAAGAAATGCGCACGGTCCATAATTGCAAGAATATGGACCTGTTGCAGTGCAAAACAAGCGGTTTGCAGGGAGCCTCCCCAAGATATACCCGAATTTTGCCGCCCATCCTCGCAAACTGCGAGCTTATTGGGCTTGGCAAGCAGCGACCCGTGCGCTAACCGGCGCGCTCCCAACGACCCACCGACGCGTTTGCATGCGCGTCGGCTGTGCGACTCGCCAAAAAGCGGACTGCACTGTGCGGAGAGATGCCGGAGTGGTCGAACGGGGCGGTCTCGAAAACCGTTGTGCTCTCACGAGTACCCAGGGTTCGAATCCCTGTCTCTCCGCCATTTTATTACGTTGAAACAGCATATCTGCGAGGGGGCTGTCGGTTTGCCCCCGCATTCGTTTTCAGATGTAGGCATTCCGAGCGGGTGAGAACTGCATAAGAAAAGGACCTGGTTTGACGAGCGACTAGGTTTGGTCCTCCCAAAGGCTAAACATCGCGAAACCGCACCATCTTCCTTTTTTCTTCGTCCCATAGAGATAGCAGAAATGGCCGGATCGTCTGACGCGGCGTGATGCGATTGACACTTGCAAGCTCAGGATGAGCCCCCAGCGCCTCATGGAGGCGGTAGAAGGGTATTCGGCTCATGAGGTGGTGGATGTGATGGATCCCGATGCCCCCTGTAAACCAACGCAATGGGGCCGGAAGATCAAGATAAGAGCTTCCATGCAGCGCAGCCTCTTTGAACGACCAATCGCTTCGGGGATCCCAATGTGTGCCCTCGAACTGGTGTTGAATGTAGAACAGCCAGACTCCAACCGTCGCCGCAAAAATAAGTGTTGGCAGGAAAACCAGCAAAGTTGTGCCCAGGCCAAA
Source organism: Pseudomonadota bacterium (assembly GCA_039039885.1). Lineage (GTDB taxonomy): Bacteria > Pseudomonadota > Alphaproteobacteria > Sphingomonadales > Sphingomonadaceae > Erythrobacter. The sequence continues at coordinate 66,262 of JBCCPG010000008.1, read as the reverse complement.
CCGCCAAGAAAGAACGGCAAGCAGAAATCCTGCCGCTGCATTCGTAGCCATCGCACTGATCCAATATCGCGCGCCCGCTTTCATTAGGCCAATTGGGAGGCGGTGACGCAAAAGGAACAGGTAAGCGGGACCGAAGCCTAGAATGGTCACGGGATGCCGGTACAGCCGGTACCCGAATCTCTTAAGCGGAGATAACGACTGAAACTCGCGAACCGTCAGGGTGTCGACATCTCCGAACCCACGAGCGTCAAGGTTTCCGGTACCTGCGTGATGCAGCTCGTGCGATCTCCTCCAGCAATCGTATGGAGTGAGCGTCAGAACGCCGATTGATCTTCCGATCCAGTCATTGCTCCTCTTGCTCGGCATGAATGCGCCGTGTCCGCAATCGTGTTGGATGATAAACATTCGAAGAAGCAGCAGGCCTGAAAGCGGCGTGAGAAGAAGTGCGGAATAGTAGCTTTTGGTCACGCCAAACATCATGATCGCGACCACGACGATGAACGGCAAAAAAGTCACCGCAAGCTCGTACCAGCTACGCCGAGCACTAGGCTTGCGGAAAGCGACGAGGCTCTTCACCAAGCGGCTACTGTCAATCGCCGTTCGTGATTTGACAGAGGAGCTTTCGCCACCTGTAGGCTGCGATGCAACAGCGCCGCTTTGAGGTTTATCGGTCACTCTTGTCCTTGGAAGGGTCTGGGGAAGAGAGCGTCCCATTTATCGCACCCTTGCTCGTTAGGCCAATCGAATCTTCGATTTGCTCGCATTGCGCTCAGTTTGTTTGTTTCTTGATCGAATGCCGGACAATCAGCTCACGGTCGATTGTTGCGGTCTAGCCTGAGAATCCCTGCGCGCAACTATGGCGAGGTGCGTTGCCTGCCTTTGCGCAGACCCAATTCCACACTTTGGAAAAGCGATTCTCGCATTTCGCTACCAGATACATCTACAGGACCATCGCGCCTAACCATCTTGCGCTGTAGCTCTACGAACCCATGCAGTGCTGACCACACGAACATCGCGTCCCGTTCCAGTGCTGGTTTGGCAACACTTTCGCCTTGCGAGGTACGTATGGCAGCAATTGCATTGAGGAGTAGGTCGAATGCGGCGGTACTTTCCTTACGCATTTCAACATGGTCGTCATTCTGAGGCATCAAAGTGCCAAACATCAGGTGATATTGTAGCGAGTGATCCATCGCGAAATCGAGGTAAGCATGCCCCATCTCGCGGAAATGAACATAGGGATCAGTGGACGCCGCCGCTGTTCTGAGCCGGTTTGAGAACTCGATGAAGCTGCGCCTGATCAGCTCAGCTACGACGTGTTCACGGGATGGGAAATGACGATACGGGGCTTGGTGCGAAACCCCGAGTCTGCGCGCGACCTCGCGCAAAGATAGGCCATCCAAACCGTCTTCCGCGACGATTTGAAGCGCGACTTCAACATATTTGCCCTTTGTATCCCTACTCACAGTCTGTCCCGGTTCGCGCTTCTTTTTCGTTTCTGCATAAACGCTTACTGAGTTGACACTGTCAACTTTTCATTTATTGGCCTTGCAAATGATGAGTCGCCCCCTCTTTCTCGCTCTCGTCCTAGCAGCTTTGTCGGCCTGCGGGGATACGTCCGCCCCTGAGGCACATGCCAGCGCCCCTGAAGAAGCGCTGCTGGTGCAGACTGCTCCTGCATCATCGCTAGAGACTGCAAACACTCTGACAGTGACCGGCACAGTCAGAGCGCGCAGCGAGACAGTCTTGAGCTTCACCGCGCCGGGAAGGGTTGAAACCATAAACTTCGATGAAGGGGCAAAAGTTCCGGCCGGCACGGTCTTGGCGCGACTTGATCCTAGTCAGGTCGGGGCAGCAACAGCGGCTGCGGCAGCGGAAGTTCGGCGGGCCGAGGAAGAATACAATCGCCAGAAGTTTCTGTTTGATCGCGGATGGGTAACCGCCCCGCGGATTGAAAGCGCACAAGCCAACCTTGACACTGCGCGCGCTCAATTGCGTTCGGCGAGCTTTGACAGCTCAAGAGCAAACATTGTTGCGCCAGTCGCGGGGACCGTTCTGGTCCGCCATGTCGAGCGCAATCAGATTATAAATCCAGGCGAACCGGTTATTACGTTGGCGGAGAGCGCGCGCGGATTTGTTATGCGCGTACCAGTATCGGACCGACATCTTGATCGGTTGAGAATTGGCGCGAGCGCAGAGGTGGAAATATCAGCGATCGAACCCCACACGATGAGTGGGCAGATCATTGAAATTGGCGCGAGAAGTGATGATGCGACGGGCACCTTTGTCGTCGAGATTGCGTTGCCCGCTCGTAGTGATTTGCGCTCGGGCTTGGTTGGTGACGCCACCATTACCATGTCCCGAAAGGCAACCGATGATGGAGTAATCTCGGTCCCATCGCTCGCCTTGTTTGATGCAAGAGCAGGCGAAGCCTTCGTCTACGTTGAAAGTGAGGGCGTGGCACTGGCTAAGCTGGTTATGGTCAGCGGTGTTGACGGCGATGCGACACTTATCTCTTCGGGAATTTCCCCCGGCGACCGGGTGATCACCTCAGACATAGAGCGTCTGCGTCCGGGAATGTCTGTTCGATTGGAAGACTGATGCGGCTTGTCGAACTGGCGGTCGGCCGCACAACGCTCTCGCTGCTTCTCACGCTCCTGCTGGCGCTGCTTTCTGTCAATGCCTTCTTGAATACTCCGCGCAGCGTAGACCCGCACTTTCCCATTCCCTCGGTTGTCGTAGTTGTCTCTCAGCCGGGCGCAGATGCGGCGGATATGGAACAGACTATCGCGCGGCCGATTGAAGAGGCGCTCCAAGCGCTTGACGACATTGACGATATAAACTCCACCAGCACCGATGGTGTGACTGTCATCTCGACAGAATTCGATTGGTCAGGCGATGCCGATGACTATTTCGACGAAGTGGTGCGCGAAGTCAGCGCGATCCGCGACGCCTTGCCGGACGGCATTGCAGACATCGAGTATCGCCGGATCCGTACGACGGAAAGTAAGCTGCTTCAGTTCGCTTTGGTCAGCGAAACCAGCTCATTCAGGCGCCTTGAAAAGGTCGCTGAAGACCTGCGCGATGTCCTTAATGGCGACCCTGACGTGAGGCAAACGGAGATCTGGGGGTTGGAGCAACCAGAGATTCAAGTTGGCCTCGATTCTGGGCGACTGGCTGAGCTGCAACTTCCGGCGACCGCGGTCGCTGATGCGATCTCGGCAGCTGGGACCGAACTGCCCGCTGGTGAAGTTGCCTCTGGCGATCGTCGTTTCAACATCGAAGCAGGAGGGGCCTTCTCCAATCTCGATGAGGTTCGCCAAGTCGCGGTCAGGTCCAACAACGGGTCAGTCTTGCGCGTTGAAGATGTGGCTGAGGTCGCTTGGGTTGACCCTCCGCGAACGCATATCACGAGGGCCAATGGTGCCCGCGCGATCTATGTTACCGTTGAACAAAAAGATGGGGCCAATGCAGTCACAGCTCGCGATCGGCTGATTGAGAAAGTGGATGCGTTCAAGGCGCAGTTGCCCGTTGATACCGAGCTGGTCACCGCTTTCGATCAGGCGGCCGATATTGAGCGGGTCATTTCGGTCCTCACACGCGATTTTCTTATCGCGTTGGGACTGGTCATCATCACTCTCCTGCCGCTTGGGCCGCGCGCTAGCCTGGTTGTGATGATTTCGATTCCCTTATCGCTCGGCATTGGCGTGTTGGCGATGTCGTTTCTCGGCTTCACACTGAATCAGCTTGCAGTTTCGGGCTTCATTCTCGCGCTTGGTCTGGTGGTCGACGATTCCATTGTTGTGGTCGAGAATGTTTCGCGTCGCATTCGCGGAGGAATGGAGCGCACGCAGGCAGCAATAGCGGGAACGAAGCAGATTCTGGCGCCCGTGGTCGGCACCACGGCAGTGCTGATCTTTGCTTTCATCCCGCTTGTTTTTCTGCCCGAAGGCGCTGGCCGGTTCACTCGCTCGCTCCCGCTATCAGTGATATTCTCAGTCGGGGGCTCATTGCTGGTCGCGCTGACTATCATTCCGTTTCTCTCGAGCCGAATGTTGAAGCGAACCGATGACCCTGAGGGCAATGTCTTTTTGCGTTCTGTGAACAAAGGTGTGCATGGCTTTTATCGTCCTTTGCTGCACCGGGCGCTGGAGGCGCCAAAGCGCACTCTGCTCTTGGCCACGGCGGTGGTGACCGCCGGGCTTGGCCTTGTACCCGTGCTTGGGTTCAGCCTCTTCCCTGCCGCCGATACGCCCTATTTCACCGTCGACATCGAAGCGACAGAAGGCGCCTCTGTCGAGAAGACCGATACAGTTGTGCGGCAGGTCGCTGCCATCTTGGCAGAAGAAGAGATGGTCACCGGCTATTTCGAGAATGTGGGCGCCGGCAATCCGCAGATCTTCTACAACAAGCCGCGACCTGAAACGCAGGCCAATCTCGGCCAAATCCTCGTGACCATAGAAGAATGGAATAATCGCGACGGGCCCGCGTTGCTCGAGCGTCTACGCGCGCGCTTCGAAGAGATCCCCGATGCGCAGATCGTAATAGCGCCTTTCGTCAATGGCCCGCCTATCGCAGCGCCGATCGAGATTGCGGTAATTGGGCCTGATCTGGCGGTGCTGAAAGGGCTTTCGATGGAGATCGAGAGCGCGATCCGCAGGACCCCTGGTGCACGCGATGTGACCAACCCATTGGCGCTCGATCGCGTGGACCTTGATCTGGGCCTTGACCTCGGTAAGGCAGCGGCACTGGACGTTGCACCAGGGACCCCCAGGCGAGCTGTACGGCTTGCTTTGGAGGGTCAGGTGGCAGCGCAATTGCGTGATGAGGAAGGCGACGCTTACGACGTCGTGGTCTCGCTTCCCGGTCAGGAGCGCCGCAATCTGGATGAGCTCGACCAAGTATACATTCCGACCCGTAGCGGCTTGTCGGTACCATTAAGCCAGATTGCTTCTCCCACCCTCATTTCCACGCCTGGCTTGATTGAGCGTTTTCAATTGCAGCGCGTCGCCACAATCACCGCGGAAGTTGCGCCGGATGCTCTGGCGTCTGAAGTGACGCAGGCGGCGTTGGACGAGATAGATGCGATTGATTTGCCGACAGGATATTCCCTTTTTATCGGGGGCGAGGCAGAAGCAAGCGCAGACAGCTTTTCCGGCCTGGGACTGATTGCCGCATTGTCCTTCTTTGGTGTGCTGATTGTCCTTGTTCTAGAATTCGGGACAATTCGACTGGTGACCATTTGTCTGGGCGTTGTGCCTTTGGGGATGTTTGGTGGCCTTGTGGCGTTGTTCCTGACCGGCAACTCGCTGAGCTACACCGCGATCATCGGCTTTATCGCGCTGATTGGGATCGAGATTAAGAACTCGGTGCTGTTGGTCGACTTCACGCGCCAGCTTCGAGAAGAGGGCGTTGGGTTGAGAGACGCGATCGAGCAAGCGGGTGAGATCCGTTTCTTGCCGGTCCTTTTGACGGCTGTGACAGCGGTTGGTGGGCTGTTGCCATTGGCGATTGGCGGTGCGGCTCTTTATGCGCCCTTGGCTTGGGTAATCATCGGCGGACTGATCTCTTCGACCCTGCTGTCGAGGATTGTCACACCTGTGCTTTACCTCATCATTGAGCGCGATCGGCGCGCCGAAGCTTTGCCAGACCAATATGGCTAGCGATGTGTTTGCGCTGGACTGAAATAACTATCGCTAGGATCTAAGGGAGCTTTGTTGACTTACGAAAGCGGCGAAGCGGTCGTTGAAGATGCGCACTTTGGCAGGCAGGAAATCAGTCGGGAGCCAAAGCACTTGTATAGGGAATGAAACGCAGTCCCAATCTGGCAAGAGCGAAACCAAATCGCCGCGCGCCAGCTCTTCTTCAAATGCCCAAAAGGGACCGAAGTGCAATCCTGCTCCAGCCATAACAAGCTGACGGATTGCCGAAACGCTGTTTGCTGCGGTGCGACCGGAAATCTCAACAGTGATCCGTTTGCCAGCCTTCGCAAAGCCGAGTTGCCCTTGCCTCTGGCCGTTTTGATAGAAAACGAAAGGATGCTGAGCCAACGCGGCAGGCTGCTCGGGCGTACCATTCTTGTCGAGATACGAACGCGAAGCGACCACCACGCGTGACACAATTCCAACCTTCTTCGCGATCAAGCTTGAGTCGCTCAAATTGCCGATACGTACAACGGCATCGAGTCCCTTCTCAACGAGGTCGTCGAAGCCGCTGCCTAAGACCAGTTCCACATCAAGATCAGGAAAATCAGTGAGCAATTCGGCTACGACTGGAGCAACGAATCGAGCGCCAAAATCAACAGGTGCCCCGATCCGTAGTCGACCACGCGGCTCATCCGTCAGCCCCGAAATTTGATCCGCAAGGGCCGCGTGCTCGTCTAATAGCCGCCGGACCCCGGTATAGTATCGCAATCCTGCTTCTGTCGGTTCGCTGCGCTTGGTCGAACGGCGCAGGAGCTTCGCTTGAAGGCGGTGCTCTAAGCCTGCGACTTTGCGGCTGATCGAGGATGGATCGACGCCAAGTTCTTGAGCGACCGCCCGTAGGCTACCCGCCTCAACAACGCGAATGAAGATGCGGTCAGGATCGTTAAGTTCTTGCATTATGCGCATTTAGCAAATGTCATAATTGTGTCTACTGCCAGACGTGGACCGCGTCCATTTGGATTTCATCGCCAGCGAGACTGGCCTGACCGATCCAAAGGAGAACAATCGTGAATGACATCTCAAACAATGCGAAAATCGCCCTGATCACTGGCGCCAGCCGCGGCTTGGGTCGCGCTATGACATTGGCTCTGGCCGGGCGTGGCTGGACAGTGATCGGCACATATCGCAGCGCCGAAGATGAAGCCCGCAGCGTCGCCGTGGAGGCTAAAGAGGTTGGCGGCAGGGCTGTGATGTTGCGCTATGATGCGCTAGAAAGCGACACTGGCCAACTTGCCAAGACGGTCGAGAACACCCTTCAGGAGTTGAACAGCGACCGCCTTGATGCCTTGGTAAACAATGCCGGTGCTGCATATCACGCCACACTCATCGAAACCGATCTAGATGCCCTTGATCAGATGTACCGGCTGCATGTCCGTGCCCCATTGGAATTGACGCAAGCGCTGGAAGGCCTGCTAGGCCAAGACAGCCGGGTGCTGTTCGTATCTTCTGGCCTCGCTCGGTTCGCGCTGCCAGGATACGGGGCCTATGCTGCCATGAAAGGCGCTATCGAAGTGGTGAGCCGTTATGCGGCAAAGGAATTTGGGGGCCGCGGGATTCGCGTAAATGTCATCGCCCCCGGTGCCATCGAAACTGACTTTGGCGGCGGCGCGGTGCGGGACAATGCTCATGTCAATCAGCTCGTCTCCGACATGACAGCCCTTGGCCGCCCCGGTCTACCACAGGAAATTGGTGACGCAGTAGCTGCCATCCTTTCGCAGGACATGCGTTGGATGTCAGGAGAACGCATAGAGATTTCAGGTGGGCAAGGCATCTAATTCTGATCTTTAATCAGACCTAGTCTTGGACCGGACAGCTAAGGCGCGTCCGGTCCACTCAACCTCGCGATTCTCGACCGCCCTTGCACATCGGATTATGCTCATCAAAGTGCCGCCATCTCAAAAGAGCCGCGCACCTATAGCGTTAGCTCAAGCACAAGCAGACCTTCGGGCACACGTGCTACGGAGAAGGTCAGCATTCTAATGGGCTTCAAGGCCCAACCTTTGCATGCGGATCACTAAGGCGCTGTTTTAGCCAGTCGGCTACGGGCTGGGCGAAGTCGATCGGCCGAGGGTTGCCATCTTCGCGTTCATACGCATCCAGAACTGTGTCGTAGCGACTGAGGCTGTGACCGGTTGATGGCAATTCGAGCCAAGTGGCATTCCCGGGTCGCACCCGATTGATCGTATCGATGATCGTCCGGTGTCCATGGCGGCTTTCGAATTGTTCGAATTCGCCGAAGACAACCATCACCGGGGCCTCTATCGCCAACCAAGTAGACAGCCAGTTGCTCCGTGCGGCTTGCCAATGCCAGGTATACGGGCGCCCATAATGCGGCGCGTTAGCTGTGCCTCGAAGAGATTCCCAGACGCCAGAGAGGTCGGGATGTTCCTGCTCAATCTGAGTCGGGGTCTTTTGCTCGACGAGGTAGTGGTGGTGAAAGCGGATCCGACGCCGCATCTCTCGATCTATTTCATTGGGCTTCAGATTCGGCTGACGTTCAAGCTGTATGCGATCAAAAAAGACCATGCGTTCAAAGTAGGTGAGAGCGCCTGCACCTTGTGCGATGACACCAATCACCGGTTTGCCCAGCGCTACCAAGGGAGCGGTGGTCGATCCCAGGCTGCGGCCCATCACCGCTATGCGATCCCGGTCGATCCAGGGATGGGCGATGAGCGCATCAAATGCCTCGCGATAGTGCCTTACTTCGGTTTCGTAATCGAGCTCGCTACAAGCGGGGCCTTCGCTCCTTCCGGTGCCCGCTCGGTCCACACGGATGAGTGCAAAACCCGAGGCCAACGCAACATACTCCTCGACCGAAAGCCGGTCTTCACGAGGTGCAATTGAAGAGCAGACGACCCATTGGGTGAAGAATATCGCAGGTGTTTTGCCATGGCTGCCAACGGGGCGGGTCACATAAGCGGATAGCGTTATGCCTTCACTTGTCTCGACCGGCACCTCGACATGCTCAAGATCAGCAGGCGACCAGTTGGGCATTGCCTCAGTGGCCATTGCGGCCTGCGGCGCAACAAGAATGAAAACCAGCGCGAAGATGACGCCTGAGACGATACGATTAAAAGTGTTCATGCGGCAGACTGAAAATGCGTTTGCCGGGCTTCTCAAGCGGTCTGTGACGAAGGGACGAAATCACTCAGAGCTTCGACTTGTGCGCGATAACGATTCCCCAGCGGCAGGCGGATGCCGTTTCGTAAGCGAACACTTTGTCGGTCGACTGAATGCAATTCGGTGGATTTCACGGCATAACATCGATGGATGCGCAGCAGACCGCTGCCCGACTGTTGCACGAGGCTTTCCAGTGTGGCTCGCACCAGTCGAGGCGATGCGGTGCTCCCATGCAATTCGATATAATTCCCCGCTGAGCGAGCCCAGACGAAATCACAGGCTGTCAATTTCTCGAGCGCCTTTGTTTCTGGTTTGGCGCGCTGTATCTGGGCTGTGGGCCAGACGAGCAAAATTCCAAGACACAGGAGTGACGCAGCCAGAGCAGGGAGGCGTCGCACAACATCAAACACGTCTGGTGGTGCAAAGGCGAAAGCACTTCCCAGCAGCAACGACAGCAGAAAGGCGGCGGCCAGCGCGACCAAGGTTACATCCCATCGGCGTGCCTCGCGGGCAAGCTCGATCGCAATTATCCAGGGAGCGATGTTGATCACGCCCCAAGCGACCGCGTTGAAAACCGTTTCAGGTGAGCCCTGTGAAAAGCGATAGATCAGACAGTAAGCCGCATTCAAAGCCACGGCCAAGAAAGTAAGCACGGTCAATCGGAGCGGCAATGACCAACGAAGATAGTGTTCCTGAATGGGTAACAACACTGTCTCCTCCTGCAAGTGCCCAGCCACTGCTCGGGGATCCCCCGTTTCCAGGTCGATCAACCGGATCGGTCTTGCAAGGGTGAAAAGGTTAGCGGTATGTTTTTTCCATGGGGAGCCGGGATTCAGCGACAAACGGAGGACAATCCCTCACCGAGCGGCAATTTCGCCTTGGCTCGTGGACTGTTCTGCCAGCGATCAATCGGATTGAATGCGCTAAGGTTTCGATCAACCTTGAGCCAAAGGTCATGGCAGTTCTCCTCGCTTTGGCTGAGGCGCGCGGGCAGCTCATGTCGAAGCAGCATCTTCTCGAAGAGGTCTGGGGCGGGGTCTATGTCGTAGAAGGAGTTGTAGCGCGATCCATCTACCAACTTCGCAAGGCGCTGGCGCAGGCAGATGACGGCTTGAATTATGTCGAAACACATCGCGCGTCAGGCTATCGTTTAACCCTTCTGCCGCTGCCAATCGCGGCTGGTGGCCATGGGGACTTCGATCGATCTGGGAATGAAGTGGGTGAGCTTCAGAGCGCTACGCTTCGCTCACGGTCTTGGTCCTACGCCGCCGCCGCCGTCATGACATGTGCATTGGCGGTCCTAGTCTGGATCAGCAGCACGGGGCCGTTGTCCTCGCTGCCTTCGCGCTCCGCACAGGCTCTAAGCGAAGCAACGATCAGACCAGGGACCTCGTTAAAGGGGCAGGAAAGCTTTCCGCGACTTTCGCGCGACGGCCAGTGGACCGCCTTTATTCGGTATGATCCAAATCGGCAGAGGAGCGAGATTCTCGAAACCCGGTTTGGTGAGCAAGAACCGAAAACTGTCGCTAGTCTCACCGGACGCGTGTCCGCGATTGCTTATTCACCCGGGCGCGATCAGATCGCTTATTCGGTGATCAGGGGCCGTGGTTCTAGTGGGCGGTGCAGCGTTGAAGTCTTGACGCTTTCTGAGGGGACAAGCACCCACCTTGCGGATTGTGGAATCTCGTCCTTTGCGCACCTCGACTGGCATCCAAAACGTCAGCAACTAGCGCTCGCCTGGCTTGAGCCAGGCAAGACACACTCCACACTTGATCTCATAGATTTCGAAACAGACGTGAGGCGGCGAACGGTGTTTGAGGCGCCACCTGAGCAGCCTTTATTGCTGTTGCCTCGGTTTGCACCGGATGGGGGCACGCTCGCTTTTGGAACGCGGGCCAATCCGATCGGTTCGACTGTCTGGAAATTGGATCTAGGAGAAAAGGTATCGGTGCAGAAGCTGCAGAGGCTCGAGCAACCGCTGCTTGGGCTTGACTGGTGGGAAGGAGATCGAGCTCTGATTGCGAGCCTGAAAGATCGGGGCAACACTTTTGCAGACTTGTTGGTGGTCGGGGGTCCGAATGCAGGAACACGGACTCGGATCGACCGGTTGGATAGCCGTTTTACCTACTTGGCAACAGCGAGCTCAGCCCCTCACGCTGGATTGCAGGATCGCTTGATTGGAATAGATCGGTCTGTTGATGTGGACTTGATGACGGTTGCCTTTGCTGAAGAAGAGCAATCCTCCGTCAATCTCGATGCTCTACAGTCGACCTATTCCGAAACGCACCCAGTCATCTCGCCGGATGGAAGCAAGATCGCGTATCGGTCCACACGTAATGGATCGGTTGAACTGTTCATCTGCGCTTTGCCATGCACCTCACCAATGCAGGTGTCGCGGTTTGGAGTCGCTGGCGGGGACTCTGGCACACCAAGCTGGTCGCCCGACGGAACACGACTTGTAGTGGCTGCCGCCTTCGATGAGGGATCCACTATCCACGTGTTCGACGCTGTGACGGGTGCCTCAAAGTTCGCACATGGCTCCGACCAGATTCTCCGATTTCCGGCCTTTTCTGCAGATGGCACGGGATTGGTCTTTACCTCGCACGATCAAGGCGCATGGGTTCCCTGGCAGCTCGACCTTGTCACTAGCAAGACCAGCCCGATCGGATCCTTTCAAAGCGATAAAATCCTACCCCTTCCATCTGGCGGATACGCCTCGATCCGGTGCGGTGACGGAAGAATAGAGGTGCTTGATCGTGATCTGTCCGTAACCGCATCATTTGTGGGTTTAGACACTCCCTATTGCTATTACGTAGAGGCGCGCGGGCAGAGCTTGTTCTTTCTTCGAGCGCCTGAAAACGGTGCTCAGGGTAATGAGCCCACGTTGGAAGTGATGGAGTGGCCATTGAATGAAGTGCCGCGTTCGATATCGCGCATAGATGCGCGGCGCGGTCTTCTGGGATTCTCAATCGACCCATCTCGCGAATTTGTGGTTGTTTCGGTAGACGTGCTGCTGGAAGGCAATCTGTTCCTGGCCGAAATCTAGAGCAGCTTGCGGCAACTTTAGCTTTAAAATCAGGTGGATAACAATCCATCATAAATCCATCATTTAGACCCTTGGGGCCGATGTGCTTCCTGTCCCGCGGATCGAGAGATCGATGCTTACTGGGGAGGGAAATGTGCGCGGGATTTTGCGATGCGGGCTTTGTATCGCTGTGCCCATGTCGGTTCTTGCCGCTTCGACTGGCCCAGGTTGGGCTAATTCAGAAGCAGCGTTTCCTCCCATTCCGGTACTGGTGGACGTAACAGACCGCCATTTCGAGTTAGCTGCGAATGGTGAAAGCGCTGGTGCAGGCGTGGCTCTCGTTACCGACATTGGCTCGCAACGCATCACAGTCGCCTTTGCCAACGCCCGGTCACAGGCCAACAAAATCCTCGCTGTGCAGGCAGGCAATTGGCGCGAGGTGGCCGAAATTCAGATAACCGCCGATGCAGATAGCAGTTCGGCGCTGTGTTGGGCTTATCTCGGTCATGCATCAAAGCCCAGTTTAGTCTCGGCGAACCAACACGGGGAGCCTAATAGGTTCTACGCAGCCGGCGCCTCCGATGCTGTTCGATCCGATTGGGTCGGGGCAGGCTCGGGTGACATTTACGATTGCCGATTTGGCGACTATTCCGGCGACGGCTACCTTCATCGTTACGTGACTAGCTTGGATGAGCCTGACCAGCGAAGCCCCTACGTCCAGCGAACAGTGGTTCTGCTTGAGGGCACTAACAAGACAATGGGTGAGCCGGAGTTCATGCAAGAACTGCAGAGGGCGCATCTGGCGAATATTCGCGCAATGGCTGAGGCTGGGCTGCTCTATCTCGCTGGGCCTCTGGTTTCCGAGGATAATGACCAGAAGGTGCGAGGCATTCTAGTTTTTGGTCCGCCCTCGCAAGAGATGCAACGGCGCGTTGAAGCCTTGCTGGCGAGCGATCCCATGATCGCAGCTGGCTATCTCAGGCCGAGATTCACAACACTTACATTCGAGCGCGGAAATTCGCTTTCGCAGCCTATCTCTTCAGATCGTTAAAGGGGATCAATATGGAACAACAGATCAATTTTCTCGGCGCATTTCTGGCGGCTTTGTCCACTTTTGTGCTGGGCGCTTTGTGGTATTCGCCAGCCCTGTTTGGCAAGTCGTGGATGCGTTTATCAGGTCTTTCCGAGGAGGCAGTCGCGAGCGCCAACAAGCTCAAGATGATCGGCGTGAGTGCGGTGTGGAGCCTGCTTGGCGCGTTCGCCTTCGCGGCCTTTTTGGGCGAAGCGAAATTCGGACCCTCAATCGCGGCGGGCGTGACTGCCGGCCTGTTCTGGGTCAGTGGAGCTTTCGCCATCAACTACGCGTTCGAACAAAAGCCGTTTGGCCTTTGGTTGGTCAATGGCGGATATCACACGATCCAGTTCACTTTGTTTGGCGCGATCATCGGCGCGATGAACGGCTTTTGATGAACGACTGGCTGTAGGTGGCGAAAGGCGGTTGTGTGCTTTCGGCCTCGCTTCTGATCTGTCCAATGTCCAAAGATCCGGATGCAGTCTGGTTTTCGCCATCACACTCTGGCCAAGTGTTAGGTGACAGCGGATCACGGATAACCGGAATTTGTACCGACTACGCCATATTGATCACGGAGCGGATTGAGCTTTATCGATTAAGCTCCGTGGTCCAGCCGCATATGGTTTGAGCGATGGTGAGCGGGTCTTGAAGTTCGGGAAAATGCCCTAGCTTACGGAACGAGCGAATATCTGCCGCTGGGACTACCGAGAGGATTGCGTCGCGATGCTCAATAGGATGAGATCCGTCGGCTTCACCCCAGATCACCAAAGTGGGCTGGTTGACCTGAGCCAAAGAGATGTCGGGACGCAGGTAGACCTGGTACGCGCTTGCCAGCGACCAGAGAGCTCCGTGATCCATTGCAGCACCTGAGCATGCACAGAATTCTGGTACGTGCTCTTTTCGACCGAGTGACAGTCGAAACCAGGCCGGCATCCGTTTCTTCGCGAGCTTTCGCATCGCAAGCTGGCCCAGGATCGGCTTGGCAAGGATTCGTTTGGGATCTCGAGCAGTTTTCCATTCTGCAAAGCCAGCGACATTGGTGACTTGGATCAAGACCTGGGCAGATACTAGCCCTGGGCGCCGTGTGGCCAGATCAAGTGATGCGAGGCCAGCTCCGCATGAGAATGCCAATATGGAGCCCGGACCGGCAATTGCCTCCAGAAACCTTGCAATCTGGTCGTTTGTCTCGCGAAATCCGAAGCGGAAGGCACGTTTTCCAGGAGAAAACCCCATTCCTGGAAGCTCAAACACCACCACTCGGAAATCGTTGCACAACAGCCCCATCAGTTCGTCATATTGTTCGAGTGAGACTGGAGGATCAACGGAGAAGACCAACGTGGGTGCTCCCTCAGGACCTTTGACTTCTCGATAACGGAACAGCACGCGATCGGTTTCGTAGAATTGTACATTGTCGCGGACCGATGCTGCCCAGCCGGATTTGAACTCGTCAACATGTTTGGCATTGAAATGCGCGTCCATCCGCAATGCAATCCTTTGCAGAACGCCGCTCATTTGTCGCTGACCCGATTGGCATCACGCCGCAACATGAATGCTGTAAATGCCAAGAACACGGCGATCGCAATATGCCGATAAACCACCGATTGAGGCGCGCCAGCCTGAGCGCTCAACCAAGCATCTCCAATCGGCAAGAGAAGCGCAACGAAGGCAATCACAGCCAGCGCGCCTAGCCGGCCCGTCAGCGCTAGAAAGAACGCCAGTGCAGCGATAAGCGTGGTTCGCAAGGCATAGACAGTCACGAAACCGGCGTCATTGGGTCCATCGATCGGCAGCCCCATATATACAGAGAAGGCTTGGGGATCGGCAAAAGCACGCGCCGCGCTCGAGGCCTGGGCCAAACCCATGATCATCGCACACCAAAACCCTACGCTCCGCCAAGGTACACCTACGCTTGAGTCTGTCATTCTCGTTCTCCTCTTAGAAGAATATGAAGCGAAGGCGACTAATCAGCTATTGCGAATACGCGATGTAGTATTCTAAAAATCGAATATGACTACACCAGACTGGGAAGCGCTGCGAACTTTTAGTTGGGTTGCCAAAACTGGCTCGATGGCAGGTGCGGCAGAAGAGCTTGGCTGCGCGGTTAGCACGGTTGGGCGTCGTATTGACGGACTCGAACAGTCCCTTGGCCTTACACTGCTGCATAGGGCGAGGATTGGTGCCGTGCCCACGGAGGTTGGACAAGCGATTCTAGCGTCGGTCGATCAGGCGGCGAGATCACTGGATGAGATACCGCGTCAAGCTCGGTATTTCGTGCATTTTCGCGACCGAAAAACTGTGCGGCTGTCTGCGACCGAGACCGTCATCAACGATATACTCATGCCGCGGATCTCCGAGTTGCGTGGGCAATACCCAAATCTCCTGCTCGAATTTGAGGCCACAAACTCGCATGCTAGCCTTGAGTTTGGCGAGACTGACTTGGCAATTCGGCTTGTCCAACCCAAACAGTCGGAATTGGTCACACGAAAACTGGCCCCAGTGAAGATCGCCTTCTTCGTCAGCGAGATCCAGTTAGCGGGACGGAAGGCCGAGCAGGTAAGCTTGGAGGACGAGGATCTTGTTTGGATCGATAGCGGGCTAGGGGACATTGCTGAGAACCGACTGATACACGACCTTGGGATCGTCGAGCGGATTACGCTTCGCGCGACAAGTGTACGGGCTTTGGCTGTGGCGTGCAGCCAGGGTCAGGGGATCGCGATGCTCCCAAGTTATATGGGGCACGAACTTGGCCTACATGAACTGAGGCATATCGGCGCCCCTCGACGCGAGGCTTGGCTCGTATTTCATCCTGAGACCCGAAATGACCCAGTATTGCGAAACGTTCGAAAGTGGGTTGTGCGGTGTTTCTCGGAGACATTCGGGCTTTGGGCAGCGACATAAGAGTGGGTTGCAAACGTCACGAATGTCACCGGTCTGGATGATTGCTCCTACGGCCGCTTGGCGAGTTTCAGGACCTCTTTTTCGAGTTCGTCCATAAGGTTGACCAAGTCGAACGCATCCCCGTCGACCAGCCATTGATACGATAGACCGAACATTGTCGCGCAGAAGCGGACGCCAAAGTGCTTCGCGTCCCTTTCGGCACCTTCGCCGTCAAATAGACCCGCCTCCAACGCCAGACCGGCAATGTCATTGCGAGCTGCATCGTGGAAGCGGCGCAAGCTGTCATTGATCTCAGACGATGTGCCGACTGACTCGAACCATAAAGTGTACATCACCCGTGCTTCGCGAGGATGTTTCCTTGCAAAAGCGCGGCTGGCCTCGATGCGGGACAACAGAGCGGCAAGTCCGGTCTTGCCCTGGGCTGCACGCTTTAGCGAGCGCAGCCAGACCCCGCGGTGCGTATCGGAAAGCCTAACCAGCAACGCCTCTTTGCTTCCGAACCGAGCATTCGCAAGGCCCCGACTGTAGCCTGCTCGTTCCCCTATATCTTTGAGCGTGGTGTTTTGCGTGCCGCGCTCAATTATAAGATCGGTCGCAGCTTCCAGCATCAGGCTCTCTGATCGCTCAACACGCTCCTCCTGTGTCATCCGTGGGGCAGGAAGGGATATGTCAGTCTGTGTCATCAGAACTTTGGCTTTCCTTAAGGCGGGACAAGCATACCAACTTATTTGTTTGACGCAAACAAATAAGTTGGTCATATCTCTTCCATCCACCGATCAAAGCCGAGTCGATCCATCATGAGTGAATACAAAGCCCCGTTGCGCGATATTGCCTTCTCCATGAACGAGGTCTGTGGCTACTCAGAGCACTATCGCGATCTGATTGGCGGTGAAGTTGCGGAACCTGATCTGATCAACACGATCTGCTCTGAATATTCGAGGTTTTGCGGTGAGGTTCTCCATCCGCTTTCACGGAATGCTGATGAAGAAGGTTGCAAATTTACGGATGGCGCGGTGACCACTCCAACGGGTTTCAAGGACGCCTACGCGCACTACGTCGAAGGTGGATGGCCATCCCTGTCTTGCGATCCAGAGCACGGAGGACAAGGTCTGCCTAGCTCGCTTGGGTTGCTCTTGGGTGAGATAACTTGTGCTGCGAACATGTCCTTCGCACTTTACACCGGCGGGCTTTCAGGTGCGATCGAAACGCTTGCTGCGTTTGGTTCACCAGAACAACGCGAGGCTTACGAAGCCAAGCTCATCAAAGGCGCGTGGAATGCGACCATGTGCCTGACAGAACCGCATTGCGGCACTGATCTGGGCATGCTCAAGACCAAGTCTCTGCCACAAGCGGATGGCTCCTTTGCGATCACGGGGACCAAAATATTCATCACGGGCGGCGAACATGATCTCACTGAAAATATCATCCATCTCGTGCTCGCACGGCTGCCGGATGCGCCATCAGGCAGCAAGGGGATTTCGCTTTTCATTGTTCCCAAGCTCGACCCCCAGCCCGATGGAGAATTAAGGGCTAACGGAGTCAGTTGTGGTTCAATTGAACATAAGATGGGGATTAAGGGCAGCGCCACCTGCGTGATGCACTTCGATGGGTCGCGAGGGATCATGCTTGGACAACCCAATCGCGGGCTCGCAACCATGTTTAAGTTCATCAACGCCTCGCGCGTGCGCGCTGCTTTTCAAGGCGTTGCTCATGCAGACCTGGGTTTCCAGAAGTCGCTCGCCTATGCGCGTGAGCGATTGCAGATGCGGGCAGCGAGTGGACCTGCTAATCCCGAAGGGCCGGCCGATCCGATCATCGTTCATCCAGACGTTCGCCGGATGCTAATGACGCAAAAGGTGCTGTCCGAAGGCAGCCGAGCGATGCTCCATTGTTTGGCCAAGCAGTTGGACATCTCAGAGCTCGCTTCTTCGGCTCAAGCTCGCGAAGCTGCCGAGCGCAGGCTCGACCTGTTGACACCGATCGCGAAAGGCTTTGCTACAGAAATCGGGTTTGAATGCGCCAATCATGCGCTCCAGTGCTTTGGCGGGCACGGCTATATTCGCGAATGGGGCGTGGAACAGAATGTCCGTGATGCCCGGATCGCGACCTTGTACGAAGGCACTACGGGCATCCAGGCGCTCGACCTGATTGGCCGCAAAGTGCTCGCCGATGGAGGCTCCGCACTCGAGGAGTACTGCAAGGAGATCGAAGCATTCTGCGTCGATGAGCAGGATAGCCCCCATGCCGGAGAACTCGCGCCCCTTGCTAGAGAATGGAAGTCATTGGCCCAATCTATCGGTGCAACAGCGCTCGAAGATCCCGACGAAGTCGGTGCGGCCTCTGTGCAATTCCTGATGTATTCCGGCTATGTCTGCCTTGCCTACCAATGGGCGCAAGCCGCAATAGCTGCCTCTGCCGCGCTTAAGGCGGGGACTAATGAGGCGGATTTCTACAGCGCAAAGCTAGTGTCAGCTCGCTTTTACTTCCAGCATATCCTCCCCCGAACGCGATCTTGTGTGGTGGCAATCGATGCGGGCGCTGAAAGCATGATGGCTTTGCCCGAAGACCACTTCGTGTTTTGATCCGCAGATGCGAATAAGCTCCAATTTCAGTTAGGAACCTCTGCATGATCAGCACTCAAGTGGTCGGCGCAATCGGACGGGTCGTTATTGACCGTCCTGACAAGCTCAACGCTCTTACTATTGCGATGTATACGCAACTGGCAGAAGCACTTGCAGCGCATGATGCCGATCCTGATGTGAAGGTAGTCTTGGTCACCAGCACCGGCGCGGATTTCAGCGCTGGCAACGATCTAGCTAACTTCGCCAGTAACACGTCGCTTAATCTCTCTGAGCTCGCAAACCCACAAGTGTCGCCACATGCGCACGCTGTTGATCAGATGATCCGGATGCGGAAGCCAGTGATAGCCGCCGTTCAAGGCCGCGCCATCGGTTTTGGCGCAACAATGCTGCTACATTTCGACTCCTTGGTGCTGGAAGAGGGTGCAAGCCTTAACTTCCCTTTCGTCGAGCTTTCACTTGTGCCTGAGGCCGCCTCGACAATCCTGCTGGAAGCTCATGTAGGGCGCTTGCAAGCGCGAAAGATAATCTTCGATGCTGCGCCGATCAGCGCCGAACATGCCAAGATGCTTGGCCTGGCCACCACTATCGTCCCAAAAGGCGAAGGAGAGACAGAAGCTATGGCCATTGCGGTGCGCTGGTCAGCACGCGACGTGAGTTCATTGGTGAGAACCAAAGCTCTCATGAACGTGTCGGCTGAACAATTGCAGGGACAGGCGGCTCGTGAATTTGAGTGCTTCGCCAAAGCGCTCGAAGAACCGGAGACCAAAGCGCGCTTCCGTGCGATGCTAGCCAAGTGACGAGCAATCGCTGCGAAGTCCGCAGCGGTTTCCTTATGGAGCAGGCCTTCACAAGGGGCATCGGCTACTTCGACATCCCGCTTCTTATGCATGACAATTCCGGCTAGCTTCTGGAAGGTTCAACTTTCGCCGAGTCGTTCTTCTGCCACGGAGTTGGAAATGATGCCCAAATGGCTGCTAATTGTCTCCGGCTCACTAGCGCTTGCGCTCGGAGCGTGTGGTGCCGTGTCGCAAGAGGAAACTGAGACCCCGCCAAAGCCTGTCAAACTGCTCCAGTTGACTGAGGCGACAGCCCAAGAATCGAACAGTCTGCCGGCAGTCATTAGGTCGGTGCGCACCACCGATCTGGCCTTCCAGGTTGGTGGACAGATTGTCGAATGGAATGCGATCGATGGCTCTGAGTTTCGCCGCGGCGATCTGATCGCACGGCTCGACGCTCGCAGCTTTCAGGCAGCAGTTGATCAAGCCGAAGCCCAGTATCAGAACGCCGAGAGCGAATACCAGCGCGCATTGCGATTGATCGAAGAAGACGCCATCTCGCGCAGTGTCGTTGAAAGCCGCGATGCCCAGCGCCAGATATCCAAGGCGTCGCTCGACACTGCACGAAAGAACCTCTCGGACACTGAGCTTCACGCACCGTTCAGCGGCTTTGTTGGGCGCACCAATGTCGAGCAATTCCAGAATGTGGCACCGCAGCAGCCGGTCTTGGTTTTGCAGAGCCAAGCAGTCGAGGCGATTGTGAATGTCCCAGCGAGCTTCGTGCTCAACTCCAACCGGATCCGATACTTCAACACATTCATAGAGCTCGACGCGGCGCCTGGACGGCGATTTGCGGCGACCTTCCGCGAAGCCACTGGACAGGCGGACAGCTCCACACAGACCTTCGAAGGGCATTTCACCTTCTCACCGCCTAGCGATCTGGTCGTGTTGACTGGTATGACTGCAACCCTTTTCTTCGACACCGAACCCGTGGATCAGCGCGCTCGTGAGGGTGGAGTGTCGGTGCCCCTGGCAGCAATCATGTCTGACGGAGAGGCTCAGTATGTCTGGGTGCTGCAAGGCACTGATCGCAAGATCGAGAGGCGCGACATCGATATTGGTGTCACAGTCGGCGAAAGTGTGACTGTTGCTGAAGGCCTAAGTGTCGGCGAAACCATTGTCGCTGCGGGTGGAGCCTATTTGCAAGAAGGTCAGGCCGTCAGGGCTTGGCAGGACTAGAGCTGGCGGCGCTCTCCATGGATATCGCTGCCTACAGCATCCGCAATCGCCTCATCATGTGGCTCATTATCGGCTTGTCGCTGTTTGCGGGTTGGCTTGCATATGTCAGCATGCCGCGTTTCGAAGACCCAGAATTTACGATCCGCCAGGCACAGATCTTCACTGCCTATCCCGGAGGGAGCCCCGAGGAAGTTGCGCGCGAAGTGTCAGCTCCGCTCGAAGAAGCGTTGCAGGATATGGCCGAGGTGAAAGAGATCCGGTCGGTCTCGTCTGCGGGCTTTTCTGAGATATCAGTTGAGATCAAATATGGGGCATCTCCGACCAAAGAAGACCTCCAGCTGATTTGGACCAAGCTGCGCAACAAGGTTGCGGATGCCGCAGGAGACCTGCCGCCGGGGGCATCCCCTTCGCAGGTGTTCGACGAGTTCGGTGATGTCTTTGGTATCTACTATGTGCTCACAGGTGATGGCTACACGATGTCAGAGCTTCGCCGTTATGCGCGCACATTGCGGCAGGATATGCTGGCAGTGCCAGGTGTAGGCAAGGTCAACATTGCGGGCCAGCAGGATGAGGTAATCTATGTCGAGATCTCACGCCAAAACACGGTAGCGCTCGGCACGACCGTCAATGCAATCTTCCAGCAGCTATCGACCCAGAACACCGTGGTGTCGGGAGGTACGGTGGAGATTGATGGGCAGCGACTCATCATCTCGCCCAGCGGTGACATCGATTCGGTTGAAGCTATCAGCAACCTATTGGTTTCATCGGGCGACGGTCGCATTGTACAGTTGCGCGACATTGCAACGGTCACACGCGGCTATCGCGATCCGCCTGAGTTTCTCGCCTATTATGACGGCGAACCAGCTTTGGTGCTGGGCGTGGCTGCGGTTTCGGGCTCCAACGTGGTGGCAGTCGGGGAAGAGTTGAGCCAGCGGCTTGATCAAATCGATGCACAGCGGCCAGCCGGAATGGTGCTGCATGAGTTTTATCACCAAGGCAAAGTGGTCGATCAATCGGTTTTTGACTTCATAATCAACGTGCTGATTGCGCTGGTGATTGTGATCGGCGCCTTGGTTGTCTTTATGGGATTGAAGTCGGGCTTGGTGATCGGACTTGGTCTGTTGCTGACCATTTCCGCCACTCTCGGGACGATGTATCTGTCTGACATCCCAATGCACCGCATTTCGCTTGGCGCTTTGATTATTGCGCTCGGAATGCTCGTCGATAACGCCATCGTCGTAACCGACGGCATTCTAACTGGGTGCCAACGCGGCCGCCGCATCATTGATATTGCGAGCGATGTTGTGAAGCGGTCCATGTGGCCGCTCTTGGGCGGCACAATAGTGGGCATCCTCGCCTTTGCGCCAATCGGTCTTGCACCGGGTGACACGGCGGAATTTACCGGAGATCTGTTCTGGGTCATCCTCATCTCGCTGCTCTACAGCTGGATTTTCGCGATCACGCTCACACCTTTTCTGTGCAGCATATTGTTCCGCAAGGTTGAGGATCAGTGCTTCGAAGGGGCGGGCGGTACGCCAATGGAGGAAACCGCCGATGGCAGCTTGATGACCCGCTTTAAGAACATTGTCGGCGCGATGGTGCGTCACAGGGTCCGGACAATCGTGGCTTCGGTGGCGCTGTTTGCGGCTTCGTTGGCTGGGTTTGCTTTCGTCACTCCGGGCTTTTTCCCCGCCTCGACAACGCCGCAGTTGGTGGTCGATCTGTGGCTGCCCGAAGGCACCGATATCTCCGTCACAGACGAGGAATTGCGAGAGCTTGAAGACTATGTCGCCGAGCTTGACGGGGTAGAGCACGTCCACAGTTTGGTGGGGCGCGGGACCTTGCGGTACATGTTGGTCTATCAGTTTGAGAGTTCGAATAGTGCTTATGGTCAGATGCTCGTCAAGCTGGACGATTACGAACGTCTCGACACCCTGATCCCTCAGGTTCAGCAGCACATAGATGAGAATTACCCCCATGCCCAAGGTAAGGTCTGGAGGTTTGTGCTTGGACCTGGTGGCGGCTCGAAAATCGAAGCGACCTTTAGCGGCCCTGATCCTGCAGTATTACGCCGGCTTGCGCAGGAAGCGCAGGATATCTACCACGCAGATGGCGAAGCGATCGCGATCAAGGACAATTGGCGCCAACCCGTTCCCTCGATTGAGCCGATTTATTCCGAAGTGAAGGGCAGGCGCGCGGGAGTCAGCCGATCCGATGTCGGCGCAGCTTTGGCGCGCAATTATTCGGGCCAGCAGGTGGGCGTTTACCGCGAGAACGATGATCTCATCCCGATTATGTCGCGTGCTCCTGAGGCGGAGCGATTGAACGTTTCGGATATGGAAACGGTGCAAATCATAGGGCCGACCGGAGCATCGGTCCCAGTGGAGCAAGTTACTGACGGGATCGCGACCGTGTGGCGCGACAGTCGCTTGCGGCGAACGGACAATGTCTGGTCGATCAAAGCACAGGCCGATCCTGCGCCTGGCGTCGTTGCAGGTGACCTTCAAGCGCGGGTTGGCCCGCTGGTTGAAGCGATTGAGCTGCCGCCTGGCTACGCGCTGACCTGGGATGGGGAATTGGGCTCATCATCTGAAGCAAACGGACAATTGCTGGGCGCTATTCCCTTTGGCTTTGGGGCGATGATTCTGGTGGTGATCTTCCTATTCAATTCGCTGCGACAGCCACTCGTCATTTGGTCCGTGGTCCCGCTTTCTCTGGTGGGCGTTGTATTCGGGCTCGTCGTTATGGGCGTGCCGTTCGAGTTTATGGCGATCCTGGGCGTTTTGTCGCTGGCAGGTTTGCTGATCAAGAATGCGATCGTGTTGGTGGATCAGATCGATCTTGAGATTAGGGAAGGCAAACCGCGTTTCGATGCACTGGTCGACAGCGCGGCGAGCCGAGTGCGACCCGTCTTGCTTGGATCAGGGACAACCGTGTTGGGCGTGATCCCACTGTTCTTTGATGCGTTTTTCCAGTCGATGGCCGTGGTGCTCGTCTTCGGTCTGAGCTTTGCCACCGCACTGACACTTGTGGTGGTCCCAGTAGTCTATGCAGCAGTGTTCAAAATCTCACCTGATGAAACCGCTGATCTGCGGAGTAATCTTGAGGGCGAGGAGGCGGCGACATGAGACATAGCTCTCTAGCATTGATCGGACTCTCGACTGCAATTCTATCGGGATGCATGACACCGAGCTCCGATCAGCAGATTGCTGCGGCAAACGCTGAGGCATTGCCCTCTTTGCCCGATACTTGGAGCGTGGGGGGGGTGCCCGCTGGCGAGGTTCGCACCGCATGGATAGAGCAGCTTGGCGATCCGGTGCTCACCGAACTGGTACTCGAGGCGCAGGCGAACAATCCCGACATTCGCGCTGCTGCGGCAAGCCTCGATGCATCGCGCGCACTCGTCCGCCAGTCGCGATCCGCGCTGTTCCCGCAAATCAACGCAGCTTTCCAGGCCGATCGAAGCGAAAGCCCGCAACCCTTCGCGGTCAATGATCTGCTCTACACCGCCAACTTGCAAGTGCAGTGGGAGGCAGATGTCTGGGGCAGAGTCCGCGCCGGGCGGAATGCTGCCAATGCCAGCGCCCAGGCGGTGGAAGCCGATCTGCGCGCTGCTCAGTTCTCGCTCGCAGCCGGTGTTGCCTCGGCCTATTTCGCGAGCAAAGAAGCGCAAGAGCAAGTCGATGTGGCGCGGCGTACAGTCTCGCTTCTTGCTGAGATCGATCGGATCGTGCGGGTGCGCTATCGCGAGGGGTTCGCCTCGCGTCAGGACACTGCGATTGCTGCCTCTGATTTGCAATCCGCCAGGGACAATCTCGCGCAGGCAGAAGTCGCTGCCCGCCTTTCGCGTCGTGCGCTGGAGGTGCTGCTTGGACGCTACCCTGCTGATGCGATCGAGGTAACCACAAGCCTGCCTGAAACACCGCCCCCGCCCCCCGCTGGTCTGCCCGCGCAATTGCTTGAGCGAAGGCCCGACATCGTTGCGGCCGAGCGGCAGGTTGCCGCGGCTTTCTTCAACCTCGATCAGGCCCAGGCGGCCAAATTGCCGCTCATATCGCTTACTGGAAGTGCTGGGGGAACCTCGACCGACCTTTCAAACTTGCTGAGCGACGGCAACATCATCTGGTCGATCATCGGCAGTGTCCTACAGCCTGTTTTCGACGCTGGACTGCGCGACGCAGCAGAGGACGAGGCCGATGCGACCCGGCGCGCCGCGATTGCTCTTTACGCCAGCACCGCTCTGACTGCGTTTCGAGAGGTCGAGGACAATCTCGATCAAGTACAGGTGTTGGCGCAGCGCGAAACGCTGCTTGAGCTGGCAGCGGAGGAATCTGGCACTGCTTATGCCCTTGCGCAGCTGCAATATGACGAGGGTGAAATCGCACTGATCGACGTACTCAACATCCAGCAACGGCTGTTTGCTGCAGAGCGGAACCTGGTTGCGATCCGTAGAGCGCGTATCGAACAATGGGTTGCTCTGAATCTCGCTCTTGGCGGCTCTTGGGATTGAACTCCAAACAAGCAATCCAGCTTAGAATCAGCATAGCGTCTAAGGAAGCTGATTGCGTGGTTCGCTAGGCCAGATGCACGTACCTGAACGCCTCAGATGGATGGCTTGACACCCTTCAAAGATTTGCTGGGCCGGAGGAGATTGGTAGACGAAGGCGCGCACGATCATTACCCACTCATGACCAGAAAGAATCGGTCAGCACGCCGATTGCACGACAGGGGAATGCATAATGTTTCGTTTTGCTGGGTCTCGTTTCGCAGGCTTCGCCGCGGCGCTCGCGCTCACAACCACTCTGACCACGCCCGCAATGGCGCAGGCAACGGCAGAGGCCGGGGTGGAGGCTCCGGCTGAAACTTTGCTGCTGCGGTCGCCCGATCTGTCTGCGCAACATCTCACCTTCACCTACGCCGGGGATGTCTGGATCGCGGATCGCGATGGAAGTAATCCGCAGCGCCTCACGTCACACCCGGCCGATGCGCGTGCACCTCTGTTTTCGGCAGACGGTTCGATGATCGCCTACACGGTCAATTATGACGGAAATTACGACGTTTTTATCATTCCCGCTTCCGGCGGTCAGCCCAAACGCCTGACGTGGCACCCGGGAACCGAGACGTTGGTCGGCTTTTCGCCTGATGGCAGCCATGTCTATTTCACCAGCGCGCGTGAACGCCGCGCGGGACGTGCCGGACAGCTTTACCGTGTCTCGATCGATGGCGGTCTGCCTGAGAAAATCTCTGAAGCGCGAACCTTTGCTGGCGCTCTTTCAGAAGATGGCGAGACCTACGCCAATGTCCCGATCCGCCCGGGCTATAATGGCCTTGCCGGCGGCACTGCAGGCTGGCGTGGATATCGCGGAGGCGCAGCTCCTTCGGTCCAGCTTATCAACTTTGACGAGCGCACTTTCAGTGAGATCCCCGGCGATCGCACGACCGAATGGGACCCTCACTTCATCGGCGACACTCTTTACCTGATCTCTGACCGGGACGATGCGCGGCTCAATGTTTTCCGGCATAACCCCGCCGACAATTCGCTGACCCGGATCACCAATGAAACCGAGTTTGATGTCCGCTCAATCGGCGGACATGGTGGCACTTTGGTCTATGAGAGCGGGGGGCGCATTCATTCTCTCGACCTGGTAAGCGGCACAGTCACTCCACTTTCCATTTCGCTGAACGCAGACCTGCCAGCCAAGATGCCGGGCTGGCGCAGTGTCGCCGGCCAGATCGAGGACCTCGATATTTCGCCCACCGGTCAGCGTGTGGCGGTTACGGCGCGGGGTGAAGTGTTCACTGTGCCGATCGAGAATGGCAGCACGCGCAACATAACCGCAAGCGCGGGCGAGCGCGATTATTCGGGCATTTGGTCGCCCGATGGGACGCAACTTGCCTTTGTCGAGGACAATGGGTCTTCGCAGACCTTGGTGATCAAGGACCAGAGCGGAATCGGTTCGGAGCAGCGCTTCGATCTGGGAGGCGAATTTAACTTCCTGCAGGCGTGGTCTGGGGACCATATCGTGTTTGAGGACAACAAGCTGCGCCTACGCGCGCTGGCGGTAGAGACCGGCGAGATCTGGACTATCGTAACCAGTGTAAGGCGCGGGATTGGCGGGGTCTCGATGGCGCCGGAGGGGCGCTATGTTGCGTTCACCGCGACGCAGGTGAACAACAATTCTGCTCTCTATCTTTATGATCTTGAGACCCGCCAGACCGCTGAAGTCACAGGCGACTTTGCCGATATCGGCTCGCCGACTTTCAGCAATGACGGCAGCCTCTTGTTCTTCACCGCATCGACCAATGCAGGCCCGACGCAGGTTGGTCTCGACATGTCGACCCAACAGCAACCCTATCGTGCTGGAATCTATGCGGCGATCCTGGCGGCTGACGGAGAAAACCCGCTCGCCCCGCAATTGGGTGACGAAGAACCGGCAGATTCTGGCGGTGAGGGTGATGAAGCGGAAAGCCCAGACAGTGAATCCTCTTCGATCGACCTCGCCGGTGTTGCAGGACGTATCATCGCTTTGCCGGTGAACGAAGAATTCTACACCTCGCTTGCTGCAGGCGCTGATGGTGCGCTCTATTTTGTCAGCCGCGTTCAGCCGGGTGTTGCGAACACTGCGCCAGGCAATTCATCGCAAGCCGGTGCAACGTTGGGCCGCTTCGATTTTGAGAAGCGTGAAGCCAGCACCGTGGCTGGCGGCATTGTGGGCATGCAGATCGACCGTTCGGGCACGACCCTGCTTCTTGCGCGCGCCAATGGCAGCTTTGTCACGGCAAAAGCGGGCGCGGATATCAAGCCTGAACCGCTTGACCTGTCGGGTCTGCGCATGATGATCGATCCAGCGGTTGAGTGGGGCCAGATTTTCAACGATGTGGCTCGCTTCGAGGCGGCCTATTTCTACGATCCCAACATGCACGGCCTCGACTGGGCAGCGGTTCAGGAGAAGTACTCAGCATTCCTGCCGCATGTTGGTCGCCGGGAAGACCTCAACGAAGTGATGGTTGAGATGATCGCGGAGATGTTCGCTGGCCACAACCGTGTCGGCGGCGGCGAGACCTATGACAACAGTGCGGCTCGTCCTGGCCTGCTTGGAGCGGATTTAGAGATTGATCAGGACCGCTATCGGATCGCAAAGATTTTTGACGGCGTGCGCTGGAACCCGTTCCTCGATGCGCCGCTCGCTAAGCCTGGCGTCAACGTTGGCGAGGGGGATTACATCCTTGCAGTGAACGGTCAGTCGCTGACCGGTGACGACAACATCTTCCGCCACCTTTCCGGCACGCGTGGTTCGCAGGTCACTCTTACGATCGCTTCGGATGCCGCAGGCACTGACCGCCGAGATGTGGTGATTGAGCCGACAGGAAGCGAAGGAGCCTTGCGTCTTTGGGACTGGGTTGAGACCCGGCGCCAGCGCGTTGAAGAAGCCACGAATGGCCGTGTCGCCTATGTCTATATGCCTGACACGTTTGCGGCGGGCTTTACGATCTTCAATCGTATGTTCTTTGCGCAAGCCGACAAAGAAGCCTTGATCCTCGATGATCGCTCGAATGGTGGCGGGCAGGCGGCAAACTACGTCATCGAATTGCTTAACCGGCCTGTTCTTGGTGGCTGGCGTGACCGAGAGGGATTGCCCTTTACGACGCCGGGTGCGTTTATCTCGGGTCCAAAGACCATGCTGATTGACCAAGATGCCGGTTCGGGCGGGGACTTTATGCCTTACGCCTTCCGTTACACCGGTTTGGGACCGCTGATCGGAACGCGCACTTGGGGCGGCCTGATCGGTATCGCGGCCAATCCGGGGCTGGTCGATGGTGGCTTTGTGACAGTGCCCTTCTTCCGCTTCTACACACCCGAGGGCGAGTACACGATCGAGAATGAGGGCGTCGCGCCTGATTACCGCGTGGAACTCGACCAGCTGGCTCTCGATGAAGGCCGCGACACTCAGCTTGAGGCCGCGATTGGCTACATTCTGGGTGAGCTGGAAGACGCAGAGCCCGTGGGCGTGCGTACCGCGCCACCACCGCCGACCGAACTTGGCCAGTAGTTTCAAGCGCAATGCCTTCTGGTGGTGGCTGAGCGGCCGCCACCAGAGGCGCGCTCAAATAGGAGGCTCGGCGAGACCGAGTTTGTCGAGCCGCATCGAAGCCGCGTCATAGCGGGTTTCCGCGCGGCGGCCGGCAAAGCTTGCTCGCACGGCGCGGATTTCTGCATCGGCGGCGTCTTCTTCGCGCACATTGATGCGGAAGAAGTCGCCTGCGCCTAATGAAAGCCGCCTGCGCTCTGCCTGTGCCATACGATTTGCTTGTGCGACTTCGGCCCCGGCCAGGGCTGCAATGCGCAGGGCAGCATCAAGCTCGACGAGGGCATTTTCGAGCTCGATCGTGAGCTCCTCGCCCATTCGTTGTTCGCGCAGTTCTACCTCCCGCAATGCAGCTTCGGCCTGCGCCACGCGGCCCTCGGCGGCACGACGCTGAAGCGGGACTGTGAAGGTGAAACCGACAATGAGATCTGTAGAATCGCGCGAAGAACCGCCCTCTGCGATCGAGCCGATGTCTCGCGACAGCTCAACACCCAAGTCAAGCTGCGGCTTCAAGTCGTTTTCGCGAAGCGCTATCGTGTTGCGCGCTCGCTCTCCCGCAATCCGCAAACTGCGCAGCTCGGGCCGACTTTCGAGTATGTCGCCTGGGCGTTCAAGTAGGACCGCTTCAATCTCGGGAAGCGCTTCGAGCTGCTCATCGCTCGGCAGCAGGTCAAGACCTGGATGCATGGGCTGACCATTCGCATCGCGCCAATAGAAACTCAGAGCATTCGAAGCGATGCGGAAATTGCGCTCTGCTTCGGCTAAAAGAGTCTGGCGCCGGATCAGATTCTGTTCGTTCTCAACCAGTGCGATTTCTGGAATTGCACCTGCGCGGAACTGCCTCTCGATCCCGACTTGCCGAGCTACTGCGAGAGATAGGAGATTCTGGTAAATCTCAATCTCGCGGCCCGCAGCCACCCAGCGCCAATAGGTGTCGAGCGCGCGGTGCTGGACGATCAGCTGGGTAAGCAGCACGTCGAGTGTCGCTTGCCTTGTCGCAAGACGCGTGTCCTGCACTCCGAAGCGCTCTGCATCGATCGTGCTGTTGCGCATCAATGAGTAAAGCGCGCCCACCTTGAGCTCACCCAGGCTGTTGGTGAAGTATTCGTCTTCGTAGATGGGGAAGCGACCGTCCGACAGTCGATAGGCCCCGTAGATCTCGGCACCCGTATTGCTGAGCCGCTGGCGAGCTCCGGTTTCGACCACTGTGCCGGACCAGAATCCGGTGGTGCGGCTGAAACCCTCCGCGCTTAAAACAAGGTCAAATGCGCCCATCGCCGACAGTTCTGCACCGCGAGCGATTGCCTCACGCTCGATGCTGGCAAGTATGTCAGGAAAGCGCTCGGCTGACGATGCGAGGAGGTCCGCTGGAAGAATAGCTCTCTGAGTTTGAGGCGCAGAAGAGGTTGGCTCCTGTGCGTGTAGCGCGGAGGAAGGCGTCATGAACAACGCTGCCCCCAGCGCTGCAAACAGCGCAGAGCAACGCATTACGCGCCTCCTGTGGCAGCAGCTGGATCTGTGCTGGCAGGAAGCTGCGGCGGGAAGTTGTTGAGCTGGCGCCATACCTCAAAGCCGACTGGCACGGTTTCAAGCAGCACCCATCCGCGCGCATTTGCGCCAAACCGAACGTAGCGCTCCTCAGGCCAAGGATGCTGAGCGCTTGGATGTTCGGCGATCAGCACGCGGAAGCGACCATCGGGCTGGGCCGAAGGATCAACCGCGACGACATAGCCCTCGAAGGTTCCGATTGCGACTGACGGCCAGCCACTGAACTGAACAGCAGGCCAGCCTTCAAACTGGAGGCGCGCATCGTCACCATCCTGGATCAGCGAAACGTCGCGGCCATCTACAAAGATCTCGACAACCCGCGCTGAGGCTTCCGGCACAAAAGTTGCGAGAACATCGCCCGCATTCACGATCGTAGCGCTGTCACCTGCATTAAGGCTCTGAATGAACCCATCGCGAGGGGCCAGAACCGTCTGCTCTGACTGGCGCGACAATGTGGTATCGATACGATTGAGATTGGCATTGGCCTCAGCAACGCGAGATCGGAAATCCTCAACGCGGATCTGCGCCTGCTCAAAATCTCGTCTCGCGGCGAGGCCTTCACTGAAGAGGTCACGCATTCGATCAAGATCGAGTTGGGCGGTCGCCATCCCGTTTTGCGCGGCGGAAAGCTGAATTTCTAGTTGCACCCGCTCTGCCTGCAATCGCTGGATCAGCATGGGATCAATGTCGCCGATCCTCACGATGGGATCGCCTTCCTTCACCACGCTACCGTCGCGCACGAACCACTCCTCGATCCGTCCAGAAACCAAAGCATTGATCTCTTGCTGGCGGTCGTCGGGATTGAGCGCGGTGACTTGTCCTGGGCCTGACGTGGTCTGGACCCAGGGCACGAAGATGAGGAAGCTTAGAACACAAACAAAGCTGACAATAAGCATCACCAGCACGGTGCGCATTATCTTTGGTTTGCGGGTTTCGCCCAGAGTCTTGAAATGGCCCAGGTCGTTTTCAGCAATTGCCATGATTACCCTGCTGCTTTCTTGGGGTCTGTACCCTCAGGCAAGATAGGACGCGGGCCACGTCCGTTGCGTGGCGGCTTGCCCGTCGTGGCGATGCAATATTGCTCGAACGTCTCGAAATAGCGCTGTTGATTGGCCTCAATGTAGAGGAAATGGTCAAAGCCAAGGTCGATCCGTCGGTTGGAGAAGTAAATAACGGTCGTTCGGCGATTGGCACGCATTTCAGCAATCGCAGCGGCGAGATTTTCCTCCGGAACCAGATCGAACAGGCTGCTGAGGACGAGAATGCGGGCTTCTTCCAACAGCGCATTGGCGAGCTTGAGCATTTGCAGCTCAACTTGCGAAAGCGGCCATCCGGTCGAGGCAATCTCGGTATCGAGACCATGCTCCAGGCTGGAAATCGCAGGCATCAGGCCAACGGTTTGCAACGCTTTGACCATACGGTGCGAATCCTTGTCCTCGATCGCGAGGCGGAGGTAGTCCCGGATGGTCATCCCGACAAAGGAGGGCCTTTCCAACACGTGAACCATGTGCCGCAGCTCCTGAGCCTCAAGATCCTTCAGATCGACGCCTCCGATAGTTGCAAACCCACTTTTCGGGAGTTCGTGCATCTTGATCAGACTGGTGAACAGCCTCTGTACGCCGTAATGGCTTGCGCTTGCCATTACTGTCGCGCCGGTGGGAATCTCGAAATCAAACACCGCGTCTTCATGCCGCGCTTTGCCGCGGACAGAGTTGAAGACAATCGTAGGCTTGAGATCCTCGACCCGATCCTTGCCCGAAGACTGCTCCTGTTCGACATCGTAGAACAGTGAAAGCTCCTCAACCGCGGCGCACAGGTCGTAGAAGTAGGTGAGGTAGGTCCCGAGCTGCGAGACACCGAAGAACGCGACCGAAAGCACCAATTCGGCTGCCACCAACTGCCCCAGCGACAGCTGGCCTTGGATCACCAACCATCCTCCCAGACCAAGCAGAGCCGCGCTGGCTGCAGCGTAGAGGACGAGGAACGAAATCGTTTGCGCGAAGGAGTTGCGGAAGTGTTTCTTATGCTTGTCGATGTAAAGCGCGGTCTGATCGTCGGTCCGACCCAGCGCATAGTCGACGCGTCGCTGCGATTTGAAAAAGCCGTTCGATCCACCGAGCGATTCGAGCCACGCAGCAGTGTCGTGCTTGGCGTGACTAAGATCAATGCCTGAACGGATCGCGCGCCCGCCCCAGGTTAGCCAGATCACCCAGATCAATCCCGACATGACCATCGTGAACACGAGGAATAGCGGGTGATAGAGCGAGACGAGGACAAAGCCGACGGCCACTTGGAGAACGACTGAAAACCCACCGATAAACAGCACTGGGATGGCTTTCTTGACCCCGATGACGTCAAAATAGCGATTGAAGAGCCAGATCCGTGTATTGTCGGAGAAGAAGGGGTTTTGAGCATAGACCGAGATGAGCGAAATCTCCGCCACCATTCGCGCATAGAAACGGCGCGCGAACAGCTCCATCAGATGGACGCGCAAGGCGTTGAGAAGTCCGAAGAACAGCAGCAGACCAAACAGAGTCAGCGACAGCATCAGCAATGGCGCAGCCAGCTGGGTGTTAGCCACGGTGTTGATCAGAAACTGGACCGAAATCGGCGTCGCGAGCGAAAACAGGCTGATGCCGATGCCGTAGATGATGGCGAGCCAGTAGAAACTGCCTTCAGGCTGGAGAATGGCGAAGAAACGGCGGAAAAACTCGCGCAAGGAAAGCCGCGCGGTTTGGCCATTGGCAGCCGCTGTCATCGGTCTCTCCTTTGCTCGAGCAAAACTTCGGTCGATCGTGACGCACGGACTGCGCTACGATCATGCACCCGAGTAAGGCTGCTCACACTGCGATGGTTACCCGGGGCAGGATACGCATCAAACGACGCTCCAGAACGTTTGTTCCGAGGGATAGCTGCGCAACCTCATCGAACTCGAGGCGCAATGGGCGGTCGTTTGATCAGAAGGCTATTGCGTCAGGAACTGCTCGTGTGTCGGCAAAGAGGCGACCGCTCGCTCAATCACTGTCCTGACATTACCGAGAAATTCGGCCAATTGCGCGTCATCCAGACCGTTGGCCATCGGGTCATAACTGGTAGGTGTCACACCTTGGCCAAGCATCACCTGCACCCAGCTGGCTTCGCGGAAGAGGTCGTCTGCATCGCGTCCAATTCGCCCGCTCGAGGCGAATAGCTCCCTCTTATGAGTGAGGCTGTCCGGCACGGCCATATTCCTGCAATAACGCCAGAACTCGGTGTCCTCGCGCTCGGTCTGGCAATAATGCAGGATCAGAAAATCGCGGATTTGCTCAAACTCATTGGCGCAGCGACGATTATACTCGGCCCGCTCCTTTTCCGCGTCTCCGCCCTGCGCAGGGAAGAGCTGCAGCAAGCGGCTAACATGCGATTGGATCAGATGAATGCTCGTCGATTCCAGCGGCTCGAGGAAACCGCTAGCAAGACCGATAGCTGCGCAATTGTGCGACCAGAACTGGTCGCGCCTACCAGTCGTAAATCGGATCGGGCGGGGATCGGCGAGCGGCTTGGTGTCGAGCCCTGCAAGCAGAGTTTCGCCAGCCTCGTCGTCCGAAGTAAAATCGCTGCAATAGACATGGCCATTGCCAGTCCGATGCTGGAGCGGGATGCGCCATTGCCATCCGGCTGTTTTGGCAGTCGCGCGCGTGTAGGGGACCAAAGTTTCGAGCCGTTCGCTGGGAACCGCCTGAGCGCTATTGCAAGGCAGCCAGTGCGACCAATCCTGGTACCCAACTCCCAACTCCTGGCCGAGCAGCAGCGCGCGAAAGCCCGTGCAGTCGACAAAGAAGTCGCCCGACACCTCCGCGCCATTGTCGAGCGCTATCGATGTGATGTCACCGCTCTCTGGATCACGAGAGACTTGGCTAACGATCCCTTCGGTGCGCGTGACACCGCGTTTTTCCGAATATTCGCGCAGATACGCCGCGTAGAGGCTCGCGTCGAAGTGATATGCATAAGCAAGACCCGTCATCGGGGTGTTGCCCACGCGGTCGAGCTTACCGAACTTGGCCTGATCTGCCGCGACCTGATGTAACGAATAGTGCCAAAGGTCCTTGTCGTGACCAGACGCAGCAGCCCGCTTCCAATACTGATGGAAAGGCACGCTGGCGAGGTTCATCCCCGCATCACCGAAGGTGTGGAGATACCGTGTTCCGAGTTTCCCCCAGTCGACAAACTCAATCCCAAGCTTGAACGTGCCTTTGGTGCGCGTGACAAAGTCGCGTTCATCAAGGCCAAGAATGGTGTTGAGACGTATAATCTGCGGAATGGTCGCTTCGCCGACGCCGACGGTGCCGATCGCATCGGATTCCACCAGCTCGATCTCGATGGCCTTGCCCATCAGGCGGGCAAATGCAGCTGCACAAATCCAACCAGCGGTCCCACCGCCCACGATCACCAGTTTCTGCACGTTCGTTTTGCTCACTAGATTGTCACAACTTCATTGAGTGGGGCGGAAGAAGGCGTTGATGGTTAACCGGCCTTTCGTCGGATCATCGGACAAAAGCTCACCTTCGCGGATGACGCCGGAGTGGAGCAGGTTACCCCGATAGAATACCGCTTGATTGAAGCTCCCCCTGCTTTCGTACACCCTTTCAAAATACGGCAGCCCATCGGTAACATATGCAGGCTCTGGCAATCCACCGCTCTGCACATCCTTGTGGAGCGCCTCGCGATAGCGCGGGAAAGTCTCATCACTTAGCGCCTCAAGCCCCGTTGAACGGTGCTTAAAGAAGGCGGTGCCTCCATGGTCGGTGTTATGCAGGTACAGCATCATCGCAAGCTGATTGGGATCGGTCCCGTCAACATGCGGGAAGCACTGCATAGGAATGAGATCGCCTGGCTTAGTAGTGACTAGTGAGAACCAAGCCTGAACCTCCCACCCTTTCTGCGCCTTTCCGAAGTTCGAATCCAGCAGCGGTGTCACGTTTTCAAGCCACGCGATCGACACTTCGGTCGGCAGCGGAGCTCGAACTCCAGGATATTGCGGCGTGATCTTTGCAAATTTTTGCAAAGAAGCGCATTCAATGGCTGCACTCGGCTGGACCATAAAGGCGTCGACCGCCACAAGTGTGTGTTTCTCTGCGGAAAATTGCTCAACCGTCGCTTGATCGAGCGAAATCGTCCATTCCTGCATCTGAGAATCCCATCCCGATCAGCTGATTGAGCCTTTGCTAACGTTATCAAACAAAGGGGTGAAAGCCAATTAGGGGGACTAAATACCTGAAAGTAATGGCCTAAAGTAAGGTAGAGTGATGTCTTTCGAAACTCTTCGAGCTGCGCAATCCGCCCAAGCGATTTGCGAAGTGTGTCTACATGGTCACACTTGCATTCCTTGTTGGTCGCATTTTCTCTTCTCGAGGTACTCGCAGACCACCAAGAAACTGAAAAACATAATGAAAAGCACTTTTTCAGCAATCTCTGGATAGCCCGAAAATATGCATTGAAACATCTCTGTCATCTGCGGTATGAAAAAAAATGCAAATCGCGTAAAAGCGCGGTGGGTTGGAGAGGACATTATTATGGGACTGAAGCGTTTTTCCGCTAACGCTCGTCTGCTGTGTGGGACAGCAACGAGTCTAGCGCTTGTAGCGATGGCTACACCTGCGGTTGCTCAGGATAACGAAAGCGATGCAGACGTTGCCGAGAATGAAGGCAACGCGATTGTCGTGACCGGCATTCGAAGCGCGATTGAGAACTCACTGGAAACCAAGCGCAACTCGACTTCGATCGTCGAGGTGATTTCGGCCGAGGATCTGGGGCAGCTTCCTGATCTGTCTATTGCTGATTCGCTTGCACGACTGCCGGGCGTCACTGCACAGCGTGTCCGCGGTCGCTCACAGCAGATTTCGATCCGCGGTCTTGGCCCTGACTTCTCACTCGCGTTGCTGAATGGGCGTGAGGTTGTCTCTGCCGGTAACAATCGTGGGATTGAATTTGATCAGTTTCCATCAGAGCTGATTAGCCAGGGTATCGTCTACAAGACGGCAGATGCGCGCCTCGCGGCTATTGGTATTGCAGGGGCTGTTGACCTTCGCACCGTGCGGCCATTGGACTACACAGATACACAGCTGAGCGTCTCGGCCACTTATGTCTACAATGACAGTGGATCGCGGAACCCGGACTTTGCGGATGACGGCTATCGCTTCTTCGGGTCTTACATTGACCAAAATGCTGACGGAACCCTTGGTTGGTCTCTGGGCATAACGCATCAGTCGAACCCCACGCACTTCATCTCACGTGAGCTTAAGACCAATGAGTTCCAAGTGGAAACCACTGCGGATGGGTTGATCGTTCCTCGAGACAATCCGCGCCAGGGCGCTGTCAGTCGCGATTTTGAACGGACCTCCATCGCCGGTTCGCTGCAATTTGATCCCGAGGACGACTTCTCCTTGATGATCGATGCATTCTACACCGATACGCAAGATTCAGGTATTTTCCGCGGTTCGGAAACGCCAATCGCTTCTTGGAGTAATGGTGGAGCGGTTGAGGTCAGCAATGCGACTGGGGCCGGTCCGTTTGCGGATAGTGCCACTTATACAAATGTGGCTCCAATCTTGCGGACTGACACTGAAGGCAATGAGGCGCAGATCTTTGCAATCGGCGCAAACACCCAGTTCGGACTGACCGACAGCCTTAGCTTTGAGATTGATTATGGCTTCTCGACACTCGACCGGGACGATATCGATTATGAAAGCTATGCGGGCTCGGGGGCAGGGCCGGCCAATGCAATTCCGGATATTCTGAACTTCACATTTCCCGAGAATGGCGAATATTCGATTGATGGTCTTCTTGATTACACCGACCCTGCCAATGTGCTTCTCACCGATCCGGGCGGCTGGGGCCAGGTTGGTTTCATCAAGCGACCTCGTATCAATGATGAACTGCACCAGCTCCGCACTGAAGCCACTTGGGAGTTCGGCGGCGGCCTGCTGGACAGCATTAACTTCGGTTGGCTTTACACCGATAGAGAGAAAGACTTCGATTCAAATGAGGCCTTCCTCTTCGCATCGCCAAGCTTTGTGAATGGGTCCCTGCCGATTCCAACCAGCGCAATTGTTGGGACCACTGACACCGGCGGTCTTGGCCAGAACATTCTTGCCTACGACCCATCAAGCTTCCTTACCGATGGCACTTATGTCGTCGATGCGGGGTTAGCGAATGACACCGAATGGGTAGTGAGCGAGCAGGTTCACAACCTCTACATTCAAGCCAACATCGATGGCGATCTTGGTAGCATTCCGGTCCGCGGAAACATCGGCTTGCGCTATGCCGATACCGAGCAGAGCTCGACTGGTACGATTGGTCAAGGTCTGACCAACACCGTGACTGAGACTTACGATGACTGGCTGCCCAGCCTGAACCTTAGCTTTGAGGTTGGGACGGATACGTTCATTCGTCTTGCCGCGGCCAAGACGGTGACCCGTTCGCGTCTCGACCAGTTGGCTGCAAACCAGACCATCAGAGCAAACCCGCTCAGCTGCATAGACACAAATATGGACGGCGTGCCGGATACCAGTATCGGCTTTAACCCGCCGGCTTTGGTCTGCTTTAATCTGGAAGGGGGCAACCCGTTCTTGCAGCCATATGAATCGCTCGCTTTCGACGTGTCGTTTGAAAAGTATATCTCACCTGGTTCGGCGGTGATCTTGGCAGTGTTCCACAAGGATCTGTCTGATTGGGTGATTGACTTTAACGAGCAGATTGATCTGACTCAGCCGATCAATAACGCTGGCTTTGGCGCTATCCTCGACACTGCACCTGAGCTCGCAACGGGTGTTTTCAAAGGCCCCGTCAACTTCGCCGATGGCTCGATCACGGGTATTGAGGGGACGGTCCGCATCGATGCTGGGGACTTCGTCGGTGCTCTTGAAGGTTTTGGTGCCTTCTTCAGTTACACCTATGCTGACGCGTCTCTCGAAGATGAGACCATGACTGCGCTGGACATTCCGGGTTACTCGGAAAATACGTGGTCGGGCGACATTTTCTACGAACGCGACGGCTTCCGGGCAAAGCTTGCTGCACGCTATCGCAGTGGTTTCCTGTCGGAGGTTCAGAATTTTGACGGATCGTTAAGTGGGGCCAATGCTCAGAATGAAACGATCGTTGACGCTCAAATCGGCTATACCTTCCAGAATGAGAGCGGGCCGCTTGAAGGCTTGGGTATTCTGGTAGAGGTGTTCAACCTCACTAATGAGCCGTTTGTGACGGAGAACGACCTGATTGGTGCGAGCGGGGATGTGATCGGAACTTTCCCAAGCCGTCACGAGATCTACGGCCGGACGTTCAACTTCACGGTCCGCAAGAACTTCTAGGCCTCTTCGGAATCGCAAACAAAGAAGGCCCGCTGGCGACAGCGGGCCTTTTTTGACTCAGAATTATGGAGAGCCGACAACCCTCCTTGTCCATGTGCTCGCTTAGGCAGCTAGCGGTGAGCGACAGTGCTGGTCGAGAAATTGCGCATGCTCGGGCATCTCCGCGACCGCCTCTGCCATCGCTGTGGCAACCATACCAATCCGCTCGGCTACGGGTACATGACCGCGCATTTGGGTGATTGCAGGCGCGCGTTTCGGGACGATGTCCTGCCCGAGATAGACCGCAATCCAGCTGGGATTGGCGAACAGCTCGCGCTCATCTGCAACCAGCATGCCGTGCTCGCGGAAATGATCCATTTTGTATTGCAGGGTATCTGGAATCTCCATCGCCGACGTGTAGCGCCACAGCTCCGCATCGTCTCGTGTGGTCGCTTTGTAGTGAAGGATAAGGAAGTCCCGGATTCGCTCATATTCGGCCAGCGTTTGGGCGTTGTATTCACGCGCGAGAAGCGGTGACATGGAGCTGTCGGGCAGCAATGCAAGCAGCCTAAGAATACCATACTGGATGAGGTGTAGACTGGTCGATTCCAGCGGCTCCATAAATCCTGCCGACAGGCCAATTGCGACACAGTTCTTGTCCCAGAATTTGCGCCGCCGCCCAGTCACAAACCGCAAGGTGCGAGGATCTGCTTGAGGTTCCCCGTCAAGTGAACTCATCAGCTCATCGCGTGCCTCTTCCTCGCTGATAGAGTCGCTGCAATGGACATAGCCGTTCCCGGTGCGATGCTGCAGCGGGATGCGCCACTGCCAACCTGCCGCCTTGGCGGTAGAGCGCGTATAAGGCGCGATTGTCTCTTGTTTGGCGCATGGCACGGCAATGGCTCTGTCGCAGGGTAGCCAGTGCTGCCAATTTTCGTAGCCAGCCTCCAGCGTTCCTTCGATCAGAAGCCCCCGAAAGCCACTGCAATCGATGAAAAGTTCGCCATTGACACGCGTGCCATTGTCGAGGGTTACGCCATCGATGAAGCCGTCTTCGCTCCGCTGCGCGACTTCGACCACTTTGCCTTCGACCCGGGTGACCCCGCGCGCTTCTGACAAGCGACGAAGGAAGGCTGCGTAAAGCCCAGCGTCAAAGTGATAGGCATAATCGAAGGTTGACTGGATCTTGCGGCGGTCGGTCTGAGGATGTGCGAACTTGCCCGCTTTTGCCATCGCCCAACACATCGAGAAGTTGTCGATCGGCCCATCGAGACGACCGGCTAGGCTCTCTCGCATCCAGTAGTGATAAAAGGGAAACTTATCGAACTCCGCCCCGTACTGCCCGAAGGGGTGGAAGTAGGAATGACCCTTGCGCGACCAGTCGACGAACTGGATACCCAGTTTGTAGGATCCAGCGGTTTCCTTGACAAAGGTGGCTTCATCGATGCCGATCCGCCGGTTGAATGTTCGAATAGGAGGGATTGTGGCTTCACCGACGCCAACGGTGCCAATCGCTTCGGACTCGATAAGTGTGATGTCGCAGTCTTGTCCAAGCGCGTCGGACAAGGCG
This sequence comes from Pseudomonadota bacterium, assembly GCA_039039885.1. Taxonomy (GTDB): domain Bacteria; phylum Pseudomonadota; class Alphaproteobacteria; order Sphingomonadales; family Sphingomonadaceae; genus Erythrobacter. The sequence goes on along the minus strand of JBCCPG010000008.1, from coordinate 26,319 downwards.
GCCGCAGTCATCCAACCTGCGCTGCCGCCGCCGACAATCACGACCTTTTTCAAAGGGGCAGGTGCTTCGCTCACGTCAGCCCCCACAGGAATCGCGGATCAGCAGGCTCGTTTCCAACCGCTCTGAGATGGCTTGCCCGCCGGCTGTGTCGATCAATTTGGAGACCAGCATTCGGCCTGCGAGGCTGGTTTCCTGATCAATCGTCGTCAGACGCGGTGTGACAAGGCGCGCAGCAGGAATGTTGTCGTAGCCAACCACTGCCACGTCGTCGGGAACTGATCTGCCTGACAAGCTTAGCGCCCGCATGGCTCCAATGGCAATGAGATCGCTTGCGGCGAATATTGCATCGAATTTGAGGCCGCTCTCAATTGCTGAACGTGTCGCTGATTCACCAGACTGAACGTTGAAATAGGCTGGGAGGACGATGCTTTCATCTACGCTGCGTCCTGCTTGTTCATGGGCCATGCGATATCCGCGAAACCGTTGCTCAGCCTCAGGTGCTTCGGTGTCGCCGAGGAACAGAATACGTTGACGGCCCAGTCGCAATAGGTGCGCAGCGGCGCGCCTGCCTCCTGCGACATTGTCCGAACCCACCGTGCAATAGGCCGCATCGGCAAAATCGGCTCCCCAAACCACGAAGCGATGGTCCTTGCCCGCCAGCGCATTGAACCCGTCATGGAGCGAGCTTTGTCCGATGAAGATCATGCCCTTTGCTCGGCTGGTCGTCATCGCAAATTCGAGATCCTCGATTGAGCGAGGGAAAATGTGACTGATGACCAGATCGACCTTCCGGTCGCGCGCCGCTTCTGCGATTCCGGCAAGCAATTCGAGAAAGAAGGGATCGGCCACCCGGGTTTCGCGAGCCTGCGGCGCAGGCACGATCACCGCGATCGTTGCATCGGCGCCAATTGGGCCATTGGGCATGGTGCTGCGGAAATCATAGTCATGCGCCCGGGCGATGCGCCATATTTCCTGCTTTGTCCGGCGGTTGACCGCAGGGCTGTCATTGAGCGCGCGTGAGACCGTTGAGATCGACACACCGGCCTGACGCGCAATGTCTTCGAGCCTTGCATTCTTACCTGCTTTTGCGCCGGCGGAACCCATGCTCTTAGCTGCCCCTCTTGATTGCCCAGTATCCGCTCATCGAAGCCAATGTGGTTGGGACCAACAGCGAACTGTTGTGGCGGTCTGCAACTTCAGCCTCGTTTGCTAAAACAGTGCTATCGGCAAATTCGGCCGGAGGCGACCAGTCTTGCGCATGATCCCCAAGATTATATGCGCATAAAACCGCTCCGCCAGCATAGCGTCGCACAAATGCAAGGATTTCTTCCGGCGTATCGAGCAGCTCAGAATGTCCGACAATCAGCTCAGGGAGTTCGCGCCGAAGAGCGACAAGCTCTCTTGTGTAGTTGAGCGCTGACCCGCGTTCATCATGCTGCGTATCAATTGACCGCTCTGCGTGGGCCGCATCAACCTTCAGCCAAGTCTGATTGGCGGCGGAAAAGCCGGCCTGAGGTTCATTCGCGGACCAGGGCAGGGGTGTCCGAGCGCCGTCTCGTCCCAATGTGTGTGGCCAGTTCGCGATAGCCTCTGGATCGAGCAAGTCTTCAAAAGCAACATGACCCTGTGGCAGGCCGAGTTCTTCACCCTGATAGATAATCGGATTGCCGCGCAATGAGAGCAGTAGCATCAGCCCGGTGCGCACCACCTGCTCGTAATTGTCTGCGCCTGCCCAGCGCGTGGTCGCCCGCGGAGCATCGTGGTTCGAAAAAGCCCAAGACGGCCACCCTTCGCCGACATCGCCGGGCCAATTATCGAGCGAGGCCTTTACCCGCTCCGCTGTCAGCTCTGGCGCATACAGAAAGTCAAAATTATACGCTGAATCGAGCCGCTTCCCGTCAGCGGTGAAGGCCTTCATCTCCGCCAATGGGGCCGGGCCGCCAACTTCTGCGACAGTGAAGCGATCAGGATATTCGTCCATCACCGCACGAATGCGTTCAATAAAGCTGGGGATATCGGCATGGCTTTGGTTGAAGCGCTTGATCTGCATGTCGAACGGCCGCGTGACGCTCTCTATCGGGGCGCCCGAGGGAGGGTTGTCGCGCAGCTCGGGGTCATGCATCGAGAAATTGAGCGCATCGAGACGAAAACCGTCTACGCCGCGATCCAGCCAGAAGCGCGCAGCATCCAGCAAAGCGTCCTGTACATCCCGATTATGCAAGTTGAGATCGGGCTGTGAGTCCAGGAAATTGTGGAGGTAATATTGCTTGCGCGGGCCATCCCATTGCCATGCCGAACCCCCGAAAACGGACTGCCAATTGGACGGTGGAGAACCATCGGGTTTGGGGTCTGCCCAGACATACCAATTTGCGCGCGGATTGATGCGATCCTTGCGGCTCTCGGTGAACCACGCATGTGCGTCCGATGTATGTGAGTAGACCTGGTCGATGATGACTTTGAGGCCCAGCTCATGCGAGCGCCCAATAATCCGGTCAAAGTCTTCAAAGCTGCCGAAGATTGGGTCAATGCCGCAGTAATCGGCGACATCATAACCAAAATCCTTCATTGGCGAGGTGAAGAATGGCGATATCCAGATCCCGTCCACGCCAAGTGAGGCGATATAATCGAGACCCTCGACAATGCCGTTTAGGTCGCCAATGCCATCCGCGTTTGTGTCAAGGAAACTGCGCGGATAGATCTGATAGATCACCGCGCCGCGCCACCATTCCTGGGCCGCTTTATCGTCGGCAGCGGCAAGGATATTCATCTGTCGGTTCACTGATCGCTCTCGCTAACTCTGGCAATGCACCAACCAAAGGCTGGCAGACTTAGTGCGACACTTCCCGGGGCTGAGACGCTTTCAGGGCATGAGCCGTGAAGTGTCTCTAGTGCGCGCGCTTCATAACCGATCGTCGAGTTTACTTCGAGAGGCTGCGCTGAAGAATTGAAGGCAAGCAGATATTCCCCTCCACTCTCCGGATCAAATCTGGAAAAAGAGAGGAGGCCGGGTTTCGCGTCATCGTATGTGCGCACGGTCTGCTCACCGCGCCGCAAGGCCGCGTGGCGGGTTCGAACTGCGGCCAATTCTTTGACCAACACATAAAGCGGGTGAGAAGTGTCGTAATTCTCCTGCGCAGTGGTCGCAGTGGTGCCGATCAGATCGTTGTCATTGTAGCTGTCCGTGAGGCTTGGGAACATGTCTTCGCGTGCGGCTTGGTCGTTACCGTCACCGACGAAACCTTGCTCATCGCCATAATAGATCACCGGATTGCCGCGCAAAGTCATCAGCATGGCGTGCCCAAGCTTCACCCGGCTGAGCAGCTCTTTTTGCGAGATGTCGGGATTGTCCTCACGGATAAGCGTTGAAAAACGGCCCATATCGTGATTGCCGAGGAAGGTCGGCATCGCACGCGCCGCGTCTTCTCCGCCTTCATAATTCACGTCCCCATCGAACATATCGACAATGACAGAGGGTGGGGTGCCTTTTCCGATCGCTTCGCGCATGGCCGATTGAAAGGCGAAGTCCAGAACCGCGGGAAAGCCGTCACGACGCGTGAACTGCGCCAGAAATCCGCTGTCGGGACTGGCCGAATAGACCTCTCCAAAGATCAAGAAGTTGGGGATGCCCTCTGCCTCCGCCGTCTCGAGCATAGCTGGCACAAAAGCCTGCCAGAATTCAGGATTCACATGCTTAGCTGTGTCAATTCGGAAGCCATCAATGCCAAATCGGGTGATCCAGCTGGCATAGATATCAATCATACCTTCAACCACGCGCGGATGCTCTGTGTAGAGATCGTCGAGGCCAGCAAAATCGCCATAGCGGCTGCTCTCGCCTGAGAAAGTCGTGCTTCCGCGATTGTGGTAATAGATCGGGTCGTTAAGCCATGCGGGATCTTTCACCTCTCGCTCCGCTTCTGGCACGACGGGAGTGTAGGCAAAATCGGGCGAGGTCAGGTTTGCAAAGTTCTCTCGCGTCTGAACGCGATCACCCAAGAAGCCGTCATTGATCGGCTCTCCATCGCTGGCGCCGCGGCGCGAATAGGGAAAATCAGCAAGACTGCGATAGGCGTAATTGAATGCGTCGCCTTCTTCATAGACGATAACGTCAGCGGTGTGGTTGGTGATGATGTCCATATAGACCTTCATCCCGCGCCCGTGCGCTGCGTCGACAAAGGCCTTGAACTCAACATTGGTGCCAAAGTGGGGATCAATGCTGGTAAAGTCGGTCACCCAATAGCCGTGATAACCCGCGCTTTCGTCACCCTCGGGCCCTTGCACTGGCTTGTTTTCAAAGATCGGAGCGAACCAAATTGCGGTGACGCCCATACCTTCAAGATAGTCGAGTTTGGAGGTCAGCCCGGCGAGATCACCCCCGTGATAGAAACCCTTGTGGGTTGGATCAAAGCCGTGATCGAGAGGTGTGCCTTCGATTCCGCCCTGGTCATTCGAGGTGTCGCCATTGGCGAACCGATCAGGCAAAACGAAATAGACGATCTCGTCTTCAGGCGGCCGTTCGCGAAGGTCGAAATCGACCTCGGCTTCGTCGCTCATAGCCAATGCAGCACTACCCAAAGCAGTGACCGCCAGCGCAATGCTGAACCAGATTCGTTTCATGTTCCTCTCTCCCGACGACTGATTGCCATTATGCGCAGAAATTTGCAAACCTTTGTCAACGAAATCGCCATTTTCGTCATCTCAGCTTATAGGCCTGAAAAAAAATGAAAATTTACCAGTGATTAGAAAAGCTGAGGTCTCAATCACCAGTTCACCTACAATCAATCTTGCAAAAGTTTGCAGTCTCGGCAAACTGTATAGGGAGAGTAAAAGAAAGTTAATGCACCGATAGAGGATGGCGTAAACAGGACAGTGATCGGCGAAAGAGGTGAAATCTCACCAGCGGATCGCGGGGGAGAGCAATGATGGGATTGGCTGAAAGCGCAGCCGCAGGCGCCAGTGGCGAGGGCCGCAAGCCAGCAATGAATGCAGCGCAAATCTGGAATATGAGCTTTGGGTTCCTCGGGATCCAGATCGGTTTTGAGCTGCAAAACGGCAATGTCAGCCGCATCTTCCAGACCTTGGGCGCTGAAATGAACGAGCTGGCGATCCTGTGGATTGCCGCTCCGATGACCGGGCTCATCGTTCAGCCGATCATTGGCCACATGTCGGACAACACCTGGGGACGCTTCGGTCGGCGTCGGCCATATTTCCTCGTCGGTGCCATCCTTGCGACGATTGCGCTGTTCATCATGCCCAATTCTCCAAGCCTTTGGATCGCAGCTGGTATGCTGTGGATCATGGACGCCTCGCTCAACATCACGATGGAGCCGTTCCGCGCTTTTGTCGGAGATAATCTGCCCGACCGTCAACGCACGCGCGGCTATGCGATGCAGAGCTTCTTCATCGGGGCGGGTGCCGTGCTGGCAGGCGCACTGCCGTGGATGATGACCAACTGGATGGGGCTGTCGAACACGGCTCCAGCTGGCGAGATCCCTGAGACCGTTCAATGGGCGTTCTACATTGGCGGCGCCGCGCTGCTTGTCGCGGTCATGTGGACGGTGTTCCGAACCAAGGAATACAGCCCTGAACAGATCGCCGCCTTTGATCTCGCGCGCCAAAAGGCGCTCGGCATTGTTGAGACAGCTTCTGAGACGGTGCAGCGTACGACGAATCAATTCTTTTCGGGTGGAGCGGTTTGGATTGTGCTCGGCCTGGCCGCAGCAGTGCTGGTGCTGTGGGGACGCGAGAATGTCACGTCGGTCGCGGTTGGGCAGGAGCTTTACATCCTCGCCGGGTTGATCGCAGCTTTCGGCGTCATCCAACTGGTCGCCGGAATGATGCGCAGTTCGGGCCGCGATCAGAACGGCTTCATGGAGGTCGTCAACGACCTGTTCGCAATGCCGACCACTATGCGGCAGCTTGCAGTGGTGCAGTTCTTCAGCTGGTTCGCGATGTTTGCGCTATGGATCTACGGCACGCCGGGTGTGACGGAATATCACTTCGGCTCAACAGATCCGACCAGCAGCGCCTACCAAGATGGAGCAGACCACTGGGGTTTGATGGGATCGGTGCGCAATGGCTTGGCCGCTGCCGCTGCTCTAGGTTTCGTCATGATCGCTGCCAAGATTGATCGGCGCAAGCTGCACAGCTTTAACCTTGCAATTGGCGCTGTTGGTTTTGCCCTAGCTATTGCGATCCGTGACCCGTCGCTCTTGTGGGTCTCGCAGATCGGGCTTGGTATTGCCTGGGCATCGATCGTCTCGCTCCCCTACGCGATCCTGGCTGGCTCTGTCCCATCGAACAAGATGGGCATCTATATGGGCATCTTTAACATCTTCATCGTGGTTCCGCAGCTGATCGCGTCGACCACCTTGGGCTTCCTCATCACGGTGTTCTTCGATGGCTCTGCGATTTTTGCCATGGCGATTGGCGGTGTATCCTTTGTGCTCGCTGCGGTCGCGACCTTGTTTGTAACCGACAGCACGACGGCCACGATTGAGAAGCAGGCCAAGCTTTCAGGAGCGGCGTGATGAAACGCCTCGGACTTGCCTTCGCGCCGTTAATGGCGCTTTCGCTTGCTCTGTCAGCTTGTGGCAGCAAGGGGGCCGATGCGGAAGCCTACGCCCCGCAAGAGCTGGTGCAGGTTGACGCGCCCGAATGGGTCAACGACGCGGTGATCTACCAGCTCAACACGCGCCAATTCACCTCCGAAGGCACTTTTGCCGCCGCTCAAGACCACTTGCCGCGGCTCGCAGAGATGGGGGTCGACATCGTTTGGCTGATGCCGATCCATCCGATTGGCGAAGAGCAGCGCAAGGGCACGATGGGCAGCCCCTATGCGGTCAAGGACTATCGCGCGATCAATCCCGATCTCGGCACAGAGGAAGAATTCCGCGCCTTTGTCGACGAAGCGCACCGACTTGGCCTCAAGGTGATCCTCGACTGGGTGGCGAACCATTCGGCATGGGACAATCCGCTGACAGTCGAGCACCCCGAGTGGTATTCGCGCACTCCCGAAGGTGATCTGATGCCGCCAGAGGGAACCGACTGGTCCGATGTCGTGGACTTCGACTATTCCAACCCGGAATTGCGCGAATATATGACGGGGAGCCTCACCTATTGGGTGCGCGAATTCGACATTGACGGCTACCGCGCAGACGTCGCGGGATTCGTTCCGCTCGACTTCTGGGAGACCGCGCGCGTCGAACTCGATGCGATCAAGCCGGTTTTCATGCTCGCCGAATGGGAGCAGCGCGATCTCCACCGACGCGCATTTGATGCGACTTATGGCTGGGGCTGGAAGGAGGCGATGCAGAAGCTTGTTGCGGATGAGAGCGGGGCTGGGGCTATGCGCGGCTATTATCTCGGCCAGAAAACAACCTGGCCACATGCTGCCTTGCGGATGGTCTATACCGATAACCATGATCAGAATTCATGGGATGGCGTGGCCTCAGAGATCTATGGCCCCGCCTATGAAGCCGCGATTGCGCTGAGCTTTGTGGGGCCGGGAATTCCGCTGATCTACAATGGCCAGGAGGCTGATCTCGACCGACAGCTCGAGTTTTTCGAGAAGGACGAAATTGAGTGGAAAGAGGGGGACTATGATGCGCTCTTTCGACGGCTAATCGCGTTCAAGACTGCAGAGCGTGCACTTCACAATGGCCGCCACGGTGCGCCGCTGATCGAGGTGCCAAATTCGGCTCCTTCCGATATACTGAGTTTTGTCCGCGGTGCTGGAGAAGATCGCGTCTTTGCGGTCTTCAACTTATCACCGCGTGGTCACTCTGTGTCATTCGGACTTGAGCGTCATCATGGCGCGCATTTGGACGCAATGACCGACCAGTTGATAACTTTTGATGATGGCACAGAGCTGTCACTTGAGGGTTGGGGCTACAGGATATTCGCAGCCAACTAGGGCTGAGCGATTTGCTAGATTTGCTCACGCGCTGCTGTCAAAATCGGAGTTGAGACCATACCCATCGCCTAGTCCGAGGAGCTATTCAATGGTCGAGCTGGCTCGGTCGAGCTCGCAAGAAAGCATTAGCGATTATACCCATCTGCCTGCCACTCACTGGCTCTTTGATCGGAAGGTTTTGCAGAATTTTGCGAATAATTCTCTTGGAATTTCGTCTTAGTCTTGGGATATGTGGCTCTGAGAGAGTAATTGTTGCAAGATTTTGCATTTAGGTGCGTGGCGCCCTGCTGATCTTGTATTGGGAGAGTGAAATGCATCGCTTGTGGGTTCGTTTGATCGCCGTTGCAGCGCTTGTGTTAGGGACTGCGCTTCCCTTGCGGGCAGAGGTGTTGAGCGCAAGCTCTCCAGATGGAAACATTGTCCTCACAGTCAGCGACGAAGGCGGGCAGGCGACTTATTCGATCAGCCACGGCGATAAGGAAGCGATCCTTTCCTCGCGCCTCGGACTGCTGTTCCGCGATCACCACGGGTTCGAAAGCGATCTTGCGATCACCGCTTCAACGAATGGGACGCATGATGCGACCTGGGAGCAACCTTGGGGCGAACGCCGACTGGTGCGCGATCATCACGTGGAGCTGGCGGTCGCGTTCTCCGCTCAATCGGGACCTGAGCGTTCGATCACGGTGCGGTTCCGGGTCTTCGATAGCGGCGTAGGCTTTCGCTATGAACTCGCTGAGCAGGCTGCTTTTACCGGCCCGGTCGCGATCACCGACGAGCTGACGCAGTTTGCGATCGAAAGCGATGCAGAGGCTTGGTGGACGCCCAGCCGGCAGTTTAATCGCTACGAATATATCTATCGCACTGGCACTGCCGGTATCGTCGATGATGCGCATACGCCCGTCACCTTCCGCCGAACCAATGGTGTGCACATCTCGATTCACGAAGCAGCGCTGGTCAATTATTCAGGTATGTCTTTGATCGCCATGCGCCCAGGCGATTTCGAGGCCCAATTGCGAGCTGGCTCTGACGGGATCAAAGTGCACACCACCGCCCCTTTCAAGACGCCTTGGCGCACGATCCAGATCGCTGATGATGCGGTTGGACTGATCAATTCCGACATCATCCTCAATTTGAACGAGCCTAACAAGCTCGGCGATGTCTCCTGGGTCGAGCCGGGCAAATATATCGGCATCTGGTGGGCGATGCATATCCGTGAGCGGACCTGGGGCAATGACGGCATCCATGGCGCGAACAACGAAGACACGATGCGCTATCTCGACTTTGCTGCCGAACATGGCTTTTCCGGTGTGCTGGTTGAAGGCTGGAACATCGGCTGGGACGGCGATTGGTTCAACAATGGCGAACTGTTCAACTTTACGCAGAGCTATCCCGACTTCGACCTGCCGATGCTCGCCGAATATGCGGCAGAGCGCGGAGTACGGATTATTGGACACCACGAAACCAGCGGGAATGTTGCCAATTATGAGGCGCAGATGGAGGATGCCTTCGCTCTTTACGCGGCCAATGGCGTTCGTGAGGTGAAGACCGGATATGTCGCTGATGCCGGCGATATTGTGCGCTACGACGAAAATGGCGTGCGACAATATGAGTGGCACGACAGCCAGTTTATGGTCGACCACCACCTTCGCGTAGTCGAGGCAGCGGCCGCGCAGCGAATTTCGATCAACGCGCATGAGCCGGTGAAGGACACCGGGTTGCGCCGGACCTATCCCAATTGGATGACGCGAGAGGGCGCGCGCGGGATGGAGTTCAACGCATGGGGCACCCCTCCCAATCCGCCTGAACATATCTCAATCCTCGCTTACACGCGGATGTTGTCAGGCCCGATGGACTTTACTCCAGGCATTTTTGATCTGCGCCCCAATGAGCGGCCTCCGGTTCGCGAAGACATGCAACGGGGCGGGGCCGACAACCGTCCACAAACGACCTTGGCCAAGCAATTGGCGCTTTATGTCGTGCTCTATTCACCGCTCCAAATGGCAGCCGACCTGCCTGAGAATTACGAGGCGAACATGGAGGCCTTCCAGTTTATCAAGGATGTTGAAGCGGACTGGGAAGAGAGTGTGGCGATTGCTGGCGAAGTTGGCGAATATGTGGCTATCGCTCGTCAAGGCCGGGCAGGGGGCGAATGGTTCCTCGGTGCGGTCACCGATGCTGAGGAGCGCACGCTAGCAATTCCGCTCAGCTTCCTTGAGGACGGCAAGACGTACACCGCCCAAGTCTATCGCGACGGTCTCCATGCGCATTGGGATCACAATCCCTATGACATCGTGATCGAAGAGATCGAAGTTACCGGTGGTGAGACGATGGAGGCCTATCTCGCGTCCTCAGGCGGGATCGCGGTGCGTTTCATCGAGAAGGACTAATCCGAAGCGGCTAGCCCAGAACCCAGTCCAGAACTTCCGGCAGGCGTGCGGCCCAAGCGTTCTCTTCGTGTTCTGCGCCGGGGTAGAAACGGCTTTCCCAGTGTTGGCCTCTGTACCAGTCCTTGGTGCTCCCCATCGTTGCATCGATCACATTTTGATAGGGTGGGTAGAAGGCGTCGAGTGTCGCGTCCCCGTGGTCAAACCAGATCTTGCGACGACCCGCTGGGCCGAGCCCGCTTTCAATCATATCGGCCCAAATTCGGAGCATTTCCGGATCGACTTCGCCTACCACTTGCGGCGCAATACCGGGCCAATGCGTGCTTACGCAGCCCGCTCGGCCGAACACGTCAGGGTATTCCAGAAACGCATAGAGGCTGATCAGGCCGCCCATACTCGACCCGATGATGGCCGTGTCATCTGGGCCGGCGCGCGTGCGTAAATTCGCATCAACCCACGGCTTAAGCGTGGCCGTGATCCAACCGATATAGTGGTCGCTCACAATCGGCTTTCCATTGCCGAAAGCGTCCATCTTGCTGCGCAGCTCTGAGCCTGCTTCGTCGTAGGCAGGCTTGGGCATATATTGCCGGTAACGGTCTTCCCCCGGGCTCCAGATCCCAACGATGATCCAAGGCGCTCTGCCGTTGCGCTCCGCATAGGAGAGCATGGCTTTGTCAGCTGCCCAGACCTTATTGAAATTTGAGAGCGCCGGATCAAAAAGGTTCTGCGCATCGTGCATGTAGAGCACGCGGTAGCGCTTGTCGCTCGTATCATATCCCGGCGGCAACCAGATCGAAAGGCGCTGATCGGGGAGACCAAGGGCGCTAATGCCCTGATATTCGAGCATCCGCCCGGTCCAGGCTTGTGCGCTCAACACGGTTGGGAAAGTCGCGAGAGCTGAGGCAGCTCCCAAAGCCTGAATTACGTGCCGGCGTTGGGCTTTGAGAATGAGACTGCTGCTCGTAGCGTGTTTTTCGGACATGGTCTTTCGCTTGTTTAGGCGGAATCTTTTGCCGGTGTGGTATGCGAAAGGCCAGCCTCTTCCCCACACCTTTCCGGGAAGATCGGCCAGAGCAGCTGTTGGCCCAGGCTAGCTGGTGCAAGGTTTTCGACGCCATAACTCTTGGGGAAAGTCCGGGTGATCTTGGCGGTGCCGAACAGCACGTCCCAGAAAAACAGGAGATTGCCGTAATTGCCCTTGTAATTGACCGCTGGATCATCCGCATGGCGACCGTGATGGGCATGGTGCGTCGCCGGGGTCGAGATGGTGCGCTCGACCACCCACATGAAGGGCGAGAGCCATTTGATCTGGTAGAGCGGCTTGTCCCATGCAACGTCGCAGTGCGCGCCGGTGATGACCAACAGCTTGACTACAATATAGCCCGCATAGACCCAGCCGAGGCCCAGCCAAATCAGGATACCAGACAACCACAGGCTCGGCATCATGGCATAATAAATGATGTTGTTCCGGTAGACGAGCCGAACGCTCATGTAGCGAGCGTTGTGATGGGCGCGGTGAAGATTGTAGAGCCACGGTGTCGAATGGCTCGCACGGTGCCACCAATATTGCGTCATATCGTCGAGGATCAGGAACAAAGCGATTGCGGCGATCAAGGGGATCCCGGCAAGCGCCCCCGCATAATCCGGCGCTGCCCAGTTAGCGATCGCGCCTGCGCTGAACAGAACGGTTGGCTGTGTGACACCTAGCAACATCGTCATGCTGACCGCTTCGACAATTCCGTCATCGCGGGTTTGCTGTTCTTTGCCAAACAGGTTGGAGCGCCACAGCTCCATCACAGCAAAGCCAAGATAGATCGCGATGATTGCAGTGGTTGATGTGGCCATGATGGTCTCTCCCTTGTTGAAGAGATCCTTAGCGGCTAGGCAAGGCGAATAATGTCAAAAAATATACATTTGCCAACACGGCTCAATTCGACCGCGGTACCAATGTTGTTCGATGCTCTTGCGCCGGAACTGAAGACGCAGCTGATCGCGAAGAGCCCGCTGCGTACTTATAATGACGGACAGTTCATCCAGCACAGAGGCACGAAGGCGGATGGCTTCTGGCTGATCGATGAAGGGACCGTGCGGGTTGGCATTCATTTGCCCGCTGGGGAATTCCGTGCGGTCGCGGTGCTCGGCCCTGGGGACTCCTATGGTGAGCTTGCCGTCTTTGCCGCTCGACCTCGCGTGGTGGATGCCCTTTCGAGAGGAGTGAGCCGAGTGCGTTTCATCGCTGCTGCTCCGTTCCTCACTGCGCTTGCCGAATGCTCAGCTTCGAACCGAGCGCTTCTCGGTGCTTTGTCGGCGCAGTTGCAGGATACCCTCGATCAGCTGGCAGGGATGCGCAGGGGCAGCAAACCGGCTCGGTTGGCGGGACTGTTAGCCAATCTCGCGGGAGCGGAGGGCAAGACCCAGATCACTCAGCAAGAGCTCGCCGAACTGCTCGGTGTCACGCGCGCAACGGCGAATTCGGCGTTGCGGGTGCTTGAGGAGGCCAAGCTAATTGAGCGAGGCTATGGCGCAATTCGAGTGCTCGACCAGCAGGCTCTGGCGCTGTTTGCGATTACATAAGAGCGCGCGGCGGGCACGCATTTAGCGCGAGATATTCCCGGACGCTGCATGCTCTAGGTTTCGTAAGTTTCACTTCACAGGCCAATCGCTTGTTCAAACGCGACAAATTGCTGGATCCGCGCAAGGATTGTGCTTCCAACCCTTGTCTTGACCTCCAAAAGGCGTATCACCGTGCCCCGAAAAGCGGGTCGCCCGAACAAAAGGTAAGGCGAATTGGTGACCGTGAAATCACGGCGTCATTTCTGAGGGTCAGAGTTCGGCAACAGCACAGTTTATCGGAGCGTGTGCAATCGCTCCAAGGTACGGGCTTTGGCAGCCGGTGACCTATGCTGCGAAGGCGGCGCTCGCATAGAACTGTACCAAGACGGGGGGGAACGTTTGGTTAGACTTGCAGATAGAGGACCTTTTGTCGGGCGCAGTTCCGCGCCTGGGCGCATGTCAAAAGGCGCGTTGCTGGCATCTGCTATTACTGTGGGAGCAGTAGTGTGTACTCCGTCCGGCGCAGCTCTTGCGCAAGGTCAAGTCGCACCGCAAATCACCCCGCCGGCCCGTTCCCAGCTAACCCCTCCGCAACCCTCGCGCGACGACGATCGCGGCGTCACTCTGACGATTGATGGCGACCTGGAGCGCGCGCCTTGCGTGCTCGATCGTGTTGAGTATTCGGACATTCGTCTGACGCTGAGCGGGGTGGAATTCGGCGGTCTAGACAAGGTACCGGGTCTTTCGCTTGCGGAAGCCTATGACGGATATCTGGATCGCGAACTGCCGTTGGCGGTTTTGTGCGATATCCGCGCACGGGCAAATTCGATCCTGCGCACTCAAGGCTATCTGGCAACAGTTGAAATTCCGGAGCAGAACCTTGGCGATGGGGTCGCGGATTTCGGAGTGGTCTTCGGAAAGCTGGTAGGCTTGCGCGTGCGCGGCGACGCGGGGCCGTCTGAAGCGGTTGTCGCATCCTATCTGCAGAACCTCACCGATCAGCCGGTCTTCAACACCAATGATGCAGAGCGCTACTTGCTTCTCGCTGACGATTTGCCTGGCATTGACGTGCGCCTATCGTTGCGACCTGCTGCAGGCGGGGCTCCAGGTGATTTGCTGGGTGAGATTGCTGTCGTCAGGCGCAAGGGTGCGATTGATGTCAATTTCCAGAATTTTGGATCGCGGGCGATTGGTCGGTTCGGCGGTCTAGTTCGTGGCGAAGTCTATGATGTTACCGGCATGGGTGACCGAACGAGCGCGACGGTCTTCACCACGCTCGAGTTTTCTGAGCAGCAAACCTACCAATTCAGTCACGACTTTGCATTGGGTAGCGAAGGTTTGCGCCTTGGTGCGGGGCTGACTTTCAGTCAGACCAACCCTGACGTGGGCGTTCCGAATTTCGAGTTTGAATCTGAAACCATGTTGGCGAGCGTCTTTGCTTCCTTCCCGCTCAAACGTTCGCGGCGCTCAAGCTTGCTTGCGAGCGGCGGGTTTGACTTCGTAAATCAGGATGTTGAGGTCAATGACATCCCGCTTTCACGGGATCGCGTTCGGACGATCTTTGCGCGGATATCGGGAGACAAGACCGATCTGAGCAGTATCCAGCGGATTGGCGACTACACACCGTTTGAACCGCGCTGGCGGTATCGCTGGGGAGTCGAGCTGCGCAAGGGCCTTGACGTCTTCTCAGCCAGCCCGGATTGCCGCGAAGACTTTCTGACTTGCACAACGGGAGGGGCGGTTCCGCCGAGCCGGATTGAATCCAATCCAAGCCCTCTGATCGCTCGATTTGACGGGGCGGTTGAGTATCGGCCCGATCCGCTGCTGACCTTCTCGCTTGAGACCTTGGCGCAGTTCTCTGACGATCCCTTGCCCGCTTTTGAGGAGTTTGCTGCCGGCAGCTTCTCAGTCGGGCGCGGTTATGACCCTGGCGCGGTGTTGGGCGATAGCGGCGTTGGTGCGACGTTTGAGACACGTTTTGGCTCGCTTGCGCCTGACGGGCCTGAGGCATGGGCCCTCCAGCCCTATGTATTCACCGATGTGGCCTGGGCGTGGAACGAAGATCCCAGCCGTAGCCCGACCAACCCCGATCGGCTGTGGTCTGCTGGTGGAGGCTTGCGCGCAGTGTGGGGTTCCAAGGTTCAAGCTGACGCCTTTGTCGCGGTGCCGCTCGAGCGGCCCGACTTAGCAACACAGCGCGGCGATGTCCGGATCATGTTCTCGGTCACTGCCCGACTTTTCCCGTGGAGATTTTAAGATGGCCCGTGGAGATAGCAGAATGGCGCCGATGATCCGAAACCGTTCAAAGCTGCTCGTGAGTTGTGGCTCTGCAGCCCTGGCCTTGGGCCTCGTCTTGGCTCCGCAAATGGCGCGCGCTCAAGCAATCCAAGCAAGCGAGACTGTCGCTGCTGGTAATGCCACAAGGATCATTACTGGCTCCACGACCGAGACGATCGAGGTTTCTACCGATACCGCCATAATTGACTGGACGCCTGACGAAGACGCGCTCGGCAATGCGCTCGATTTTCTGCCCACGGGCAATGTTGTCACCTTCCAGAACGGTACAGGCAACGCCGACTTCGCTGTCCTCAATCGGATCGGGCTTGCGACCAATGGAAATGTCGCTGTCTTCAATGGCACGGTAATTTCGCAGCTGCTTGATGCAACTGGCACAGCTACCAGCGGAGGGACCGTTGCATTCTATTCGCAGGCTGGAATTTTTGTTGGCTCTGATGCGGTGTTCGACGTCGGCAATCTAATCCTAACCGGGCTTGAGATTGATGAGACGACATTCGACGATTTCATCCTCAACAATGGCACGTTGAGCTTCTTTGAGGGTGATGCGATCGACCTCACCGTCAGCATCGCGCCGGGTGCGCAGATTACGGCAAGTGCAGAGAATTCCTACTTCGCGGTGGTTGGTGCCCGCGTTCAGATGCTCGGCAATTCGAACATCAACGGAAGTCAGGCATACATCGCGGGTGAAGAAGTCGATATCACCGTTTCCAATGGCCTGTTCGACATCCAGATCCCTACCGGATCTGCCTTTGCTACTCCGATCGAGATCAACGGCAATGTCGGAGGGCCTTCGAGCACTGGGGCAGGCGACAATCATCTCATCTATGCGGTGGCGGCCGCGCAGAACGACCCTATCAGTCTGCTGTTCTCAGGCAATCTCGGCTTCGATGCCGCGACGAGCGCGGGCATCGTCAATGGCGAGATCATTCTTTCTGCCAATTATGAGGTCAATGGCCGAACCGTCGATGGTGGGACTCCCGACGATTTTGCCAGTGCAGCGGCCTTTGACGGCGATTCAGCGCTCACCGCGACACCTGGCACGATCATCATCCAGGACATCAATTCCACCAGTTCGATCCTTGCGGTTGCTAATGAGGAGGTCGATGTTTCGGCCTTGAACGTGGCGAGTTCGATTGACGGAAACCTGATTGCGATTGGGCGCCGCTTTGCCGGATTGAGTGCGCGCGACGGTCAGAACTTCGACATCACCGGCAATGTCTTGGTCTCGTCTGATGACTTCCGGTCCGGTGCAAGTCCGGTGCTGTTCGATGCACAAGGCGGTTCGGCCTTTATCGAAGCTTTCGCTAACAGCACTTTGACCATCGGCGGCAACGCGGTCGTCTCCGCCAATGCGACCAGCGCGGTCAATCTCCAGACGCTCACCTCGGGCAGCGCGACTGCGGGCGATGCTACCATGGCCGCGAGCGATGGGACGCTCGTAATAAATGGCAATGCTGAGGTGACGGCGACAGCTTTCGTACCCACAAGCAATGCAGGGATTATCACCGCAGGTTTCTCAACCGGCGGTCTGGCGCAGATCTTTGCGCTTGCCGGGGGATCTGTGCAAGTCGATGGCACTGCGCTTGTTGACGCATCGGCTGCCTCAGAAAACGCCCAGCAAGGTCAAGGCACAGCTGGGGTAGACACTGCAGGCGGTTTCGCGACCGTGCAGAGCATTGATGGCGGCACTGTCACTTTGGGAGCAACACAGATCCTCTCCAACGCAGTTGCTGGAGCAAACCAGGACGCCGCTTTGGGCGCGGCTGCAAATGGCGGAGACGCCAATATCTTCATCGACGGCGCAGGCACGATCAGCACTGATGAGCTGACAATTTCGGCTCAGGGCGCGGGCGGTCAGAACTTTGGCGGTCAGGGTGGAAGCGGATTTGGCGGCCGGGCGCGTATCGACGTCATATCTGGCGGGACTTTGAATATTGACGGATCGTTGTTCATCCAAGCAGCTGGCCTTGGCGGAAACGGCGTAGGCGGCGGCAATGGTCTGGGCGGTGTCGCCGGCTTGCGAGTGGTCACTGGTACGGTCGATATCATCGGCAATGCCCTTGCCGATGCCCGCGGCGAAGGGGGAAATGGGCGTTTTGCAACCGAGACCGATGGTGGGGACGGCTTTGGCGGGCTCGCTTTTCTGCAGGCGGAAGGGACAGCCAACGGTGTCGCTACGCTAACCATCACGGGTAATGCGGGTGCCGATGCGAATGGCTTTGGCGGCGATGGCAGCGGCGCTGATGACCAAGCCAGCCCGAACCCTGCGATCGCGGGCAACGGTGGCATTGGCACTGGTGGGCAGGCAACAACGCTTAATCAGGCGGACGATACGCTCAGCAACGGCGCTTTCGTTCTCGGCGGGGCGGACAACGGCAATATTAGCGTCGGCGGATTCACGGGAGTCTCAAGCAGCGGATTTGGCGGTTTTGGCGGTTTTGGCTCCGGCGCCATTATCGGCGGCGTTGGCGGCGACGGGATCGGTGGCACAGCTCAGGCCGGCCAAGCCCTGTTTGGTGGCACAGGCGTAGTCGGTGCAGGTACGGTGAGTTTTGCCGATGTCTTTGTCTCTGGCACAGGCCGTGGCGGCTCTGGTGGCTTTGGTGGAGGCACCGGCGATCCAGTCGGTGACGGCGGAGACGGTTTCGGCTCCAACGCCTTCTTCACCGCATTCTTTGGCACAGTCACAGCCGGCAATGTTTTCGTTGACGCAGGCGGTGCCGGTGCATTCGGCGACAATGGCGGAAACGGAACGGGCGGCATTGCGTCCGCTGCTGGTAGCAATGCGCAAACCAATGTGGCGAGCCTGACAGTCCAAGCCAGCGGCCTGGGTGGCGATGCAAATCTTGAGGGCGGCGTCGGAACTGGAGGCAATGCCTTTCTTGCCTTCGATGCGACCTCACTGGCTATCGTTGGCGGCTTGGTGATCGATGCGAGTGGCGTTGGCGGCGAGGGCGACTTCGGTTCTAACGATGCTGGCGGTGGGGGCGATGCGACTGGCGGTACAGCCGATATCACTATCGACGATAACACAAGCGCTCTGTCCGTTGGCGGCACGACGACGATCAGTGCTCAAGGGCTGGCAGGAAGTGGAGCATCAGCGAACCAGGCGGCCACAGGGACCGGCGGCACCGCCAGTTTTGCACTGAATGGTGCCTCAAGCGTTGATCTTGCCGACCGAGTGACCCTCATCGCCACCGGCGCTGGCGGCACCAATGATGGGCCAGGTGCAGGCGGTGATGGGCTAGGCGGCAATGCACTGTTCGGCGTCTCCTCTGGTGGTCTGCTGGATTTTGCCGATGCGCTTATCCTCGAAGCCAACGCTATCGGCGGGGAAGGCGTTTCTGGCGGCTCTGCGACTGGTGGCGGGTCTGTTTTAAGCGTGGTGGATGGAAGCACGGTGTCGCTGGGCTCAGTTCAAGTCCAAGCCAATGGTGTGGGCGGCATTGGGGATGATGGCGATGGCGGTGCTGGCACAGGCGGCACGGCCACGATCGAAGCCTCTGGAAGCGGAACCGTACTCGACATCGTCAACAACGTTCCAACCGCACTCTTCGACGGTGTAACGAGCATTGGCGGCATCATCTCGGCCTTTGGCACGGGAGGTGATGCCATCGGCGTTCAGGGATCAGGTGGTGACGGACAAGGCGGCGATGCAAGCTTGCTTGCGGGCGGCGGTGCAACCATCAACCTTCCACTCGATCCGGGCCTTGATCCCAACAGTGATGACACGATCTCGATCATCGCCAGCGGTTTTGGCGGCGGGGCACAGGGCGACGGCGAAGAGGCTGGCAACGCGATCGGCGGGACAGCGGCGATCCAGATTATCTCAGGCACAGTGCTTTCGGGCGCGATCGATGTCTTCGCCAATGGACGTGGCGGCTCCACGCTTGACCCGAATGTGCAAGTTAATGGTGGTAATGGTGCGGGGGGTATCATCGATGTCGATGTCGCTGATGTCGGCACTCTCACCGCAGAGATTCGGACCAGTGCAAGCGGCATTGGCGGCGACGGAGGCAGCGGCGGCGATGGCGGCGATGGCGCCGGTGGAATCACCGAATGGCAAATCCTTGATGCAACCGTGAACTTCGTAGGCAACTCCAACATCTCGGACATCTCGGCCGGGGGAGATGGAGAGACCGGTGGAGAGGCGGAAGGCGGCTCGATCGCATTCAACACCTCAGGCGCTGACATCAATATCTTCGCCAATGCCAACAACGATCAGACGCTGAGCATCGGTTCGGCTGACAACTTTGCTGGGCTAACTGGCGGAGCAGTGCGAGGCGGCGACGGCGCGAGCGATGGCGGTAGGGCCGAAGGGGCGGATATCACGCTCGGTATCGAATTTTCCACGATAGTCGGGGGCGCCTTGCGTGTCAGTGCCGATGCGATTGGAGGAGATGGGGGTGGTGATGGCGATGGCGGGGCAGCAGATGCCGGCAACGTGACGTTCAGCGCAGCTGACACTGACATCGATCTTTTCGAAGAGAGCTTTTTCAGCGCCAATGCGCGAGGCGGAGATGGCGAAGACGGAGGCGATGCAGCCGGGGGCAGCGTCAGCTTCGAAATCGTCAACGGCGTGATGAATGTGCTGCAACAAGGCTCTAGCCTTGGCCGCCTAATCCTCTCGAGCGATGCGAATGGTGGTGATGGAAACACCAATGCCCGTGGAAGCGCCACAGCTGGCAGCGCGGTTTTCTCGAGCACAAACGCAGACGTCACTGCTGATGGGCTCATATTGACCGCCAACGCGACCGCTCAAGCGATCTCAACCGGTACGGACGGCGGAGATGCAGATGGCGGGTTTGTCCAAGCGGACTTTGTCGGAGGATCGGGTGCGCTGATCGAGAGCGTGACCATGGAGGCGCTGGCGCTTTCCTCGCAAGGAGGCGCGACAGAAGGCGGCGTGGCGCTCCTCCAATTGCTGCCGGATGGCACCTCAACCGATGTTCCGAGCGTGGACATTTTTGACCTCGAAATGACAGTGAATGCGACAGGCGGGGCGGACAATACGGGGCCGCTCAACGAGACAGGTCAGATTGAGATCTCGGCCCTTGCCGGTGTGCTTACGGCGTCAAACGTAACGGCGCGTGCGTTGGGCAATAGCTTCAATCCTCAAGGTGATGGATCAGCCTTCATCGCCGATGGCGGCGACATCTTTGTGAGCAACTCGGTGCTTGTCGATGTTGTTAGCAATTTCGACGTCATCACTGGTCAGGGAAGCATTATTGGGGACGCTGATCCGGCCAACACGGCACTGGATGTCTTCGTCAACGCTGCTGGGACAATTCGGATTGCTGGCGATGACCCCGCGCTGTTGAGCTTCCGCAGTTTGACCATGGAGCTCAGATCACGCGACATCGAGGTTGAAGCAGGGGCGCTGTTCGGCGCAGGCGAGCTGACGTTGACATCGAGTGAGATCGATAATCGTGCTTTGATCGGCGGAGCAAGTGGACCGCAAAACACCGATCCAAACCTTGGCTATGTCCTGAGCGCTGAGGAGATCGCACGGATCGATGCTGGCAGTTTGACCATTAATCAGCAGGTGCTGGCTGGCGCTGGTACTGCTGATCCTTCGATTGTAGTCGATGCCTTCACCATCGAAGGATCGAATACCGGCAGATTGACCGATTTGACGATCAACGCGTTTGGGTCAGGCAGCGTCATCAGGGTCGAGGGCTTTGCCAGTATGGTCGAAGCCGCTTCGACCGACACCTTCACGCTCAATGCGGAGGAACGCATCGAAGTTGTCACTCCGGGCGGAGTAACGATCGAAGGCAATTCGGGCGTTCTATCCGGCACCCTGAACCTAAGCGCTAGCAACATCTGGGTGGCCAACAGCGATCTTATCGAGCTTTTGCAAGCCGATCCATTCTTCACAGACCGCAATGTGGACCTATCGTTCGCCTTTGCTGGCAGTGATGATCCATTCGGTTATGTGCGAGGCGACGCGGTCAATATCCAAGTCGGCGAACGTTTGCTCGTTCGCAATACAGGCACATCCGATATTCAAGGCGGCATCCTGGTTGGGGACGGCGGCTTGTCGATCTCAGCCATAGGGGGCGTCAGTCCGACCGGAGGTCTTGATGTTTTTGCTTATGGTGCGCGGTTGGGTACCAGCGGCGAGATTACCAGTGGGGAGACGTTCTTCCAGGAAGTGAATTTCGACAATGTCCTCAACTCGGGCTCCACCGCCTATGAAGACGAGGCGGAGTTCAATGACTGTGTCATCAACACTGGCGCCTGCGCGACTTCGACACCGACCCCTACGCCCACCCCAACACCAACCCCGACTCCAACTCCAACCCCGACCCCAACGCCGACTCCAACTCCCACACCAACTCCTACCGACGATAACGATCCGCCGGTGAACAATCCGACGGTGTTTGAGGCTCCTGCTGAGCCAATTCCACCGACAACCGTGTCCGAACCTGAGTCTGACGCGCTGTTTGGTCTCGACTTTCCAGAGTTCGTAGAATCGGAGGAGGTGGATGATGAGGACGATATTGAGGATCCCGTCGCGTCTGGCGGCGATTCCTCTTTGTACGGACAGGGCAATAGCGGAAATGTCGAAGTTGAAGGGGGCAGCTGAGATGACCATCAAGCCAATCCAGTCATTCCTTTCACTTTGCGCGGCTGTGGCTGTTGGCGCGGCTGCGCTTTGGGCAGCGCCTGGAACGACGCAAACTGGGCGAGAGCTTTCTCTTAGCCTTCGCGACACATTCCCAGTTGGCTCGAACGGGCTATGCGAAGCGCAAATTCAGGCGCCTGAGAAAGACGCTGGATTGTTTGATCGCAAGTACAACATCTTGTGCCGCGATGCAGCGGCAGCGATCGGCACGATGTGGGTCGTGCGCGGACAAGTTGCTGATCAGGCTGCTACGCGCTTCGTCGGCCCCGGTGCCAGTTGCGTCGACCACCAGGGCGCGCAAGCGCCAACAAGTTTGCCTAGTGCTAGACGCCTTCTCTGTGTCCGTCCTGGCAGCATTATCCGCACCGAATTGCTGGTGGGCGAGATCGGCAACCGGACCTATGCGGCAAGCGGATTGTCTGCCTATGGCAGCGCGCTCGAGCTTGGGGTGGCCTCGCTTGCGAATGATCGATTGGTGCCGGGCACGGTCGACATTCCGCTCACGCAGACTACAGATTCTCTCGCCTTCATCCGTCAGCAAGCAGAAAGCATCACGGCTGACCAGGCGCTAGTCGAAGCCTATCGCCGTGCCAATTCGGGTGAGTTCGCCGAAGCGGCTGAGTTCTTTGCTGCCTCTGCTGATGCAATGACTGGAGCAAGCGAGACCGAGGCGCGCCTTAACGAAGGGCTGCTGCAATCAAATCTCGGCAATTTCGCTGAGGCCCAGCGCCGGTTCGATCAAACCCGCGCGGGTGCTGCGACAAGCCCAGTGCTGGCTCGCCTGCAGCGCAATTACGAGGCGATCGACGCGCTCAACCAAGGACAAGCAGCACGAGCGGTGGATATTCTCAACACGCCGCTGGTGACTGACTTTGGCGACCAGAATGCGCTGCGTGGTCTTCGGATTGGCCCGGACATGGCGCGCACCCTTGCAGCGGAAAACACCAGAATTGGTGGCTCGCTCGTTTCGCGCGCGCTTACTCCGCTTGAACGGGCGCAATTGCTCGATGGTCAAGCGGATTATCTGCGCGCCACGGGCCTGCGACTTGAGGGTCAGAACGCTGAGGCTGAGACCAATCTGCTGCGCGCCAACACCACTCTGGCACAGGTGCGTGAGGGACGGGTGCTCTCGATCATTTGGCTCCGTGCGCAGGTTTTGAGCGAGCTTGCCGAATTGGCAGAAGCTTCTGGCGCGCTGGCATCCGGCGGAGGTTCCCAGGCTGAGGCGCTTCACATGGAAGGCATCGGGCTGCTTGCAGAGACCTATCCGGGTTCGCCCGCGCTCTACAGCGCGCAGGCCCAATTGGCGGGCTATTACGCGCGCAATGGCCGCGAGGGTGAGGCTATTGACCTCTATCGTGCGATCGTTGCGGAGGCGGAGGGACGGCCCGCGCCTTCGCTAAGGGCCTATATGTCGAGCTATTTTGACTTGCTTTTGGCCGATGGCGCCAATGCGAGCGCGGCAGGCGATGTTTTTTCGGCCAGCCAATTGCTGTTGCGGCCTGGTCTTGCTCAAACCCAGGCGGTGCTTGCCCGCGAATTGTCAGGCGGCAGCGATGACGCTTCCTTGCTATTCCGGCGCAATGTCAATCTCGGGCGTTCCATTCAACAGGTGCGGGCCTCGGTTCTTGAAATCGAAGCCCAAGCGGCTTTGGACCCGCAGGCCGAAGCGTTGCTGACTGAGCGCCGCGACCGGCTGGAATCCTTGCTGGCGCAACAGGCTGAGTTGCTCACAAAACTTTCCGAATATCCGCGTTTTCGGGCGGTCTCCGGCGGCGCTATGGAGCTCGGCGACATGCAGAAGATCCTGCGTGGCGACGAAGCGTATGTGAAGATGACGGTCCTCAATGACGGTGCCTACATGGTCTATATCACGCCGTCCGAGGCGCTTGCTTACAAGATCGACGGCACGCCAGAAGACCTTGATGATATCGTGCTGACCATTCGCGAGAGTATAGCTATCGCGGAGGGCGGTCAGGTTCTGACCTTCCCATTCGACCTCGAAACTTCGCGCGAGCTTTATCTGCGACTGTTTGCGCCGATTGCTGACAAGCTGCCATCGCACAAGCATATCGTGTTTGAACCTGATGGCGCTTTGCTCAAACTGCCGATTAACCTGCTTGTGACCGACGATGAGAGTATCGGGCAATATCAGCAGCAGCTGGCTGGTGCTGATGGGGACGATTACGATTTTCGCGGCGTTGCTTGGCTCGGGCGCAATTCGCAGATCACGACCTCGGTAGCGCCGACAGCGTTCCGCGATGTGCGCGCAGCTCCGCCTAGTGCTGCGAGCAAGTCGTATCTCGGTCTTGGTGAGAACTCTCCGATCAGCGCGACGCCAGCTGTTTCGAACGGGACAAGAGCAGCATTGGCAGGCGGTGAGAAGTGTCTGTGGTCAGAGAATATCTGGTCGAACCCGATCAAGTCGGATGAGCTTTATGACGCCGCCTCACGCTTTGGTGGGGAGCGTTCGGGCCGGGCAGACGTTCTGACCAAACGCACCTTCACCGACACCGCAATCAAGCAGCGCGCGGACTTGAACGAATATCGCATTTTGCATTTTGCGACGCACGGCCTCGTCACTGCTCCGCAGCCCGAATGCCCGCCGCGCCCGGCGCTGCTGACTTCGTTTGGTGATGACAATTCGGACGGATTGTTGAGCTTTGCCGAGATCTTTGCGCTCCGGCTTGATGCAGATCTTGTGATCCTTTCGGCCTGCGACACCGCCGGCAGTGCCACCGTAGGCGCGACGCTGGAGGCAGGCATCACCTCAGGCGGCGACTTTGCGCTTGATGGGCTGGTGCGGGCATTTGTCGGAGCGGGAGGACGCACAGTGCTTGCCAGCCACTGGCCAGTTCCCGACGATTATGACGCGACCACTCGGCTCATCTCGGGACTGTTCGAGGTGCAAGGGGTTGAGACGGCAGACGCTCTGCGGCGCTCTCAGATCGACCTGATGGACACCAAGGAAACCTCGCATCCGTTCTATTGGTCGGCCTTCGCGGTTGTCGGCGACGGCGCTGCCCAGGCAATCCGCTGAGCCGCCCGTTCCAGATCGTTACTCCCGGCACTCGTGCGCGTCAGACCTTGCGCGGCGAGAGCAAAAGCGCTTTGCTCACCATTGACAAGGGGGATCACCAATGAGTGATGAAAGGCGAGCAAGCGCGAGGTCGAGCGGCCTGCTGGTGCGCGGCTGGCGCGGTGTGCGCGAGGCTGGGACGCTGCAACTCGCGGCCACATGCGTGCTGGTGCTGATTGCGATCTTCTTCGCGCGCTTCAGCTGGGTTCTTCCCGGCGGAGCGGCTGAACCCACCCCGCTCACCAATGCTGCCGAGCGCGCGCTTTACGATATGCGCGCTTATCTTGCTGCGGACCTCGTTGAGCAGGATAATCGGATCGTTCTGGTTGAGTTTGACGATCAGGCTTTGATTGAACTTGGACAACGTTCGCCTCTGCCTCGCGGGGCGCTTGCGGAGGCGCTCGAAAATCTGGATCAAATGGGCGCGAAGGCCATCGGGATCGATATTCTATTTGATCAGCCTCAAGCCGAAGATCAGCTGTTGGTGGACACGTTGAGGGCGATGCAGACACCAACTCTGGTTGGCTATGCGACGGTTGAGACGAATGAAGAAGACATTGTCTATGAACAGCAGGAATATCTCGAAGAGTTTATGGCTGCGATCGAAGGCGATGGTAGCAACGCCGAACGCGCAAGCATCCGGCTCGACAACACTTTTGGTGCCACACGCATTTGGCCGAGCATCGAAGAAGGCCTGCCTCCATTGCTTGGGCGAGCAATGCTGGAGGCTTCTGGCGGGCCCTACGAAAAGTTTGAAGGCTATGTGGGCGCGATTGAATATCGGCGAGCGATCAATGATGATCTGACCGAGGAGCAGTTGGCCAGCGGCGAGAATGTGATCGAGAAACCGCTTTTCCCCGACATGTCGATCACGCTTTTCCTCGATATGGACCCAGTGGTTGCCGAGATTGTTGCAGCCCAGATCGAAGACAAATACGTCCTTATTGGCGGTGATATTGTCGACTATGACCGGGTCGAGACTTCCTTCACGTCCTGGACGGGCGTCGAACCCGCGGGGCTTTCTGTGCATGGCGAGCTGATTGCACAGATGCTCGATGGGAAGCGCCTGGTGCAGGTCCCGAACTGGACTTTATGGGCGATGGCGATATTGGTCGTTGCAACTGCGATCCTCACCGCTTTGCTCGAATGGCCCGCGCGTAAGCTTGTTCCACTGCTTTTTGGTCTCGCAATTATCTTCGTGGGTATCCCCTTTCTGCTCCATTTCAGGAGCGTAGATACATATGGATTGCCTGCAGTGGGCTGGCTGGTTGGGTGGATTATCGCCTTTACTGCGGTCACCGCGGCGGCCCGTTCGGCCGGCGCAGCCCAGCGCAGCTTTGCCCAAGGGGCGCTTGGCAAATACATCCCACGCGACATCGCCCGGCAGATCATTGATGAGCCTGAATTGCTTTCGCTTGGCGGTGAGAAGCGTGAGATTTACGTGCTGTTTTCCGACCTCGAG
>JBCCPG010000007.1:0-202213 GCA_039039885.1 Pseudomonadota bacterium | reverse complement strand
CGAGAACGAGCTGATCATCGAGCTCAATGCTGATACCCTTGGAATGGCCTCAACTGATAAAGGTCCGATCATTCGGATGCCTCATCCAAATCGCAGGCCCTTTGGCGAGCACAAGCTTCGGTTTGACCCAGAGCGCATTGGGGAGCCCGAGCCCAACCCCGATCTCGCAGCGCTTCTGCAAGAAGCCAAAGCCGTCCAAGAATTAGTGCTCAACAATCCGCAGAGGCCGCTGAACCATCTCGCCGAGCAGCAAGGCAGTTGCCGCAAGCGCATGACCCAATTGCTGCAGCTTAGCTGGCTTAGCCCAAAAGCGACCAAGGCGATAGTTGAGGGTCGCCACTCTGAGTCCTTAACCAGGGGGCGACTGATGAACCTCTCAATCCCCCCGCAATGGGAAGAACAAGAACGACTTCTATCGGTCAGGTAGAGCCCAGAGGCCAAGTGCCCTCCAAAAACTCCACCCCACATTGTGGTCATGCTTTTGCTAAAGGAGACTTTTGCCGAATTTGGCCAGTTTCTCACAGCGTGGCCCCAGTCTCCAAACCTCACTCAGCTCCTCACATTACCGAAACCCCGCAGAACTGCGCGCTTTCAGGCAGAGGCAGGAGAGAATACTATAATATCGGTTCGGTACTAAACTGGGTGGTGCCGCTTACGTGACTCGAACACGTGACCCCATCATTACGAATGATGTGCTCTACCAACTGAGCTAAAGCGGCGACCTTTTCCCGCGTGCTTTAAATGCGGGAAACAGTGGAGGCCCGAGCCGGAATCGAACCGGCGTACACGGCTTTGCAGGCCGCTGCGTCACCACTCCGCCATCGGGCCGAGCCACCTTCGTTAAAAGGCGGAAGCGGCGCACTAGCGATTCGTCGCTCTAAAGGCAATGTGACTTTTTTATATGGGCCGGATTGGATCGGCCCAACGCGCTGGCCCATCGACCTGGCCTTTCTATTCGCTCGCCTTACGCAACGTCATGCTGGACCAGGAGTGCAGCTTTGGGCAGAGCGGGCGGCATGACGATTGCCAGTTTGCTTGAACCGATCACCGGGAAGCCCGGTCCAGCCCGCCTTGATAACGCCAGCGATTGGATGCAGGGGCGCACACTTTACGGCGGCGCATCCGCACTGATCGGGTACACAATGGCGATCCGAGCGTTTCCCGACTTGCCACCCTTGCGCGCGGCCCAAGTGGGGTTCGTCGCGCCGGTGGGTGAGGACATCCACCTGACCGCTGAGATCGTCCGGGAGGGGCGCAACGTGACTCAGATCCGCAGCGAAATCCGAACCGACAAAGGCGTGGCACTCACCGGCTTCTGGCTGTTCGCTGCCGAGCGCGAAGCCAATGCGCAGCGGCCTGCCGAAGCGCCAACTGATTGGCCCGGCCCAGCAAGCGAGCAGGCGCAAGCGATGAAAGGCCAGGGGCCAAACTTCATCCAGAACAATTTTGAAGTCCGCTTTGGACAGGCAAAAGGCGAAGACCACGGCGCCACCGTAAGGCGTTGGGCACGACTGACCGAAGACCATGGTCTCGATCCGGTTAGCAAGCTTGTTCTCATGGGTGACGTCATGCCCCCAGGCGCCATGCGAGTGATGCAGCGGATGGGACCGATCAGCTCGATCAACTGGTCGTTCAACATCCTCGACCCGCACACCCAATCGGAAGGTGGTTGGTACCTTGCCGAGAACGCCAGTCAGCACGCCGATAGTGGCTATTCCTCAGAACGGCTGCGGATGTGGGACAGCCAGGGCAAACAGGTGATCGACGGCCTGCAATGCGTGGCTGTCTTTGGTTAATGCCGTAGGCACGCGCAAAATCGAGCCGCTAACTCAAACCCTCAAACATCCTCAAAGTCAGGCTTGCGCTTGGCCATTCCGGCCATCACGGCTTCGACCTGGTTCTTGCTCCGCATGATAGCATGTTGCTCAATGCTCTCCTCAAGCAAGATCGCATCTGTGTCGCGCTCGTAAATTCCGGCCTGCAAGCGCTTGGCCGCACGGATGGCATGTGGGTTCCGGTTGGCGATTTCGTTGGCAATCGCGGTGGCACGCGAAAGTGGCGAGGCATCCACATAGGTGGCAAGCCCAAGCGACCGGGCCTCCTCACCTGAAAACTCGCGGTTGGTGTAGATTAGCTCGCGCATCACATCATCGCGGATCAAGCCGCGCCACAATGCGTACCCGCCCATATCGGGTACGAGGCCCCATTTGAGCTCCATGATCGCCATCCGGGTTTCGGGGTGGACCACGCGAATATCAGCGCCACTGGCAATCTGAAGCCCGCCACCAAAGCAGACACCGTGCACCGCCGCGATCACGGGAACCGGCAATTTGCGCCATACCATCGCGGCCTGTTGCGGGCGGTTGGCGTTGCCATGGGTGCGCTCTTTGAGATCAGGCTCATCAGGAGCCGGCGTCCGCCCAAAGCTGGCTGTATCGAGCCCTGCACAAAAGGCACGTCCCTCTCCGGACAGCACAACCACGCGAGCACCTTTGGCTTTGTGAAGAATGTGACCTGCTTGAATGATCGCTTCAAACATTTCAGGGTCGAGCGCATTCATCTTGTCCCCACGCACCATCCGCACCTGAGCCACGCCTTGCGAGCTCAGCTCAATGGAAATGCGATCGTTGGACATTAGTGTTTCGGTTTGGTCTTGCGACATCAATGCTTCCTCAAAGGCGGTCAGTAGATGATGCCTATGAGAGTGGCGCAAGCCTGCGCCCAAGTCCAGTTCTACAGAGCGTGATTGACCAAGGCCTCGCGGCTAGGCCGACACATTTGGTTCCCCGTGTTGGTCAGGTGTATCAATATAATAGCCCCCCTCTGCGTGAGTTGCGAGCAGGCCTACAAGACCGTGCGGCTCGAGCTTACTGCGTACTCTTGCGACATGAACCGCCACACTGTTGGTTTCTGGTTCAAAATTGATACGCCAAACATCGACTAGCAATTGCTTCTTTGTAACACGCTCGCCTGGTGTTTCAGAAAGCCGCCAAAGAAGCTCAAATTCCCGAGGGTGGAAGCCAAGCCATTTGTCATCGACACGGCCATCGCGGTGAAACAGATCGAGCGTAACATCGCCCACAATTCGAAAGCGCGGCAGCGTCGCATCGTTTGCGGCGATAAGCCGACTGGCTGCATTGGAACTCATAAGTCACCCCCTGCGCGCATCGAATAGACCCCGCGCGTTGTGAAGATCAGATGATCAAGCAATTGAATGTCGAGCGCTTCGGCCACCGTCTTTAGCTTCTTGGTCGCTTCGATATCTTTGTCACTTGGGCGGCAAAGGCCGGATGGATGGTTGTGTGCAACGACGATACCGCGTGCGCCGAGCGACAATGCCCTGGCAAACAAGCCACGCAGCCTGACGGTTAGACCTCCTGCACGGCCCTGCCCCAAGGGAGCATCACCAACATAAGTGCCCTGCGCGTCAACAAACATCACATGAAATCGTTCAATGATATTGGGCGTTGTAATCACCATCGTGCGGAGAAATTCTACCGTCGCGTGCTCATTCAGAGCCGCTGATCGAGCTCTGCTGCGATCCTTGAGCAAGAACGGTATCATTTCAGATCATCCCGCCATGAATGGGTCGTATCTGGCGCCCATGTACCTTGTACGCCGGCCTTTGCCGCCACCGGCGCAAACTGCGCCGGTGATCGATTAAGCCGCCAATCGCGATAGGGCCCGTAAATGCGCTTGCGTCTGATGTGCCGGATCAAACCAATCGCAAGAACGATCAATTGGAGCCAGCCAGGTGCCACGACCATAACAATATAGGCCAATGGTGAGATGAGATCACTTAGACCTCGTGCAAGATGGGCGCAGATTGCCAAGAGCTGCAAGCCCGCGAGCCACATGGTGTAATTGCGATTGGCATAGAGCGCGATTGCCACCCAAAATACCCCGGCAAGAATGTCGGTAATAGTAAGGTACGCATCCATGCTCATAAGCTGGAAAGCGTCGGCTCCGAAGACTGATCGGTAGAGGAGTTTGGCAAATTCAAAGAATACCAGCCAAACTGCTGCCGCAGCTCGCTCGGGGGCGTTGCCCCATATGAGTGCTGCACCACAGATCAGTATGACCATAGCGTCTTGCAGGACACCACGATAATCTGAGACGACGGTTTCTAGCATGTTGTTCTAGCCCTCAGGCGCGCTCAGTCACGCGCTTAATCGGTTCGGACACATCCAGTAGCGCCCGCTCTTCAAAGTCTGTGGGCGTGTCTGTGTCGGAATTCATCTTCGTGCGATAGAAGTTGCTGAGCTCATCATGAACGCGCAGCAAATTGGTCGACATCGACACAGCCTGATCTTCTGCTTGTGTCAGGCGCATAAGTGCGCGCTGGCCATCTGCCACTTCAATCTCGGGGTTCTGGCGTGCAGTGAGCATCGCTTGCTTAAGCCGCGCAAAAGCAATCATCGATTCATCAGCCAGCGCCTCTGCCTCGCGGATCAGCTTTTTGATGTTGCGAGCGTCATCAACCAAACGGTCGGTCATTAGGAATTCTCCGTATGGCCCCCCCTGCCCATCAGGAGAACCCTTGTTCATCAAGCGGGACGTCGGCGCGTCCGTCCAGCGCTTCGCTGATAGTGATCGCTGCAGTCACTGTAAGAACCACAGCCGCAAGAATGCCAAAGGCGATTCCGACTATCGCGATAAGCCGGACCCAGACCGCATTTTCGCCGTCGAGCACCCGGGGAACAACCCTCGGTTCGCCTGTACGCAACCATGGCGCCGGCTCTTCCAATGGGAAAGCGTCGCTTAAGACCAGCTCTCCCGGGTCGTTCCGATGCTCGATATCGTCTGCGAGCTCGGGTCCGGGTATCTGACTTTTTCTGTATATCGCTTTGCCCGAGGCCTTAAGGTTTCTTGCAACCGTCTGATCTTCTGACGTTTCTTGAGATTCCTCAGCCCCAACCATCTCGTGATTTTCTTCGCGGTAGGCATCGACAAGATCGCCGAGACTCTCGACTTCGTAGAGATTCTTGAGTGCGCGGATGTGCTGATTGATGCGAGTCTCGGACACTTCGAGTTCGCGAGCGATCACTTTGATCGGGACCCGTCGGTCTATGCGTTCAAGCACAGCACGCTGCTTTTCTGTCAGCGGCCGTGACCTGTCCCCCGGCATTGTCACCTCTGTTCAACCATCGACGTTAATTAATGCACTTAATTCACTTCGGTTCCAAGGCTGATCTCGGCCCTGTTTCTAGTATTTAATACTACTAAGCGGCTGAAGTGTTCACACCAAGACTGGTTAGATAACGCTTAACATTGCGCGCAGCTTGCCGAAGCCGTTGTTCATTCTCGACCATCGCGATGCGAACGAAACCCTCGCCTTCTTCACCATACCCCACGCCGGGCGCCACAGCGACCTGCGCTTCGGTTAACAACTGCTTTGAAAACTCGAGGCTGCCCATTTCCTTCAAGGCAGGTGGCAGTGGCGCCCAAGCGAACATTGAGGCAGCCGGGGGAGGAATGTCCCACCCTGCGCGTCCGAACGCCTCGACCATGACGTCGCGGCGCTTGCGGTAGAGGTTGCGGTTGCTCTCGACGATGTCTTGCGGACCATTGAGCGCGGCACACGCAGCCGCCTGGATCGGCGTGAACGCGCCGTAGTCAAGATAGGACTTAACCCTGGTCAGAGCTGCGATCAGCTGCTTGTTGCCAACAGCGAAGCCCATCCGCCAACCCGCCATCGAATAAGTCTTGCTCATGCTGGTGAACTCGACCGCGACATCCTTGGCCCCTTTGACCTGCATAATCGAAGGAGTGGGATTGTCGTCGTAATACAGCTCGGAATAGGCGAGGTCGGAAAGCACCCAGACCTTGTTGTCACGCGCCCATTCGACCAGCCGCTCATAGAAAGCGAGATCGACCGTCTCCGCGGTTGGATTGGAAGGGTAGCTCACCACCAATACGCTCGGGCGGGGGACAGTGAAGTTCATCGCGCTTTCGAGAGAGAGCCAGTAATCCTCATCAGGCGTCGTTGGGATCGCACGGATAGTCGCGCCGGCGATGATAAAACCGAATGTATGGATCGGGTAAGAAGGGTTGGGGGCAAGCACCACATCGCCGGGCGCCGTGATCGCATTGGCGAGGCTCCCCAGTCCCTCCTTCGAACCCATTGTTACAACGACTTCGCTTTCTGGATCGAGGTCAACACCAAAGCGCCTTGCGTAGTAATTCGCCTGTGCGCGCCGGAGACCCGGGATTCCCTTCGACTGCGAATATCCGTGCGCATCGGGCTTTGCCGCGACTTCGCAAAGCTTGTCGATGACGTGCTGCGGGGGCGGCTGATCAGGATTGCCCATACCAAGATCGATAATGTCCTGACCCGCCTGACGCGCCGCGTGCCGCATCGCGTTGACTTCAGCGATGACGTAAGGCGGTAAGCGCTTCATGCGGTAAAATTGGTCGTCCATTGTCGGTCCTTGGTTATGGCCCCCGGTTAAAAATTGATACTGCGCAACTCTACGGGATTAACGGTCGAAGAAAAGGCCCCTTTGCGCTAGAAGTGGAAAGCGGTGAAATGGTTGCATCCCCGCATCGCTGTCAGCACAACAGCGTGGAACGCGCAGTGAGGAATAACTGGGATCATGGCGAAGAAAGACACGACCAGAAATGGCGCCGACACTCCGTTTGAAGACATGGCGCAGTTCGGCGCGTTCTTCGACATGCAAGGCAAGGCCATGCGCGATCTGTTTTCGCAGACGCTTGGCGGGGTAAGTCCTGCAGCGAGCGATGCCGCGAGCCTTACAGCTCTGCTACCTCAAGCTGGCGAGGTCGGAGATCTGGGCGAATGGGCCAAGGCCGGAGCCGAGCTGCAACAGATGTGGCTCGAATTTGTTGCTGGCCAAGCAAAGAGCGCGGCAGAGCGAGCAAGTGCTGGCAAGAACATGCTCGACCCTGCGCAATGGCTGATCATCGCGCAGAGCATGGCCAAGCAGCTACCCGGCGGCGCGCTGGAAGCGCAGGCTAAGCTTGCGAAGGATTCGATCGAACTGTGGCAGGGCGTGATGCAAAACGCGCTCACCTCTTTTGGCAGCGCCGCCTCTGACACAGAACAACCCGCAGCTCTTGATCTGCCGCGCAAAGATCGCCGCTTTGCCGATCCCGCTTGGCGCGAACATCCCGCCTTTGCGCTGATGCACCAGACCTATCTGATGCTCGCCGAGTATTTCCGCGACACCGTCGCCAAGATGGACGGGCTCGACAAGGAAAAGCAGATGCAACTGCAATTCGCGGTCAACGCTCTGTCCGAAGCGATGAGCCCGGCGAATTTCCTGCTCACCAATCCGGTGGTGATGAAACGCACGGTGGAGACCAAGGGGCAGAACCTGGTGCGGGGGATGCGCCACCTGATCACCGACCTTAAGCGCGGGCAGCTAACCCACACAGATCCCGAAGCGTTCAAGTTGGGCGAGAACCTCGCCGCGACTCCGGGTAAGGTCGTGCTCGAAACGCCGATGTTCCAACTGCTGCAATATTCGCCGAGCACCAAGGACGTCTACGAAGTGCCGCTGGTGATCTTCCCGCCATGGATCAACCGCTTCTATATCCTCGATCTAACGCCGAAGAAGAGCTTTATCCAATGGGCGGTCGATCAGGGGATTACCGTCTTTGTCGTCAGCTGGAAGTCAGCGGATGCGAGCATGAAGGATGTTCTGTGGGACGATTACATCCGCGCGCAGATTGAAGCGATCGACGCGATCCGCGATAGGCTAAAGGTCAAAGACGTGCACGCGATCGGCTATTGCGTTGCCGGGACCACTCTTGCGGCCACTCTTGCAGTGCTGGCGCGCCGCGGGGAAGCGGACAAGGTCAAGAGCGCGACCTTCTTCACCGCGCAAGTCGACTTTGAACGCAGCGGTGATCTCAAACACTTCATCGACGATGCGCAGCTCGACATGATCGGCAATCTGTCGGACGACGGATATCTCGACGGACGCTATCTTGCCGCGACCTTTAATGCTTTGCGCGGCAAGGACCTGATCTGGAACTATGTCGTCAACAATTACCTTCTTGGCGAAGATTACCCGGCGTTCGATCTGCTCCACTGGAATGGCGACGTCACCAACCTGCCCTCCAAATGGCACAATGACTATCTGCGCGACCTTTACCGCGACAACAAACTGGTCGTGCCCGATGCGCTAACCGCCGATGGGACGCCCATCGATCTCACACTCGTTGAAACACCGACCTATGTCCAAGCGGGGCGGGAGGATCACATTGCTCCAGCTGAAAGCGTGTGGCGCATTACCGAGCACTTTTCGGGCCCGCTTGAATTTCTGCTTGCTGGCTCCGGCCATATTGCGGGCGTCGTCAATCCACCAGCAGCTAGCAAATACCAATATTGGCTCGGCGACAAGGATGCAGCGACGCTGCAAGAGTTTATTGAAAGCGCAGAAGAGCATCCGGGCAGCTGGTGGCCACATTGGCTCGACTGGCTCGACACTCAGGGCTCGAAGAAGGTTCCAGCCACGGGCAAACGCAAGCCCGGCGGACGCGGCGAGAGCGATCTCGAGGATGCTCCTGGACGCTATGTGAAAACGCGATAGGTCAAAAACTATTTTTCGCTGCCCCTCGGCCAAAACCGTAAAATCTACCGACTTTTCAGCGCGATGAGTCGTTTTGTGCAGTGCACAAAAAACTCTTGACTTCGCACTCGCAATGTCTATTTTGTGCAGTGCAACAAGAGGCGATGAGCGCTTCTCGCAAAACAGACATTCGAGGTTTTTATGGCAGACGCCGCTCCAAAATCGAAGATCGATGCCGCTGCTGAGAAGGCTTACGCCGAGGCTGCAGCCAAAACACCGGCCAAAAAGGCTCCGGTGAAAAAGGCCCCCGCCAAGGCGCCGGCCAAAAAGGTCATTGCTAAAAAGGCTCCGGTCAAGAAAGCTCCGGCCAAGACAACTGCCAAGAAGGCGCCGGTGAAAGCCGCTGCAAAGAAGGCGCCAGTGAAAGCTGCGCCAAAGAAAACCACCCGCAAGGCACCGGCGAAGAAGCCAGTTGCCAAAAAGGCGCCCGTCAAAGCGGCTGCCAAGACCTCTTCTAATCCCGTTTCAAAACTTAAGGACACTATCATGGCAACTGCTGAAAAGACCGATCTCACCGCCCAAGCCAAGGAAATGGCTGCTGACGTTCAGACCCGCGTGAAGGGTGCCTACGACAAGGCGACCGAAATCGCTGGCGAAGCTGGTGAATTCAACAAAGCCAACCTCGACGCGGTCGTCGAAAGCGGCAAGATCTTCTTCGCTGGCGCACAAGAGCTCGTGAAGTCGGACATCGAAACCGGCAAGGGCGTTGTTGAAACCGTCCAGGCCGACGTGAAAAAGGTCACTGGAATTAAGTCGCCGACCGAGCTGTTCGAACTGCAGGGTGAGATCACCCGTCGCAACTTCGACGCGGCGATGTCGTTCGGTTCGAAGCGCACCGAAGCGCTGGTGAAGCTCTACAACGATGCTTTCGCACCGATTTCGAACCGCGTGAGCGTCGCAACCGAGCGCTTCAATAAAGCTGCTTAAGCGACAAAAGTTTCTGGACCGGGCCTCTCCTCTCTCTCCCAATCCCGGTTCAAGAAAGAGCGCGTAAGCGCAAGGGCCGGATGAACCAAAGCGTGTTCATCCGGCCCTTTTTGTCTCCGCAGGAGGTCGATCGGCGAATACGAGCGAAGCGCTTCGCAAAATTGAGCTTCCAGAATGGCGGTGTTAAGTCTTTGTCATCATCTCCAACTCAGATAGATGACATGCCCAGGGCCAAGCCGAACTGGCCTTGCGAATTGGCCAACGGTTCCCATAATGGACAGCAATGCGCAACACGCTCTCATCCTTGACCGACAGCTGCGAAGTTTCGATCGTGGTTGCTCCCGAAGTGGGGGTGGCTGCGCAAGTGCCTATGCCCATTGGTGCAGGCGACAATGACAGCGGATCGAACGGTTCCGACACCGATGAAAGCGATGGCGAAGTCGGCGTCGCGACCAAGACCCGGACCAAGCCCAAGAAGCCGAGCCAGTACAAGGTGCTGATGCTCAATGATGATTACACCCCGATGGAGTTCGTGGTGATGGTCCTCAAACGCTTTTTCGGAATGGACTTAGAGCAAGCGACCCGCGTCATGCTTCACGTTCACCAAAAGGGCGTCGGTGTGTGCGGTGTCTTCCCTTACGAAGTCGCCGAGACCAAAGTAAATCAAGTTATGGACTTTGCTCGCGAAAACCAGCACCCACTGCAATGCACGCTTGAGCAAGCGTGAACCAGCGGCATGATTGGCCATCCTGAGCCTGACCCCGTTGGTCCCGGACAAGAGAGCGTGTGGAACTACCCGCGTCCTGCCATTTGCGAACCGACCAACCGCCGGATCGAGATCATTCATCGCGGCGTGAAGCTGGTCGATACGACAGACGCTTGGCGGACGCTCGAGACCAGCCATCCGCCGACGTATTATATCCCGCGCTCTAATATTGCGATGGACTTCCTTGACCCTAATCCGCGCCGCACTTTGTGCGAATGGAAGGGGCAGGCGCAATATTTCGACATCGTGATTGAAGGCCAACGGATCGATGCTGCGGTTTGGACCTATCCCAATCCGACACCTGCCTTTGAAGGCATTCGCGACTTTTGCGCCTTCTATCCCGATCCGCTCGATCAGTGTCTCGTCGATGGCGAGCAGATCACTCCGCAGCCCGGCGGCTTTTATGGCGGCTGGATCAGCCAATATGAAGCAGGCCCCTTTAAGGGCGTTCCCGGTAGTCGTTTCTGGTGAGGTTCAGGCGTGGCTTGATAAATACCGATAACGATGCCCGCACCCGTGGGCGGACTCGGGACATGACGCGCACGACTTTTGCCGCTAGGGCGAAGTTCACGCGTTAACGAAGATCACCATCCGAGCCACTCACGCGAGGATGAAACTGGACCGAAGAGTGCTGAAATTCATTCCCAGTCTTGACCGATACATCTTCCGGCTGGTGGTCGTGCCGATGCTGGGAGTGTTCGCGCTTGCTGCTTCGCTCCTGATGCTCGACAAAATGTTGCGCCTTTTCGACTTTGTTGCAGTTGAAGGCGGACCGATTGCGGTAGTCTTCAAGATGCTCGGCGCGCTAATTCCTGAGTATGCGAGCCTTGCCATACCGCTTGGCCTCCTGCTCGGGGTGTTGCTCGCCTTCAGAAAGCTAGCCACATCTTCCGAGCTCGACACGATGCGCGCGGTCGGGCTTTCTTATTGGCGGCTGTTGCGTGTGCCCTATGCGATCACGGTGGTGCTGGTTGCGGTCAACATCGCGCTCGTCTTCTACGTCCAGCCGCTCAGCCGGTACTATTATGAGCAAATGGAATATGACCTGCGCACCGGGGCTCTGGGTGCCTCGATAAAGGTGGGCGAATTCACCACTCTGGCAGACCGAATGGCGCTTCGGATCGAAGAGAGCGAAGATGACGGCCAGCGGCTGATCGGCATCTTTGCCAGGGTTTCGAATGATCGCGACCAAGTGCTTTCGATCAGCGCCAAAGAAGGCTCTTTCATGGCCACGCGCGACAGCCCGGACACAATCATCTTGCGTCTCACCGAAGGCACGATCGTCCAGGACACGGGCAGCGCGACGCCTCGCGTATTGTCTTTCAGCCGTCACGATTTGCCAATCGACCTGCCACGGGTCGAAGAGTTCCGCGATCGAGGCGATGAGAGCCGCGAATACATCTTGCCTGAGCTGTTGAGTATCGGGTGGAACGAGCAAGCCGAAGCTTCCGAACGCGACGCGGTGCAGGCCGCGTTCAATTACCGCACGGTTGAAGTCGTTATGATGCTGCTGATGCCGCTGCTCGCAGTGGCGCTGGCGATACCGCCTAAACGATCGACCAGCGCGCTTGGCGTTTTCGTCTCGATCATTCTCGTGGTCTCGTATCACAAGATAAATCAATATGGAGAGGACATCGCGGCTTTGGGCCGGATCGATCCGATCATCGCCTTATGGGGACCGTTCTTTGCCTTTGCGGCGCTGATCATTTGGATGTTTTACCGGACTGCCTATGTGCCGGGCGGCCAGGCTTTGGGCGCGCTTGAGACAGTCTTCAGCAAGCTCTCCAAACGGGTCACCAAGCTATTCGCGCGGCGCCAGCCCGCCTCGCTCAAATCCGATCACTCGGCAGAAGGGGAAGCAGCGCTTTCCCCGGCGGAATAGGCGCGGAGCGACAACCTTAGACTATGCAGCTCGACTTCTTCCCTTCGCGCACGCTGACCATCTATCTCGCCAAGATGTTCGTGGTGCGCATCATCGCCGTGCTGGTGATGCTGGTGCTGGTGTTGCTGGCGCTCGATCTGCTGGGTCAGACCGGGAAGATTCTCGCACCTGAGGGCAATGGCCAGGCCGAAATCATCAAATATGCAAGCCTCAGGATACCGCAGCTGATTGCGCGTTTCCTGCCCTATTCGGTGCTGCTCGCGACACTCATCACATTGGTGACCTTGAACCAGAATAGCGAAGTCGTTTCGATGAAGGCCGCCGGGCTATCCGCGCACCAAGTCCTCGCTCCGCTGCTCCTCACCGCAGCGGTTGTCGCCCTCATCAGCTTTGCCTTTAACGAGCGGATCGTGACCCGCGCCAATGCGACCTTGAAGGCGTGGGAAGCGGCGGAGTATGGCGTAATCCCGGAAGATTCCGGAGTGCGCGCCAATGTCTATTTCGTTGATGGAGAAAACATCCTGACCGCGACATCGCTCACCGGAGAGGGCGAAGACATCACGCTCGCCAACGTCACTTGGTATTCACGCGCGCCCGGCGGAATTATCCGCCAGCAGGTCCGCGCGGCTGAAGCCACCTATGCGGGCCCTGGATGGCGGCTCGACAACCCTGAAAGGTTCGATGTTGGAGCCGCTCAGATTGAGGCTTTGGGCGAGATGGTGGTTGCGCCAGGCCTGACGCCGGATCAGATCGACCTCCAATCGGTTGATCCCGACGCGCAGAGCTTCTGGGAACTGTCCTCCACGATCGAGGCCTATGAGGAAGCAGGCCGTAGAACATCTGAAATGCGCGCCAAGTGGTGGCACCGCATATCCGGGCCGCTCTCTACATTGCTGATGCCCTTGCTCGGCTCGATCGCTGCCTTTGGACTGGCCAGATCAGGTCAGCTTTTCGTTCGGGCGATTATCGGCATGGCCTTGGGCTTCGCCTATTTCGTGGTCGATAATGCCGCGCTCGCTATGGGGAGTTTTGGCGGATACCCGCCTTTCCTCGCTGCATGGGCGCCGTTCTTCCTGTTCCTTTTGGTGGGTGAGACAGTCCTCATCCGAACCGAGGAATGAACGGCGAGAAGATGGACTGGTCGCTGCGCCTCGCGCGCCCTGCTGACGCCGAGCTGATGCCCGCAATCGAGCGTGCAGCGGCCAAGACCTTTGGTGACGTCCCAGGCCTCGATAATCTCGATCCAGAAGATGTCACCGAGGTCACCGATCTCCTCCGCTTCATCCGCAAGGGTCATAGCCTTGTGACCCATGTCGGTGAGCGGATGGTTGGCTTTCTAGTGAGCGAACCTATTGCGCGTGAGCTGCACATCTGGGAGCTTGACGTCCATCCCGACTTTCAAGGGCGTGGGATTGGCGCCGGCCTTGTTCGCGCCGCGCAGGTTGATGCCCGCAATTCCGGCTTTAACGCCCTAACCCTCACTACATTTCGAGACGTGAAGTGGAACGCCCCCTTCTATGCGAGGCTAGGATTTGAAGAAGTGACTGCCCTCGACGCCCATGCCAGACTTGCAGGCATATTGACGAAAGAGGCCAATGCTGGTCTCCCCGCCGAGCGGCGCTGCGCAATGATTTGCTTTCTCGATTGAGCCAAACGCGCCATAGCGGAACTCACATGAGGAGACTCTTCAATGACCCGCACGGCAATCATCGCTCTTTTGGCTGCGCCTTTCGCCCTGTCTGCATGTCAGAACGAAACCGAGCAAGCGCCCGATATCGTCGATACAATCGAAACGATCCCGCTAGAGGAAGCGGAAGACGGTGAAGGTGGCAGCGCAGATGGGACCGAAACGCCCGCCCTGCCCGATACTATGGAGAGCGGCTCCAACCCGCCGGAAATGACCGAGCCGCCAGCCGGATCAAAGGTCCAACCGGCCGACTGATCCGCGCTTTAACGCGCGATCATCGTCGAACGCGCAATCCGCGCCACGAGTGTGAACATGCCGGGATGGTTCGCGCCTTCATAGGTCGAGCCATTGCCCAGCTCGCGTGCGAGACGGCGATGCGCTTCGGGTAGGTCGTGATAGGGCATCGATGGCATCAAGTGGTGCAGCGCGTGATAGCGCAGGCCCACCGGCGCCCAGATTTCAGCAGCGATCCCCGGCGGCGGAACATTGACGCTGTCGAGGAACTGCGCGGTCACCGTCATCGGCTCGCCGTCATTCTCCCACAAATGCGCCACCAAGGTGCGCAGTTGGTTGAGCAAGGCTGTAAAGGAGAGGATTGCGAGCGCAACCAGCAAAGGCTTCCAGCCGAGCGCAAAGACACTGGCGACCAGCGCCCAGCTCCAAACGAACACGCCAGCCTCTTGCCAGGTGACGCGCTTGGCGAGGTCTCCGGTCGGCGGCTTGCGGCGGAAATCGGGGTTGATCGAAAGTGATGATGCGCGCTCCCAAACCAGCTTGCGGATGGGAGGGATGATCAGCCCAAGTGGCACCAGCAGACCCGCGCGGATCATCAGCGCAATCGGCGCGAGCAGTGCGACAATCACGAAGAGTGGCAGACTCCACGGCTTCATCAGCGCGAGCGGAAGGTATTCGGGATCTTCGACCGTGCCATATTGCGTACGCTTATGGTGGATTACATGCACGCCTTCATACATGAAGCTCGGCGTCAGCAGCGGAATGCCGACCAGCAAGTTCCAACCGGTGCGAAAACCGGGCAGCGCATTCTTGTGAATGTGGGTGAGCTCATGAATGAACATCAAAGCCCGGTACATTGCGAGCGAGGCGATGAGACCCGAGACAAGTGCAATCGCGACACTGTCAGTCAGGATCGCGGTTGCAATTCCAGCATAGCCCAGCCCAGCTGAGAAGAGCATATCCGGCCAGTAGACACGGCCCTTCGCCTCACCCAGATCCTTGGTCAGATCACGGGCCGCGCGCAGCATATCCTTGTCATCCTGCCTCTGGAAATCGGCGCGTGTCGCGCGCGTCCCAGAAGGGGCAGCTGGGGAAATGGGCTGGTGCATAGTCTTCGAAGTCATCGTCATAATGTGTTCTTGGTCACCCAACCCTTATCGCATTGCGGGGGGATTGGGCAAACGGGCTTTATCCATCTGTGTGATCGATATGTTTGCTTCTGCTTCGGTGAAGGTGGGTCCTGCGCCTCTTGCGTCTGTGCGCTGAGCAAGACACAGAGCGCATTGATCTGGGACAAATTACGAGGCTGCCCGCGTGACAGATGCGCAAATAGTGATCGAAGCAATCGACGCCAATGACAAACGCGCAAGGCGACGCTTTGTCGATATTGGGCAAGAGTTTGCAGCGCGCACGCCCAATTCGGTTCCGCAATTGCTTTCCGAACAGCTCGAGCTGGTCAATCCAGCCAAAAACCCCTTCTTCCTCCATGCCCGCGTGCAGCTGTTTGCCGCGATGCGCGGGGGACAGCCGGTTGGGCGAATCTCGGCCCATATTGACGAGCTTGCGCTGGATATGCCGCCCGAACAGGGCTTTGGGCCCGGCACGGGCATGTTCGGCTATTTCGATGCCGTGGACGAAGAGGTCGCCAAAGCTCTGCTCGACAAAGCGCAGGAGTGGCTGCGCGCGCAGGGCATGATGCGCATGGTTGGCCCGATTTCGATGTCGGTCTGGGAAGAGCCCGGCTTGCTCGTCAAAGGCCAGGATCATGCTCCGGTCATCATGATGGGACACCATCCCGAACACTATCAAGGCTGGATCGAGGGTTATGGATTTGAACGGGCGAAGACACTGTTCACCTTTGACCTTGATGTCAGCAAAGAGTTTCCGCCGTTGATTTCGCGCATCGTCAAGATGGGCGAGCGCAATGAGAAGATCACGATCCGTCAGGTGCGCAAAAAGGACTGGGATGCGGAAG
Organism: Pseudomonadota bacterium; assembly: GCA_039039885.1. Taxonomy (GTDB): domain Bacteria; phylum Pseudomonadota; class Alphaproteobacteria; order Sphingomonadales; family Sphingomonadaceae; genus Erythrobacter. The sequence continues at coordinate 186,145 of JBCCPG010000007.1, read as the reverse complement.
CCTCGATCATCCTTTCGATCCTCAACGATGCATGGTCTGATAATTGGGGCTTTGTCCCGCTCACACCCGAAGAGGTCGAGCATACGGGCGTGAAGCTGAAGACCATCATTCACGAAGAGCTTAATATGATCGCGGAGATCGACGGACGGCCGGTCGCCTTCATGCTGACCTTCCCGGACATCAATTATGTTCTGGCAAAGTCAGACGGCAAGCTCTTCCCGCTCGGCTGGTGGCGGCTCTTGCGCTGGGTGATGAAACCCGTTGATTGCGATATGCGCGTGCCGCTGATGGGTGTGCTCAAGGAATTTCAAGGCTCGCGGATGGCCAGCCAGCTGGCTTTCATGATGATCAGTCAAATCCGTCGCAACGCAGCCGAAAAATATGCGTCCAAACGCGGAGAGATCGGTTGGATCCTCGAAGACAATAAAGGCATGGTCGCCATCGCCGATGCGATCGACAGCCAGATCAACCGCGAATATGCGATCTATCAGAGGCCAATTGTTTGATCAGGCCAGCCTTCCTGCCTCAACCGCAATAAGAAAGGCCTCCACTCACGAAGAGTGAAGGCCTTTCCGGATCGTATCACCAGCCGCCTTGGACGGGAGGGAGGGATCGCCGGTGATGGGAAAAGAATGCGCGGCAGAATGATTGGTTCCCACAAGTTTCAAATCAGCTGGAATTAATCTTGCGCGCAGGTGATCACGTATCTGTTTTTGACGCCGCTCAAATCATATGCGAGTGGAGAAAATCGTTTGAGGGAACGCTTGAAAAGCGACCTTTTTTCTCAGTCGCGAGCGCGGCATAATTGGGGGATTAATGCATGTCTTTGGGCCAAAAGGTTGCTGCCAACCTGCCCTTATTACGACGCTATGCTCGCGCGCTGACCGGGTCGCAAGAGGCGGGCGATGGTCTGGTTCGTACCACGCTTGAGGCCGCTTTGGCGGATGCCGCATTCAAGAACGAAGATGGCAATATTCGGATCGCCCTTTACCGAGTGTTTCATGGTGTATGGTCTGACACTGCAGCCCACGAGGCGCCGGCTGAACGCGACAATGACAATCCTCAAGTTGGTGGAGCGCAGCGCAGCCTTGCCACGACCACTCCGCGCAATCGTCAGGCTCTGCTCCTTACAACGGTCGAGGAATTCTCGAGCGAGCAAGCTGGGCAGATCATGGGGCTTTCCACCAGCGACATCGATGCACTGGTCGCTGAAGCCATTGCCGAGATTGAACGCGAGCAGGCGACGCAGGTTCTCGTGATCGAAGACGAGCCGATGATCAGCATGCAAATCGAAGACCTTGTCCTGTCGCTCGGCCATACTGTCTGCGGCACCGCGACCACCCGCGATGAGGCGGTGGAAGTGGCCAAGCGCAATCCTCCAGGGCTCGTGCTTGCTGACATTCAGCTTGCCGATGGTTCATCGGGCATGGATGCAGTCGATGATATCATGCATTTTGCCGAAGTGCCGGTTATCTTCATCACCGCCTATCCAGAACGCCTGCTCACCGGGGACCGCGAAGAGCCGACCTATCTGGTTACCAAGCCGTTCGACGAAAAGACCGTACAGGCGGCCATTAGCCAGGCCTTGTTCTTCCAATCCGGCGTCCCAGTCGGTTCCTAAGCGGGTGCGACTGCCTGAATGTCAGGCTGGCAAGACACGCTGTCATTCCCGAAAAACTTGACGCCCGACGCCTAAGCGCCGAGGAACAAAGTGCTTAGGCCCACGTTGGGGTAGCATCGTCAACGTGATGACACCTTGCCATTTCGGCGCTTGGTGTGCGCGCAGTCGATTGGGATCATTGGAAACAGGCAATGGGTTCGCAAGAAGAGCCAGAACAGCAAGAAAGCGGCAAAGGCGCAGATGGTGCATGCGAAAGCGTGGCCGACACCGCGCCTGCGGCTGACGGTTCAGGCGCGACTGGCGAGGCAGGTGAAGCGCCGGCTTGGGCAAACAGCCTCAAGCAGCTTTACAGCGACGTCGTCGACGAACCTTTGCCTAGCAGTTTTAAAGATCTCCTCGACCAGTTTGACGAGGCCGGCGAGGATGGCGCTCCATCCGAACCCGGCAATCCTGCATGATGGCAGCGAGCGAATCTCCTCCTGAAAGCGCGTCCAAGCGCACCGCCGCACAGCAGGCCGACTTCAAACGCGAATTGACCGAAGTGGTCCCTCATTTGCGCGCCTTTGCACGCGGCCTGTGCGGTCATGCGGACATGGCCGATGATCTCGTGCAGGAAACCATGCTCAAAGCATGGGCAGCCCGCGAGCGATTTGAACCTGGCACTTCGATGCGCGCCTGGACCTTTGTGATCCTGCGCAACGCTTATCTCTCCGACATGCGCCGCAACCGTTTCCGCGGAGAGTATGATGAAGGCGTCGCCGAACGCATATTGACCGCCCCTGCGGGACAAGAGCATCCCGTGCACCTTTCCGACCTTCAACGCGCTCTTCAGGCGCTGCCGGCGGAGCGGCGCGAGGCGCTTTTGCTGGTGGGAGCAGGCGGGTTCTCATACGAAGAAGCTGCACAAATCTGCGACTGCGCTCTCGGGACCATCAAAAGCCGAGTAGGGCGTGCGCGCGCAGCGCTCAGCGATATGCTCGAAAGCGGCGCTCTGCCTGGCCGGGACAGCGATGAACGCACCGCGCACAGCGCCATCCTCGAAGAGCTCGACGATGTGGCTGGCTCAGACTTTGCCGCTGATCGCGCCGGAACGAGCAACGCCTAACGCCTAAAGGGCTTAGCCGATAACTTGGCCTAAAGCGTTCAGGCTGGCATAGCTCGTCAGGCAATGGACAACGAACAGCCTGACATCCCGGCCGCATCCACGGCCCGCACGGCCAACGAAGTGCGATTGATGAGCGCGGTCGTACTGCTCCTCGGGATCGGGATATTTCTGGCTCTGCCATTCGTGCTGTCGATTGGATCAGTCGTATTTCTGCCGCTCGTCGCGGCTCTCGTGCTTACGATCATGCTCTCCCCGCTCGCCGATCGCTTGATGGCGTTTGGCCTGCCCAACGCGCTCGCTTCAATCAGCGCCTTGCTCGTTTTCCTGCTGGTCCTGATTGCCTCCCTAGCGCTCATTATCCAGCCCGCCATCGCCTTGTTCGAACGTCTACCTGAAATCGCTGAAAGGGTATCCGAGCGTTTCGCAGCCCTGCGCGATGACTTTGCATGGATCGGAGCGATGAACGATCAGATCGCTGAAGCGATGGGCGGCAGCGAGACGGCCCAAGTCGTGCTTGCCACGCCGACCATGCTCGAAGAGATCGCCTTCGCCACTCCGAACGTGCTGGTCCAGATGCTCATTATGTTCCTGATGGCCTATTTCATGATCGAAGCGCGGGTCCGGATGCGGCGCCATCTGCTGTTCGATCGCGCCAGTTTCGGCTCTAGCGTGCGCGCGGCGCGGGCCATGCGAGAGGTTCAGGACAAGGTCGCCGCCTATATCATCACGGTGACGATGATTAATGCAGGGCTCGGCGTGATCGTAGCGCTCGGCGCATGGGCGCTGGGGCTGGAGGCTCCGATCATGTGGGGCGGACTTGCGATGCTTTTGAACTTTGTCCCTTATGTCGGACCTCTGGCGATGACGGCTTTGCTGGCTTTGTTCGGCCTCGGCACAGCGGACACAGTCGCGCTCGGTTTGACTTATGCGCTTGCCTATCTCGCGCTCAACGCGGTTGAAGCGAATGTCGTCACACCCTCGGTTCTGGGAAAACGCTTTTCAATGAGCCCGGTGATGATCTTGCTCGCCTTGTCTTATTTCACCTGGATCTGGGGCGTGGTCGGCGCTCTGCTCTCGGTCCCGATCCTGCTGACGCTGACATCCTTGTTCGAGCATATTGGTCGGCCCAATATCGTCGGCTTCCTGTTTGGTGAGCCGCTGTTTCGAAATGAGGCTCTCGAAGGCTCGGTGGAAGAGGATCAAACGGGCGTGATTGCCCGCTAGGTCTCTGCACCGGCGTCATCTTGGCCGCGATCCACAGCGCTCACTACTGCGACATTCATCGTCACATTGGCAAGCGTGCGCATGATGTCGGGCAACATTTCGACCGCGACGAGCAGCACGAGCGGCTCAATCGGAATGCCCATTGCCAAGGCAATCGGGCCGATGGAGACGACAAAGCTGATCGATCCGGGAAGACTTACCGACCCCACCGATATGATCAGCGCGACCAGAATCCCGGCAATGGCAAGTGCGGGCGTGACCTCGATACCGGCAAGCGCTGCGACATAAAGCGCGACCGCCATGTTCATGGCAGGGCTGGTCGCTCGGAAGATCGCGACGGCCAGTGGCAGGACAAATTCCGATGTCCGCGCGCGCAGCTTCAACCGGCTGGCGCTATCGAGCATGGCGGGCAGGCTGGCGAGCGAGCTTTGCGTCGAGACCGCGACCGCTTGGGCTGGCACCATCGCCTTGGCAAAGCGCAGCGGAGAGATGCCGCCCAGCGCCCACGCCACCAGGTAAGCGAGGACAAGAATGAACCCGCCCATCGCTGAAACGACCAGGATGTAGTGAGCGAGCGCTGCGAACGCCCCGCCCCCGCTCCTCAGCCCCACGCCAAAGGCCAGCGCGACCACGCCCACCGGTGCGATCCACAAAACCCAGCCGATAATCAGCAGCATCGCATTGGCAAGCGCGTGGAAGAAGCCCAGCAGCCGCTCGCTCTGCGCGGAGGGAAGCTGAGTGATCGCAATCGCAAACAGCGCGAAGAAGATCGTCAGCGGTAGCATCGCGGTCTCACCCGCCGCGGCGATGATATTGGGCGCAACGAGCGAACCGAGAAAGTCGAGAATACCCGGCACTTCCTGCGCTTCGCCGACCCCTTCAGCGAGGAAACCGCTCGCACTTTGCGGGATCGGAATGATGGTCAAGAGCCATGGCAGCACGGTGGCTGTGAACAGCCCGCCCAAGATTAACACGCCAAAGACCAGCATCAGGAACCGCCGTGCCGCCGCACCTGCCCTGGCCGCGCTGACCATCTGCGCAAGGCCCAGCACCAGCAACGCCGCCACCAACGGAATGATCGTCATCTGCAGGGCGCGGAGCCACAGCCGTCCGATCAGCGCCGTGGTATCGAGAAGCCATTTGGGCAGCTCCATCCCCGAAGCGACGACGCCTGCGAGCAGACCAAGGATCAGTGCGACAAAGGTCGCGATGACAGGCAGGCGGATCGAAGCCAGCTCAAACTTGCTCTCAAGTGCAGGCGGACCGGCTGCCTCACCCTCATTCGCGTGCTGATCTGCCACCAAAACCGTTCCTTATCCGCCAATGCGCTCTTCCCTTCGCGCGATAACCGCGCCAGAACCGCCTGACAAATCGCTCTTCGAGGATTACAGGGAACAGACGGGCCCATGGCGAACACTTCCGCGCGCAAACTCTTTGGCACTGACGGGATCAGAGGCCGCACCAATGATGGCGTGATGACCGCGGCCACCGCGATGCGCGTTGGCCAAGCGGCAGGCAATTACTTCGCGCGCGGGGGGCATCGGCACCGGGTCGTTATCGGCAAGGACACGCGGCTCTCTGGCTATATGATGGAGAGCGCTCTGGTCGCCGGCTTCACCAGCGTGGGCATGGATGTGATCATGACCGGACCGCTCCCCACGCCTGCCATTGCACTCCTCACCCGCGAGATGCGCGCCGATCTCGGCGTGATGATCTCTGCCAGCCACAACGCCTTTCCTGACAATGGCATCAAGCTGTTCGGCCCCGATGGCTTCAAGCTGTCGGACGAGGCCGAAGCTGAAATCGAAGCTCTGATCGCAGGCGAGCCAACGCTTGCCAAGGCAGAGGCGATTGGCCGAGCGCGCCGGATCGAGGATGCGCGCGGCCGCTACATTCACGCGCTCAAAGCCTCGGTTGGAAGCGACATCCGCTTTGATGACCTCAAAGTCGTGGTCGATTGCGCCAATGGCGCTGCATACCAGGTCGCCCCTTCAGCGATTTGGGAACTGGGCGCGGATGTGATCACTCTGGGCGTCGATCCCAATGGGACCAATATCAATGACGGCGTCGGATCAACCGCGATCGAGGCTCTGCAAGCCCGCGTGGTTGAGGAAGGCGCAGATATCGGCATTGCCCTGGATGGCGATGCGGACCGGCTGATCGTGGTCGACGAAAAGGGCCGCGCGGTTGATGGCGACCAGATCATGGCGCTCATCGCCACACGCATGCACGAGAAAGGTGCGCTCAGGGGTGGCGGCGTGGTTTCCACCGTCATGTCAAACCTGGGCCTCGAACGATATCTTGCCAGCCTTGGCCTCACGCTTGAACGCACCAAGGTCGGAGACCGATACGTGCTCGAGCGGATGAAAGAAGGCGGCTTCAATATTGGCGGCGAGCAATCGGGCCATATGATTATGCTCGACCACTCGACCACCGGCGATGGGACGGTCGCGGCATTGCGCGTGCTTTCGAGCCTGGTGCGTTCGGGCAAGCCGGCAGGCGAGATCCTGCACCTGTTCGATCCGGTTCCGCAATTGCTCAAGAATGTCCGCTACGAAGGCGGCGCGCCGTTAGAGGATGACAGCGTGAAGGCTGCCATCGCCGCGGCGGAGGCAGAGCTTTCCGGCCACGGCCGGCTGGTGATCCGCCCGTCTGGCACCGAACCCGTTATCCGGGTCATGGCTGAAGGCGACGATGCAGGCCAGGTAGAAAACGTGGTCGACAGCGTGTGCGACGCCGTGCGGGCAGCCGCGTGAGCGACACGCCGCCAACCTCTACCAAGAAGCCTCCGCGCATTCTCACTATTGCTGGATCGGACAGCAGCGGCGGGGCAGGTATTCAAGCTGATATCAAGACCATTGCGATGCTCGGCGGCTATGCGATGAGCGCAATCACCACGGTCACTGCGCAGAACAGCGTCGGCGTGCAGGCCATCGCGCCTATGTCCGGAACCGCCGTCGCGCAGCAAATCACCGCCTGCATCGATGATATCGGGGTCGATGCGATCAAGATCGGGATGGTCCACGATCCCGAGATCATCGGCGCCGTCGCCGAGGCGATCACGCGGGGTGGATCAGCGCTCAAAGTGCCTATCGTTCTCGATCCCGTGATGGTCGCCACCAGCGGCGCGAACCTCATCACGCCCGACGCAATCGCTGCCATGCGGGAGCTGTTGTTCCCTGTCGCCACTTTGCTGACCCCCAACCTGCCAGAGCTTGAAAACCTCGTGGAGCGCAAGCTTCGTACCTCCACCGAGATGGCATCGGGCGCAGAAGAGCTCGCCAATCTGACCGGCGCTGCGGTGCTTGCCAAAGGTGGGCACACCGAAGATGAGCGGATCTTTGATGTCCTCTACGACCCCGATATCGAGAAAGGCGCGCGCGCGATCCATTTCGAACATGCTAGGATCGAAACGCAGCACACGCATGGAACGGGCTGCACGCTTTCCTCGGCTATTGCGACCCTGCTCGCCCACGGACAGCCATTGGAACACGCTGTCCGGCTCGGGCGCAATTTCGTGATCCAAGCGATCCAAGCCGCGCCCGGCTATGGCGCCGGCAACGGCCCGCTCGGCCATCACGCGGTGCGGAGCCTATGATGGAGCCTGTGCTCAGGGTTGATGGCAGTGACGCCGATCCGAGCGCCGGGCAGGTCCATATCGACTGGCCCAAGGCGATTTGGAACTTAGCGATGATCCTCGGCACAATCGCCGCGATTTACGTGGCGACGTGGCAGTCGGTGCTGCTGTTTCTGATCCTGACCTATGCGACGCTGCTCATCGGTCATAGCGTGGGCATGCACCGGATGATGATCCACCGCACGTTCAAGGCGCGAAAATGGCTCGCGCGCTTGCTGATCTACACCGGCACAATAGTCGGAGTGTCCGGCCCCTCTGGCATCATCCGCATTCACGACACACGCGACTGGGCGCAGCGAGAGGCGCAATGCCACGATTTCTTCGCCCATCGCCGCTCGCTTTGGGTGGATCTGGGGTGGAACCTGTTTTGCCGGTTCGAATTTGCACGCCCGCCGCGCGTGAGCGTTGAGCCGGAAATTGCCGCCGACCCCTTTTACCGATTTCTCGACCACACATGGCGCTGGCACCAACTGCCTCTTGCCGCTCTGCTCTATTGGGCTGGCGGATGGCCCTTTGTGCTCTGGGGCATTTGCGCGCGCGTTTTGGTGAGCACGGCGGGCCATTGGACCGTCACCTATTTCTGCCACAATCCAGGACCGGGTCGCTGGCTGGTCAAGGATGCCGGGATCCAGGCCTCCAACCTGCCGGGCCTTGGCCTTCTCACCTATGGCGAGTGTTGGCACAACAACCACCACGCCTTTCCCGAAAGCGCTCGGATTGGGCTGGAGAAGGGCCAGGTCGATCCCGGTTGGTGGATCATTAGCGGGCTAGCAAAGCTGGGGCTTGTCTATGGTGTTCGGCTGCCACGCGGAGCAGAAGCGCGCGATGATCTGATCGAGCGCGCTCCACAGACAGACGAGACGAGAACCGCTCGCTAGAAACCATTTTCCTACAGTTGCGCCTATCCGCCATGAAGGGCGAATGCATTGCATCTCACGCCCCTTTTCGGCCCCTTCTTGGGGCGATTTTGCGGGCGCGATCAGGCCGAGGCGTTTTTCGCCCCTGGACTGTGTGTCAAGTGTGTCAAACCCGAGGGAAAAACCCTACAAAGCGACATCCCATGCGGGGCTCAAAAAGCTACGCTTTGAGCTCGTAGAACTCGGCGATGTGCGCCCAGGCTTCATCGGCGGTCTCGCACCAATGGAAAAGGTCGAGATCGGACTTCGCGATCGTGCCCTCTTCAGCGATTGCATCAAAGTCGACGACCCGGCTCCAGAAGTCCTTCCCGAACAGCATGATCGGAATGGGCTTCATCTTACCGGTCTGGATCAGGGTGAGCAGCTCAAACAGCTCGTCAAAGGTCCCGAACCCACCCGGGAACACCGCCACCGCTCGCGCGCGAAGCAGGAAGTGCATTTTGCGCAGCGCGAAATAGTGGAAGTTCAAGGAGAGGTAAGGCGTGACATAACCATTGGGCGCTTGCTCATGCGGCAGCACAATATTCAGACCGATGCTCTCACCGCCCGCATCGCTGGCCCCGCGATTGCCAGCCTCCATGATCGATGGGCCGCCACCAGTGGTGACGACGAACTGGCGCTTGCCGTCTTCGATGATCGCTTTTTCCGAGACCATCTTGGCAAGCTTGTAGGCCTCTTCGTAATACTTCGCCTTGTCAGCGAGGCTTTGCGCCACCTTCTTGTCGTATTCAGAGCCGTCCTTTGCCACGTCGATCTTGGCCTGTGCTGCCTCGGGCGAAGGGATCCGGGCCGACCCATACATTACCATGGTCGAACCTACGCGGGCCTCATCAAGCAGCATCTCGGGCTTCAGCAGCTCCAGCTGAAAACGAACCGGGCGCAGTTCATCGCGCAGCAGGAAGTCGTGATCGCTGAAGGCCAATTTGTAGGCTGGATGTTCGGTCTGCGGCGTGCGCTCCGGCGATTCATCGGCAAAGCGACTTTCCTCACCGGCGCGGTAGAATTTGCGGTCGATCAAATCGCGCTCGGAATGGGAATCAGAATTGTCGGAGGTGTCAGATGATTTGGTCATAACCCATCCACTAGGCCCGCCAGATCAAAGCGGCAAGCGAGCAATTGCTGCTACCCCAACAGCCGCGCCGCGCTCCTGATCAGCACATCGGCGCTGGCAGGTTTGGAAAGCACAGGGGCATCAACAAAACGGCCGGGCAGCGGGATAGATGCGCCGGGCTCCACCACGAAGACAATGCCAATCCCTTTGTCCTCGAGCTGCTCAGCAAAGGTCAGAACCTCTTCTCCAAAACCGAGGTCGAGAATAGCAATGTCGATCCCCTCAAGCTCGACCGCCCTCGCCTCTTCAAGCGCAAGGAACGGGCCGACGATATCAGCGCCGAGACTGGCAAAGACCGCTGCAAATTGCTCAGCAGCAAGCCATTCGTGGTCTGCCACCAGCACACGCGCATCGCTGAGCGGTTCTTTCGAGACAAAATCCTCATCCTCATCCTCGACGCTCGCCGGAGCCTCTTGCGAAGTCGGCCGGATGCTGGCGCCTGGAAGCCGAAGTGAGAGGCTCATGCCTGAGGGGTCCCATTCGGTGTTGAGCGTGGCTGAAAACTGGCGTCTGATGATCTGGTTGATGACCTTGCTGCCAAATCCAAGATGGCTCGGCTCGCTCACCGGAGGGCCGCCGCTCTCGACCCAAGTGATGACCACTTCGCCATCGTCACCTCCTAGCTTGTACCACAGGACTTGCAGCTTGCCGCCCGGGACAGAAAGCGAGCCATACTTATGGGCGTTGGTATTGAGCTCGTGGAACAACATTGCCAGCGACTGCGCCGCGCTCGGCGAAATCGGAACCTCGGGACCGTCAATGGTGACTGCGCCCTCAGCCGCTTTTCCGACCACCTCGTCTTCGATCAAAGAGCGCAGCTCGACCCCTGACCAACGCGCATCAGCGAGCAGACTGTGGGTGCGCGCAATGGCTTCGAGCCGCGAACGAAAACCGCCTTTATACGTGTGCACATCGGGCGCCGAGCGAGCGGTGATCTCGGCGATGGATAGGATGATGGCGAGCAGGTTCTTCACCCGATGATCGAGCTCGCGCATCATGAACTCGCTGCGCTCTTCGCTGTGCTTGCGTTCGGTTATGTCGACGGTGATACCGATAACCAGCGAGCGGTTGTTCTGAATGGTGCGCTCTGCCCGCGTGTGCAGCCAGATCGTCTCCCCGTCAGGCCGCAACAGCCGATATTCTTCCTCGAAAGCCTGGCCATGTTCAGCTGTAGCCACCAGACCATCGCGCACGCGTTGGCGGTCTTCTTCGATGATGAAGTCGGCAAGATCCGCATTTCGCGGTGTGACCTCGGCGCTTTGCACACCGACAATCTCGCGCAGGCGTTGGTCCCAAGTGGTCTCACCAGTGGCAAGATCACGGGTCCACACACCAATCTCTGCCACACCCAGCGAAAGCGACTGGATCAACCGCTCTTGCGTCAGAAAGTCTTCGCGCATCGACTGCATGATGGTCATGGCGATGATGTTCGAGACGCTTTCAAGGATCGCGAGGTCTTCGGGGCCAAAGGCACTTGGTGCACGGTCGTGCAGGCTGATGACGCCCCAGGGCTTCGCGCCGACCGTTATCAGAGCGCCGATGCCAGATCGGACGGCGTGATCGGACAGCAGGCCCGACACATCAAACCGCGTCTCGTGGGCAAGATCATCGGTGAGGACCGAATGATCTTCAAGCAGGGTGTATCCGGCCTGGCTCTGTCGGCCAGCATCGATCTTGCTCGACTCGAGCGCACCTTCGTCCCAGCCAGCACCAGCCACTCCGATAAAGCTCTGCTTGTCCTCGGACAGTTTGAGCATCTTGGCGAAATCGCACTCCAGCGCGCTGCACAACGACACACAGGCATCTTCAAAAAAACCGTCAAGGTCACGCGTCGCGAGCGCCTTTTGCCCCAAATCCGCAATGATCCGCGCCTGGCGCTCCCTCGCCGCCAAACGACGCTCCGGGTCGCTGCCGGGGGCGTTATTTGCCGCCGGGTCAGTCGGGGAAGAGGTGGGCTCGGATGGTTCTATGGCATCAGTCCTTCATGAACGAAACGCAGCTTGGAAGGAGCCAGACCCGAAGCGAGGCGCGCGGTCAAGAGGAGATGCGGACGAAGGAGGACAAGGCGAGCTGGATGCCCCGTGAGGATTCGAACCTCAATTGACGGAGTCAGAGTCCGTAGTCTTACCATTAGACGACGGGGCAATAATTATCTGAAATTTCTCAGATATTTAATCTCAATTTTGTTGCATGATGCAACAAAAACGATGCAACAACAGGGCAAATATCGGCGTTTGTTGCATCGTGCAAGCGCAAAAACGGCAGGTTTCTGGGGTTTCTTGGATTGAGTCGTCTAATGGGTTTTTGACAACTTTGCGCCCCTATCTCGGGCATTCGGGGCTGCCGGACCGGTGTCGGAAAGCGCGCTGGCTTATCTCGGCACCCTACGTCCGTGATTGGGGTGGAAAGCGGACGTTGACGTAGATGCTTTTCGTGGTCCAATCTAACTACATGCGAACTCTACTGTTTCTCTCCGGTATCTGCTGCCTTGCGGGTTGCGACGATAGCCAATCTGACCAATTACCTCAGCAACCACAGACTAATGAAGTCGCCAATTCCGAATTGTTGAGCGATGGCTCAGAGCTTGACGCCGCTAAGGCCAGGAGGGCCGTGGGGCAGACCCCGCTTTCAGCAGATAACTCTGACTCTTCCGTAGCTGAGTGCAGAATTTCAAATGAGTACGGCGACAATTTCGAGGGACCATGCTTGTTCCATCTTAACGAGCGAGGCAGCTTCGAAATCGGGTCGATCAATGGAGGCGACTTATTCCTCGAACATTGAGTCATGTCAGTCTGGATCAATGAAGATGGTGGCGCGTCTATCGTTGGTGTTTCAGAGGACGCTAGGGTTGCACGCTACGGACAAGCCTACAGAGATGACAATGACTTGGCTTGTTGGGATGCCACAGACATCCGCATCTGTGTCTATTGAACCCTTAGGTCTGCAATTGGGTCGTAAGCGGAATGACCGCTTTTGAGCCGCCGCAAGGCCACGGAACTCCCTTCAAGAACAGACTTCGCTAATCTATACAGATCCTCGGCTCTCGATCTCAGCTCGCATTCTGGAGTCTTCAGCTATAGCCAATGCTTCTGACTCGTTCTTTGCCTTGATGATAGGCTCTTGCAAAGAAGCCACACGATCTATCGCCTTTCGCAGAGAGATTGTGTCGAGGTCCTCAACCTCCTCCTTCATGAAGTGATGAACGAGCGTATTCCGATTTGCAGCTGCTAGTTCGAATAACTCAATCGTATCGACATCTTTCGGAATATGGAACTCGCTCAACCGCGAGAGCAAGCGACCAATTGCTTCTCCATCAATCTCATCAAGAAGAGCATCGACCTCTTCACGAGACCGCATCTTAACGAGAGAGCGCTTCCGTCCTTCTAAGTACAGAAGAGTGAGACCGAGGTTGATTTCGAATCTTTGCGCTTCAAGCACAGCGCGACCGTAGTCAGCGTAGAGCTGATAGATCAAAATCTGTTGATCCGTCGGCGATTTAGACATGATCATCGCGTTTTACAGCAATGCAACAAAAACCCCAATCGAGCGCTTTATTGCACAAAAATATCGTGTTAAGTACCTGTTTTTATTAAGATTGGTCGAAACTTACCATTAGACGACGGGGCAATACCAACAGCGCCGCATCTGGGTTTTACAGGCAAGAACCTGATATCGGCAACGCAGAATTAGCGCGTTAGGTCGCGCAAGAGGCGCCTGTTAGGTTTGCGCGCGGTCTGGGTCAAGGTCGGTCTGTCGCTCACGCTTTCGTGCCAACCGCGCCCCACGCGCTTGCCCTCACCCGCGCTCGCTGTTAGCCTTTGTGTCAGGTGCTGGTGCCAAGGTACGCATCAGTGAGATGAAAGAATGACTTATGGCGGATCAGCTTCCGCCGGACGAACATAGGAAAGCTGGCAGAAAAAGGGGCGGCAAGTCCGGCAAAGTAGCCGATTTTCGCTACAAGCGCTCCAGTCAGCAAAGCAAGAAAGCCAATGGCAGGCCCACCGCGGCCTCTCATTCTGCAAACGCGACGAGGCAAAGCGGTCATGCGCCCGCCGCGCATAGCTCCAAACCCAATAACCGTGTCCTACACCACCGCCGCGAAGCCTATGCTGCGCTTGACCTTGGTACTAACAATTGCCGGCTCTTGATCGCACGACCCTCCGGTCGCGATTTCACAGTGATCGATGCTTTTAGCCGGGTGGTGAAACTCGGTGAGGATCTGGCGACCACCGGCCGCCTCTCGGACGAGGCCATGGACCGGGCCGTTGGAGCACTGGCGGTCTGCGCGGAAAAGCTGCGTCGGCGCAATGTCCGCCTCGCGCGTTCGGTTGCGACCGAAGCCTGCCGCCGGGCAAGCAATGGCGAAGCCTTCATTGAACGCGTGAAGCAGGAAACCGGCATCGTGCTCGACATCATCACCGCTGAGGAAGAAGCGCGACTTGCTGTGCTAGGCTGCCACGTTCTGCTCGAAGAGGGTCATGGCCCCGCGCTGATCTTCGACATCGGTGGCGGATCGACCGAGCTTGTTCTGCTGCATCCGGGCCAGAAAATCCCAGAGATCATTGACTGGCAAAGCGTGCCTTGGGGCGTTGTCTCGCTGACCGACACTGTCGCGCGTGAAGAGGGTTCAGAAGGCCAAACAGAACCGCAGGACCGTGATGGACGTCTGGCGCGCTATGCTCGGATGCGCGAGCTCGTGTCCGACAGTTTTGCGCCTTTTGCCAAGCGTATCGCCGACGCTTCGCGCAGCGACGACATAAGATTGCTTGGAACATCCGGCACTGTGACAACGCTCGCAAGCCTTCATCTTGAGTTGCCGCATTACGATCGCAAGGCGGTAGATGGGCTGATCGTTCCCTCGCTCTCGATGCGCGATATCAGTTCGCGGCTTTCAGGCATGTCGCCCCAGGAACGCAGCGAGTTGCCCTGTATTGGCCAGGATCGCGCGGATCTGGTCGTGGCGGGCTGCGCGATCCTTGAATCGATCCTCGACCTGTGGCCGGCAGATCGCCTTGGCGTCGCGGATCGCGGTATTCGCGAAGGTATCTTGCGAAGCCTGATGGCTGCAGAGCGCCAGAGCGAACGCAGCCTCAAAGCGCTGAATGAAATGCGTAATCAGGAAGAGGTGAAGTAGCGCCTATGTCTCGCTCTGGCCGCAACCCAGATCGCCGTGTAAAGACCGGCAAGAAGCGCACAGCCTCACAGGTTCGCTGGCTCGAGCGCCAGCTCAATGATCCCTATGTCAAAAAAGCCAAGTCCGACGGCTATCGCAGCCGCGCGGCCTATAAGCTGATTGAGCTGGATGATCGCTTTGGGCTGATCAAAGGCGCGCGGCGCGTCGTTGATCTTGGAATTGCACCAGGCGGCTGGGCGCAGGTTGTGCGCGCCAAGGCTCCCAAAGCCGAGGTTGTTGGGATTGACCTGCTTCCAGTCGAGCCGATCGAAGGCGTCACCATTTTTGAGATGGACTTTATGGACGATGCCGCACCTCAGGCGCTCGAAGATGCTTTGGGAGGTCCGCCTGACCTTGTCTTGTCTGACATGGCGGCAAATACAGTGGGGCACAAACAGACCGACCACCTGCGCACGATGGGCCTCGTCGAGGCAGGCGCGTGGTTTGCGGTTGAGACCCTAGAGAAAGGCGGCGCATTCGTTGCCAAAGTGCTCGCCGGTGGGACCGATGCCGATCTGCTCGCGTTGCTCAAGCAGCACTTCACAACGGTCAAACACGCCAAGCCCCCCGCCAGCCGCAAAGGATCATCGGAATGGTATGTTGTGGCGCAAGGTTTCAAGGGCCGCGACGAGTAAGCGGACACAGGATACGAAAAAGGGCGCAAACTCATGCGCCCCTCCTCAAATTAGCAATCTTGCGAAGGTTCAGCTTTCAGCAGCAGCGGTTTCTTCCGAAGTGCCTTCAGCGACATTCTGTTCTGCTTCGACCGCCGCTTCAGCATCCTCTTCGGCCAATTCTGCGGCAGGAACGAATTCAGGCAGCGCAATATTCGAACCGTTTTCGTTCATGTAGAGCGATACAGCCGCGCGATCTTCAAGGCTCGAAAGACCGGCAAAGCCCATCTTCGTGCCGTCCATGTAACCGCGGGGATTATCAAGCCAGGCGTCCATTTCTTCCCATGTCCACGATCCGCCAAAACCGGCCATCGCAGTGGAATAATTGTAGCCTGACACGCCGCCAACTGGGGCACCCATGATGCCATAAAGGTTCGGACCAACGCCATTGGCTCCACCTTGATCAACGGTATGGCAGGCCGCGCACTTGGCGAATACCCGCTCACCGTCAGCAGCAGTCACAGTTTGAAGCACTTCGGCGAGGGTTGGACCAGCGGGACCTTCCGCTGCTTCAGCCACTTCAATCACATAGCCCAATTGGTCAGGCCGTTGTGGATCGGTGCCGTGGAAAATCTTCCCTGCCACAATTGAGAGGCCCAGCCCCAGACCAGCAGCAAAGAGCACCCAGCCAGCGGCGGTGTTGAAGAGATCGCCCGAGTCCGCATCGGAGGTCGGCGTGTCTGATGAGTTGTTGTCCATAGTCATCCCGAGGGGTCCCTTACTGTCCCCTTTTTCCCTGCGCAAGGCCAATCGCATCACCAATTGGTGCATGAATTGCAATCACATGTCATCGCCCCCTTGCCGGTCAGGTTGTGGGACTATAGTCCGCGGGGCAGCCATGCGAAGTTTTCCCAAGCCAGCCCTTGCGATCGTCGATGAGTTGCGCGCCGCTGCGGCGGAAGCGCCGGAGCATGCGATTGCGTTTCAAGGTTCACCCGGAGCGAACTCGCACCGAGCTGCGCTGGAGGCGCGCCCCGATTCGCTGCCGCTGCCGTGTTTTGGGTTCGAGGATGCTCTTGATGCGGTGAAGGATGGACGCGCCGGCCAAGCGATCATTCCGATTGAAAACTCCCAGCATGGCCGCGTCGCCGACATTCACTTCCTGCTGCCGGAAAGCGGCCTGTCGATTGTCGGCGAGTACTTCATGCCGATCCATCATGCTCTGATGGGGCTAAAAGGCTCGAACGGCAGCGATTTTGAGGCCGCTTACAGCCACCCTCAAGCACTCGGTCAGTCGCGGAAGTACCTGAGAGATCGCGGCATTGTGCCGTTAAACTTCATCGACACTGCCGGTGCAGCTGCGCATGTGGCTGAGCTTGGCGACCCAAAGATCGGCGCGATTGCCCCTGCGATTGCGGCTGAGCTTTATGATCTCGAGATCATCGAACGCCATGTTGAAGACGCCGAAGACAATATGACGCGCTTTGTCATCCTAGCCGATCAACCGACTTTCCTGTCGGTCGAGGAAGGCAAGCCAGCGATGACGACCTTTATTTTCGAGGTGAAGAATATTCCTGCGGCGCTCTACAAGGTGCTGGGTGGATTTGCGACCAACGGCGTCAATATGACCAAGCTGGAAAGCTACCAAATCGGGACAAGCTTTTCCGCAACGCGATTCTACGCCGATATTATAGGCGTACCAGGGGACCCTGCGGTTGACCGGGCGCTAGAGGAATGTGCGTTTCATTCCAAGGAATTGCGCCTTTTAGGCAGCTACGAACAAGGCCGCAAACGCGGTTGATCAGCCTGCATTGGGCAGCTTCATCAACCGCTCCCCAAAAATCTATGTATCAAGCATGTTGCACCGCGGCGCAGCCCATGCCACCAAAGGGCCACATGACGAACGCGGCGCAGAGTGTTTCGGGTGGATTGGGCCCGTCGAATCCCCCGGTGGTGGATGCATTCGCCCCTGTTCCAGCGCCTCCTCCCCCGATCGAGATCGCTCCAGCCCCGGACAATGGTTTCTCGGAAGAAGCCGTCGAAGCCGCCAGTGCTCCACCGGTTGAGATTGGCCCAGAGACATCGGCACAGCCTTCTGGCTGGCGCGAGCTGCGCGACACAGAGAATATCCAATTCGAGCCGATCGAAAACATTCCCTTGCCTCCGCCTGAGCCGCGCGAGCCGGGCTGGTTTGATGAGGCGTTAAGGAGCTTTTTCAGCTTCCTCGGCGATGTGCTCTCACCTCTTGGCAAGCTTCTCGCAGCCAATTGGTTTTGGCTGCAATGGGCGCTACTCGCTGTTGTCGTTGGCTTTGTCCTTTACATGATTGCACGCACGATCGGTCCACTCTCAGGCCGCAACCGTCGCAGAAATCGCGAAGCGATTAGCGAGCCGGAATGGGCCCCGAGCGCGGAGCAAAGCGTTGCGCTGCTCGAAGAGGCAGACCGATTGGCAGCTGAAGGACGCTATGACGAAGCGACGCATTTGCTGCTCCAACGCAGTGTGAGCCACATTTCTACCGCGCGTCCCGATTGGGTCGAACCATCGAGCACCGCGCGTGAACTTGTCGCTTTGCCGGCATTATCACAGACCGCCCGCAGCGCTTTTGGAACAATCGCAGAGCGGGTCGAACGCTCGCTGTTTGCGTTACGCGCGCTTGACAGGACCGATTGGGATGCGGCTCGCAAGGCCTATGCTGATTTTGCACTGACAAAGATCGAGGATCGGGAAGCTGTACAAGCGCAGGGAGCTGGGGGATGAGCGAGTTTCCGCCTCCTTCACAGCGGGCCAATCCCTTCTCCCGCGGTGCCGTGCTGGGGGTGGTGCTTGTTGGCTTCGCCGCGTTTCTTGCGATGCTTTACTTCATCGCGGCTGGCGACACGGGCGGACCTGATCAAACTGGCACAGCGCACGCCAATTCGCGTGGCCTCAACGGCTATGCTGGGCTTGTCCAACTTCTTGAGAATGAGGGGATCGATGTTGAGCGCAGCCGCGACCGTGCAGGGCTCGATACGCCTGATCTTCTGATCCTCACCCCGCCCCGCAACACCGAGCCAGAGGAACTGGCTGCGGTGCTCGATGATCGTCAGTATTTCGGTCCAACCTTGGTAATCCTACCCAAATGGGCGACGGGCAGGGTCACAGGCGAGTTGTCAGATGAAGATCGCGAGCGCGTACAACGCGATTGGGTGGAGCTGCTTGGCCCGGGCCGCGCATCCTGGACGGAAGATCTACCCGCACCGTTCAATTTCTCGCACGAACTTGATTCGAGTGGAGCAAGCGAACTGTCGCGCTGGGGCGGGCTGGGTCTTTCAGGCGTATTGCCGACCAATACCAAGCTCTACGTTGAACCCGATCCGACTTTCGATCCGCTGATTATCGACGCATCGGGCAACATGCTTGCCTTCAATGTGATCGGCTTACCTGGGAGCGACTATTACGAAAACTCGCACTGGACGATGTTCGTGGTCGAGCCAGATCTGTTGAACAATTATGGCTTGGCTGATGCAAACCGCGCCGCTGCCGCGCTCGCGCTCGTTCAGGAAGCTGGTTATGGTGATGTCAACAATGTGACGTTTGATATGTCGCTTCATGGCTTTGGCGAAACCATGAACTTGCTGACCCTCGCCTTCCAGCCGCCTTTCCTGGCCGCAACCCTATGTCTGATCCTTGCGCTGATCATTATCGGTTGGCGCGCATTTCTGCGCTTTGGAGCAAGCGCGGTTAGCGGGCCGGAAATTGCATTTGGAAAGCGACGACTGGTGGCCAATGGGGCTGGTCTGATTATCCGCGCCAATCGCCTTGGTCTGCTCGCGGACCCCTATATTGCGCTCCATGAGCGGCGTTTGGCCCGCGCTTTGGGCATCGCCCATCCCGACGCGGATACGATCGACAAAGCGCTCGCCATTCGCCTTCCGCAAGAAGAACCGTTTTCGCTGCGCGCTGCGCGACTGCACAATGCCATCAAGCCGCTACAGATCCTTCGTGCCGCGCGGGATTTGAGCGATCTGACTGCTAAACTGAACACCAAGACCTAATGGGGACCCACTTACGATGAGCAACGACACAGATGCCGGCAGCCAGCCGGCTACGCCGCCTTCCCCAGCCCAGCCGTCTCCATCGGCACCCGCACCAGCCCCCGCTGGTACAACCACGACCGGCGCAATGTCGCTCGAGGAATTGCGCACACTTGCAGAAGCCATCAGGGCTGAGGTGGCCAAGGCAATAGTTGGACAGGACGAACTAATCGAGCAGCTGCTCGTGGCGATGGTGAGCCAGGGACATGTCTTGATGGAGGGGCCTCCCGGCACCGCCAAGACTTTCCTCGCCAATGCCTTTGCAACCGCACTCGGTCTCGACTTTGGGCGCATCCAGTTCACGCCGGACTTGCTGCCTGGAGATATTCTTGGCTCGAACCTGTTCAACTTCCAGACCAGCCAATTTACGCTCACTCGCGGGCCGATCTTCTGTGAACTGCTGCTGGCCGATGAGATCAACCGTACCCCGCCCAAAACGCAGGCGGCATTGCTTGAAGCTATGCAGGAGCGTCGCGTCACTCTGGATGGCGAGTCCCATAAGCTTGCCGACCAATTCATGGTGGTCGCAACGCAAAACCCGATTGAGAACCAAGGTGTTTATCCGCTTCCTGAAGCGCAGCTTGATCGTTTCTTGTTCAAGCTGCTGGTACCCTATCCTGATGAGGCAGAAGAGACGCGGATCGTTGCAAGCTATGGCTCGCGTCAGGGGCCTCAGCGCCCCGCTGACCTGGGTGTCACTGCCGTGGCTGACACAGCCAAGCTTGCCGCCGCATCGGGCGCGCTCGCACAGGTGACGGTTGCAGATGAAATCACGCAATATGTCGTTCGGCTTGTGCGCGCGACCCGTGAACATCCGGAGCTTGCAGTCGGTTCTTCACCACGCGCTGCAGTGATGCTGGCGGGCGCAGCGCGCGCCCGCGCTGCTCTCAAAGGGCGAGCCTATGCGATCCCTGACGATGTCAAAGCGCTCGCCGTGCCGGTTCTGCGTCACCGGCTAACGCTCAGCCCCGCAGCTGAGATCGAAGGCCGCGATGTCGAGGAACTTGTTGCTGAGTTGGTCGAAAGCACGGAGGCCCCGCGCTAAGCCGGCGCGACGCGACGATGGGATCGACTTTCACCCTTCCTCTTGTGCCAACCGAGCGTGCCGCGTGGCTGATCGCGGCCTTCGCGCCGATTGCGTTGGTGATTGCTTCGATCTCTCCGCAGCTCTGGGTGATTGCTCCGATCGCAGCATTGTCACTGGTCGCTTTAATCGTGCTCGACGGGCTGATTGCGGGCGGAGTGCAGGAATGGCACGTGATCGCCCCGCGTGACACGGAGGTCGGCCAGCCCACGCCGCTCGACGTTCACGCTCGTTTCGCTCGCAACACTATCAGCAGTCCCGAAGCAGCGCTCGAATTTGACGTACGGCTCGCACCCAGCGGGCGCGCAACGATGTCCTTGGTGAGGGATGCGGATGCGCATAGCGGCAGTTACGAAGCCAAGCCCGATAGGCGCGGAACGGGTGAGATCACCTCGGCCTGGCTGCGCTGGACCGGGCCGCTGGGTCTGGGGGCGCGGCAGCAGCAAAAGGTGCTTGAAGAGACAGAAGTGCGCATCTGGCCCGACCTTTCGCCGGTGCGCTCGAAGACTTTGCAGACTTTCCTGCGGGACGCTCAGACCGGGCTGATCGCACGGCGCATTCGCGGCGAAGGCACGCAGTTTGAATCGCTCACCGAATATGAGCCAGGCATGGATCGCCGCCGGATCGACTGGAAGGCGAGCGCGCGGCACGTCCATCTCTATGCGCGTGAGAATGAAAGCGAGCGCAACAATCAGATCGTCTTTGCCTTCGATTGCGGGCAAGCAATGTGCGAGCCGGTCGACGGTATGCCGCGCATCGATAGGGCGGTTTCGGCCGCTCTCACCTGCGCCTATGTTGCCCTAAAGGGCGGGGACAAGGTTGCTTTGTTTGGCTTCGCGCAGCGCCCTCAGGTGATGACGCCCTTCGTCAATGATTACCGCGCCTTTCACCGCCTGCAAAGCGCGGCAGCCGGGCTCGACTATGATGCGGCTGAGCCCAATTTCACGCTCGCGCTGGCCTCGCTCACTGCAAAGCTCAAGCGCCGATCGCTGATCGTGCTGTTCTCCGACTTTACCGACCCGACTGCGGCGGAGATGATGATTGAAAGCATTGGGCGACTGGTCGCCAAACACCTCGTCCTGTTTGTCACCATCGCCGATCATGATCTTGAGGATTTTATCGGGCGCGAGCCCGAGGATATCGCGACCCTTGCTCGTTCTGTCACCGCCGACACCCTGCTGCATCAACGCCAAGTTGTTTTGCAACGGCTGCGGCGCATGGGGGTTGATGTGATCGAGGCTCCGTATAGCCAGATCGGATATGATCTCATCGACAAGTATTTCATGATCAAGAACAGCGAGGCGATCGGATGAACGCGCCTGCAAAAACCGCCTCGGTCAGCCCTGCGCGCAAGCTCTCCAATTGGTTGGGACGCGGCGGTGGCGACATTTCCGCTCCTGCAGATATTGAAAGCGCAGCGCTTCGTTCAGACCGCTTTCGGCTGGAGCGCGAGGGCGATTGGCGCCGGCTTGAAGATATCGTCACACGGATGGAAGGCGGCGGCCTGCGCAGAGTGGATGACGAAGACCTGCTAGCGCTGCCTACCCTATATCGCACAGCCGCTTCTAGTCTGTCGGTGGCGCGCGAAACGAGCCTTGACGCCGCGACGCTGCGCTATCTGGAAAACCTTGTCCAACGCGCCTGGTTTCAGGTCTATGGCCCGCGCAAGGGCTTTTTCGCCTGGTTTCGCGAGTTTCTCTTTGGTGGGTGGAGCCGCGCGGTGCGCGAGATATGGCTCGACATCTGCATTGCGCTGTTCGTCATGGTCGCAGGAACCGTCGTGGGATGGCTTCTGGTGGCGCGCGACGAAGCCTGGTTTTTCCGGCTCGTTCCAAGCGACCTTGCGAGCACCCGTGTGCCCGGAGCAAGCCGTGAAGACTTGATGGCGACCTTGGAGGTGCAGACCTCATCTGACGGCCTATCAATCTTCGCCGCCTCGCTGTTCAGCAACAATGCCGGGGTGTGCATCCTTGCCTTCGCGCTCGGCTTTGCCTTTGGTATCCCTTCGCTGATGCTGCTGGTGCATAATATGGCGCTGTTAGGAGCCATGTTGTGGTTGTTTGACGAAGCAGGTTTGATCGTCGAGTTTTCCGCTTGGCTTTCAGTTCATGGCACCACCGAGCTGTTTGGGATCCTTTTGTCCGGAGCCGCCGGACTTCACATCGGAAGATCAATGGCGTTTCCGGGTAACAAATCGGTGCTCGAAGCGGCGTCAACCAGCGGCAGACGTTCCGCAATCGTGATGGTCGGTGTGGTGATCATGATGATCGTGGCAGCCCTGCTTGAAGCCTTCCCTCGCCAATTGGTCGACGGCGCACAAGCCCGCTTTGTGATTGGTGGCGCGTTCCTTGCATTCTGGCTGGCCTATTTCTTCCTCTATTTCCCTTCTCGTATAGAAGCGAATGAGAGCGCCGAGGCGGAGACATTATGAACACAGCAAGCGCCTCTGCAGTGCCCTATCAGGCGGCAACATCGCAGCTTGAAAAACGTCGGCGAATGTTGGTCACACCCGAGGGGATCGCGGTTCCCGTCACGATCGCATCACGCGGGAGCCGTCTCGGCGCACTTGTGCTCGATTTCCTCATCCTAGGCATCGGTATGGTGCTGATTATCTGGTTCCTTGCCTACGTCTTCGGAGGGGTGCTGCAAGAAGCGACCCAAGCGCTGGACAACCAGGTTTCTGGCGCGGGTGAGTTCGTCGTTATATTGTTTATCTTGCTCGTCTTTATGGCCCGCTATGGCTATTTCCTGAGCTTTGAGCTTGGCGCACGCGGTGCGACCTTGGGCAAACGTATCGTCGGGATTCGAGTGGCAGCGAGGAATGGCGGACGGCTCACAGCAGAAGCGATAGTGGCGCGCAATCTCTTGCGCGATATCGAACTTTTCATGCCACTTGTCTTCCTTCTGGTTGCGCCAAGCGGTGATGCGGGCAGTTTTGGGATTGCCGGGATGATCTGGTTCCTCGTTTTCATGACTTTCCCGTTCTTCAACAAAGACGCGCTGAGGGCCGGCGATGTGATTGCGGGTACCTGGGTCGTCGACGCCCCGCGCACGAAGCTTGCCGAGGCTCTGTCAACACAAGGCGCGGTCGCCGAAGCCTCGAGCACGGTGACCGGGGCGCGTTACGAATTCGGTGAAGATGAGCTCTCCGTCTATGGCGAACACGAATTGCAGACATTGGAGCGGATGCTGCGCGATGCACAGCCTGACGCACTTGCTGCGGTCCATGAAACGATCTGCCGCAAGATTGGCTGGGATCCGGGAGCGGGCGATGAGCGTGCCTTCCTTGAGGCATTTTACGGTCAGCTGCGCGCCAAACTCGAAGGGGATATGCGCTTTGGTGTACGTAAAGCGGACAAGTACTCATGAGCTTTGATCGGCGAGGCTTTGTGCATGCAGCAATCGGCACCTCTGTGGCCCTGGCAGCTAGCGGTTGCATTCCCTCTGACCGCACGCCGCTTGGTCGTTCACAATCCTCGCTGCGCATCATTGAAGCCGCATCGGGTGGCACGCTGGGTGTGGAGATCTTCGATACGGGAAGCGGCCTATCACTTGGCCATAATCGCGACATGCGGTTCGGCCATTGCTCTTCATTCAAGCTTTCCTTAGCCGCTATGACCCTAGCGCGCGACGCGGCGGGGGAAGACGACGCGGACCGGCTGGTACGGTGGAGCGAGGAAGATCTCATATCTTATTCCCCCTTCGCCACACGGCGCTTAAGCGAGGGCGCGACCTTGCGTGAGCTGGCGGAATTCACGCAGAAATGGTCGGACAATACCGCAGCGAATATCCTGCTGCGCGAGTTCGGTGGGCCTGAAGCCCTCACAGCGTTCTGGCGCTCGATCGGAGACGATGTCAGCAGGCTCGACCGGATAGAGCCTGAGCTTAACAATGTGCCGCCCGGCGAGGTGCGCGACACAACGACACCTGTCGCCATGGCCCAAACCGTGGCCAAGCTTGCCTTTGGCGATGTCCTTCCAGACGAGCACAAGGCGACCCTGCGCCAATGGATGATCGACACACGCAGCGGCAGAAGGCGCGTGCGCGCTGGCTTGCCCGAGACCTGGGTTGCAGGTGACAAAACCGGGACCTCGATCTGGCCGGGCATGGGGCGCCTCTATGTCGATGTCGGCTTTGTCGATGCACCCGGCGGCTCTCCGATTGCCTTCGCGACCTATTTCCGCGCTGCGGGAATGGGCGGAGATCGAGTGGTGCCGGAAGAGGAAGCGGTGCTCGAGCAAGTGGGACGCGAACTTGCCCGCTTTGCTCGCCAGCGAGGGGCAACAGCAAAGCTGGATCATGAGACCCTCTAGTTTTATCGATGATAAAATTTTATCATTGATAAAAGGTCATCAATGTCCTAATCCATGGGCATGACGATCACAGCCACCCTGTCCAAACGCGAACAATCGATCGCCGACCGCAAGGAACGGATCATTGCTGCGGCGCGGTCGATCATTGCCGAGCAAGGCTATGACGCGCTGACCACGCGCGGACTCGCTCAAGCAGCAGGTGTGACCGTTCCCACGCTCTACAACCTTGTGGGCGACAAAGAGGCCATCATCAGCGCGATGGCAGAGCATTCAGTCGAGGCTACTTGGGCGAGGCTGGACTTCAAGAATGCCGCGACGCCGCTTGAAATGGCCGATGCCGTGATCAATGCCGCCTATG
Source organism: Pseudomonadota bacterium (assembly GCA_039039885.1). Lineage (GTDB taxonomy): Bacteria > Pseudomonadota > Alphaproteobacteria > Sphingomonadales > Sphingomonadaceae > Erythrobacter. Next base: position 160,912 of record JBCCPG010000007.1, on the reverse strand, counting down.
CCGAGCTAATCGCGGACGCCGCTTACAGTACAGGCGCTCTCATTGCCTTGCAGCGGTTGGGTATTGCCTTTGCGTATCACCCCACTCGCGACAATGCAGGCGCCCGCGCCGCGCGGCGCTCAGTCGAGATGGCAGAGGAAGTCTGCAAGGCCGCGCGTGATCTGGGACTCTTGCGAGGAAATCTGTGCCCGCGCGATCTCGCGGTGCAGATGTTCACCGCTTATCGCGCCCCGCTCGATGATTGGCTCTCGCAGGCGATTGACGATGACGAGATGCTGCGCCGTCAGCGCTGGGGGTTCTACAGTGTGCTCGCCAGCGATGCGGCAGAGGAATTTCGCGCAGAACTTTTGGAACGCATTATCGCGCTTACCAATGCGATATCACACGAAGAGGAGGCCGCCTGACATGGAACGTGCGCTCAAATTGATTGTCGCGGTGTTGCCGCTGATATTTGCTTTCGCCTTCCTAGTGCCGCTGATCGATCAAGGGATGCAGGCGCTGGGTGTGCTTGCACCCTTTGGCCTCTCGACGTTTACCGTCGCGCTGATCGTGGGCGGTGCATGGGGCCTCGTCGCCACGACCACCGGTCGCTGGATCTGAGGAGCCGAACCATGAATGCGCAAACCCCAATCCTGCCCGACGATCTATCGCAGCTCTCTGACGCGGAGCTTAAAAGGCTTGAGCTGAAGATCGCGCGCAAACATTCAGGCATGGTCCCGTGGGACGCGGTGATCTGGGCTTTTGGCAACATGGCGGTGTGGCTCTCGCTTTGGCCGCTAGTATTCATGGACATCCTGCCGCTGTGGGTCGCTTTTCCAATTGCGGTGGTCAACATGGCTCTCGTTTACTTGCCGACCCACGAAGCACAGCACGACATTATCGGGCGACCCGGCACGAAGCTGCGCTGGCTTAATGAGTTCGTCGGGCACGCAACAAGCTGGATGCTGATCTATCCGTTCGAGGTTCTGCGCATCACCCATCTCGACCACCACCGCCACACCAACGATCCGGAGAAGGACGTCGACATCACTACCAAGGCTCCCGGGCCGTGGTCCGCGATCTGGCAGACGATCAAGCAGCGCCAGCCCAATGCCAAGCGCAACCACGATTATGCCGCCGCGCTCTACCGCGCGAACCGCCCTGATCTGCTGCTGTTGAGCCTTGCCTACAAGATCGCTTGGATCGCTTTGCTAGGGACCCTGGCGTGGAATGGTTATGCGCTGGAGGCGTTCTTCCTATGGTGGCTGCCCTACCAAATAGCGATCAGCTACATCGTGTTCTTCCTAAGTTGGGCGCCGCATCATCCGAGCAATGAGACAAGCCGCTATCGCAATTCGCGCGCGTGGAAATCGAAGGTCGGCAATTGGGGATCAATGTGGATGCAGTTCCATATCGTCCACCACCTGCACCCCTATATCCCGCTCACCCGGACACCGGCGGCGTTTTGGGAAATGAAACCGATCCTAAAAGCGCGTGGGTGTGATCTGGGGGAATTGTAAGACCATTCCCAAAGGGACCCGTTCGCCCTGAGCTTGTCGAAGGGCTGTACTTCTTTTGACAAGTATGGCGCTCGAAGAAGAAGGACAGTGCTTCGACAAGCTCAGCACGAGCGGGTCTAGTTTAGTGGTCCGGGGTTTCTGAAACCCGGTCTTCCCCGCCAAAGATCGCAACCTCATTCATCCCATCGCTGTTCGCGCGGCCGCGATACATGCCGGCGGTGTTGAACGAGTAGATTGTGTGGCCTTCGGGCGTGACGAGGATGATCCCGCCGTCGCCACCGAGTTCGGCAACTTCGGCCATGACGTCGTCTGCAATCACTTGCGCGACGCCAACGTTCATCTCGGCAGGAGCATCCGGTTCGGATGCCTGATCCTCTCCTTCTCTGATTCTGACCCAGCGGGTTTGACGCGCTTGGCGTAGAATGGTGCAAATCTCCTGCGCCACGCCGACGCGGATGAAGAACTCGCCCCAGCCGGTCGCTGACACCGCGCAGCTTCGATTGTCCGCATAGGTCCCCGCGCCGATCACTGGCGCGTCGCCAATCCGGCCCCAACGCTTGCCGGTCATGCCGCCGGTCGAAGTGCCCGCAGCCATATTGCCGTGCATATCAAGCGCCACCGCGCCCACCGTCCCAAATTTGTGATCAACGTCGAGCGCGCTCATCGCATTGGCCTTCATCCGCTCAAGACTTTCGCGGCGCCGCTCGGTTTCGAACCATTCGGGTGGAGTGACTTCGAAGTCCTGTTCAAGCGCAAATTGCTCCGCGCCCTCGCCCATCAGGAAGACATGCGGGCTGTCAGTGCGCACACGATCGGCGAGCAGGATCGGGTTTCGCACCGTCCGAACCCCCGTCACCGCGCCAGCGCTGCGGTCGCTTCCGTCCATGATTGAGGCGTCCAGCTCGTTCTCACCCTCCCATGTGTAGACCGCGCCGCGCCCGGCATTGAACAGCGGCGAATCCTCCATCGGGATGATCGCAGCCTGCACCGCTTCCATCGCAGTTCCGCCATTGGCGAGCACCTCAGCGCCCGCATCCAGCGCCTCTTGCAAAGCGGCCTCGTATTCCGCCTCTTGCTCCGGTGTCATCCGGTCGCGGCGGATTGTGCCTGCACCCCCATGGATCGCGATCGACCATTTGGGCTCGGCGCTCTCATCCATGTGATCCTCAGCAGATGCGTTTGCAGGCAGGAAAGCGGCCCCCAAGACCGCAGCGACAGCAAGAATGGCTTTTTTCATAGCTTGCATCGCTAACCCATCTCGGCCCATTGCTCCAAGCAACAATTTTGGGACCGGGAGCAGGACAATGAGCGCGTTTGGAAAAGAGACGACCACGGATGAAGTGCTTGAGGGCAAGGACCTCACCGGAAAGACAGTCTTCGTGACCGGCGGCAATTCAGGCCTTGGTGAGGAGACCAGCCGAGCGCTGGCCGCCAAAGGCGCGCATGTTGTGCTCGCCGGGCGAGATCAGGCGAAGCTTAACAAGGCTGCCGATGCGATCCGCGCGCAGACGGGAAGCGAGCAAGTCGAGACGATCTTGTGCGATCTGGGCTCGATAGAGAGCGTCCGCGCATGCGGCGCTGAGGCAGCCGAGCGCTTCGAGAAGATCGACGTGCTCATCAACAATGCCGGGATCATGGCGACACCGCAGGGCATGACGGCGGATGGCTTTGAAAGCCAGTTCGGCACCAATCACCTGGGCCACTTTGTGCTCACCAGCCGCCTTATGCCGCTGCTCGCCAAAGGCGCGGACAGCTCAGGCGGCGGGCGCATTGTGAACCTATCGAGCCGGGGGCATTTCATCAGCCCAGTGGCGCTTGATGACGTAAATTTCGAGCGCCGCGAATATGATCCGTGGATTAGTTACGGGCAATCGAAGAGCGCAAACATCCTCTTTTCGGTCGGGCTGGAAGATCGCTTTGGCGATACAGGCATCCATGCCTATGCGGTCCATCCTGGTGGGATTAACACCAATCTCAGCCGCCACCTGACCGAAGAGCAGGAGCAGGCACTGATCCAGAACGTCACGGCGTCCGATCCCGACTTCAAGTTCAAGACCATCCCGCAAGGTGCTGCAACCTCGGTCTGGGCTGCGACGTCGCAGGAGCTTGAGGGAACAGGCGGCGTCTATTGTGAAGACTGCCATGTCGCGCAGCAAGACGATGAAAGCCGCAACAGCGGGGTGCGCAGCTATGCTCTCGACAGCCAAGCGGCGGATGCGCTTTGGACGCTGTCCGAGGAGCTAACGGGAGAGAATTTCGGCGTTTCGTAGTCGCGTTGCCGGGCCACCCGCGTCAGCGAGTGATAAATCCCTTCAAAAGCGCCAGCGTGTCCTTAGCTTCTCGCGTAGGGACAATCGCCATGAAGACATGCGGCGCGGCTTCATATTCGTAGAGCTTCGCATCCACGCCTGCATCGCGCAATTTGCTCGCAAAGGTCCTCGAATCCACGATGAAGAGGTCGTGCCGCCCGGTCCAGATCCGAGTCTGCGGCAGCAGAGCCAAGTCGGCAGCGGACGTGCAAATCGGGCTGCATTCCGCGCTTCCCGGATTGCGGTCGCCTGCAAACATCTTCCCGCATGAGCGCAAGGTTCCTATCTTGAGCATGATGTCATGCGGCTCGACCGCTGCGATTGCAGGATCGGCCATGGTCACATCGAGCCAAGGCGCAAACAGAGCGAGCTTGCCCGGCTGCTTGCCGCCTGCCTTCGCCAGCCGCAGGGCCAGCGACAAGGCCATATGGCCGCCCGCGCTATCCCCGTTGAGGATGATCTTGGCCGGGTCATGGGCCTCGGCGATCTTGGCAAAGGCAGCATCGGCGACCGCATCCTGACGCGCATAAGAGGCTTCCGGCACGACTTCATACATCGGCAGCGAGATGCTGACCCCGCATGTCTCAACCATCGCAGCGGCGAGCGGCCAATGCTCCTTGAACATCGGCAGGACAAAACCGCCTCCGTGAAAATAGAGCATGTGCCACTCGCCAGGACCGGATTTCGGGTGGAGCGTGATGACCTTCTGTCCCGCGGCCTCCCACTGTTCGACCTGGAACTTGCTATTGAAGCTGGCGGGCATCGGCGCGTCGCTCGGCAGGGGCCGCGCTGCCATATAGTCCTCAAACGCGTCGGCGGTGTGCGGGAAGACCGGCTTGCGGCGACCCATCACCCACTTGATCGTGCGCATCAGGAGGCTCGGCTTGGCACTGCGCAATTCGGTGGTGGCGTTGGTCAGCATCTTGGGTCCTCTCCTGTTGACAATGAAGACTGGACGAGCTGGCGTTCAAGTCAAGCTGGATTGATCGCAGTGACGATCCCTTCCTTGAACCATTGACCAAGGATAGAGCCTGCACGCATCGCCGCGTTCTGCACGGTTTCTGGTCCCGGCTCTTGGCTGTCACCGATAAGCGCACCGATCATATCGGCATAGCTGCCCCCTGCGCTCATCGCGGTGAAAGCGATGGCGTGGTCTGCTTCAAACATCCGAAATGTCGGCCGCTCTCCTTCGCGCCAAGTGATACAGGTTTGCGGCGTGGCAAGCTCTGCCGCAGATTTCTGCGGAGGCTCTTCGCCGAGTGCGCGCCACATGGCCTCAAGGTCGTGACCAACAAGCTTTGCAGCACTGCGTGGCTGGAACTGGAGCGTAAGCCCGGTCCAATCTTCCTCACCAAACTCCGCACTCGCTTGCGCAAAGGCCTCGGGCGTGACCGGGTCCGCATCGGGTGCGGTCGCCAAATCGCGCAAGCGCCATTCAAGCCAGGCAAGCTCGGCCACCTCGATATTGCTCGCAAACAATTGCGCGCAGGTCTGATCGAAATCTTCCCCAACATCATCCAGCGTCCAGCCTGAGGGCGGATTATGGATGACGTGGTGCATGCTGGCCTGCCGAAATGGTCCTTCTCCGACATAAATCGCGGTGCGTTCAAATATGTCAGCAAGTGCGCCCATCACCGCATAACGATAATTGCCGCGATACACCTCGATGCCTACCGCCTGAGAATTGCCCCAGCCGTCAGGTAGGGCGAGCCGGTCGTCATGGATCGCGCGCAGAAACGCGGCCTGCTTTTCAGCAAGCGAGGTCATGCAGGTTCCAAAACCGGCCGCTGCGCTCCGCCCGCAATGTCGCGTGCACGGTCAAGCTCAATAAGAAGTTTGGCGAGCGGCGGGATGTCCTCGTCGCGCTCAATCATCGTTGCAACAGGCTGCGGCAAAAGACGCATCGCCTCAGCATAAAGGTCCCATACGGGGTCGGCGACCGCACGGTCATGCGTGTCGATGATAATGTCGCGCTGTGGCGTTGCGGGTTCATGGCCCGCCAAATGGATCTGCCGCACCCGATCAAGCGGAAGGCCGGCCAGATAGTCCTGCGCTGAAAAGCCGTGATTGCGCGAAGAGACATAGATGTTGTTCACATCGAGCAGTAAATAGCAGCCGGTCCTGCGCGTCATTTCCGACAGGAACTCCCATTCTGTAAGCTCATCCTCGGGGAAGGTGAGATAGCTCGACGGGTTTTCGAACAGCATCGCCCGGCCCAGCACATCCTGCGCCTGCGCGATGTTGGCGCATACAGCGTCCAACGCCTCGTCTGTGAGCGGCAGCGGCAAGAGATCGTGCGAATTGTGTGCGCTCGTTCGGGTCCAACACAGGTGGTCTGAGACCCACAGGGGATCGATCCGTTCTTCGAGCAATTTGAGCTTGGCCAAGTGATCCAGATTCAAACCGCTTGCTGAGCCAATCGACATCGATACGCCGTGCAAGATAACAGGCAGCTTTGCGCGCACCTGTTCAAGGATGCGAAGCTGGCGACCGCCTTCGATCATGTAATTCTCGCTAATGACCTCAACGAAATCGACCGCTACTTCACTGTCGAGAAAGTCATCATAATGGGTGCGCCTTAGCCCAAGGCCAAAGCCTTCAAACGGTGGGATCGGATCGTGCGAATGGGCCATATGAACCTCCTTAGCAGATTATCGCGCGGATAAAGTCCTTCAGGTTTCGTTGTTCAGCGCTGTGCCGTTACATTCTCCGTAAAAGGTGTCGGCGCCAGACCCTCTCATGCCGAGGGAAATCACGGATTTTTTCGGCTGAATGTAACCAACGCGTTTGGCAGGGCGAACTCCGATCAGTCCCGTCACTCACCCCCCTTGAGCGGGATCAAGATAAAACGAATTTTCTGGAGAAATGCCATGAATGCCAAGTCAATTGCCTCGCTCGCCGGTCTCGCTCTTGCAGCCGGCGTCACTGCTGGCCTCACCACCGCTCCTGTCGCCGCTCAAGGCGCCAAGGAAAAGTGCTACGGCGTATCGCTCGCCGGTGAGAATGACTGCGCGGCTGGCCCAGGCACAAGCTGTGCCGGAACCTCGACCCGCGACTACCAGGGTAACGCCTGGACCTATGTCGACAAAGGCACCTGCGTGAACATCGAAACGCCGAAGGGCAAAGGGTCACTGACCCCGATCCGTCGATAAGACATTTGGGAGCGGGCGGCCTCTCAGGCACAATAGCGGCCATCCGCTCCCCCATATTTGGAGGAAACAATGCAAACACCACTTATTACGATCTGGAACCAGGTAACCGACTTTCTGTCGGTCAAGGTGATCGAAAGCACTGCACTGCTCATGGCACGCGTTGCACTCGGACTTATCTTCTGGCGCTCCTATGAGACGAAGGTCGTCGATGGCACCTGGCTAGAAATTGATCCGACGCAGTACTTCATCTTCGCTAACGAGTTCACAGGCCTGCCGATCTCGCCAGATATCGCAGTGCCGATGACGGTCTATGCCGAGTTTGCGCTCCCCATCCTTCTGATCGCAGGCCTATTCAGCCGCTTTGCTGCTGCAGGTCTCGCTGTGATGGCTCTGGTGATCCAGTTCTTTGTGTTCCCGACTTGGGCTCACTTCTTCGGCTGGGATATCACTGTGCTGGCCCTTGCCACGATCATCATCAGCCGCGGCCCTGGCATCTTCAGCCTAGACAAGGCACTGAACCTCGCTTTCGGCAACAAAGCTGGGTAAGCTCAGCCGCGACGGGAAGGACCGATGGTAGCCGACGAGCCCACATTCGCCCGCCTTATGGCAGCGGCTCAGGATGGCGACAAAGCCGCCACCAATGTGCTGTTGTCTGAGGCTGGCGTGTGGCTCGAACGCTATTTCAAACGGCGCGTTCCCCCGCACTCGATCGACGATCTGGTGCAGGACGTGCTGATTGCCTTTTACACCAAGCGGGCAACCTGGGACCCATCACGGCCATTCCTGCCTTGGCTTGCAGCCATTGCGCGTTATCGCTGGGTTGACCATCTGCGGAAAGTCTACAAGCACGACGCCAAGGAACTGTTTGAAGATGACGCCGTAGAAGAAAGCGAAGAAGAAGTTGTGATGTCGCGTGTCAGTCTTGACCGTTTGTTCGGACAATTGCCCGAGAAACAGGCGACAGTCATTGAATTGGTGAAGATCGGCGGATTCTCGATCCGGGAAGCTGCTGAGAAAACGGGGCAAAGCGAAAGCCTCGTTAAAGTGAACATCCATCGTGGCCTTAAGAAGCTTGCCACCTTGGTTGAGGAAGAACGGTAGAAATGGAAAAGCAACAATCCCGCGAAGACCTCATTGCGGCCCTGACCGCTGACGTCACCCCTGTAAATCGCATTCGTCCGCGCGATGGCGCGGCGCTGATCGTTTTCGCGACGTTGGTTGCGGGAATCTCATGCATCATGATTTTCGGGTTTTGGACCGGCGCGATTACGGGCGAAGCCTCCCCCTTCTATTGGATCAGCAATCTACTGCTGGCTCTGGTCGGTGCGTCCAGCACCGCGGCTTTGGTTGCGAGCGCCACACCGCGCGTCGGCTCGCGCAGCTCTGCCCCTGTGTGGAGCACAGCGATGCTCGCGGTCCTACCAATCGCGGCGATCATCACCCTCATTTCGGTTGAGGCGGGCCATACCCACCATGGGCTGGGCATGGACGATCCGGGTCTCCATTACTGGGAGTGCGCCGCTTATGGACTTGGTGCAAGCTCGATCATTGCCCTGGCAGCGATCATGTTCCTGCGCCGCGGCGCACCGGTTTCGCTGGACCGCGCTGGCTGGCTGATTGGTCTGTCGAGCGGAGCCTTGGGCGCGCTTGCTTACAACATCACCTGCCCGTTCGATGGGATCCTCCATATCGGGATTTGGCATGTTGCGCCGGTTTTTGTGGCAGCGGTGTTCTGGCGCTATGCGGCCCCTCCGCTGATCCGCTGGTAATTCACCCCAATCGACATACGGTTTCGAGAAAATGGAAGGGGCAATGGCTGTCATTGCCCCTTCATGATTCCGAGCCTATATGCACGGCATGTCTGTAAGACCTTGGCGCGATGTTGAGCGGCGTGAATGCCGTCAGATTATGGTGGGCGACGTCCCTGTAGGGGGCAATGCGCCGATCACGGTGCAGACCATGACCAACACACCAACCGAGGATGCGGTCGCGACGCTCGACCAGATCCGTCGGTGCGAGGATGTGGGATGCGACATCATCCGCGTCTCATGCCCGACCGAGGAAGCAACCGCCGCCTTCAAGAAAATCACCAAGGCTGCGCGCATTCCTATCGTCGCGGACATCCACTTCCACTACAAGCGCGCGCTCGAAGCCGCTGATGGCGGGGCCGCTTGTCTGCGCATCAACCCCGGCAATATTGGCGGTGACAAACGCGTTGCTGAGGTCGTCAGGGCCGCCAAGGACAATGGCTGCGCGATCCGCATTGGAGTGAACGCGGGCAGCCTCGAGAAAGACCTGCTCGAAAAATATGGCGAACCGTGTCCTGAAGCCCTGATTGAAAGCGCGCTGCACCATATCAAGCTGTTGCAGGATCACGATTTTCACGAATTCAAAGTCGCGGTGAAAGCCAGCGACGTCTTCCTCGCCGTCGCCGCCTATCATGGCCTGGCTGATGCGGTGGACTGCCCGCTGCACCTGGGTATTACCGAGGCGGGTGGATTGATTGGCGGGACAGTCAAGTCAAGCATCGGAATGGGCTCGCTGCTCTGGGCCGGGATCGGCGACACGATCCGCGTCTCGCTCTCGGCTGAGCCGGAGGAAGAGGTCAAAGTCGGCTACGAGATGCTCAAGGCACTCGGCCTCAGAACCCGCGGCGTTCGCGTCGTCTCATGCCCATCCTGCTCACGCCAAGGTTTTGACGTGATCCGCACGGTCGAAACGCTCGAAAAACGCCTCGAGCACATCAAGACACCGATGAGCCTTTCGGTGCTTGGCTGCGTCGTCAATGGCCCCGGCGAAGCGCGCGAAACGGATATCGGCCTTACCGGCGGCGGCTCGGGCAAGCACATGGTCTACCTCTCCGGCATGAAGGACCACACGATCGAGGATGAAGACATGCTCGACCACATTGTGCGCCTGGTCGAAGAGAAAGCCGCGAAGATCGAAGCTGGCGACGCGGTTGCGTTTGACCCCCACGCCGAAGAAGTCGAAGCGGCAGAATAGGCCCGAGTCGAGGATGCTGAAACCGATCCTCGCAGGATTAGTGGCCGCTCTATTGGTCGGCGGCAGCGCTTCCATGCTCAAGGGCCACGAATACCCCGAAGCCCGCTCCTACGAGGTTTCCGAAGACGCCAGCGCCGATGTCGAGGCAGCCCTTACCCGAGCCGCTGAGAACAACAAGCGCGTGTTGCTGGTGATGGGTGCCAATTGGTGCCACGACAGCCGCGCTCTCGCCGGATGGCTTGCAACCGAGCGCTTCGAAACGCTGATCGAAGAACGCTACGAGTTGGTCTTCGTCAATATTGGCTACCCGCAAACGGGCGATGGTCATAATCTGGAGATCGCGCAGCGATTTGGCTTGGACGACCTTCCCGGCACCCCTAACCTGCTGGTGCTGACAGCGGACGGTGAGCTGCTCAATGCCGACACCGCCACCACATGGCGGAACGCTGCGGCCCGCGAGGAAGATGCGATCTTTGTGGAGCTTAAGGCTTTGTCGGAGCCTACTGCTTGAGAAAACTCGCGATCCACTTAGCTCTCAGCGTGCTTACCGGAGCCTGCTCAGATCAACCTACGGAAGCGAGCCTGCGAGATGAGTTTGATCGCAATCGAGCAGGGTTCGATCAACTTGCAGAGATGGCTGCTCGAGACTCAGTCTATCGCCGGATCGCAACGGATTTCGTCCATCCGCAATATGAGCTGCCGCAAAGTGAGTGGCCCAATGACCCATCGGAAGAGAAATGGGATCAGTATCGCCAAGCTTTCGAGCGGCTAAACCTTGAAGGCGGCGTTACAGTCTACGACGAGGAGAGCATCGTACTGGAGCGTTGGGGAGAAGGCATGGTGACGTCCGGATCGTCTATCGGTTTTTGGCGCGTCGACAGCTTGCCAGAGAACGCAATCACTCTCTCTCCAGATGCGGAGTTCGACTGCGACCGGGCCCAAGAAGGTTGGTGCGCTGTGGTCAAACATCTTGCGGACGACTGGTATCTCGTCCTTGAACGACACTGATGCTCCACGTCGTTCATCACGCTGATTACATGGCTCCTCGTCCTGAGCACGGGACGTTCAAATTCGACAAGTACTACCTCGTCATGGAGGCCCTGCGCACTTCCGGCGCGCCCGTCACCGAGCACGCGCCCGACCCGATGCCGCGCAAATGGCTCGAAGCGGTGCATGATCCGGCTTACGTCGACGAGGTTTTCCGCGCGGAAGTCCCGCGCGAGAAAGAGCGGCGGATTGGTTTTCCGGTTACGATCCGTATTCGCGACCGTGTGCGGCACACCAATGGCGGGACATGGCTCGCCGCTCAGCTCGCGATGGAGCATGGCTATGCGGCAAACTCAGCGGCGGGTAGTCACCATGCGCTTGCTGATACGGGTGCAGGATATTGCGTGTTCAACGATCTCGCGGTCGCCTCCAACCGCTTGCTGGCTGAGGGCAATGCCAAACGTATCCTGATCGTCGATCTCGATGTTCACCAAGGCGATGGCACCGCCAGCCTCACCGCCGCCAATCCTGACATCGCCACGCTCTCGATCCATGCGGAGAAGAACTTCCCGGTCCGAAAGGCCCGATCGAGCGTTGATATTGGTCTGCCGGATGAGACGAACGATGCCGGTTATCTAAGCGTGCTCCAAAACCACCTTCTGCGCATGCTCGATGGGTTCCGGCCTGACTTGGTGCTCTACCAAGCCGGTGTCGACCCGCATGTGGATGATAAGCTCGGCCGGTTGAGCCTTACCGACGCAGGTTTAGAAGCCCGCGACCGCTTCGTCGTGCGCGCCGCTAGGGAGCGCGGCCTACCCATCGCCTCTGCACTTGGCGGGGGCTATGGCGATGATCAAAGCGTTGTGGCAGAGCGCCACGCGCGTTCCATGCTCGCTATGGCCGATGAAAACGCTATGGTCAGCGTCAAAGACTCCCTCTCGCTTTCCTAAGGACATGCCATGAGCAATCACGAAACCGACTATCTGATCATTGGTGCCGGCGCGGTTGGTCTCGCTTTTGCGGACACCCTGCTCGATGAGGACCCTGATTGCCATATCACGATCATCGACAAGCACGCCGCGCCTGGCGGGCATTGGAACGATGCTTATTCCTTCGTGACCTTGCACCAACCGAGTGCGACCTATGGCGTCAACTCGATGGAGCTGTGCCCTGATAGGGTCGACACGCATGGCCACAATGCGGGCATGTATCCGCTCGCCAAGCACTCCGAGATCCTGGCCTATTACTCGAAGCTGATGAGCGAACGCCTGATCCCGTCGGGCCGTGTCGCTTATCACTCGTTGACGAGTTACGAAGGCGGCTCAGATGGCACTCACACCGCACGCCACATCCTTTCAGGCGAGGAAGAGACCTTCACTGTCCGGCGCAAGCTGGTCGATGGAACATGGTTCAAGACATCGGTCCCCTCGACGCATAAGCCGGGCTACGAGGTATCCGAAGGAGCGCGCTTCGCCGTGCCAGGTGACTTGCCGGGCCTTTGGAAAGACAGCGAGGCCCTGCCCGAACACTTTGCGATTATCGGCGGAGGCAAGACCGCGATGGACACCGCTGTCTGGCTGCTCGAGGCCGGAGTGTCTCCCGATCGCATCGACTGGGTGCGCCCGCGCGACAGCTGGATGTTCAACCGCAAACTGCTTCAACCGGCCGCCCATCACCTCGACCGTCTGATCAAGTTCCAGGTCGATCTGGTAGAAGCGGCAGCGGCCTCGGAAACGGGCGATGAGATGTTTGCCAAGCTGGGCGAGAAGGGCACGATGCTGCGCATTGATCCGCAAGTGACGCCCAAGATGTTCCACTTTGCGGTGATCTCAGAGGCCGAGGTTGCGTTGCTCAGCCAGATAACCCGCGTCCATCGCGGCAAGCGTGTCACTGCGGTCGAACCGGGCGCTCTTGTCTTCGGCGAAGAGCGCGTCTCAGTCCCGCAAAACACTCTCTTTGTCGATTGCACCGCGAGCGCTGTGCCGTTTGAGCAACGCAACAATGGCCGACCTTTCTTCGATGGCGACACAATCACGCTGCAGCTCGCACAGTCGCCATTCGTGCCTTACAGCTCTGCATTGGCTGCCTTCATCGAGGCGAATTTTGAGACTGACGAAGAGAAGAACAACCTTCTTCCGCCTGCCCCGCTGACCGACACGACCGACACTTATCCATACGCGGTCATGGCCAATCTGATGAGCACTGCGATCCTGTCAGGCAATGAGAAGACCAACGCGTTCAACTCGAAGAGCCGCCTGCATCCGACCGGGCCAGCCATTGCCAAGATGATGGCGGAGAATGATCCACGACTTGCAGAGTTCGCCAAGGTTGGCCCCGCGATCCAGGGCAACATGCCCGGGGTTATCAGGCTCGGCATGGCGGCCAAGGCGATCCATGAGGCGACGTCTTAGATAGGAATCTTAAGAAGGGGGGATTCACCGGAACTCCATCTTAGGGTAGATAGTATAGTCACTATGAAACGCCGCGATCTCCTCAAGACCGGTCTGGTTGCTGCAAGTGCCGCAGCAATTCCCACCCTGCCCGCTAAACTGGCAGCACAGCCTCGCGCGGGCACCCCCCGCGATCGCGTGCTGTTCGACATAGCCAAGCGCGAGCTTGACCGGGCGGGCGAAGCGATCTGGCGCAAGGACATTGTCGGCATCGCCGATTACGGCGTCCACAGCGCGCGCGAGCGGTTCTACCTCGTCAATCTGCAGCGCGAAGAAGTGTCCGCGATGCATTGCAGCCACGGCAAGGGTTCAGACCCAGAGCATGATGGTTGGCTGAATTCCTACTCCAATGTCGAAGGCTCCCACGCATCGAGCAAGGGCGCCTATGTAACCTGGGAGTGGTACACCGGACGCTATGGCACGTCAGTGCGTTTGGGCGGGCTCGACGAGACCAACAACGCGGCTCTGCGCCGCTACATCGTGATGCACCGCGCGAGCTATGCCGAGCCCGAGCATCTGGAACGCTATGGCCGGATGGGCCGTTCGCTGGGATGCTTCGTGTTCGGGACCGAGAAGTTCCGCGAGGTCCTTCTGAACCTGTCTGGAGGGCGTTTGCTCTATGCTGACAGTCTAGGCTTGCAAGAGAACGGCGCGATGCTGTCACGCGAAGAGCAATTGGCGCTCAATCTGGAGACGCTAAGCCCGGACAATCCGAGCGCTATGCAGCGGCACAATCCGGGGGCGTTTTAAGCCCCAGCCAGCGGGTTGTTCTCGATCACGATGACCTCATCATCGCTCTCACCCGAACGGTTCTGGACGCGGGCTTCGTCGAGACTTGCAAGCACCGGGGCGTCGCGGTCGTAAATGTCCTCAAACGTCACCAGCTCTCCATCAATGTTCACGCCCATGGTGAAATAGGTGATGTACGCTGGGATTTGCCGTTCGTTCTGAACCTTGGTGTAACGGCCCGAAGTGGCGATCGCGACCGCCTCATCACGCGTCGCCCCTTTGCCCAGGATCGCCATCGTCATCGCCAGTTCCAAAGCCCGCTCGGTGCGAATGCAGCCGTGTGAGAGCGCGCGGTTGGCATTGTTGAAGTGGTGGCGAGAAGGCGTGTCGTGGAAGAAGATCGCGTGCGGATTTGGCATCTCCAGCTTCATCCGACCAAGCGAATTGCCCGGTCCCGGCTGCTGAATGACAGTGATCCACCCATTCGCGCCCTCGGTCGCGGTGTAGCCATTGGCGCGCGCCCACTCCGGATTGTCGATCACGCGGCGACCAAGCCCCTCACCCACGACAATCGACTGAGGCACAGTCCACGTAGGATTGAACACCACGCCCTCGATCATCTCGGCAAGCTGCGGTGTAGCGGTGCGGCCTGGCTTGCCGACGACCGTGCGGTAGCTCTTGATGATCCGGTCCCCGACCGTCAGCCGCAGCTGATACTCAGGGACATTGGTGATGAGGTGAATACGCCCCAAATCGCGCGGCAACCAGCGCCAGCGATCCATATTGGCGCGAATAAGTTTGCGGCGCTCAGCATCCTCAACCGGTGTCATCGCGAGTTCATCGCGCAAGGCAGCGTAGTCGCCATGGGTCGGATGAAGGCTGGCGAGGACGCCGCGCACGTCGCCCTTGGCAAGCGCTTCGGATAACAGGTCGCCGGTGCGGAAGGTGTCACGATCGGGGTCGATCACGAACCATTGTTCGCGCGCAGACATCGGCGTGCGCCCGTCGCGCAAGTCTTCGACGAGCCACACAAAATTGCGTGAGGCGAGCGCGTCGAGCTCTTCGGAAGCGCCCTCAGCCATCAAAGTCTGAAGCTCCAACAGGTTGTAGTCCGCTGGATCAAGCCCCTCCGCACCGATGCCTTCGATAACCTTGATCAGGCTCGCAGCATCATCGAGGGTCCATTGTTGAATAAGCGGTCCGGGGGGCGCGAGGTCACCCTGCACCATTGGGTCAGAGATCATTTGCGGAAAGGCTTCGTCAAAGCTCGCAGTCTCTGGTGCTTGGGAGGACGGCTCTTGCTGCGTCGGTGTTTCATCTTCTGGCGCTTGCGCAACGTCAGCAATCTGCTGCGCGAATGCGGCGGTCGCGATGCTTGTGCTCGCGAGTAAGCCCGCTCCTGCGAGACCCAATGCATATGGTGCAACCCGATGGCGCATAATCGACTTCCCGTAAGACGGGACCTCGTCTGATCGCGAGATCCCTCCGCAAGACAAGGACATCATATCCCCGTTCAGCCACTGCTATCAAGCACAAGGCCTTTCACTTGAATGAATCGGGCAACAGGTGGCCGCAAAGGAGTGAGTGACCTTGGCGTTCAAGGTGACTAAGGAGGCGGCGCAATGTCCATCCCCCAATCCTTCTCAACCGGGCCCAGCAAGGATGGCTCATCGCGGTTTGTGCGGTTGATGCCCTATATTGCCGCCACGGCAGGTGTTGGCTTCCTGTCTCTGATGGACGCTTTCATGAAGGAAGCGGCGACTTCGACAGGTGCTTACACCGCGACGCTCCTGCGCGCGCTTATCGGTGCAGCGATCATCGCGCCGTTCTGGCTCTGGCGGTGGAGGGGATGGCCTGAAAAGGCAACGATGAAGCTTCACCTGGAGCGCGGAGTTATCTCCGCTTTCATGGCGTTGAGCTGGTTCTATGCCCTTACCAAACTACCGCTGGCCGAAGCGATTGCGATCAGCTTTATCTCGCCGCTGGTTGCGCTCTATTTCGCTCGCGTTTTGCTGGGAGAAGTGATCCAACCCCAAGCGATCCTGGCAAGCGTCTTGGGCTTTTTCGGCACACTTGTGATCATTGGAGGCAAAATCGGACAGGGTGATTGGGATCGGGACATCACGCTGGGGCTGGCCTCGCTGATGTTCTCAGCCCTGCTCTATGCCTACAATTTTGTCGTCATTCGAAAGCAGTCGCAGCAAGCTGGCCCAATCGAGATCGCGACCTTTCACAGCGGGATTTCAGGTCTTGTCCTGCTGCTCTTTGTCCCGCTGCTTGCAACTGCGCCGCTCGCTTCGTCGATGCTCCCGATCATAGCCGCAGCAGCGCTGACGGTTGCGGGAGCGATGGCGATTGCCTGGGCCTATGCGCGCGCCGAAGCGCAGGCCTTGGTGCCGATCGAATATTCTGGGTTCCTCTGGGCAAGCGTGCTTGGATGGGCCTTCTTCCGCGAGGCCGTGACTTTGCCGACAATTGCGGGGACGGCCTTGATCGTTGCCGGGTGCTGGCTAGCCACGCGCAAGAAACCTACCGAAGAGCACTGACCACCCGCTTTTCCTTGACCTCGCCGGTCCTCTCTAGCACTTCCATGGTCGCAAAGGTCGTCGCTTTGCCTGATAACAATCAGGTCTACGGCCAATGCCCTGGCCGCGTGGAAATGGCCAAGATAATGGGATGAAACGACATGACAGCGACTGGTAATGACAGCCTCTCAACCCGCTCGACGCTGGACGTAAACGGCACAAGCTACGACTATTACTCGCTCGACAAGGCTGCAGAGCAATTGGGCGACATCGCGAGGCTGCCGATCTCGATGAAGGTCCTGCTGGAGAACCTGCTCAGATTTGAGGACGAAGGCTTCACCGTTGGGCGCGAACATATTCAGGCGATTGTCGATTGGCAGGCCAATCCGGTCACTGGCAATGAAATCCAATACCGCCCCGCACGCGTGCTGCTGCAAGACTTTACCGGCGTCCCATGCGTCGTCGACTTGGCGGCCATGCGTGATGCGATCAAGGCGCTGGGCGGTGACACGCAGAAGATCAACCCGCAGGTCCCCGTCGACCTTGTGATTGACCACTCGGTCATGGTCGATGAGTTTGGCCACGCGCAGGCGATGGAAGCCAATATGGCGCTCGAATACGAGCGCAATGCAGAGCGCTATGACTTCCTCAAATGGGGCTCGAAAAGCTTTGAGAACTTCACCGCAGTCCCTCCGGGCACGGGCATCTGTCACCAAGTGAACCTTGAATATATCGGCAAGGGCGTATGGTCGAGCAAAGACGAAAGCGGCGCGCTTGTTGCTTATCCAGATACCTGCGTTGGCACTGACAGCCACACGACCATGATCAACGGGCTTGGCGTTCTTGGCTGGGGCGTTGGCGGGATTGAAGCGGAGGCAGCCATGCTCGGCCAGCCGATTTCGATGCTGATCCCTGAAGTCGTCGGCTTCAAGCTGACGGGCAAAATGGCTGAAGGCGTGACAGCAACTGACCTTGTGCTGACCTGCGTCGAAATGCTGCGCAAGGTCGGTGTGGTGGGACGCTTCGTCGAGTTTTACGGGCCGGGCGTTGCCGAGCTAACCCTTGCCGACCGTGCGACTATCGCCAATATGGCGCCCGAATATGGCGCGACTTGCGGCTTCTTCGGAATCGACGCAAAGACCATCGAATATATGCGCCTCACTGGCCGCACAGAGGACGAACTCGCTCTCGTTGAGGCCTACTCAAAGGCGCAAGGCATGTGGTTCGACCCGGAGCATGAGCCGGTCTTCTCCAACACGCTTGAGCTTGACGTTTCCACCGTCGTATCCAGCCTCGCCGGACCCAAACGCCCGCAGGACCGCGTGACGTTGCCGATGGTGGATGAGCTGTTCAACGACGATCTCGCGCGCGTATACAAAAAGGATGAGCCCGCCCGCGTCGATGTTGCTGACACAGCGCATGACATTGGCGATGGCGATGTCGTGATTGCGGCCATTACCAGCTGCACCAACACCTCCAACCCTGACGTGATGATCGCCGCCGGTCTGGTTGCTCAGAAGGCCAACGCCAAAGGACTAAAGCCCAAGCCTTGGGTCAAGACCTCGCTCGCACCGGGCAGTCAGGTGGTGACCGACTATCTCGAGAAATCTGGCCTGCAAGACGATCTCGACGCTATCGGGTTTGACCTTGTTGGCTATGGCTGCACGACCTGTATCGGCAACTCAGGCCCTCTCGCACCGCCGATTAGCCAAGCGATCAACGGCAATGATATTGTTGCGGCCTCGGTGCTGTCGGGAAATCGCAATTTCGAAGGCCGCGTCTCCCCCGACGTGCGCGCGAATTTCCTCGCCTCTCCGCCGCTGGTGGTCGCCTATGCGCTCAAAGGCACAGTTACCGAGGACATCACAGAGACCCCGATCGGGAAGGACAGGCAAGGCAACGATGTGATGCTGGCCGATCTGTGGCCGTCCAATGCTGAGATC
Source organism: Pseudomonadota bacterium (assembly GCA_039039885.1). Lineage (GTDB taxonomy): Bacteria > Pseudomonadota > Alphaproteobacteria > Sphingomonadales > Sphingomonadaceae > Erythrobacter. The sequence continues at coordinate 142,315 of JBCCPG010000007.1, read as the reverse complement.
GCAGAGCATCGCGCGGCCAATATCGACCGTTCGATGTTCGAAACGCGATATGCCAATGTCTATGATGGCGATGAGCATTGGCAGGCGATCACGGTCCAGCCGTCCGACACCTATCAGTGGCGCGCTGGCTCCACCTATGTTGCCAATCCACCCTATTTCGAAGGGATGGAGATGACGCCGGCTCCGATCACCGACATCGTCGATGCAAAACCGCTCGCGATCCTCGGCGACAGTGTCACCACCGACCACATCTCGCCCGCTGGCGCGATCAAGGAGGATTCGCCGGCAGGCTCCTACCTTAAGTCGAACCAGGTGCAGAAGAAGGACTTCAATTCCTACGGTTCGCGTCGCGGCAATCACTAAGTGATGATGCGCGGCACCTTCGCCCATATCCGTATCCGCAACGAGATGGTTCCAGGTGTCGAGGGCGGCTACACGACCTATCAGGGTGAGCAGATGCCAATCTACGACGCAGCAATGCGTCACAAGGCTGATGGCACGCAGCTGATCGTGATCGGCGGCAAGGAATATGGCACCGGCTCAAGCCGCGATTGGGCGGCAAAGGGCACGATCCTGCTGGGTGTGCGCGCGGTTGTGGTGGAGAGCTTTGAGCGGATCCACCGCTCCAACCTTGTCGGCATGGGTGTCTTGCCTCTGCAGTTCAAGGATGGGGCGACCCGCAATTCGCTCGGTCTCACCTCCGAAGACACGTTTACGATCAGAGGTTTGGCGGAACTGGAGCCGGGTCAGGACGTTGAGATCGATGTCATCCGCGCCGATGGCTCTACGTTCAGCTTCGCCGCTCTATGCCGGATCGACACGGCAAACGAGATGGAATATTATCGCAATGGCGGCATTCTGCATTACGTGCTGCGCAAACAGGCCGCTTGAGGCCTAACTGATAGGGACTTTCAATGATTGGTCGCACATCCATAATTGTATTTGCTGCCCTCGGCCTTGCTGCTTGCACTCCAAGCGATGAGGAAGATCGTGATCAGAACCCGAACTTTGGCTTTGAACTGGCGGTCGCTTCAGAAGGGCCTGACGCAAACGCGCCTTCCCAAGTTATCGATCTCTCAGTCGAGCAGCTGCGCGCCAAGTTAGACGCTGGTGACATTCGGCTGATCGATGTGCGCACCGAAGCAGAGGTCGCCGAAGGCATGCTTCCGAACGCTGAGCACATCGCACTCGACAGTTTTGACCCAGCGTCATTGGACACCAGTGATAGTCGCGAAATCGTGCTCTATTGTCGCTCCGGACGACGTTCTGCAAGAGCTGGTGAAATGCTTGCCGCTCATACCGGCAAGCCGGTTCAGCACCTCGCTGGTGGTATCATCGCTTGGCGCGAAGCGGGCGAGCTGACGACCGCTGACTGATTGTCGTCTAGCAGATCAGCCATGGCATTGTTGCAACGCATTGCGAGGCTGTTGAAGCGCCCAAAGGTCGACCCCAAGGCCGATCCAAGGGCACTTGCCGCCATCGGAAAGCGGGTAAGTGCACGGCTGAAAGCAAACCCATATGCCGTGGAGTGCGGTGGGCTAAAGGCAGAGCTCTTTCTGATACCAAACTTTGTGACGGTCGAGGAGTGCAACCGGCTGATCGAAGTCATTGAGACGCACATTGACCCCTCGCCGCTCTTCGCCGACCGCAAGTCTGAGGGAGTGCGCACCAGCTCTACCCATTTCTTTGCAGAGGATGCTATCGAGCCCGCTGCATTGGGGCGCAAGATCGACGAGGCTTTGGGAATTTCGCGAGCCCATGCCGAGACGATCCAGGGTCAACGCTATCGCCCCGGCGAGGAATATCGCCATCACAAGGATTATCTACTCGAGCACCGACCGCACTGGCAGAAGGAGCGTCTGCGCGGCGGGCAGCGCAGCTGGACGGCGATGGTCTATTTGAACGCCGTTGAAGCCGGCGGGGAAACCGACTTTTCCGAGCTCGGTCTTACGGTGACCCCTGAGCCCGGCACACTCGTCACCTGGAACAATATGGATCGCCGCGGCCGCCCCAATCGAGACACCCGCCACGCTGCGCTGCCGGTTCAGGCAGGCAGCAAATATGTGATCACCCAGTGGTACCGTCTGGAAGAGTGGAAGCGCTATCTGCCGTGACCGACTGACCGGTCCCTAGGCGCTCACCTAACGATCAAGCTTCATCTGCTCTCGGCAAGCCAGCAAACTTTCTGCGGCCAAGGATCGCTGCTGCGGCAAGGCAAATCCAAAATTAACCTTCGCCACCTATGTTCACGTTATGGCCACTCGCAGTCACTCTTCTGATGCTGAGAGCTTTGATCCCGGAGCCGATCCACGCAAGCTGGCATATTTTGGTCAGCTCGTACGGCAGCGCCTTGTGGCACATCCAGCCGTCAAACAGTTGGAGCATAAACGTGCTGAAGTTTTTCAGGTCGAAGGTTTTCTGAAGCGTAAAGACTGCAAAGAGATCGTCAAAGTCATCAACCATGAATGCGTCCCCTCAACGCTCTATGCTGGTTTTGAACGCGACAAGATAAGAACGAGCCAAACGCATCATTTCGGTCCGCACGATCCCCTAACTCGCAGCGTCGAGCTATATGTCTCTGACCTTCTCGGGATCGATGACAATTACTCTGAGACAATGCAAGGGCAACGCTACCAGGTTGGTCAGCAGTACAAGCATCACCTTGACTACATGATGTATGGCGACAGCTATTGGCCTCAAGAACGGCTCGCGGGCGGTCAGCGGACCTGGACGGCCATGATCTGCCTTCACGCGCCCAGAGAGGGTGGGGAGACCGACTTCCCAAGGCTTGGATTACGCCTGCAGCCTAAAGTCGGCAGCCTATTCGTGTGGAATAACATGACCCCGGAGGGCCTTCCCAATCCCATGACCTTGCACGCAGGTCTGCCCGTTCTAAAGGGCATCAAGCACATCATCACAAAGTGGTATCGGCAGGAGCCTTGGCGGCTCTTGAATGTCATCTAATCCAGATGATTCTTAGCCTTGGATGCTGCCGCTCTTCCGGCGGCTGCGCCTAAGAATAGCGCCTGCGGCAAGACCAAACAAAGCCATCATCGGCGGTGCAGGAACTTCTGTGCCGCCGCTAGTGCCTCCCGACGAAGAACTCGAAGAGCTGCTCGAAGACGACGAAGAGCTCGACGAGGAACTGGAGCTCGATGAAGACGAGCCGGATGAGCTACTTGAACCCGTAGTCGTCATTCCACTCGTAGAACCCGTCGACGATGAACTAGATGAGCTAGACGAAGAGCTCGAGGTCGATGACGAGCTTGTTGAGCTGGTCATATTGCCCGAACTGCCACCGCTGGTCGCCCCGCCCGATGAGGAGCTGGAAGAGCTGCTCGACGATGAAGATGAACTCGAAGAGCTAGACGACGATCCACCGCTTGATCCGCTGCTCGACCCGCCACTTGAGCCCCCGCTGGACCCGCCGCTCGAACTGCCCGACGATGAACTCGAAGAACTGCTCGATGAGGAACTGGATGAGCTAGATGACGAGCTGCCGCCCGTAGAACCGCCTGACGTCATGCCGCCAGTTGTCGTCCCGCCCGAAGACGAGCCGCTCGAAGAGGAAGAGGAAGAGCCCGAAGAGCTCGACGATGAGCCAGAGCCACCACTCGATCCACCTGTGGTGGTACCGGGATGACCGCTTGAGCCGCCGCTACCACCGCTACCACCTGAAGACGAACTCGATGAGGAGCTAGACGAGGAACTCGAAGAGGAGCTCGATGACGAGGACGACGAACCCGAAGAGCTCGATACATTTCCGGTCGAGGTCGACACGGCCCCGCTTGAGCTGGACACATTGCCCGAGCTGCTCGAGACATTGCCTGACGACGTCGACACCGCCCCGGTGGAAGTCGAAACCGCCCCGGTAGAGCTGGAGACTTGGCCGGTTGACGAGCTCACATTGCCCGTCGAGGTCGATACGTTGCCGGAGGTCGTGGAAGTCGAAATGCCGCCTGTGCTGGTCGAAACCGCACCGGTGGAGGTCGAATTGTCGATGTCGATATCGATGACGATGCCCGAAGAGGTTCCACCACTAGTTGAGCCAGACGAGGATGGCGGCGGGCCGGGATTCCCGCTTGAAGAAGGTGGAGGCGCAGGATTCCCGCTTGAGGATGGCGGGGGAGAAACCTCGCCACTAGTCGTAGTCGTGCTCACAACCGAAACATCGCCCGAAGACGAGCCGCCTCCGCCAAAGAAACCGCCGAAGAAGCCGCCTCCGAAACCACCGAAGCCGCCGCTACCGCCAACGGCAATCGGGCCGCCAAAGCCACCACCGCCAGTGATCGGCGGAAGTGGAGGAAGCGGAGCCGGAGCGAACGCAACCTGCGCGATTGGCGGGCATTCCTCTGGATCGAAATAGGCGCTGGTTGCCCCTGCGGGAAGCGGCGTGCTCGCGCCAGCTTGCTCAAACTCTGCAAAGCCACCAGGGATTGGCTGACACTCAATGGTGCGCTCAACAATCCGGCGGCGACGCTCTTCGGGTTCGGGTAGAGGCGGCAATTCGCGGGTGCGCGGGTCCTTGATGTAGATCGGTTCTCGGACTTGCGGAACCACCTCAGCAGTCTTCCCGATCCGGGCTGTCTCCACCAGCTTGCCATCGACATCCGTCGTGTAGGACGGCGTCTCTGTCTCCATCGGCTCAGCTACTCGAACCGCGCCACCCTCTTGCGCGACCTGCGCCGCACCGCCGGTCATCAAAGCGACGCCGGCAGCCGTGGCAGAGAGCTTTGCTACAGCCAGTTTAACAGACATATGATCCGCACCTTGTTACGTCTTGGCTCGATGCGGCCAACCCGCACCTTCACCAATTCCAACCCTGTCTTGCGATTGAAGCGCGGATCACAGCAATGCGGTTAACCATGAAAGCGGGCGGCTAACGCGCCAAAAGCCCGCAAATGCGCCGTTTTTCAGGGCCGCTGTCCCGTTTTGAGACCGAAAAATGAGCCGACGTTAGCTATCTTCGTCGAACATTCCGGGTTGATGGCCGGGTTGCTCTGAAGCCCGGCGAGCGGGCACTGCGTCGAGTCCCAAATGCTCCCAGGCGGCATCGTTGAGCATCCGACCACGCTCAGTTCGCGCGATCAGGCCGAGCTGGATGAGGTAAGGTTCGATCACCTCCTCGACCGTGTCACGCTGTTCGGAAAGACCCGCCGAAATCGCCGCCACACCGACCGGTCCGCCCTTATAGGTGGTCGCGATCATGGTGAGATAGCGACGGTCCATCGCATCGAGGCCCAGCGCGTCGATCTCCAGCCGGGTGAGCGCATCGTCAGCCATTGTCCGAGTGACTGTCGCCTCACCTGCAACCTGCGCAAAGTCGCGCACGCGCCGCAGCAGGCGCCCCGCAACCCGAGGCGTGCCCCGCGATCGCCGCGCAATCTCGCGCGCGCCAGCCGCGTCAATGTCGAGGCCGAGCAGCCGCGCACCGCGGGTGACGACCTGATCAAGCTCGTCATGAGTGTAGAATTGCAGTCTTACCGGAATACCAAAGCGGTCGCGCAAGGGCGTGGTCAGCAGGCCCTGCCGCGTCGTCGCACCGATCAGCGTGAAAGGCGGCAGGTCGATCCGCACGCTCCGCGCCGAGGGTCCCTCGCCAATGATGATGTCGAGCGCGCGGTCCTCCATCGCCGGATAGAGCACTTCCTCAACCACCGGATTGAGCCGGTGGATCTCATCAATGAAGAGCACGTCATGCGGCTCCAGATTGGTGAGCAGCGCGGCGAGGTCCCCCGCCTTCGCGATCACCGGACCGGAGGTCGCGCGAAAGCCGACGCCCAGCTCACCCGCAACAATCTGCGCAAGCGTCGTTTTGCCGAGACCGGGAGGGCCGTGGAACAAGGTGTGATCCATCGCCTCCCCGCGCGCCTTGGCGCTGTCGATGAACACGCGCAGGTTCTCGCGCGCCGCCTCCTGCCCAATGAACTCGGCGAGCGACTTGGGCCGAAGCGCCGTGTCCGGGTCGCCGGGTTGGCTGTCGGGAGTGTGGAGGGGTGGGTCGGCGTCGGTCATCGCAGGCCCTCACTCCCAATCGCACCGAAGAACTCGTTGTCACGGTAGAGTTGCCAAGATTCGTAGCCCGACGAGGTCGTCCAAACCTGCAGTTTCAGGGCATCACCGACATGAATGGCAAGGTCTCCCGTTCCAATGTCAAGATCAACGTCGCTGACCTTGTAGTCACTTAGTGCTTTGTTCGCCTCAGCCTCTGCATCCAAGGGCGCCGGAAGGCCGAATTGATGTCCATCATCTTCGCTCGTTACGATGATCCGCTTCGCTCCGACCAAACGCCAAATGTCTGTTCTGACCACAAACCGTTCGCCGATATCGAACGACCAGTTCCCTTCTAAACCGCGATTAAGGCGGATTGGATTCCCAACCAGAAGCCCCTTGATCTCGCCCGCGTACGCTTTCGATTTGGAGACCTTGCTGTCGAACATCACTCAGCCGCCCTCTTCAACGCGACGCGGATAAGGTCGCCCTCCGCGGCATCCTCGCCGAGTTCCGCTTGCGCCTTTGCCACGGCCTGCGCCGCCACAGCGGGCTTGAAGCCGAGGTTCTCCAAAGCGCTCACGGCGTCCTTGCTTGCTCCGCCGCTGACCGCTGCGCCAGCAACCGCAACGCCCGCCATCCCGCCACCCGGCAGAGCGCCTGCCTTGTCCTTCAGCTCATTAACGATCCGGCCTGCGAGCTTCGGACCAACCCCGTTCGCACGCGCCACGCTCGCTGCATCGCCCGCGGCACAAGCATCGCGCAGTTCTCCGGTGGAGAGGGCGGAGAGGATAGCGAGGCCGACCTTGCTGCCGACGCCTTGCACTTGGGTCAGCAGGCGGAACCAGTCGCGCTCGGCGCTTTCGGCAAAGCCCAGCAGGCGCATGTCGTTCTCGCTCACTTGCAGGTCTGTGTGGACGGTGCAGGATTCTCCGATCTCGCCCAAAGCGCTCAGAGTGCGCGCCGAGCAGTGGACGAGATAGCCAACGCCCTGGACATCGACGATGGCCCAATCCTCGCCGGTTTCGTCCAAGCGGCCTGAGAGCTTTGCAATCATAGAGTCCTTGTCGCGCTACCGCGTTGCTGCTTGAGCGCAGTTCTTGGCCCAAGCTGTCTTGGAAAGCCAGCGTGACGCACGGTTTGTCCGCAGCTCCACCACCGCTGCCCAGGCCCAGTTTATAGGACTTTTCCCTCGGGTTTGACACACTTGACACACAGTCCAGAGGCGAAAAACCCATCGATCACAGCACGCCCTTTGATCGGGTCAGGCGATTGCCGAGGGAGGCGAGGGATTTCGTCATCGCTCACACACATATCGCCGCAAGCGCGTGTAGGAAAATCGCGAGATTGCTACGCGCTGTCTCGACACATTCACCACTTCCGCTAAGGCTGATCATATGAGTTTCAACACTTTCGGACGCGTGCTTCGCTTTACGACCTGGGGAGAAAGCCACGGGCCGGGCCTTGGCGTGGTGCTCGACGGAGTGCCTCCGGGACTGCCCTTGCAGGAAAAGGACATTCAGCCCTTCATGGACAAACGCCGTCCGGGGCAGAGCAAATACACCACCCAGCGGCGCGAAGCCGATCAGGTGAAAATCATGAGCGGCGTGTTCACCAATGCCGAAGGTGAGCAGGTCACGACCGGCACGCCGATCCACTTGATGATCGAGAACACCGATCAACGCTCCAAGGATTACTCTGCCATCGCGCAGAGCTATCGCCCCGGACATGCCGACTATACCTATGACGCCAAATACGGCATCCGTGACTACCGCGGCGGCGGGCGCAGCTCGGCGCGTGAAACGGCGGCGCGCGTGGCGGCAGGCGCGGTTGCACGTCTTATCATTCCAGAGGTCAAGATCACTGCCTTCGTCTGCGAGCTGGGCGGTGACCGGATTGAGCGCGATGCGATCAATTACGACTTCATCGACCAGAACCCGTTTTTCTGCCCGGACAGCTGGGCGGCGAAACGCTGGGAAGAAAAGGTCGAGGCTGCGCGCAAGGGTGGTTCTTCGCTTGGCGCAGTGGTCGAATGCGTGGCCGAAGGTGTCCCTGCAGGCTGGGGCGCTCCAGTCTATGCCAAGCTCGACTCTGAACTCGCAAGCGCGATGATGAGCATCAATGCGACCAAGGGTGTTGAGATCGGTGATGGGTTTGAGGCGGCGCGCCTGACCGGTGAAGAGAACGCCGATGAGATGTCTCCGGGCAAGGGCGGCAAGCCGGTCTTCGCAAGCAACCATGCAGGCGGCACCGCAGGCGGCATCTCGACCGGACAGCCGGTTGTGTGCAAGGTTGCGTTCAAGCCGACCTCCTCGATCCTGACCCCGGTCAAATCGATCACATCTGATGGCGAGGCAACCGAAGTCGTCACCAAAGGCCGCCACGACCCCTGCGTCGGCATCCGCGGCGCTCCGGTGGTGGAGGCGATGATGGCGCTGGTGCTGGCGGACCAGAAATTGCTGCACCGGGCTCAGATGGGGTGAAACCCCAATTGCGGACGGTGAGGGCTGCAAGATAGTCTTGCAGCCCAACTCGTGAAAACCCAGCAGAACTTCACTCAAGCGTCCTGCCGAGCGTCCTCCACCTGCGCGATAGCTTTATGATAGCGTGGGTTGTTCGTATTTCCCGTTGGAGCAACGATCGTAACGAGACGCCAGATTACCGACTGTCCGTCATGCACAACGGCTAACTCGGGGTCATCATACGGTATGAATTGATTGCTAGTATTCACCGCTTTTCCATCGGCGTCCCGGATGTAATACTGCCAAACCGTGTATGCTGGTCTGGCTGAAGTGTCTTCGAAAAGTGCGTATTCGCCAGAATCGTAATTGTTTGCCACAGTTTGGAATGGAGATTCCTTGAAGCATCGGAACATATTGGGAGATTCATAGCTGCCTATTCTAACTGCGCTATACGAGAAACTTGTTCCAGCTGTAATTTGTGACTGCGCTGCATCCAGAACATCTTTGACCGTTCCGCTACCTCCCGGTAGATCGACCTGCGTAGTATAAAAAATTCCTACAATTCTAAGTGATATAGCCACTATTTTTCTCCAACGATCGAAAGGTATTTCTCTGATCCCTTGAGAATGACCAATTTACTGGCAAAACCACGAATTTGATTCTGCATAATATATATTTCATCAAAATTTTATTTAAATCAATGCTCGTTCTTCAGCCAAATGGAGCACCAAGCCATTTGCAGTAATCAGGGTTGGCACTCAGACCACACCCTGCAGTTAGTCTCCCCGAGACTGACCAAGGCGGCTGGTAAGCTTGACCGCAATTGCGACTGGGTTTTATCGGAGTTTCGTCCGGTCGTCCGGCGATTGATTATACTGGGAACGCCCAATCGAGAGTTTCGCGCAAGGCATCGATATGTGCCACGTTACGTGGACACAGAATTGAGCGGAGATCTCTCAAGAGACTTCCAGAGGAGAGAGACCATAGATGCCATTCCGAATGACCGAGATGGTCGGTTGCGAGTTCCCGCTTTTTGCTTTCTCGCATTGTCGCGATGTTGTCGCTGCCGTCTCCCGCGCCGGCGGGTTTGGCGTCCTTGGAGCGGTGAGCTTTACACCGGAGCAGCTCGAAACCGAACTCCAATGGATCGACGATCATGTTGACGGCAAACCCTACGGGATCGACGTCCTAATCCCCGAAGTGCAGGCGGTCGACCACTCAGTCACAGCGGATGAGATCGTCGCGGCGATCCCGGCGCAATACCGCGACATGACCGCCAAGATCCTCGCTCAGGCAGGCGTCAATGCGGACGGCACCGACCCGCTTGGAGGATCACAAAGGCCAAACACCTCGCTTGGCCAAGAGCTGCTCGAAGTTAGCTTCAACCACCCCGTCCGTCTGATCGCCAACGCGCTCGGCACCGCTCCGCCCGCGATGATCGAGGCGGGCAAGAAGCACGGCATTCCGGTGGCCGCGCTTGTGGGCGCAAAGGAGCATGCGATGAAGCAGATCGATGCCGGAGTTGATCTCATCATTGCACAAGGCGGCGAAGGCGGAGGGCATTGCGGAGAGGTCAGCACCATCGTCCTGGTGCCAGAAGTGCTCGCGGCAATTGAGCAATCCGGCGCGGACATTCCAGTGCTGGCGGCGGGCGGAATCATGAATGGCAAGCAGATGGCCGGGATGATGACAATGGGCGCGGCCGGCGCGTGGTGCGGCAGCGTTTGGCTCGCCACGGCCGAGGCAGAGACGCATGAGGTTTTCCGCGAAAAGATGGTCGCTGCCTCCAGCCGCGACACGATCCGTTCAAAGCACCGCACCGGCAAATATTCGCGCCAATTGCGCTCGGGCTGGCACGCGCAGTGGGAAGACGCAGACCTGCCCGCTCTGCCTATGCCGCTCATGATGCTGCTTTCCGAACCGGTGCTGCGCGCAATCGACAAGGCAGCGGTCGGCGGCAATCCGAAGGCGCAGGAATTGTGCTCTTACTTCGTGGGCCAAGGGGTCGGTCTCGTCACCGAAGTGCGCAGCGCTGGCGGCGTGGTGCAAGACTTCAAGCGCGAATTTGCCGAGGGCTTTGAAAGCCTCGCAAGCGCCATCGAGTAGCCAGGATGAAAATCCTCCTCACCGGTTCTTCGGGTCGCATTGGCCGGGCGATCTACGGCGCGCTGGCGGGTGAGCACGAAGTTATCGGGATCGACCGCAATGTGTTCTCGACAAGCGCCGCTATAGGGGACTTCACGGATACAGAAATCCTCAATCCGTCACTCTACGGAGCTGATGCGGTCATTCACACTGCCGGACCGCATGCTCCGCATGTCGGCCTAGTGCCCGATGCAGAGTTTGAGCGGATCAATGTGGAAGCCACTCAGACCCTATTTGATCTGGCGCGCGCTGCTGGGGTCAAACGTTTCGTATACACCAGCACCACCGCGCTCTATGGCAACGCGATCACGCCCGGCAAATGCACATGGGTGACTGAGGGCACACCGCCCGCTCCAAAGAGCATCTACCACCGCACCAAACTCGCCGCCGAAGCCCTGCTCGAAGAGGCCGCAACGCCTGCCATGTCGGTGCGGGTGATGCGCATGTCACGCTGCTTTCCTGAGCCTGCCCCCGCAATGGCGCTCTACCGTATGCACCGCGGTATTGATGCGCGCGATGTGGCATCGGGGCACGCGCTTGCGCTGACCCATCAAGGCGAGGCGTTTGAGCGTTTCATCCTTTCGCACCCCACGCCCTTCAAGCCCGATGATTGCGCCGCTTTGGCGGACGATGCGCCCGCTGTCATCGCGAAATACGCGCCAGAACTTACCCGGGCCTTTGCTGAGCGCGGATGGCCGCTGCCACAGGGCATCGACCGTATCTATGATGCCAGCGCCGCGATTGAACAGCTTGGCTGGCGCCCGCGATGCGATTGGCGCGAAGTGCTCGCCCAATTGGACCGCCAATCCATCGAGGTTCTGCCACCATCGGCGATATATACGGTGCGTTCTGAATAGCGTCGCTCGGCAGCCCCGCCACCATCGGTAAAATCAATCAATGCGCGCAGTTTAATCGATTGGACTGGTCAACGCCGATCCATCATTCTCCTGCCATCGCCCTTGGGGACAACCCCGAGTCTTGGGCAGGGATGTTTTACATTACAGGAGAGAATGATGGACGCTAAGACCGGTGAAATGAGCGGTTGTCCGTTCCACGGCGACAGTGGAACGCGCACACTTTTGGGCCGTACCAACAAGGATTGGTGGCCAGAGGCAACGCAGCTCGATCTGCTGACCGAAGAGGGCAAGTCTGCCAACCCCTATGGCGAAGACTTTGACTATGCAGCCGCTTTCAACGCGATCGACTATCAGGCGCTGAAGGATGATCTGACTGCGCTGATGACCGACGATCAGGAATGGTGGCCCGCCGATTATGGTCACTATGGCCCGTTCTTTATCCGCATGACATGGCACGCAGCGGGTACTTACCGTACCGGTGATGGCCGTGGTGGAGCAGGCAGCGGCCAACAGCGTTTTGCTCCGCTGAACAGCTGGCCAGATAACGGCAACCTCGACAAGGCGCGCCGTCTGCTTTGGCCGATCAAGCAAAAGTACGGAAAAGGCATCAGCTGGGCTGATCTTTTCGTTCTGGCCGGAAACGTTGCGATTGAAAGCATGGGCGGCCCGGTCTTTGGTTTCGGCGGCGGTCGTGCTGACGTCTATGAGCCCGAAATGGTCTATTGGGGAACCGAAGACCAATGGGTGAATGAAGGCGTTGCAACCCGCATCCGTCCCGATGATGGCGCAACACTGGAGAACCCGCTCGCGGCGATCCAGATGGGTCTCATCTACGTCAATCCGGAAGGTCCCCAAGGCAATCCGCATGACGATGAGGGCTCAGCCCGCGATATGCGCCGCACCTTTGCCAATATGGCAATGAACGACGAGGAAACCGTCGCTCTGGTCGCGGGCGGTCACGCCTTTGGTAAAGCGCATGGCGCGCAGCCTGCCGACACCTTCTCGGAAAGCCCCGAAAGCGAAGCGCTGCATCAGCAGGGATTTGGCTGGCTGACCGATGCGGAAGAGATCACCAAGGGTCACATCACGACCTCAGGCATCGAAGGCGCATGGTCGAACAACCCAACCTCATGGAGCCACGACTATTTCCGCCTGCTGTTCAAATATGACTATGAGCTGACGCAAAGCCCGGCTGGTGCGAACCAGTGGACTCCGATCAATCCTGATCCGGAAGACATGGCCCCTGATGCGCGCGATCCTTCGAAGAAGGTTCCGACCATCATGACAACAGCTGATATGCAGCTGAAGCGTGACCCTGAATATCGCAAGATCTCAGAGCGCTTCCTCGCCAACCCAGAACAACTTGACGATGCCTTCGCCCGCGCATGGTTCAAACTGTGCCACCGCGATATGGGTCCAAAAGTCCGTTATCAGGGTCCTGAAGTCCCGGCTGAAGACCTGATCTGGCAGGATCCAATCCCCGCAGGCAGCGCTCCTTCGGACGCAGATGCCGCTGCATTCAAGTCGGCCATCCTCGGCTCTGGCCTCACTGTCAGCGAGCTGGTGAAAGCGGCTTGGGCTTCGGCCTCAACCTATCGCCGGTCTGATCACCGCGGCGGTGCCAACGGTGCCCGTGTGCGCCTTGCTCCGCAAAATGGCTGGGCGGCGAACGACCCGGATGAGCTCGACAAAGTGCTCGCGACAATCGACGGCCTTCGCGGTTCGATGAGCATGGCTGACGCGATCGTCCTGGCTGGCTCGGCTGCGGTCGAGAAAGCGGCTGCAGATGCTGGCTTTGACGTTGCTGTACCGTTCACTGGCGGTCGCGGCGATGCCTCGGAAGAGCAGACCGATGGGGAGAGCTTTGAACCGCTGGAGCCTTTTGCCGACGGCTTCCGCAACTACCTCAAGACCAAAGCATCGGTTAAGACTGAAGACATGCTGATCGACAAGGCGCACCTCATGGGCCTTTCGATCCCCGAACTAACCGTTCTGGTTGGCGGCCTGCGTGCCCTTGGAGCCGTCAGCGGCAACACCGGACACGGCGTCTTTACCGACCGCGTCGGCCAGCTGACACCCGACTTCTTCACCAACCTGCTCGACATGAGCACCAAGTGGACCCCGGTCGATGGCAGCGGTGACGAAGAGTATGTTGGCACCGATCGCAAAACCGGAGCGACCAAGTACACCGCGACTCGCGCGGACCTTATCTTCGGCTCGAATGCGCAACTGCGCGCTCAGGCAGAGGTCTATGCCGAAAGCGGTTCGGAAGCGAAGTTCGTAACCGACTTCATCGCAGCCTGGACCAAGGTGATGAACGCAGACCGCTTCGATATCTGACGAGGGTCGCAGCTTACCTTGGTGAGCTAGACTAACAAAAGGCCCCCGGCGCAATCCGCGTCGGGGGCCTTTTTGTTGCGCCTAAGGTAACTTGCGCCACTTTGGGAGCAAAGCTAGCCCACGGAGATGCAGGACGAGAATCACTTCGAATCTCTCCCAAGCGCTCGCTTCTTCAAAGAGCAACGAGGCGGCATGACCTGGATTGTCGTCAGGGCCCACAGGCAATGGTTTGCCATTGTGTTCCTTTCAGTCTGGCTGGTCGGATGGACGTTAGGAGGATTGGCTGCGATTAGTTCAGCTCTGGGCGAAGATGGCGGCGCTGGAGCGTTCCTATTCGTATGGCTGATTTTTTGGGCGGTCGGTTGGGTCCTTGTCGTTATGATTTTGGCTTGGCAACTTGGCGGGAAAGCCGAGATTGCGATCGACGGCCCCGCTCTGCTCTCTCGTTGGAGCATGCCACTCCTATCCCAACAAAAACGATACGAGTTGGCGCATGTCAGAAATCCGCGTGGCTTCCCGGCCCCGTCGGGTGCGTTCGGAAACAATCCGTTTGTGCTACACAGCTTGCCTCCTATCCTCGCCGTGATGTCAGGGGGCTTGGGGTTTGACTATGGAGGTCGAAGCTTGATTGTCCTCCACGGCCTTGACGACACCGAAAGCAATATCGTCGCCGGTTGGATTTCGGAGCACCTTCCCGAAGGCTAAATCCAGCCCGCCGCTTTCAGTTCGCTGACTTGAGCGCGGCTGATGGGCGCCTCTAGTTGCTCGCCGAGGACCAGCCTCACATTGCGGCCGTCGCGCTTCACATCCTCAACTGCGCCTTTGGCAACCCACCAAGATCGGTGGACCTGCCGGCCATCTATCTCAGCCACATGCCCCATCGCATCGCGTAGTCGCATAAGCACAAGATGCGAGCCGAGCGGCGTGTGCACGCGGACATAGTGGTCCTCCATCTCCAGCGCGATCACTGCGCTGCCTAGTGCGGCAGGTAGCTGATCGAGCAGCGGATTGGCGGGCTTTGTTTCTTCAGACGCGCTGCTTGCAGCCGCATCCGCTTCGCTCTCCACCTTTGCCTTTGCCGATGAATGTTCACTCGAGGCATGACTGCGCCGATCTTCGATCATGTAGAAGAACGCTGTGATCCCCCCGCCAACAACGAGCACATAGAAATAAGTGGTGAGCGCTGCTTCGAGGCTCGGCAATGGCACTGGACCGGGCACATATCTCATCGACCACACAATCGCTGTCATAGGCACTGTCGCGACGATCACGGTCACAGCCCAGGCGAAGATCCGCGGCATTGCGAGCGCATCCGCCAAACGGTCCGCTACACCATTGATAGAGCTGTAAATCGCATAGCCGATCCAAGCAAAGGTCACCCACGAAACCAACCTGTAAGCGAGCGGCTCGGAAAAGCTGCCAAACGGTCCAATGAAAGCGAGCACAACGCCAATCGCGGTCATGATTGTCAGATCGATCACGATCTTGCGCGCTTTGGATCGGGTATCGAGACTGTCCGCAACTTCACTCATGACAGCAAAACTGCCTGCCCATTCGCGCTTCGTAAAGTGGCAATCGCGCCCAAACCTGCTGATTTGCCAATGAATATGGCGCATTCGCGAAGAACCGGACCCGTTCGCGCAAGTGCGATTGATAGCCGATCGGCAAGTGGCATTGTGGCTCCAATACAAACGAACAGATCGTAAGAATTCGGAGCAGCCGCATGACAAACCTTGTTCAATATCTGCCCTTTGCAGACCTCTTCCCATCCCATCCGCTCAATCGCCAGAGCCCGAGCGAGATCGCGGCAACCCACAAGGCAGCCAAGCAAGGTGGCTTTGACATCTCACCCACGATGCGAGCCGCAGTTTGGATCGTGGGAACTGTGATGACGATTGCCGCGGTTTACGCGTTGTTCAGAGGCCTGGGAGGATTTGCTCCAAATCACCCCAATGTGCGGTCGCTCGCGATTGTAATTCATGTTGCAACGGTCCTCCCTGCAATTCCGCTGGGCGCCTATTTGCTGCTCACCCGCAAAGGAGGAACCTGGCACAAGCGGCTTGGCAAGATCTGGGTTACTCTGATGGTCACGACTGCAATCTCGGCCATCTTCATCAAAACAGGCGGGAGCTTCAGCTTCATCCATATCTTTGTGCCGATGACGCTGATCGCGTCTTACAAGCTGGTTGCCACAGCGCGGCGCGGCGACATGAAGGGGCATAAGAAGGAGGTCCTGAGCCTTTATCTTGGCGCGCTGATGATCCCGGGTATGTTCAGTATGGCGATGCCAGGTAGGCTGATGAATGTGTGGCTGTTTTGGTAGGGAGCCGCGAAACGATCAGCGCTGGCGTTTGAGCACCAGATATAATGCGCCCTCGCCCCCATGGCGGATATGCGCACGGCGCACCGCTGCGATGGCGTCCGCATGATGGCTCGCCGCCAGCCAGTCGAGCAATTTTGCACGGATCGCACCGCGCTTGCTAGCCCGATCAGCTGGATCGGCGCCGCGATCACGACCCGCGATCACCAGCACCACCCGCGCCTCCATCGCACGCGCCTGATCGATCCCGCTCATGATCCGACCATAAGCGCTGTCGAGCGAGTGGCCGTGGAGGTCGAGCGTATAGTCCGGCGCAATCTGGCCGGCCTTCAATTTGCGATTCCAATGCGAATCAAGTTGCGAGTTGAACGCCCGCGGCGCGGCTGAAGCAGGGGTCGGAACAAGTCGCTTGGTTGCGCGCGGCTGGACCGGTTTGGGCGTGCTGGCCAGATTGGGTTGCGGTTTGGCGCCAGCTTTGGAGGCCATCGCGCCCGCGAGCTGGGAGGTGCTTTGCGATCCGACACCCGGCACTTCACCGGTCGTGCGAACAGGCACCTTGCGCCCCGCTAAGGGCGTCACGCTTTCGGCGAGCTTTGCCCATGCCGCTTGTTCCTCTGGGCTAAGACCTCGCGGTATGCTGCGCCCCATGCTCATGGCTCGCTCTCGAGGCGTTCTACCGTGCCTTTGGGGAGCAACAGCAAAGCCGAACCGCGCGCGCTCATTCCGCCCGCAATGGCCCTTGCATCATCGCCGGCGCCCCAGAATGTGTCGAAGCGATTGGCGCCTTTGATTGCCCCGCCTGTGTCCTGAGCCACCCACAATCCATCAGCGATATCGCGATCCATATCGAGGAAAACCGGAGCGCCCAGCGGGACAAAGGCAGGGTCGGCGGCCACCGAAGCCTCACGCCGCACTGGGACACCGAGCGCGCCTAAAGGACCATCGCCGGTCAGTTCGCGAAAGAAAATCCAGCTCTTGTTGTGCCGCATGAGGGCACGGCCATCTGACGGGTTGTCGCGGATATAGGCCATGATGCCCTGCATCGAGCCTGGATATTGCCCTGGCCCTTCACCGATCAATCCACGCTCGCGCATCACCCCGCCGATCCCGGTGTAACCGCGTCCGTTCTGGCCAGCATAGCCGATGCGGATGATCTCTCCTTCTGGTGTCCTCAATCGGCCCGAGCCTTGGATCTGCAAGAAGAAGAACTCGACCGGGTCCGCCGCCCAGCCAATAACCGGCGCGCGACCTTCAAGCGCGCCATCTTCGATCGCGGCACGGTCGGGGTAGAGTTCAAAATTGCCGTTCGAATTGTAGCGGCCAAGCGGCGGGCGACCGCTGCGCTCTGAAGCAGGTGTGTCGGCGGGCCAAGCGCGGATGAGATCATCGGGCATAGCGTAGACGGGCGTGTCATATCCGGGCCGACGGGTGCGGCTGCCGAGGATCTCGGGCTCGAAGTAGCCGGTCGCAAAGGCGCTTCCATCGCCGACACGAGCGGTTTCGAAATGGGTCTGGAAAAAGCGCGTTGCATCGTCGAGCGACCAATTGATTGCGCTTTCACAAGCCGGACGCCAATCAGCACCATAGGCAAGGCCGCTCGCATCCTCGCGGCGGAGCAATTGCGGGCAGCTTTCGATGAAAGCGGTCAGGGCCGTGCTGGCATCAGAGTTAGAGATCGGCAGCGCGCCGACACTCGGGCCGCGCGTCACACCTGCAAAGGCAGCGCTGGTGGCAGTTGGCAAAGGTGGCGGTGACGCAATGGCCGGTCGCGGAGGTGAGCCTTCAGGAACAAGCCTGAGACACCCAGCGAGCAACACCAATGCCGACAGGGCAAAGATGCCCGCGCTGAGCGAGCGTCCATGATGATGCGGAGTGTCAGGCCCTTCGAGGCGGATTATCTCGCTTGCTGATCGCTGCGCCACCCTGGTCACCCGCCGGTCGCTTGCTCTTCGCAAACGTCGGCGTCCACGCCGTTGCTTGCCCAAGAGTGCGCTTCGATTGGCCCAATCGCTTCCTGAATGGCTTGGTCGATGACAGCAGCGGTTTGCGACCCACCTGGCGGATAGAAGTTGAGCATCAGATAACCTTGATCCAATGCTGTGAAAACGACGACCTTGCCTTGCCCGTCCTTGACTGACCCAAACGGGGCCAACGGGTCGTGCCGGTTATCATTCAAGTCGAGCCAGAAGTCTTGCGAAGTGGCGAATGCGCTCAGCCCTTCAAAGGCGTCCTGCATCGTCGCTGGCTCGTCGATACAATAAAGGACCGAGTATTCCACCTGCGACTGGTTGCATCCTGCTGAAAACAGCAAGGCCGATGCGCAGAGCGACAGGCTGGCTGCGCGGCCCCAGGTCAAAGGCTTATCCTTCGTCGGTTTCGTCGAGCACCCAGTTGGGATCGCGTGAAGAGACGTTGCGGCTGAAAGTCCAAATGTCTCGGCTTTCGATAGCGTCATCGAGCGAGCCCGCCACAACGTTGCCATCGCGGTCGCGGGTGACAGCAGCAATATCGGCGACGAAAAGGATCGCGATCCGAGCGAAACGACCGTCAAGCGAGGCCGAGTGGATGCGCGTTTCTTCGATACGGATAAGCTTGTTCTCGAGCGTGTGTCCTGCTTCTTCACGAGCAGAGATTGCTGCGTCGAAACCATCAAACACATCGTCATCGCACAGGTCACGAAGGGTTTCGCGGTCACCGGACCAGAATGCCTCGAGCACCATTTCATACGCGCCTTTGGCGCCGCCCATGAATTGCGAGATCTCAAAATTTCTGTCTGAATTGGCGATGTCGCGGATCCCGCGCTCAACCGCTGGCATCACGCCTTCAAGCTCAATGGCGCGCTGTGGTGCAGCCGGAGCAGCTTGACGCGTTTCTGCTATGCCCGGGGCGACACCGTCACCGGCATCAAATCGGTTGGGCAGCGTCTCCTCTTCGTGTTCAGCGCGCCGGCCGAGGACAGAATAGAGGCGGAGCCCAAGAAAGGCTGCGATCATGGCGAGGATGACGATTTCAAGCACGGTTTACCTTGATACCTTCTTACATCATTTCTGAGTTCGCGCGCACGATAGATGCGCAAACCTGAACCAAATTGTTACGCAAATGTTCCCGACCCTATCTCGCCGGTCTCGACCTTTTAGCCAAAGAAAGTTACGTAAGCTACATCTTCCAGATGCGTCTCGTCCCATAAATAGGGATCAAATTCAATTCGCCAACGCCCAATCGCGTGCAGTTTCGAGGAAACTGGTGCTGATTTGCGGCGGTCCGAGGACTTTCGCCCAATCCCGACTCCCGCTAAGCTCTGATTCAGTCTGCCAATTGAATTGGGGCCAATAGCGCCATTGCCCATCTGCTCCGCCCCTGCTAGGCGCGCGGCCGTACTTTTTGCGAGCTGAGCAAGCGCTCTTCGGAGTCGCAGTGTAAGCCCGTTTGCAAGCGCAAGATTACATCGTTCAAAGACACGAAAGACAAAAGCTCATGGCCGACGAAGGCGACGTTCTCACCGATCTCAACAATGCTGGCGGCGCTCCGGGTGCAGGCGATCAGCCCGCTGCCGGAATCATCACCCAATATGTGAAGGATCTCTCGGTCGAGAACCCCAGCGCACCTGATGTATTTCAATGGACCGATCAACCCAAGGTTGATGTCCAGTTCAATATCGGTGCCCAGCCCAAGGGCGATCAGGTCACCGAGGTTGAGCTGAAGATCAATATCAATGCGACAGGCGAGAAAGGCACTGCTTACATTGTCGAGCTGTCCTATTGCGGCTTGATCGGCCTGCGCAATATTCCCGAAGATCAGGCGCACGCGTTCCTTTTTGCAGAGGCCCCACGCATCCTTTTCCCGTTTGCTCGCCGTGTAGTGTCCGATGCAGTTCGCGACGCGGGCTTCCCGCCGCTGATGGTGGATCCGATTGACTTTAACGGTCTTTACATCCAGCAGCTTCAAGCGCGGCGCGCTCAGGAAGAGGCCGCCGGTGGAGCGGCCCCGGCTGAAGGCGATCTTCCTCCGGCCCCGCCTGCATCCTAACGCGGGCAGACGAAAGCGCCTTTACCGCTATCCCACACCCAAGTTCGGATCTGAGCTTGTGAAACGGTACCCTCTTCCCTTAGCCATAAGGCCTAAGGAAGGGCGATAGGGCGTGCGCGAAGCTCAGCGGACATTGGCAAGCGAGAGGGAGGCAGCTGAATGAGCCTCCTCAAAAATGTCGGGACCATAGGGTCGCTGACCTTAGTCAGCCGCGTCGCCGGGATGGCGCGCGAGATGATTTTCTCGCGCGTGCTCGGCGCCAATGCAGTGACCGACGCCTGGTTTCAGGCCTTCATCATCCCCAATGTCTTTCGCCGCCTGTTTGCAGAGGGTGCTTTCTCAGCCGCCTTTGTGCCGATGTTCTCCAAGCGGCTACACGGACATGAGGATCCTGAAAGGGGGATGGAGGAAGCGCGTTCGTTCAGCGCCGATGTGCTGAGCGTCTTCCTGCCGATCCTGATCGCGCTCGTCGCGGCGTTCGAAATCGCGATGCCGGGCGTGATCTGGCTACTATCAGAAAAGCCGGTTGACTCGGAAACCTATCCGCTTGCGGTCGATTTCGCGAGGATCATGTTCCCCTACATCATCCTCGTCAGCCTCGTGACCTTGTTCACCGGAATGCTCAACTCGGTCTCGCGCTTTGCGCCGGGGGCAAGCTTTCCTATCATCCTCAACCTCGTCCTGATCGCAGCGCTCTTGGCTGGCGAGTGGTTCGCCTCAACCACCGGCGCGAGCATTGAGCAGATCGCTTATGGCATCGCCTGGGCGGTAATGGGCGCGGGCGTCATGCAGTTCGCATGGCTGTTTTACTGGGTCCGGGTCGAAGGGTTCAGACCAAGGCTGCTTTGGCCGCGCATTACGCCAGAGGTAAAGCGGCTAGCGATTATTGCCCTGCCTGCAGCGATTGGCGGCGGGGCGTATCAGATCAACACTCTGGTGCAGCTGTTCTTCCTCAACCAGCTCGACGATGGCTCGGTCAGCTACATGAATTATGCCGACCGACTCAATCAGCTGCCTCTGGGGATCATCGGCATCGCGCTTTCCACCGCGATCCTGCCGAGCCTATCCAAGATGGTCGGCGGCGATGACAAGGAAGGCGCATCGCGGTTGCAGTCAGACGCGATTGAGCTGGCCATGCTGCTCACTATCCCGGCGGCGGTCGCGCTGGCCATCTGCGCAGAGGCCTTTGTCACGATGATCTTTCAAGGCGGCCGGTTCGAACTTACCGATGCAGCAATCACGGGGCAGGTGCTGGCCGCGCTTGTCCTCGGCCTACCTGCCTATGTGCTGGTCAAGGTGATCGTGCCCAATTTCTACGCCCGCGCAGACACCAAGACCCCGGTGGTGGCGGCGTTTCTGTCACTTGGCCGGTTCATCGCCTTCAACATCGCCTTCCTCGACCGCTTCGGCGTTGTCGGAGTGGCATTTGCAAGCGTTGTCGGCGCGTGGATCAATGTCGGCTTCCTGTTTGCGGTGCTCGCTGCGCGCGGCCATTACCGGATGCCGGGCGAGCTGCTGTTTCGCATCGCGCGCCAAGCACTCGCAGCGGCTGCGATGGGAGCGGCCTTGTTCTACACGAACGACCTGCTAACGGACTGGTATTCGGCTGGGCTGCTTGCCCGGCTTGGGGCTCTGCTGGTGCTGGTTGGCACGGCGGGCATCGTCTATTTTGGTATCGCCTTTGCGGTGGGAGCGATCGACCGCTCCCGCATCGCCGCACTTACAAAGAAAGCCACCTGAACCCATGCGTGTTGTCTCTGGCATCCAGCCCACCGGAAAGCCCCATTTGGGCAATTACCTTGGTGCCATCGTCAATTATGTGAAACTGCAGGAAGAGGCGGTGGCCGCAGGTGGCCAGTGCTTTATCTTCCTGGCGGACTTGCACGCGCTATCGCAGCCGCATGACCCGGCAAAGCTGGCGCAGAACACGCGCGAGATGGTCGCGACGCTTGTTGCGTGCGGAGTGGATCCGGCGAAGACCATCCTGTTCAACCAGGCCCAGGTCCCCGCCCATGCCGAGCTGCAATGGCTCCTCAATGGCACGGCGCGGATGGGCTGGCTCAACCGGATGACGCAATGGAAAGACAAGGCGGGCAAAAACCGCGAAGGCCAGTCGGTTGCGCTTTTCACCTATCCGGTGCTGCAGGCCGCTGACGTGTTGCTCTATCAAGCGACCCATGTGCCAGTGGGAGAGGATCAGAAACAGCATTTGGAGCTCGCCCGCGACATTGCGCAGAAGTTCAACAACGACTTCTGCACCGAAGACGCCCCGTTGTTTACGCTCCCAGAACCTTACATCCCGCCCACCGCTGCAAGGATCATGAGCTTGCGCGATGGGAGTGCCAAGATGAGCAAGTCGGACCCTTCGGAAATGAGCCGAATCAGCCTCACCGATGATGCCGATACGGTCATGAAGAAGGTCAAAAAGGCCAAGACTGATCCTGAGCCGCTGCCGTCTGATGAAGATGACCTTGAAGGCCGTGCGGAGGCCAAGAACCTTGTTGGCATTTACGGGGCTCTCACTGGCAAGAGCACCAGCGAGGTGCTGGCACAGCATGGCGGGCAAGGCTTTGGCGTCTTCAAACCGGCGCTGGGCGAGGCCCTGGTAGAAACGCTTGCGCCGATCAATGCGCGTTTCATGGAGTTGAAGGACGATCAGGAAGCGCTGGATGCAATCCTTGCGCGTGGCGCCGCACAAGCGCGTGAGCATGGCCTGCCGACTCTCGACGCAGCCTATAAGGCTTTGGGTCTCGTTCGCGGGTAGTTAAGCGCATCGAACCCACTTCGCCAAGCGGTTTAGGCCGCATGCTGCGAGCGCGTTCAAACCCAGTTAAGGGCTTTTGTTTTATCTCAATGCGGCGGTGGTGAATCGCGTGTGAGGGTCATCACACGAACCGGCTTAAGGTGTTCAAATTGCCTCTTTTTGAGCGCGTTTTGCTGGGTTCAGGGCATTATAGGGTTCATGCGTTTCCAGTACCGCCGAACGCTGCCAGTGCGTAAGCTCTGAGCAAGCCAAGTGTGCCTCTGTGAAGAGGTGCGCGAGGCGGCACTGGCGATTTGACGAAGGATATGCCATGATACACACCAAGATGACCAAGCGAAGCGCCTCAACTTATCGCCCAATCAAAGTGGTGCTGGCGAGCTCTATTGCACTGGGTCTGGCCGCCTGTGCGCCTACTTTCAAAGCCGACGTGTCGCGCTTTCAGGCGCAATTGCCGACGCCCGAAGGCCAAAGCTTTGCCGTAGTCGCCGAAGATCCAGCGCTTGCTGGTGGGCTTGAGTTTGGACTCTATGCCGACATGGTTGCCGCTGAAATGGCAGAGCTCGGCTACAGCCGTGCCGCAACGCCAGCGGACGCCCAACTGCTCGTTCGGTTCGACTATGGGGTCGACAATGGACGCGAGCGTGTTCGTTCAACCGGTTTTGCAGCTGACCCGTTCTTTGGCCCTTGGGGTCGAGCTCGTGGATTCGGCTTCCGCAGAGCTTATGCCTTCGGTTTCTACGATCCTTGGCTCGCCGCTCCGCAAGTGCGTAGCTTCACGGTCTATACCAGCGATGTCGAGTTGAAGATCGATCAGATTGCGACCGGCGAACGATTGTTTGAAGGTCAGGCGCAAGCAGTCTCGCGCTCCAATCGCTTGCAAAAGCTGGTTCCCAACCTCGTCGATGCGATCTTTACCGACTTCCCTGGAAGCAATGGTGAGACCTTGCGCATCACGATACGCGATGACGGCAAGAAGGTGGAAGAGGTCGACTGAGGATTCGATACGAAACCAGAGCAACCAAGAGAAATACACCCACGGACGGGACGGAAAGGCGGCGCAAGGGATCAGCGCCGCCTTTTTGGTTGGCAACTGGTCGCATGGCGGTTGGCACAACCAAACTGACCCTTCAATAATGCTCTCAAGATGATTCCAAGCGCACGCTTCCGGGCAATCTGCCATTCAGACACAGCAAAGGCGGGATGGCTCGCCGCGACACTCGCGGCCAGCCTCGCCTTTGTGCACTCTCCCGCCTTGGCGCAATCGACCGGCGAACGCGTCTATGTGGATTTAGGCCACTGGACGATCCTTGAACAACCCCAATCCCGCCGCTGTGTACTGCGCCATATTGAGCCGAATGGTGTGCGCGTCGTGATGACCAAAACCGGCACCGCGGATGGAAGTCTCTCGTTTCGGCTCGCGACCCGCAATGTCTTTGTGGGCAATGTCATTTTTGCCTTCGATGAAGACGAGTTTCCAGCTCGCATCGATGGACAGAGTGGTGGTGAGCAGCTCTATGCACCAGACGCGGATGGCGCTGAAATCGAAGCTGCCTTTCGCCAATCTCGGATATTGACCTTGCGCCAGGGCGAGACGAATTTAGCGACGGTTTCGCTCCAAGGCAGCTCAGCAGGCTTTCGCTTGCTCAAGCAATGCGCTGAACAAGGTCGGCTTGGGCTTACGCGTGCTGCGGAGCCCACGCCTGCGCCAGAACCAGCCGCTCCGCGGCCCGAACAAGTTGCCGAAGCCGCACCGCCACCACCGCCTCCTCCGCCGCCGTCGTTAGCGCGCCCGCCTGTCCCACGCGATCCACAGAATTGGGTGCGTGAGAACGACCTTCGCAATGCCGAGGACTATCAGGGAACGGTGCGCTACACGCTTCTAGTCAATGCGAGGGGGCGGGCTGAAGAATGCGTCGTAAATGCGATCAGCGGCCCGCGCGCTCTAGGTGAGCTGGCTTGCCGGACCTTGATCCGCCGCGCTCGGTTTGTCCCGGCCCTCGACGCCAACGGAGCAGAAACAGCGGGTCAGTGGTCATCCTCGATCACATTTCGCAGTCCGACCTAGCGCTGCTGGCGACTCACCGCTCGCAGTCAGAGTTTCGCGTGGCCGCCGGTTGAACCGAAGCCGCCAGCACCGCGTTCGGTTGCATCGAGTTCTTCAACCTCATCCCAGGCCGCCTGCACGACCGGCGCGAGCACCAGTTGCGCCACACGGTCACCGCGCGCAATGGCGAAGGGTTCATCCCCGTGATTGATCAGTAGAACCTTCAGCTCCCCGCGATAATCGCTGTCGATCGTACCTGGCGTGTTGGGAACGGTGATGCCGTGTTTGAAAGCGAGCCCTGAACGCGGGCGGACCTGGATCTCATAGCCTTGCGGGATCGCGACGCTCAGGCCGGTGGCAACTGGATGGCGTGCGCCCGGAGCGATCGAAACCGTTTCAGCGCTGACAATATCCATCCCAGCTGAGCCAGGTGTCGCATAGGCCGGTAGATCGAGCCCCTCTCCATGAGGCAGGCGCTTAACCTCAACCTTTACAGATCCGCTCATTCTGCAGCTTCCGCCTTGAGCTCAGCAGCGATCCGCTCAACCAGCGCAAGCGCGACCTCCGCCTTGGGCATCTTGTCGAGCTTTTCGACGCCGTCAGCGCTAACAATATGGACCAAGTTCTCGTCACCACCCATCACATCGCCAGACACATCGTTGGCCACGATCCAGTCGCACGCCTTACGCTTCCGTTTCTGCTTGGCGTTTTCGAGCACGTTATCGGTCTCGGCCGCAAAGCCTACCACCAATGCGGGGCGCTTTGAACCGGCTGCGACATTGGTGAGAATATCGGGGTTCTCGGTCAGCATCAGAGCGGGCGGTGCCGAACCGCGCTTCTTGATCTTCTCGTCGCGATATTCCTTGGGCCGCCAATCGGCGACTGCGGCGACCATCACCGCGACGTCGGCGGGAAGCGCCCGTTTGACAGCTGTCGCCATTTCCTCTGCGCTCTCGACGTCGACACGGCTTACGCCTGCGGGTGTCTTGAGCGAGACAGGTCCAGCCACCAGCGTAACATCGGCTCCAAGCGCGGCAGCGGCTGCGGCAATCGCGAAGCCCTGCTTTCCGCTTGAACGGTTGGCAATGTAACGCACGGGATCGATCGATTCCCAAGTCGGCCCTGCGGTCACGAGCATCTTACGACCCTCAAGCGGGCGGTAATCTGCATCGACGGTAACAGCAGCCACTTCGTCCTCGTCCGCTTCGATCGCGTCAGCCTTGGCGGGCGCTGCTTTCTTCGCGGCTGCCTTTTTGGGAGCGGGCAGGTCCTCTGCCGCGTCTTCGTCGGGCTCCACTTCAGGAGCGAGGCGGCGCTCGTCGAGTTCGTGATTCAGCGCGTCGGGATCAATCGGAGGCGCCGCCTTGCCCTTGCCCTTGGCCGCAAGCGGAGACCCTTCGAAATCAGGATTGAATTCGATATCCTCTTCTTCAAACTCTGCCGGATCAAGATCCTCCGGCAGCTCTTCGTCGAATTCGGCTTCGATGTCTTCAGCGGTGCGCTTTTCGGTTGATCGAGGGATGATCTTGGAAAGCAATCCGCCCAAAGCGCTTGCCGGCGCGTCCTCTTCTTCAGCCTCGATTGCCTCTATTGCGGGCGCATCGTTCGCTGCAATTGGGGTCGGGGTTTCATCTTCGACTTCAATACCGAGATGCCCCGCTATCTCTCGCCAGATCGCATAAGGTTCGGGCAGCCGGCCATAGCCAAACTCACCGCAAGCCATCGCGCCTTCATCGGGATGCATGACAGTGACATCTGCCTCCTTCAGCAAGGCGACATTGCGCTGAGTACTTTCATGCTCCCACATTTTCACATTCATCGCCGGAACCGCCATCACCGGCTTGTTCGTCGCGAGCAGCAAGGTGGTCGCAAGGTCATCAGCGATCCCGGCGGCCATCTTGGCCATCAGGTCCGCGGTTGCCGGGCAGACAACCACAAGATCCGCCTCGCGCGACAATTCGATATGTCCCATCTCGACCTCGTTCTTGAGATCGAACAGCGATGTATAAACCTGGTTTTCAGACAGAGCAGCGAGCGACATCGGCGTCACAAATTGCTGGCCACCTTTGGTGACGACGCAGGTGATCTCCGCCCCGCCCTTGCGGATCAGCCGGACGAGCTCGCACGATTTGTAGGCCGCGATACCGCCGCCCACGACAAGAAGGACCTTTGGCCCCGCTTTGCTCATCCCTGCTTCACTCCCTAAATTCCGGAAACTGACCCCGTCCTAGCGAGCCTCTATCCGCCCGCCAAGTCCAAGCCTTTAACACTTTCATAGCCTGTCGAAGGCCTTGAGAGAATATGGTTAAGAATATGCTTCGCTTTTCCGCTTGAGTGAGAGGGGTTTCCGCCTCAAACAGGCGTAGAAGAGGGACGGGGGAAACGATCCATGAAAACTGCTTTGCGAGTCATCATCGGCCTTATGGGCGTACTGTTTATTTTCGTCGGCTTCGGCTTTCTGACCGATCCGACCCAGATGGGTCCTGACTTTGGCGTATTGCCCGATGGTAATCGTGGGCTCTCTACCATCCGCAGCGACTTCACCGCCTTCTTCTGGGTGTCAGGTGGAGCCTTTGTGATTGGCGCATGGAAGCAAAACGGAATGCTCTTGCTTGTCACCTCTGCCCTGATGGGCATCGTATTGGCTGCGCGCGGGCTCAGCCTTGCGCTCGATGGGACTTATGAAGGCTGGTACGAGCCAATGGCGGTCGAGGCGATTGCGGTGATCCTTGCGCTTATCGGAGCCAAGGTGCTCCGGCCGGAGGCATCAGAGTAGGCCCGCGACACTAGCGCCCAAGACTGCGCTCGCGCCAACCAAGCCTGCGATGAAATATCCGATCCAGCCGCCTCCAGAACTCTCCCTGCGATCAGTCAGCAAGCGGATTTCGGGAAGCGGTGCGGGTTCAGGCGCTCCGCCTTTGGGCGGGAACTTCTCTTCGATGCGGCGGATCAGACCCGGCAGGCGCAGCAGAGTGTCGGTGTCTTCCTTGATCCGCTCTGCGACAGCTGCCTCTGGCCCCAGCTCATCGCGGATCCAGCTGCGGACATAGGGCGCAGCGGTGTCCCACATATTGATATCGGGATTGAGCTGCGTCGCGATGCCTTCGACCATGACCATGGTTTTCTGGAGCAACAGCAGATGCGGCTGCGTCTGCATGTCAAAGTCGCGCGTGATGGCGAACAGCCCATCGAGCATCTGCCCTACGCTGAGTTCGGAGACTGGCTTGCCGCGCATCGGCTCCCCAACCGCGCGCAAAGCCGTCGCGAACTCTCCAACCGAATGGTAGCTCGGCACATATTGCGCCTCGAAATGAATCTCCGCGACGCGCTGATAATTGCCAGTGGTCAGTCCATAGAGGATCTCTGCCAGCCATTGCCGCGCACGTCGGTCGATCCGGCCCATGATCCCGAAATCAATCGCGACAATCGTGCCGTCTTCTTCAACAAAGAGGTTCCCCTGATGCATGTCGGCATGGAAGAAGCCTGCGCTAATCGCTTGCGTCAGGAAGCTGATCACCAACCGCTCAGCAAGGGAATTGAGATCGTGGCCTGCCGCAATCAACTCATCGCGTTTGGAGATCTTGATCCCTTCGACCCATTCGATCGTCATGACCCGGCCATTGGTCCGGTCCCAGTCGATGGTGGGGATGCGATATCCGCCGACCCCAGACATATCCTCAGCAAGCTCGCTGGCAGAGGCCGCCTCCCGCCTCAGGTCGAGCTCTGAATTGGTCCAGCGCTTGAAGTTCGCAATCGTCAGCCTGGGCCGCAGGCGAGTCGCCTCTCCGCCCATCGCCTCAACATGGGCGGCGGCCCATTCATAGGTTTGTATGTCCTCTGCGAATTTCTCTCGGATGCCGGGGCGCAGGACCTTGACGGCAACTTCGCGCCCATCGGTGGTGGTGGCGCGGTGGACTTGCGCGATCGAGGCAGCACCGACGGGCTTGGGATCGATGTGCGAGAAGAGCTGCTCCACCGATTGGCCAAAGCTCGCCTCGATCGATGCCTTTATCTCGCTATAGGCAACCGGTGGCAGCGAATCCTGCAAGCTCAAAAGATTATGCGCAGCCTCCTCACCCACAAGGTCGGGTCGGGTCGCCAGTGACTGGCCGAGCTTGATCGCGGCCGGGCCGATAGCGCGAAAGGCGCCAGCGTAATCGCGCGCTCCCTTGGCCGAAGTGAAAGTCGCAAGCCGCGCGAGCCTCGCCAGACGTTTAACCGGCGTTGGCGCATTGGGATCTTCTTCGATCCCAACCAAAGCGCGGCGTCGGGCAAGCGTGATGCCCCAGCGCGCAAGGCGGAACAGGTGCGTTGCAGGCGAGGTCATCTTTTCAGACTTTCCACCCCGAGTGGATGGCCACCGCGCCGCCGAGGATCATCTCGACCTTGGTGTTCACGAAACCTGCTTGCCGGATCATCGATTCAAATTCAGGCGGCTTAGGAAACTTGCGGATCGATTCGGCGAGATAGCGATAGCTTTCGGTATCACCTGCAATCACCTGCCCCATGCGCGGCATGATGTGGTGCGAGTACAAATCGTAGACCTCGCGAAAGCCCGACCAGTCTGTGGTCGAAAACTCCATGCAGAAAAAACGCCCGCCTGGACGCAGCACACGGTGCGCCTCCGCCAGTGCCTTATCCTTGAAGGTAACATTGCGAATGCCGAAGACGATTGTGTAGGCATCGAACGCGTTGCTCGCGAAAGAGACCTCTTCAGCGTTCTGATTTGAGAAGACGAGGCTGCCCGCTCCTTCGGCCTCATCGCGCTCCATCGCGCGTTCAGCGCCAACATCGAGCATTTCCTGATTGATGTCGGCCACTGTGATATTCGCGCCTTTGTCCGCCATGCGAAAGGCGATGTCTCCAGTTCCACCCGCCATGTCGAGGATGGCTTCTTCGGGTTGGGGCTTCACGCGTTTGACGAAGCGATCCTTCCACCCGCGATGCATGCCAAAGCTCATCGCGTCGTTCATGATGTCGTACTTCTTGGCCACGCTAGTGAAGACCTCGCCCACCCGGCGGGTCTTTTCCTCTGGCGTTACATTCTCATAGCCAAAGCTGACGGTGTCGTCGGTCTGTTCGCTCATGCAAGGTGCCCTAGAGGGAATTGTGCCTTGCGGGAAGGGTGATAAAGGCGTGTTTATTGCGCCCGGCTTGCACATCTGTGCAAGCAAGATACCTAGCGGAAGCGAGCCTTAGAAGAATGCCCGAGCTACCGGAAGTTGAGACGACAGTACGCGGTCTTGCCCGTTTCCTCGACAGAGAGCGGATTGAACGCGTGACGCTGAACCGCCCCGATCTGCGTCGTCCCTTCCCGCCCGAGCTCGTTCAGGTGATGACCGGAGCGACGATCACGGGTTTATCGCGCCGCGCGAAATATGGGCTCATACATCTGGATCGCGGTTCGACCATGATCTTTCACCTGGGGATGAGCGGGCGCTGGCGAATCGATCCCGACGCGCCAGACCCACACGATCATTTTGTGATGGAAACTGCAGGCCACCGCTTCGCCTTATGCGATCCGCGGCGTTTCGGCTCGGTGGACCTTGAGCAGACCGATGCTCTCGACCAGTGGCCGCAATTTGCGAGCCTTGGTCCCGAACCGCTCGGTCCGGATTTAACCGCAGAGCATCTTAGGACCGCGCTCAATGGCAAGACCCAGTCGATCAAGCTGTGCTTGCTCGATCAACGAATCGTTGCTGGTCTGGGCAACATCTATGTGTGCGAGGCTTTGTGGCGCGCTGGAATCCATCCAATGAAGAAAGGCGGCAAGGTCACCAAGCCCCAGCTGGCCCGATTGGTGCCTGCGATAAAGGAAGTGCTCGAAACCTCGATCCGCGATGGCGGCTCTTCCTTGCGCGATTATGCCGCGCCCGATGGCGAGCTGGGCTACTTCGCCACGCGCTTTGATGTCTATGGCCGGACCGGAGAACCGTGCCACCGCGCGGATGGCGGTAAGGTTAGGCGGATCGTTCAAGGCGGGCGCAGCACTTGGTATTGCCCGGTGTGTCAGAAGTGAGAGGTTACGGGCCTGACCGCCAGTACACCTCACCAAACACTTGCCTTTCATGGCTTGCGGGCTTATGTGGCGCGCTTTCCGGCGGTGAATCGCCGTGTTTTCGAGCAACCAGATGAAATTCAGGTCGCGCCTGCGGCCAACCAAGAACGCGAGACAGACAGATCTATGGCCAACACGCCACAAGCCCGTAAGCGCATTCGTCGCAACAACCGCCGCGCTGATGTGAACACCGCGCGAAAGAGCCGCATCCGCGGTTTCGTCAAGAAAGTCGAACTGGCTTGCGAAGCTGGCGACAAGAAAGCCGCTGCTGAAGCGCTCAAGGCTGCACAGCCAGAGCTCGCTCGCGGAGTTGCTCGCGGCGTGATGCACAAGAACACAGTCGCGCGCAAAATGTCGCGTCTGACGAAGCGCGTCGCCGCTCTCTGATTCGCTGAAACTTGCGCGTGTGATTCGCGCGATTCGGCTCGGATAGACGAGAGACATTTTCTCGTTTCGAGCGCCACGACATGATTATGGGCCGCGCCGATGGGCGCGGCCCTTTTCGTTTGTCAGTTTTGTGACCTGGCGAATCCCGAGAATGTGAGGAATCTCAACGATTCGCACGGTGGATAATGTAAATAATGTGTTAAACCAAACACTTGAACGCACGCCTGCGGGGTTGCGGCGAGTCAACAAGTTTATTTCGTTTTTATTGCAATTCCGTCCTTGCGATCTCAGCGCAACACGACATTATTGGGCCACACCCGGAGCGGGACGGTCTGGGCGTCATACAACTTAGCAGACGGGGGCTTCCGGAGAATTCTGTTTCTCTGGGACGGGGCGGTTTTGCCTGCCAGTTGGGGTATTGATCACTTCGAGCCGTGCGGCCGGGGAATGGAGAGTGGTGCAATAATGGTGCAGAAAATAGACCCAAAGATGGGGGGAGCCCGGGCAACGCGGCGGAACACGGATGATGATTTGATGGAAGACGCAGAAGCAGTGAATTTGGCAGCCGATTGGGCTGATATTTCACAAGGTCTGCGCAAAGATTTGGGGCATCAGCTCCATAGCCAATGGATCAAGCCGATCCAGGTTGGCGGGATTAACAAGGAATCGGGGACCCTCGACCTCTTCCTCCCGACCGAATTCTCAGCAAATTGGGTCAAAGACCGTTTCCACGACCGCTTGCAACTGGCTTGGAAGATCGTCCGCAGCGATGTGCGCAAGGTCAACATTCAGGTGCATCCTGGTCGTCGGCAATTGCCCGATCTGCGCATCGACGATGGCCGCCGTCCCGCCAATGATGGCGCGAGCGCGATTGCGGTTGCAGCAGGCACGATTGGTGACGCTGGCTTTACCTCGAGCGTCGGCCTCGACCCATCGCTCACCTTCGCTGCGTTCGTGACCGGCGAGGCGAATGTCCTTGCCAAGAACGCGGCTGAACGCATGGCCGCGACCGAGCAGCCGCAATTTTCGCCGCTCTACCTCAAGGCTGCAACCGGACAGGGCAAGACTCACCTGCTCCACGCAATCGGTCACGGCTTCCTTGGGGCACACCCGCGCGCGCGCATCTTCTACTGTTCGGCAGAGCGCTTCATGGTCGAGTTTGTCCAGGCGCTCAAAGCCAACCAGATGATCGAGTTCAAGGCGCGTCTGCGCAGTTTCGATTTGCTGCTGGTGGACGATATCCAGTTCATCATCGGCAAGGCATCCGCGCAGGAAGAGTTGCTCTACACGATCGACGCGCTACTGGCGGAAGGCAAGCGCTTGGTATTCGCCGCCGACCGCGCTCCGCAAGCCTTGGACGGGGTTGAACCGCGCCTTCTGTCGCGCCTGTCGATGGGTCTCGTCGCCGACATTCAAGCGGCCGATATCGAGCTTCGCAAGAAAATTCTCGAATCGAAGCTTTCGCGTTTCGCGCCGCTTTCGGTTCCAGAGGACGTGGTCGATTTCCTCGCTCGCACGATCACCCGCAATGTCCGCGAGCTGGTTGGCGGTCTCAACAAGCTGATCGCTTATGCGCAGCTAACCGGTCAGGAAGTCTCGCTGCAACTCGCTGAGGAGCAGTTGACCGATATCCTGTCAGCCAACCGCCGCCGGATCACGATCGACGAGATCCAGCGCACGGTCTGCCAATTCTATCGCATCGACCGGTCAGAGATGTCATCGAAGCGCCGCGCCCGTGCAGTTGTACGCCCGCGCCAGGTGGCGATGTACCTTTCAAAGGTTCTCACACCGCGTTCCTATCCCGAAATCGGCCGCAAATTTGGTGGCCGCGACCACTCGACTGTGATCCACGCTGTTCGCCTGATCGAAGATTTGCGCCAACGCGATGCAGATATGGACGGCGACGTTCGAAGCTTGTTGAGGCAGCTGGAAAGCTGATCGCGTCAACAGTATAGCCGCGCCACCCGCTCCCTCCACCCTTCCACCCTGATTATCACATCGGGTTACGATCCGGGTGGAATGGCGGAGGGAGCGGATGGCCAGGCGTCGAGATCAAGACGCCAGACCAACAGGAAACCTACAGCTTCTCCCCTGTCTTACGCACAGGGGCGATGTTTCTGATTGCCCGAGGGCTATTCACAAGCACTCCACAGCCTGCCAACAGGTTGTCCCATGAAATTGTCGACACCGCTTTCCCCTGCCCGCCTCGACCGTTTTGCGCGGCATATCGTTCTGCCCGAAATCGGCGGAGCGGGTCAGGTGGCGCTTGCAGGAAAGCATGTTGCGGTGATCGGGCTTGGCGGGATCGGCTCACCGGCTCTGCAATATCTCGCCGGGGCCGGGATCGGGCGTTTCACATTGGTCGATGACGATGTCGTCGATGCCAGCAACCTCCAGCGCCAGACGATCTTCACAAGCCGCGATATCGGCCATGGCAAGGCCACGAGCGCGCGCCGCTGGCTCGCCAATTTCGACGATGCATTGGACGTGACGATCAGCGACAGCCGGATTACCACAGACAATGTCGGCGACTTGATCGAAGGCGTTGATCTGGTGCTCGACGGGACTGACAATTTTGCCACAAGGCTCGCAGTCTCTGATGCATGTGTGGCCGAGCGAGTGCCGCTCCTTTCTGCCGCTGTCGGGCGTTTCCAGGGCCAGGTCGGAGCCTTTGCTGGGCACTTGCCGGGCGAGGCCTGCTATCGCTGCTTTGTCGGAGACGCCTTCGATGCGGAGGATTGCGACACTTGCGCAGAGGACGGCATGCTCGGCGCAATGGCCGGCTGGACCGGAAGCTTTGCAGCCATGCAAGCGGTGCGCGTTCTGCTCGCTGGAGTAAGCCGGTTTGGCGACCCCAGATGGGGCAAGCTCCATATCCTCGATGGGATGCAACCGGGTATGCGAACGCTGAGCATCACCAAGGACCCAGAATGCAAAGGGTGTGGCGGGCAAAGTTAGGGTTGATCACAGGCGACCTGTCAGATTGCCGAACGCAGTCATCGATATTTTGCGTGTGATTGCGGGACCTTCATCGCGCCTCAGCGGTTTACAAAGCAACGTGGGGCCACCTAACTCGTCGGGCAAGTAGCAACACTCCAGGACAATCCTCTCATGATTACCCTTCTTTCCCCTGCCAAGAAGCTCAACTTCGACAGCGCTGAGACCACGCTTGAGATCACGCGCCCGCGGTTGGACGCGGACACGCGCGAGATCGCGACGGTCGCGAAGCGGCAATCAGCGGCGGACCTCAAGCGGTTGATGAAGATTTCGGACAACCTTGCCGAGCTGAATGCCGAACGGTTCAAGACTTTCGATCTCGAAGGGCGCAGCAATTCGGCCAAGCCTGCGGGTCTTAGCTTCGATGGCGACGTCTATTGGGGGCTTGAGGCCAAGAGCATGGATGAAGCGGCGCTATCCTATGCGCAGGACCACTTGCGCATTCTGTCGGGCCTTTATGGTGTGCTGCGTCCGATGGATGCGATCCAGCCCTATCGGCTCGAAATGGGCACAAGACTTGCGAACCCGCGCGGTAAATCGCTCTATGATTTCTGGGGTAGCCGAATCGGTGAGCAGTTGGCTGAAGATCTTGATGGCCACTCCGACCAGACCATCGTCAACCTTGCCAGCCACGAATATTTCAAGGCGGTCGATCAAGCTGCCCTACCCAGCAAAGTGATCGAAGCGAGCTTCCTCAACGTCAAAGATGGGGAAGCGCGACGGCTGATGTATCACGTCAAATTCGCCCGAGGCCTAATGGCGCGCTGGATCATGGAAAACCGGATCGAGAGCGCAGATGACCTCAAAGGCTTCGATGCGGAGGGCTATCGCTATGACGCCAAGGCTTCGAGCGAGGGCGAGCTGGTCTTCACGCGGAAGCAACCTCCGCTGAAGAAGAACTAAAGCACAAACGTATACTGCTTGCCGTTACTCGGACTAACCAAGCTTTGCGCGCGAGTTCAGTTGGTTAACCTTTAATTTAGCCGTCTATGCGAGTTTCCTCGCATTGGGGAAAATTGTGTCATGTCCGTAACGGTTCCAAAGCGTAAGCCAAAGCGCATCCGCGTCCTTCTGGATGGTCACCTATGCTCGCCTGAGTCATCGGTCGAAGTGCGCATCCGAGACGTCTCTGAAATGGGTGCGCTGGTTGAGCTTGCTGGCGAAGCAAACGTTGACGGGTCGTTCAAACTGGCATTTCTAGATACGCAAATTGGCGGCGAGCTCGTCTGGCGTGAAGGATCATGGGCAGGCGTTGAATTTGATGAACCGCTCAAGGCCGCTGTTTGGGAAGAGGTCTCGAAAAAGCAACTGCGTGTCGGCGCTCCTCGCAAATACCGGCACGATCAGCTCCAACCAGACGAAGCGCGGCTCGAAGTCATTCCACGGAATATCGTCATGCGGAGCCTTTCGCGTTAGTACCTTTAGCAAAAGCGGCACGCCCTATTGCCGCAACACCTCCTCCACCCAAGCTGGAACCAATTCCCCCGCTGGCCCATGACGCGCCTCTGCGAAATGGTGCGTGCCTTCTGATGGGTCGAGGTTTAGCTCTAGCGTTGCAGCCCCCACCGCCCGAGCCTCTTGAACAAAGCCCGCAGCGGGATAGACCGCGCCGGACGTGCCGATACTGACGAACAGATCGCACTCTGCCAGCGCCGCGTAGATCCGCTCCATCTGATAGGGCATTTCTCCAAACCACACGACGTCGGGTCGCAGGGTAGGCGCCTGACATACGGGACAACTAGGTCGGTCAATCATCGGCGCATCCCAACGCGATCGGGTGCCGCAAGACAGGCACAGAGCGCTCTTCAATTCACCGTGCATGTGGAGCACCCGAGCCGACCCACCGCGTTCGTGCAGATCATCGACATTCTGAGTGACCAGCAAAAGCTCGCCCGAGAACTCCCGCTCCAATTTCGCCAGCGCCATGTGCGCCGGATTGGGTGCCACATTGGCGAGAGCCTCGCGCCGCGCATCATAGAAGCCCAGCACCAGATCGGGATTGCGCGCAAAGCCCTCGGGCGTCGCCACATCCTCGATTTTGTGCTGCTCCCACAGGCCTCCGGCGGAGCGGAAGGTGTCGATCCCGCTCTCTGCGGAAATGCCCGCGCCGGTAAGGATGACGATGCGTTCAATCTCTGCCATGGTTCGCACTCAACACTCTTGGAGCTTGAGGATCAATGGCACAATTTGCAGTCATCGGACACAAGGGGCGCATGGGCCAAGCGCTGGCCGCTGCGATCGAGGAAGCGGGGCATGAGCTGTGCGTGGGAGTCGATCTCGGAGGCGATCCGACCGGCTTGGTGAGCGGCTGCGATGTGATCGTCGACTTTTCTGCTCCCGACGCACTGCAGACCAATCTCGCGGCGGCGACGTCTGCTAAGATACCGATCCTGATCGGAACAACCGGGCTTGAAGCGGAACACTTTGCTGCGATCCATGAGGCGGCTGAGACTATCCCTGTGCTCCAGACCGGAAACACCTCCTTGGGAGTCACCTTGCTGGCGCATCTTGTGCGCGAGGCGGCGGGGAAGCTTGGGCCGGACTGGGATATCGAGGTCCTCGAAATGCATCACCGCGCCAAGGTCGATGCGCCGTCAGGGACTGCCAAGCTGCTGGGGCAGGCAGCGGCTGATGCGCGCGGGATCGACCTTAGCGACAATATGGAGAGCGGGCGGCACGGCTACACTGGCCCGCGCGGCGAGGGCAATATCGGCTTTGCCACTCTGCGCGGAGGGACCGTCGCCGGAGAGCATTCGGTGATCTTTGCCGGGGCCGAAGAACGCCTGACGCTTTCTCACTCGGCTGAAAACCGCATGATCTTTGCCCGCGGCGCTGTCCGCGGCGCGGCGTGGCTGATCGGCAAGGAAGCGGGCAGCTACGCCATGGAAGATGTGTTGGGGTTGAGCTGACTTTCGCATGACCAAAGACCAGATTTTCGAGTTCTTCCGCCGCCTGGCTGAAGACAATCCCGAACCTGAGACCGAGCTGGAATACGGCAATGCCTATCAGCTTGTCGTGGCGGTGGCCTTGTCCGCGCAAGCGACCGATGTGGGCGTCAACAAGGCGACGCGGGCTTTGTTTGCGAAGGTTGAGACGCCGCAGCAGATGCTCGACCTCGGCCTCGACGCGCTGATCGACCAAATCAAGACGATTGGCCTGTTCAACTCCAAGGCGAAGAACGTGATCGCGCTCTCCCAATTGCTGATCGACGAGTATGGCGGCGAGGTTCCCGACACACGCGATGATCTGGTGCGGCTGCCGGGAGTGGGGAGGAAGACGGCAAACGTGGTGCTCAACTGCTGGTTCAAGCAGGAGACTTTTGCCGTCGACACGCACATCCTGCGCGTCGGCAACCGCACGGGCCTCGCCAAGGGCAAGACCCCGGAAAGCGTCGAGGCCAAACTGGAAAAGCGCGTCCCCCAGCCTTTTCGCCTTCACGCCCACCACTGGCTGATCCTGCATGGGCGCTATGTATGCAAAGCGCGGACGCCGGAGTGCTGGCGCTGCGGCTTAGTGGACTTGTGCAGCTTCAGGAAGAAGGTGACGGAGAAGCCGAAGGGCCGGTAACTTCCGACCTAAAGAACGCGCGGTGTCCCCGGAACTCGGTCATCGC
The DNA here is from genome assembly GCA_039039885.1 of Pseudomonadota bacterium. Taxonomy (GTDB): domain Bacteria; phylum Pseudomonadota; class Alphaproteobacteria; order Sphingomonadales; family Sphingomonadaceae; genus Erythrobacter. The sequence continues at coordinate 104,311 of JBCCPG010000007.1, read as the reverse complement.
AGGTCTCGCCCGCGATCAATTGGTCCAAGAGCATCTCAAACTTATCGGCCATTGGCAGGTGAGGTTTGACCTTATGAAGATACTCGGCGCGGCTCCTGATCGCTCCGCTCGCCGCGCGAATACACTTTAGAATCTGCTTAGGCAGAACATAGGATTGTGAAAATGTCGGAGCTTTCGAGCAGAGGTATTCATAAAGCGATTCAAATGCCTCGTGATCGTATACCTCTGCACACAAAAGCCGGTCAGTTGCCCCCTTCTCGAGTTCTTCCAATTGCGGGTCGAAGCTATGCTCGTCCATCAAACATCATCCGCCGACGCCAGCTCGCTCTTGTCGAGTTCGCCCAGCATGCTTGCGGTCGTCACGGTCACGGTCGCGTCTCCGGTCACGTTAGTGGCAGTGCGCATCATGTCCATGATCCGGTCGACGCCCGCGACAAAGGCGATGGTCTCCAGCGGCACGCCAACCGCAGTGAAGATCGCGCCCATCATGACGAGGCCTCCACCCGGGATGCCCGCCGCTCCGATCGAGCCAACGGTCGCGAGCAGAGCGATCACGAAATAGTCGCCCCAGCTAAGGTCAATGCCGAAGAGCTGCGCCCCAAACAAAGTGACGAGGCCGAGATACATCGCGGTCCCGTCCATATTGATCGTCGATCCCAGCGAGACGACGAAGCTCGAGGTTGGCTTCGACACGCCGAGATTGCGCTGGGTGCAGCGCAAGGTCACCGGCAGGGTCGCAGAGGAGCTCGCGGTGGAATAAGCGACCGCAATCGCGTCGATCATCCCGCGGAAAAAGCCGATCACCCTCACCCGCGCAACGAAGGCGAGGATCGAGACATACATGACGCTGATCACGATCAGGCAGCCGACATAATTGAGCGCCACCAGCTTTCCGAGCGCGAAGACCGCATCGAGCCCAAGCGTGCCGACCACCCATGCGATCAGCGCGAAAACGCCAAAAGGCGTGAGCTCCATGATCAGGATCGTGATCTTCTGGAAGATCAGCGCGCCGCCGTCGAAAATCTTGGCGATCATCGCCGCGCCGCGCACGCCAGTGTCGGTCTCTGCTTCGTTGTCATCCTCCACATCGCCGCGCGCTAAGAGGATGCCGATGCCGACGAGCAGCGAGAAGACGATCAGCGGCAGAACCTTGACCTCGGCCATCACCCCGACCGGGCTAACCGGGATCATCGATCGCAGCATGGTGCGCCAGTCAAACGGAGCCGGCTCTGGCGTTGCGCCTTTTTGGAGAAGCGAGGTGTCGACCCCGGCCCCCGGCTCCAGCCAAGTGCCGAGTGTCAGGCCCAGGACCACAGCGATCTGCCCGGTGATGACAAAGAGCAGGATGGCTCGCCACCCAACGCTGCCCAACCGCCCAAGATTGCCGATCGCGGCAACCCCGGAAACGACGCTGAAGAAAATCAGCGGGACGATCAGCATCTTGATGAAGTCGATGAAGACATCGCCGACAATCTTGATGCTCTCTGCGCCCGGCCCCCAGATATAGCCTGTGATGCCGCCCAGGAAGAGCGCAGCGATCACGCGCTGCCACAATGGAATTGCAAACCAGGCTTTCATGAAAATCCTTCACTCTTCGCTTGAGGCCGCTTGGCGAACTCAGCGTAAAAACTCATACTGGCGCAAGCCTAGCAGGAGTAATCGCCAATGCCCAAGCTTGATATCGACGCTATCCCTCAAACGAATGCGACGGGCTATCCTGCTCCCTACGATGCCGATGTCGAAGGGCGCTGGTATCGGCGGCTTGCGCCGGTTGCGGGGCTTAGCCAAATGGGGGCAAGCCATGTTCATCTGAAGCCCGGGGCATACTCTTCGCAGCGCCATTGGCACCGGGTAGAAGACGAGCTGGTCGTGGTGCTGTCGGGTGAAGCCGTACTGATCGAGGATGAGGGCGAGGTGACAGTGCGCGCGGGCGATGTGCTGGCATGGACCGCCGGCGTGGAGAACGGCCACTGTCTTCACAACCGTTCGGATGCAGATTGCGTCTATGTCGCGATCAGCGCCGGTGACAGTGAGGAAGACAGCGGCGAATATCCCGATATTGATATGACCTTCGATGCGGACGGTTACTATCGCAAGGACGGAACGCGTTACGAAACCGAACGCTTGCCATAAGGCTCCTCACCCGACCGTATCGTATTGCTCGATCACCCATTGCTCCTCTTCAGAAGCGGTGATCCACTGCGCCATCCAGTCATGCTCCCAGATCGCCTGCATATAGCTTTGGGCAAAGCCGGGGACGCCAATCCCATAGGTGATGAAGCGCGAGACCACTGGCGCATAGAAGATATCGGCTGCGCCAAAAGTGCCGAACAGAAACGGCCCAGCGCTGCCGTGGCGCGCGCGCGCTTCGGCCCAGAGGCCAAGAATTCGGACGATATCTGCTTTGGTCGCGTCGGAGAGTCCCCGCAGCTCGATCCGGCGGCGCACATTCATAGGCATTTCGCTGCGCAGTGAGGCGTAGGAGGAGTGCATCTCCGCCACCATACTGCGCGCCATTCCGCGGGCTGCTTCATCCTTGGGCCAGAACCGATCGCGCCCAACCTTATCAGCGAGATATTCCATGATCGCAAGGCTGTCCCAGATCACATTGTCGCCGTCCCACAGGATCGGCACCTTGCCCGAGGATGGCTGAAACTCATCTTCCTGCTTCTGCGCATCCCACTGCTCGCCAAGGATCGGGACCGTGATCTCATCAAAATGCAGGCCTGACTGCTTGGCAGCGAGCCAGCCGCGCAGGCTCCAGCTGGAGTAATTCTTATTGCCAATGATGAGCTTCATGCGCTTTTCCCACTCCCTAAACGCGGTCTCCAACCTTGCGTAGGTGTTCATTCTAAGACTGTCGAGCCTGAACAGCGAAGACGACAAAGGCGACAATGTGTCGCCTTTGCAAAGGTCATATTTTATTATTTAAAAACAGTATTTTATTGCAGTCTCTATGTGGTAAGGCGACAGATGATCTGTTCCGGAGACAGGATCGCCACGCATCACAATGCCAGCTTTCCGGGTCTATCAGGCGATCGCGGTGTAGGAAAATCGGATTGGACCTGCCGAGAGCTTACGATAGAGGTATTGCCAATGAGCCTGCCCCCGTTCCATCTCGCTTTTCCGGTGCACGACCTGTCCGCCGCGCGCGCCTTCTATGGTGAATTGCTCGGCTGTTCAGAGGGCCGGAGCGCAGAGGACTGGATCGACTTCGACTTTCATGGCCATCAGATCGTAGCGCATAAGAGCGGCGAGGCCGGTGATCGGACCAGCACCGGCGTGGATGGCGAGGACGTGCCTGTCCCGCATTTCGGGTTGGTCTTGTCGATGCCCGAATGGGAAGCGTTGGCGGAGCGGTTGAGAGCGGCGGGCACCGACTTCGTGATTGAGCCGACCGTGCGCTTCAAAGGCAAGCCGGGCGAGCAAGCGACGATGTTCCTGCGCGATCCGTCTGGCAACGCGCTCGAGTTCAAGGCGTTCGCCGATATGCGCCAGCTATTTGCAAAATAGCGAGAGCCAAGCACTGAGGATCAAGCGAGCTCGTCGGCCAGCTTTGCCATAAAGCGAGTGCCAGCCTCCAATTGCTCAATGGCGATCCATTCATTGGGCTGATGCGCTTGTTCAATCGAGCCCGGCCCGCAGACAATCGTTGCAAAGCCCGCTTCCTGAAACTGGCCACCCTCTGTGGCGTAAGAGACCTTGGAAGGAGGCGAGTTTTCGCCTGTCAGTCGCCTAATGAAAGCCGCTGCATCCTCGCTCTCATTATCACCAAGAGGTGGCGCATTGGCGAGTTGTTCAAAGCTGACACCGGCCTGCGGAAAACGCGCTTTCAACTCGGCATCCTTAGCCTCACACAGCGCGAAGAAATCGGCGAGGATCTCGTCGGCGACAAAGCCTGGCGGGCAGCGCAGATCGAATTCGAAACCGGCTTGCCCGGCGAGAATATTGGCTGCCTCGCCGCCGCGCATCACACCAATAGTGAGCGTTGGATAGGGAGGATCGAAGCCGCTTTCGGGGTCAGGCTTTGCTCGAAGCTCGCGAGACAGCTCGACCAATGCGTGCATCAGGTCGATCGCCACTTCGTTGGCTGAAATGCCGTGATCGACCAGCGAGCTATGCGCTTCGGCGCCGCGAACCTCAACCGAATGGACAGTGATGCCCTTGTGCCCGGTCACCAGCTTCATGCTCGTTGGCTCGCCAATGATCGCCAAGCGCGGCTCGGGAACACTCGTTCGCATCCGTGCGATCATCGCTGGCGCGCCCTTGCAGCCCACTTCCTCATCATAGCTGATTGCGAGATGTACCGGCTTCGAACCGCTCACAAAACGCGGAACAAAAGCGAGCGCAAGAGCAAGGAAGCTCTTCATGTCCGAGGTCCCGCGACCGTAGAGCTTCCCACCCTCTTCGCGCGTGATCCAGGGATCGGCAGACCAATCCTGACCGTCGACCGGGACCACATCGCTATGGCCGGAAAGGATCACGCCGCCTTCGACATCGGGTCCGACACTGGCAAAGAGATTGGCTTTCTTGCCTGTCGCGTCGCCAACGCGTCTCCCTTCCACGCCGTGCTCTGCGAGATAGGCTTCGACCCACTCAATGAGAGCGAGGTTGGAGTTGCGAGACGTCGTGTCAAAGGCGATCAATCGGTCAAGGATCGCACGGACTTGAGTGATATCGGTCATACCCCCGCCCTAGCGCGAGCGGGGGCAATCATCCATGCTTTTTGGCGATGCAGCTACTGCGCTCACTCGCGGGTGAGGCGATATTCATTGCGGTTGAAGAACTCGCCACCTTCAAAACGCACGTCCTTGCGATTGATGAAGACCCGCTGGCCGATTTCGTATGTCAGCCGGATATCGGCATCACGGTAATCGTCGCGTCCCGTACCTTGGGTGACGATCACCAAGTTTCCGACGTCGTTGCGATATCTTTGCGTGATGCGATAGCCATTGAGCATCCGTCCATCGCGCGAGATGCGCATGCGCTCGGTTGCATTCTTGTGCTCTTCGCCCGGATAAAGAAAGCCGTAGCGGACCGATCGCCCTGACGGTTCTTCTACAAACATGCGCACCGGAATGGCGGAGCGAGTATCGGAATTGTAGTTCAGATAGTCGAGCTCACCCGCCCAGCCTTCGCCGACCATTGGCGCGAGATCATCGGCGCTGAGCGTCGGCTCCTGAGCGGCAGCAGCCGCTGAGGCCGGTTGCGGCTTGGGCAAAGCTTTGGCGAGATCCAGCGCGCGGTCGGTCCCGCTGCGGAAATCACTCACGGTGATCGGGGCCACAATATCGGGCACGATGCCGAGCCCTTCCTCAAACGCGCTCACATTGTTGCGATAACGGAACAGGGGGATGCGGGTGCGAATGCCGCTCTCAGGCAGGGTCAGCGTGAACAGAATGCCCGCCGTCGGTCCTTCCGCGCTTCCGCCGGTCGGTTCTCCGATCAGAGTCGTTCGCTCTTGCTGAGCCAGGATGGCGATCATGTTGGTGCTGCCAGAGGAATTGGCCGTGCTGGTCAGGATGATCAGTTCGCCGCCAAAGGCTGCGTCAGCGGGCATGACAATGGCTGTGTCGTCCGCGATGCCGTCGCGCAAAGTGTAAGTGCCATCGGGATTGGCGATGAAGCCGCGCGGATCAGGGTTGAGCGCGCGCTGGTCCCATGTCGTCAGGTTTTCGCGCAAGCCGTCGAGATCAAGTGTCGCGACCCGCATATCGCGCTTCAATTGCATCGCCTCTGGGATCAGATAGGAAGCCAAAGCATGCGCCGCATCGGTCGAACCGCCGCCATTCTTGCGCAGATCGAGGATCAGGCGGTTGCGTCCCTCATCGGCCATCGCCTCAAAGACAGGCGCAAGCACGGTGTGAGGATCAATCGGCCTGCGATAATTCACGAAAGTGTCGACGCTGAGATAGCCAGTGTCCTTGCCCAAGCGCTCAAAACGCACTGCATCGGTGAAGTTGACCCTGCTCATTTCGCCCATGGCCGACCAATCCGCAAAAGCGATACGGTCGACGGTCACCGCGCGCTCCTCGCCATTGGCAGAGCGAATAGTCAGTTCTGCTTGCGCAGGAGCGCCCCATAGCAGCATGCCGAAATGATCGACCCCGCCGCCCATAAATTCGCGCGATTGGGCAATTTGGCCGGTGCGCGCCCACAGCGTGTTGCCGTCAACCGGGATGAAGCCTGCGATCCGCTCAGCGATGAGTGATAGCTCACGGCCATCGATGGCGAGGATTTCATCGCCCCTTACAAGGCCGGTCCCTTGGCCAGGATTGGCGATGATGCCGCGCCCCTCGATCAGCTCCCAACGGAACGGCAGATAGAGCGGCTGGCCGATCCGCGCATCACGTAGCGCGCGCGGCAATTCAGCCTTGGTGTGGTCGCAGCGAATATTGGTCAGCGCCAATTGCACAGCGAGATAAAGGTCACCGACAGCCATTCCGCCGTCGGTCTCGGCTTGCATAACGATGCTCGCCCATGCGTTGCGCATCTCTTCTACGCTGGCATAGCGCGTATAGCCGGGATGGATGCGCGAATAGGCCTCTTCGGCCAAAGCCATGTCACTCGCCACTTGATCAGGGCTGAGCCAACGCTTGGCCGGATCATCTTGCGCGGCAAGAGGCGCTGCGACACTCGCAGCCACTGCGGCAAGACTTGCAATCACACTATTTGAGACGTTCATCATTCGCATTGGGGGATCTCCTTTGCTGCCGCAGCCTCTAGGCCGCAGGGCCGAGTCCCGCGCTGCAAATGACCACAATGCTTACGCTTTTTAAGAATTGAGCCGGATGTCTAGGCGGCTTGACACCCGCTCAAACGGCAATCTTGGCGCGCCGATAATCCGATGGCGATTGACCGGTGTGCTGCTTGAACGCGCGGTTGAAACTCGCCTTCGAACCAAAGCCCGCTGAAAGCGCAATATCGATCATCGACTGTGTATCGCGCTCGATCAGAAGCTTGGCGTGATCGACCCTCAGACCATTGATGAAGGTGCTGAAATTCTCTCCTAAACCCTGATTAATCGTGCGCGAGAGATATGCCTGATTGGTACCAAAGCGGCGCGAGAGGACTTGCAGGCTCAATCCGGGTTCGAGATGCCAGCGTTCCTCGAGCACCTTCGCTTTGAGCCGTGCGCCTTCGAGCACCCAATCGCGCTCTGTCGGGACTGGATCATCTTCGCGTAGCTTGTCTTCTTCGCTCCGCATCTTGGGAAAGGGCCGGTCAATGCCCGCCAACGCTTCGAGCGTGATGATGAAAATCGCAAACAGAGCGATAAAGTCCCACAGGAAGATCTGGGAATAGGTGAAGCCAAAAAGCTGGTCAGCCGTAACCTCCGCTGCCCAGAACACGCCCGCCAGCGCGACAAGCACAACAAGATGAGTCACCCAGGCGGGGCTGAACCGATCATCGTCAGAGCGATTGTGCTTTAGCCATTCGAGATATTGCGACCTCAAACGCCAGACATAGACCAGAGAAACCGCGATCATAATCGTGGCACTCGCCATCGCCAGAGGGAAGATGACGGGTTCGTGCACCGCATCGTTGAACGCCCATTTCGCGCGGTAATCCCCGAGCATGGTGAAGGCCCAAAGCTGATAGAGTAAGTAAGCTGTGCCCGGCAGGAACAGCCACCAGAAACGCCGCGTTGATCCGCCGACCATTAAGGCACGCCCGTGAAGGGCAATGGCCGGCCCTAACAACAATGCGGTTTGCGTCGGCAGGAATGTCAGCCCCGGCCAGATGTCATAAGCACCTGCAAATCCAATCAGCATCGGTATCGCTGAGACATTGGCGGCGATGACAAAGACAGCCAGCCAGCCGACCGCACTGCGATCAAGCCCGCGGCGATAAAGATAGAACAGCGCGATCATCGAACAGCCCATGATCAGCCCGATCAAGGCCGATCGCCAATTCATCACGAGTTCGTCCATACCGTTCATTGTGGCTTGCTCTTTGTCTGCTGAAAACTCGAGCCAGCGCTAGGCAAAATAGCAAAGTGAGGCGTCTCAAATTCGATAAGAAGTGCAGGCGCCGTCCGATTTTTCGTCTTTTGCGCCGCCATCTTGCCGGGTCCGGTCAGCCCTTGGCGAACCACTCTTCACCAAGCGCATCCGCCACCAATGCGGCGCGAAGGGCCGCGATCCCCATCCCCTTCTCGCTGCTGGTGAGGTGCAATTCGGGAAAGGCTGCGACATGCTTCTTAGCCTCATCCGCAACCTGATTGCCCACTTTCTCAAGCGCGCTTGCCTTGATCTTGTCGGTCTTGGTGAGGACGATGCGATAGCCCACAGCCGCCTCATCGAGCATGCTCATCATCTCGCGGTCGACGTCCTTGAGCCCGTGGCGGCTGTCGACCAGCACCAGATTGCGAGCCAGCACTGCGCGTCCACGCAGATAGCTGCGCACAAGGCTTTTCCACCTCTCGACCACTTTGACCGGCGCCTTGGCAAAGCCATAGCCAGGCATATCGACCAGACGGAACAGTGGAGTGCCGCCTTCCTCACCCCCAACCTCAAAGAAATTGAGCTCCTGCGTGCGGCCCGGTGTCACCGAAGCCCGCGCGATGTTCTTGCGCCCCGTCAGCGCGTTCAGGAGCGAGGATTTGCCGACATTGCTTCGCCCGCAAAAAGCGACCTCAGGAACGGTAGGATCAGGCAGGAACTTGAGCTGCGGCGCGGATAAAAGGAAATCGACTCGGCCCGAGAAGAGCCGCGATGCTTTCTTCTCACGATAGGCTTGCGCCCGCTCTTCCGCGTCGATTTCCTCTGGCGTCATGACAGGACTTTACGCCTCGCTCTTTTCAGCGTCCTCGTCCGCCTTCGCTGCAGCCTTTTCACGCGCTTTGTCCGCTTTCTCTTTCTCAGCAGCCGCCTTCAATTGCGGGTGCTTTGAATAGAGATAGCTTTGCTGCGCGAGCGTCAGGATGTTCGAGGTAACCCAGTAAAGCAGCAAGCCCGCCATAAAGGGCGCCATCACGAACATCAGGATCCACGGCATCAGGTTGAAGATCTGCTGCTGCATCGGGTCCATCGCGGATGGGTTGAGCTTGAAAGTCAGCCACATTGTCACACCCAAAAGGATCGCGAGGATACCAATGCCGAGGAAGCCGGTCGGCTCAAACGGCAGCAGGCCAAACAGGTTGAGCACCTTGGCAGGATCAGGCGCGGCGAGATCGCTGATATAAAGGAACGGCTCATGCCGCATCTCAACCGCGAGGATCAGAACCTTGTAGAGCGCAAAGAATATCGGGATCTGGATGAGGAGCGGCAGACATCCGGCAAGCGGATTGACCTTCTCCTCTTTATACAGCTCCATGATCTTTTGCTGTTGCTGCTGCTTGTCGTCCTTATAGCGTTCCTGAATCGCCTTCATCTTGGGCTGGACCGCCTTCATCTGCGCCATCGAAGCGAATTGCTTCTGCGCGATGGGGAACAGCAGGCCGCGGATGATGACCGTGAGCAGGATGATCGCGACACCGAAATTGCCGACGAGACCATTAAGCGTGCGCAGCAGCCAAAGAAGCGGCTTTTCAAACCACTCAAACCAACCCCAGCTGATCGCCTTGCCGAAATAGGTGATGCCGGTCGCCTCATAATCGTCGAGGACCACGCTTTCCTTGGCGCCGGCGAAAAGCTGGGTGTTCTGCGTCAACGAACCACCGGCGGGCACGGTTTGAGTGTCGTAAATCAGATCGGCGCGAAAAAGCTCATCACCAAGCGAGCGCCACCCCACCGAATCGGTCTCACCTTCACCCGGAATCAGAGCTGATGCCCAATAGTCGTCCGTGAAGCCCAGCCAAGAGGCGGCACCTGCAGGATTATCACGACCTATCTCCGCCAGCTCTTCGTAGGAATTGGGATCGTAGAGCGACCCGTCAAACACCCCGGTTGGGCCAGCATGCGCGATAAACTGGTCAGGCGACGCAGTGGTGCTCGTGCGCTTGATCAGCGCGAAAGGCTGGACAATCGCGGCGTTCTGTGACGCGTTCTCCACCGATTGCTCGGCTGCGATCATGAAATTGTCGTCGATCGACAGCTTCACGCGGTAGGTGAGGCCATTGTCATCCGTGCGCGAGAGCGTAACGGGCGTGTCCGGTGTAAGGGCCTCGCCATCGGCTTCCCACACTTCGCGGCTCGACATGCGTTCTCCGCCGACCACAAATCCGAACTCGGCAAAGTGGACGAGGTCAGTGCGATCGGGCGCAAAGATGCGCACCTGGCCGCTCTCATCGTCGAGCGTTTCGTTGTAATCCTTGAGCGTGATGTCATCGATCCGAGCGCCGACTAGGTTGATCGAACCCGACACGCGCGGAGCATCGATGGCGACCCGACTCTCGCTGGCGAGCGCAGTGTCGAGGTCAATTGGGCCGGTTTCTTCTGCGGGCAGCTCCGCAAGATCGCTTGAGCCGCTCGATGCACTTGGCGCGCCACCAGAAGCAACGCTTGCCTCAGCAGGCGTAGCGCCCTCAGTTTCGGCCGCCGCCACAACTGGTTCGTCGGGCTGCGGATAGAAATACTGCATGGCGGCTTCCCAGCCGATCAGAAGCAAGATGCAAAGCACGACGGCGAGCAGAAGATTACGCTGGTTTTCCAAGATTTTGCCCTAAAGAAACTTGAATGCGAAAACGCGATGGAGGTGTATTATATAGGTACAGCACTGGCCACTTCCAGACCTTGGGCGAATCGCCCTATGGAACCGGATCGTGGCCATGCCCTCCCCATGGATGGCAGCGCCCTAGACGCTTTATCGCAAGCCATCCACCCTTGAGCGCGCCATATTTCGTAACTGCCTCAATCGCGTACTGACTGCAGGATGGCGAATAGCGACAGGTTGGCGGCATAACGCGCGAGGGTCCCCATTGCCAAAGGCGGGCGATGAAGATGAGCAGATACTTCATTTTGGGCTTCTCCCTCGCGGGTTTCCATTCTTGGGGCCTCTTGGTGGACGCCTGCCTTTGCTTGGATCGCTCTTGCCCGCTGCGGCGAGTTCGAGCGCCATATCAAGCTCCTTCGCCATGGTCGCAAAGTCGCGCTCTACTCCGCCGGCGCGGCCGATCAAAACGTGGTCTGTATCTGCAAGTCCGCGGACCGGGAGCGCTGCTCGCAGCAATTCGCGGAAGCGCCGCTTCATCCGATTGCGCACCACCGCATTACCGATCTTCTTGGTGACTGTGATGCCGTAACGCATGCCTTTTGCGCCATTGGGCAGGGTGAGCAGCACAAAGCCGGCGCGCGCGTTCCTCAGCCCCCGATTGGCCGCAAGGAAATCAGCGCGCTTGGTAAGAACGGTGAACATGTGGTGAGATTACGGGATCGATCGCACAAAGGCCAGAAAAGCAAACGGGCTCCTCTTGGGAGCCCGCAAGCGTAGCTGAGATACTATTTCCGTTTCGCCATTTATGCGGCGAAAGGCAAGCGAACCGGATGGGCCGCGTGCGGTACCCGAGGGCGCCGAAATTTAAGCCGTGAGCTTCTTGCGGCCGCGACGGCGACGCGCCCGAATAACGTTGCGACCGCCGGGGGTAGCCTTACGCGCGAAGAAACCGTGCCGACGGGCACGCACGAGATTGCTGGGCTGGAAAGTCCGCTTCATTTCATCCTCGAAAACTAGATTCGATTTAACAGGTTGACGCTGCTCTGGATCGGTTTGGAAAACTGTCTCGAGCGGCGACCAAATTCAGCCGAATTCACAAACGGCCTGATCAAGCGCGCGCTGTTATGGAAAAGCGACCCCTGAGTCAAGATGAAGCGCGTCAAGATGAAGCGCGTCAAGACGAAGAGCGCCCAGACGAAGCGCTTCGGGACGAGCTTGAGCAAGCTGCGCCATGGCGCGGACCGGAGCAAGCTCTTCCAGAGCCGTGCGAGTTAGATCGGAATAGGCAATCAGGACAAGTGCTGGCTCAGAACGTTTATAGCGATCGGACATGTCGCGTTCCAAACCCGTCGTCGCTCTGGCAATTCGCGTGACGACAGGGCCAAAGTCAGTATTCACTGCCGGACGATCCTGTCGCCGTTCCTCTGGCCGGATCCAATACCGCATATCGTCTGCGACCAACCAAAGGGCAGATGCATGCGGGACCGAATTGGTCATCGCATAAAAGTCGCGCGCGCGGCGCTCGCTCATCCCCATTTCGACATAGTAATCGATGTAGAGCCGATGCGTGGGGTCGTCAGCGGCGAAGTCATTCGCTTCGCGCCCATGATTGTCGAGCCATGAATGGACCGCGAACTGGGCGCCATCTGCAATCGTTTTTGTGCTACCTGCAAGGAACAGCTCAACCGCGCCTGACCGTACAGAACCGCCCCGCGGAACATGAGTTGCAATCCCCGCCTGGCGGATCTGCCGTCCAACGGCGAGATTTGCGATATCGTTGCTGGTGCCTGGCGCCTCGACCATCTCAAGAACCGCCAGATGCGGAAAGTCGCGCAGCATGGCGTTGAATTGGTGCGGGGATAGACTGTCAGTGGCCCCGACGATCGCTGCGCGCGTTGGGCTGGTCACTATGAAGGGTCCGTAACGGCCCAGCATCGGCGCTCGGGCGCGTGGCGGGGCTGGCCTTGAATAGCGCGCTGCTTCATGGCCTGGAGTGCGGGTTTGCGCGGTCACAACACCGCTGACGTAGGTCGTGGTAATGGCGGGAAGGTCTCGGCCTTCGTACCTCGCCACTTCGCCTGCTGGGCCATCAACACGCACCCATTGGCCCGTCTCAACATCCCATTCCTCAACCCAGCTCTCAGTGCGAACAGTCCGCAAGCCGCCCGCTGCGACCGGCCTGCTGTCATAGGCATCGTAGCCACCAGCCGGAGCGGCAAGAGCCGGCTCAACGACAAGGGCGAGCTGCAAGGTGGCGACCAAGGCAGCGATCAAGGCGGCAAGCTTTTTCATGCCTGCCGGAATATCTTTGCCAGGGTTCAGGAATTGCGAAGTTTTATGCTTGCGGACTCCTTTCGTAGCGATGCCTAGGTGGTCAGCAAGTATCTGTTAAATTGATGTATTTGTCCCTTTCTAGGAGAGCTATCCTTACTCATGCACAAGAGCCCAAGTTAATCCCCAGTGCCCCCTCGACAAAGACCTTAAGAAGCTTACAAACAGGTCTTGGTGCAGCGTAATTGGGGGAGTTACGTGGTCGCACTCGTTCAGACAGTTGCCTATCTCGGTCTCGAGGCGCGCGGCGTCGAAGTTCAATGCCAAGTCGCCTCTGGGTTACCCAAGTTTTCAATCGTCGGTCTGCCTGACAAGGCGGTCAGCGAAAGCCGTGAGCGGGTTCAGGCCGCGCTCTCTGCAATGGGGCTCGCGCTTCCACCCAAGCGGATCACCATCAACCTCTCCCCCGCCGACCTACCCAAGGATGGCTCGCATTACGACTTGCCAATTGCGCTGGCTTTGCTGGCAGCGATGGGCGTGACCGATGCCGAACAATTGGGCGATTGGGTTGCCGTGGGGGAGCTCTCGCTCGATGGCCGAGTGGTCGCTTCACCCGGTGTGCTGATTGCAGCGCTCCACGCCAACACAACGGAGCGCGGCCTGATCTGCCCGCACGCGCAAGGGCCTGAGGCCAAATGGGCCAGCAAAGTCCCGGTCCTTGCCCCTCGCGACCTCGCGTCATTGCTGGGTCATCTAAAGGGCACGCAAACCCTTGAGGAGCCCGCCAGAGGAGGTGTGACCGAGACGCCTGCGGCCAATGATCTCAAACAGGTAAAGGGCCAAGAGACGGCCAAGCGCGCGCTCGAGATCGCGGCGGCAGGGGGCCACAATCTGCTTATGATGGGGCCGCCAGGATCGGGTAAGAGCCTGCTCGCCAGTTGCCTTCCCGGAATTCTGCCCGAGCTCACTCCGCCCGAAGCGCTCGAAGTTTCGATGGTTCAATCGGTTGCCGGGACCCTGGATGAAGGTCGCATTAGCCGCTCGCGACCTTTCCGCGCGCCGCACCATTCGGCGAGCATGGCCGCGCTTACGGGCGGAGGTTTAAAAGTGAGGCCTGGGGAGGTCAGCCTCGCGCATCTGGGTGTTCTGTTCCTCGACGAACTGCCCGAATTTCAGCGCCCTGTGCTCGATTCGCTGAGACAGCCGCTTGAGACCGGCAAAGTCGACGTCGCCCGTGCCAACGCGCATGTCACTTTCCCCGCGCAGGTCCAACTGGTCGCTGCGATGAACCCTTGCCGCTGCGGCTATGCAGGCGATCCAGCCGGGCAATGCAACCGGTATCCGCGCTGTGTTGGGGACTATCAGGCAAGGCTGTCTGGGCCATTGCTCGACCGCATCGATCTTCATGTCGAGGTTGGTGCGGTGAGCGCAGTGGACATGGCTCTACCGCCAGCGACAGAAGGCAGCAGCGAGGTGGCAAGCCGGGTGGCGCACGCGCGTAAGAGCGCTGTTGCACGCGGTGTTCGCTCAAACGCGGAGCTGGAAGGAGAGCGGTTGGAACAAAATTGCGCTCCTGACGATGAAGCGCGCGCTTTGCTGCTGCGCGCAGCCGAGAAGCTCAACCTCTCAGCGCGGGGATATACGCGGGTGCTGAGGGTAGCGCGCACTGTCGCCGATCTTTCAGGGGCAGAGCGAGTTCAGCGGCCACACATTGCCGAAGCCTTGTCCTACCGCCAGATCATCGGGCGCAATTGAGCGCGCAGATATCAGCTCGACCCCGCTTCAAACTCGCGCACCACTTCGAGGAACTCATCGCCCCAAGTGTCGAGTTTTTTCTCGCCGACGCCTTGTATCTCTCCCATCTGTGCGAGCGTGCCGGGACGATCGCTCGCCATCGCGCGCAGCACGCTGTCATGAAAGATAATGTAGGCAGGGATCGAATTAGCTTTTGCCAGAGCTGCGCGCTTGGCTCGCAGCGCATCGAATAGCGGATCGCCAATGGGATTGGGGACCCCTCCTCCGCGGGCTCTGCGGGACTTCTTTTTGGGCGGCTGTACGATTGTCACTTCGCGCTCTCCTTTGAGCACTTCGCGGGCTCCGGGACCGAGGCGCAAGCCGCCATGCTCGGTCGTCACAAGCATCTCATGCGCCGTAAGGCTGCGCATCACGGTGCGCAGAAGCGGTGCTTCCTCCTTGCTCAGGATGCCGAAGACGGAAAGCCGGTCATGCCCGCGCGACTGCACCCTCTCATCATCGCGGCCCAGCAGCACCTTTTCGACATGGCCGATGCCAAAGCTTTGCCCGGTGCGATACACAGCGGAGAGCAGTTTCTGCGCAATTGTAGTCGCATTGGTCACCTCTGGCGGCTCAAGACAAATATCGCAATTGCCGCAAGGCTCGCTCGGGTTCTCTCCGAAGTGACGCAACAGGATATTGCGCCGGCAGCTGGTGGCCTCAACCAATCCCGCCAGGGCATTTAGCCGTGCGCGCTCAGCCACGAGGCGAGCTTCATCTACTTCATTGAGCCATTGCCTCGCGCGCGCAAAGTCGCTCGCCGACCACAACATCAGGGCCTCCGCCGGATCGCCATCTCTGCCCGCGCGGCCGGTTTCCTGATAATATGCCTCGATCGATTTGGGCAGGCCGGCATGAATGACGAAGCGCACGTCGGGTTTATCGATCCCCATTCCAAATGCGATCGTCGCGACCATCACCATCTCTTCGGACTGGACGAAGTCAGCTTGGACCTGCGCGCGCTGCTCGGGCGGGAGACCAGCGTGATAGACGCCCACCGGCCGTCCAGTATCAGCGAGCTTCACGGCAAGGTCCTCGCACCCCTTGCGGCTGTTGGCGTAGACAATCCCCGCACCCGGCGCGCGAGATATGAAATCAGCGATCTGCTTGGGCCCGCCACCTCTCGGGCGGATTGTGTAGCGGATGTTGGGCCGGTCAAATCCGGCAAGGATCAGGCCCTCCTCCGGGATGCCCAATTGCTTGAGCACATCAGCCCGCGTCACCTCATCAGCAGTCGCGGTCAGCGCAAGGCGTGGGACCTCGGAAAACCGGTCCAGCATCGGGGCGAGCGCGCGGTAGTCGGGTCGGAAATCGTGACCCCATTCAGAGACACAATGCGCTTCATCGATTGCGAAGAGCGAAACCTGCGCCTCAGCCAACAAGGCTTGAAACCCGGGCGTCGTTGCTCGCTCCGGCGCGACGTAGAGCAAGTCGAGCTCTCTAAGGCGCAGCGCATTGGCAGTCTCGACATTATCTTGATCGGCCGATGTCATCGACGCGGCGCGAATGCCAACGGCGCGTGCAGAACGGATTTGATCGTGCATCAGCGCAATCAGCGGTGAGAGAACTATTGCGGTTCCAGGCCGTGCGAGAGCTGGGAGCTGGTAACACAGCGACTTGCCCGCGCCCGTCGGCATCAAGGCGAGCGTGTGCTCTCCGCGCATAATGCGCTTTATGACCGCTTCCTGCGTTCCACGGAATCCCGCAAAGCCCCATGTCCGGCGAAGCAGTCCGCTGAGCCCACCCGCGTCAGGAGAGCCGGTGTCAAGCGGGACAGGGGTTTGTGCGTCGTGCGAAGCGACGTCCATGCGATTGGCCTGTTGCTACGCCACCGGCAGCAACGCCAGAGCGGATTAGAAATTAGCGCGCGGCAGCTTTGCGAGCAGCTTCGATATCAACCAGGTCACCGCGCGCGGTTGCGGAATTGGGTTGAGCTATCGTGCCATCGGTGCGTTTGCCCAGATCCTCCGGCCGCACCATCCACAAGTCTTCGTGGGTCAGAACGCGTCCATCATGCGCAAGGATCGACACCGGTCCAATGGGCAAGCGGTCTTTCTCGTCGACCAGAACCGGGTTCTCGGCGAGCTCCGTCCCATATTTCTGCCCCCATTGGCGCAGAGCAAGCATGGCCGGCAGAAGGTCAAAGCCCTTGGCAGTGAGGCGATATTCGATCTTGCGGCGATCATCTTCGCACGGTTCGCGCTTCAGGATGCCGTGGTCGACCAGCTTGGCGAGGCGATTGGAGAGAATGTTCCGCGCAATCCCAAGCTCGCTCAAAAACTCTTCGAAATGTTTGAGTCCGTTGAAGCTCGCTCTGAGGATCATGAACGACCAGCGTTCACCCATCACTTCAAGTGCTTGTGGCAAGCCGCATTCAATCAGCTCGCGCAGCGGTTCTCTTATGTCGCCCATATCAGTCCTTCTCCTGCAACCTATTTAGCGGGTTTGCCGCCAATCTCAAAATTGCGCGGAATTCCGGGACGGAACCGCAGTGAAATCGCCTTAATCGACCCTTTTTGCGAATGCTCGGGAACCGATCAAAAAAATTTCAGTTTTTAGTTGCAACCTGAAACCTAATCACATAGGTAGTGATTCGCAACTGGTTTTGTTTTGAAACGTTGCACTGCACAAGAAACTACGAAGCCACGACCCCTTAGTTCCAAATTTTGAATTGAATTTTTGAAAGGACCCCGACGATGAACATCTCCCTCCCCCGCACCGGTCGGTTTACCGTTTTCGCTCTCGCACTGGTTTACACCGGTCTGACCTTTGGCGCTGCAACCTCGGCACCGCTCACTGCGAATAACGGCCCCTACTATACCGCAACTCTCGCCGCCCCGACTGATGAGAACCGCGCTGTCGCTGGTGGCGTCGCTTGGGCTTGTCAGGGCACCACCTGCGTTGCCAACAAAGGCACTTCGCGTCCCTCACGCGTTTGCCGCGGCCTGTCGCGTGAAATGGGCGAGATCACCTCGTTCACTGCAAACGGCGAAACTCTGGCTGAAGACAAGCTGGCGCGTTGCAACGGCAACTGATTGCAACAGCAATTGAGATGAAATCCCAGTCGTAGAGCCGCCTCCCCTCTTCTCGCGGCTCCACGATAAAAAGGCCCGCACTCCACTCGGGCACAACCTCCCCCGGTAGCGCACGTCCCCAACCGCGCACCGGGGGTTTTTGTATCTGGAGCAGACAAGGGGGGCACCTAGAGAAACCCAGCCGCTGACAATTGCATTTCGAGCGTGACGGCGTCGGTAAACAGATGCGCGTCCCAGCCGCGGGCCTTGGCTGCGGCAATATTGGCTGCATTGTCGTCGGTGAAGAACAGATCACCGCCTGGACGGCCTACGCGTTCTTCGACGATCTCGTAGATGCGCGGTTCTGGCTTGGCGATCTTTTCCGTGCCTGAGACGATAATGTCATCGAACAGATCAAATATCGGCTGCGTCGGTCGGAAGACCTGCCAGAACTCATGGCCGAAATTGGTCAGACAAAAGAGCGGAACGCCCTTCGCGTGAAGCCGCTCGACGATAGCAAGCGTGCCTTCAACCGGCCCCGGCACAGTCTCGTTGAAGCGCGCTCCATAGGCTTGGATATGGGCTTTGTAATCGGGAAATTGCGCGATCCGCTCAGGGATCATCTCAGCCAAGGGCCGTCCGCGATCATGTTCGAAATGCCATTCCTCGGTAACGACATTGTCGAGGAACCAGTCAAGCTCGGCAGGGTCGTCGATCAGTTTTTCGAACAAAGCGCGAAGCTGCCATTGGAACAGCACTCGCCCAACGTCGAAGACGACCGCCTTTCTGGGTGCATCTGTCACCAAATCAAGCTCCTCAAACAGCTGCGGCCCGCTCTCCGGTAGGGAGGCGGGCCGCTGCTTGTTGCTGACCGCTTATCCGAAAAGCGGTCGCCAAAAACGTCGAGTTAGCCCTGGCGAGCTTTAAAACGACGGTTGGTCTTGTTGATCACGTAGGTGCGACCGCGCCGGCGAATCACGCGGCAATCGCGGTGGCGGTTCTTCAGCGACTTAAGGCTGTTGCGGATCTTCATCGTTAGTCTCTCAAACAAAAAGGCGCCAAGCGGCTCGCTCGGCGCTCTCGAATTTCGAAGGCGCGCTTAACGCCCCTAGCGATTCTGGTCAAGCATTTGTACGCAATTCCGCCAGTTTACGCTCCCAGGCAAGCGCATGAGCGATGATCGTGTCGAGATCGGCGTGTTTGGGTTCCCAAGGAAGGGTCGCGCGCAGCAGCGAAGGATCGGAGATCAACGAGGCTGGATCCCCCGCACGCCTCCCCTCCAATCGCCGCTCAATCGTCATGTTGGTAACGCGGTCGACCGCATCGAGCACTTCGAGCACGGAAAACCCGCGCCCATAACCACAATTCATGGTCAAGGAGCGCTGCGGCTTTGCGATCAGTGCCTCCAGCGCCAGAACATGCGCCGCCGCCAGATCGCTGACATGAATGTAGTCTCGCACCCCGGTGCCATCAGGCGTGTCAAAGTCAGTGCCATAAACGCTCACCCCGTCGCGCTTGCCCAGTGAAGCCTCGACCGCGACCTTGATGAGATGCGTTGCGCCGGCGGTTGACTGACCGGTTCGCGCCTGGGGATCAGCGCCCGCCACATTGAAATATCGCAAAGCGCAGAAGTTGAAGTCATGCGCGGCCGCCGTGTCGCCAAGCATCTGCTCAGTCATCAGTTTGGACGCGCCATAAGGATTGATCGGCGCCTGCGGCGTGTCCTCGCTCACTTTCGCCACCTCTGGCACGCCATAGGTGGCAGCGGTGGACGAGAAGATGAAATGCGGCACGCCCGCGTCAACCGCCGCTGCGATCACAGCTCGGCTTTTGACGGTGTTGTTGTGATAATATTTGAGCGGGTTCTCAACGCTCTCAGGCACGACGATTGAGCCTGCAAAATGCATGATCGCCTGCGTGCCTTGCTCGCCAAATATGCGTGCGAGAAGCGCCGCATCCTCGATGTCGCCCTCATAGAAAGGCACATCCTCGGGCACCGCGAAGCGAAAACCCGTCGACAGATTGTCGATCACCGCCACCGGCCAGCCTGAATCCTTCAGGGCAAGCACCGCATGGCTGCCAATATAGCCTGCACCTCCGGTTACCAAAACTGGGGGCTTTAAGGTCTCAGTCATGGGTGGAGCGCATAACACTGATCGCCTGCTTAAAGGTGAACTTTCGCCTTTGCGCGCCGTGCTTTTGCACAGACGCGATCTGACTCTATAGTCGCAGGACAGAAAGGACCTGGTTTCCCATGATTGCTCGCACCCGCTCCGCCCTCCCCCTGATGACACGCAGCGCTCTCATCGCGCTCGCAGCGCTCGCATTGCCGGCTTGTGTCGGGAGTTACACCGGACCTGTCGAGGTCACACGCTTTGTGGCTGAGCAGCGTTCGGAGATAGGTCAGGGCCCGATCGTGCTCTATTTCCCAGACGAGATGTCGAATGAACTGGCTCAAGCGATCTTTGCAGATGCCGTAGAGAGCGAGCTGAGCGCACTTGGATACACTATCGTTGATCAGGAAGGGGCCGGGATCCAGGTTGCCACGATCCGCACCAGCCGCACTCCGCTTGCCGCCGGCAGCTCGCGCGGTCCGGTGAGCGTTGGCGTGGGCGGCGGCACGGGCGGCTATCGCAGCGGCGTCGGCGTTGGGATCGGCATCAATCTGGGAGGAGGCCAGCAGGGACCAAATGTGCTGAGCGAGCTCTCCGTACGCATCTCAGGGCCCGACGGCGCAAGCCTATGGGAAGGTCGCGCGCAGCAGCCGGTTTCAATGAAATCGCCCTATGCCGATGTGGATGCAAGTGCGCGCGCATTGGCAGCTGCCTTGTTTAAGGACTTCCCCGGTGGCAATGGCGAGACCGTCAGCATAGATGTTGACGATCTTTAGACGCCTTACAGCCCTCAGGGACCTACATGACTGAAATCGCCATCGACGCTGGCTTTGACAGCGGCAATATCGAAGTCCTGTCGATCGACGGAACGCGCGCGCGGCTTGCCATTCCCAAAGACCATATGAGCGAGTTTGCCCAGTGGTTCCACTTCCGCGTGACCGGTGCGAAGGGTGAAGAGATTGAGCTTAAACTCACTGGGCTCAACGACACTGCCTATCCTGGCGGTTGGCCCGGATATGATGCCTGCGTTTCAGAAGATCGCGAATATTGGGCGCGCACCACCTCGAGCTTTGACAAGGATGAGGACAACGGCACGCTCACTATCCGCTACACTCCGTCAGCGGCGTCTGCCTGGTTTGCATATTTTGCGCCTTATTCGATGGAGCGGCACCACGATCTCGTCGCCGAAGCGGCAGCTTGCGACGGGGTTGATCTGGTGCGGCTTGGCGTGACCCTCGATGGTCAGCCTCTCGACATGCTTGAAATGGGCGAAGGTGAGACGAAGCTGTGGCTCTATGCGCGCCAGCATCCTGGCGAAACGCAAGCGGAATGGTGGATGGAAGGGGCGCTGGAATGCCTTACCGACCCGACCGATCCAGTCGCGCGGGCACTGCGCCGCGATTGCCGAATCTATGTCGTGCCGAACTGTAATCCTGATGGGTCGCGCCGGGGCCATTTGCGCACCAATGCAGTGGGAACCAATCTGAACCGCGAATGGGCTGAGCCAAGCGCGGACAAGTCTCCCGAGGTTCTCGCCATCCGCGATCGCATGGATCAAACCGGCGTTGATTTCGCGATCGACGTGCACGGCGATGAAGCGATCCCCGCGGTCTTCCTTGCAGGGTTTGAAGGCATCCCCAGCTGGACCGACGCGTTGGGTGACGAGTTTTACCGCTATGAAGCAATCCTTGACCGCCGCACGCCGGATTTCCAGACCAAGCTCGGCTACCCCAAGACGCCCGAGGGTCGCGCCAATCTTGGCATCAGCACCAACCAGGTCGCGGAGCGCTTTGGAGCCTGCGCAATGACGTTAGAGATGCCTTACAAGGATCTCGCCGACTTCCCAGAGCCTGAGCAAGGCTGGTCTCCCGAACGTTGCAAGATGCTCGCGCGCGATTGCCTTGCCGCCCTCGTCGAGTGGATTGAAACGCGCGATGGCTAATTGACCTCCAACCAGTTTCACAGCAATCCCGGCGAAAATGTGCTACTCTTCGTCATGAGAGCTTAGGAGAGGCCGCATGACACAGCACATTCACCGCCGCACCATGATCGCATTTATCGCGAGCGCTGGGACGCTCGCCGCGATGCCATCAACGCTCTCCGCTCAAAGCCTCGGCGATCTACTGGGTGGCGGAGGGTTAAACCTCTCATCCATCCTCGGTCGCGCGACCGACAATGCGCTCGACAAACTTGCCGAGCCAGGCGCCTTTTACGACGACGAAGATATTCGGATCGGCCTGCCCATTATCGGAGGTGGAAGCGAGCGAAGGGGTTTATTCGGCTCGCTCCTGAATGCGGGAAGCGAGCTGGGCATCCTCGACGGGATCACCCGCCGGATCAACGATGCAGCCGGTGTCGCAGCGGGCGAGGCCAAACCAGTCTTCCGCGACGCGATCGACGATCTCTCCTTCAGCGATGCGCCCGGCATCATCCGCGAGAAAGATGGCGGGACGCAGTATTTGCGCAGGTCGTCGAATGATCGCTTGCACGAGCGGCTAGAACCCTTGGTCGATAGCGCGCTTGAAGCAGCAGGCGTTTATTCGACCTTTGACGGGCTCGCCGAACAGCACAGCTTCATTCGTCGCGCAGGGCTCGACCGAGAGAAGATCAATCGAACGGTCACTGATCAAGGGCTGGATGGAATCTTTTCCTATATCGGCGCAGAAGAACGCGGCTTTCGCGATGATCCAATTGGCGGCCTGCTGGGCAGTTAGGCTCTAATTCGCGAACAACACCTGCGGGTCATGGCGGCATTGCACTGCAATTCCGCCCAGCTCCAACCCGATGATTTCGGCATCAGGCGGCGCCGAGGCGCGCGCAAGCGGTTCGCCTTCCACGCCCGCTGCAAGCAGGTCAAGTCGGAGCGCACCGCCAATCACGCTGAGGCGCATCCTCAGTGGCGCGGTGCCGTCTTCAAGCGGTGTATCGAGCAAAACGAGACCGCCCTGGTCATGTGTCGGAATATTGCGGCGATCGCCAAGCCTCATGTCATCGGTGACATCGCAAACGAAGCCACGCGCACGCACCGCTATCGTCGGCGTGTCACCGCGCATCCCGAACAGATACTCGCCCGCCATGGAAAGCCCGCGATCGGCAAAATGTATCTCGCGCTGGGATAAAAGGAGATATTCCTCAAGCTGAATCTCCTGCCCATAGGCAGGCGAGGTGAAGCGGCACGCTCCGGCATCAAGACGCCCGATGAAATGCCCACCTTCAAGATTCCAGAACACATCGCAGCCCGGCCATACAGCGAGGTCATCGGGGCTAAGAGCTGCCAGTCTGGTCGGCTCAACATAGGCGCCTAGCAACGGGTTTTGTTCGCGCGGCACATGGACCCGCAATCGGATCGCTTGGCGTTCTTCATCAAGTGTGACCGAATAGATCCGCTGACGATAGACCTCGCCTTCAAATCCCGTTCCTTCAAGCCAACGGCGCTGCTCTGCGTAAAAGGTGATGCCTGCGAGGAAAGGCAGCTCAACTCGTCTAAATACCGAATGGCGGCGATAATTGCGCGCATCTTCCGGCAAGCCCGCTTGGACCTGAAGATGGGTTTGTTCAAAGCTGTCATACCGCCCTGGGAACCATTCAAGCCACACGGCCAGCTGCTCCTCTAGCCCAAGCTTAAGGTCGGCTTGCTCAGAGGGCTGCGCCGCCAGAGGCGTGCCAAGTAGCAAGACGACAAAAGCGAGAAGGAACTTACTCAAGGTGTGCCGGTCCAAACGCATAAGGTAGGAGCTCAGACAAGCGCACCCGGCGAACTTCGTTCTCACCTACGCACAGCACCAGCGGATCTGTTCCCCCAAGCTGTGCCATTTCGTTGAGCACTTGGCGGCAACGCCCGCATGGGGTGATCGGCGCACCATCTCCCTTGTCGAGCGGGCCGACCACAGCGACCAATTTAAGGCCTCCGCGTCGGCCCTCACCAAACGCACGAGCGACCGCCACCGATTCTGCGCAAAGTGCAAGACCATAGCTGGCATTTTCGACATTGGAGCCAGTGATGACTTCGCCATCGTCGAACAGCAAAGCGGAGCCGACGTGATAATCGGAATAAGGTGCATAGGCCTGCTCAGCGGCTTCTCGCGCTGCCGCGATAAGCTGGGTCTCGGTTTCCGACAATGCCGGGTCTATCTCTGGATTACCACCCATTCGATTGCCTCCTCATCGGCCTCGCTGACCAACTGACTGTTGGCGCTCCATAGCAGCCATGGCCGCCCTGCATAGTCTGGGCGGGCGCGATCACGGATCAGCCATAGGTCCCGCGCCGTCGTCCGTGCTGTACCGTGCCTAGCTTCGAACTCACTGCCAAGCTTGAGGATCACGGGCTTACCAGCATGCATCTCGATCTGATTGATCAGCGTCATCAGCTCGCTTTCCACAGCCGCAGCGCTCACCGCTGGCAGGCAATCCGATCCGGTCTGCAACAGCGCCAGTGCGGGGGGCAGCAAATCGCCATCGCGCGGCACCATTCGGGTAAAGCGCGCGGATTGCTGATCAGCCTTAAGGCATGGATCGAACGGCTGGACCACACCAACACTAAGGTCCGTCGCACGGGCATTGGCGAGGCGCGCCGCGAAGCCAGGATCGGGTGCCCGGCTCGCGCTGGCAAGCTCGAGATAGACAAAGTCCGCTCCGATCGCGCGCAGCGTTTCGAACCTCGTGCCTGAAGCACCGCTGGCAATCGCAGCGCCCTGCTCTGGATAAAGCGCCGGGTCAGGGCGCCAGGAGCGCATATCCCACCACAGCCAAGCGGCGAATCCGGCGGCTATCAAGACCGCCAGCGCCGCAAGTCGAAACAGCCACCGCAACCAGCCGCCGGAACTCTTCTTCTTACGAGCCATTGCGCGGCCTAGCCCTTGATATGGAGCACGCAGATCAGCGTGAACAAGCGACGCGCCGTTGCGAAGTCGGTTTCGACCTTACCCTCCAGCCGCTCAACCAAGAGTTCTGCTGCATTGTTGTGAATGCCGCGCCGCGCCATATCGATCGTTTCGATCTCGGCAGGCGTCGCCTTGCGGATCGCCTGGTAGTAGCTGTCGCAAATCGCAAAATACTCACGGATCGGACGGCGGAATCGCGCAAGCCCAATCAACAGTGTTTCAAGCGGCGCATCTTCCTTATCGGCAATGTCCATCGCCAGACGCCCGTCGCGCACGGCAAGACTGAGACGGTATGGGCCCTTGGCTCCCCGCTCTGCGCTGCGCACCGGCTTGAAGCTGTTCTCTTCGATAAGATCGTAGATTGCGACCCGACGTTCCTGTTCGACATCAGCATTGCGCCACAGAATCGTCTCCTCATCGAGCTCGATATGGACAATGCGATGGTTCCCAGGAGGACTCGCGGAATCGGATGACGGCGCACTCATCACCTTTGCCTTCGCAGATCGAGAGGTCACACTTCAAGCTCTTCGAGCAATCAGGCCTAAGCAATCCCCGCAATCCACAGGTCGCGCCTAAAATTTCGTCTGATGTAGCGCTTGCCCGAAGCCATGGATCAGCCCATCAGAAGGCATGGCCGATCCCAAACCTCTCACTCTGGTCGAATCAGAGACTGACACCTCGCGTAAGCTCCCCTCCAACCTTGAAGCGGAGGCTGCATTTCTTGGCGCGGTGCTGATCGACAACCGCGTGGTCGAGGAATTGCAGACGCCAATTCGGCCTGAGCATTTCTTCGAACCGCTGCATGAACGCATCTATGAGCGTATCCTTGCTCTACTAGAGCGCAATGCGACCGCGTCGCCCGTGACCTTGCGCCCGCATTTTGAAGCGGACGAAGCGCTGAAAGAGCTGGGCGGACCCAAATATCTCGCGCAACTGACCGCCAATGGCGCAGGCCTGCTCGCCCCGCGCGAATTGGCCCAGCAGATCTATGATCTTGCACTGCTGCGGGAGCTGGTGAGCGTGGGACGCGGCCTTGTTGAAGGCGCGCTCGACACGTCGGAGGAGACCAGTCCGGTTGACCGGATCGCCCAAGCGGAAGCCGATCTCTACCGCGTCGCAGAGGGCGCGGCGACGGGCAAAGAAGCAGAGACTTTCCGCGAAGCTTCGCTGACTGCGATCAAGATGGTCGAAGCGGCGATGAATTCAGGCGGGGGCCTTTCGGGCAAGACGACGGGTCTCGATTCAATCGATCGCAAGACATCAGGCCTGCACGAATCGGACCTGATCATCCTTGCCGGGCGTCCGGGCATGGGCAAAACCTCGCTCGCCACCAACATCGCCTTCAATTGTGCCGAAGCGCATCTGCAATGGCAGCGCGATGGCGGCGACTTTAATTATGGTGCGCCGGCTGCTTTCTTCAGCCTCGAAATGAGCGCCGACCAGCTCGCTACGCGTATCCTTGCCGAGCAGGCCGAGATCAGTTCAGAATCGCTGCGCAGCGGCAAGATGGACCGCGATGAGTTCCAGCAGCTCAGCTATGCCAGCCAGCGCCTTGCCGAATTGCCGCTCTATATCGACGACACGCCTGCGCTGACGATCGCCGCTCTAAGAACTCGCGCGCGAAGGCTAAAGCGGCGGCACGATATCGGCCTGATTGTGGTTGATTATCTTCAGTTGCTGCAAGGTTCTGGCCGAGCGAATGACAACCGCGTCAACGAAATCTCCGAGATTAGCCGCGGCCTTAAGACGCTCGCCAAGGAGCTGAGCGTGCCGGTGATCGCGCTTTCACAGCTCAGCCGTGCGGTGGAGCAGCGTGAAGACAAGCGCCCGATGCTATCTGATCTGAGAGAATCGGGCTCGATCGAACAGGACGCCGATATGGTGTGGTTCGTCTATCGCGACGACTATTACCTCGAAGCTATCAAACCCGATTTTCCGACCGAAACCAGCACGCCTGAAGCGATTGAGGAATACCGTGCATGGGAGGAGAAATACGAGGAGAAGAAAGGAAAGGCGGCCGTCAACATCGCCAAGCAACGCCACGGTTCTACGGGTAATGTGCCGCTGCTGTTCCAGAGTGAGTTTACCAAGTTCACCTCGCCCAATTTCAAGGATTATTCTGATTGGGGCTTTGAATAAGGCGGCTTCTGATTGCGTTGCCCCGCACCAAGAATCATTGACTTTCGCACCGCTCGCGCCTAGCTCGACTTCCTTCCAGAAATTCAAGCTCACAGAAGGCCTCACACGATGGCACGCGTTACCGTTGAAGATTGCGTCGACAAGGTTCCAAACCGTTTTGATCTCGTTCTGCTCGCTGCACAGCGCGCACGTGAGATTTCGGGCGGCAGTGAGCTGACGATTGATAAGGATCGTGACAAGAACCCGGTCATCGCCTTGCGTGAGATCGCCGAACAAACGATTAAGCCGAAAGAGCTCAAGGAATCGCTCGTGACCGGCCTGCAGAAGATCCTGCCTGACGATGAAGATGATGCCGATGAAATCGGCTCGCTCAGCCAGTCGGCAGAAGCACTGCGCATCACCGCAAGCGCTCCGACCCGTTCAACCTCGATCGGTGCCGATTACGACGGCTGATCGCTGGTTTAAGCCATCAGGACGACATGTCCCGAAATGAAAAGGCCGCCATTTAGGTGGCCTTTTTCGTTCTGGCTCATGCCATATTGGCTCGGTAAGGCGTCAACAGCGAGTTAGGCACCGCGAGGGGCAGCAGAAATGGCTTCAATAGCAGTTTACAGCGTTAAAGGCGGGGTCGGAAAGACCACCTTTGCCGTAAACCTTGCCTGGTGCGCAGCTATGATCTCGCGGCGCGAGACACTTTTGTGGGATCTCGACGCAGCTAATGGCTCTGGCTTTCTGCTCGATGTGGATCCCAAGAAGAAGCGCACTGCGGAAAGCGTCTTTGATCAGAACCGCAAGCCTTCAAAGCTGATCCGCAAAACAAAATATTCCAATCTCAGCCTCCTACCCGCTGATGAGAGCATTCGCACGCTTGACCGCCAGTTTGCGCGGATCGGCAAGAAGAAGCGGCTTTCCAAATTGGTTGAGACTTTGTCGAAGGACTTCGACCGGATCATCTTTGATTGCCCACCAGTGCTCAATGAGGTTAGCGCCCAAGTGATGCGTGCCGCCGACCTCGTGATTGTGCCGTTGCCGCCATCACCGCTCTCAACGCGCGCCTTTGACCAAGTGGTTGCTGAAGTCCGAGGGAGCGGGAAAAGCCACCCGCCAATTCTGCCCGTCTTGTCGATGCTTGATATGCGCCGGAACCTGCACAACCAGGCGCGCGAGGCCAATCCGCGTTGGCCCGTGGTTCCTTTGGCGAGCGCGATTGAACTATGCGCGGTTGAGCGTAAGCCTATCGGCGCATTTGCTCCACGTTCGCCAGCTGCGCGCGCTTTTGCGCAATTGTGGACCGCAATTGAGCGCAAGCTCGCAAAAGGCTGAAACCAGGTCTCTACGCTTGCTGTCGCTTAGCGATTGCGACGTCTCACTGTCGGCCTATACTCGTCGTGATCCACGTGAGGGGGCTTGGACGCGATGAGTGACATTGCTGAGGGAATTGGCACCGCCATCGAAGGCTCGTTGGTTGGCAAAGCGGTGGAGCCTGATGGCAGTGGTGAGGGGCCCGCGGGTGAGAGGGGCGACACTTGCCTCAATTGCGGAGCCGATCTCAACGGTGCTGCCTATTGCCACAATTGCGGGCAGAAATCGCATGTCCACCGTTCGCTTACCGCGATCTTCCATGACCTGATCCACGGCGTGCTACACCTCGACGGGAAGTTCTGGCTGACCTTGCCGCTGCTGGTTTTCAGGCCGGGAAAACTCACCCGCCGCTACATTGAAGGCGAGCGCGCCAAATTCGTTAGCCCCATGGCGATGTTCCTATTCAGCGTCTTTGCCATGTTTGCGGTGTTCCAGATGGTGGGCCTCACCGCACCGACAGACCTTGCAGGAGATGCACGCGCACAGGTGACGCAAATGCTCGAAGCCGAACGCGCCTCGATCAATGGAGAAATCGCCCGGATCGATGAAGAACTCGCAGCGCCCGAGCTTGACGATACCACCCGAGCTTCTCTCGAGATCGAGAGGGAGAGGCTTGAGACCGATCTCGGTCTGCTCGATACGCGCGGACAGAACATCACCAATCTGCTGACGTCCGGCAGCGCAGATTTCGTCGATAACTTGCAATCCGCCGGGGAAAACGAGTTGGCATCAGCCAATGAGAGGCTCGCGACGCTTCCCGAAGGTTCTCAGGAATATCGTGATCTTGCCTCTGAAATCGCCACTGCCGAACAAGGCATTGAAGATCTCGAGCAGTTTGAAGCTGTGCTACCAATTACAACCACTGCCGAGGGGTCAGTCACGCTCAAGCAGACCGGCGTGGGCTTCATTGACTCGTTTCTCGAGAAGTGGACCTCGAACCCGAGCCTGATGCTCTACAAGCTGCAGGCCAATGGCTATAAATTCAGTTGGCTGCTGATCCCGCTATCGATCCCGTTTGTGTGGTTGATCTTCGCCTGGAAACGCCGGTTCAAGGCCTATGACCACGCGATCTTTGTGACCTATTCGTTGAGCTTCATGTCGCTGCTGTTCATTACGATGTCGCTGATTGCCGCGAGCCCCATCGACGCCGGGGGCGGTTGGGCTTTCGCGATCTTCACAGTCGCGGCTCCACTTCACGTCTACAAGCATCTCAAATACACCTATGACCTGTCACGTTTCTCAGCGATCTGGCGGTTCTTTGCGCTGCTCATCTTCATACTGATGGTGCTGGCTCTGTTCCTTCAAGCCCTGCTCGTATTAGGAGCGTTCTAAAGGGCAGGCCCATCAAAAAGGGCGCCCCGACCATCGCCAGGGCGCCCTTCAAGAACTGTTTAGGTCAAGCGTTTCAGGCGCCCTGAGGAGCCTCGTCACCTTTCCCGCCAAAGCGCTTACCCGCCTTTGGAATGGCACTACCATGGCTCGGAACGACCTTGGCCGGACCGCGCGGCTCATCTGGACGGTCAATCTTGCCGTCCTTCATCAGCGCGTCGATCTCATCACCGGTCAGCGTCTCATATTCGAGCAGCGCTTGCGCGAGCAGGTGGAGCTTGTCCTCCTGCTCAGTCAGAATGTCGGTTGCGCGCTTGAGCCCGCCCTCGACAAGATCCTTGATCTCTGCATCGATCAGCTTGTTGGTCTCGGCGCCGGCCATCGTCCGCGCGGACTGACCCATGCCAAGATAGCCTTCTTGCTGTTGTTCATATTGCAGCGGGCCAAGCTTGTCGGACATTCCCCACTTGGTGACCATGTTCTTGGCAAGGTCGGTCGCGTATTGAATGTCGCCCGATGCGCCGCTCGACACTTTATCATGCCCGAAGATGATGTCTTCAGCCACACGGCCACCCATCGCAACCGCAAGGTTCGCATGCATTTTGTCGCGGTGATAGGAATAGCTGTCCCGCTCCGGCAGACGCATCACCATGCCCAGAGCGCGCCCACGCGGGATGATCGTCGCCTTATGGATCGGATCAGAAGCCGGCTCATTCAGCGAGACGAGCGCGTGGCCAGCCTCGTGATAGGCGGTCATCTTCTTTTCGTCCTCGGTCATGACCATGGAGCGGCGCTCCGCACCCATCATGACCTTGTCCTTAGCGTCTTCGAACTCTTGCATCGCGACGAGACGCTTGTTGCGACGCGCCGCCAACAAAGCAGCCTCGTTGACGAGGTTAGCAAGGTCAGCGCCTGAGAAACCCGGCGTGCCGCGCGCAATCGTGCGCGGGTTCACATCGGGAGCCAGCGGCACCTTCTTCATATGCACGCCGAGGATCTTCTCACGCCCGTCAATATCAGGGATCGGCACCACGACCTGACGGTCGAAACGACCCGGGCGCAGCAGCGCGGGATCGAGCACGTCGGGACGGTTGGTCGCCGCCACGATAATAATGCCTTCATTGGCTTCGAAACCATCCATCTCGACGAGAAGTTGGTTCAATGTCTGCTCACGCTCATCATTGGAATTGCCGAGCCCATGCCCGCGCGAGCGACCGACCGCGTCGATCTCGTCGATGAATACGATGCACGGCGCATTCTTCTTGGCCTGCTCGAACATGTCGCGCACGCGTGATGCACCAACACCAACAAACATTTCAACGAAGTCGGAACCCGAGATCGTGAAGAAGGGCACGCCCGCTTCACCTGCAATTGCTCGGGCAAGCAGCGTCTTACCAGTACCAGGGGACCCGACTAGCAAAGCGCCCTTGGGGATCTGACCACCCAGTTTAGAGAAACGCTGCGGGTCCTTGAGGAATTCGACAACCTCTTCCAGCTCTTCGCGAGCCTCATCGATACCAGCGACATCTTCAAAGGTCACTCGGCCCGAACGCTCGGTAAGCATCTTGGCTTTGGATTTGCCGAAGCCCATGGCTCCGCCGCCGCCGCCTTTCTGCATCTGACGCAAGGCGAAAAAAGCTATGGCGAGAATGAGGATGAAAGGCAGCGACTGAATAAGAACAAAGAGCAACATGCTTTGCTGTTCTTGCTGCTTGCCGGTGAACTCGACATTGTTCTCTTCCAATAGCGGCATAAGCTCACGGTCACCGCTGACCGGGACGGTCGTGAAAGTTCCGTTATTGGTGTAAGTTCCAACGATCAATTCATCACTGATCTCAACACTCTTGATCGATCCGGTCTCCACTTGCTCCTTGAAATCGGAGTAGGCGATCTGCGCGCCCGTAGTGGTGCCCGAATTGTTGATCATCGAGACAACGAGAAGAAGCGCCATGAAAATGCCGCCCCAAATCATCAATTGTTTGACCCAGGGGTTTTGACCTTCGGGAGGCTGTTGATTGGGGTCGTTCTGATCGTTCATGACAAATCTTGTCCTTTCTCAAGGTAGATATGTAGGTGCGGGACGATGAATGGCAAGCAAATGCGTGCCTCTAAAATGCACCTGATCACTCAGCGCAAGAAGCCGGCGCGTAAGCGGCAAGAAAGACATTGACCGCACCGACTATTCGGCTGGCGCTTTCTTCATCGCTGGGAGTGACCCCGAACCGGCGCTCCATGTCGCCCATACCCTTGACCATCGAGACAAATTGCTCGGCTGCCAATTCGGGATCGGGTATGGAAAGTTCGCCTGTGTCAGATGCATGAGCGAGATAAGCGCTGAAGCCTGCTTTCATGCGCCATGGTCCCGCTTCAAGGAACGCTCTGCCGATCGAAGCCTCATACTCCGTCTCGGCTGCAATCCGGCGATCAAACTGGACCATTTCCGGGCGCGAAAGGAATGCGTACATGGCTTCGGCAAGCGATGTAAGCCGCTCGCGAATGTCTCCCGCTGGCATCGCTTCGAGGCTGAAATAACCGCGCATCTTCTCGCATTCGCGGG
Source organism: Pseudomonadota bacterium (assembly GCA_039039885.1). Lineage (GTDB taxonomy): Bacteria > Pseudomonadota > Alphaproteobacteria > Sphingomonadales > Sphingomonadaceae > Erythrobacter. The sequence continues at coordinate 72,255 of JBCCPG010000007.1, read as the reverse complement.
TCACAGCCGCAGCGAACAAAGCGCGCTTGTCACCAAAGTGATTATAGATTGTGACCTTGGAGACACCGGCATCGGCGGCGACCTGCTCAATGGATGTCGCAGCAAAGCCATCCTCGAAAAAACGGTCGCTTGCCGCAGCGACGATCGCTTCGCGCTTTGCAACGTCCGACGGACGTCCCGGTCTCTTCTTTTCAACTATGACAGACACGGATCCTTGGAACCTTTTTGAAATTACTCGGTTGACAAAATGAACGGTCGCGTTCAATTGAACGACAGCGTTCAATATTGTCGATTCCCTCAAGTTCTGCAACCCCTCCCCCTAACCCCCTCTTTTCCAAGGCCCATCCCCTCAAAATGCTCTGGATTGCAATCCGAATGCTCACCGGCGACCCGCAGAAATTCTACGGGTTGTTATTTGGTATCGCATTCTCGACCCTCCTCATCACTCAACAGCTGACGATCTTCATCAACCTGATCGAGCGCGGCGCGAGCGGCGTGTACAACGCGCCAGAGGCAGAGGTTTGGGTTATGGACCCAGTCAGCCGCACCACCGATGTAAGCTACGCTATGCCAGCAACCGCGCTGGATGAAGTGCGGTCAGTGCCTGGCGTCGAATGGGCAGTGCCGCATCTGCGTTCAGCCGCATCTGTGCGCACACGCAGCGGCGATTTGGAGCAAGTTGCGATTATCGGCGTCGACGATGCGACACTCGTGGGCCTACCCAAGAACCTATATGTCGGAAATAAGGACGTGCTGTCGCAGCCTGACTCGGTCATTATCGACGATGGTGGAGTGATCAATATGTTTGGCGCGGGCGTTGACCCGATTGGCGAGCGGTTGGAGCTGAACGATCAGCGCGCCGTCATTCGCGGTGTGGCCGACACCATTCCCGCCTTTACCAGCACCGCTGTCCTCTACACGAAATATAGCCGCGTGTTGAACTATGTGCCAGGCACACGCAATCGCCTGACTTTTGTCTTGGTCGGTATCGCTGACGGACAGTCTGCCGAACAGGTCGCGGCCCGGATTGAGGAACAGACCGGCCTCAAAGCAGAAACCCGCGATGAATTTGCCCGCGCCGGGGTCGACTTCATTATCGAGAATACTGGCATCCCCACCAATTTCGGGATTACGGTTATCCTTGGCTTCGTTGTTGGTGTCGCGATTGTCGGGCTCACCTTTAGTCTGTTCATACGCGACAACATCAAACAATTTGGCGCTTTGAAGGCAATCGGCGTCACTAATGGAAAAATCGTTCGAATGGTCGGCGCGCAAGCGGGCCTCGTTGGAACGGTGGGATATTTTCTCGGCGTGATCGGCACGGCGGTTTTCATGTGGGCCTTCTCCGGTAACCCATTCTTCAAGGGCTTCTACATCCCCTGGCAGATCCCCATCATAAGCTTGGCTGCCGTGATCGTTATTCTTGCGATCACCGGCTGGCTCGCCTTGCGCAGCGTGTTGAGCACTGAACCTGCGGCGGTGTTCCGGTGAGCCCTCCTCCTATGGACACCACAGCGATTGGCGGTTGCGCTCCCGATGCTGCGATTTGCGCACGGGGGATCGTGCGCGATTTTCAGGCCGGTCAATCGACCATTCGCGTGCTCCACGGGATCGACACCGACATCAAGCCGGGCGAAATGACCTACGTGGTTGGAGAGAGTGGGTCTGGCAAAACCACGCTCATATCAATCATGTGTGGGATCCTTTGGCCGACCGAGGGGGAAGTGAAGGTGTTTGGCACCGACATCTACAACTTGTCTGACAGCGAGCTTGTCGACTTCCGACTCAACAATATCGGTTTCATCTTCCAGCAGTATAATCTTATCCCTTCGATCGACGCGGCAGCCAATGCCGCGGTCCCTTTGATCGCGAAGGGGATGGAAATCGAGGAGGCGCGCGAGAAAGCGAAAGTCCTGCTCGAGAAGCTCAATATTGGCGATCAGGCAGACAAGCTTCCGCGCCAACTATCTGGCGGACAACAGCAACGTGTCGCGATCGCCCGCGCCTTGGTGCATGAACCGCGTCTGGTGGTGTGTGACGAACCAACCGCGGCGCTCGATGCGAGTTCCGGCCGGCGGGTCATGGACCTCCTTCGGGAAGTCGCCGTCGCACCTGACCGAGCATGCATCATTGTGACCCACGACAACCGCATCTTCGATCTCGCTGACCGTATCCTTGTCCTCGAAGACGGGCGTGTGACCCATGACGGCACCGAGATGCCTGACGATCACTGAACCCAAAGCACCTATCTGAGCCCCCTCAACGGAAAAACCCGAAATGTCCTTACTTCCCTCCAATCTCAGCTTTTCACGGCAAATCCTCCCCTTGCTTGCAGTGGTCGGCATTGTCTTTGCCGCATTCTACATCTGGGCCAATCTGCCAGATCGCGAGCTTGCTGAACCTGAGAACGAACCGCCCAAAGCTACTGGAGCATTGGCTGATGGTGCGCGTGTCGCAGGGTCGGGTATTGTGGAGCCAGCGAGCGAGGTGATCGACATCGGGTCGGCTTTGTCAGGCCTAGTCACTGACGTGCGGGTCGAACCAGGTGACCGGGTCGAGAAAGGCCAGCCGCTATTCTTCGTCGATGCCCGTGCCGCTCGCGCCCGGCTTACCGAAGCCAATGCGGCCATCCGCGAAGCCCGCGCCGCGATCGCCGAAGCGCAGACCGCGCAATCCACTGCGGCACAGCAACTGGCGCTATACGAAGGCCTGGATGATCCAGCTGCGGTCAGTCGTTCGGAAGTGATCCGCGCCGAAGGTGACGCAGCCGCTGCGGAAAGTCGGCTCGACCTCGCTCGCGCCCGTTTGGCAGCAGCCCAGGCCAGCGCGGCCAGCGCACGAACCGAAGTCGAGCGTCTGACCGTGCGCGCTCCGATTGCGGGAGAGATTCTCGCCGTCAATGTTCGTCCTGGCGAGTTTGTCGCAACTCAAGGCGGCAGTTCTGAACCTTTCATCCAGATGGGTGAGACAAACCCGCTCCATGTCAGGGTCGATATTGACGAGAACGAAGCTGTCCGTGTCAAGATGGGGGCAGAAGCCATCATCTCTCCTCGAGGCGCTGCTGAGCTTCGTGTGGCAGCCACATTCGTTCGCGCAGAGCCGCAAGTCGTGCCCAAGCGCTCGCTGACCAACAGCGCGGCTGAACGGGTCGATGTGCGCGTTCTGCAACTGATTTACGCGTTGCCGCAGAACGGTGAAGCGGATGCGTTCCGTGTCGGCCAGCAGATCGATGCCTTCATCCCCGCTGTAGATGGCGAAGCCGCGGAGTAGGATGATGCGTTTGCAATCAACCCGCCTTGCTCTTGCCGGTCTGAGCCTTTCACTCGCCGCCTGTGTTGCTGGTCCACCACCTGAGATCGCCACTCCGACGCCCCAGCTGCCTGCGGAATTCCTCTACATGCCAGACACAACGTCGCGCGCTGGCCTTGAGGCGTTGCTGCCGAGCAATGACGCTGCATTCAACAAACTGGCGGGTAGCGTTCTGGACTCTTCCCCCAGCCTTACCGAAGCGCTCGCCCGGATCGATGCCGCCCGCGCTGGCGCGCGCCGTGCGGGGGCAGAGCGGCTGCCAAATATCGGAGTAGATGCCAACGTCACTGAGAGCCGTATCAACCCGGCCCAATTCGGCTCTGACAACCCTTTTGCACAAGCGATCGACACCACGCAGGTCTCCTATGGTGCCAACCTCACTGCACGCTGGGACGCCGATCTGTTCGGCACCCTGCGCGCGCAGGAACGCGCCGCTGTTGCCCGGATTGATGCCGCCAGCGCCGGCGCTGCGGCGGTGCGGATAGCGCTCATGGGAGAGATTGCGACAAGCGTGATTGATTGGCGCACCCTTGAAGCGCGCAGCCAAGCGATCGAAGCAGATGTCGAGGCTGCCACCCAGTTAGCAAGCCTCGCACGAAGCCGTGAGGAAGCGGGGATCGCGCCGGGTTTTGACCGTGTCCGCGCTGAAGCTGCGGCAAGCGCCTCGCGCTCCCGGCTCGCAGGTCTTCAGAGCGAGCGGGTGCGCATTGTTGGCCGGTTGGTGACTTTGACCGGAATGCCGGCTGCAGATGTCGCTGCAGCGCTCAGCCAAGCCGCCCCGGCGTCGCAAAGCCTTGCTGCGCCTGCTGCTCTACCGTCAGATCTGCTCGCCAATCGCCCGGATGTGATCGCCGCCGCTGCAGAACTTGCCGCTAGCGATGCCGACCTGGCTGCAGCTGCCCGTGCGCGTTTCCCTCGGCTGACCTTGTCAGCGGTTCTGGGCCTGCTCGCCTTTGATCCTGAAGATCTGTTTGATAGCGATTCTGCTGTTCGCACTCTGACCGCTGGCATAGCTGCGCCTTTGCTCGACTTTGGTCGACTTGAAGCTGAGATTGATGGCGCCGCGGCCAATAAACGTGTCGCATTCCAGGCCTATCGCGGCGCAGTGTTCCAAGCGTTGGGCGATGCCGAGGCAGCCTATGGCCTCATCAACGCAGCCGACGAGGAAGCTGCTCTTGCAGCTGAAGAACGCGACATGCTTGAGCGCGCCGCATCGCTTGCCAATGATCGCTATCGCGCAGGTTTAGCGAGCTTTCTCGAAGTGCTCGAAGCGCGCCGTGCTGCGGACGCAAGCGGAGAGCGCGCTGCGGCTGCTTCCGGGCGGGCCGAACGCGCACGAATCGTCTTGTGGCAGGCTCTAGGTGGCGATGGACTTCAGGCAATGTCTCAAATGACCGAGCAATCAGGCGGCTAACCCATCACGCGTTCGATCAGCCAGAAGCTGCCGATCGTCCCGATTGCATAGGTTGCGAGTTTAAGCGCAGGCGCTTCCAGCTTGGGCATAATCCTCGACGCAAGCGCAAGCAGTATGACGAGCGCTGCAACGATGAGCAATTGGCCAGCCTCAACCCCAAGATTGAACGCCAAGAGCGCCGCCGCAATCTCTCCTGAAGGCAGGCCGATATCGGCAAGCGCCCCAGCAAATCCAAAGCCGTGAAAAAGGCCGAAGGCGAAAGCCACAGCCCAAGGAGACCGGCGAGTTAGCGTCATGCGACCAGGATCGCGGAGAACCAACGCGACCTCAACCGCAAGAAAGACAATCGAAAGCGCGATCAGAGCTTCGACCGGGCGGCTCGGCAAACCGGCATAGCCCAGTGTTGTCGCCACCAAAGTGATGGAATGGGCAACTGTAAAGGCCGTCGCAGCTTTGATGACAGGCCAAGGCTGTCGGATCAGAAAGACAAGCGCGATTACGAACAGCAGATGGTCCCAGCCAAAAAGGATATGTTCCGCGCCGATGATGAAATAGTCGCGCAGCACGTCGAACGTACCGGGTTCGGCCCGGATGGTTGCCAACGGCGCATCAGCGGTCAGCCGAAAGGTCTGTACCGGGCGATCTGATGGGATCATCCGCGCTATCGCATCGGAACGACCGATCAGCTCGGTCAGGCCGAAGCTCTCGCCTTGGAGCGTCCCTTCACAGTCGAGATTAGCCCGGCCAAACAGCGTCAATGCTGCTGCTCGCTGTACCGGCTCGCCCTTTATCACGCAGCTTGCAGGTATCACTGGCTCGGCAAGCAGCACCCCTTCCTGCGAAGCCTGCCGAGCGCGACTTGCCGGGACGGTCAATTTCCAGTCCAAGGTGTAAGCGCCGCCCTCCCCTTCCCGCAGCTCGATCACCGAAGGGCGCAACTCGTCAGCAGCGACTGGCGCGAGGAAAAGAGGGCAAAGCAGCGCCACAAGAAAGGCGCAAAGGAGCCGGATCACCGATCCACCTCGATCCGATAGGCGCTTTTTAGGCCTTCATATGCCCGCTCTTTGCGCGATTCGATTTCAGCGCTCCGCCAATCGTTGAGCACGCGTTCCCGCTGAACCGCGAAGTTTGCCTCACCCAATTCGCGCGAGCGCAAACGGACCAGATGCCAGCCAAAGCCTGAGGGCAGCGGTCCTTGCCAGTCCTCGCTAACTTCAAGCGGTCCAAGAGTTCGAGAGAACAACTCGCCAAAGCGGGTCGTCACCTCGCGCATAGCTAGACCATCGACGCTAGCCGGAAGGCTGATCGGTCGCCCCTTGTCAATGCCTTGAGCCAGAGCGTCGACAGCCTCTGCCTGAGATTCAAAATAGAGCTGATCGAAACTGACCGTCCCAGGTCCAGCGTAGCGAGCGAGGTCCGCTTCAAAGAAAGCGCGCAAAGTCGCATCCGATGGATCGGCAGTTTCCGCCGCCAACGCCGCAGACATGTCCATCTTTGTGATGATGCGCTGACGGACGACTGCGTCTCCGTCCCCGAGCCCGATCCGTAGACCTTCTCGATAGAGCACTTCGTCGCGGACATATTTCTTGATCGCAGCGTCAAGCTCTGCATCGGTAGGCGAGCGACCCATCGTGCGTTCAAAGGCGAGCGCCAGCTCTGCTTGCCTCTCGCCATCGACGTCAATCACTCGCGATCCCGGGTCAACCGGCGTGCCGCCCCATGTGAGAGCGACATAGACGAACGCGCCCAGCGCCAGAAAGTGAACCAGCGGTTCTTTTGCCCATGCCGGGAGCGTCATGCGGCGGGCTTCAACCAGATCGGCGAAGTGTAAGCCCGCTCTTGCGCGACAGCATCCTCCAGAGCATCGCCAGTCAGCTCATATCCGAAACGAACTGCATCGAACAAAGTCCAGCGCGGGGTCGGGATTTCAAGCACGCGGACATAATAAAACGCGCTTTGGCCCGCGACGTAATCGGGATCGCTCCAAGTCGTACGTAGCTCTGCCGCCCCAATCGTGTTGGTGTAGGTCGCGTCCTCGCGGTTCACCGTGTCGCCCACAGCCGGGATACGTCCGGCGCGCAGAGGCCTCGTTTCAGCGTCGCTCCAAACAACCTCGTAGACCCGCTCCTGCGTGTTGCCGGAGGCATCGATCCACCCTTTGACCACCTGGACACGGTCAAGATTTGCTCCATCAGGGTCCTTTAAGGCGTTGATGAGAAAGCTGGGGGCCTTACCTTGATCGGTGAGCTCTCCTCCCATGGGCACCCCGCGGGTGTAGCCTGCGCGAACCCAATCGTCGTCCCAGTCACTGCTTTCGAAATCAAAACCGCCAAACACGCGCACATTCATGCGCGGACCGGTTGTGGCGTAGACTTCGCGGCGGGCAAAAGCATCGAATATCTCGGCCCGTGTATTCCCCCTCGCCCAGGCGGCGGCATAACCTCCGGCAAGATAGTGCCATCCGAACCGTCCAACCCGTGTGCCAAGGTTTTGCGCTGATGTCGCGCGGTCCTGATATGAAGGCTCGTTCCCGGTATGCTTGCCGTAGAAATTGTCCTCATCGCCTGTCGCTAAGGACGTGTGACTGTCGGTCGATCCGATCATGCCAAAAGCGTAGGGGTTCACGCCCAGTTGTGCCTCAAGGCTCAACCCACGCAACAGCGCCGAGCGGGCGTAGGAACCAGGCAGCATTTCCGGCTCCGTCTTCGCAGTCAGCGGGAGGTTGCCAAGCTCCCAGCCCGCAACACCAAAACCCGCCATCTCGTCATTGGGAGACACTAACGGATGCGTTTCGCTGTCGCCCTTGATCTGAGTGACCTCGACCACTGGCTCCATCCGCGCACGCATTTCGGCATATTCGACCGTCATGGGCGAGCCGTCAGGCAAGGTTGTCTCGAACATCAAACCGTTGGAAAGGTTTGGATTGTGCGGGATTGCGAGCACCTGACCACCGGTGGTGTCCATGTAGCTCTGCATTTGCTTCCAAAGCCCTTGAGCGGTGGTGTTGAGGCCGGGAAAGGGCAGCATCTGCCCGGTCTTCTCACGGCCATCGCGAAACATCACAACCCGGTGCAGATTGTTGCCGTCGGGCATGGCAGTCCACTCATAGCCGGCAAGCGCAGTGAAAGTGCCTGGCTCATTATAGCGGTCGAGCATTTCGAGATGCGCTGCCCAGATTTCCTCGGTTGCTTCGCGCTGCGCTTCAGGGTCGGCAAGCGCTTCAGGCACCATACCTGTAGCCGCGCGGGTGATGATTTCCGCCACGGCGAGCTGAGATTGCTCGGGGCTTTCATGCATCATGTCATACCAGCGCAAGACGGTCTCATCGCCGATAACCCAGGAGACATACCAGCGCGGAGCATCATAGAGCCGCCGCGTCGCGCCCAGTGCATCAGAGTGGTCAGAGATCACAAGGAAGTCGAGTGGCCGGGCGAGCTGCGCTTCGCTGCCCGTCGTAGCAGTCACGGTTTCTCCACGCGCAAAACGCAGCGCTGCTTCTGGTCCTAGGCGCACGCCAAAACCGAAAGCGTCGACAGAATTGTCGGTATGGAGGTGAGTGTCGCCCCAATAGGGTCGATCAGGAAACTCAGCGAGCTCAGTCGTCCCTTCACCATTTCCGGTCTGTGACGGATCAACATCCGCTTCGCTGCTGCAAGCCGCGAGACCCAGCGCGCCAGCACCAACCATTGCCAAACCCATCCACGCTTTGCGCATGGTATCCTCCCTATCTCCTACCGAACGGTATGTGCCGGGAGCTGGGGAGCGTCAAGATTACTCTTCAGTTAGGCGGAGCGTTGCAGCAGGGCTGACCTTTCACAGCGGCAGACAACTTCATCGCGCTGATTGAACAACTCATGCGTGAAGGTCACGATACCGGCTTCGGGTCGCGACTTGCTGCTCCGCAATTCCTTGACTTCGGTCTCTGCCCGCAAGGTGTCGCCGATGAAAACGGGGCTGGGGGTCACGACATTGTTGAAGCCCAGATTTGCGACCAAGGTCCCCAAAGTCGTGTCACCCACGGATAGGCCAACCAGTAGGCTGAAAGTGAAAGTCGAATTGACCAGGATCTGACCAAACCGGCTTTCTTTCGCGGCTTCGATATCGAGATGCAAAGGCTGCGGATTGTGGGTCATGGTTGAAAAGAGGAGATTGTCAGTCTCAGTCACCGTCCGCCGAATATCGTGCGTGATCCGCTCGCCGACTTGCCATTCATCGAAGAACTTGCCTGCCATGATGCTTAGCCTCCCGCTATCCACGCATTGATCACGCTCTCGCCGCCCTCATCGCTCGACCGGATTGCTCCCGGCGTCCGGCTAAAGCGGGGGGCCGGGGCCGTGTGCCACATTCCGTCATGTTCGACATAGGCATCGCGCGCTTTCATATGCGGATGTTCGCGCGCTTCTTCGAGGCTCAGGACTGGCCCAAAACAGGCATCGGATCCCTCGAGCAACTCGGTCCACTCATCGCGCGTCTTGGTCTTGAAAAGAGCGGCCAACGTCTCGGTGTTGGCGTCCCAATCGCCGGGATTCATCTGGCCCTGGGCAAGCTCAGCAGGAGCGCCTGACTTCGCCAGTAACTCGGCATAGAATTGTGGCTCAATCGCGCCGACAGATATGTCCTTGCCATCTGCGCATTCATAGCAGCGATAGAAATGCGCAGCGCCGCCCAACATGCCTTTTCCGCGGTCAGTGGTGAGGAAGGGATTGTGACGCGCGCCGAAGAAAAAGCTCATAAGGCTTGTGGCCCCGTCAACGATCGCGGCATCGACAACCTGACCTTTGCCCGATCGTTCGCGCTCATACAAAGCCGCCATAATCCCGAAAGCGCAATACATTGATCCGCCGCCAAAATCGCCAACCAGATTTTGCGGCGGAATGGCAGTCTCACCCTTGTTGCCGACAGCATCGAGCGCGCCCGTGATCGCGATATAGTTGATGTCGTGCCCCGCTGCCTCAGCAAGCGGGCCGTCCTGTCCCCAGCCAGTCATCCGAGCGTAAACCAGCTGCGGATTGGCTTCGAGCAATTCATCCGGCCCAAGCCCCAGCCGCTCCATCACTCCGGGACGCAAGCCTTCGATGAGTACATCGGCCTTTGCGCAAGCCTTGCGGCAGGTCTCGCGCCCCTTCTCACTCTTGAGATCGAGGGTCATTCGGTGCCGGGCGCGCTCAACCACAGGGTTGGTGACGGCCCCACCAGGCCGGTCAATCCGCACGACCTCGGCGCCCAAATCTGCGAGCAACATGGCGACATGCGGTCCCGGCCCAATCCCGGCAAATTCGATGACCTTGAGCCCAGCGAGCGGCCCCTGATGCGTACTCATCTACAAGCTTCCTCCTGTGTATCCTTATCTTTGCAAGCGTGTGTGCCGATCTGTGCGAATAAGAGCAAGAGCAAGGCTATTCGGTTTGGCGCCCGGCGCAGCACTGCGGCCAGGATTGACAGCCCAACGAAATCAGCAATAGGGGCATTGACGGGCGAGAGCCGCTCCGCAGAACGCAGATAGTCGAGTAGTCACCAGTGACGAAATCCAGCCGTAAGGTCCTCGCAGTCGCATCGGGCGGCGGCCACTGGGAGCAGCTCATGTTGCTGCGCGATACGCTTGAAGCTTATGACGTGCACTGGGCGACGACCGATACCGATATCGCTCTTCAACGCGGGATCGCCGATGTCGCAAGCCTGCCCGACTGCAACCAGAACCAGCCGCTACGATCCGCTTGGTGCGGGATAGTCGCGTTCCTTCTGGTGCTTAGGATCAGGCCCGAAATAGTGCTCTCGACCGGGGCAGCTCCAGGCTATTTCTGCTTGCTCTTCGGCCGGCTATTCGGAGCGCGCACTCTGTGGATCGACAGCGTCGCCAATGGCGAGCAGCTTTCAATGTGCGGCAAGCTCTCCAAGCGCACCGCCCATGCCTGCCTCACCCAGTGGGAGCAACTTGCTGAGGAACCGCACGTCCAATATCGCGGAGCGGTGTTGTGATCCTCGTCACAGTCGGCATGCAATTGGGCTTTGATCGGTTGATCAAGGCGATGGACGGGCTCGCCCCGATGCTAGGGATGGAGGTTGTCGCGCAGACCGGCAAAGGCACCTATCAACCCGTCAACATGACCGCGCATGACCGCATAGCTCCCGCCGAATTTGAAGCCTTGGTCAAAGATTGCAGCTTAATCGTTAGCCATGCTGGTATCGGCACTATCCTTACCGCTCAAAGGCTGGGCAAACCAATCGTTATCGTGCCGCGCCGCTTAGAGTATGGCGAGCATCGCAACGACCATCAGATCGCAACCGCGCGCAATCTCGAAGGGCGCAATGGCCTGCTGATCGCGCTGGATGAAAGTGAGCTTTCGGATCGGATCGCGCAGGGCTTGGAAATCACTGATACGCGGGCAGAGCGCTCTCCAACGGCGCGGACACTGCATGATGCGGTTACACAGTTCATCGAAACGGGACATTTGTAAACGACTTCAGAGGCTTGCTCTACCTTGGCCGCGCCCTCGCCGTGTCCTCGCCGTGTCCTTTAACTACTGGTTTCGGTGGATGTTGCGCATCTGAGGAATATCCAGACGCGAAAACCATATCAAACCTAACGCGATATTTACCCCTTTGCGGGCATTAACCTTGTGCGAAACTACGCTGCAAGATCACAAGGATTTGGCGACATGAATGCCCCCTTCGACACGGCCACAGCGTTTGGTCCTAACGCCGCTGTCCAACCTGCCCCGGATCACCAGATTGCGGTCATTGGTTTAGGCTATATCGGCCTGCCAACCGCAGCGGTCTTGGCAAGCCACGGATGGAATGTCTGCGGCGTCGATGTGTCTGAGAAGGTCGTCGAAACAGTCAATGCGGGCGGCGTCCACATCGAAGAGCGCGACTTGGATCGGTTGGTGCGTGAAGCCATCACTGCCGAGCGGCTAACCGCCTCAACCGAAGTCCCAACCGCCCATTTCTACATTATTGCCGTTCCGACACCGCTGACCGACGAGAACACGCCCGATATCAGCTATGTAGAGGCCGCAGCCCGCACGATTGCCCCGAAGATCCTGCCCGGCGCCTGTATAATCGTGGAAAGCACATCGCCAGTGGGCACAACCGAACGGGTCGCGCAAATAATCGCAGAGGCTCGCCCCGACTTGAAAGCACCAGTCTTTGGCTCACAGGAAGGCGGCGACATAGCGCTCGCTTATTGCCCTGAGCGGGTTCTACCCGGCAAAATCGTGCGCGAGCTGGTTCATAATGATCGCGTCATCGGCGGAGTCACCCCGGCATGTGCTGAGCGGGCAGCTACGCTTTATTCGAGTTTCGTCGAAGGCGATTGCCTCACGACCAATGCTCGTGTCGCTGAAACAGTGAAACTGGTCGAGAATAGCTTCCGCGATGTGAACATCGCTTTTGCCAACGAATTGAGCGTAATCGCAGACGACCTAGGCGTCGATGTCTGGGACGTCATTGCGCTCGCGAACCGGCACCCGCGGGTCAATATCCTTCAACCCGGGCCCGGTGTTGGCGGTCATTGCATCGCAGTCGATCCTTGGTTCCTCGTCTCAAGCTCGCCTAAAGCCGCCAGGCTGATCCGTACTGCTCGAGAGGTGAACGACTTCAAAGCGAGCTACACCGAACGGCGCGTGCGTGCTTTGCTCGATGCCGTGCCGGGGGGAAAGGTCGCGCTGCTTGGCCTCGCATTCAAGCCAGATATCGACGATTTTCGCGAGAGTCCCGCTCTCGAGATCGCCCTCAGCCTGGCCCGCACTCGCGGTCAACGCATCATGGTGGTCGAACCATTTGCCGAAGAACTTCCAGCGGGCTTTACGGGCACTGGCGCTCAGTTGGTTGAGCTTGACGAGGCGCTGCAAGAGGCCGAAATCATCGTAGTGCTTGTTGATCACACTGCATTCAAACATCTGCTTCCCGCTGACCTTGCGGGCAAATTGGTGTTCGACAGCCGCGGAATGCTCAAAAAATGAGCCAACGCGCGAGCAAACCGCGCATTCTCGTTACTTTCGGGACCCGTCCCGAGGCGATCAAGATGTTTCCTGTGGTGGCTGCGCTGCGCGACCACGGCGGCTTCGACACGCGCGTTGCGGTGACAGCACAGCATCGCGAAATGCTTGATCAAGTCCTCGACCTTGCGGGCATTGAGCCAGATGTTGATCTCGATCTGATGCAGGCTGGGCAGAGCCTTGATGCACTTGCAGCGCGAATTGTAACGCGCTTTGGAGAGGCGCTCGATCAAGAGAAGCCGGACCGAGTTCTGGTCCATGGCGACACGCTCACGACTATGATGGCGACTTTGGCCTGCTATTTCCGCCGGATTCCGGTTGGGCATGTCGAAGCGGGGCTGCGATCAGGGGATATCTACTCGCCATGGCCTGAGGAAGTGAACCGCAAGGTCACCGGCGCGGTAGCCGATTTGCACTTTGCTCCAACTCAGGCCGCCGCCGAGGCCTTACGCGCGGAAAATGTGAGCCAAGACAGCATCCATGTCACGGGCAACACTGTGATCGACGCCTTGCTCGCCACTCGCGACCAGCTGCTGAAGGACAAGACGCTCGCCAGCTCAATTGCGCCAATCAGAGCGCGGTTTGCGGGCAAAAAAATCATCGCAGTTACAGCCCATCGGCGGGAGAATTTTGGTGAGGGAATGGCGCAGATTGCAGCCGCCTTGCGCGAATTGGCAAAGCGCGACGACGTAGCGATCGTCTACCCGCTCCATCCAAATCCCAACGTCGCTCCGATCATGCGCGAGGCGCTTTCGCAGATCGCCAATGTCGCTTTGATTGAGCCGCTGGGTTACCTCGACTTCGTCGCTATGATGGAAATGAGCGAGTTGGTTTTGACCGATTCCGGTGGCATTCAGGAGGAAGCGCCAAGCATCGGCAAACCCGTCCTGGTTATGCGAGACACCACCGAACGACCTGAAGGTGTGCGTGCTGGCACCTCCATGCTCGTGGGGGCGAACCAAAGCGAGATAGTCGCGAATGCCGAGCGTCTTCTTGATGATCCGGCCTCCTATCAGGCCATGGCAAAAGCGCACAATCCCTATGGCGATGGCAAGGCAAGCGAGCGGATCATTGCTATTCTTGCAGACGCGCACAATCGTGAATGAGTATGATCAGGGCCGCGCTCTGACGAGCCGGATATAGACAAGGCCAGCGGTGAAAGCGACCATGCTGGCACCTATGTCTCCCACCCAATTGAGTTTGAGCGGGCCGTAGAGAAGCGTGTCCATCGCATGGAGTGAGATCATCCGCAGCCCGATCAGCCCAATCATCGCAGCACCGCTCGCCAGCGCAATGATGGTCGCAAAATTGCGTCTTCCAGCCATCCGCGAGGTCGCACGATAAAGCGCCAGGAATGCGGCAGTGACGAATACTAGAATCATCGCGGTGATGACGTAGCCCTGCCATGTCCTACGCTCTCCCATCACGCCTTCTGCCCGAAGCCAGTCGCGCAGTTCAGCGCGTAGGATATCCTCAAGGCCCAAGCCTCGCGAGGCGGCCAGGAGCAAGAACAAGAAGGTCAAGATGAGCCAAGCCCGAAAGTGCCAATGTCTTTGAGATTTCGTACGCGACGTGGCGCATGCCAAAGCAGTAGCAGATGCAACAACGAGATAGACGGCTATGGCTGCCAAACTAAGCGCTGACGGTGTCTCAGTCATTCGAAATTCTAGTCCCCGGTAATGAAACCAAATATTGGGCTCTCGAGCTCTTACTCAACTGCTCATCCATCGCATTTACACCCGTAAGGTTTGCTCGTCTGCAAGTGCATAACGCATCAGCACAAGCTGATAAGCAACCCGTTCAAATATTCCAATGGGAGGCGAAACTGGTGCCGTAATACTGCCGCGCTAAGGCCGGTTACAGGATGGTAAACAGAGGGTTGCATTTACGAGATCTCGATCTGGCACATGCACCGTCTCAGGCCGCCGCAGAGCACCCGGATTTCGGTTGCACATCCTCGAACCGCAGTCTAAGCGGGACTCTCCTAACGACGGGGGATTGTGTGGCCTTCAAGACTATCAAAAATATCCGTGTGCAGTCGGTTATTCTCGCCAGCTCCATTGCTCTTGCAGGGTGTTCTTCGACACCTGAGCCAATTCTTGGGCCTGCGGCTTCTCAGCCGCGACTTGACCTCGGTCAGGAAGGTTATTCGCAGGCACCGGCTGCTACCTATGCTTTGCGCCCGTCAGACCGCATCACCGTTACAGTGTTCCGCGAACCTGATCTTTCGGTTGAAGATGTGCGCCTAGGCGTTGATGGTTTGGTCTCTCTTCCCATGCTGGGCTCGATTCCAGCGGCGGGCATGACCACAAGACAATTCGAGCAGAACGTCTCTCAACGTTTGCTGGCCGCCGGTCTGCGCGCGCCCATGGTGAGCGTGAACATCAGCGACTACGCCTCGCATTTGGTGACAGTCGAAGGGGCCGTGACCGAACCGGGTGTCTATGCATTCCAGCCGGGATCTCGTCTCTCAAGCGCCATTGCAATGGCCAAGGGGACAACCAATGTCGCAAATCGCGAGCAGGTGGCTGTTTTCCGTGAAAGCCCTCAGGGCATCATGATTGCAAAATTCGACTACAAGCAAGTCAGCCAAGGCACTATGCTTGATCCGATCCTTCAACCTGGTGATCGTGTTGTGGTGGGCACCGATGGCCTCTCCGTGTTCTATCAGGGCCTGTTGCAGGCACTGCCAGCATTTGGAGTTTTTGGCGTAGCGGCCATCAATAGCGACTAAATCGATGAACGATCGTTCCATTATTGATCCCAATGACCCGAATGAACGGGGCACTTGGCTTGAGTCCTACCTGCCTGAGCATCAGATGGTGCCCGCGCAGCAGCCGCCACAGCTTATCAGCCTGGCCACTATTCGCGGCATTCTCTACCGCCAGCGCTGGCTTTTTGCGGCGGTGCTTACGGCTGCTTTGACAATCGGCCTGATCCTGACACTGTTGTCGACACCGATGTACTCGGCGACCGCCAAGGTTAGCGTGGAGCCTTATGGGGCCTTCATTCTCGAAGGCCAGGACGTTGAACAAGGCATCGCAAGCAACCAGGTGGGCGATTACCTCGCCACCAAAGTTGAGCTGATAAGAAGCCGTAGTCTCGCCGAGGTCGTGGTTGAGGAACAGAATTTGGGTGAGAGGGCTGCATCGTTCATACCCAATATCGACGAAGGCCGATCGCCTTCTATGTCGGACGAACAATGGCTCGAAGCCAAGCGATCTATGGCGACGTCGACATTGGTAGGTGGCGTGAGCGCCGAAGTGCCGATCATGAGCTGGGTTATCCCGATCAGTTTTCAGTCGGATGATCCCGTTTTTGCGGCCGAGATGGCCAATGCCTATGCGCAGGCATTCATCGGCTCAGCAGCCAGAGATACGGTTGCAGGCAAAGAGTATGCGATCGAGTATTTGAGCGAACAGATTGAGATCGTTCGTGGGAGACTTGAACAAGCTGAGCTTGTGTCAAACGACTACGCGCGCAGTACGGGCATCATCGTCCAGCCCATTATCAATGAAAGCGGTACCTCAAGCAGCTCAACCTTGACCAACACGAACTTGGCGAACATCAATCAGAGCTTCGCTGATGCCCGAGCGACCAGAATTGCTGCTGAACAGAAGTGGCGTTCGATTGAAGGCTTGCCTGCTTCTCAGTTGCCGGAGGTGCAGAATAGCCCGGTGCTCCAAGGTCTTATAGCTGAGCGTACTGGCAAGTTAGCCGAGTTGGCTGAGCTACGCCGTCGCTACAACGACCAGTTTCCACCAATCGTAGATGCTCTGGCTCGGATCGAGATCCTGGACGAACAAATTGAGCGCACAAGTTCCGACATCAAAGCGACAGTGCGCAACGACTTTGTCGTCGCTCGCAATCAAGAGATCGCTCTTCAGAACGAGTTGAATTCGCTTTCGAGTGACTCTCTCGCTGAGCAAGATGACATGGTTCAATACACTGTCCTGGAGCGTCAAGCTGAGGCGCTGCGTGCTGAGCTTGCTTCATTGCTCGACCGCTACAATCAGGTAAGCAGCGCGGCCAATGTCAATGCAGGCACGATGACACAGATCGAAACGGCTTTGGTGCCAAGCGCACCCTTTGCGCCAAGCCTACCTCGCAATCTTGGACTTGCTTTGATACTCGGGTTCGCGGTCGCATGCGGCCTCGCAGTGCTGCGAGAGATGTTTGATGATCGTGTACGCTCGCTCGATGATGTCGAGAGCAAGATTGACCTGCCTTTGCTGGGACATACCCCGCATGTCGACGACAATGACATCGACACAGAAAGCTCGAGCCAGTTCACTTCTCTGATGGAGGCCTATGCCTCGGTCAAGGCGTCGATAGACTTCTCGCTGCCCCGCAGTCGCAATGTATTGCAGTTCACGAGTACGCAAGAATCGGAAGGTAAATCGACCACCGCTGTTGTCCTCGCAGAGCTTTTCGCTCGTTCTAGACGCAAGACATTGCTTATCGATGCTGATTTGCGCCGGCCTTCAGTGGCCAAGCTGTTTGACTTCGAGCGCCGCGATAAAGGCTTGGTAGAGGTCGTGTATGGACATTGCTCGCTTGAGGAAGCCATCGTGACAGGCGTGCATGAAGAACTGGATGTTCTTCCTGTCGGAAGTATGCCTGCAAATCCAACCGAAGTGCTGGCCTCAACAGAGTTTGCTAGGTTCCTCGATGAGAACCGTGATAAATACTCGCTGATATTGATCGACTGCTGTCCGGTTCTCGGTCTGGCGGATGCGCCGACTCTGTCACGCGTGGTCGATGGAACAGTATTTGTCCTTGAGGCAAACAAGGTTCCCTTTGCGCAAGCTCGCAACGCTGTGAAGCGTTTGCGCGCAGCCGGCGGCAATGTCCTGGGTCTGATCCTAACAAAGTACCGCGCACAGGAAGCCGGGCAAAGCTACAACTATCAATATAGCTATTATGAGTACGGCCCCGAGCGCTAGAGCGGCATTTGCGCGCTCTTGGTGCAGGCGCGGCTTTCTAGTGCGATATTGGTGATCGACGGGATGGCGCTGTGACTGAGAACCAGCCATTTTGTCTTGTGATTCCCGCGCATAACGAAGAAGCCGTTATCGCGCGCTGCCTCAAGACAGCGGCACGAGGTGCCCCATCACCAGATTCGATGGAGATCATCGTCGCCGCTAATGGCTGCACAGATCGCACGGTCGAAGTCGCCCAAAAAACCGCCCCGCAAGCTCTGATCCTCGATCTTCCAACCGGCTCCAAGACGGCTGCGATCAATGCAGCCAATCACAAAGCGACACTATATCCGCGCATATATCTTGATGCAGACGTCGAGTGCGATTTTCAGTCTCTGGCTGCTATCGCAGAAGCCCTACGTGAACCCTCGGTCATGGCTGCTGCGCCAGGGATCCAAATCGACTTGTCCCACGGAAGCTGGTTTATCAGGACCTATTATGCTGCTTGGATGAAGCAGCCTTTTGCAAAATCTGGAAAAGGCGGCGCCGGTTGCTACGGATTATCACGCGCCGCGCTTGAACAGGTTGGCGAGTTTCCTGAGATCATCGGCGATGACATATGGATCCATACGCGCTTCTCTGACGACGTGAAACGGGTCGTTGATACGGACCACGAGGGAAGACCAGTCTTCTCGATCGTCCGTCCTCCTGCCACCGCTTGGCAACAGGTAAAGGTCGAGGCTCGCCGCATGCATGGCAATGCGATTGTGCGACGCGACCACCCTAGCCCCTATTTCGCGAAGAAGGGCCAAGGGGGTTTGGGAGCAGTCCTGAGGAGCGGTGCCTCGCCTGAAGAGGCCATAGTTTTTTGCGGCGTCAAAGCGCTGGTTAGGATCGAAGCCAAGCTAAGCGAATGGCGTGGCAATTCAGCAAAGTGGACCCGGGACCTAAGTTCGCGCCAATAGTCAGTTCTTTAGGGGCCAGTAGATGCCGACGGCGAAAGTTGGGTCGCGGCTTAACCTCGAGTCGCGTCTGAGCTGTAACCCGACAACCAGTTACGACGCTCCTCCCACAAAGTGTCCCAACGGTTACTCGCATCGTTTGAACCTTTGATACGCCGCAATGCCACACTGGCAAAGCGGTGATTAACAACCCAGAGCCACAGCAATGCGATACCCAATGGACGCGTCGCCGGCCGCCAATGATCCCTGATAAGGGTCGCCTTTGCTTTCATCAGATTCACCACCTTGCTCGAAAGCTTGGGTGTTGAAGCGCCCACCAGGTGCATGATCTGAGCATCTGGAGTGATCATCGGGCGATAGCCCAACGCCGCGGCTCTCAGGCAAAGATCGCTTTCTTCGCCATACATGAAGTACTTTGTGTTGAAGCCGCCGAGCTGTCGCCAGAGCTTGGTGTGTATCATCAAAAAGCAACCAACCACGATATCGACTTGCCGTACGCTGTCGCGTGACCAACCACCGATTCCTTCGGGATTAAACAGCGATGTGTTGGGCATTAGGCTGCGTAATCCTGACGCGTTGCAAAACAGGCTCCAGAGGCTCATTCGGTTCCAGCAGGAAGCGGGATTTAGCGCCCCGTCCGGAAATACAGTCCGCCCTCCTACGATGCCGGCCTTGGGGTTCGCCCGCGCAAATTTAAGGAGGTTTTCGATCGCATTGGGATGTGTTTCAGTGTCTGGATTCAAAAGCAGTAGCCACTCAGTGTCCGCCAACTCTGCAGCCCGATTGTTAGCAGCCGCAAATCCGATATTCTCGGAACTGCGAATAAGCCTAACTTCGTGAAACTGCTCAGCGATCGCATCGGGAGAGCCATCATGCGAATCGTTGTCCCACACAATGATTTGCATAGTGACGTCTCCCGCATTCTGAATCAGTGTCTCCAACGCCTTTAGAGTCAGGTCACGTGTGTTGTAACTCACTACGATTACAGTCAGAATTTCAGCGTGCTCAAGCGAGTCAGACATCTATGGCCCATCCGGATTTTCGAGATTGACACGGTATTGCCAACGCGAAAGTAGAGCGTAAAGAGCCATATAAAAAATCTATTTTTAACAGATACTTATATGTCTTTGTATCGGTTTATGCAGTTTCTATTTTCCTACACGCATTGTGATCGCTAGGACTCTGTTCTTCTTTTGTTCCAAAGGAGTCAAGGATGCCACAGGACAGTTTCAGCAACACCTCAGACAGTTTGATCGCGTCGTCACGCGATTGCTTCTCGATTATTCCGTCAGATACAGCGGAAATCACCAAGGTCACAAAGGCAATCTATGTGGGAACCGGCGGTAATCTTGTGTTGCGTCTGATCGATAGCGAGCTGGATGTGACCTTCGCTAATGTCCCGAGCGGCACAATTCTGGACGTGCGCGCCGCCTTTGTTCGTGCCACGAGTACGACAGCTTCGGACATTGTGGGGCTGGCATAATGGCCGGTCTGCGTCATGGGTTTGGCCTTTCGCGTCGGCGCTCTGTTATCGGCGGCGTGACCCAAATGGCTGGCACTGGTATGAGGTTTGGTCAGCAACAGGGATATGATGCAGGAACCGACGGCACCGTTTTTGTCGACGCAATCGCGGGTGATGACAGCGCAGATGGACTGACGCTGGCTACGGCCAAGGCCACATTGGCAGGCGGTCTCGCTGCCGCGAACGCCGCCGGCGGTGATCAGGTAATGCGCCTTGTCGGAGACGGGGTCAGATATCGAGAGGGACAAGACTTCATTTGGACCAATCCTGCTCTTAACTCTCTCGCGATCAAAGGTTTTGGCACCGACAGGCCCGTCATTTCTGGCGCAGAAATCCTATCGGGCTGGGTTCCGTGTACAGCGAGCGATAGCGATGTCGTTGGAGCCAATTGGCCCAGTATCTTCAAAACGACAGTACAAACGGCTGACTTTACCGCTCCCAAATACTGGCGCACGCTGCTGAGCGAAAATGGTGCCCCACTGACAATCTGCGGGATCCGTCGGCCTGGCCGCACAACGCCCGACTTCTTTGCCGACAATATTGATCAGACCATCGCTGGCGACGACACACCGGAAGGTGCCGACCTCGCCTTCGGACTGCGCAGCGGTATTTGGTACAATACGATCCAGAACCCTTCTGTCCTGTCGAGCTATACAGATGCGCAGCTTTCGCAGACCGTTGCGGTGCTTCATGCCTTCCCTAATGAAGCCCGCTTCATGGAAGTCACCAGTGCAGCCGGGCAGGTCCTCCAATTAGAAACCGCGAACTTTCGTCCGGCCGGTGGTGGAACGAACGGCGCCTATGCGTTGCTCAACGTTTTGCCCACTATCAAGAGTGGCGAATGGGGCTATCAAGACAATGCCGACGGCACTGTGACGTTCTTTGTTTGGCCAAGCGATCCAGCCAACCTAGCATCCAAGATGGAACTCGCAGTCCGCAGCGAAGGCATGCGAATTTATCGCGCGATCTCGAATTGCCACCTTGTGCTGGAGGGTGTGAACTTTGAGATGTTCGCTGGAGGTGGCCTTCGTGACCAAGCATTTGGAATTGACGGAAATCTAAACCTGACTGGAAACACCAGCGCCATTAGGCAGTGCCGCTTCAGCCTTTACGCCGCTGGGTCGGGCTTGCGTCTAAAGTTCGCGGAACAAGCTACAATCGTCGAAGATGTGACCTTTTCGGACGGCATCGGCTTTGGGCTATCGACCGTCCCCGGCAGCTCTAACCCCTTAATGGATTATCGCATCCGCCGTTGTCTGGCTGCTGACCTTTCGCAGACCGGATTTAGGATGTTCGGCATACAATATGCCGTGATGCAGGATTGTAAGTCGATCAGAACGTCGGGCGGCGGCCATGCCAATCTGATCAATTTCTATCAGCGGTGCGATATGGTCGTGTGCCAGAATTTCCAAGGGGGCGTCACTCATGCATCGCGCGCCTACGAAGGATACGGTACGAACCAGAGCAGCTCGCGCCTCTATTTTCTACATTGCACTTTCACTCCCGGCTCAGACAGCCGCGCTTATGTGGATCAAAACATCTCAGGCGAGATTCTTCCGACGCCTGAAGGTGGGGGTCACCTGATTAACTGCTGGGTTCCGCATATGCCTGATCGGGTAGGCTCCGAGGATAATGGTGCGATCACCGTCGGTCGAGATATTATGAGTTGGGACATCTACAACTGTGTCACGCCGGCAATTATCAACACCGGAGGCTCATTGACCCGCAAAGGCAATGTGCTGACCAATTCGACATCTGTCGCGGATCCGTCGGAAACTCTCGCCTCGATTGAAGACCTGCAAGTGAACGTAGCTGCATCAGATTTCCGGGCCACGACCAACTCGATCCTCAAGACCAGAGATGGCGAAGACGTCGCAAGCTTTATCGCCGAGTTGGAAGACCAATTCCCAGACGTTGACTTGCGACGAGATAGCGAAGGCCGAAACTGGGATCCTTCAAGGCCTGGCACAGGGCCCTATGGGCTCCAATGGCCTTCCCAATGATCAGGATCTATCTCGGATCTGACCCCGCAAAGTGTCAGCCAGCGCTCCGATGGCTCCGTGCCGGGGGCAAATGAGCCTGACCACGGCGCATAGCCAATGGACGGCTGCCTTTTGGTGCGATTGGAGTAGTTGCATACGCAGGCCGGCCTGCCACGCTCGCCAAGCTTGCGGCGAACCCGATTAGGCTCATAAAGACGAGGTTGGACGCGCCAAAAAAGGCAACTGTCTGACCTGCCACTAGCAGGATCGCCAACGCAATGTTCACTCCTAACACCTGGCGAGCATCAATCGGTTTGAGACGCGGCACAAATACCCCGAGGCGAAGCATTGCATACAAGGCTGCAGCAATGATGAGGATCGGCACGATCAAGCCATGCCTCATCGCCAGCAAAAGGAAATGCGCGTCTACGCTTTCGCCCATCCATGCCAAGCGGTCCCACTGCTGATAGCCAATCCCAAACCAAGGATGCTCGCGCACAGTCTTGGAGCCATGCTCCCAGATAAGCAGCCGATAACTCGCGGTGTGGGGAACGAGCGTCAAACGAGAAAGAACTGCCACCAATCCATTCTTGGAAGCCATGTGAAGCGAGAAAAGCAGCAAGCCAAGCATGAACAGCATAGTCCACCACGACAGCTGCGGGACTATTCGGCGTTTGACAAAATCCATTCCAATTGCGCCAAGTCCAATCACGAGACCCAACAAGGCAGCGGAGCTGAGGGAGAACACCGCTGCGAGTGCAGCACCTGTCCCGGCGAACCAGGGCCAACCGCGAATTCCGCTGAAATAGAAGAGCGGAAGAAAAATCCCCAAGATCAGTCCACCAAGGATCGGATGTGAAAACGCTCCGTAAGCTCTCAACAGTCCCAGTCGAACCTCTTCTCGCAACACAATTTGTCCAGTGGCATCACCGCCCGAATAGGCAGCGACATTACCGAAAATCGCTGCAGCGGTCGGGCGTAGCAGGAGGTTGCCGGACAGGCTTTCCAAGGCCATGATGCCTCCGCCCAAAGCCAAGCCGGGCAGGACGAGCATCAAGAAATAGCGGAAATCGCTAAAGTCGCGGATGCACAGCCTTGCCAGCAAATAGCTGCCAATTATGTCCAGAACCGTAGCTCCGCCTCGCAATATCCCATCCCCAAAGCCATAGATCAGCGAAAAAGAGGTCAGAATCCACACTGCTACAATCGCGATCAGGGCATCTGGCACTGAAAAATACTGACCGCCTGCCTTAGCGAGACGTACAAATGCGAAAACAAGGCCGATGAGCAAGGCGATGCGATAGGCTGGCAGCCATACTCCTGCGAGGGAGATGGACACTTCTGGCGGAAGAAGGAAGAAGGTGCAGAACAGCGCAACGACTGGCGCGGTTTGAATAGCCCGATCGCGGTCGAGCCAAGCCATCCGCTTCGGCATCGACCGTGGCGGTCTGCCTAAATCAGGACCTGCAGTGGTCGCCAAAACAGTCTTCCCAACTAAGCCAAAGAACTGACCTATATTTCAGGCCAGAGAGAACCTTGGCAATACGGGCAACTCTACAAGCGTGCAATAGGGCGCGATCATGAGGGTCGTCGGTGATCATGCGAGTCAGGCGGCGCAATTGGTAACGGCTTCAAGACAGCCATTATCGACGAAAGAACGGGCACAGCCCGCAAACGGTCCAGGACTGACGCGGGAATCTGAAGGAGTGCAAAAGCACATGAAATTAGAGCGATAGCCGCACCCAGACCTATTCCTAAGAGCCATGAGGACACCGAACTCATGACACCAACTGCAAGCACAATCAGAATAGCCTGAGGCAACAAAGCCGTTATGACTGGGCCGCGTCTGATTCCAGAGCGGATGAACAAGGCAACAAAGTCGATTAGGCACCGCAATCCGAAAGCTATCGCAAACCCTACGAGCCCAAAATTCATGCCGAGAACGAAGAGCAAGCCAATGTAGACGGGAAGCTCAGCGACATGGAGCAAAGCCGTAAACCGGGGGTAGCCAGCCGCTTGGATCATCGCATATGGCACATTCGCGACAGTGTTTATCCAAATTGATGCAAACAAAACTGTTGCGATCGGGATGGACCTCAAATCAAGATTCTCACCAAGCCACAAATGCAGAAATGGGCCAGAAACAGCGATCAGACCAATCACCACCGGCGCAAATAGCTGCCCGATGAAAATGGTGAAATCCTCTGAACGCCTAAGGGAAGCCTCTGCGGTTTCAGAAGCGAAGCGGGGAAACAACGCTTGGACGATTGCAATGGGAAAGACCTGAGTTCGTACGGCTAAGGCGTAGGGTATGGAATAGGCGGCAACGGCAACCGCTCCCGATAGACTGCCAATGACGAACCGATCACCCACAAGCATCAACGGGCCCACGAGAGCAGAAACCATCACCCAAAGGCCAAATGATGTGAGTGCCTTCATCTCTCTGAGAGACGGCGTCTGCCAGGCACTTCTAAAGAATGCGTGCCAAACTCCGCCCCCCAGGATTGCAAAGCCAAGAAGCCGTCCCGCCAAGGAGCAAACAACAAGAGAAGCCATGTGAGTGTCGACGAACAGGGCATAAAGCAGCGGCAATATTTGCACCGCGGAGCTGCCTATCATGGTGCCAGCTGATGACAGTTTGAACTTCTCCAAGCCCATTAGCGCGCCCGCCGCGACGCCGCTCATTGCGACGACCGGCACGCACAGGCCTAGAGCCCAAAGCGCGCCCATCATCTCTTTGCGGAGCGCCTCATCGATCTGAAACGGACCCGAGAAGAAATAGCTAGCCGAGAGGTAAATCAGCACGCCGGCGATCATGCTAAAGCCGAGGCTGCTGGCGAAGGCGGAGACGACAGACTGCGCCAATGCCGCGCGCGGCTGGTCAATTCTCGATGATACTCTTTGAGTGATTGCCCGCCCTATGCCGAAATCAGCTTGGCCAAAATAGCCCAACAAGACCCACGCGATGACTAATACGCCATAACGTTCTAGCCCAATCGTGCTGACGAAAATCGGCACGCTCACAAGACTGACAATGATCGGCACCGCGACGCCGAACATGCCGTAGATGCTGTTCTTCAGCAGTCGCATTGGCGATCCGAAGAAAGGTGGAAAATTGCCAAGGGTCTAGCTTTGCTTTTCAAGCAACATGGGGTCTCAAATTCTGCGCGCAGGCTCTTCTCAACTGCGAGATGTTCGCCTAGACGAATGGCTCGGTGTATTAAAGAGACGCAAGGCAATCTTCACAGGCATCCCTATCGTCAGGGGGGCAAAATTGCCAGAAGGACCGCTCAATCTTGGACAATGCGAGCACAGCTTCTGGCAGCATCCCAGGCGAAGATGGGCTCGAGTCTGTTTCAGCCTGTTTGTTCTGCGGATCGGCTCACGCCTCCAAAGAGGTTAGCGAAGCGCGCGACCACTTCTTCGGGTGTGACGCTGGGGCGTTCACTTTCAATCGCTGTCATGATTGCGACAGTCTTTGGCTATCGCAGCGGCCATTCGGTCAGCGATTGGCCGCCGCCTACTCGAGCTATTACACGCATGAAACACCGGACGCGGCGGCCCCCGCTGGGATCAAGGGGCGGCTAAAACAAGCCTATATCCGCAAGCAATTCAGTAGCAGCCCGCGCATCGAAGACACGATCGGCAGCGCGATCTATGCGATGCTGACCCCGAACCGCTCGCAGACTGACATCCACTATCGTTTCAGCCCCGCAAAGCCTGCCAATATCCTCGACTATGGCTGCGGAAGCGGCGAATATCTGCTGCGCATGCGTGACTTGGGGCACCACGTCAGCGCCGTCGATTTCGATGCTAAGGCGCTGGCTTCGTTGCAAAACCTTGGAATTGACACAGTCTCTGCCGATGAAGTCGATGGCCAAGACTGGGATGAACACTTCGACCACATCACCTTGTCCCATGTCATTGAGCATGTACCGGACCCGATCGGTCTGTTGGCGCGCCTGAACGCCTGGACAAAGCCAGGTGGGACCTTCTTCATCGAAGTTCCGAATGCTCGGGCAACCGGGTTGGATGTCTTTGGCTCCTATTGGCGAGGTCTTGAGGCGCCACGGCACTTCTCATTGCCGAGCCGCACCGCTTTGGAGCATGCTCTTCGAAAGGCCGGATTTTCGATCGTCGCGCAGCATGTGCGCAAACGAACGCGAGACTGGATGTGGCGCGCTTCTTTCGATGCGATGCCCGGTAACCAAGGCGAAGGGACAAAAAAGGCGGTCGAGAATGCTCCGCCTGAAGACCTGCAGAATGCTGAATTTCTAACCTATCTGTGCCGCAAATGAGCAAGAGTCCCCGCCAATGGTTGCGACAGATTGCCCCGGTCTGGGCCAAAGACCTGGTCCAAAGCGTAAGATCCTCCGTCGCGCCGCTTCCAATCGACAATGCGGTGTTGGCCGAATACGAATTTGCCGCTGATTTCGGCTCAAATGCGCGCCTGTCCTTCGTCATCCCAAACCTAAGCAATCGCGAGGCTTTCGGCGGCGTCACGACTGGGATCGACATCTTTCTCAATCTGGCCAAAACCGTGCAGGGGACAAGCGAGTTAGACTTGCGACTGATCTTGACAGATCACGATCAGTCCACAAGCTCCGATATCTTCACCAGCCGCGCGGGCCGTGCCGGATTTGCCAAGGATAAAGTGAGCGTCGAGAGGGTCGCGACCCCCAGCCAGTCGATTGCAGTCCGCAAAGATGAGCTATTCGTCACTTACAATTGGTGGACCACCCTCAACATCGAACGCCTTTTGGATGCGCAAGCCGATCACTTCAAAGCTGAGCGCAAGCCGCTCCTATACCTCATACAAGAGTATGAACCCGTTATCTTCCCGTTCTCTTCGGGACATATGTTGGCACGTGAGGCTTACGACACGCCAGAGCGCCTTTGGGGTGTGTTCAATAGCTCAAGTCTGAAGGGCTATTTTGAGCGGCAGGATCATTCGGTCGAGCGTGGCTGGGTGTTTGAGCCCGTTATAAATGAGAAACTGCGCCCGTTTCTGGATCAGGTCGCCGGTGCCCCTCGCAAGAAGCAGATACTAATCTATGGGCGCCCGACGGTAAATCGCAATTGCTTCCCAGCTCTGGTCCGAGGACTGAAGCGGTGGACCGCCGCCTATCCCGAATTTGCGGACTGGGACGTGGTTTCCGCCGGCACACCGCATGCGCCCGTCGATATCGGAGCGGGGCGGCAAGTGCGCTCGCTCGGAAAGCTGTCGCTAGAAGATTATGCCGGGCTGCTTTTAGAAAGCTCTGTCGGTGTCAGTCTGATGGCCTCCCCTCACCCCAGCTATCCGCCACTTGAGATGGCGCATTTCGGGCTGCGGACGGTCACTAACACCTACACCGGCAAAGATCTGGTAGGATATAATCCGAACTTGATCTCATTGCGTTCCATCGCTGCAGACGCTCTTGCCAGCGGTATCGCCGACGCCTGCCGCGCGGCGGCTGAACCCCCATCAACTGAGCGCAGTCCGGACTTTCTGCGCGAAGAAACCTATCCCTTCATGTCTGATCTCGCGGCGGCGGTCAGTCATGAGCTTGCTGGCGCGTAAGCAATGTACGGCTTTGCCTTTAGCCGCCACCGCGAAAGGCTTGGGCAAACTGCCTTGGAGATCAACGGCTGGTTTCTTGAGGTTTCAGACTACGTACCGGTCACAGAGCTGATCAATACACAAGGAAAGCGTGTCGGCGCGATCTTGGGATGGGCCATTGACCCTACCACTTCGAGGCTTCTGCGGGATAGCTTCACCGTGCCGGACACTCTGCACAGCGCAGCGGCGATCCACGGAGGCGCAATCAAACCTCTTATCGGAACCTATATCGCGATAATCTCCACGCCCGACGAGACGCGTATTTATATGGATGCGTTGGGAAATTTGAGCGTCGTATTCGACCCAAACAATGCAATCGCAGGATCCACCGCAGCCTGCGTGATGAGCCCGGAGGACTACGATTCCCGCTTCGATAGCGACCTTTACGCAGCGCTTGAGATCGAAAAGGAAGGTTGGTTTCCAGCAGGTCTGACCGCGCATAAAGGGCTTGAACGCCTGATCGCGAATCACTTTCTCGACTGCGACAAATGGGAGCAGGTCCGACACTCCGCCTACGAGCAGGTCACCGATGCAGCCGGACCTGTCGAACCGCAATTCGCCATCATCGCCGATGAGATTCGCAAGAGCGCAGAAGCAAGTCTCGCCGCCGGCCGCAAAGTCACTGTCGGATTGACCGGAGGCGGCGACAGCAGGCTGCTGCTCGCAGCACTCAAGCCGGTCAGGGACAAGGTTGACTTCTACACCGTAGCTCCGCCCGTCAATCCTGATGCAAATTTCGATGTGGTCCGCGCGCGCGAGCTTTCAAAGAGCTTTGAATTGGATCACCATGTACTCGAATATGTCCGTGCCGATGACAAAGAGGCTAACGAATGGGATCGGCGCGTTGGCGACTGCGTGATTACCGCCAACCGCCGACAACATCCCAGCGTCTATCCGCTTGATGGCCAAATCTGCATTGGCGGGCTTGGCGGCGAAGTCGGGCGATGCTTTCTGTGGCCTGACCTTGATCACCTGCCCCCGATCAACGCGACAAGTTTGGTCGACCTGCTCAAGCTGCCGCGTGTGCCCAATGTGATTGAACGGGTAGAGCGTTGGCTGGCACAGCTGCCAGCGACAGAGACGACCAAGCTTCTCGACATCGCCTATATCGAATTGCGCATGAGCGCGTGGAGCAGCGTTCAGTCCTATGCCAACCCGCACTCCGTAATCATCCATCCCTTGGCCAGTTTTGCAGCCATCGAAGCCATGCTTCGACTGCCGCCCGACTATCGTCAGAATGATGGAATGATCTTTGGTTTCATCAAGCAATACTGGCCCGAGCTGCTTGACCTGCCAATCAACCGTTACGGCGATTGGCGTGACCTCAAAAAGCCGCTGGCCAAGATCACCAATCCGACCAAGGTCTTTCGCAAGCTGCGCCAGATCGTGCGAACGCGCTAGCTCTCCATTCGGTCCGGCAAATCGGCCGCCGATGCATCTGTTTGCCTGATCCGCCGCTCGGTTTCGTCGGCAGTGACAAAGCGGCCATAGGCTCCAACTTCGATATCTTCCTTGATGACTTGCGCAGGATTGCCAGCAACAATGGTGCGGTCGGGCACGTCCTTTGTCACAACGCTCCCGGCACCAATCACGCAATTATCGCCGATTGTGATCCCCGGCAGGATCAGGCTCTCCCCGCCAATGAAGCAGTTCTTCCCAATTCTGGTATGAGTGTACATGCCGCGTGTTCGGTCATGGGTTAGAATGCGCGCATTGAAGGCAACATAGGTGTGCTCTGCGATGTGGACGCCCTTGGGGAAGGTGAGATCAGGCTTGGCTGAGAGCGACATTTCCACCGTTGGGTGGATATCCATTCCCATCACGGAGACGAAGAAACGGCGCCGTCCACCCGTTAGAATCTTGCGCAGGAAGGCGAGTCTGCTCAGACTGAAACTCATGATTGGTCTTTCCCTGCCACTTACAGAACGCCGGGCCGTTCGTGGATGCGATTTTTCGCATTGGCAAGCGCAAATAGCGATGATCGGCTTCAAGGTAATGCCTAGGCTGGAGCGGCGCAGATGAGGGTTCTATCGTCTGCGATCCTGGGATTGGCAATCCTCGGATTATGGCTTGCCTGGGACGAGATTCCCGCATGGCGATGGGATGGAACGGCGATTGTCCCCATCGAAGAGCTTGCGGCGGTCCCTTCTGACAACCTTTGCCCAGCCCCCGGTCAGACAATCGAATTTCGTGGTGACAGCCTAGCCGCGGGCGGACGCATGGGCACATCGCAAGAGTTTGAGGCTCTGCCCTATGGCCGCATTGTAGAACGCGAGCTTGGTGATCAGTTCCCAGTCATCATTCGCGCAAGGGGCGGATTTACCGCTGCAATGGGCGAAGAGGCATGGGGCAATATAAAGACCCCCAGTTCGCTCGTGATGATCGCTTTTGGCACCAATGACGCAGCCCCGCGCGGCTGGATGCGCGAGCGTCAGCCAGTGCCGCTCTCGGACTTCGAAGCTTCGCTCACTGCCCACGTCGAACGCGCGCAAAACCAAGGATCTAAAGTGGCACTGCTCGCCCCGCCCCCCGGCGGTTCAATCGCAATCAATCAGCGACTGCACCCCTATAGGCAAGCGGTCGCACGCGTCGCACAAAGCAGCGGTATCGCCGTGCTCGATCCCGCCGCAGCCTTGGCGCAATGTTCGAATATCTCGCCGCCTCTGACATTCGATGCGCTGCACCTCAACGTGGAAGGTCACCGGTGCATGGGCCGATGGCTGGCTGAAGCGATTTGCCCGAGCGAGCCGAACTAGGCTTGGCGGCTTTCGCCGGGCCTTTGGCTTCGAGCTTCTAGCCCCAGCCTTTTGGTAATGCGATCCGCGAGGGGATGAACCTTCGCCAGGGCCGCATTCTCGACCAAATGCCAAGACGCGATGGCGCATACTAAAGTAAGTGGGAAAGCGAACGCCATGTTCCCTAAAGGGTCCGCCTGCGGAACGAGATGCGCGAACATCTGCTGGATCGGAAAGGCGAAGATATACATGCCGTACGAATAGTCCCCCAGCCGGTTGTAGTTTAGAAGAGCCCCTTTGGGTATGAACCCAAACCAAGCTACAGAATATATCAAGGCAACAAGCACAAAAGCAGGCAAGAACGGTGTGTGGGCGGCCGGAACGCACAAAGCCCAAAGAACCGCGGCAAACCGTAAATCGAGCGTGAACTTATCCCGCCAAACATAAGCCATCATCCCCAGTCCGAATGGAAAGCCCAGGATCATTAGAAGATCCAGCCGCATGGCAATCCCGCTCTGTGGCTCCCAATGGAGCGCATAAAGATAGCCCGCGGTAAGAGCGGCGAAGGCCAAGCTGAAAAGAACGCGCCGGCGCAACAGGCCGATAAGGCCAACACAAACCACTCCGAGATAACAAACGACTTCGTAGAACAAGGTCCACAAACTGCCGTTGATCGGATCGCCGTAGGCGTTTGTATCGAACACTCCCGGAAGGGGGTATTGAAGAAAGGCGAGCGAGAGGTTTCTGGGGATGTAGCTGAGCGTCTCAGGCGACAGGAAGTAAGCTTGTAGGCTGAGATCGGTGAGGGCAGCGCCCGCTAGAACAGTCAGCGCCAGGACCACAAGCAGAGCTGGAAACAGCCGCATAATGCGCGCTGCTGCAAAATGGACAAGCGTTTTCTTGCGGTCAAAACTGCGCGCGATGAGCAGTCCCGAAAGCGCAAAGAAGATTGCCACCGCTATGCCGCCCAGTGTCATCCGCGTAAGGTTCTCAAAGGGCTCCGGGGTGCCAGGGCCCAACGCGATGGGATAGGCGTGCGAAATAAGAACAGCGGATGCCGCAATCATGCGGATCAGGTTCAGGTTATTGTTCCTACCCGCAAGATAATCGCCAAGACGGTGGGAGGAAAGCAGCTCCTGCATTAGCCGTTTGCGCTATGGAGGAGCGGCCTCCACCAATCTTCGCGATCCAGATACCAACGCAGGGTCTGGCGCAGACCTTCGTGGAAACTGAGCCTTGCAGCATAGCCTAGATCGCCGCGCGCCTTGGTTTCATCAATCGCGTAGCGGCGATCATGGCCCGCCCTGTCTGTCACAAAGGTCTTGAGCGTCTCGCTCTTCTTTCCTTTGGCTGCAGGTGCATCTGGGTAGCGATCTGCCAGTCCTTCGATTTCTTCGAAAGCAAGATCGACCTCGGCACAGATCGCATCAATCACATCGAGGTTCGGCAATTCGGCACCACCGCCAATATTATAGGTCTCGCCCGCTTGGCCCTTGGACAAACACGCTTCGATACCGCGGCAATGATCCTCCACATGCAGCCAGTCGCGTACGTTCATTCCATCGCCGTAGATAGGCAAGTTCTTGCCTGACAGCGCATTGAGGAAAAACAGCGGAATCAGCTTTTCAGGGTATTGGTATGGGCCGTAATTGTTCGAGCAATTGCTGGTCGTCACTTCCAAGCCATAGGTGTGATGATAAGCGCGCACGAGATGATCGGAGGATGCCTTCGACGCGGAATAGGGCGAGTTGGGTGCATATTGCGTCGTCTCGCTGAATGCAGGATCGTCAGGTCCGAGGGAACCATATACCTCGTCAGTGGAGATGTGATGGAAACGGTGCTCCATCCCGTCTCCTGCCAACCACACGGCGCGTGCGGCTTTGAGCAGGGAGTTGGTCCCAAGAATATTGGTTTCGATGAACACGTCGGGACCGGTGATCGAACGGTCGACATGGCTTTCCGCGGCGAAGTGCACGATGGAGGCGATATCGCGCTCTGTGAGGAGTTTCTCGACGAGCGCCTGGTCGCGAATGTCACCCTCAATCAGCTCCGCCGCAGGCGCGCCCGCAAGGGTTGACCGATTGCCCGCATAAGTCAAAGCGTCGAGGACAATAATGTAATCCTGTGGATGCGCCGCATTCCAGTAGTGGACGAAATTGCCGCCGATAAACCCAGCGCCGCCGGTGACCAGAAGGTTAGCCAAGGGCTTTTTCCTCTTTGAGCATGAGGCGCAAGTTGGTGCGCCAATGAGTAGGGGTGTCCCCCAGCACATCGCGGGTCTCGCTGCAATCAAGCAGTGAGAAAGCGGGGCGACGGGCAGGCGTAGGATAATCCGCGGTTGCGATTGGCTCGATCGCGGGAATGCTGTCGATCAAGCCGAGAGCATAGGCCTCCTCTGCGATGGCTACGGCAAAGTCATACCAGCTGGCCACGCCTGCATCGCTGTGATGGAAGGTACCTTTCGCGCCTCTTTCCAGCAAACCCCAGATCGTTTGCGCCAAACCAGTGGCCCAAGTGGGCGATCCAATCTGATCTGCGACGATCCCAAGTTTATCGCGCTCATTCATCAAACGGATCATGGTGCGCACAAAATTGGCGCCTCCCGCCGCATAGACCCAAGCTGTGCGAACCAGAATGTCGCTGGGTGCGAGCTGGTCTTCGCCTTCAGCCTTGGTTCGGCCATAGACACTGATCGGAGCTCGCGCATCGCTGGGCTTATAGGCTCGCGCAGACTGCCCATCGAAGACGAAGTCGGTCGATACATGCACCAGCTTGCCACCAGCCTCTCTCATCGCCGCAGCCATAACGGCAACGGCGTCCGAGTTGATCGCGCGAGCAAGATCTTCTTCGTCCTCGGCCCGATCCACAGCGGTGTAAGCTGCGGCGTTTATGATCACATCGGGCGCTTCCACAGCAAGTCGGGCGCGCAGCATCGCAGCATCAGTCAAATCAACGTCTTCGACATCAATCGCGCTGAGATCGACATTACTTGGAGCCGTCGCTTGTAAGGCGCTACCCAATTGGCCACCCGCACCTGTAACGAGCACTCTCATAAGAAAGTCGGGACCTGCGAAAGGGCAAGCCCCTTGGCATCTTTTTCGGAGATGATCGGATCGAGATTTGCGACCGGCCATTCGATCCCAACGCTCGGATCATCCCAAGCCAATGTGTGTTCGGATTGCGGTGCGTAGGGCGTCGTACACTTATACAGAAAATCGGTGTCGTCGGTGAGAGTCAGAAAGCCATGAGCGAACCCTTCTGGCACCCAGAACATGCGTTTGTTGTCAGCCGTAAGCTCAACTCCGACCCATTTGCCGAAATGCTCAGACGATGAGCGAAGATCGACCGCGACATCAAAAACCGCACCGCGCGTGACCCGAACGAGTTTACCTTGCGGTCCAGGATTCTGAAAGTGCAGGCCTCGCAAAACACCTCTTTGGGAACGGCTGTGATTGTCTTGCATCCAAGTCAGATCCAGACCAGCTTCACGAAACGCCCTCTCATTCCAGGTCTCCATGAAGAAGCCGCGATCGTCTCCGAAAGCTCGCGGCTCGATAATCAGCAGATCTGGGATATCCGTTGCGATGATCTTCACGACAAGTTCGGTTCATCTAACAGTTGGAAAAGATACTCTCCATAGCCCGATTTACGCAGCGGTTCGGCGATGCTGGCTAATTTCTGATCATCGATAAAGCCTTGCCGCCAAGCGATCTCCTCCGGACAGGCAATCTTGAAGCCCTGCCGTTCTTCAGTGATCCGCACATAGGTTGCAGCATCGAGCAGCGAAGCATGCGTGCCAGTGTCGAGCCAGGCAAAGCCCCGTCCCATCATCTCGACCGACATGCTGCCCTCATCAAGGTACAGACGGTTAAGATCGGTGATTTCAAGCTCGCCGCGCGCAGAAGGCTTCAGGTCACGCGCCCGATCAACGACCGTTTCGTCATAGAAATACAGGCCCGTGACAGCATAGTTGGACTTGGGGGCCGTCGGCTTTTCCTCAATCGAGATGGCCTTGCCTTCCGCGTCAAACTCGACAACTCCGAAGGCTTCTGGGTTGGTCACCCTGTAGGCAAAGACGCTCGCACCGCTCTCGCGGGCATTCGCGCTGTGGAGCAATTCGGGAAGTCCGTGACCGTAAAAAATATTGTCGCCAAGGATAAGCGCGCTTGGCCCACCAGAGACGAAGTCGGCGCCAATGTGAAACGCTTGCGCCAACCCTTCAGGCTTGGGCTGTTGTGCGAAGCTGAGATTCACACCTAGGTCGGATCCGTCACCAAGCACACGCTGAAACTGCTCAGCATCTTCGGGTGTCGTAATAATCAGTATGTCTTTAATTCCAGCCAGCATCAAAGTGCTGAGGGGATAGTAGATCATAGGTTTGTCGAAGATCGGCATCAGCTGCTTCGAAACACCCTTGGTGAGCGGATAAAGCCGCGTACCGGATCCCCCGGCAAGTATAATGCCTTTACGTTCTTGCACCTGAATTCGTGTCCAGTCGATATTGCCCTGAAAATCCGCAATCGCTTTGCAGCATAACCCTTAGGGGTCAACACATAATCGCGGGGCGTTGTGAGGGCAGATTCTGAATGCTGGTCAAAGCGCTCAATTTGTCGCATTACGACCCCGAAACGGCGCATTTGCGCCAATTTTCGGATGGGAAATCACCGCATATCAAATGACTGATTCGTCTGCCATTGATGGATTTCTAGCCGCCAGCTTGCGAGCATTGCGTGCAAATGAAGAAGCATCATGGGCGCTCGACAAAGAATGGGCTTGGCAGCAAGTTTGGGAGCGGATCGAATATCACGGCATCCCATTTCTCTTGCACTCATCCGCCAGCCAGCTGCAGACCTGGCCGTCCGACCTGCTCGACCGGATCGCCGAGGAAGCACGTCTGGTGATCTTATGGGAAACCACGCACCACAAAGCCGTGAGCGAAATCGTCGAAGCGCTTGATACAGCCGGGATAGCCTGTGTCATCATGAAGGGTACCGCCCTTGCCTATTCGTTTCACGATGAACCGGCGACGCGGCGGCGCGGCGATACTGACCTGCTAATCCACCCGCAGGATAAGCAGCGGGCTCGTGAGATTTTTGAAAGGATGGGATGGTATCGTCACAATGATCCTCATGGCCTGTACTATCAGGAGGGTTGGTTGCACGACACGGCTGGCTTCTTCGAACATGCAATCGACCTACATTGGGCGCCCTCCGACCGGCCAACCTTGCAGCAAAGCCTGCCAATCAGGGATTTCTTCGCCAATAAAGTCGCAATGCCGCGCTTTGGCACAGGCGCCTTCCGCCCCAACTTAGCGCTGATGGTGCTGCATGCGACCATCAATCAGAAATGGCACGCGGAGCACGGTTACGCTTCTGAAGCAGGCTTCCTTACGAGCCCACGCAGACTTATTTGGTCGGTCGATTTTGATCTCCTGATCCGCAATATGAAGGGCGAGGATTGGCAAGCCCTCTATGAGCTTTGCGACCAACACACAGTGGGCGCCCTGGTGGCCGAGGCACTGCGGGGCGTGAGCCAGGATCTGCGCACATCGGTGTCCGAAGACACGCTTGAACGGCTAGCAAGAGTACCACTTGATCCTGCGCTCGAAGCCTATCTAAAGGATTGGGATAGTCTAACCCATTTCTGGGCCGATCTTCGCAAGGCGCAAGGCGTTACTGAGAAAGCGCGATTACTTACCATGCGGGCCTTCCCACCGCGCCATCATCTATTGGTGAAGTATCCGGCAGCCAAGCGCTGGCCAACAGCCCTGTTGCAGGGGAGGCTGCTGCTTGAGACAGCACAGCGCATGATCCGACGGGCAAGACCACAATGAGCATCGCTTTCTGGCTTGAATGGGCCCGGCGTTTCCGCGGACAGCTTGCTTTAATCAGCGGCCTTACAGTCCTGAGCTCTCTCGCCACGCTGACAGTGCCTTGGCTTGCAGCACAGCTGATCGGTGGGATTATGGGGGAGACGCAGCTCGCCCTTGATATGTCCCAGATCCTAGCCCTGTTGGTCGCCGCTTTGGTCTTGCTGACAGCGCTGAATGTGGCGGCGGCCTTGCTATCCGAACGGGCATCGACCCAGATTCTGACTGAGCTACGCAAGCGTATCTACAACCATGTCCAACTGATGCCGCTCAGCTTTCATGATGAGCAGCGCTCTGGTGATGTGCTGGCATTAACCTCTTACGAAGTTGGCAATCTCAGCGATTTTCTTGCCTCAACTTTGGCCAACGCGCCCGCAATGATCCTGACCGCTTGCGGTGCGATTGCGGTATTGTTCTGGATTGATCCCAGCATGGCGCTGATCGTGCCCATTCTTATCCCGGTCTTCTATGTTTTGACCAAGGTCGCTGGACGGCGATTGCGTAAGCTATCGGGGCAGGTTCGTGCGGCGGAAGTAGAGCTGATTGCGATTGCGGAACGGGATCTGGAGATCCTGCCCGCGATCAAGGCATTTGCGACCGAGCAGCACCACCGCGACGAATTCGCTCATGCGGCCGAATCCTCGCGCGTGCTCTCCGTTCGTCAGGCGCAATGGGGGGCCTTTATCGGTCCGATTATGAGCTTGGTTGCAGCGCTTGCGGCAATTGCCGTTTTGTTGATCGGGGGGGAAGCGCTGGACGCAGGTTCAAGCTCGCCCAGCGATGTGTTTGCGTTCCTCTTATATGCAGCGCTTCTAACCCGCCCGATCGGCGCATTGGCCGATGTCTATGGCCGATACCAGATGGCACGCGGCACCTTATCGCGGCTTGAGGCGGTCTTCGCGCTCGATACAGAGCCAGGCCAGGCAGCAGGGAAGCCGCTCGATCGCGCATCCGGCGAAATCACGGTGGAAGGGCTCGGGTTCAGCTATCCTGATCGGCCCCCGGTTTTTGAGGGCCTTGACCTTGAAATTGCCAAAGGTGAAACGGTCGCATTGACCGGAGCCAACGGGGTCGGGAAATCCACTTTAGTCCGCCTTCTGCTGCGGTTCTACCAGCCATCTACAGGCAGGATCCTCTTGGACGGGCATGACATTGCTGAATTGCAAGTCCAGGCCCTTCGGCGTCAATTCGGTTATGTCCCTCAACGTGCATTATTGTTCAACGGGACAATCGCGGACAATATTATATTCGGGCAGAACAGCTCGAACCCCGAGCGCGATATGATAAAGGCGGCCAGGCAGGCGAAAGCGGACGACTTTATCGCCAGCTTGGCCGATGGCTACTCAACGGTAATCGGAGATCATGGACTCCGCCTGTCGGGTGGACAGCGACAACGCATTGCTCTTGCCCGCGCTTTGTTTCGTGCGCCGCCGGTGCTAATCCTCGACGAAGCAACCAGCATGTACGACTTGGAGAGCGAGGCCGCCTTCATTGAAGGCTGCATCGAAACGCTCAAGGATCAAACCGTGATACTGATCACCCACCGACCCGCTAGCCTCGCTTTAGCAGACAGGGTGCTGAAGATGACCAGAAACGGGGTGCGGGCAGTCTGAGGAGGCTGATCAGGCAGCAGCGGCCGAGATCAGTTCCTTGTCCATCAAGTCCATCGCTAAGGCAATAAGATCGGCTTCGATCCGCTCTCGTGGTGCGTCAAACTCTGCTTCAACCTGATCACACAATTCCTGCAATGATTGCGGTCGATCCGAAAGCAGCTCCCAAATCCGCCCTCCAACCACGTCGAGACCAAAATAATTGCCGCTGTTAAGGTCGAGCAGTACCATCTCTCCACCGACCTCACGGGCCACGACGTCGCTTGAAGCTTCTAGGCGATCACTCAGCTGCATCTGCAGTTTTCAACCTTCTGATTTACGGGCGCTGTGAGCTGGCGAAACTCTCCAGCAATGCTGCTCTGACACTCCGTAACTCCGCATAGTCTCGTGTGAAGTCAAGGCTGAAGCAGGGTATGTTTTGGGCCAGATCAGCCATTCGACCAAAATGTTCCTTCAAACGTGATCTGTCGTCCACATCAAGGATGAAGGCATGTGGCATAAGGGTGCGCAGCGCTTGCGCCATGGCAAGCTGGCGAATGGCTAGCGGAGCGGCATGGTCGGTCCCAAGCACATATATGTGCCTGAGCGGGACTTCGCTCTGCACGAATGGAAAGGCCTCCCCCCCATCGACGTCTTGCTTGGTGTTAAGGTCAGCAAACTGCGTTTCGTCGCCAATCAAGTGATGCGCACTATCAGCGAACAATCGCAACTTTGAACGCTTGGGTTGGACCCAGTATTCGCCCTCTCGCCGTTGCAGGTCGATCACGTCCTCCGTCAAGAACGGAAAGCCGGCGCGCGCGAAGGATCCTGCGAGAGTGGTCTTGCCCGCCCGCGACAGGCCCAGAAACGCAATAGCTCCGGCTTTGTTGCTGTCGCCATGCGGCGCGTCGATCATCACAGCGCTGCCATGCAGAAACAAACCCCCAGCGTGATTGCCCAGGATCGGCTGGATCGCGTTGTGGTAGAGATTGTCGAGCGATTGATCGTCGCAACCAGGCACAGGCCAAGCGGCTACAGTGTATCCGCCGTCATCCGGTGAAAGCTTGAAGTCTGCCTGGCCGGGAAAGCGGATCAAATAGCCGCCTGTTTCCCTATAGAACTCGGCCATGCAAACGCCCCCGATCGCAATCCAGCGATCATAGGGCTCTTGCCGCAGGGCTTCTTGAGACCGGGGGGTAAGCTGCGTCCAACTCATGCCAATCGTGCCTCTAATCTCTAGCGCGCTCAGATACCATCCCGGCGATCAAATCTGATGGACCCTTGCTCAAGCCGATCTGCACGTCAGCCCATCAAACCGAGGGAAGAGATGGTAGTGCCGAAACTCCTTCTGACGTTTCACTGAGCGATGGATTCGGCGTGATTCGATTCTGTGTGTGCTGAGCCAGTTTACTGTATCCAATTGCGTCGCCGATGAGGAGCGCTTCAGTTTCGGATTGCCGCTTATTGGCAACGCTGTGATCCCCAGAATCGGGTGGACAAAGCTGACGCCCCAGTCTCGGCTCGCACAGGCGTTCAGAAAGGCGAGCCATCATGACCCAAGTGTCATCAGAAGCTGCTGCCGTACCGGGCCACTACACGACAAATAACTGATCAAAATTAATTGCTTGGCGCAAAACAAAGGGCACCCCGGACGGGATGCCCATCGTATGGAAAGATGGCGAGCCGAGTAAGGCTCGCCCACCTAACTCGTTAGAAGCGGACGTTGGTGACGGCGCCGTCGCGGAAGGCTGTCCCACTGCCGCCGGTAAGATTACGAACCGAACCGAACAGAGTCAGCTTCGGAGCTTCGTACTTCGCCTTTTCAATCGTCTTCGACGTCATCTCTAATTCCTGTTCCTTTGCACCCCAAAACAGGGTTAAACTGGCTTACAGTCGCTTTGATACAAAAATGCTGCGGTTGCGTAAAGACCCCAAATTTCCCAAGCCCAAAAATCTCCTTCGGGAGCTTCGAAATCGACTTTCAACACATCTGCGACCCCGTTCATATCGCACAATTCGCTTAAAGTTTCGTGAGCGTGGTCGCGAACATAGGCGGCAAACTGGGTGTCTATCTTGGTGTTGGTGAAGTTGGCCTTGGTCGTTCGATCAAGAATGTCTTGCGGTAGGATATCTTCCATGGCTTGGCGATGGATTATCTTACCCACACCTCCTCGACGCTTTATATGAGCGGGTGTCCGCATCGAGAATTCTATGAACGCCCGGCTCAACATTGGATGACGCGATTCCAAACCAATCCGCGTTCGCTGACGTCGCATCATCGCATGAGTGAGGTCGCTGAAAGGCGATTTGACCAAATTGTGCTTCGTCCATTCGACGCCGTGCTGCGGCATGGTCGCTTCGTAGGCTTCCTCAGCTTCAGCCAAAGCTTGCCTCAATTCGCTGCTTAGCCAGACAGGCTCGCGCTCGTCAGCGCGGCGATTCGCTCTTAGCTGACCGCGGATAAGCTCGCGCAAAGGGCCAGGCATAAGCTCAGCAACGCTATGACGCAGCGCCATCTTCAACGCCGGTCCCACCCCCATTGCACGCACATCACGTCGCAGCGCTTTGGCGTAACCGGAAAGATCGAACTCCGCTGTAAATTCCCGGTAATATTGCTCGTTTCCTTGCAGCCACTCATCGCCGCCGCTGCCATTGATCAAGACGCGCCCACCATCGGTCACAACGCGGCGCTCCATATCAAGCATCATCGCGCCGTTGGAAGGGATAGGAATGTCTCGGTGCCATTCGGCGTCCTGAGTGTACCAATCGATATCAGGGTCGAACAACGGCACTTCGGTGAGAGGCCGGTTGATATGAGCAGCTGCGGCGCGAGCATAGGGCAACTCAAAAGCGTTCCCACCTTCTGCCGCGGCCAAAGAATAGCCGATAAAGCTCGGCGACTGCCATCGGCCCTTTCGTTCCAATTGGTCAGCGATGCAGAAGAGCGCTGACGAATCCAGCCCGCCGCTAACCGCGACCCCGACTTGCAAATCGCTGCGCGAGACGCGTCTCAAGCAATCGAAGAGCATGTCTCGATAATGCTCTACATAATCGCGATCATCCTGGTAGCGGATCGTGATTTCTGTTGGCGGTTCCCAGTATCTATGCGTAGCAATTCGCTGGCCATCGAAGGTGAACGTGCTAGCCCGCGGCACACGTTTGACCCCCTTCCAAGGGGTATTCTCGAGCGTGTACCAACGGTTGGCCATGACCTGAGCAAGATAGAGTGGATCTGGCTCTGGCTGAGCGTCGCTTAGTGCGAAGAGCGTGCGATAGTCAGTTGCGAGCACCAGCCCGCTTGCACCTTGCCGATAATACAAGGGCACAAAACCGAGGTGATCTCTGGCAACGAAAAGGCGGCCTGCCCTGTAGTCAGCTACGATGAAGGAAAATTCACCTTCGAAACGCTCGGCGCACTCGTCTCCCCATGCCTCATAGGCGGCGAGCGCGATGGCGACATCGGAACGGTTTTTTGGGGCAGCCTGAATCGCCTCCAGATCCCTGAAAAGTTCCTCGGGGTTGAGCAGATAGCCTGCGAAAACACCGCCGCAGCGTCCATCGGCAGAAAGGCAGGGCTGATCTTGCTCGCGCGATTGCGCGCTCGTATGCCGTATCGCACTTGCGAGCCCCAACCGCCCGGCTTGCCAACGTTGCGCCTGATCATGGGGGGTTGCGCTCAGCGTGCTGAGCATGGTGTCGAGTTGATCGGACCGCACATCGTCGTGCGAGAAGATAGCTCCAATTGCCGACACTATGGGATGACCGTTCCTCTAATTGAAAACGTCCGCGAGAAACGAGCGATTGGCAGCGGTTCCACTGCGGTGCAAGAAGAGTGTGGTACATAAGCAAGGTATGAAATTGGCGCAATCATCGCACGTCCCTCCCCAAGGCGCTAAGCCCCGGCTCAGCGATCTGGGTTGGTTGGTTGCTTATTCAGTACGTGGCCTCCTGGAACTGCTGCGGGCGCGCTTCATCTTCGTGAAGCTTGAGCCCAAAGACATATTAACAAGGAATCGCGCTGCGAAAGCGACCGCAAATACTTCCCAAAAGATTGGTGAGCGCGAGCTGGCACGGATCGCTTATGTGCTTCCGCGGTTATCCGACCGGTTTCCATGGCGCAGCGATTGCTTGGTGCAAGCAATAGCTGGCCAAAATTGGCTCAAGTCAAAGCACGCTTCCAGCGAAATCCAGATCGGCGTTGAGAATCCTGAAGATGGCGATTTCGGCGCCCATGCCTGGTTGATGCACGAAGATCAGGTGGTCACGGGCGGGGATATTGAGCGCTATCACTTGTTGCTCGCCGATTCGCGGATTGACCCAGAAAAGCGTCGCCGAAATGCAGAAAATGAACCACAATAGACCGCCATTTTGCCTCGGCCTGGATGTCTCGCCTCAGGGTAAAAGGTTCATTCATCCTTTTTTCGTAGGACCGGTTGTCAAACTTGCTGCACTGCACTAGTGAAAGAGCGTAAGAGTTTCACAGAGGATTTTTTCGATGGTAAGAATGTTGTCTCGCGCTGTCATTGGTGCCGCCGCAGCTAGCATGGCCTTCGCGCCCATTGCTGTTCAGGCGAACACCCGCGCAGGTGATTCTGCTCCCGTCTATACCAACACTTCGGCACAGCCCGGTACGGCGCGCAGTGCAGACGGTGAGAATGTTGGTGGCCGCGCTCCGGGTGCGACCCTTCTCTTGCTCTTCAGCTCTGCTGCGGCGATCGCTGGTATCGTTATCGCTGTCAGCAATGGCGACGGCGACCAGTCACCTGGAACTTGACTACTTCGCAAGCCGTAAACCGGTTTGACAGAAAGAGCGTTCAGCCCTGCTGAGCGCTTTTTCTTTGCCTGAAAACCATATGATATGGCATTCAAAGGCGACAGATCATGGACATGCAGACCCTAAGATCGAACAGCTCTTTTCTGGGCGTGATCGCAATCCTTGCATTTGCGATTGGCTTTGGTGGCGGCGGCTCGAAGTATGGCATGGCGAATCTGATTGTTCAGCTTGTAGCGTTGCTCGCGCTGGCGTTTCACCAAAAAGCGTTTTTTGACTTTTGGCGTTCAGCACCAATCGCGCTCAAGGCGTTGATTGCGTTCTCAATACTTTTGCCGGCCGCAATGCTCTTTCCATTACCGCCCAGCCTCTGGTCTGCCTTACCTGGGCGCGAGGCGATGATGACCTCGTTGGAACTGGTCGGAGGCGTTGGCTGGTCAAGCGCAAGCGTCGAACCGGTACGAACTCTCTTGGCGCTCACCGCAATGATCACGCCTGTCGCCCTTTTGACAATCGGGTGGAGCGCCG
Organism: Pseudomonadota bacterium; assembly: GCA_039039885.1. Taxonomy (GTDB): domain Bacteria; phylum Pseudomonadota; class Alphaproteobacteria; order Sphingomonadales; family Sphingomonadaceae; genus Erythrobacter. The sequence goes on along the minus strand of JBCCPG010000007.1, from coordinate 29,053 downwards.
CGCGCCAAAATCTGATCACAGCGGGATGGATTGTCGTGGCAATGGGGATCGCCAACTTCCTGCTTGGCGTTCCACAAGTGCTGACGAACAGTGAGACGGGTGTCTTCTATCCCGAAAACCCCATGCCGGGTGTGCTTTTCGGCACTTTTGCGAACCGGAACACGACGGGCTTATTTCTGGTAGCAGCGCTTGCAATGGCCGCCATGTTACCAGCTCATCCGCGGTTCGGGCGTGCTGCACTTGGGATAAGAATTGGTGCCTGCATCTTATTGCTGGTGGCAATCGTGCTTACGCGTTCACGCACAGCGCTCGTCTTGAGCATTCTGCCTCTTGCATTGGTCAGTGCCCATGTATTGATCCACCGCGCGCGCTTGTCTGGTCAATCCGTAATGAGCAATCGTCGCCGCGCTGCATTCATCATAGCGCCTATATTGCTTGGGCTTGTTACTGCTGGGACGGTTACAGTCACAGCGCCGGGCCGAGTTGGTGATGTTACCGAACGATTCATGAAATTGGACGAGGATGCCCGCGCCTATATCTGGGAGGATGCGGCCTACTCCGCATCGCGCTACTGGCCTGTTGGGTCGGGCATGGGGACATTTGATGATGTGTTCCAGCTGGACGAATCGCTTGAAAACATGACACAGCGCACCGCTGGACGGGCGCATAATGACTATCTGGAGATTGCGATAGAGGCGGGTGGCCCTGGCCTGGCCCTCATCGCCGGATGGCTCGCTCTCGTCATCTGGCTCAGCTGGCGCGCACGGCGCTCACCCGACAAATGGATCGCCTGGTCCGGAGCAATTGTGCTCCTGGCAATAGCCCTGCAATCGATCACCGACTATCCACTTCGCAACCACTCAATGCTGGCTGTGGGAGCCTACGCGTTGCTCGTACTCGCACGCTTTGGACAGCCCCGCCGCGGCACAGGGGATGACGCATGATCTCCCGTATACTCTGGTGCGGCATGCTAAGCATGATTGCTTTGGTTTGCTACGGCGTTCAGCTCGACCGCCAAACGGAAAAAGAGCCGGCTCTTGCTCCAACCGTGCCAGAGATCGCGCGTTCGTCTGCCCAGCGCGTGATCGCCGCTTACGCCTTGGATGGCGATGATCCTGCGGCAGCCTTGAAAGAAGCTGAGCGCCTGGTTCGTCGGCGCCCTTTACCCGCCGAGCATTTGCGCATTCTTGCTCAAGCTCAGTTCATGGCGGGCGATACAGAGCAAAGCGCTCTTACGATCCAATATGCTGCACAGCGCGGTTGGCGCGACGGATTAGCGCAGGAGTCTATGTTGCGGCTGGCAGCGGATGCTGGCGACGATGCAGAAGCAGCGCGCCGATACACCGCTTTGTTCTTGCGCCGGTCGACACAAGAAGCTTTGCTTGAGGAGTTCGGGCAGATCGTGCTTGCGGAGCCCGGCGGTGAAGGGCGTCAGACGCTGATCACGATTGTCGGTGGGGCCGAGCGCTGGCATAATCAATTCCTACGCCGCGGTCCGCGCGTATTGCCACCAGACGCATTCGTCGAGATCGTTTCGGCAACGGCTGAGCAAGGGGCTGATTTCGATTGCGCCGTTCTGCGTGAGGCGCAGCCAGCCATAGTGTCGCGAGACGCGCAAGCGGGCCAGAGGCTGGCTCAAGTGATCGATCAGAACTGCTAAACGCCTCAGCAAGCATGCCCTTCTACAAATCGCAAGTCGCCCAAAAGACCTCCGCTCCCTCAAGCTGCCAACTGGACGGACGATGCGGTATATTTCGGGATTAAAAATGGTGCCCAGAAGAGGACTCGAACCTCCACGGGGTTGCCCCCACCGCCACCTGAAGACGGCGCGTCTACCAATTCCGCCATCTGGGCACACACTTGCGGGTGCCAATACGCATCCCGCTGGGTAGGCGCGGGCGAATAGCGCCCGGATCGCCCGCCTGTCAACGCAAACCTCACTTGCGCAATCGAGGTCTTGTCCATCGCAGCGCTTTGACGCATGGGAGGCCTTCATCCCAAGCACCCTCTTTCGCGTATCTGTGCTATATTCCAAGAGAAACGAGCCATGCCCAAGACCGACACACAGTCCAGTCCTTTGTCCGGGGAACTTGTCACCGTCTTTGGTGGCGGCGGGTTCATAGGCAATTACGTCGCACAGGCGCTGCTTGCGCGCGGGGCTCGGGTGCGGATCGCCAGCCGCAATCCGGAAAAAGGCTGGCCCCTCAAACCGCTTGCCAATCTGGGACAATTGCAGTTCGCCCATTGCGACATCACGCGCGAGGACAGTCTCACAGCTTCGCTGCACGAGGCGGCATATGTCGTGAACCTGGTTGGCGACTTTGCCGGCGATCTCACCAATTTGATGGGCGAGGCGCCGGGGCAAATGGCCAGCATTGCTGCGGCCAACGGTGCCAAGGCGTTTGTCCATGTTAGCGCGATTGGCCCTGATGCCAATTCGAGCGCTGAATATGCTCGTGCCAAGGCGCTGGGCGAGGAGCGCGTTCTGGCCGCTTTCCCCAATGCCACCGTGCTGCGCCCCTCGATCGTGTTTGGTGAGGATGATGGCTTCATCAACATGTTTGCGGGCATGATCGAGATGATCCCTGCCCTTCCCGTTTTTGGACCCGATGCCAAGCTCCAGCTCGTCTATGTCGATGACGTTGCAGAGGCGATTGCTGTGTCGCTCGAGGCCCCGGAAAGCCACGGCGGGAAGACCTTTGAGCTGGGCGGGCCAGAGCAGCTTTCGATGATGGAGATCAACGAACGCATTGCCGGGGCCCAAGGTCGCAAGCGCCGCTTCATCGCCATGCCCGACGGGATGTCGAGCCTGTTTGCCAGCCTTCCCGGAACGCCGATGAGCCGTGACCAATGGACGCTGCTCAAACCCGGCAGTACGGTGAGCGAGGGCGCGCTTACCTTTGCCGACCTTGGCATCACGCGGCGGCCGCTGGGGCAGTTCCTCGAAAAGTGGATGCTGCGCTATCGCCGATTTGGCCGCTTTGGGCTTTCCAATGAGCGCGCCAAGGAACGCAAAAACGGCTCCTGAGCCCTGCAGCCGTTAACACCCGTTTGTAGGACTTTCCCCTCGGGTTTGACACAGTTGACACACAGTCCAGGGGCCAAAAACTCTCCTCTCTTTCAACCCCTCCCAAAGGAAGGTTGGTAAGAGAATTGAAGGCTGCGTTCATTGAGCCAGCATAGCGGCTTCACGACGTGTAGGAAAATGGCCCGAGCAGGGCTTCGCTTCAGAGATTGTCGCCGTAGAAGCTCAAGAGATCGGCAAAGGCCTTCTCCGCCTCTGCCTCGGCGTAGACCGGGCTGTCGGGGACGGTCCAACCATGGTCGCCAGCATAGACCTCAACGATCGCGGGACGGCCAGCCTCTTCAGCGGCGGCTGCAAAGATCGTCTTGCTCTCAGGGTCCTTCGCATCGTCATCCTGCGAGACAGCGATCAGGAAGGCCGCATCCGAACGGTCGAGCGTACGGTGCGGGCTTAGCGGATCGTCTTCACGGGTCAGGCCTCCGCCATGAAAGCTCGCCGCGGCCTTGATCCGGTCCGGAACAGCCGCCGCGCTCCACACGCTCAAGGGGCCGCCCATGCAATAGCCATGGACACCGATCCCGCGCGACGTGTCGACCGCGTCTTGCGCATCAAGGAACTGCACCGCCGCCGTGGCATCGGAGCCAATCCCGTCGGCGGTGTGCTTCTCCCGATAGGGGCGGACGACCTGGAAACCGCCCGCCTCAATGAAGTCCGCAAAGTCAGCAAACTGCTCGCCCGCGACGTCGCGATAGTAGGGGTTGAGGACGAGGACAGCATAGCCCTGCCCCGCCAGCCGCCGCGCGATGTTGCGCTTGCTTTCGCGGATCGAGGCAATGTCAGGCCAGATGATGATGGCAGGGTGCGAACCTTCGACCGGGTGGACGAAGAACGCGTCCATCGTTCCGGCTTCGGTCGCAAAGCTGACCGCGTTCTCGCTGGTACCGAGAGTGTCGGCAGCGTCTTCGGTCCCTTCGCCGCCAGAGCCCGGAGCGCAGGCAGCGAGCGCAGCTCCGCCCGCCAGAACACCGAATTCGCGGCGGCCAAGGCGCGCCCTGCGCACGTCTTTAGCCCATTCTGCCAGCTTTGCCTCATCACACATATTCTCGCTCCGTCTGTTTGTTTGCTTGGCTTCGAGAAGCGCTAGACCGCTTCGACCAGCAGAATTGCGCCATCGCTGCCAGTTATCCGCACTTTGGCTCCTTCCTCGGCGTCCTCGCCGCGCGCGAGCCATTCGCTGTCGCCATGTTTCACCCGGCCTGTGCCGCCCGCGATAGCTTGGACAACCACCGCTTGCTCACCAACCATCCGATCACCGCGCTTGTTCATTTTGGGGTCGACTTCGGTGATCGGGTTCTTGGCGATATAGCGCCGCCCGGCAAACACCATCAGGAAAGCGAGTACGACAAAGATCAGGATCTGGACCGGCAGGCTGATCGGCAGCGCCCATGCAAGCAGCCCGGTGATCAGCGCCGCTCCGCCCAGCCAAATGAGGAACATGCCCGGCACTAGCATCTCAGCAGCGGCCAAGATCAGCCCAAGGCCGAGCCAGAGATAGGGGTCCTCAATCGTGTTGAGCCAGTCCATCACTCGCTCCCACTGCGCGGAACGCTAGGGCGCATCACGGGTGGCGCGGAAGGACGCGGGGTGCCGCCGCCTGAACCACCGCTTGAGCCCCTGCCTTTTGGCGCTGGAGGAGGCGGATTGCCCCCATCACCCAGCGCTTCCTTAGCCAGCTCGCCAATTCCGCCAAGCGTGCCCATCAGCTGGGTCGCTTCGACCGGGAACAGGATCGTCTTGGCATTGGGGCTCGTGGCAAATTGCGCTACCGCCTTGGTGTATTCCTGCGCAACAAAGTAGTTGATCGCGGTCGCCCCGCTTTCGGCAATCGCGCCAGAGACCATCTCGGTCGCTTTCGCTTCGGCTTCGGCTTCACGTTCACGCGCTTCGGCGTCGCGGAAAGCGGCTTCGCGGCGACCTTCTGCCTCAAGAATAGCGGATTGCTTGGAGCCTTCTGCGCGCAGGATTTCGGATGCCCGGTCGCCTTCTGCTTCGAGGATCTCAGCACGCTTCAAACGCTCGGCCTTCATCTGCCGCGCCATGGCTTCGGAGATGTCGACCGGCGGGCGGATATCCTTGATCTCAACGCGGGTGATCTTGACCCCCCAAGGTGAGGTTGCGTGATCGACCACGGCGAGCAGCCTGGCGTTGATCTCATCGCGCTTCGACAGAGTCTCGTCCAAGTCCATAGAGCCCATCACCGTGCGAAGGTTGGTCGTCGTCAGCGCCATGATCGCATTGTAAAGGTTGGAGACCTCATAGGCAGCCTTGCCCGCGTCCAAAACCTGGAAGAATACCACCGCATCGACCCCGACCATGGCGTTGTCCTTGGTGATGATTTCCTGGCCCGGAATGTCGAGCACTTGCTCCATCATGTTCACTTTCTGACCGACCAGATCGAAGAACGGGATCAGCAAGTGAAAGCCCGGATCAGCCGACTTGTGGAACTTGCCCAGCCGCTCAATCGTGTAGACGTGGCCCTGGCGCACGATCTGTACGCCCATGACCAGGAAGACGATGACCAGCAGCACCGCTGCGCCGAGAAACAGGTAAACCATCTTTTTGCGATCCCCTTTTTGCAAATGGTGGCAAACAACCTAGCGCGCTCACATCGCCTGTCCACTCAAACTGGCCGGTTGATGCTGGCGAAGACCTTACCGATAGACAAGCTCCCCTCGCTGCGGCAACATAGCTTTCGCAAATCAGCTCCGGCCATAACGGAGCGAGGGAGAGAATAGGGATGAACAAGGCAGTCTGGGCAGCGCCGCTGCTGATGGTTGGGGCATGGGCAGCAAGCGGGTGCGAGGGGCTCTCCGATCTTGCCACAGGCGACGGGGTGACAGGCGATATGCTTGTCGCGGCCGATAGCGATCATGCCAATTGGATCACTCACGGCCGCACCTATGACGAACAGCGCTTCTCTCCGCTCGATGCGATCAATGCTGAGACGGTCGGCGATCTGGGCCTTGCGTGGTTTGCCGATATGGACACAGCGCGCGGGCAGGAAGCAACGCCGCTCGTGATCGACGGCAAACTCTACCTCACCACCGCATGGAGCAAGGTGAAAGCGTTTGATGCGGCCACCGGAGAGCCGCTGTGGGATTACGACCCAGAAGTCCCCGGTGAAACCGGCGCAAAAGTGTGCTGCGATGTGGTCAATCGCGGTCTTGCAACATGGGGCGATGATCTCTTCCTCGGGACGCTCGACGGGCGCTTGGTCTCGCTCGATCGCGACACCGGCACGGTCAATTGGGAAGTCGTCACCGTCAATCAGGAACAGGCCTACTCGATCACCGGCGCCCCGCGCATCATCGATGGCAAGATCATCATCGGCAATGGCGGCGCCGAGTTTGGTGTGCGCGGCTATATCGCGGCCTATTCGGTTGAGGATGGGTCTGAGCTTTGGCGATTTTACACGGTACCCGATGGCACAGAGGGTGAGGACGCACCTGCGCACCTGAAGACCGCGGCCGAAACCTGGAACATGGAAGCGCTGGCCGGCTCTGACGCGATTGGCGGGGGCGGGACCGTGTGGGATTCGATGGCTTACGACCCAGAGCTGAACCTCCTCTATTTCGGCGTCGGCAATGGTAGCCCGTGGAACCGCGCCTATCGTTCTCCCGCTGAAGACGGGACCGGTGAGGGAGATAACCTTTACCTCTCGTCCATCGTCGCGATCCGGCCGGATACGGGCGAATATGTCTGGCATTACCAGACCACGCCGGGCGAGACTTGGGACTACACCGCGACCCAGCACATCATTCTTGCTGACATGGAGATCGACGGAGAAGAGCGGCAAGTGCTGATGCAAGCGCCCAAGAACGGCTTCTTCTACGTCCTCGACCGCGCGACGGGGGAGTTTATCTCTGCTGAGGAATATATTCCGCAGAACTGGGCGACGGGAATGGATGAGACCGGACGTCCAATCTTCAATCCGGAAACCCGCATCGATCAGACGGGTCAGCCAGCCCTCGTCATGCCCGGCCCGCTGGGCGGCCATAATTGGCATCCGATGGCGTTCCACCCCGAAGAAGGCCTTGTCTACATTCCGGCTTTCGAAGCCGCGATGATCTATGCTCCTGAAGCAGGCTGGAAGCCCGACACAGCGCGTGGCTTCAACGTTGGCTTTGACCTTGGTGCAGGCGATCTGCCCCCTGACCTTGGCTTCCGCCGCGAAGTCTATGGCACGGTCAAAGGCAAGCTGATGGCATGGGACCCCGCCGCTCAAGAAGCACGCTGGGTGGTCGAGTTTCCCGGACCGTGGAATGGCGGGATCCTGGCGACCGGCGGGGATCTGGTGTTCCAGGGCAATTCATCGAGCGAATTTGCCGCCTACAGCGCAGGCACAGGCGAAAAGCTATGGAGCTTTGCTGCGCAGACCGGCGTTGTCGCCCCTCCCGTCACCTATACCGTCAATGGCGAGCAATATGTTGCAGTGCTTGCCGGATGGGGTGGCGCTTATGCGCTCACAGCAGATGGGCATTTGATCAATGACCAAGGTCCGGTCCGCAACATATCGCGCTTGCTGGTTTTCAAGCTGGGCGGAGAGGCCGAGCTTCCCGAAATGCCAGCCCTAGCCCACCTGCCGCTCGACCCACCGGTGAGCCGGGCGAGCGCTGAAACGATCGCCCTGGGCGCTGAGAAATATGCCCGTTACTGCACCGTGTGCCATGCGCCAGCTGCGGTGGGCTCCACGCTCCTGCCTGACCTGCGACGCTCTGGTACGCTTGGCGATCCACGCAGCTGGCAAGCGGTGGTGCAGGACGGCATCCTTACCGACAACGGGATGGTCGGTTTCGCCGGCTCGCTTACCCCTGAGGAAAGCAACGCCATCCGCGAATATGTCATCCATCGCGCAAATGAGGATAAGGCGCTTGAGGCTGCGAGCGCCGACCAGGTCGCGGCGCGCTAGCTCCACCTCCGTCGGCAAACCTTTCTTAGACACAACAATCGCATTCAGTATCGCGTCAATGGTGGCGCGATAGCTGGTCTCTTGCATTCTCGAAATGGGGGAGAAACTCAGATGAAAAAATCTATGACTTGCGCCGTTCTGGCTAGCGGAATTGGCGCGGCCACACTGGGTCTGTCAGCACCTGCGGCAGCGCAAAGCCTCACGAGCGGCGATTATGAGCAATGCTCGGTCTATGACCGCGAGGGCAAGTTTACCGGATATGATAGCGTGTGCCTGGAGCGCAAGCGCACGCAGATCGCTCGGTTGAGAGACCGTCAATCGCGCTACAATCCGCCTGCGACAACCCGGCGCTATCGCAGCAACTATTGCCCGCAATGGGCCAATTCAGGATCAGGTTATGCCTCGACCTATTGGACCTATGGCAGTCCGCCCTATTCGCTCGCCTATGACGCGCCGATCGACGGTCGCCCCTGCATTCCCAATCCGATCTACATCACGCGCGGTTATCCGTGATGAATTGAGCGCGCTCTAACCCCTGAACACCACCGTACGATTGCCGTTGAGCGCCACCCGCTCACCGCAGAATAGCCGCACTGCCTCGGCAAGCACGCGGCGTTCGATGTCGCGGCCTTTGCGCACCAAATCGCCGGGCGTGTCAGCATGGGTGATGCGCTCGACATCCTGGTGGATGATCGGGCCTTCATCGAGGTCCGCAGTGACGAAATGCGCGGTCGCGCCGATGATTTTCACACCCCTTGCATGCGCCTGGTGATAGGGCCGAGCGCCCTTGAAACCGGGCAGGAAGGAATGATGGATGTTGATGCAGCGCCCCGCGAAATGGGCGCTTTGTTCATCGGAAAAAATCTGCATGTAGCGGGCGAGGACAATCAGTTCGGCGTCCAATTCTGCGGCGATCTCGCGCTGGCGCGCTTCGGCCTCGGGCTTGGTTTCCTTGGTGACCGGCACATGGTGAAACGGAATGTCGCCAATATCGGTCCGGCCCGACGCGAGCACGACTTCGCGCGGGTGGTTGGCGACAATAGCAACCGGATCAATGTTGAGCTCACCCGTGCGCCAGCGATAAAGCAGGTCGGCAAGGCAATGGTCCGCTTTGCTGACCATGATCAGAACGCGGCGCGGACGGTTCTGCTGCGCGATCGTCCAACGCATCGCCATCTGCTCGGCAAAGATCGCAAACTCGGCCTTGAGCGCATCGCGGCTTTGCACACCGGCCTCGAACACGACGCGCATGAAGAACCGCCCGTCCCCGCCCGCTTCCTCGCCATCGCCAAATTGCTGAGCATCGACGATGTTGCAGCCGCGTTCGAACAGGAAAGCGGTGACGCGCGCGGTGATGCCCGGTTGGTCAGCGCAATCGAGTGTCAGGATGAGAGGGGAGGAGGCGTTTTGGGTCATTTCGAACCGTCCCGATAGATGATCCGCACAGCGTCGGCAGCCTGCCTGGCCAGCGCCCGCGCCTCTTCGGTATCCACGCCAAGAGCAAGCGCCACACCCATCCGGCGAAAGGGCCTCGTGCTCGGCTTGCCGAAGATCCGAACATCAATGCCTGGGTCAATCGCGAGCGCTTCGTCGATCCCGTCAAAGCCAAATTCGGTGCTCTCGCGATCTGCGAGAATGACCGCAGAGGCGCTGGGATCGGCCTTAACTTCGCTTGGCACTGGCAGGCCAAGAATAGCCCGCGCATGAAGATCAAATTCGGACAGGGTCTGCCCAGCGGAGGTAACCATGCCGGTGTCATGCGGGCGCGGAGACAGCTCGGAGAAGATCACCTCTTCGCCCTTCACAAAGAACTCGACACCAAACAGGCCCCAGCCTCGACCATCGCCTTGAAGCGCTTCAACAACCGTCCTCGCCATCGACTGCGCCTTGGCGAGTGCAGCGGCGGACATCGCCGCAGGCTGCCAGCTCTCCTGATAATCACCGCGTTCTTGCCGGTGGCCGATCGGTGGGCAGAAAGTGATGCCGGCCTTGTGGCGGACGGTGAGCAGAGTGATCTCATAATCGAAGTCGATGAATTGCTCGACGATCACCCGCGCCCGGTCGCCGCGCATATTGGCACAGGCCATCTCCCACGCCGCTTCGAGACCATCTGCCGTATCAACCTTGCTCTGCCCTTTGCCTGATGAGGACATGACCGGTTTGATGACACAGGGAAGCCCTGTGAACTCAGCCGCTTCGCGTACTTCTTCGAGGCTGGTCGCATAACGATAGCGCGACGTGGTGAGGCCGAGCTCTCCGGCTGCCAGGTCCCTAATCGCATCGCGGTTCATCGTCAGCTGAGCCGCACGAGCGGAAGGGATAACGTTGAAACCTTCCGCCTCCAGCTCGGCGAGCTTTTCGGTGCGGATCGCTTCGATCTCAGGGACGATGTGGTCAGGCCTGTGCTTGAAGACGGCGGCGCGCAAGGCCTCTCCATCGAGCATAGAGAACACCTCGCACTGATCGGCAACTTGCATCGCCGGAGCATGACCATAGGCGTCGCAGGCAATCACCCGCGCGCCAAGACGCTTGGCAGAGATGGTGAATTCGCGGCCAAGCTCGCCTGAGCCCAGCAAGAGGATCGTGGTTGTGAACGCCATGGGCTATTCGCCTAGAGCCGTGCCCGGCATGCGGCAAGTCCCTCAATCGATGGGGCGGCGCCCTGCGCAAAGGCGGTCGGATGTGAGGGTTAAAACTGGCGTCTTGAGGCGCGTTCGACAGCCGCGCTCATCGCGCGCTCCACCGCAGCGCCATTGGTCATCCGCCGCGCAGGGCCGCAGACGCCAGCGCGCATGCCGCCACCCGCTCGTGCCATGACGAGGCCAAGCTCTGCCTGGCGCAAGGTCCAATCGATGCTCAGTTCGACCCGAGCGAGCCCGGCACTGGCGGACAGTTCGCTTGACTGGCCGGTGCTTTCAGCGGTCAGTCCGGCAAAGGTTGCAAGGACATCATCCGCCCATTCGCGCGCCGCTCGCATGGTCATGCCCGGCATCAGCACCGCAAATCGTTCCTCATCCAACTGAGCGAGAACCTGACTTTCATGGGTCATGGTCTCAAGGAACCGCGAGAAGCCCCAGCGGATCTCTTCCGTGGTCCCTTGGCCATATTGCATGAAGATCGCCTGCATCCGGTCGATCGCGAAGATCGCCATTGTATCGCAGGCTCTGCTGCAAGATCGCCCCTGATTGTGACTGCTGCCCGCCACCTGCGCACAGGCCTCACTACCGGCTTGCAGACCCAAACTCTGCCTACCGAGGCTTTGCTTGCACAGGGCCCGCGCGAGCGCGCCACAAAAGCTCTTGCGATTGGCAAGTCCAGTGATCGGATCCGTAGCAGCCTGCGCGCTGAGCTCCTGGGGGAGCGCATGTTTGTGCTCGACCGAGCGCAGCACACCCATCCCGCTCTGCCTCGCTCCCTCACCTTCGTCGATCGCCCTGAGACCGAATGCAAACCAACGCCGGCGTGCATGAGCATTGCTAGGCTGGTCGCGATCCTGCTGAGCCGTAAGCGGAAACTCAAACCATGGCTCCGGCGCTTCTCCTGCAAGAGCTGCCAGCGCATAATTGGATAAGGGTCCAACGAATTCGGGTTCGGCAAAGTCGGAAATATGCGGCATCAACAAGAGCTCGGAGAGATCGATCCCCAATTGCTGCGCATTGGATGAGGCGTGAATGATAAACCCTGCCGGGTCGAGCCGGATCAATATATCCTCTGCGCCGCCCTCTATCAGATCGTGCAGCGCACGCGCATCGACATCGCTGAAGTGCTTTGTCACTTCTAAGCCCCCGGTTTGCTTGACGAGGCCCCTTTGCGCTTAAGAGCCGAACATTCGCGTTCGACTCACGCTCTGGCCTGCCAAATGTTTTAGCTAACCCGAGTGTTCAAAACAGACGATATAACCCCTAATCGCCTATGCAGTGACACTAAATAAGTTAGCCTAGTAAAATTACGTAACTAATTATCGAATCAAAGTTCATGTCTATTTACCATAATTGCGCAAAAATGATCCCAAATATTCATTTATACTTGTATTTGTTCTTCATAGTCTACGTAGGGTGCATCGCAAACGGCCTTCAGACGCAGCGCATCGCACCGCGATCGCAGATCGAAAGCCGAGGGGTTTGAGTGCCTTAGCCACGGGCAAAATGTCCGCTTCGGCGCGCGCCAGGCAGCGCTGCGGCCCCGTCAGACCTCGATCATGATCCTGATCGACTGCGGGCTTATGCCATAGGCCTGAGCCAGCCGTTCACGGCATTCCGCCACCAAGACAGAGCTGGCCGCGCTGTCAGAACTCTCTGTGAATTCGGTCGCCGGCACGCCCAGAACGTCCGCAATTGCCTCGATCCGTTCTGCCAAAGGGCGAGCCTTGCCCTTCTCCCACGCCCACACGGTCGGTTTGCTCACACCCAGCGCGTCGGCAACCTGTGCCAAAGTCAGCCCTCTCTCGCGCCGCAGCCGGTTAAGCTTTACCCCGAGCGAGGCTCCCACTCCGCCGCCAAAGGAAACAGCGGGCTTTTCGGTGGGTGTAATGACTGGAGGCGCACCTCGCAGCTGCGCCGCGGCTAACGCCGCTTCCCCTAATGCCTGTTCAAACGCACAGCCAAACAGCTTTCCGCTCTGCCACACGACCTCAGCACCGACACCGCCCCGCTCTGGTAGGTCGAGGGAGAGGATCTCGCCAACGCGCAGCAGCATGTCGGTCTCGATCAAGAGGCCCGCGGCAGAGATATTGTGAATGGTAACATTGGCATATTCGCCGCTGGGGGATGAACCGCTCGTATCAAGCCGCAATGCGCGGCGTGGCTGACCTCTCGTCTCGACTTGGCCGTCCGATTTGGAATCGGGAGCTTCGAGGTAAGCCTTTAGCGGTGTCGCATTCGCCATTCTGGGGTTCTCCTCTACGTTACCCACAAGGTCTGGCGAAAAGTGTTAAGATAGAGTTAGCGCAGAACGACAAACACGCTGGGTTGTCCTGAGCGAGCTCTGGTTAGTTTTGGTCTTAGATCTTTAGACTCACTAACACCCCCGCGGAGTCGTGTTTACAATGGTGCAAGAGAGTCGGTCTTCTGACCTTGAGTATCAGTCTTCTGCGTCTAAGCCATAGGCGGTGTGCAGGACGCGGACCGCCAATTCGGTCTCGTCCTCATCGATCAATACGCTGACCTTGATCTCCGAAGTCGAGATCGCCTGAATGTTGATCCCACGATCTGACAAAGCGCGGAACATCGTGCTCGCAACGCCCGCATGGCTCTTCATACCCACACCAACGACGCTGATCTTTGCGACCTGACGATCAGTGATAATGCGGTTGAAGCCGATCTCTTCGCTGCGATCCTCAAGCAAGGCCTGAGCGCGGGCGAGGTCAGCCTGAGGCACCGTAAAGGTCACGTCGGTTTCGCCCTTGTCGCGGCCAACGTTCTGAATGATCATGTCGACATTGATCGACGCCTCGGCAAGCGGCGCAAAGATATCCGCCACAGCGCCCGGCTTATCCGGCACGCGGGTGAGGATCACTTTGGCTTCGTTCTTGTCATGGGCAATGCCGGTTACCAGCTGGCGTTCCATTTCGCCGTTCTCCACGAGTTTGTCCATTTCCTCATCCGACACGATTAATGTGCCGGGCAAATCGTCTGCCGCGATGGCGTCGTCTCCAACAAAGCTGGAGAGCACCTGAATGCGCACGCCGGCTTTCATCGCGAGCCCAACTGAGCGGGTCTGCAAGACCTTGGCCCCGACGCTCGCCAGTTCGAGCATCTCTTCATAGGTCACAGCTTTCAATTTGCGCGCCTTGGCAACGATGCGCGGGTCAGTGGTGTAGACCCCGTCCACGTCAGTGTAGATGTCGCAGCGATCGGCCTTCACCGCCGCCGCAACCGCCACTGCCGAAGTGTCCGAGCCGCCGCGCCCTAGCGTCGCTACGCGGCCATCATGCGAGACGCCCTGGAAGCCGGGCACCACAGCGACCTCGCCGCTTTCCATAGAATTGACCATGTCGGGCGCGTCGATCGTGTCGATCCGCGCCTTGGCATGGGCTTCGATGGTCTTGACCGGGATCTGCCAACCCAGCCAGCTGCGCGCCTTGCAGCCCAACGATTGCAAAGTGAGCGCCAATAGCCCAGAGGTCACTTGCTCTCCGCTGGAAACGACCACGTCATATTCGGCTGGATCGTAAAGCGCGTTGGCTTCACGGCAGAAATTGATGAGCCGGTCGGTTTCCCCCGCCATCGCGCTGACAACGACTGCCACTTCGCTCGCAACGCCATTGCGCTCCGCCGCCTGTGCGCGCACGATATTGGCAACACGGCGAATACGCTCGGTCCCGGCCATAGAGGTGCCGCCGAACTTCATCACAATTCTCTGCGTGCTGCCGGACACGTCTCGCGCTGCCTCCCGAATGCAAGTGCGGGCTAGCGAGCCCGGTGAGGCGCTGCTAACCGGGGAAGATGGGAAACGCAAACGTCGATCCGCAGAAAGATTCGGTCACGATCCGTCCGGAAGAGGCCGCATTCTTCGCTGACCTTGCCAAGGATTGGTGGAATCCCAAGGGCAAGATGGCCAGCCTCCATCAGGTCAACCCGGTGCGGCTTGGCTTCATCAGGCAGGCGATTGACGCGCATTTCGAAACCGAGCCACGCTCAATCCGCCCGCTTGCCGGCAAGTCGGCGCTGGATATCGGATGCGGCGCGGGGCTTGTGTGCGAGCCCTTGGCGCGGCTTGGCGCAGATATGACAGGGGTGGATGCGGCCTCCGACAATGTCGCCGCAGCGGCAGCGCATGCAGAAGCGGGTGGTCTAGATATCCGTTACATGGCGGGTGAAGTCGCGGGCCTTGATATAGGCACCTTCGACCTCGTCACCGCATTGGAAGTGATCGAGCATGTGGCGGATAAGGAGCAATTCCTCAAAGACGTGACTGAACGGCTCGCACCCGGTGGCCTCTTGGTGATCTCGACCCCCAATCGCACCGCTGCATCGCGCCTGCTGCTGGTCGGGGCCGCAGAGGCAGTGGGCTACGTCCCAAAGGGAACGCATCACTGGGATGATTTCATCACGCCAGAAGAGCTCGAAGTGATGCTCGGCGATCTTGGTTTCGAAGTCACAGTGCGGCGCGGGATTGCATGGCGACCTGGCAAGGGCCTCCACCTGTCTGACGACGAGGCGCTCAACTATATTGTGAGCGCCCGGCGCGTTTAGCGCGAAAAGCTAGCCGCAGCGCGCGAACTGGATTGCGGGCAATTCTTTACCGAAATTCGAAGTCATCTCGACCCGGACCTTGCCGCCCTCTTCGAACAGCTGGCGATAATTGTCGCTGGCGCAAACTTCGGGCCTCAGAGTCTTGCGGACAGTGTACGGATCAAAGCTGCGGTTGCCCGATGGGATATTGCCCATCATCAGCACCAAAGTATCCCCGTCGTCGATGCGCGCCTTCATAGTGGCCCCCGGAATGTCCTTGGCCAGCTCCGATGTTCCGCTTTCGTTGATTTCGCGCACCACATCAGGCAGCGACTCAATCGCGCCCTTTTGCCCTGGAAAATCACCGCACGACGCCAAGAGTGCCGCAGTCGACAAAACCAAAAACCTGTACATTAAACACCCCTTCCCTAGTCCAACTCATCGTTAGCAAGGAAGTGTAAACAAGGGGTTGGCAGGCGCTCGATAGACTATTCGCGGTTTGGTTCGCCCGCTTCGCGTTGCGCGACCATGGCAACCAGCTCCGGCACATTGTCGACGAAGAAGCCGTCCGCGCCGCTTGCAATCGCGGCATTCCAGAGCAGCTCATACTGACCGTCATCCGCCGGCCCGCCATCAGTTTGGAGCGCGGCTGGGAGAAATCCGTTCTCTTTGCGCAAAGTCCAGGGGTGGACCCGCAGACCCAATGCGCGCGCCTCATCGACAAGACCTGTAGGCGCCATCGTCTCTGGGTCGAGCACATAGCCAAGCCACGGACCAATACCGTCCACATAGGTCGCCAGTTCAACGAGGCCCGACGGCGTGACCATCTCAGCATAGCGCATTTCAGGCTCATCCACCGGACCGCCTTCCGGGTGGATTAACTGCACCAACTTATAATCGCTGCGCTGATTGAGCCGCTGCAATGTGCCGACTTCAAAGGATTGAATGTAAAGCGGGTCATCGATTTCGACCCCCAGATCGCGCAGTTCACGCAGGATCAGGTCAACCGCATCGATCCCCTCTACCTCAAGCAGGAAAGTGGGATGTTTGAGCTCTGGATAAAGACCGATGCTGCGCCCGGTCTCGGCCTCCTTGGCACGGACCAGTTGCACAATCTCAGCAAAAGTTGGCACTTGATAGAGACCATTGTAGCGGGCGTTTTCAGGGCGGATGTTCCCAACCCGCTCTCGCGCCCTCAGTGTGCGCAGTTCGGCCAGCGTAAAGTCCTCGGCAAACCAGCCAGCGACGCGGCGGCCATCGATCGTCTTTTCCCGCCGCAGATACTCAAACTCTTCACGGGTGGCGACATCGGTCGTCCCGGACAGCTCATTCTCATGGCGAGAGACGAGCACGAGATCCTTGGTCACGACCAGGTCGGGCTCAATGTAATCGGCGCCTTGATCAATCGCGAGCTCGTAGGCCGCAAGCGTATGCTCGGGCCGCTCACCGCTGGAGCCGCGATGAGCGATGATCAGCGGGCGATTTTCAGCCTCGGCGGTCTGCTCGGGGCTTTGCGCCGCAACCGGCTGAACCATCAGCATCGCCCCCAATGCAGCTACAAAAGTGCTTCGGACCATGTGTCTTCCTTGAATCCAACGAGAATACCGCCCGAATGTTCGACCACTGGGCGTTTGATCATCGAAGGGTGCTGCACGAGCAAAGCGACAGCCTTGTGACTGTCGGCGGCATCAGCCTTCTGCGCATCGGACAGCTTGCGAAAGGTCGTTCCGCGCTTGTTCAGCACCACATCGAGGCCTTCATCAGCGACCCATGCGGCGATCTTGTCCGCATTCGCGCCTTCCTTCTTGTAGTCGTGAAAAGTGTAGTCGAGACTCTTCGCCTCAAGCCATTTGCGCGCCTTCTTGACGGTGTCGCAGTTGGGGATGCCATAGAAGTGGATCGTCATGTCAGCTCCGATAAGAGTTTATCGTCGGGGTGTTAGATGCGCGTCAGCAATCGCGACAGCAAGCGCATCGGCGGCATCGCTTCCTGCGATCGTAGTGCCGGGCAGCAGGACTTTGACCATGGCTGCAACCTGTTTCTTATCAGCCCCGCCCGTTCCTACGACCGATTTCTTCACGGCCCGCGCGGCGTGTTCGTTGACCAGCAGCTGAGCGGCGCCGCAAGCAGAGAGCACCGCGCCGCGCGCCTGAGCAAGCTTTAAGGTCGATTGCGGGTTCTCATTGACGAAGACCTCTTCGCAGGCCGCACGATCCGGCTTGTGCGCCGCTATGACAGCAGCGATGCCTGAAGAGAGCGCCGCCAGCCGCTCCGCCATCGGGGCCTTGGTATCAGTCGGCAATTGGCCGTTGGCGAGATGCGACAACCGCGAGCCTTCGCTGCGAACAACGCCCCAGCCAGTGCAGGAGAGTGAGGGATCAAGGCCGAGGATGATGGTCATCGGCTAAGCGCCTTAGCCCAGCTTCTCCATCACATCGTCTGAGATCTCGTAATTGCCCCAGACGGTTTGAACATCGTCGTCATCGTCGAGCGCATCGATGAGTTTAAGGAGCGTGCCCGCGCCTTTCTCATCCATGTCGACGGTGAGGTTGGGCTTCCAGGCGAGCTTCACCTCTTTCGCTTCACCCAATGACTTTTCGAGCGCAGAGGAAACTTCGTGAAGGTCTTCGGCAGCGGTCCAGATTTCATGGGTTTCATCAGACGAAGCGATGTCGTCCGCGCCGGCTTCCATTGCAGCTTCGAGCACGGTGTCCTCATCGCCTGCATCCGCGCCATATTCGATATAGCCGACCCGTTCGAAGCCGTGCGCAACCGAACCTTCGGTGCCGAGATTGCCGCCATTCTTGGAGAAGGCTGTGCGAACAGCGGTTGCGGTGCGGTTGCGGTTGTCGGTCAGCGCTTCGACGATGATCGCACTGCCGCCGGGACCATAACCTTCGTAGCGGACCTCTTCATAATTCTCACCATCCGCCGCGGAGGCCTTGTCGATCGCGCGCTGGATGTTGTCCTTGGGCATCGATTGCCCTTTGGCAGTGTTGATCGCGAGCCGCAGGCGCGGGTTCATATCGGGGTCGGGTGCACCCATCTTTGCCGCAACAGTGATCTCGCGGCTGAGCTTCGAAAACAGGTTGGAGCGTTTCTTGTCCTGCGCCCCTTTGCGGTGCATGATGTTCTTGAATTTGGAATGGCCTGCCATTGTCGGTGCCCTTGTGAACTCGAATTTTGCAAGTCGCTTGGAAGCGATAAATTTACAGGTTTGCCATTAGCCCCATGCGCGACATGCAGACAAGCCCTCAGACGAAACAGGAAATCGAGTCCACCTTTGGCGACGGTCCGCCCCCTGGCGAGCCTGGGATTACCGGCCACAGCCTGACTTCGGAATGGCAGAGGCTGGCCGTTTTCCTGAAGCGCCCCTCGCTTGACGCCCGAGCAGACGCCAGTCCGCCATTGCTCATACTCGCTCGCATCTTCGCGCTCGACATTTTGGCGATGGCGGTGTTGATCGGAGCCGCCACCATTGCCGTTGCTGCGGGAGTTTACCTGCCTGAGACTGCGCTTGCGGGGATCGAGTTCACACCCTTGATTGTGCTCGGCGTCATCGTCGGCGCGCCGGTGATGGAGGAACTCGTCTTCCGCAGCTGGCTCTCGGGCAAACCAGGCCATGTCTTATGCGTGCTCCTGATCGCGCTCGGAGCGCTTGGATTTGGCGTCGCGCATGTGAACAGTCCGGTGATCGGATTGCTTATCGCACTGGGCGGGATCATCGCCGGAATTGCCGCGCTAATCTTGCTACGACACAGCCAGCCGATGCGCTGGTTCGTCTGGGCGTTCCCCGGCTTCTTCTGGTTCACGACCATTGCCTTCGCGCTCGTCCACATCGCCAATTTCGACATGAGCGGTGGGTGGAGCAATATGCTGATCCTGCTTCCGCTGGTCCTGCCGCAGTTTATCCTTGGAGCCTTGCTCGGCTATGTCAGAGTGCAAATCGGTCTGTGGGCCGCAATCCTGCTCCACGCCGCGCACAATGCGAGCGCGCTTACGCTGGCCTTTGCAGCGGGGCAGCTTGCGGGGGGTTAGACCTTCACAGCAGTGCCGACGATTGGGCCGCGCGCCTTCCACCCTCGGTCAGCCATCGAAGATCTTTCTTTTTCGTAGCGCTCGGGAGATATCAAGCCAGCGGGTTTCCATTCCCAAGTCGCTCTCACTTGCTGAATAGTGGCAATAGCGCCTGCGGAACTGGGCCGGTAACGCGTCAACCCCGCTGCCTCCCACCTCCCAGACCGCTTGATTGTCGCGGACATCGGCATCGACCCGTGCGACATAGGCGTCGATCTTTCTTTTGACCGCAGGCAAGATCCGCCCACCAATACGATAACGTCGTCGCATCGTTGTGCGGTCAAAGCGCAGGCCATGCAGTTGAGCTTTGTCCATCATCATGTTGAGCGGGATGAAGGTATAATGGTGATAGACCGGATCACGCGAGCAAGAGTTTCGCCACCTCACCAGTCTTGGCCCACTCACAGTTGGCAGAAGGAACCGCGTCGTGTTGATCTCCGCGCGCGTGAAATAGCCCATCCGGATCAACCAGTCTGCATCGCGTGCAGCTGGGCGTGAAGAGCCGAGATAACTTATGGTGGTTGTCATCTCGCTGACGCTCTCAGGATAACCCCCGCCAATATCTGCATGCGCCCCAGGAAGGTAGGCCTCCCAGCCTTTGCCAATATCAATTGCGCTCTTGATATTGGTCAGCGAGAAATTGACGCGGAATTCGTCCTCCGCGCAAATATGATAGGCTTTTTCTGAAACATGTCTCACCGCGGTGAGATTGAGCTGTTCGACGTCATCTTCAAAGTCGCTGCCGTACGAACTCACGGTGTCGAACAGCGCAGCCACCGGGACTTCGACATGCGTGATGTCGATGCCATAATTCCTGGCCGCAAGACCCGCCAAAATGTTGTCGCCCTGAGGCAATATGCGGTGCATGAAATATCGGGCAGTGGCGGCGCCGCGACTGAATCCCACCACATCAACATAGAGCTTTATCTTATCGCCGCGCAGGGCAAAATTGTTGATCAATGCGAGGATACGAAAGATCGCTTCCTGCGACTTGCCATAGATGCCGGTTTTGCCAACTCCCAATCCCGTGCCGACCACATCGTCATAGCGCATTGGGGTTGTGCCTGCTCCTGAGAGGTAAACACGATCCCATTTGGACGCACCTTTGCTTCCAGGAGCGTATCCCTTGAAGTGCTGGTACATTCTCCAGACGTTGGTGTAGTCACTGGAATAGCTGCGGGTCAGATAACCGACATCGGCAATCGAAGGACCAGCGGCCGTATTGGTCGCGCTGTTGGACGTGCCGTCGAAGAAAACCGCAACACGATATTCGAAGCTTTTGGATTTCGTTGTTGGAACAAATTCGGGGACCTCGACAATGTCGGGACCCTCATCTTCGTCATCGGGGTTTTTTCGTTTTCCACCGCTGGGGCGATTGGCTTTCTTGGGTTCGTTTGTTTGCATGCTGCAAATGGCTAACCCAAGATTGCGGCAGACCTGTGACCCTACCCCATCCCAAGCGCGGCTTTGTAGGTTTCAAGGATTGTTTCCTGCTCGCTGCGGTCATCGGGCTTCATCTTCCGCAGGCGCACGATCTGGCGCATAATCTTGGTGTCGTAGCCAACCGCCTTGGCCTCTGCGTAGACGTCGCGGATATCGTCGGCGATGCCCTTCTTTTCTTCTTCGAGGCGTTCAATGCGCTCGATCAGCAAGCGCAGGCGGTCATCAGTGGCATCAGCCATTTCCAGTGTTCTCCAGATGAATCGGTATGAGAGATTTGAATGGCGGGCTTACCAGCCGCGCGGCAATTGGCCAGCACCTTATTTGGCTTTTCTGGCCGGTCCTAAAGTAGACCAGCGCGGTTCTTAGTCAGGCTCTTTTCCATCGCCTCAATCTGTTCTTGCGTCGCAGGGCTTTGGCGGGTTGCCTTCCACTCGTCCATCGGCATGCCGTGGATCAGCTCGCGCGCGGCGGCTTTATCACCTTCGAACCCGGCGTCGCGGATCCAGTCAGCGAGACAGTTGCGGCAAAAGCCTGACAGCCCCATCAGATCGATGTTTTGGGCATCATGGCGGTGCTGCAAATGGCGCACCAATCGGCGAAACGCAGCAGCCGCCACCGCATCGTCAATCTGCTCGAGAGGATCATTTTCGGTCGACATCTTGAGGCCTTTTTCTTGAGTTGCGATTTCCTTGTGCCATAGCACAATCTTCCAAGAGGGATCGGGATCAGGCAAAAGTGGAAAATTCGGACAATACGAGGATTGACCCGCGCGGGCGTAAGGTCAAGATTCTAGCGACAATTGGCCCTGCCAGCCGCTCGCCCGAAATGCTCCGCAAGCTGTTCAAGGCCGGCGCTGATGCATTCCGCGTCAATATGAGCCACGGTACGCATGACGATCATGCGCAGGCGATCAAGTCGATCCGTTCACTCGAAAAGGAATTTGCTCGGCCCATCGCCGTCCTTGCCGATCTGCAGGGGCCAAAGCTGCGCGTCGGTACTTTCAAGGATGGCAAGGCGGTGATCCGCCACTCGGGCCATTTCACGCTCGACCGCGACCCCACGCCCGGCGATGAGACGCGGGTGTGCCTGCCTCATCCTGAATTGTTCGGCATTTTGAAGCGCGGCCAGAGGCTGCTGATCAATGATGGCAAGATCAAATTGGTCGTCAAGGAAGCGGATGAGGACCGCATCCTGTGCTCAGCCGAAGTTGGCGGGGTGATCTCCGACCGCAAGGGCGTCAACGTGCCCGATGCCGAAGTGCCGATCCCAGCGCTCACCAAGAAGGATCGCAAGGACCTCGCCTTTGCCGTCGAACATGGCGCAGACTGGATCGCATTGTCCTTCGTTCAACGCGCAGAGGATTTGGCCGAAGCGCGCAAGCTGATCGCAGAGCACAAGGGCGCGAACACGGCTTTGTGCGCCAAGATCGAAAAGCCAATGGCGGTCAATCGTCTGTCGGAGATCATCTATCAATCCGACGGCATCATGGTCGCGCGCGGAGATTTGGGCGTTGAGCTTGAGCCTTATGAAGTGCCGCCGCTGCAAAAGAAGATCGTCAACGCAACGCGGCGCGCGGGCAAGCCGGTTATCGTTGCAACCCAGATGCTCGAAAGCATGATCGAGGCCCCGACGCCAACCCGCGCCGAAGTCTCTGACGTTGCCAATGCGGTCTATGATGGGGCCGATGCCGTGATGCTCTCGGCTGAGAGCGCAGCAGGCGACTGGCCCGAAGAATCGGTCGCGATGATGAATGCTATCGCGCTCCAGATTGAAGGCGATGAGGGCTATAAGGAACGCGTAAGGCTGCTCGAAATGCTGCCCGATCCCACCACCTCGGACGCGCTTGCACATAGCTGCATGACCATCGCCGATACTGTGCCGATCAGCGCGATCACGGTCTTCACAGCCTCCGGTTCCACCGCTCGTCGGGTCGCGCGCGAACGTCCTGGAACGCCGATGCTGGTGCTCACACCAAGCATGCGCACTGCTCGCCGGGTCGCGCTGTTGTGGGGTGCCCATGCCGTAGCGACCAAGGATATTGGCAGCTTCGAAGAGATGATCGCCAAGGGCAAGCGCATGGCACTGCGCCACGGCTTTGGCGTGCCGGGATCAAAGCAGATTGTGCTGGCAGGCGTGCCATTCGGAACACCGGGCGCGACAAACCTGCTGCACATCGTCACGCTAAAGGGCGATGAGTTGGAGGAAGGGTCCCGATGAGCAGATTTGACGAGATCGAGGACTCCCTGCGCCCCGAGAGAAGCGGGGTCCTCAAGACAGTCGGCGACCGGCTAGAATATCTTGAGCGGTTTCGGATTTGGTTTGTCCTGATGGCTGGCGTTGGCACTGCGCTCATTGGCGCCAGCAAAGCTGTTCCAGGTGCTTTTGGTGTGGCCCTTTTTTGGGTCGGCGCTGTTCTTTCCTCGCTTGGTCTCCTGTTTGTTGCCGGGATCGAACACAAAAAGGTAACTCTTATAGATCGCTTCACCAGAGCCGATGCAGCTGCGGCAGAAGCTATTGAGGCTGGCCGCGCGCTCGAAAGATCGGTCGCAAATCGCAAAGCCTTGGACAAGCGGCGTATCGCGTTTCGTGAGGCATCAGATGCCATGGGGGAAAGCCTTGAGCAGTCACTGCTTAACTCAGAATCCGACTTGGATGCTGCGATCGAATTCATGCTGGAGAACGCGGAACCGATGCTGGCAGAAGCTATTGGCTTTGATACTCAGGAAAAATGGGCGATCTCAGTGTTCTCAAAGACTGGTGTCGGACGCTCAACAAGAATGAGCCCATCGGCAGGCATTCGTTCAAAAATGCTTCCCAAACAGAAAGAACCGCGCAAATGGCCAAAAGGATACGGCCTTGTCGGTGTCGTTTGGCAAACTCGCCGCTATGCTGTCATCCCTGATTACAGCGATCCGCGGGTCGCTGAAGACTATCCTTTGACTGAAGGTCTTGTTCGCTCCTACGATGCTGAGCGATATGCATCGATGGCAGGACTTCCTGTCCTTGTGGGGCCAGATCAAAAACTCTGGGGTGTGGTAGCCGGTTCATCCGACGTGACGGGCCGTTTTGTAAGAGCCCCGGATGACAAAAAAAGCCAAGCCGTCGATACTATTCGCTTGGTTTCAAAGTCGATTGCTCTCGCCGTTGCCGCCTTTGAGGTGAGGAACCCGAGCAATAATGATTGAAAACTTCGATATTTTGAGTATATTTTGGGTATGAAAAACGCAAAAGTTCTTATCGGAATGGATGCCGATCCAATTGAGGAACTCGACCTTAAGATACAGGTGGCTATTGCTGCGGCGGCCAAAGCCAAATTTCAAGCTCAAGGCGATGAACAACTCGCCAGAGCGGAGGTTCATAGGTTGATTGACCAGCGCTCTTTGCTCGAGACAAAAGCGCTAACGGCTTCAGGCTAAGTTGCAAGCAAGCGGAGTCTAACCAGCCGCCTTCTCCAAACGCGCTTTCGCTTCAGCCTCTCCGATCAGCGGGAGCAATTCGCCCATATCGGGGCCATGGTTCATGCCGGTGAGCGCTTGGCGTAAAGGCAGGAAGAGCTGCTTGCCCTTGCGCCCGGTTGCCTCTTTCAGCGCTGATGTGAGCGCGCCCCACGGGTCATTTCCCCAAGCAAGCGTTGTCGCGGCCTTAGCCAAGTAGGATTTGTCCTCGTCCGAGAACTCCACCGCTTCAATCGGTCCGGTAACGAGCCGCCACCATTCGCTGACCTCGGCTATGGTCGAAATATTGGGCTGCACCGCATGCCAACCCGCTTCGTCGATGCCATCGGGTAGCCGGTGCTTGACCGCGTCAAAAGGCATTGCGTGGACGATGGCGGTGTTGATCCGTTCCAGCTCCGCATCGTCAAATTTGGCGGGCGCGCGGCCAAAGGTGGAGAGGTCGAACGTTTCGAGCAATTGCGCGCGGTCAGCGATTGGCTCAACAGGAAGCGAGGTGCCCAGCCGCGACAGCAGCGCGATGATCGCCTCGGGCTCGATCCCGCGATCTCGAAAGGCATCGCAGCCAAGCGATCCCAACCGTTTGGAGAGCTTACCCTCCTTGCCGACCAGCAGAGCCTCATGCGCGAAGGCAGGCGGCGTCGCACCCAGCGCGATGAACATCTGGATCTGGACCGCGGTGTTGGAGACGTGGTCCTCCCCGCGCAGCACTTGCGTGATGCCCATATTGATGTCGTCGACCGTGCTCGGCAGCATATAGAGCCACGATCCATCGGCGCGACGGATGACCGGGTCGGAAAGCAGCTTGGGATCAAAGCTCTGCTTCCCGCGCACGCCGTCTTCCCAGCTGATCGGCGCATCATGGTCGAGCTTGAATCGCCAATGTGGCTCGATCCCTTCAGCCTTTTTCTCAGCCCGGTCTTCCTCGGTCAGCTTGAGCGAGCCACGATCATATATTGGGGGCAGTCCGCGTCCGAGCAGCACCTTGCGCTTAAGCTCCAGCTCCTGCGCGGTTTCGTAGGCGGGATAGACCCGGCCTGAATCGCGCAGCTGCTCAAAGGCGGCCTCATAGGCGTTAAGATTGGCCGACTGGCGCGCCTCACTCTGCCAGTTCAGCCCAAGCCAGGTGAGGTCGGCCTTGATTGCCTCAACATATTCTTCCTTAGAGCGTTCGGCATCGGTGTCATCGATCCGCAGGACGAATTGACCGCCCAATTTCTCCGCGAGCATCCAATTGTGGAGCGCGGTGCGGATATTGCCGACATGCAAACGGCCCGTGGGCGAAGGGGCGAAACGTGTGGTGTGAGTCATGCCCGCCGCGCTAGAGCCTTTCGAGCGGTGGCAAAAGAGCGCAGTTGCTTTTTCTTCTCAGAAAGGCCCGGCGATTGGCGCAGCAAGTGCCTCTCTGGACGCGATCAAAGCCCGCTTAGCTCAGCGGTTGCGAGATCCGAGGCGCATTCCCACAGGCGCTCCATCCGATCCGGGCGCACCAGGCCTTCGATCGTGTGATCAAAGGCCTTACGGTCGCGCTTGATGACTGCGGAAACGAGATTGGCAATTGTCGCTTCATCATGGCTGAGCAACCCACAGCAAAAGCGCGAGATGTGGATGTTTTCTGGCCAAGTGAGCTTGATCGCTTGAGCGAGTGAAAGCGCTTTGGCCGCCAGCTCAACCCCACCAAGCCGCGTCGCAAGCTCGGGGATCGGATCGCGACCTACTCGGTCGTGCAAAGCCACGAGGCGCAGCGCATAGATGAAACGGCCTGCAATGGGGTGCTGATCCGCCATGCGCGAAGGCCGCGCGAGCTCAGCGATGATATCGAGAGATTGAGCTTTGGAAGGCGGTTTCTGAGACATCGATTCGCACACCCTTCTGTGACCTGCACACAGAGCTATGAATGAATTGCAAACGCTTCGCAATAGCGGATTTGTCCGCTTGTGCACCTATCCACTCAAATCCAACACCTGTGCTTCAAGTGTTGCCGCCACCTCGCGGTCAACGATCGCTCCCAAAGGCTCAGGTGCAAAAGAAAGCCCGCCCGCAAGCATCAAGCTTGCGGACGGGTTCAATCTTTGGTTCGGCGCGTAAGCGCGAGGGCTTATTCGCTCGCTTCGCCTTCTGGAGCAGCACCGCCGCCCATGGCTGCCTTCATCGCTTCCTCAGAGGAAACCGGGTCAGCTGCAGGCTCTTCTTCGACCGCGTTTTCGGCAGCAAGCTTTTCCTGCTGCTTCTTCCACGCAGCCTTCAGAGCAGCATCGCGGCTCGAAGCGGTGACGCGCATCCGGTTCATGCCCGCGCCGGTACCGGCAGGGATGAGACGGCCCACAATCACGTTCTCTTTCAGCCCGATCAGCGTGTCCTTCTTACCCTCAACCGAAGCCTGGGTCAGAACGCGCGTCGTTTCCTGGAACGATGCGGCGGAGATGAAGCTGCGGGTCTGCAGCGACGCCTTGGTGATCCCAAGCAGGATCGGCGTGCCTTCCGCCGGCTTCTTGCCCTTGCCAAGTTTGGCATTGAATTCGAGCATTTCCGCTAGATCGACCTGCTCACCCGGCAGCAGAGTGGTGTCGCCACCATTGGTGATTTCAACCTTCTGCAGCATCTGGCGAACGATCACCTCGATGTGCTTGTCGTTGATCTTCACGCCCTGCAGTCGGTAGACTTCCTGGATTTCGTTGACGAGATATTCGGCCAGAGCCTCAATACCGAGAACTTCGAGGATGTCGTGCGGGTTCGGCGAGCCAGAGATCAGGGTGTCGCCCTTCTTCACGAAGTCGCCTTCCTGAACGTCGATCACCTTGGTCTTGGGGATCAGGTACTCGACCGGATCACCTTCCTCTGGAACAATCGCGATCTTGCGCTTCGCTTTGTATTCGCGAACGAACTCGATCTTGCCCGAGATCTTGGCGATGACAGAGACGTCCTTCGGCATACGCGCTTCGAACAGCTCAGCCACACGCGGCAGACCACCGGTGATGTCACGGGTCTTGGCCGCTTCACGCGAAGCACGTGCAAGGATGTCACCCGCTTCAACCTGCTGACCGTCTTCAACCGAGAGCGTCGTGCCCGGTGCCAGCATATAGCGCTGAGCATCGGCGTCGTCTTCGCTCTGACCTTCGGTCTGCAACATCAGACGCGGGCGAAGGTCTTCCTTCTTCTTGCGGCCGGTTGCACGGTTTTCGGTGACGATGCGCTGGGCGATGCCGGTTGCGTCGTCGGTCTGCTCTTCAAGCGTGGTGCCTTCGACCAGATCCTGGAAGCGGACCACACCCGATTGCTCGGTGATGATCGGCAGAGTGAACGGATCCCATTCCGCCAGACGGTCGCCTTCCTTCACCTTCGCGCCATCCTTGAACATGAGCACGGTACCGTAAGGCACCTTGTGCATTTCACGCTCACGGCCTTCAGCGTCGATCACGGCGAGTTCGCCGTTACGCGCCATCGACAGGATGCGGCCCTTCTTGTCGGTGATGGTCGGCATATCGCGATATTCGATCTTACCGTCCGAAATCGACTCAAGGTGCGAGGTTTCGTTGAGCTGCGCAGCACCACCAATGTGGAAGGTACGCATGGTCAGCTGTGTGCCCGGCTCCCCGATCGACTGCGCGGCGATAACGCCGACAGCTTCACCGATATTCACCGGAGTACCGCGCGCCAAGTCACGGCCGTAGCAGGTCGCGCAAACGCCCTGTTCGGCTTCGCAAACCAGTGGTGAGCGGATCTTGGCAGACTGAACTTCAGCCGCTTCGATTTCCTTCACCATCGGCTCGTCGACCAGAGTGCCCTTGGGCGCGATCACTTCACCGGTCGCAGCGTTGACGATGTCTTCGGCAACGGTGCGGCCAAGGATACGCTCACCCAGCGAGGCAATCACGCTGCCGCCTTGAACGATCGCACGCATTTCCAGCGCGTTTTCGGTTTTACAATCCTGCTCGACAATGGTGCAGTCCTGCGAGACGTCAACCAGACGGCGGGTCAGGTAACCAGAGTTTGCCGTCTTCAGCGCCGTATCCGCGAGGCCCTTACGAGCGCCGTGGGTGGAGTTGAAGTATTCAAGGACGTTCAGACCTTCCTTGAAGTTCGAGATGATCGGGTTCTCGATGATCTCACCCGACGGCTTGGCCATAAGACCGCGCATACCAGCGAGCTGTTTCATCTGCGCTGGCGAACCACGCGCGCCAGAGTGGCTCATCATATAGATCGAGTTGATGTCAGCCTCACGGCCTTCCTTGTCGATTGGACGCGCCTTGATCTCTTCCATCATCGCGTCAGCAACCAGGTCACCACATTTCGACCAAGCGTCGATCACCTTGTTGTACTTTTCCTGCTGGGTGATCAGACCGTCCTGGTATTGCTGCTCATAGTCAGCAACCAGAGCCTTGGTTTCATCGACCAGACCCACCTTAGCGTCAGGGATGATCATGTCATCCTTACCGAAGGAAATGCCCGCCTTGAACGCATGGCGGAAGCCAAGGACCATGATCGCGTCAGCGAACAGGACCGTGTCCTTCTGCCCGGTGTGGCGGTACACTTCGTCGATCACGTCACCAATATCCTTCTTCGTCAGAAGGCGGTTGATGATGTCGTAAGGGACTTTGTGGTTCTTCGGCAGACACTCACCGATCAGCATGCGGCCCGGAGTGGTCTCGAACCTTTTCATCACAATGTTGCCATCCTCATCGGCCTGCGGAACGCGGGCGAGGATCTTGGTGTGGAGCGTCACAGCCTTCGTCTCAAGCGCCTGGTGCACTTCGGCCATATCGGCAAAGCGCGGGAGCTTTTCGGTCTCGGTGCCATCTTCATTCTTGAGGAATTCAGGCGTCTTCTCCTGACGCTCCATCGAGAGGTAGTAGAGCCCCAGAACCATATCCTGCGAAGGCACGATGATCGGCTTGCCGTTGGCGGGCGAGAGGAT